>CAWFFB010000030.1:0-262761 GCA_963814975.1 uncultured Acidobacteriota bacterium | reverse complement strand
CTTCCGTTCGGTGATGTCGACGTCGCATCCCACGTAGCCGGTGAATCTGCCGTCCCGTCCGTACCTCGGAACCCCCGCAGCGAGAAACCATCGGTAGTCGCCGTCGGCGTGGCGCAGTCGATACTCCAGGAGGAACGGTTTCCGCGCTTCGAACGCCGGCATGTACGTGTTAAGGCACCTCTGGACGTCCTCGGGATGGACAAAGTCCAGCCAGCCGTTCTCTCGCAACTGTTCGAGCGGCCGGCCCGTCAACTGCTCGCAGAAGCCGTTCAGATAGTCGAGTGACGTGTCCGGCCGGGCGGTCCAAATCAGTACGGGTGCCTGATTGGCGGTGAGCCGAAACTGCTCAAGGCTCTCGCGCAGCTCTCGTCGCTGGACCAGTAGTCCGGCAATCGCCGCGACCAGAATCACAAACCCGCCCAGGACGGTGGCGACGATGTAGGTCATAGAACGCGCCTTCAGCTCCGACCCATGCAGGCAGTCCGATCGCGCTTAGTGCCTCCAGAATGCCTCGAGAGGTTGCTCAAGGGCCGCTCCGAAGTCACCCTCCCCGCGCTCGCTGTGAACCTGCTGATTCTACCCGCCCTCCACGTTGCGGTCGGGGCCGGGGCATTGGGCGCGCTCACTGGAGCAAAGCGCCGCGCCTGCGTGCTATTGGTCTACGAGAGAGGATTTCCACGTCGCTGGCGAACAGGGCGGTGTGCCAGGCGGACTGTCCCCCACGATTGTCCCTGAGAGCCGGCAAAACAGCGCCTCGAGAGCCAACGCCAGCCAAAACACCCGATCGGAGAAGTGAAAGATACGGAAGGATTGCGAGGAAATTCAAAGATTTTCCGAGAGGCGGATTCCCGTTTAGTGAACCGCTTTGCGGCGGCTCTGAAATCCTCGATTTCTTGCAGCCAGCTCGTCAGTGGGTTCCATCTGGGACAAATCTGGTCCACCATCTTCAAGCCGTTGATTCCAAACGGCTGAAAACGCCACCCCACTTCGTTGATCGAACCTTGTTCCACGAAGGCAGCGAATCCTTAACGACACCCTGCTCTTGCAGGGCTCGGCCGAGTGCGAGACCCGCGATTCCGCCACCGACAATCAGGATCCGTGGAGGCGACGGCATGCGCATTGCCGGCTTGCTTCTAAGTCCGCGCTTTCTTGAATTCCGCGGCTCGCGGCAGAACTCCGCTCCCCGGGCTCATGTCTGTCGGTATGGCTCGAGCCTCGGCGGCCTCCGCCTCTGCGAGAAGCCGTCGACGCAGGCGCAGCTCGCGTTCGATGGCTGACCCACGTTTACCCTTCGCGATGAACTGTAGCAGGACCCGTGGCGATCCCCGGAGTGTGGCCCCGAGCGCCCACCAAAGCACGTGTCGAACGGGGAACGTCTCAATGGGCGAGAGTCGATGCTCCATCGTGGCCGCCAGGCGGGCGCGCAGCGCGGAAACCTTCGCTGCACGAGCAAAGACGACTTGCTGAAGGTCCGGAGGCGGCCCTAGCGCCCCTTCATCCTGCCCGAGAAAGAAGTACGGCAGCGCCTCGACGTCCCGCGCCCGCCACCACCGAATCAACGCCGCGTCGGTTCCGTGGGCAACGGCCGTGGCGAGATTACGCGCCTGGAGAAGCGCCTCCGTGATGCCGTCTCCGATGACGAACTCCTTGTGATGGCCAGCATCACCCACCAGCGTCCACCCGCTCCCGGCGCCTCTTCGAAAAAAGTACCGTTCCTTCAGCGTGCCGCGGACCGTCCCATCCGGCATTGTCCCGGCGATCAGCGGGCCCGTTGTGGAATCCGAGGCCAGATCGGCGATAAGGGCTGCGTCAGGATTGGTGCGCCACCTAATGGCCTGCTCCACCGGCGGCAGGCTGCCGATCAGCAGTTGATCGTGATCGGTCTGAAAGATCACGCGGATGTGACCCTCAGTATTTGCGACGTACATCCCGAATGGATACGCGGGATCCGTGCGCCAGAACGCAGGAGCGTTCCAATAGCCCCAATACATCGCGCGCGGGGCATCATACGCGAGGTACTCCTCGGCATCGACCTGGCGTGCGATCGTGGAATGCCGGCCGTCGGCTCCCACAACGAGGCTTGCGCGAAACACGCACTCCTGACCTGTTGGCCCGGCGACTCGCACGCCGACAACACGATCCCCGTCGCGTAGGAGCGATGTCACCCGCGTTCGGTCAAGGACCTCGACTCCCGCTGACGCTGCCGCGTCCTGCAGGAGACCGTCGAGCCGCGCCCGGCGGGGACAGTACTCCGCTCTCTCATCGGGAAACTCGATGTCGACGAACGCCTCGTTTTTTCGCAGGCGCACAATATGCGTCGGCGGCGCCACCGCGCGGACTGCGTCGCCGACACCCAGGTCGTCGAGAACGTCCAGACCTGGCGGATGGATCGTGTGAGTCGACAGGATCTGATCGCTCGGAAGCCGGTCCTTATCGAGGAGCAAGACGGAAGCCCCGGCTCGGGCAACGAACGTCGCCAGCGTTGCACCGGCACACCGAGCGCCAACAATGACGACGTCATAACGGGACTCTGTGGCCATGGTCAAGCTCCAGCGGCTCGTGTGTTCAATTCGTGCGACGCCCGCTCGTGCCGGATGCCCAAAGGTGTTGCGCCGCGTAGGCGCGCCACGGCCGCCAGCGCTCGGCCATGGCGAGCAGTTCACCGGATGTCAGCCTCTTGCCTTCCGAATCGGTCAACGCCCGCAACAAGCCGATGTCGCCGGCCGGGAACGCATCTGGCTCGCGCAGTTCACGCATCGCGATGTACTGCGCGGTCCACTCGCCGATGCCGGGGAGTGCACGAAGCTGCGCCACACATTCCGTCAGGGTTCGTCCGGCGCCAAGGACGTGTGGATCCGCAACAACGGCCGCCGCGAGCGACGCCAACGTCGCCGCGCGCATCCGCGGCATCCCGAGCGCCGTCAGGTCCGCCGACGCCACCTGTTCAGGACGAGGAAAGACATGGGTCAGCCCCTCCGTGTTCAGGCTGCTGCCTGCCAGCGCCGCGCCGCAGCGCGTCACGAGCTTCCCTACAAGGCCGACTCCGGCGGCCACCGTGATTTGCTGACCGAGCACGGCCCGAACGGCGAGCTCGAACCCGTCCCACGCACCCGGTACCCGCAGACCTGGTCGCGCCGCCACCAGAGGGGCGAGGATGGGATCCTCGCCGAGCTGCGCGTTGACCGCTTGCGGGTCGGCGGCAAGATCGAACACGCGCCGCACGCGCGCAATGATCGTCGGCAGCGCCGACAACCGTGAGAATCGCATCGCGACCCGAAGCGCGTGCCCGGAGGCGGGCTCCACCGCGACGAGGCCGTGCACCCCGGCGATCTCGATCGTGCGCGCGTATCGATCGTTCAAGACGACCTCGACACCCGGGATGGCGCGAGCCTTGAGGAACGCGACCATCGCGGCCCAGTCGTAGGGGGGCCGATAGCCGAGAACGATGGTGACTTCGCCATTCTGTCTGGACGATGCGGCGGCGGTGGCGCGCCGCAGAGCCCATGGCGGACGGTCAAAGAGCCGTTGGAAGATTTCGTTGAAGCGTCGGATGCTGCCGAATCCTGACGCCAGCGCCACTTCGGCCATCGGCAGGCGGGTCTCATGAATCAGTTGCTTCGCCAACAGGACACGTCGTGTTTGCGCGACCGAGACGGGGGACGCACCGAGATGCTGTCGAAACAGCCGGCGGAGCTGTCGCTCGCCGACGCCCAGGCGTTCGGCGAGCCGATCGATACCGCCTTCATCGAGTGCGCCCCGGTCGATCAGCGCCAACGCCCTCGATACCGTGTTCGCCGTCCCGCGCCAGGCGGCAAACTCTGGCGCGGTTTCCGGCCGACAGCGCAGGCACGGGCGGAAGCCAGCTTCCTGCGCCGCTGCTGCCGTCGCGTAGAACGTCATGTTTTCCCGTTTCGGCATCGGTGCTGGGCAGATCGGCCGGCAATAGACCCGCGTTGTCCTGACCCCGCCGAACAACCGACCGTCGAAGCGCGGGTCGCGAGTACGGAACGCGCGATAACACGCGTCAACATCGAGGTCCATGACCGATCGTTGCGCCCGGGCGCGCCGAGTGTCTAGCGGTTTTCGGACATCATCGCCAGGCGGTGAGAACCGGGAACTGCCGGCATCGGCCGACGCGGTACGCCCCATCTCGGATCGGGCGGTGAAACTGGGACCATGTGCGGTTGAGGACACCGAACCCGCATGGGACAATCGTCGCAGCGGAGGACCTTCGCCGACCATGACCGCACGCGCCGATCGCTTGACCAATCGCGCCAAAACCCCCGACCAGGTGGCCGCGGTCCGATCGTCCTACCCTGCGAGCAGTACGCGCGTCTTCTTCGATGCGCTCGAACGGCTGAACTTCTGTATGGAGCCCTTGCTGGTCCAGGCCGATATCGGTCGAGCTGATCTGGATGACCCGGACGCGCGCATACCGCGTGCGGTCTGGGACCCGATGTTTCGCCGAGCGCTGGAACAGCGGCGGATCACCAATGTGGGCATGCGGATGGCGACGGTGACGCCGCTCGGGGCATTCTCGCTGATTGACTACGTGATCGCGACCTCCCAGAACGTGGGAGAGGGCCTCACACGCCTGGCGCGCTATCTGCGCCTCGCCGAGGCTCGATCCGTTCCCAGCCTCCGTGAAGACGAGGAACCGATTCGGGTCCTACTCGAGCATTGTCAATCGTCACTCTCGGCCGAGTTCACTGTGACACTCAACCTGCTGCACTTTCGAGAGGAAACTGAAGGCCGGCTTCGCGGCGCCTACGCGAGCTTCTGCCACACTCCGGATGACATAACGGAGATGGAACAGGTGCTCGGTTGTCCCGTGCACGCCGGGGCGTCGTGGAATGGGTGGGCGCTCTCGCGCGAGATGTCTCAACTTCCGCTCCGCCGGCGCGACCCCACCTTGGGTCGTTTGCTCCAGCAGCATGCTGACGAGGCTATCGCGCGGCTTCCGGCAATGGACGGTATCGCTCTTGAAGTGCGCCGAGCGCTGGCGTCGCGCATCGGAGGAGGCGACGCGCGCATCAGGGCGATAGCTCGAGACCTTGCGATGTCAGTGCGGTCACTCCAGCGCCGTCTTGCCGTAGCCGGGATCTCGTACCAGCAATTGCTCGACCGAGCACGCAAGGACGTGGCTGAGCGCCACTTGACGAGCTCGAAGCTGTCGATCGGCGAAGTCGCGGCTTTGCTGGGTTACTCCGAGCCGGCCGCCTTCAACAGGGCATTCGCGCGATGGCACAACGAAACACCGCGGGCTTTCCGCCAGCGCCAACGGGAAAGTGTCTTCTCGTCGAACCCAAGACTTCAGGAGCGACAAACAGGCCCTGGGGCGCCGCAGCGTCCCGCAGATGCGGATCGTAGGTCACGATCGTAGCCGCTTCGGCGCCGAGAGCGGGTGCTCACGCCGACCGAAGAGGTGTCCTGTGATTATCCTTGCGGGCGGTCCAGAACAGGGACTCCATAGCCAACGGGCAGCCACGAAGTTCGACCAAGGAAGTTGTTGTTGAACGGCTGGATTGGGTTGGTGATTCTATCCGTTTAGCTCGCCGTCGTGCCCATCTTCAGCGCGTTCATCGTGTGGATTCCGGCCGCGATATTCCTCGTGCTGGACGGTAGCCGCACCGCCGTCCCGCACGTCGACCGTCGCCGGGCCTGACGGAGTGGCCTCCCCCCGTGGCCGGTTGCGCATCGCGCTTGGCTGCCCATTCGCGAATCAGCTGGCGGTTATCGGTGGCCAGCACCGCGCCCGGCGGCTGGTTTTCCTTCGTCGCTCGCATCAGCCTGACGAACCGGCTCCTCTTCCGGGAGAAGTGAATCTCGCGCCATGGTTTCTTCACCTTTCAGGAGCACCCTGCGGCTCGCGTGCCATGAACACTCCGCTGCGGCCGCGTTCCCGCTCCCAGTGGCCGGGATGGCCAGGCGTCCACGGCGCTTCGGTCCAGAAGAACGTGAATGCATTCACGCCCGCTGGCAGCACGGCCTCATAGCCGCCACCAGGCCGGGGGAGCAGCGGCATTCTGTACACGCGGTTCCACGTGCCGTCGGAACCTGCGACACCCGCATGCACGAAGCCGCTGCCATCGACACGCACGCGAATCCGGTATCCCGCCACGAATTGTGGGTGCTCGAACGTCCACAGCATCGCGTCCGCGACCTCGGTCGGTGACGGCTGCTGAACCGCGTGGGACCGGGCGGTGTCGCGCATGGTCGCCGTCGCCGCCATGAGCGTGTCGATCGTGCGCCGGTAGCTGTGATGGACGTTCAGCAGCGGTCGGTCGGACGACTCGGGGATGGCATCGCCGACATTGATGGCAATGCCCGATTTACCGGCGAACGTGGGATCGAAGCTGCCGACTGCTGTGGAGTCGCCTATGTAGACGATGCCGGCCGGATCCAGTGCGGGCACGCTGCGTATGCGACCGTTCCTCGAGAGTTCGACGAGCAGATCAAAGCCTTCGGACCGGCCGCGGTGCGTGTCGCTCGCGATGACTTGATACGCGCCGTCTTCGAACACGAGGAGCTCCGCGCCGCCTGAAACACTCAACAGGAGCTGTGACAGCAGGCGGCTGTTCGAGCCGAGCTCGATGATGAGCGGCCTCAGCAGCCGGACATAGAGCCAATCGAACGGCGTGTCGGTGCAGAACAGCAGAATCCCTCCGGCGGTAAGGTAGTCCTTCAGCACATGGATCGTGTCGTCCTCGCTGCTGTCTCCGGAGAAGGCCGTCAACATCTCGTCGAGGTCCGTCACCACGACGCACTGGCCCGTCCGCCGGATGTTGGACAGGAGCCGTTCGATCGACACGACCTGCGCCGGCGACAGGTCCGCAAACAGGGCCTTCTCGACATCGACAAGCGTCCGGGGTTTCGACTTTGTCACCTGGAGATAGGCGGTGAGCTTCTCCTTCCAGTGTTCTTCGCTTTGCTCATCCTGGAGCGTTTCGCTCGCGGCTTTGCGCGCCAGTTCGACGAAGAGCGGCGACACCTCAACCAACCGCGCCGGCCCGCCGGGTGTGACGGCGACCCACCCGAAGTCGGTCAGGAGGAGCCCGCCGTTCCCTCTCCCGTGCTGTCGGCCCACGTCGACGGCGATGTATTCACGTGCGAGCCACGAACCGGGGGAGTATCGGATCTCTCCCCGCAAGCTCGCGGTGTGCCCGATGACCTGCGGCAGAAGATCTGCGTGGTAGCGGTAGTGGTCCACCTCGCGAAGATCGGGCGTGAACACGCCGGCCGGCTCGTACCCGATCTCACCGGGCATGCGCTGTTCCCGCGTGTGGCTGGTCCCCACGTGAAAGATCTCGTGGGGCAGATCGCGCGCGCTGATCCGCTCCCGCTCCACGAGCGTCTGGCGAAGCGCGTCGTTCACCCAGGACGGCGACGGTCTGTGCGTCGCATGCTCCTCGGTCGCGCGTGGCAAGTTCCACGATGTTCGGCAGGATCCCGCCGTGCACGAACACCTTTCCATATTCGAAGTACGCGGCCTGGACGCTCAGGCCTGGATGGCGGTCGGGGCGAATCGCCGACTCCCGGATCAGGGGCCACAGGCGATAGCCGAGCGAGTTCTCGCCACCCTGTCCGCCCTCGCGGTCCAGGTACAGGTCGTGGTTTCCGAGCGTCCACACGATGCGGCCGCCCAGCCGGTGCGCTTGGGCGGCAAGGCCGTGAATGAAGTCGAAGACCGCCTGCAGATGCCGCCCGTGCCCGATGTCTCCGGTGAAGACGAGCGTGCCGTCCCTGGCGGCCCAGTGAGTGAACTCGTCGATGAAGCCGAGCGCCCGGAGGACCTCCTGTAGCGCCTCCAGCTCGCCGTGCACATCGCCGACCACTCCCACGCGCTTCGTGCAATCGCTGAGTAGCTTCGAGACGTCCCGGTGCGCTGCCAGGCTGCGCTCAACCGCCATGTCCTCGACGATGACGTCCTCAACTTCAAGCACGTGCAATTCATGCGGCGCGAGCCCGACTTTAAAGCCCCGCCTCGCCAACTCGTCTCCAGACCGGACGTACATCTCACCGGTGAAGATGTCGCGTAGGTGATAGTGGATGGCGGGGTCGTCCTGCACATCGAGTTCGGCAGGCAGCCGCAGTCTTCCCCAGTGTTTCGCGAGTTGGGAACCGCTCTCCGAGACATTTGCCGCCAGGATGAGTGGATGGCCTGCCATAGACCTTCACGCCCGCCCGGAACTGGGCGTAGCGGCTGCTCGTCGTGCATGCCGAGCACGGGGACCGATCGGTCGTACACCGCGTCGCGCGTCGTGGAGTCGATCACCGATCGCAGCAGCCTGCCTATCGGATGCCTGACGAGCGCCCAGAGCTGGGTGTGCATCACCGTATTGATGACGTGGCTTCGCCGCTGCCGCCATTTCTCGTCGAATTGTTCGAAGCCGAACGACCCGCGTCCTTCCTCGATACCCTCCGACGCGTCGTGAAACTCGCGCACGAGGGCAGCCGCTTCAGCCGCCGAGTCGACCGGCACGTGCTCTGAGGCGGACACCTCCTGCTGCACGCGCCAGAGCGCCCAGCGGCTGCCGTCGCGGGAGGAGCGCAGGATGCTGTCTACGGAACGTTCCCACACTGGGTGGACAGACACCGGATCGTGAACCTCCCGCGCACCGTCTGCGACGTCGATCACACCCATGTGCGGATCGAAGATCTGCAGGCGTTCGTTGGGCCCTGAGCCGGTGATGCCGATGTTCAGCATCGAGAAGTCGAGGTGCGAGACGCCGCACTGCCACAGCTGCTGCGTGAAGTCGCGATAGCGCGCCTCAAGATCGCGCGCGGCCCTGGCATCGCCAGCCCGCAGCGCCCGCTCGATCGCGGTCGCGAGCGGTGTCGCGAACGGCTGCACGATGACGACCGACAGCCGCAGGCCTTCGGACGCGCGTTTGGCCTGCGGAAAATCGTCAGGGTAGTCGATCGAAACGAGACGCGGCGTGCCAAGCGACCGCACGATGCCGATCGCACGGAACCGTTCCAGCGCCCGCCGCTCGTCATCGGAGAGCGAGACGAGCGTGTCGTCGGCGATGTAGGTCCGGCTGGGCACGGCCAGCGGACCGTACGCTTCGAACGCGCGGATGTGCTGCCAGATGGCCGGGTGCAGAGATCCGTCTGCCCGTACACCGTGTTCGTACTGCCACGCCGCCCGAGAGGCCGGCCTCGGCGCCGCCAGCGGCGGGACGGGCCCGGGGTGCTTCGCGTACTTGACGACGAACCGGTGCCGGGGCTCGACGAGGGCGATGACGTGGTAGCCCTCGCCAAGCAGCTGGAGCGGCTCGGCGAAGACCCGGAGGACGTCTTCGTCCGACGGCAGATCGTCGGCGTCGCGAAAGGCCTCGCGCGTGACGGGTACCAGCTCGGTGTCGAGCACCCGCTCGTCGATCCAATGCGCACCACCATGTCGCTCGTCGCGGTGGTATGCGGTGAGCGCGCGCTCGAGTATGGCCTCGAGCTGGTCCTTCGGCTCTGACGTGGGCAGGTGAGGCATAAATCGCTACGACAACCTCACCGACGCAAGCGCCGGGCCACCGTTGACATAGCAGCGGGTCAGGCGCGAGATGACGCCCCCTAGGACCGCGCAGGCGGATCCACACCAAGCGAGGCAGCCAAGAGTTGGTGAATGATCGTCCTCAACTACAGCAATTTCGGCAATGGACCGGTGCTCTCACCCTGCTTGTCCTTCTTGATGCCATAGAGCTCGAGCACACTAACGAGCAGGTTGCCGGTGGTGATCGTCTTGTGCTCATAGGCGAGGTGACGGTTCGCTAGCAGCCCCGGATTCTTGCCGCCGATGAGGAAGTGCGGCACGTCGTAGTCCTGGTGCTGGTAGGAGTTACCCATGCCCCACATGATCACCGTATTGTCCAGCAGGGTTACCGTTGCCCTCCTGGATCCCCTTGAGCTTTCCGCGAGATACGCCGTCGTCCGACAGTGATACCGGTTCAGATCCAGCTAGCGACGAATCTTACCCGAACGCCAGTGCGCGGCGACGATTAGATCTGCCGCAACGGCAGAAGTAGTTGATGCCGCGGCACGCCAGGCTCGTGAATCGTACCGGGACCTCCGGAGAGCGAAGTGTGTGAGTCAGGCGACGGCGGCCTGCTCATAGTAGCGCGCTTCGTACTCGGCCGGCGGGACGTACCCGATCGGTTCGAGCAGCCGTCGCGTGTTAAACCAGTCCACCCAGTCCAACGTGGCGAATTCGATGGCCTCGAGATGGCGCCAGGGGCCCTTTTCGTCGAATGACCTCTGTCTTGAAGAGCCCGATCACTGATTCGGCGAGCGCGTTGTCGTACGAATCCCCGCGGCTGCCGACTGACGGCGCGATGCCGGCGTCGACGAGTCGGTCGGTGTAGCGCATCGAGAGACACTGGGTGAATTCAATCGGTCGTTGCAACAGCTCCACAGGGAGAGGTGGCAATGGGTGCTTCGAAACATCGTCGGTCTGATCGCGCGGGGCGCGGCCCGATCCGTTCACCAGGTCGTCCGACGGCGGGACGTCGTGAACATCGACAAGAGGTCTGGAAGGCCATCGCGCGCGGTGTGTCGAGCTGGGATGCAGCACTCGAGGCCGGCGTATCGCAACCGGTTGGAACGAGGTGGTTCCGCGAAAATGGCGGCATGCCACCGACTAACCTGACGCCGCTTTCGGGGCGCTACTTGTCCTTTGCTGAACGCGAAGAGATCGCGCTCCTGCACGCCCAGAAGGTCGGCGTCTGTGAGATTGCTCGGCGCGTCGAGCGTTCGTCGGCGACGATTTCGCGCGAACTGCGACGGAATGCGGCGACTCGCAGTGGCGGATTCGAATATCGCGCGTCGACGGCACAGTGGCACGCAGAACGGAAATCCAAGCGCCCCAAGGTAGCGAAGCTGGCCGCCAACGAGGAGCTGCGGCAGTACGTTCAGGAGCGACTTGCAGGCACGATTGCCGTCGGAAACGGTGAGACGGTCGGCCCCGATGTGAATTGGAACGGGCGTCGTCACGGTCGCCGCCAAGATCGGCGCTGGGCCACGTCGTGGAGTCCCGAGCAGATTTCAGAAAGGCTGAAGCTCGACTTCCCGGATGATGAGTCGATGAGGGTCTCCCACGAAGCCATTTACCAAGCACTCTATGTGCAGGGCCGCGGCGCTCTCCGTCGGGAGCTGGTGACGTGCTTACGAACAGGGCGTGCTCTGAGGGTGCCGAGAGCTCGCGCGCGTCGAGGCAAGGCGTTCGTCAGCCCCGAGGTCATGATCACGGAGCGGCCACCTGAAGCAACCGACCGCGCCGTGCCAGGTCACTGGGAAGGCGATCTGATTCTCGGGCTCGACAGCTCCGCGATTGGACCCCTCGTCGAACGCAGCACCCGGTTCACGCTGCTGTGGCATCTGCCACGCATGACTGACTTCGGGCAGCCTCGGGTGACGAACGGTCCCGCTCTCGCCGGCCACGGTGCGGAGGCGGTCCGAGACGCCATCGCCTCCTCGATTGTCACGCTGCCGAAGCAACTGCGCCGATCGCTAACCTGGGACCAAGGCGCCGAGATGGCTCAGCACGTCCAGCTGCGAATCAAGACAGGATTGCCTATCTACTTCTGCGACCCACACAGCCCGTGGCAGCGGGGCACCAACGAGAATACCAATGGTCTCTTGCGCCAGTACTTCCCCAAGGGCACCGACCTGTCCCGACACTCTGGTGACGAGCTCGAGGCGGTTGCTGCTGCACTCAACAGTCGGCCGCGAAAAACACTCGGCTGGAAAACGCCTGCAGAGGTACTTCGAAATCACTTACGCTCATCGAAACGCGAACGCGTTGCGACGGCCCCTTGAACCCAAGCTGCGTGCCGTGGACGCCCTTCTATTTGTCAAGCCACGATCCGCGTCTGCGTGATTTCACGGCCGCGCTCCCGGATCAGCCCGTAGACCTCGCGAGCGATATAGCGTTTCACGCAGCGCAGAGCCTCGAGTTTGGAGTGGCCTTCGCGGATGCGCTTGGCGACGTAGGCCTTGGTCCTGGGGTCAGTGCGGAGACGACCGATGGCAATGATGTGGAGTGCACTGTTTGCGGCTCGATCCCCGCCACGATTGAGCCGATGCCGCGTGACCATGCCTGATGACGCGGGCACCGGACTCACGCCGCACAGCGCCGCGAAGCTCGCTTCAGAGGGCAGTCGGTCGGCATTGTCGCCCGCGGTCAAGAGCAGTTGCGCGGCCGACTCACGACCGATCGAGTTGCGTGCGACCAGTGTCGGTGCCAGCTCGTCGACGATCGCGCCGATCATGGTGTCGAGATCGGCGATCTCGTCGTGGAGTTCGAGGTACCGACGACCGAGAGACTTCAGCGCAATGCGGTACGCCGAGCTGACGTGGCGGAAGTCCGTCAGGTCTGGTCTCCACGCAGCGAGCGTTCGTACGAGCTGCATCCGCGTGAGGTGGCGAAGGGCATCGCGCAACTCGTCAGGCGCGCAGACGATCGTGTTCTGCATCAGCTGTAGGGCGATGCGACTGTCGCTGTGGTGCACCAGGCCGTGCAGGGCGTCTGGACAGCGGTTGTAGATGGCTTGTTCGAGGTCTCCGATTTCCGCGCTACCATGTCAGCCGCACTGGAACGTCTGCGGCAACTCGGTCGAGGAACGGAGTACGAACGTGGACGACACGTTGAAATCGGTGAAGCTCTGGGTGACGTTCGCCGGCGGCGTGCTCGTCGTCGCCGTTCTGTACTGGGCACAGGCCGTCCTCGTGCCGTTCGCGCTCGCCATCCTGCTCACGTTCGTCCTGACGCCGCCCGTCAACTGGCTTCAACGGTGGGTCGGTCGGGTCCCTGCCGTGCTGTTGGTCGTCACGCTGGTGTTCGCAGGGCTCGGCCTCGCCGGTTTGGGTCTGCCGTGGCAGATGGACCAACTGGTCAAAGACCTCCCCGTCTATCGTGCCAACATCCGAACGAAGACTGCCGACGTGCGCCTTGCGGGCAGCGGAAGCGCGATCGAGGAAGCTCCGAACTGATCGACAGCCACATCAAGACCGGGCCGCCCGCATCGGTCTACGACGCGCTGCTGCTGCCGGCACTCAGTTATGCCGAGCGTGACCGTTTAGAGCACCGGCTCTCCTCGGAAGAAGACGCGGCGGTGATCGAGGCGACCCGGGAGTTGATCGCGGACGCGGCCGAGAGCATCCGCCGCCACGCGGAGCCGGACCACCCGCCACGGCCGCCGATCCCTCGCGCTTGGGACCGCGCGAGCCGCTGCGCGTCCCGGGCTACGCGGTCAACGGTGCCGCCGATGAAGTGGCGCTCGCGATGCTGGCACATCTGATCGACGATCTGCCGATCGCGATGGGAGTCACCGGGACGCGCATGCAGGCGGTGGAGTTAGTGTCGTTAGTGAGAGACCGAAAGTTCTCTGTCGTCTGCTTCGCTGATCTCCCACCCAGCTCGTCGTCGAAAACACGGTATCTGGTGAGGAGACTTCTCTCGGCACTGCCCGAGCTGCGAATTGTGGTGGGACGATGGGCACCGCCGACACTGGCGGACGAGAGCTCGCAAACGCTCCTGGACGCGGGCGCCGATCACGTCGCCTCTCTGTTGATCGAGAGTCGCAATTACTTTGGCGACCTCCTGGAGATGCCGCGTCTTCCAATCTCCGACAGCGCGGACTCTGCCGGCCTCGCGGCGCCACCTCCTTCCATGGTTAGCGGGTCAGCTTGAACCGACCCGCTGCCCCCCGTTCCCGCGACCAGCAGCACGATTCTGGCGGCTTCACTTCCACGGCTCCCATCATCGGTGTTCGGCGCTCGTCGTCGTCGAGCGCGACACCTCGGGTCAACCGGGGGGCGTGGGGGGCTCTTCCCGTGGGCTGGCATACCATGGATTCATCACCGGGTTCGGCGCGCTCGAACTGCTCGCCCGCGCGGGCTTCCTCGTGAAGGGTGTGGTCTACAATGTCATCGGTGCGCTGGCTGTGCCTCGCCAATATCGCGTCCGGGCAAAATCATTGACGTTGGCGTCGCCGGGACCCGCCGCATCTGCGGTTGCAACTGGCCTCACGGCGTCCGGGCAGGGTTTCGTTCCTGCAGTATCCTCTGCCACCGACGGCAGTCTGAGACCAATCGCCCGTCGCGAGCTTGCTATACGCAGTACTGAGTGTCTCTTCGTGTGTAATCGAGTCGTCAACTTCGGAAGGCCGAACATTTCGTTCGGCCCGCGAAGTGTTTGTTTGCGTAGGTTCGCACGGCCGGCGGGTATTGGCGAGGCACAACCTGGCCCACAGCGTCTCCTTGGTTGTGGCGTCAATCGTGCCACCATCACACTGTGGGACTAAACATCTAGGAACGCCAAACGACAGTGCCTTATGCAGTCCGAAATCTGTTTACAAGTTTCGGACAGTCCGCTCGGCCCCAGAAGACCGACGGAACGAACAGGCATAATTTAACCTGGAGACACACGATGGCAAAAGAGCGCGTTACCCCGATGCAGGAAATGTTCATCGCGATTGAGAGAGCGATGCGGGATCTGACGAGCGCCGTTACAAAAAACAAGACTGCCCAGAAGAAGCTCCTGAAAAAATCCAAACCGTTCATGTCGAAGCTTTCCAAACTGATCAAGAAAGTTGCCAAGCGGGCCGGGAAAGCCAAGGCCCAGCAGGTGCAGTCGACGAAAGCGGCGAACAAGAACAAGATTCCCTTCTGAGTCTTTCTTTAACCTCCTGTTCCTCCAAAACTCGTTCGTTCTGAGTTGCCTCTGCTGGGGGCTGAAAATCAGATCGGAGTAACCGACCGTGTGATCCATGTGCCGGTGGGTCAGGAACACCACGTGAAGATTGATCGGCAGGAGAGCTTTAACGCCTGTCTGGCAAGCAGCTTCCGCACGCCGTACCACTCCTGGGCCGAAGTCAATCAGACAGGGCGTGCCGTGATGTGGAACGCCTGCCGGCCGCAAACGATCCGCACGCGGTCAGCATTGGGTCCTAGACCTTCTCGACGTGCTTCGCCTTGACAAAGCGGCTATTGTGAACGAGGAAGTTGCGTATAGCCATCAATTCGGCGATCCGCCACGGGTGAGCGGGAACGTTGATATGACTTCGATTTGTCAAGCGAGTCAGGCACGAAACACACGAGTCTTGTCGTGACCGGCCTGACAAATTGCCTTCGATGTGCGACGCGCCGTCCAGGCCGCCGAGCAGACCGCCCACCCGACAGCGGTCCGCGCAGGCGGCCGGGTCTGAGGCGTGATCGGCGCAACCAATTCGTGCGCAGGTGGACGCCGCGGCAGGGCAGGAGCGGGACCAGTAACACCGACGGTTGATCCTGCTGATATCCGTGGGTTGGGTACCACCGTACTGTGATCCGTCGAGCGCCTGCCTCGGTCTCGGCACGAGGGTCGACTCGCGTCGCCTCTTAACGTCGTCGAGGATTGCGCCAATACCGGGGCCCACGCCCCTGCCCTGCCGCGAGGTCTGCGGCGATCGCGTTATGCCTGGCGACCGACACCGCCCTCGCGATGGCCCACATGAACGCGATCAATTCCCGCGCGACGGCGGTCACCGCGACGTTGGGGTGTTTACCGCGCGCGACGAGTCGGCGGAAGCGTTTACAGAGGCGCACCTGCGCCTTCCACCCGAGGTCCTGCAACGGCTTCGGGAAGCGATCGATGCGTGCTGAATATGCAACGACACTTTCGCGGGATGCCGATACGCCCAGGCGGCCTCGATCAACGCCCGCCGCGCGCGGCCATTGCCCGCTTTGGTGATCCCGCCCTGGCGCCGCGCCCCGCCGCTCGAGTATTCCGAGGGAATGAGGCCGACGAAGGCGGCCAGTTGACGCGGGTTGTCAAAGCGCGTGAGATCACCGAGCTCGGCGACGACGGTGATCGCGACGAGGAATTGCACGCCGCGCAAGGCGTGCAGCGCCTCGACGACCGGATAGAGCCGCCACGCGGGCGCGCGCTCGAGGAGTTCCGCTTCGAGGCGCTGGAGGCGATCGACCTGTTCATCGACAGCCCGCACGGATTCCTGAAAGACGATTTGCTGCGCCGGCGTCGGACACACGACCTTCGCCAGGTACCGGCGGTGGGCGTCGTTCCAGGTCGCGCGCCCGACGTAGTGCCGGCCCAACGCGCAGCAGGAACGCCTTCAACCGCAGCTTGGCGTCCTTGCCGGTGACGCGCGCTGCATCGCGCGCGCGACACAGATCGCGGAGGGCTTCGTCCTCCACCGACGGCACGTAGACGGCCGTGAGATCGCCCGAGCGCAGCAACCGCGCGAGCTCGACGGCATCGCGCCGATCCGTCTTCACGCGGTCGCCGGGTTTCTTCGGGATCAGCGACGGCGCGACGACCTGACACGCCAGGCCCTTGCCGGTCAGATAGCGGGATAGGCCGTACCCGCTCGGGCCCGCCTCGTAGGCGAATGTGAGCGCTGACGTCTTGCCGTGCAGGCGGCGCAGCAACTTATCGAGGTCGACCTGACGCGGGCCGATCGCCCCGACAAACACCGGCGGCTCGGTGCTCCCGCCGGCGGCGTGCGCGACGGCGATGGAGTCTTTGTGGACGTCCAGGCCGACAAACAGTGGAGTAGACTGCGCCATGGCTGACCTCCGGGAACACACGCCGCGGACCATGCGGCGTTGCGGCTCTGGCCGACAGGCTAACCCGCGATCACACCGGAGGTCAGCCGTGTACTGTTGCCGAAGTCATCCTGTCTAGGCGTTCGCGAAAGGGCTACGTGAGATCATTCCTAAAGAAACGTGCTCTCGCAATAATATTGGCCGCTGGCCTCAGCCAAGGGGTCGCGCTGTCCCAATCACCGCCGCCCCAGACGGAGTCGAGTCTTTCCAGAAATCCCGCCCTGGTACGTGACTGGGCAAATCGCCTGCTGGCCAACGACCGGAAGGTCCGCGCAACCGCCGAAGCCGCCCTGGTTAAAGGGGCGGGGCGTTCGCTACCTTTGCTGAGACGATTCCTCGCGAGTGACGATGACGACCTGCATCAGCAGACTTTTGAAATCATCCGGCAAATCGGTCCGCCGGCCATTCCGCTGCTGGTCGAGCTGCTTCGGCATGAGGAGGTCTCCTTCCGGGGCTTTGCTGCTGATGCCTTGATCGACCTGGCGCCCGATACAGAATCGATTCAGCCGGCGTTGAGACGGGCGCTGAGAGACGAGGATTCGATGGTCGCGGCCGATGCCGCACGTGCCCTGGGCGCTTTGGGCGAGAGGGCCAGTCCTTCGGTACGCGCTCTAGTCGAGGCTCTGTCGCACAGGGAGCCACACGTCCGTATTTACGCGGCGGAGGCCTTGGCGTCCATCGGTCCGAAGGCGAGCGCGGCGGTTCAGGACCTCGCCAGAGCCTTGGGCGATCCGATTCCCGGCGTCCGATGGGCGGCGGGTGAGGCCCTCGCAGGCATCGGCCCGGCCGCGCAGTTGGCTGTGCCTCAGTTGATCGAAGCTCTGAAGGATGAGTTCCTCTACGTTCGCATCTGCGCGGCCGGGGCGCTCGGAAGCATCGGGCCGAAGGCACAGACAGCGCGGGAGGCGTTGATCGCGTCCGCAAACGATCCCGCATTGCGTGACCAAGCCGAGTGGGCGTTGAATCGCATCGCAGGCATCGAAGCTGGAAAGCCTGTTGTCTCACCCCATTTGCCAGAGCCTTCCGTCCCGCTCCAACCCCAGACGACTGTGGCTCAAACGGGCAATCCTCCCGTTGACTGGGATACGACCACGCGACGGAACATCGTCTGGAGCGTCGAGTTGGGAAACGAAGTGTACGGCAGTCCCGTGGTTGCCGGCGATGTGGTCTATGTGGGTGCCGACAATACCCGGCAAATCAACCCCGCCTTTCAGGAACATTCAGGCGTGCTCATGGCGTTTCGGGCGACGGATGGCGCGTTCCTTTGGCAGGATCTGGCCCCGCGGGTGGAGCGCGGCCTAAGGGAGTGGCTGTTGCCTTCGACGACAAGTGCTCCTTATGTTGAAGGCGACCGGTTGTACTACGTCACCGCCGAGTGTCAACTCCGTTGCCTCGACACGCAGGGTTTCGGCGATGGTGAGAACGATGGTCCATATCGGGAGGAGGTCTTCAAAGACAAGGGTGCAGCAGACATCGTCTGGCAACTGGACATGCCCGCCTTGGGTGTCTTTCCACACGAAGCCTGCAATAGCGACGTGTTGCCCCTTGGTGATCTGCTGATGGTCGGTACCTCCAACGGCCAGAATGAAGGCCATACGCGCGTCCCATCGTCGCGCGCTCCAAGTTTGATCGCGGTGAACAAGCACTCGGGCGAGGTGGTCTGGCGCGCCATCGGACCAGGAGACCGGGTGCTGCACGGCGCCTGGTCCAGCCCTGTGGCGGCCAACGTCAACGGGCGCGTGCAGGTGCTTTTCGGGGGAGGAGATGGTTGGCTGCGCGCCTACGACGCAGCGTCGGGTCAGGAAGTCTGGCGATTTGACGGCAACCCGAAGGATGCCCGCTGGCTTCCGCGCGCCGGTGTCCTTTCGCGCAGCTCCATCATTGCTTCACCGATCTTCGCCGACGGCCGCGTCTTCGTTGCCATGGGGCTGTCTCCTGGGCACGCCAACGGACCTTCGTTGATTCATGCGATCAGTCCCAACGGCCAGGAAGACGTTACTGAGAGCGGGCGCCTGTGGACTTCGCGTGAGGTCGGCCGCGTGGTGGGAACGCCCATCGTGAAGGACGGTCTGCTGTACGTTGGGGACTTGGGCGGAACCGTTCATTGTTTGGACGCAGCAACCGGTGCCCACCTATGGAAGCACGAGACGAACGATGCCATCTGGGGATCCCTCCTGCTGGCCGGCGACCGCCTTTACGTTGGGAACGCTGGAGGACTCATGACCGTTCTTCGTGCCGGACGGCGAAAGGAATTGCTGGCGCAGATCGAAATGGATGCCCCGCTCTATTCGCGTCCGGCTGTGGTCGGCGATGCACTTTATCTGGCCACTGCGAGCCGGTTGTACCTCATCGCGACAAAGCATTGATCCTAAACGCGCGTTAGGGGCCTCCATCAGCGGTGGGTGAAGACTATTTGTTAGTCGGGATAAATGCCGCAGTGTGAGCGAGGTGGCGTGAGGACCGTCAGGCAGTGTCGCAGCTCTGGGCTCCTACACCTATGCCGCACGCCTTAGCGCGTCAAGTTGCCGCAGCCAGCTCAACAATGGGTTCGAACTGGTGAAAATCTGGTCCACCATCTTTCTGAAATTCTTCCGAAACCACTGAACTCCAAGTCGTTGGCCGGTTCGATCGCGCCGGTTCGCGCGGGCCTTAAGCGCTGGGTCGAAACGATCTCCATTTTTTGAACGAAACGCGGGATCGTTTTAACGAACGCGGGATCAACCGGCACGCACCAATCCGCCCTGACCGCGCTCTGATGCCGCGCTTGCCCGCATGTCCCACCAGTAATCCATTCGATCGACCCGTCAGGCGTCGTCGTGCACTGCGTAATAGTTGAGGAATCCACCGAGCCGCTGACGTCGCTGAATCCGATTGAGGTCATTGAGGGGCGGGCCCCCGCCGATCGGTTCGTTCCCGAGCCTTGGGTGTGCGTCCATCCGCGGCAATCAGCCGGCGATGCCATCGCAGACCGGTTGCCGGACCCCGCTGCACGCCCCCCCTGGCACAGAATTCTTGAACGAATTCTGAATTCTCACTTCCGAATTTTCGATTGCGCAACGCGGCGCCCGTGCACCTGTGCACCCTACCGGGTTACGATTGGGTTCGGTGAACCCGTCACAGTCGCACCTTCAGCCCTACCCGTTCGAAAGACTACGCGCGCTCGTTGCCGGCATTGTTCCACCGGCGTCGACACCTATTAAGCTGTCGATTGGTGAACCGCAGCATCCGACGCCATCGCTGATCCGCGACGCGCTGGTGGCGCATCTGGATGGTCTGTCGGTGTATCCGACGACGGCGGGACTTGACGCCCTGCGCGATGCTGTGGCGGCGTGGTTTCAGCGGCGCTACAGGCTGCCTCATCTCGATGCGCAGACCGAGGTGCTTCCGGTCAATGGCACGCGCGAAGCGCTGTTCGCCTTTGCCCAATCCGTCGTTGACTCGTCGCGTCGGTCGCCGCTGGTGGCGTCGCCGAACCCGTTCTATCAGATCTACGAGGGCGCCGCGATCCTCGCCGGCGCGGAACCGATCTTCCTGAACCAGACGACCGCCGCCGGGTTTGGCCTCGACTTCGACTCCATCTCCGACGAGCAGTGGTCGCGCGTCCAACTGCTGTACATCTGCTCTCCCGGCAATCCCACAGGCCGCGTCCTGACCCTCGACGAGTGGCGCGCCGTGTTCGAGCTCTCCGACCGCCATGGTTTCGTCATCGCGTCCGATGAGTGCTATTCGGACATCTACACCGACGAGGTGCAACCGCCGATTGGCGGCCTCGAGGCGTGCCAGTCCCTCGGCCGGAGTGGATTCAGGAACTTGATGGTGTTCGTCAGCCTGTCGAAACGATCGAACGCTCCTGGTCTTCGTTCCGGCGCGGTCGCAGGCGATGCCAACCTGATCCGCCAGTTCCTGCTCTACCGCACGTATCATGGGTGCGCAATGAGCATTGCCGTCCAGCATGCGAGTGTGGCCGCCTGGAGCGACGAAGCGCACGTGGCGGAGAATCGGGCGCGCTACCGCGAGAAGTTCGCCGCTGTGGTGCCGATGCTGAACTCGGTGCTGCACGCGCCGAAGCCCGACGCCGGCTTCTATCTCTGGGCATCGGTACCTGGAGGAGACGACGAGATCTTCGCCCGAGAGCTGTTTGCCGCGACGCACGTCACCGTGCTGCCGGGTCAGTATCTCGGCCGGGTTGCCCACGGCGTGAATCCCGGACGGGGATATGTTCGGATCGCCCTGGTGCCCGAGTTGAACGACTGCGTTGAGGCCGCCCGGCGCATCGTCGAGTTCTGCCGCTGACCGCCGATCAGTTGCCTATGCCTACACATCCGCTCGAACCAATCATTGATGCCGCCTTCGAACGGCGCGCCGAAATATCGCCGGCCTCGAATCAGCCAGAGCTATCGGCCGCACTCGAGCAGGTGCTCGCCGGGCTCAACGCCGGGCAGCTGCGGGTCGCCGAAAACATCGACGGCGCGTGGGTGACGCACCAGTGGATCAAGAAGGCCGTGCTGCTGTATTTCCGGACGCACGATAACAAGGTGATGCAGGACGGCCTCGCATCCTACTTCGACAAGGTGCCGCGCCGCTTCGACGGCTTCACCGACGCCCAGTTTCGCGACGGCGGCTATCGCGTCGTCCCACCCGCCGTGGCGCGTGTCGGGTCGTTCATCGGCAGGAATGTCGTCCTGATGCCGTCGTACGTGAACATCGGCGCCTACATCGACGAGGGGACGATGGTGGATACCTGGGCCACAGTCGGGTCGTGTGCCCAGATCGGCAGGAACGTCCACCTCTCGGGCGGCGTTGGCATCGGCGGCGTTCTCGAGCCGCTGCAGGCCAACCCCACGATCATCGAAGACCACTGTTTCGTCGGGGCCCGTTCGGAGATCGTCGAAGGAGTTATTGTCGAGGCCCACTCGGTGATCTCGATGGGTGTCTTCATTGGTCAGAGCACCAAGATCTACGATCGCGCCACCGGCGAGGTGCACTACGGCCGTGTGCCCTCTGGCTCGGTCGTCGTGCCGGGCAGCCTGCCGGCCGCGAACGGCCACTACTCGCTCTCCTGCGCGGTCATCGTCAAGCGCGTGGACGCTCAGACGCGCGCCAAGACTTCCATCAACGAGCTGCTGCGGGACTGATACGACCTGAACGCCGCCACATGAAACCCTCCGCGCCTGACGACCACGGTCACGCCGCCACGCTGGCGCTCGCCAGGGACCTGGTCGCCTGTCGATCGCTGACGCCCGACGACGCCGGCAGCCTGGCTTTGATTGCGGCGCGCCTCGCTCCGCTCGGCTTCGATTGCGAGCGGATCGATCGTGGCGGCGTCGCGAACCTGTGGGCGAGGCGTGGCGACGCATCTCCGCTGGTGTGTCTCGCCGGGCACGTCGACGTCGTCCCGTCCGGGCCCGTCGATCAGTGGACCTCCGATCCGTTCACGGCAGTCGAGCGCGACGGTTACCTCGTCGGTCGCGGCACCGCCGACATGAAGTGTTCTGTCGCCGCGATGGTTACTGCCGCGGAGAGGTTCGTCGGCGCCAACCCGGCGCATCGCGGTTCGATCGCCGTGCTGCTGACGTCCGACGAAGAAGGCGATGCGCGCGATGGGACGGTCGCTGTCGTTGACGTTCTTCGTTCCCGAGGCGAACGCCTCGAATTCTGCCTCATTGGCGAACCCACGTCGTCCGAGAGGCTGGGCGATACGATCAAGAACGGCCGGCGCGGCTCGCTCAACGGCGTGCTGCGGGTGCGCGGCGTCCAGTGCCACATCGCCTACCCCGAGCGGGGCCGCAATCCGATTCACCAGGCGCTGCCGGCACTGACCGATCTCGCCGCCATCGAATGGGACCGAGGCAGCGAATATTTCCCGCCCACCAGTCTTCAGATTTCTAACATTCACGCCGGGACTGGCGCGAACAACATCATTCCCGGAACACTCGACCTGCTTTTCAACTTCCGCTTCTCGACGGAGTCGTCGCCCGAGGGATTGCAGGCTCGCGTCCACGAGGTGCTCGACCGTTACGGTCTCGAGTATGAGCTGGAGTGGAGCGTCTCGGGCGAGCCGTTCGTCACGTCCCGGGGAGTCCTGGTCGACGCTCTGACCTCGGCGATCGCATCCGTCACCGCCCTGACGCCCGCCCTGTCTACCAGCGGAGGGACTTCCGATGGCCGCTTTCTCGCCTCGATCTCGAGTGAGGTCGTCGAGTTCGGGCCGCTCAACGAATCGATCCACAAGATCGACGAGCGGATCTCCCTGAGTGACATCGGTCCCCTCTCTACCATCTACGAGCGCACGCTCGTCACATTGCTGGGCACCTGAGCGTTTTTCATTTACTCGTCGCACGGGCCTTTCAGACCCACTTCATGTGTGACCCTCAAAGGTTCGCGCTATGTGGTTCTGCCGGCGCTCTAAGCGTGCCCCGCGGTCAGTATCTGAACAGCCGCGCCAGCTTGACCGCGATCGAGCGATAGCAGCCCGGACTCGCTCGGGAGCTCGACGGTGTTTCGGCAGTCGCTATACAGGACGAATCGTTCGCTCCCCGGCAGGTTGTCCCTGTTGAAATTCCGTCTTGTTGCTGGAGTTGGTATTGCGGCCAACGATGGAGACCTGTGCCGAGTCCAGGCTGAGGAACCAACCTTCATCGCACGATTCCCGCGACACTGGCCTTGCTCCGTTGCCCTGGCCGCGAACGCAACGAACCGGGCGCGACGGCTCGCGGTGGACCCCGTGGCGGGCGATGTGCCTATAATCCGCCGCAGGGGCTCACATGCGACGAACCGCCACGCTCGGCCTCGCGCCCGTAGCGCCGGCATCCTCGATGCTGAGAGCCGCCCGGGCGCTTCTCGACTCGTTGACCATGCCCTCCGCGCTAGCGTCCCTCATATATCTCACACTCGAGGTGACGGCCCTTCTCGGGACGGCGATCGACGCACAGGAGGCGGTGGGCCAGCGTCGGTACATCCTCGCGACGGGGCGCCGACTCCCGTACTTGTACATCATCTCGCTCGATGCCGCTCTCGATCCAGCGAACGACCGCACATCCAAGGCGATCCTCGGTCGCAGCAAAGTGGCGACGGAGGCATCGGACGGGCGTTTGCTCGGCGATCCGGCCAATCTCGTGGTGAGCGAGGACAGCCGCACCGTCTACGTGGTGAATCATCATGGCGCCATCGACAACGCGGCGTTTCGCCAGCACGGTGGGCGCGGACAGATCGCGGTACTCGAGGTCGACGACCTCCTGGCCCCACGGAACGACGGCACCGCAAACGCACTTCGGCGACACATGGACTCCGGCGGCTTCGGGGCGCTCGGCATCGTGCTCCTGCCTGAGATGCTGGTCATCGCCAATGCCGAAAACCACCTGACAGAGGACGGCGGTAATCGCATCGCGTTCGTCGACCGACGGACCGGCAGCCTCCGCGGCACCGTAGAGCTCGCGCTGGGCTCGCCCGGGTTTCCGTGTCCCGACTACCCGGTGCCCTACGTCCCGCCGTACGGGCCACCGCGGAACCTGGCCGTGCAAGCCCCGGGTCAGGGCTTTGGGTGCTTCCCGAACCCCAATGGGTTGGCGGTGGGCCGGGCCGCCGATGGAAGCGACTATCTCTTCTCCGCAAACGGCGGCACGAACGACGTGTCCGTGATTGACCTCGGCCGTGCGCTACGAGGGGACGCTCGTGCGGAGATCGGTCGCATCGCGACGCAGGTCGGCCCGTGGGGCATTACCGCGACTCCCAACAGGAGACACATCATCGTGGCGAACGGCGGGAGTCAGCGGGATGGATCCGCGGGCAATTCGATCTCTGTGATTGACGTCGACCGGGCGAGCGTCGGCGCGGGCCGCGCCGAAGTTGCCCGCGTCCTCGTCGGCACCGACGATCCCTCGGCACAGACCCATCCACTGATCCCCTCCGTCACACCCGACGGCCGGGAAGTGATCGTCCCGAACGTGCGTTCGAACAACGTGTCGATCGTGGACATCGAGCGGGCGCTCGCCGGCAGTCCTGACGCGGAAGTCGCACGCATCCCCCTCGTCCGACCCGACGGCCAGCCAGCGCGCCCGCGGGGCTCCGCGATCACGTCCGACGGTCGGTATGCGGTGATCAGCGGCGGACCCTCGTCGCCGCCGTTCTCGCAGGAGCTCGGCCACCTCTACGTGATCGACCTTCGGTCGCGCAGCGTCGTCGCCACGGTGACAGGTCTGGGGCACGAGCCTTATGCCCTCGCCGTCGTGCAAAGATAGTGAGAAGGGGCGCGTCCGATCGCGTTCAGATCTGGCTGAGCCCTGTCTCGCTGAAGCAGTCACTGCGGGACACGCCCAAGGCAGGCTCCGAATGGCGTCAATCTCTCCCAGCCAGATGCAGATGTGGTTCCAACTGGCGCTGTTCTGGTCCACCATCCTTCGCTCGCCTATGGCGAGCTTCGGCTCGGTAAACAAGCGAGTCGCTCACGCGCGAAGGACGCCGCGCCATAGCGTCGCGACTGGTCGCGCCAGTAACGCGAAGCGCAACTGCGGAAGCGACGCGTAGGCGGGCCCACGATCCTGTCTGCGAACGGCTTCCCGCCTCCGCCAAGCTCCGGCGGGAGCTGTCAGTCAGACGCTCAGCGTCCAGATCCAATCGAACCCCTTGCTCAGCCAGACGATTTGGTTCGGCATCTGGAATGTCGTCCACTGTGGCTGCCGGCCGACACCCCAAAAACAGTTCCGGCAACCACACTCTCGTATTGATCTGAAACGGAGACGGGCACGAATCACTGGACCTGTCGCCAGGATGCGTCCGGATTGTAGACCGTCATCTTTCGAGCTATGGCGTCCGTTTGAGGGCCCAGATCTCGTTCCCGCACGATTCCGTCCTGATTGACGATGAACGTCATGATCCCGGTCGCATCGTACTGAGCTGGCCAGGCGACAAGTGCGAACCCTCCAGACATCTCGCCCTTGACGATATAGCTCCTGGCTCCACCCGGTACTGCGGCTCCCTGGCGGGTCAGGATCTTGAAATAGTAACCATGAAAGCCCGTGGGCTGGGGGCGATCCTCGCCGCCGAGCTTACGTCCTTCCTCCGCTGCCTGTGCCACCAGGTCACCAAGTGGACTCCGCTTCTGGCCGAGCGCGGTCGGCCAGTACAGGCCGTTCTCTTTGCCGGGATCACTCTTCAACTTCGTCGCGTGCACGCCTGCGGGCTTGCCGTCGTGTCCCTGTTGCGCGTAGCGCCGCTGCGCGGTGACGTAGGCACGGGAAGTCGCGATCGCTCCCAGCTCGTTCTGTCCGATCCGCCGCGCCAGTACTTCTTCCTTGCCGGCGGCTGTGTCAAATCGCCATCCGTCCGCCCCTTTGACGAGCGGCACCGGGAAGGGCCACTCCTCGTTGCCGATGACGAGCGTCTTTCGATCGGGCGTCCCATCCTCGAGATGCCACTGCTCGCTCGCCGCGACAGTGAACACCTGGCGGTTCATACGAGCGGTCGCGGGATCGGATGACGCGGCCAGCTCCCGCCCTTCGGGACCGAAGAACGCCAGCAGCGCGTCGACGTTCCCGGTCTTGACCGTGTCGACGAGCGCCTTGACGGCGTCTTCAGGCGTGGCAAACGTGCGGGGCGTCGCGGTCTGTCCCGCGGCGGTCGCCGATGATGCCAGAAGCGCCAGCCACGCACACGCGAACACTCGAGCGCTGAGGCTGCGGCGCAGGGGTACGAGATCGTTACTCGATCGATTCATACGGATCGTGCTGGTCATGTGTGTCGACCTCTTCCGAAGCGCCTACCGGCGGCGGCCACCGCCACCGCCACCGCGCGAGCTGCCTCGGCTCTGTTGTCCACGAGCACTGGACGCGCGTTGTGATTGTCCGCTCGAATATCCCGAGAACGCGTCCGAGCTGCCGCTGCTCCGTCGAGTCGCTGCCTGGCTTCGGCTTCCATCGCCGTAACCGCGGGCTTCGGTACTTCCTGTACGACCGGAAGGTTGTGCCTGTGACGTCGCGCTCCGGGTCGAAGCGTCTCGTGCCTGCGTGCTGCGCTCCGTTCGTTGCGCCTGCGACTCGGGCCGATTTTCCTGCCGCGTCTGTTGACGGTCCGTGCGCTGCTCCTGGGTCGCGCCAGCGCGCTCGGTCCGCTGTTCCGATCGGTTCTCCGCACGATCGCCGCGATCCTCGGCGAGGTCCTCGCGGTGGTCCTGCCAGTCCTCGCGGGCGTCTTCGCGCGCGTCGTAGTAGTCGTCCCAGGCGTCGTTGTACATGTAGCCGCCGCCGCGCCATCCGTATGGACCGTAGTAGTAGTTGTTGTCCATCGCCGCGCCAATCGCGATCCCGGCAGTGAAGCCGATGAGGCCGGCCGCGACCGCCACGCCAGCGTCATTGTCTTCCTGGACGACCACGGTCGTCGGAGGCTGGGTGTACACCACCTCGGTGTTGTATTGCGGGACATAGACGATCTGCGGATTGGTGGGCTCGATGACGATCACTTCCTGGCCAGATGACGTGGTCTTGGTTTCGACCTCCTGCTGGGGCGAGCTTTTCAGCGTCCCGACGTTCTTCGCCTGCAGCCTCAATTTCTGGATGCTGGCAAAAACCGCGCTTCGATCGGACGTGAACGCTTGCCCCAGGACCCTCGTCCACGCGATCTGGTCCGCCATCTTCGCCACGACTTGAGGGAAAAGCACTAACGCCACGAAGCTCGCATCGAACCCGGCCTTGACTGCGGCGTCCTGAAGCGGCGTGCCTGTCAGCTTCTGGTTGGCCTTCAGCCACGTGTCGAGCTCCGTGATCTTCGTGGGGTCGGTCGCGCTCATCAGTATCTGCGCGAGCAGTTGGTCTGGGTAGAGCGCAATCGGAGCGAGCAATTGGTCCAGCGTGCCTGTCGGTAGCGGTGAGGCCTGTGAGGCCTGGGCGCCCGCGGTGATCTGGTCCCCCGGCGGACCGCACGCCACGAACAATACGACGGTTGCGGCAATCAAGCGTGTGGTCATAGTTCACCCTTCAGTCGCGCGAAGCAGCCTCGTCGTCAGTCACTGCTGCTCACTCTGTGGCGGCAACTTGTTGAACCGTATGCACAACGAGGTGATTCGGTGTCGCTCGGCGAGCGTCGCCGCAATCGCTTTGCAAGCCTGCTCGTTCAACCCGGTTCGTCGAAACATCACCGCGGCCATTGTGATCCCCTCAAGCGGCCTTGAGAAGTTCGGCGAGACGACGCAGCCAGCTAATCAATGGGTTCCAACGGTGATGTTCTGGTACACCATCTCCACGCTCCCCGTTTCGCAACAGCACACCGCACGGCACGCTCGCTGTGGTCGTGCCCCATCGACTGCCAAGCGGTGATCGATCGGTCTCGCAGACCATTCGCTGGTCCTCTCGCGTGGCGAAGAGCGCCGGTGCCGCCGGGACGCTCCTGAACACGACCGGTGTCAGGGTGACGTCCATCCGGGAACCGGAGCGAGGTTGGCTAGAGCCGCGACGCAGCCGACTTCAGCAGCGCAATTGCTTGATCCTTCTCCTCGCGCGCGACTAAGCCGTCGAGGTGCACCTCCAGAATGCGGCCTTTCAGGAGCGCGGTCGCAGTGGCATAGTAGGGCGAGTCGGACTTGAACACCGCGGCTTCGCCCACGTCCGAGATGACCGCCTCCGCCGTTCCCGGTTTGACTGACTCCAGGAGCCGCGGCTTGATCTGGTCTGGACTCATTCCGGGAAACCTCCCGGACGCGTCGTAGACGATAACATCGAGTTTGAAGCGGCCGGTGCCGACACCCCACGTATATCGACAGTTCACGTAGCCGAAGGACGGGAGTGAGCTCGAGACACCATCGCTGACGCTCGCCTTCCCTGCGAGTGGCTGAATCTCGTCGGTCGTGAGCAGTGCGCACGGGTTCAGCGTCTGAGCCGAGACGATGCCATCGACGCCGCCGGGGCCGGACACCCCCGTGGCGACCATTGCCAGCCCCAGGACAAGCGCCGAGGCGAAGGGGTATCCCACCTGTGGACGACGGGAAAGCCGTGACATGTTCATCATGTCCATATTGTGAGGCAGGACGTCCGGCATTGCACGTCCCTCAGAATGGCGCTGTCTGCTGAGGCGAATCGCGATCTACGCTGCCCTCCTGAGGCGGCCGCCATTTGGCAACCCGGCGGGTGCGGCCGTTCCGATGAATGCGCCCGTGTTCCCGGTTCGCACCACTGCGTACGATGCGCGGCAGGTTCAGTGGGGAGTTCGTGTCACGTTCTGAGACCTCGCGTTAGAATCCAACCCCTTTGAACAGCTGAGCGCCGATCACGCCACCAACGATCGGGCCGACGATCGGAATCCACGCGTAGCCCCAGTCTGAATCCCGCTTGCCGGGAATCGGCAGCACGAAGTGCGCGATGCGGGGCCCCAGATCTCTTGCCGGGTTGATGGCATAACCGGTCGGGCCGCCGAGCGACAATCCAACACCCAGCACCAGACCTCCGACAAGCAGCGGCTGCAGCCCGCTGCTGAAGACAACGGACAAATCGATGTCTCCGGGCTTGGCAAGCGCCTGTGCGTTGGCGGCGATCGCGAGTATGGCGAATACGAATGCGGCAGTGGCAATGGTCTCTGCCACGAGATTCGCGGCCGGCTTGCGGATCGCCGGCCCGGTGCAGAACACCGCGAGCTTCAGGGTCGCGTCCTGCGTGACCGGCCAATGCGGTAGGTACACCAGCCACACCAGCACGGCGCCGACGACGGCGCCAACCATCTGTGCCGCGACGTAGCCGGGAACGTCGGACCACTGAAAGGCGCCGATCGAGGCCAGTGCCACTGTTACGGCGGGATTCAGATGTGCGCCGCTCAGGCGTCCGACGGCGTACACGGCGACCATCACCGCAACGCCCCAGCCAAACGTGATGACGATCCATCCACTGCCCTCGCCCTTCGATCGCGCGAGCAGCACGTTGGCCACCACGCCGTCGCCCAACAGGATGAGCATCGCGGTCCCAAACGCTTCAGCGGTGTAGTTCGTCATGGTGGCAATGACTCCAGTAGAATGCCGACCTCGCCCACTGTGTCGGTGTCGCTTTCGGAGGCTGAATAGTGCCATACATCCTCGCCCTCGATCAGGGCACGACGAGCTCGCGCGCCATCATCTTCGATCACGACGCCGCCATCGTCGCCGTCGGTCAGCGGGAGTTTCAACAGATCTTTCCGCGTCCGGGCTGGGTTGAGCACGATCCCGGAGAGATCTGGGCCACCCAGATCGCCGTCGTCACGGAGGCGCTCGGCAGGGCGCACCTGCGCCCTCGGGATATCGCGGCGATTGGCATTACCAACCAGCGCGAGACGACGGTCGTGTGGGATAGAGACACCGGAGTTCCCGTCTACAACGCGATCGTCTGGCAGGATCGCCGCACGGCGGACTTCTGCGATCGCCTGAAACGCGACGGCCACGAAGACTTCATCCGCGAGCGCACCGGGCTCGTGATCGACGCGTATTTTTCAGGCAGCAAGGTCGCGTGGATTCTCGACAACGTCCCGGGCGCGCGCGCAAGAGCGGAGGCCGGGAAGCTGGCGTTCGGGACCATCGACAGCTGGCTGGTGTGGCAGCTCACGAGTGATTCGACCCACATCACCGACGTCAGCAACGCGTCGCGCACGATGCTGTTCAACATCAACACACTGCAATGGGACGAAGATCTGCTGAAGGTGCTGCGCGTCCCGGCGAGCATGTTGCCAGAGGTCCGCCCGTCCAGCGCGGTCTACGGTCGCGTCTCCACGACGCTCGGCGTCGGCGACGTCCCCATTGCCGGCATCGCCGGCGATCAGCAGGCCGCGCTGTTCGGTCAGATGTGTCTATCTCCCGGGATGACGAAGAACACCTATGGCACCGGCTGTTTTCTATTGCAGAATACCGGCGAGCGGCCGGCCGTGTCGCGCAACCGGTTGCTCTCAACGGTCGCCTGGCAGATCGGCGGCAAGACGGTGTATGCGCTCGAAGGCAGCGTCTTCATCGGCGGCGCCGTGGTCCAGTGGCTGCGAGACGGGCTCGGTCTCATCGCCAGGTCTTCTGACGTCGGGGCACTCGCCACGTCCGTGCCCGACAACGGTGGCGTATACCTCGTGCCCGCCTTTGCGGGCCTGGGTGCGCCGCACTGGGATCCCTACGCACGCGGCATCATCGTGGGGATCACGCGAGGTACCACGGCCGGGCATATTGCGAGGGCGGCCGTCGAAAGCATCGCGTTCCAGGTCGTTGACCTGTTGTCCGCGGTGAAAGACGACGCCGGAATCGATCTGACCGAGTTGCGCGTCGACGGCGGGGCCGCCGCCAACGACGGTCTGCTGCAGTTTCAGGCCGACCTGCTTGGCGTCACGGTCGTGCGTCCTCGAGTGACAGAGACAACCGCCCTCGGGGCGGCGTACCTGGCGGGGCTGGCGGTCGGCTTCTGGGACTCGATGGACACACTCGCGCATCATTGGCGTATCGACCGGCGCTTCGAGCCGTCACACCCCCCGTCGCACTCGGCGGCGCGCCGCGCGGAGTGGCACGAGGCGCTGGGCCGCTCGAAGGGCTGGGCCCACGCTCGTCAGTCTGAAGCGGAGCCTCGCTAGTCATGCGTCGCTCTGACATGATCGCGAAGATCGACCAGCGCCACGAACTCTGGGACATCGTCATCATCGGCGGCGGTGCCACGGGAGTGGGCATCGCGGTCGACGCGGCGAGCCGCGGTTACGACGTCCTGCTCCTGGAACAGCACGACTTCGGCAAGGGCACGTCGAGCCGAAGCACCAAACTCGTGCACGGCGGTGTTCGTTACCTCGAACAAGGCAACATCGCGCTGGTGATGGAGGCGCTCAAGGAGCGGGGTCTGCTTCGACAGAACGCTCCGCATCTGGTGAGCAACCTGGCGTTCGTCGTCCCCAACTACGACTGGTGGGAGGCGCCCTTCTACGGGCTGGGCCTCAAGATCTATAACGCACTCGCGGGCAAGTACGGCTTCGGCTCGTCTGAGATCCTCACGCGCGAAGAGACGTTGGCCCGCCTGCCCACGATCAAGACCGAGGGTCTTCGCGGCGGCGTCGTCTACTACGACGGCCAGTTCGACGACACGCGGTTGTTGATCAATCTTGTGGGCACCGCCGCCGATCAGGGCGCGACGCTGATCAACTACGTGCGCGTGGTCGCGCTTACGAAGGGGCCAGACGGTTTCGTCGACGGGCTCGTCGCGGCCGATCAGGAGACCGGACAGCAGTGGACGATCGCGGCGCGCGTCGTCGTCAACGCGACTGGCGCATTTTCAGACTCGGTTCGCCGGATGGCAGAACCCGACGTCCCGGCGCTGATGGCGCCGAGCCAGGGCATCCATCTCGTGTTTCATCACTCGTTTCTGTCGGCGGAGTCGGCGATCATGGTGCCCCACACCTCGGACGGCCGCGTGATGTTCGCGATTCCGTGGCACGGTCACACGCTCGTCGGCACGACCGACACGCCGATTGACACACCAACGCTGGAGCCGCGACCGCTGCCAGAGGAGATCGATTTCATCCTCGAGACTGCCAGTCGGTATCTCCTCAAGCCACCCACTCGCGACGACGTCCTGAGTGTCTTCGTAGGTATCCGTCCGCTCGTCAAGAGCGGCGACAGCAAGCTGACTGCCGCGTTGTCGCGCGATCACACGATTTACTTCGATGCCTCTGGTCTGTTGACGACGACCGGCGGCAAGTGGACGACGTACCGCAACATGGCCGAGCACACCATCGACCAGGCTGCCGACTTCGCGCGGTTGGCCGAACGGCCCTGTGTGACCCGCACACTCAACGTCCATGGATTCCATTCCAACGCCGAGCGATTTGGCGCGCTCGGCGTGTACGGATCTGACGCTCTCGCGATTCAGGATCTGATGCGCGCGACACCGTCATTGGCGGCACCACTCCATGCGCAGCTGCCGTACACCGGCGCTGAAGTCGTCTGGGCTGCTCGTCACGAAATGGCACGCACCGTCGAAGACGTGCTGGCACGCCGCACGCGAGCGCTGTTCCTCAACGCACGTGCGGCGGAAGCCATGGCACCCGAAGTCGCACGGCTGATGGGTGGCGAACTTGGCTGGGACGCGCCGCGTCAGGCCGCCGACGTGGAGTCATTCCGCACCTTGGCGAAGGGGTACCAGCTCCATTCCTCCGCATCGTGATGTCGCAGCCTATCGTCATCGGTCAGGCCTACACAGTCTGGACTTTCCCCTGGATTTACTTTCGGCCGCCGGGGACGTCGTGTGATCGGCCTCAGCTTGGAGGGATTGCCGTAATCTCACGTCGAGCGTCCGGCTCGCGTCGCGTCCGACGGCACACGAGGGCATTCCTCGGTAGAATCGGCGCATGTCATCCGACTCATTAGAGCAGCTCTCAAGAGGCGACTCGGCACCCGACATCCAAAGTCGGCCGACGATTGCCGGAGTTGCTTCATGGCGGTGCCTGCTGCCATTCAAGGCAGGGCATCGATCTCGCCCCGTCGCACCGGGCGCCCGCTTTCAGGAACGCCGTGAGCTTGCGCTCTTTCGTTTCACAAGCAGAGTCCGCGATCGCCAATCCCAGTTGACGAGAGCTTCAGAAATTCTTCAGGACGGCCAGCCGTGCGCCGCGACCTATGCGGCCATGATGGTACTGCTCGCGGCAGCCGTGCTTGCGCTGTTGGTCGGGCCTGGCGCGGCAGCGGCCACGGCGCAAACGACGCTCGCGGAGGTCAAGAGCTTACGGTGCACATTCACGCGTCAGGCGACGGGGAGCTGGGCGAAGGGGGACGCGCCCGAGACCGCCGTGCGCGCGTCGTCACTCATCCTCCGGTTCGAGTCGATCGACGCCGAGTCGGGGACGGCCCTGCTGCGCAACGGCGCGATGGCGACCGACGTCACCGTGCGCCTGGCCGAGGGGTACTTGCATCTCATGCAGGCATTCCGGACCGGGCCGCTCTATACAACGACCGTCTTCGCCGCGGGAGCCACCGCTCGGGGCTTCAAGGCGGCGCATTCCCGGCATGAACTCTTCACGACACCGCTGCCCGGCGCAACCTCGAGCCCTGAGCAGTACTACGGAACGTGCGACGCGGGCCGGTGACGCTAGTGTCGAGTCTCAGAAGTTCGTTGTCGCACCGAGGGCGCCGAGGCGCCCGTCCCGCAAGGCGCGAGGAGGGAGCATACCGGGAGTATTTGACCGACGAGCAACGCTGCGGGGCGGGATGCATCGGCGGCCGAATGCAAACGAACTTCTGAGACACACGACACTAGCGTGGCCGGGGCGGACTCATCGCGTCTGACACGAGAGGCGCGTTCGGGTCCTCGAACTGCTGGACCAAGCCTGTGGCGCGCGTGATGTTGCGGCGATTCTGGGGCGTGTCCGGAGCCAGGCGCAGATACTCGCGGAACTGCGTAGCGGCATCGTCGTACTTGGCCTCGAGCCTGAACAGCTCGGCCAGGTTGTAGCGCGCATTGTAGTGGTCCGGATAGATGCGTATGACTTCACGCAGCGCGGCGGCTGCTTCGACGTCGCGATCCAGGTCGGCCAGCACGCGGCTCAGATTGTAGTAGCCGATCGTCGAGTCTGGATCGATCCGGACGATCTCGCGGAACTCCGCGGCGGCTTCCACCAGGTTCCCGCTGTTGGCGAGCGTTATCGCCAGGCCGTTATGCGCGTCGACCGAGTCGGGGTCCAGGCGCACGGCTTCCCGGTAAGCGCTCAACGCCTCCGACAGCTTCTGCTCAGACAGCAGGATCATGCCCGCGTCGCTATACGCACGTGCGTAGGTCGGATCGATGTGCCGTGCTTCGGCGAGCTCCACGAGCGCGTCGGACATCTTCCCCTGCAGGCGCAGCGCGGCGGCCAGCTTGGTCCTGCCGATCGGCGACGGAACGTCGGCGTCGAGCCCCCGGCGGTAGGTTTCCTCGGCAGCCTCGACCTCCTCCGATTCAACCAGGATGTCGCCAATCAGGTAGTGAACTTCCGACGCATCTGGCGAGAGCGCCAGGGCTCTGGCGGCGAGCTGTCTGGCCCGCTCGAGGCCGCCCGCACGAATCGTTCGTCCGCCCGCAGCGGCGGGTTCGGTGCGCGCCAGCGCGGCGTAGACCTGCGCGATGATGTGCGTCACGTCGAGCGCCCCGGCGATCTGCAGTTGCTCCTGCAGAAGGCGGGCAGACTCGTCGCCCTCCGCTCCGGCGCGGCGTTTGGCCCGCTCGTCGAACTGATCGTGCAGCCGCAGCATTCGTCGCCAGGCGTACACCAGCTCAAAGGTGACGTCCTGATCCCTGCGAACGGCGAGGATCATGCCGGCTGCGCCTTCCGCATCCAGCCGGGCGACGACGGCGATCCGGCCGTTCGTGGGCTCGGACGCCGGTTCGACGACGTCCACGAGAACGGCGGTGAACGCCTCCAGGTGACCTGGCGCCAGCTCGAGCGCTTTGATGTCGGCGCGTTCCCGGAGAAGCACAGCGGCGCTCTCCAGCGCTCGCCGCCTGGCGTCAGCGAGCGCGAGCCGCCGGGCCGACTCCGACGGATCTCCGGCGCGCGTTCCGGCCCTGCCGGTCACGCGCAGCTCCACAGGATTGGCCTCCGCCCCCGGCATGTCGAGCACCGTCAGGAGGAGCACAGAGGCAATGATCGAGGCTGGTTTCGTCATGGCGGACTGGGGACGAGTCGCTCGCATCCTACCGGGTTGGCGTCACCGCTAGAAGCGAATTATATCGGCTCTTCTTCTCGACCCAAGGTCGGACGAAGCCGGGCCCCCTCGGCTTTGTGAGAGACTTAGCCTACAACGTGGGCTATATTTCCGGGTAGTTTGGTCGTCTGGAACACCAGCTCGTCCGAGGCCCAACGAGCACTTACGGAGGATCACATGAGACGCAATCTTCTCGCCGCGACCTTGGGCGTGACCCTCATCGCTCTGCCGGGTCTCGCACAGACCCCGCCGACCAAGACCTTCCCGCTCCCGAACCAGACCTTCATCCATGACCTAGCCCCGGCTCCCGGCGGCCTCATTTGGTGGACGGCGCAGAGCGACGGCAAGCTCGGCATCCTCGACCCCAAGACGGGCGCCAACAAGTTCGTGACGCTTGGGCCCGACTCCGCGCCGCACGGCATCATTCAGAGCAAGGACGGCAAGGCCTGGATCACCGATGGCGGCCAGAACGCGATCGTCAGCTACGACCCCAAGACCGAGAAGGTCACGGTCTACAAGCTTCCTGAAGAGACGGGCGGCTACACCAACCTCAACACGCCGACCGAAGACGGCGACGGCAACATCTGGTTCACCGGCCAGAACGGCTGGCACGGCAAGGTCGACGTCAAGACCGGCAAGGTCAGCGCCTGGAAGTCGCCCAAGGGCCGTGGCTCCTACGGCATGACCACGACGCCGGACGGCAATGTGTGGTTCGTCTCGCTCGCCAACTCGTATCTCGGTCAGGTCGACCGCGCGACTGGCAATGTGAAGGTGATCGAGCCCCCCGTCCCGAACATCGGGCGTGCGTCGCGTATGGAGCGACAGCAAGGGCGATCTCTGGATGTCGGAGTGGAACGGCGGTCAGATTTCGCACTATTCGCCGTCGACCGGAAACTGGGAGCGCATTCCGCTTCCAGGCAACCAGCGCGCCACTCTCTACGCCGTCTATGTCGACAACAGGGATGTCGTCTGGGTGAGCAACTGGGCCGACAACAAGACCTACGGCTACGACCCGAAGACCAAGAGCTTCTCGTCGGTTCCGGGCAGCAAGGCGAACGCCGCCATCCGCCAGATCCTCGGCATCAACGGTGCGGTGTATCTGCCTGAATCCGGCAATGCGGCGATCACCGTCGTCAACACCGGATCGCAGTCGTAATGCGGTTGCCGATCGCAGTGGGTGCGCTCGCCGCCATCGCGGCGGGCGCATCCGCATTCGCGCAAGGCATCTCCGACCCCGGAGAGCGCGCCTTCCAGTATTGCTTCTCGTGCCACAGCCTCGAGCCGAACCAGACCGAGGTCCTTTCGGGGCCCAACCTGAACGGCGTCATCGGACGTCCGATCGCCTCCAAGGCGGATTTCCAGTACTCCGACGCGATGAAGAGCTTCGGCGCCGGCAAGGCGTGGACGCCCGAGCTGATCGAGCAATTCATCCAGGACCCGAACGCTATGGTCCCCGGTACCGCGATGCAGAAGCCGCCCGGACCGCGTAACCCAGCCGAGCGGACAGCGCTTCTCGATTACTTGAAGAAGCCCCGCTGAGAGAGTCGCGCCGGAATGCGGTTTGGGCGGAAGAACTCGCCTTCCGCGCCCCCGGCCTGCTTCATCCTATCTACGGGTGACGTCATCGCGTGCACGGTCCGTGACGCGCTCGACGAAGAGCTGATGCTCGTCTCGAGCCGCGCCACAGCCATCGTTGATCGTCTGCGGCGTGCCGCTCGCGCAGCCCCTCGCGCCTCAGAAGCGCACGCCGCCGCCGATGGTGAACCTGAAATCGTGGCCGAAGAACGTGTCGTCCCGGACCGTGCCGTCGCGGTCGATGACCGGACCGGGATATCGCACTGCGCGGTCGCCGGCGTCCACGCGGATAACGATGCGGTCGGACGGGAGCCACTCCACGCCGCCGCCGACATCGAGCGCGAACACCGTGCGGCCCGAAGCCAAGTGACACGCCAATGGAGGGGGGAAGATCAGGATACAGACGAAGGGTTCGGGTGCCTCGCCAAATGTCACGAACCCGGGCCGAAGCTTCGCGAACGGACGGAGCGGCCCGATGCGCGGACCCACGGTTGCGCCAAAAAGCCCCTCGATCCGACTACCGCTGAAGACGGGGTCGTCGGCGAAGTCGGCGGGATAATAATCGAGCTCTGCTTCGACGCCAATGAGCGTCGCAGGATGCCACGAGATCCGACCACCGACACCGAAGTCCGTACTGTCGAACTCGCTCGACACCGCACCTGCGAACTGCACGCCTGCCTGAAACGCACGGTCGTCGTCCTGCGCCCCCACGGGGCGCGCACAGAAGAGGGCCACGAGGACAAACGCTATGATGACGTGATGCATACGAGTCATTGAACACTCCATGGCAAGCCGGCACAGCACGTTACGCAGATTGCGTGCCGTTGTGTCTGCCGCTTGGAATCGCGGCGTACCGGGCTCGTGACGTGGCAATCACACGACTTAGTGGATCCATGACGGGCCTGCTTATCTTAGCGCGCTGCGAACGATCGCGAGCCAGGCCTCGACGCAGCGAATCTTGAATGGGCGGCGCTGCTCCGAGCCGGCGTCCTCCTACGTCGCCGCGCCGGGCATTGCCGAGATCTACCTTGCGTTGCGCGAGTACGATCGTGCGTTCGAATGGCTGGAGCGCGCGATTCACGAGCGATCGAGCATGCTCGTCACCCTGCTGGTGAATCCGCGTTACGACCGGGTTCGAGACGATCCGCGATTCAGGCGCCTGCTCGAACGGATCGGCCTCAGGGACGGCTTGCGCGAGCCGGCGTAATCAATGCTCACCACACTGGACGAACTAAGCGCCGGCGCCCGAGAGCCCGTGCGGTTTGCCTGCTCTACGGGATTGAGATCTCCCTGCGGGCCGATTCTCCAGATCCACGGGAAGCAGCGGCGGTTGGGCCAGGAATCGCGGACGCTGACCCTGGTGCGGCTGCGCAGCATGCACCAAGTTGAGCCACCGGACGTTCACAAGGTTTGAAGCGCGAGAGGCAACACTCGGGCTTGCCTCAATCGCATTGCGGAATTCGATGGAACTGTCGCAAAAGGCTGAGCCGACGCAATTCTGAGAAGTGGCGTACACTTCTGATCTGGTGAACGCTGTCAGCGTGATCTGGTGAACGCTGTCAGCGGAACTAAATGTAGAGGTGAGGGACATCTCCAAGTGCAGCCGTGCGGCGTCAGCCAGGAATCGACACTTGCGGCGACGCGAACGTTCGTCTTCGCACGGCGCCGAATGTCTCGGCAGCTACTCCATCCGCGGTCAGGGTGACGACTACCGAGCCGGTCGCGCCGGTCGCCGCGGTTCTGCACTCACGCAACTCGGGTAAGAGCCCATTGAGTCAATGCGCCCCGAGAGCATTGACGGTGCCTCGCGATCGAGCAACCGAGGCTATGCCGTCCAGTGTGATCGGTCTGGGGACTCTCCGTTGGCTTTTACGTCACGTTGAATCGATTCGTCAAGGGTGGGACCGATCGGCCACGATTTCGTCCGCGAGCACCTTCTATTCACACCGCATCTCCATGATTCCTCGGACCATGCTCGTGACGTTCGAGCCAGGCCTCCATGTCGGCCTGGCATAGTAGTTTTCGACGGCCGCGTTTCTTGGCTCAACTCTTGAAGGTATCCAGCCATGGCAAAAGTGGTGCGCATCGCAGCGCTCGGCGACCTGCACTGTTCCAAATCGTCGCAGGCGACGCTGCAGCCTCTACTGGCTAAAGCCGGGGAATCGGCCGAGCTGGTGCTGCTCGCCGGCGACCTGACGGACCACGGCCTCCCCGACGAGGCTCGAATGCTGGCGCGCGAGCTCACCGCCGTTCGCGTGCCGGTGATCGCCGTTCTCGGCAACCACGACCACGAGTCGGGCAAAGCCGACGAGGTCCGGCACATCCTCGGCGAGTCGGGCACCACAATTCTCGATGGCGATATCTGCGAGACGCACGGCATCGGGATCGCAGGCGTGAAGGGGTTCGGCGGCGGCTTCGGCCAGCGCTCGCTCGCGCCGTGGGGCGAAACGACGATCAAGCAATTCGTGCACGAAGCGGTCGACGAAGCCTTGAAGCTCGAGACAGCGCTCGGCCGCATCGGCTCGGTGCCGATCGTCGCCTTGTTGCATTACTCACCGATCGTCCAGACGGTGGAAGGCGAGCCCCTGGAGATCTATCCGTTCCTCGGATCGAGCCGTCTCGAAGAACCGATCAATACGTACAGGGTTTCTTTGGTTGTGCACAGCCACGCTCACCGGGGCCACCTTGAAGGCAGGACCGCCATCGGGGTGCCAGTCTACAACGTGTCGATGCCGCTGCTGGCGCGGTCGTTTGCGGATCGTCCTCCATTCCGGTTATTCGAAATTCCACTCAGCGACGAGCCGCACGAGCAGCCCGTCGCATCTGCCGCGATGTCGCAGGCGTAGCGCCGGCTGCCGCAAAGGACCACATGGAGACTTCCAACGCTCGCGCGGTACAAGCGCCGGAGGCGATATTTTACCGGAGCGTGCTGCAGACACTCGAAGGGACCGGCATTCCTTTTCTCGTCGGCGGTGCGCTCGCCTACTCACACTATTCGAACGTCCCGCGCAACACGAAGGACATGGATATTTTCGTCAAGCCGCCTGATTGCGCCCGCGTCCTCGAGGCGTTCGCCAACGCCGGATGCCGAACCGAGCTGACGTTCACGCACTGGCTCGGCAAAGTGTGGAAGGACGAGCATTTCATCGACGTGATTTTTGCCTCCGGAAATGGTGTCGCGCGCGTCGACGACCTCTGGTTCGAGCACGCCACCAAAGCCAATCTGCTTGGCGTCGTGACGCGGCTGTCGCCGGTCGAGGAAATGATCTGGTCCAAGGCCTTCGTGCAGGAACGCGAGCGCTTCGACGGCGCCGACGTCATACACCTGCTCCGCGAAACCGGTCCATCGCTCGACTGGCCGCGGCTGCTGATGCGGTTCGGCGATCACTGGCGCGTGCTCCTGAGCCACTTGATTCTGTTCGGTTTCGTCTATCCGGACAAGCGCGAGAGCGTGCCGACGTGGGTGATGGACGAGCTGATCCGGCGGCTCGGGGTCAGTCGTCCGCGCACCGACAACGACATCTGTTATGGAACGATGTTGTCGCGCGAACAGTATCTCTACGACCTGGAACGCCTGCACTATCGCGACGGCCGCGCCGAGCCCACGGGCACCATGACCGAGAGTCAGATCGCCGCGTGGACCGCGGCGATCGGCAAGGACGTCTGAACAGCAACGTGCACCTCGGAGGACGCTGCACTCAGAAGTCGCGCAGGCCTTCAAAACCCAGGCTCGACCTGCGGTTCAGCGCGTTCATCGACGCCTATCCGCAGGCACAATTCTGCGATTCTCTAAGAAATTGCCGCGGTGAACGTCGTCTCGACGACCGAAGGCACCTCGGTAGGCAACGCCGCTAGGGGCAGTGCCACCGCACCGGTACCGTTGGTGGGGTCGTAGTCGATTACGCCTAAGCCGGCCTGGCGCCAATTCGAAATGCTCACCAGGGGCACCATGGACGTCGGACGGCCGGCTGCCTGGTCCGCGCCAAAGATGAACAGGCTAAGCGGCTCGTAGTCGTCCATACCCATAATGCGGAGCGTGATGGAATCAATCTCGAGCTGCGCGCGTGTAAACGGCAGAATCACGGGCATGGTGTAGAAATTGGCTTCGCCAAACTCCAGGTCTTCTTGGGGAGTATCACGAATCTGAAACAGAACCACCAATCTGCCCTGACTGACAATCTGGATTTCAAGCGGCGCGTCCGTGACGGTCCCATGGGGGACCGCACTGCCGAAGATGCCTCCATCCTCCGGCGGACGATCGCTCGCGATGCTGCGCACGAGGATGAAGAGCCGCCGGATTGGCAGGCTACCGCTGCCATGCCCCACGAGACGAAGCGGCACGCCAGACGGTCCCTCGCTCGAATCCGTGCTCAGCGTCGTGTCGATCTCCGTCTCGATGGCCAGGGCTTGTGTTTCGTTGATTCCCCGTCGGGTAACGCCTTCGCCAAAAACGAACACATGCTGCGGGCGCCATGCGTCGTCACCATTGATTCCGATGCGGATGGAGGAATCCGTGAGCTGCTCGCCCTGAATGGAGTTATCGGTCACGTCGACATCGTACAGATTGGCAACTCCGCGTTCCTGATCGGTCTGCTGAGCGTCGGGAAATGTACGATTCAAACGCTCAACGCCATCGGTATTCACGGACACGTTGATGGAGCTGTCGGTGTCGGAGTCCACGCGCTCGCGGGTGAGCATCGCCGTCCACAATCGGTTGATCTGCATCGCGCAACTCCTTCGGTGTTGCTCAGGGCACGTGAAACGTGCGGCATCAGAGTGACCTCTACGTAACGATGTCTAGTGTTCTGTCCCTGCGATTCGTTACATGACGCTCGTACACGGCGGGCGGCTGGCAAGAAGTGAACCGCGGCCATTGCGAAAGAGGTCCTTCGGTCGTGCTGCCGAATCACACGCGGCGAGTGACCGACCGCGGCGTTTCAAGCGGCATCAATTCGAGCAATGACTGGAGGAGCTGCTGGATAAACCGCGGGGAATCGCCCAGACGGAACGGCTCCCACCGCCTATTGTGCGGGGGCGCTCAAGCGGCGTCCGCCTCAATTCCCAAGGAGCATGAGGGATGGTGAAACGGGCAGTGGACCCGTCCGACTGTTACGCTCGGAAGAGTGCGAATGGCTTATGAGCCTTGGTCGGGGATTCCCCTTCGGATGCGCTCATATAGTGGGATCATCAGATGACACGACGGTATTTGTCTAAGCTCGCTGCCGGCTGCCGTATGAACGAGTCCATGGAGCCCTCCGAAACACGAGACCGACATGTCTCCCGATTCAGGCGAGCTCTGCGCCGAATGACGCCAGCGGAGCTATGCACGTTTCGTGCGTCCATGAGTCGCCAGGCGCCAGACTGCCGCGCTCTTCCTGCATGGGTCCGCGCAGCCGATGCGTCCGGCCTCGTGCTACTCGTTGCAGGAGCGTGGGTGGCGGTGTTGGGCGGTTTCCGCTTCGCAGCGATCGGCATCAGAGTGTCGGTGATGTCCAGCTGGCGCGTACTCCTGCTGGCATTCGTGGTGCTGGCGCTTCGTCACACGCTCGTGCGTCGGTGCCCGCTCCATCTGCGGATCTGGGACGCTTGGCGGCGTTTACCCCGCGTCGGCATGTCCGCTCGAGTGGCAGGGCTGTTCGTTGGGCTGACGCTGGTGATGACTTGGCCACAGGTCACAGGGCTGTCGACGCACGTTGCTGCGCACCACGACTCCTTTTTCAACATCTGGCGTCTGGCCTCGATTGCCCGTCACTTGTGGCACGACCCGGTCGATCTGTTTGAGGGCAACATCTTCTTCCCGGCAGCTCGTACCCTCGCCTACTCGGATCCGGTGCTGCTTCAAGGCGTGCTGGCAGGGCCTCTTCTGTGGATCGGCATGGATCAGGTCCTCGCCTACAACCTGCTGGTGCTCGCCAGCTTCGTGCTGTCTGGCCTCGGGGCGTTTCTGCTGGTGCAGCACCTGACACGACAGGCAACGGCCGGCGTGTTGGCGGGCATTATCTACGCGTTCGGATTCTATCGGATCGACCATTACATGCATCTCGAGCTGCTGTGGGGACAGTGGATGCCCTTCGCGCTTCTGGCGCTCCACCGTACCCTCGAGCAGGGCCGGCTCCGAGACGGCCTGTACACCGGCATGTTCGTCGCCCTTCAGACGCTTTCGAGCATCTATTACGCTATCTTTTTCGTGACAACCATCATCGCCACCGCACCGATCATCCTGCTGACACGCGCGCGGGGTATACAGGTGCGTACCGCAGGCGCGCTCCTGGCCGGCGCGCTGTTTGCCATCACCGTGGCGACCTGTTATGCGCAGCCCTTGCTGGCCAATCTGGACATGACAGGTGGGCGCGCGGTCGACGAGGTTCGTCGTTACAGCGCCACGGCGGCCAGTTATCTGGCTGCGACGGCCGACAGCGTCGTGTACGGATGGACCCAAAGAGAGTTCGGCGGACAGGAGACCAATCTTTTTCCCGGCTTGCTCCCTCTCGCACTCGCGGCGCTCGGCGTGTGGCCACCGACACGCCACCGCTTGATGTACGGTGTGATCCTCGCATTCTCGGTGTCCGCCACGCTGGGTTTCAATGGGCCATTGTATGAGGTGCTCTATACCTGGATCGCACCGTATCGCAGCCTGAGGGTACCCACCCGGTTCGGTGTGCTAGTGCTGCTTGCGCTTGCGGTCCTCGCCGGTTTCGGGTTTGCGCGTGTGATGACTTGGGTCTCCTCGACTCACCTGCGCCGAGCGCTTCCCGTGTGCACAGCCGTGCTGCTCCTGATCGAGCTGTTCTCTCCCCCGTCGCTGATGCGCCTGCCCTCGGGCGTGCCCTCGGCCTATCGCTGGCTGCGCCAGCAACCGACCGGGATCGTGGCGGAATTACCCATGCCGCTGCCCCACTGGTTTCCGAGGAACGACGCGATCTACCAGTACCTATCAACCTTTCACTGGCATCCGCTGCTCAACGGCTATAGCGGCTACTATCCTCCCGCGTATCGGACCATGTTGGACGCTCTTCGCGATTTCCCCGCGGGACCCTGGGTGGACGAGCTGCTGAGACGCGGTGCGGTGTACGTCATCATCCATGAGCGATTCCTTGATCCCGCACCATACGTCACAGCTGTCACGATACTCGAGGGGCGGGGAGACTTGGAGTGGATAGGACAGTTCGAGGACGGGTGGGGAAGGGTCCAGGTCTATCGCGCACTGCCAAACAAGTCCTCGCCGCGCGCTATCGATTGATTCATGATGTGGCTACTGATTAGTCTGTCCCTGCGGTTGGGTGAACAGTTGAAGGACTACCACCGACACGCCGCATAGAGGCCTCGCGAGCCTGTCTGGTCCACCTGTTGCGCCGCGCTCCCGAGGGTGAACCTGTGGCGCGGGAGTTGGCGCAGGTGGCAGCGTTGCTCGAATCGCTCGACCGCGATGGGCTCGGAGCGGAACCCGCACGGTACCGCGGCATCGCACACCGGCTGGGGACCTTCCCCGTCAAGGTCGACCTGACGCGTCTCTTTCAAGTCGATCTCGTCCGCCCGGCGTTCCGGGCGACGCTCGATCGAGCGCTCGTGGCCGAGATCATCCGCGGCGTCGACGTCCTGCGCCGGCTGACTCCAGGCGCCGACCACGATCGACTCCGTCGCTTTCGGGCGGTATTCGCCGAGCGCTATGAGTATCGCGAGGTGTCGCTCGTCGAGGCGCTCGACGAAGAGTCCGGCGTCGGCTGCCGCGCTGGGTCGTGCTGACCGACGCCGACAACACGCTCCCCGTTGATCTCGACAACGCTCTCGCGATCGACTCGCTGATCCACTTGCTGAAGGACCGTGAATCCGCGACGCTCACAGAGATGTACCCGGGCCCGGATGAACTGTGCGCCGAAGGCGATGATGGGCGTTACATGCACGAGCTGCTGATTCCGCGAGTCGTGCGACCACAGACGGCAGCGAGCGCACCCGCCCCGACGCCGCGCCGTTGCGATCCGATCTCGATTCCGCGCACGTTCGCGCCGGGGTCGGAATGGGTGTTTGCCAAGCTGTACACAAGCGCGAGCACCGCCGACCGATTGCTGTCACAGCTGATCGGCCCGGTCAGCAAGGCACTGCTGTCGAAGCGCGTGATCGATCGATGGTTCTTCATCCGTTACACCGATCCCGACGAGCATCTCAGATGGCGCCTGCATGCGGCCGGCAAGACACACGCCGCCACAATTCAACGCCGCATCGAGCGCGTCGTCGCGAAGGCGCTCGGCGATGGGCTCGTGCGCCGGCTCGGGTTCGACACCTACGAGCGTGAAATCGAACGCTACGGCGGCGAGGCTGGGATCGACGCTGCCGAACGCTACTTCTGGGCCGATAGTGAAACCATCGTCCAGCTGCTCGATCCGGTGAGCGGCATCGGCAGCCCCGTTCTGCGATGGCAAGCCGCTATCGCTGGCATCGACGCGCTGCTGTCGGACCTCGGCTTCGATCTGGAGGCGAAACTCCGGTTGATGCAGAAGCTCCGCGAGATCTTCGGCCGGGAGTTCCGCGCCGATGCGCCGTTCGCACGTCAGCTGGCGGCGAAGTACCGCGCTGTCGGACCAGGCCTGCACCGTCTGCTCGACTCAGAGCCATCCGACGCGTCGACAGGGTGGCTGGACGCGTTCGCTGATCGCTCGACGCGCGCACAAGAGGCGCTAGCAGCCCTGCACGCCGCGGAGCGTTCGGGATCGCTGGATGTGCCGATCCCGGTGCTCGCGGAAAGCTACGTTCACATGCATCTCAATCGGCTGTTCAGAGCCGAACAGCGCGCGCAGGAGCTCGTGGTGTACGATTTCCTGTCATGCCTGTATAAAGGCCGCTTGGCGCGAAGCCGCGCGGGAGATACCAGACCAGTCTCGAGCCCAGCCGGGTCGCTTCGATCGGAGCGAGCGGTTCCGACTCCAGGCTGAGGAAACAACCTTCTCGCACGATTCCCGCGACGTTGGCCTTGTTCCGACCGAGCGAGATCAGGCTGCCGTACCGCGAGGGCCGTTTCTGATTCAGCGTACCGTCGTCGTGGCTCGAGGTGGCGCTGCATCCTGGCCATACGCCCCGGCAACAACTTCCTCGAACACGTGCTCCAGATCGCGATCGCTGGCGTACCGTGGCAGCTCGACTATGCGGGCCGCGCCGCTGGCGAGGTTCGTGGCGAGAAACTCGCGATCCGTGCTGGCATCCACGGCCAGCACCAGCCGATGCGCGTCGAAGCGCTGGCCGAGCTGCTGCAGTTCGAAGGCGCAGCCGGCGCGCTTCTTCGAGAAGTCCCGGAGGTCCATCAGAACGGCGTCGGCGCGATCCATCAGGCTTACGACAGCCGCGCGCCAGGTGTCGGCTCGACAGCACAGCTCGCTCACACGATAGCGGCCGTCGGGATCGGGAGCCCCGTCGAGATGCCGCAGGCGCTCGTCGAGGTCGGCGGCCGAATTCACGAACCGCGCGTGCATCCGGCCGGTGGCGAACTCCAGGAAGTCGCTGGGGTCCACCGTCCGGGCCGCCACGTCCGGCGCCGCGATCGTCGTCACGGGACCCAGCCATCGCCAGCGGCCGGCAACCCGATCGAACAGCCGTTCAGTACGCGACACGTCGGCGAACACTCGCAACAGGAGCAGCGTCCGGCATGCCGGTCGCGAGGGCGGCAGCCACCGCCGAAGCGTCAAGCGGTAGAGGACGGCGAACGCCACGCACACGGCCACGGCGATCAGCAGCGGCGGCCACGACCAGGGGTGCACGTTCACGTAGTCAATCCAGAACGCGGACACGAACATCACCCACCACACGTTGACCAGCACCTCGCTGTCGGCGACACGCTTGGTCTCGAACGCCCGTGCCGTTGCCGCCAGGCACCGCCATGCCACCCAGCCGGTCGGCACCGCCAGCAGGACGAACCCGATCGACAGGCCCGCGTTCACGACCAGCTCGCTGCCGGTTCTGGTCATGGCCAGTGCGCGGGTCAGCTGAGATCCCCCGAGCGGCGCAAGACTGAACACCAGCAGGCCCACGAACGTCATCGGCGCCACTCCCCGCACCCGCGGCAGCGCGGTCACCAGCATCACCAGCAGCGGCGCGACGGCATTGAGCGCGGTCAGCTGCAGGAAGATGAGACCGTTGAGGAACTGATCCGGCGACGGCGACCGGCCGACTGCCAACCGCTGCAGAGCGGACACCGCCAGCATCAGCGCCGCGCCGCCGGCCAGCAGCGCGACGGCATGAAGTAGCGCCTGGCGCCACGAATAGGCTGCCAGCAAGGCGGCGATCGGCACCGCGGCAAGCAGGAACTGACCCGTCTGCCCCAGCACATGCATCGGCGTCGTGTCGCCGACGGCTGCGGCGGCGAGATATGCGAGCGGCAGCGAGCACACCAGCACGATCAGGGCGGTGCCGACGTCGACGCGGCGCCGCACCTGCCGCTCCCAGACGACGGCGTCCGCCGCGGCCGCGGTCCCGGAGGCCGGCGCTCGCAAGGCTGGCGGTGGTATCGGGAGCTCCACGGTACCGCCAGTGCTCATGCCCGCGAGCACACCCACCTTGTAGCGCCAGAGCACCAGCGCCGCGACGATGGCCGTGATGATCGCGGTGTTGATGAAATGCGCAATGAACTGGCCTGGATGCATGGCGTCCCCGGACGGGGACTGCTATGCTACCGCGACCGGGCGTGAAGCGCTTCCTGCTGGTAACACTCGGCATCACCGGCCTCTACCTGGCCCTGAACGCACTGTGGCTGGCGCTCACGCCGTCGCTCGCGGCGCTGTTCGACGCGCGGACGGCATCCGCCTGGGCACGCGATGCGGCGGCCGTCGCCGACGCCGCGCGCGACGCCGACGGCCGCCTGCCCGCGGCCACGCGGGCCGCCGCATACCGGCTGGGCTTTCACGTCGGCTACTGCAGCAATGTCCTCGGCAGCGTCGTGCTGTCGCCGCCCGAGATGCGATCGCGTGTGCGCGAGATCCTGGCGCCCCGCATCAGGACCATGCACGATTTGGGGAACGAACTGGGCGTCGGCGAGGTTTCCCTCCTGCCCGTGTCGAACGCCGAGGAATTCGGCCGCGTGAACGACCGGCTGGATTCGGACGAGCTCGGATTGGCGGCGCGGGTCGAGAAGGCCTTGTCCCGGCGCCACCGGCATCTGCTGCTGCTCGGCATGCACGTCGGTGTCGCCGCCGCGCTCGCCGACATAAGCGGCGGCGAACTGCAGCACCCGTTGCGCCAGTACATCGGCCGTCACGCCACGCTGGCCGGCGTGCCGCCATCAAGCTGGGAACCGGTCGCCCGCGTGGGGGAGGGTACCACGCCCGAACAACAAGCGGCCGCGTATCAGGCCGCGCTCACCGCGTTAGACGGGGCTGTGGCAGAGCTGGGGCCGGTGCAATAGATGGTTGACTACGTTCAGGACCAACCATGGTTATGTGCGTTTCGTGAATCCTGAATGGCCGGAACTTCTGCGCGTGTAACGCAACGACCCTTTCGCTCACCATAGGGTACACACCTTGCTCACCTGAACGGGTATGTAAGGCGTGCAACGCACGTGTTGAACGAGGGAGGTATTGACGATGATTGCCGATCGCCGCCGCCGGATTCAGGACCTGGTCGTCAGGATGCAGCAGGCCTTTCTCGATGCGCCGGCGTACAGGCTGACGCTGCCGCAGGCGCGGCGGCGGTTTGCCACCAGTGCGGCCACGTGCGAGGCGGTGCTGAACGTGCTGGTGGAGGCCGGCGTGCTGAGCAGAACGTCCCAAGGCGAGTATGTCCGGCTGTATCCGCGTTCGACCGGACGCGCGGCCGCCTGAGCGATCCGACACGAACCTGGAGTGCCTAGGGTTGTGTCTCGTCTGCGGGAGCAGTATCCGTCACGAGATCCCGGATGAGCGGCCTGGTAGGAAGCGGTTCGACGGTTGCGCAGGATTCGTTCAGCCGCGCCGTGCACGTATATTCAACAACGCCGTCGACGAGCGCCATGCAGGTCCTGCAGGCATTCGCGTTGATGCAACTGTAACGAATGGCCAGACTCGAGTCTTGGCGGGCGCGAATCCAGCGCAACGCGTCCAGCACCGACATTCCCTCCTCGAACGGAACTTCATAAGTCTGGTAGTAACCCTCGACCCGCGCCGAGCCGCGCCAGACCCGAAGGCGCATCACGCGAGCCGAGTCGGGGGCCGACATGTTCAGGCGGATGGCATTCCCGACCGGACGACAGAAGTCCAGCGGCTCGTCATCGTTCCATCCTCGAGCGACAACAGCTGATTTCTCTCGAACGCCGCGATCGTCTGCGGAAAATCGAGTCGCTGATGCGCTCCTCGGCTTTCTGCCCTGTTCAACGCTCCCATGACGACCGCCTCGGAGCTACGGAGCATTGCCTTCAGTTCGTACCAGTCCTGCAGATCCAGATTGAAAATGTCGCCGGGTGCTATCGCCAGCTCCTGTAATTGATCATGGAATCCGTGCAGCGCCGGCAGAGCCCTTTCGAGATTCTTGCCCGATCGAAACGGTCCGGCGTTTTCCCACATCAGGTCCTGGATGCTGTTCTGCAGGGCTGCGGGCCCCAAGCCTTTTTCTTTGTGTTGCCGGAGCGCGGAGAATTCCGCACGAGCCCGCTGAACGTATGCTGGTGACCAGTCCAGATCCGTGTCCATGGCGGCCTTGGCGGCAAAAAAGCCGGCGCGCTCTCCGAAGACCAAGGCCTCGGTGATGGCGTTGCCCGACAGGCGGTTCGCGCCGTTGGCTCCTCCGACGGCTTCACCCGCCGCAAACAGACCGGCAACCCGGGTCTCCATGCGGTCGTTTACCGCAATACCGCCCATATGATAGTGGGCCGTCGGCGCCACTTCAATCGGCACCCGGGTCAAATCAATCCCGTTTTTCAGAAGGCGATCGATGACAGGCCCGAAGGCTTCTCGAAGGCTGTCGTCGGGGACATGACGAAAATCGAGATACACGCCCCCATGAGGCGACCCGCGTCCGGCCTCGACCTCTTTCAGGATTGCGTACGACGCCAGATCCCGAGCGGCGGTGTAGCGTCCTTCATCCTGGCCACCGTATCGATGAATGAACTCCTCGAAGTTTCCGTTCAACAGTTTTCCGCCAAGCTTGTAGCGGAACGGATCCCACATGATCGGGTCCATGCCGACCAGTCGAGGCGCCAGATGCGCAATCGGAAAGAACTGCACGAACTCCATGTCCACCAGCTCGGCGCCAGCCTCCAGCGCCAGCCAGTACGCCTCTCCGCTCATGTTTGCCGAGGCGCTGTTGCGGCGAAAGATTTTCGTCAACCCGCCGGCCGCCAGAATCACCGTGCGGGCAGCGATCGTGAGCAGCGATCCCCTCGAAAGATCCAACGCGACCGCACCGCGGACGTGACCGGCCGCAACACAAATTTCAATGACCGCGACGTTGCTCAGTCGGCGGACGTTTGCCATGCCGCTGACCTGCCGGCGCAGCGTGCCCGCCACGGCCGGTCCGGTACTCAGAAAATCGACGTAGCAACAGCGTTTGCGGCGGTGACCTGGTGCGCCGACCTGTTTGATATGCCCGTCTTGGCGGGCCCAACGGGTGCCCCAGCGGTCCATTTCGAGGATCCGCTCAGGGCCCCGCTGGCACACCATCGCCGAAAGCGGTTCGTTGCAGATTCCTCGTCCTGCCTCCAGGGTATCTTCCAGATGGAGGACCCAATCGTCCGGCTCTTGATGCCCAATCGCCGCGGCCACGGTCATCTGAGCCATGATGGTGGCACCGCCGCGTCCAATCAGGTTCTTGTCGAGCAGGAGGACGGAGCTCCCCTCTCTAGCCGCCGCAATTGCGGCGTACATGCCGGCCCCGCCGGCTCCAACCACCAGCACGTCAGCGCTCAGGTGCGTCACGCCGTTTCCTGGCCGAGCGGCCCCTGGTAGGACTGCCACCAGTTCAGATATTCCACGAGCCGGTCCACCATGTAGTCGTGGTACTGCTTTCCCTTCTCTGACGAAGCGGCGCGGTTGGATGAGAACTGGCCCGTTGGCGCCATCCGCTTCTGGTCCCAGGATGTCCAGGGCTGGTCAATCGTGTCACGCCCGCCGCCAAAAAGGTCGTCGTTGGCAAAGGGCCCGAGCGCTTGGTTGAAGTCGCACGCCGCGTCTGAAAATCTGTCCGGCCTGATCGTGTGAGGAAATTTGTAAAGGACCTGTGACACTTCCAATTCTCCCGCATGGTGCTCGTTTGCTTCCTTGATTTTTCCGGCGACCCCGCGCGCCAGGTACATCGGATCCGCCACGGCCGTCAGCACGCCAGGCAGCTCGAATTCGCGGATGTTGCGGGCGGCGCTGGTGAGCGCCGGCAGGTTGGTCCACTTGTGCCCGTTCAGCAGCAGGATCCGCTTGAAACCGTGGCGAGCCAGCGAGCGCACGATGTCGTACACGATCTGCATGACCGTTTCGGTTCTCAAGGAGATGGTTCCGGGGAACCCCAGGTGATGGCTGGAGTCGCCGTACCACACCGGAGGAGCCGAAAGCACTCCGGCCTTCCTGGCAGCGTCTTCGGCAAGGCCGATCGCCACGTACCCATCCAGTCCAAGCGACCCGGCGGGACCATGCTGTTCGGTGGTTCCGAACGGGACGATGATGGTGTCGCGGCGGCGGAGGTACGACGCCACCTCTTCCCATGTGAGCTCGTGAAGCCAGACCGATGGCAGGTTGGGGAAGTCTGCAGACGATGTCATAGAGCTTTCCTATCGCGTTCCCAGTTCCCGGTCGAGATTGCCGACAATCAGACCATACGAGCCGCAACCGAAGACGAGGGCAACGCCGGCCGCCACGAGCAGCGGAACTGTGAAATCTCCGGAAGCCGAAATCAACGCGCCGGTGACGAGCGGCGCGAAGGACCCGCCGACGTTCCCGCCGAAATTCTGCAAGGACACCAGCGAGGAGACGATGTGGGCCGGCGCCACGTCGATCGGGATGGAGTTCACCGCCGCCGTGGAGAAACTGACGCTTGCAACTGAAAGCGTCAGGAAGGTGATCGCCAAGACGTCGTCCGGAGTGTAGGCGCCTGCGATCGTGAAAACCGTGCCGCCGAAAAGGCCGCCGACAGCGAACCCTTTGCGCACCAGCGTGACGCGCCATCCCGCCGCGATCAGGCGGTCCCCCGCCCACCCTCCGAGGATGACGCACGTCGTTCCCACGAGGAACGGCAGCATCCCGACGAAACCGGTGGTCAGCGTCGACAGGCCGCGCTGCAAGACAAGGTAGCCGGGCAGCCAGGTTGCGAAGACGTAGTAGATGTAGAGATAGCCAGCCTGCCCCAGCATGACGCCCCAGGTCGTGGGGTATTTGAGGAGCGTCGCCCACCTGATTTGGTCCCGGGCTTCATGCGGCTGCGCGCGGGTCGCCTCCTCGTCAGGCGGCGGACTATAAACCGCGAGCCACCACGCGACCCAGAAGAGGCCGAGCGATCCTGTAATGTAGAAGACCCACTCCCACCCCCAATTCACCAGGACGACCGAGGCGAGCGGGATGCCGAGTGTGAGGCCGATCCTGTTGCCGGCGAAAAAGGTTCCGACAGCCAAGGCGCGATGCTTCTTGTCGAACGTCTCGCGAATCACCCGCGCGCCCGATGGAATCATTACCGACTCGCCGACGCCGACGAGGGCGCGGAACACCAGCAGCGGGGCAAATGATTTCGTCAGGCTGCAGAGCGCCGTCGCAAGCGACCAGAATCCGACCCCGATCGAATAGGCGCGCCGCGGACGAATCACATCGACCAGCGGACCCGCCGCCAGCAGCGAGAAGGTGAACGCCCAATTGAACGCGGAGAGAAGAATGCCGACTTGAGTCGGAGTGTAGTCGTAGACCTTGATGAGGTGCGGCGCGACCACGGCGAAATTGACGCGATCGATATAGGCGATCGCCTGCGAGCCCGCCAGCAGCAGCAAGATGTTCCACCGATAGACTGCCGAGGCCGGGTTCAAATGACGAGCGCGGCATGTTCGCTGCCGCCTTCCGTGAGCCCACGCGCCTTCATCCAGTCGTAGGTGCGGGCAAACAGGACCGGATCGTAGGAGTCGACATGCTTGTAGCGCACGAAAGCCCGCAGCAGCTCATGCGGCTGCAACGCGCCGTTGGCGTGCGCCGCGACATGGTGGGCGTACTTGTAGAAGTCGGCGTTGATGCGATCCACTGCCTGGTTTTCCGCATCGTAGTACGCCTTGCGTTGCGCTGGCGTCAGATCGGGTGAGATCACCTCGCCTCCGCGGTAGAAGCACGCAGCGATGAGGTGCGCTCCTGCCTTCAGGCCGAGGCTGATGAACGGCTCCATCAGCGTTGCCATGCGGATGGTGCCCGCCTCGAGCGCCGCCCAGCGCATTTGTGGCAGCCCGCCGCGCTCGATCCTGACGTGCTCCGGGCCCACCGCACTTTCGAGCATCTGCACCGTACAGTAATGCGAGCCGGTGAGCTCCTGAACCACAACCGGCACGTCGGCGAGGTCGCGAGGGACCTGCAGCGCTTCATCGAACGTCAAGATGGCCTGCGCCGCCACGGCGGCACGCAGCGCCGCGATGTTGCCGGCCCGCGCGCCGCGTTCCAGCCGGTCGATGCTCGCCCATTCGCAGACGTTGTAGCTGTCCGCGGACCCGCACTCGAACATCTGCTCTTTGAGCCGCGACATGATCGGACGTTCCGCTTTGTCCTTCTCGCGATCGGCATAGGTGGCGGAGAAACCGACGTCCAGACCGGCCGCGTCGAACAGGCCCTCCTCGATGCCGACGATGACCGGGAGATCGAAGACCGGGTTGTTGGGCGCAATCCTGATGACCGGCTTTTCGTGAACCGACGGCACCATGTCCCTCCTGCTGTCGACAGGCTAAGTCCGACGTGCGAACCGTGTCAATCCGCCATTTCCCACAGGCCACGAAATTGGGTGGCGACGATCCGATCGTAGGCAGGGTCGGTGTTCAGAATGCCCGACGCGCGCGCGAAGCGGTTCATGCCGGCAACGGAGGCTTGTGAGATCGATGCATCATAGAACGGCAGGTCGCGCCGGATGAGCTCCGCGATCAGTTCCGCCTCGGCGGGTGGGAAAAGTTTTCGCCCCACTTCGGTTGCACGCCCGGGGTCAGCCTTGAGCGCGGCATGGGTGTTGACAATCGCGCGCACCGCTGCCGCAGCAGTCTCCGGCGAATGGGCGATCAGCCGATCTGCCGCCGCGAGCGAGGCCATGGTGAAATGGAAACAGGCCGCAGGGCCGTCGCCACGGCGGACATCGAAGACCACCATACCGACGCCGCGACGCACCGCGACCTCGGCGCCCATACCGTTGGCCCAGAATCCGTCGATTTGGCGCTGTTCCAGGGCTTTCGCCGCGGTCACCCCAAAGTTGACCCCGGCCCCTGCCGCCCCCGGCACGGGTGCAATACGCACGTCGTCGCGTACCAGATCGATGCCGGACGCCTCCAAAAGACCCCGCAGCCCCATATCCACCCAGGGTGCCGCCCCGATGCTGCGTCCCTTGACGCTGCCGGCATCGCCGCGCTTCGCCTGCAAATCCGCGTGCATGACGAGGAACCAGTACATGCCTTGCCCCTGCGCGCAGAGCAGCTTCACACCGTCCCACTCGGGAAAGGCAGCCAGGGCAGAGTGCGCGGAGCCGCCGACCAGATCGACCTGGCCATTTGCGAGCGCCGCGTAGGCCTTGTCGACCGGGAAGATCAGTTCGAGCGTGACGTCAAGGCCCTCGCGCTTGAAGAAGCCGAGCTCGATGGCCGCCACCGCCGGAAGGTACGAGTTCGAGATGAGATCCGGGACCGCGAGCTTCACATCACGCTTCCTCCAGCCTCATGGCGGCCGCGCGGCGCTGGCTGGCGATCATGGAGGTCCGCAGCAGAAATTGCCGCGCCCTCGACGGATCGGCGGCGATGTCGCGCAGTTCGGCGAGATGCCTGGCCCGGATCTCGGGATCGCGCGCCTCCAGCCGCTTCTTGTTGTCGATGCTCTGCTGCTGCACGAAGTCGATCGCGACCGTGCGGCGCTGCCTGTCGTAGAGATCGAGTTGGCGGTCGGACGCGCCATCCAGCAGAACCGACGCAAGCTTTTCCGAAAGATTGGCCGCGTCCTGAAGGCCGCCGTTCAGCCCCATGCCGCCGATGGGATTGTTGACATGGGCGGCGTCGCCCGCGAGCAACACCCGCTCCAGGCGGAAGGTGCTCGCCACACGCTGATGCGTGACGTACAGATTGCGGTGAACGATGTTGTACTTCGTCGACAACCGGAAAAACTTCTGAAGTCGCGCTTGAACCGCCTTGTCGCTGATCAGCTCCTCGTCGGGGGTATCGGGATTGGTGGGAAACACCACTCGCCAGAGGCCGGGCGGCCCGTTCGCCGACACTTTGAAGCAATTGCACCACTCCTCGGGGTCGGCGAAATAGGACCGCGTGCAGCAGCCGATACCAGTCTCGAAATCGAAGGGCGTCGTGAGCACGATGAAGCGTTCGGGCCAGGTAAACCCGTCGAAGGAAATGCCCGTTTGCTTGCGCACCGTGCTGCGGCCCCCATCAGCACCGATGAGATACCCGCCGACATGCCTCGTGACGCGTCCTGGTTCACGCACGCTGGCACTGACATGCCGTCCGGTCTGCGACACATCGACGATTTCGTGTTCGAACAGAATCTCGACGTTGGGAAGATCCCTGAGTCGCTTCAGCGCGAGCATCGCTGTCTTGAATTGTTCGCACTGCACGACGAAGGGATACGCTGTGTCGTCTTTCAATATCGCGTGGTCGAATTCGGCAATGAGCGAGCCGGTTGGCCGGTCCCAGAACTGAACGATCGGCGCCACCAGCCCGACGCGGGCGAGGTCTTCCGCCAGTCCCGCCTCGCCGAGCACCTCGAGGGTTGCAGGGTGGGTGGTCGCCGCGCGCGGATCTTCCTGCGGCGAGGCACACGCTTCGAACAGGCGGACCCGCAGACCGCGCCGCCCCAACAACAGGGCACAAAGGAGCCCGACCGGCCCGCCGCCGGCAATCAACACCAGATCGTCAGGCTTCATCGGAATAGCTGTCCGTCCTGTTGCGCCGACCAAATGCGACGTCGGCGAGAATCCTCTGTCCGATACCGGCGGGATAACTTTCAGTCGACGAGTCGGTGGTCATGTCCAGCCTGTGGAATTCCAGATGCGGCTTGTTCGTCGGCGTTCCGGGTCGTCCTTTACGAAACGATAGACCAGTTTGGCGCCGCGCCGGAAATGCAGGATCGAACCCGACGAGCTCCCCTCTCCGTTTGACCGCTCGTCCGTCGATCAACACCCGACGCGCTGCCGCACAACAGTCTCTGACTTTTACGAATCTCGGGCTTCCGATATACCTGGGAGTGAGGTCCGAGAACGTGCCGGGCACTGAGAGCTCGGATGCCCGGTTCGCCCTGAGAACGCGTCTCCGCCCCGACGTTCTCAATTCACGATTAGACTGTGGAGACCATGACTGTTAAAGTCCCGAAAGGAAGCTCGATGAGCAGCCGTCTGTTCGCAGTAACAAGGATTGCAGCAGCCGTTGCGATCGTCTCACTCTATGGAAAAGGCGCCCATAGCCAGGGTGCCGTCACACCCGTCAATGATCTGCCCAATCCATACGAAACGATCAGCGACTGGGGAAAATTTCCCGGAGGACGAATCTTTGGAAATACGTCAGGGGTCGATATCGATCCTGACGGAAAGAGCGTCTGGGCCGTTGACAGGTGCGGCGCAGATTCCTGTGCGGGATCGGACCTGACCGTTGTGCTCAAATTCGATCCGTCCGGCAAGCTTGTGAAGAGCTTTGGCGCGGGCATGTTGGTCTATCCACACGGGATTCACGTGGATCGAGCAGGGAATGTTTGGGTGACCGACGGGCGCGCGACGACCGCTGACGAACTGAAGAAGTTTCCGGCAGAGAAAGCCAAGGGCCACACGGTCATCAAGTTCAGCCCGGACGGCAAGGTGTTGATGACGCTTGGAAAGCCAGGCACGGCAGGTGATCCGCCCGATTTGTTGAACGAGCCGGCCGCCGTCATCACGGCCCCCAACGGCGATATTTTCGTGGCGGACGGCCATGATGGAGGCGAGAACACGACTCCGTCCACCAGGGTCGGACGCATCGTGAAGTTCGATCGCAACGGCAAGTTCCTCAAGAGCTGGGGCAAGTTCGGTTCCGGCCCGGGGGAACTCCAGCGGGCGCACGCGCTGGCGTTCGATTCCCGTGGCCGCTTGTTCGTCGCTGACCGCGCCAACTTTCGTCTCCAGATCTTCGATCAGGACGGCAAGTACCTTGACGAGTGGAAGCAATTCAGTCGCGCAAGCGGGTTGTACATCAGGAATGACATCGTTTACACGAGCGACTCGGGATCGGATTCCCTCGTCAACCCAGGTTGGAGGAAGGGTATTCGAATCGGCAACGCGGACGGTAAAGTGATGTTCTTCATTCCGCCGCACGCGAACAACATACGCGAAGGGGGAACCGCCGCCGGTGGCGTCGCGGTTGACGCCGCAGGGAACGTATTTGGGGCCGAGACTCCTTCCGGAGGACTGACGAAGTACATCAAGCGGTCCCGCAGCGATACCCCTCGCAGCCAGAAAAACCAGTAGCTTTGGTTGCAGGGTCGGGAACTGGAAACGGGACGACGGCTACTCCTAAACGGGCACGAACCCCGACACAGCCAAGGAGCGGCCTTACGGATTACCGCGCCAGTTCCGGACCCATCCTGAAACCCAGCGTCGGCCCTCTCGACATTTTCGACGAGGAGATCCCACGCGAAGGCTGCCGGGGCACCCGTTCCTATCAATACGCCCGCTGGTTCGACGGCAGCCCGTGACTGTGGATCGGCCGACGCAAGACGGTCGGCCGCGGCGAAGGTTCGAGCGGCCTGCGCTTTGATGTCGTGGAATAGAGGAGGACACCGGAGGTCCGAGGTCAATCCTACCAGGAGGCTAGCTTCGGTCCCCTCCGCCGGTTAATTCTTCACCCACTTCACCACATTGTGCTGGTCGTCGGAGGCGGCGTAGATATTGCCATTCTGATCCGCGGCGATGCCGATGGCCGGCTGCCATTTCGGATCGGCGGGTGGCGGCGGCGGGATGTAGGCCGTGACCTTGCCGTCCTTCACACTGCCCACGCGGATGCCGCGCTTGCAGCCGGGATTGTAATTGGCCGCGCCTTGGTTGTCCGACGATTGGGAATCGATCACATAGAGCATGTCGTTCTTGTCGACAGCGATTCCGCTCGGCCGGCCGAACTGTTTCCAGGCGGCGAGGAAATTCCCTTCCTTGTCGAACACCACGACGCGCGAATTGCTGCGGTCGGCGGCGTAGAGCCGGTCCTGGCGGTCGATGGCAATCGCATGCGGCGAGCGCAATTGCCCGTTCCCGGCGCCATAGGTCGCGAAGCTCTTGATGAACTTGCCGTCCTTGGTGAATTTCAGAATGCGCGAATTGTTCGGGTTCTCGCCATGGCCTTGGGCAATAAAGACGTCCCCATTGCTGGAAACAGCGACTCCGGTCGGTGAATCGAAACTATCCAACGCCGCGCTGCCCTGTCCCTGACCCGGCTTGCCGAGCTTCAAGAGCACGCGTCCATCCGGGCTCAGTTTTGTCACCTGCAGACCCTTCGCGCCTTTCGCGCTCGCATCAGCCACCCAAACATTGCCGTCATGATCGACGGCGACCTGGTGCGGCTCGACGAACAGATCGGTGCCGAAATTCCGGATCGTCTTCCCGTCGGGGCCAATTTCGAACACGGACTTGCAGCCTGGCTCCTCGCAGCGGTCGACGCCCCAGAAATTGTTCCTGTCATCGACCGTGATCGCGCTGATCGGCGCCCAACCGCGCGGCGTCGTCGCCCAATTCGTCACCAGACGGTACGGATTGGGCAGATCGTTCGCACACGGATAACTCGATTGCGCCTGAGCGCCTGCCACGCATGCGGTGGAGGCGAACAACGCAACGACAAGTCTCGGCAGCCTCAAGCTCATGATTCGCTCCCTGGGTCGGTTGTTGGTCGCAATGCTACCGCAAGGACGCCCCGCAGGGGCGCAATTCCGGCCCGAGCACTTGGCCGGCCTTGGTGCCGGCACTAAGCTGAACGGCACTCGTGCTGAAGATCCGACGTCTGCTCGTCCCAGCGGCGGTCGCGTAGCTGTTCCTCCACGTGTCCGTCGTAACTGGAACGACCGCCCTTCTGCTCACAAGCGGAGCTTCAGAGACAGGCATTATCTGTACGTGTGCGGACGGGGCTGACCACGGTTCGTGCCCGATGCATGGCAAGCCGGCCGACTCGGCACGCTGCCGCTTGCAGAGCACACAGAATGAGCTGGGTCTCGCCCTGGCGTCGATGCTCGGACCGCTGACGCCTCCTGTCGCAGCCGCCACCGTCGTAGCTGATGCGACGCCGTCGCGCCCGATCGAGTACCAGCCCCCTTTGCTTTCGGACGGCACGCTCCCTCCAGACCCCCCGCCGCCTCGTATCTAGTCCTTCTTCGTCTCGCCAACCGGCACAGCCCGGCCACCCAAGAGCGCGACGGACTGTGACCACCGCACGTCTGTTCATACGCTCGCGGGCAAATTCGCACGCGGCGCGTTTGCGTCGACTCGCCCACCGCGCTGGTGTGACGAGCCTCGCGGAGGCAGGTCGATCTGGTTCGTCGAGCGTTCAGTCCCGGAAAAGGGAGAGCCTCATGTTGTCGTTGTTTCGCTGCCTCGTTGTTGCTCCGATTGTCGTGTTCACGTTCGTGGGCACGTCGGTTCTGAGTGCCGCTCAGCAACCGACCACCCTCAGCGGCATCGTGTCGGATCAGACCGCGGCATCCGTCGCGGGCCGGAAGTCGGCTGGCGTTCCAGGTGAACGTGGCCAACGTCGATGCGCGAATCCGTGCTATCCGGGCACGCCGGTGTCGGCCTGTGTCGGCATCGAGGTCTTCAGCCTGATATGGAGAGACCATTGGTCAACCTGTGAAGCAGCTTCGAGCAAGAGGTAGCAGAGAGAAATGTCGACGACGCCTGCGGGAAACCTGTCCGGCCTCGCGCGGCGTCGATCAGATCGACTACCGCGGTGCACCGGCAGGTAGAGACGAACTCGGGCCGAATCGCGACTTCGTTCAGAGCGGTGTTGCACCCCGATTGGGAATTCGCCACCAACAGGTGGACGAGGAAATGAGCTCCACCCAATCCCAGGCGCGATCGGTCGGGCGCTGTAGGAAATTTCCGAGAACCACAGTAAGCCAGGACGTCACTCGCGTCTGACTGCTCGCCTGCGACACGTCACCCGCATGGCGCGACGGCTGAGTTCGCGCACGAACGGTCCGGCTGGAACCACCTGTTCCGGGGCCCAGACACCCGGGCGCAGCTCGATTTCGCCGGAAAGCATGAGCTGCACCGCGATCGACGGCGGGGCGCCGGTATCGATGTCGGGTCCGATTCCCCATCCCGCGTTACTGCCGGCGTGGCAATCGGCGGTAACGGTCACCCGGCGGCCACGGTGCGTCCCACCGACAACGGTGCGCAGTACTTCGTAGCGGTGCGGCTTCCCGATCGGCACTGGCGGTGGAAAGCGGCCAACGAGCGCGAGCAGCACATCGCGCGGCACGATGCCAGAACAGGTCGAGCCCTGCGAGAGGGAGGAGGCCAGCGCCGTCGTCTCCGCAAGACCAAGCTGCACCAGAAAGCTCAGTCTGTCCCTGAACTCCGTGTCAAAGCCCTGGCGAAAGGTCACTTCGCGAATGCCACGGTCACCAAACGACAAGGGCAGGGTTGCGACCTCCGAGTGGATCGTGGTGTCGACAGGGATCGTTCCGACGGGAGCCGGGAAGTGGACGGCAACGCGCTCGCCGGGATCGAGAGGGGGGACCGTCGTGAATCTGCCTGCGCGAAAGACGGGCGAGGGCATCGTGAACTCGTCGAGCAACGTGTCGGCCGAGTAGCCGAACCACAAGGGAGACATGTTGCGGTAACGGGTTCGATCGATTCCGCCCACCAGGCAATGGATCTCCCGGACGGCGTCGAGGCCGCGCGCCGCGAGCGTTGCGAGCACGTTCACGATCCCGGGCGCCGAGCCCATGCCGAGGATCGCCATCAGGCCGCGGCGCTCAAATTCAGGAGCGAGCTCGAGCTGACGGCGGGTCATGTGGAAGAGGCCACCGAGATCGACGTAATGCGCCCCCGCTTCGAGGGCTCCGTGCATCGCCTCGAGATTGTAACGATACGGCAGAGAGGCGATAGTCGCGTAGGCGCCGTCCAGCGCGCGCCGAAGGCTCCCGGAATCGGTGACGTCGACCTGCGTGGTCTCGACCCGGAGGCCCGGCGCGGCAGAGACGTCGCGGTCGGCGACAACGATACGCACCTTGCCGCGACTCGTGCGCTGCAGATCGCGCACCATGATCCGGCCCATCGCGCCCGCCCCTCCCAGGATGACGATTCGCGGTTTCGCTCCAGTTCCGGGTTTCGGTCGCATCACGCGGTATCAGCGAGGCATGACTCGAGCACGTCGAGTCCCTCCTCGAGCTCGGCGTCGGTCACGGTCAGCGGCATCAGCGTGCGGATCACGTTGCCGTACAGGCCGGCTGAAAGAAGCAGCAAGCCGCGCGTCGCGGCGAGCGCCAGGACCCGGTCGGTGCGGGGCTGGTCAGGCTTGAGAGACGTGCGATCGTCAACCAGTTCGAGCGCGCGCATGGCGCCCAGCCCGCGCGTCTCGGCGATGAAGGGATACCGCGCCACCATTCCCTCGAAGCGCCTGGCCACCACCGTGCCGATGGCTTCCGCGCGGTCCACCAGTCCATCCTGCTCGAGCGTTTCAATGGCCCCGAGCGCCGCGGCGCACGAGACCGGGTTGCCTCCGAATGTCCCGCCCAGGCCTCCCGGCTGCACGGCGTCCATGATCGCCGCACGCCCCACCACCGCCGAAAGCGGGAATCCATTGGACAGCGACTTCGCCAGGCACACAAGGTCCGGCTCGAGGCCGACACGCTCGCAGGCGAACATCCGGCCGGTGCGTCCGAAGCCCGTTTGTATCTCGTCGGCAACGAGGACGATGCCGTGTTCCTTGCAGGTACTTGCCAGATCCGCCAGAAACTCGCGTGGCGGCACGATGAATCCGCCCTCGCCCATCACGGGCTCGATGATGGCGCACGCGATCGACTGCGGATCGACCGTGCTTTTCAGACAACGGTGAAGCTCCCTGATGGCATGCCCTACCCACTCGTCGACCGACGTGCCATGCGGTCTGCGCAGCACGTCCGGGATGGGGAGCCGGTACACCTCGGGTGCGAACGGCCCGAAGCCGCTTCGGTAGGGGAAGGCCTTGCTGGTGAGCGACAGGGCGAGCAGTGTGCGACCGTGAAATCCCGGATCGAACGCGAGCACGGCGGGCCGGCCGGTGGCGGAGCGAGCAATTTTTACCGCGTTCTCGACCGCTTCGGCCCCACTGTTGAAGAGCGCTGCTTTTGTCGGCCCCGGGATCGGGACGATTGAGCACAGCTTGCGGGCCAGGGCGACATACGGCTCGTAAGGCGCCACCATGAAACACGCGTGCTGAAGCTTGTCCAGCTGCTCACGAACGCGAGCGATGACGCGCGGCGCTCCGTGGCCGGCATTGAGGCAGCCAATGCCGCCGCTGAAGTCGAGGAGCACATTGCCGTCGACGTCGATGAGACGTGCCCCCTCGGCGCGCTCGAAGAAGATGCCGTGCCGCGCCTCGGCAACTCCGGCGGCGACAAAACGCCGGCGCTCCTCGACCAGAGCCCGGCTCCGGGGTCCGGGGAGCGACGTACGGATGCGGATCGCATCGCATGTCAATCTCGCCACGCTCAGTACCAGCCCATCGGATTTTCGTTCAGGTTGACGTGCACCTGCTTCATCTCGAGATAGTTGTCGACCCCGTGCAGCCCGAGCTCGCGGCCACCGCCGCTCATCTTCACCCCACCCCACGGAGCCTCGACGTAGGTGGGCTGCATGTGATTCACCCAGACGATACCGGCCCTCAGCTTCCGGACCACGCGGAAGGCGCGGAAGATGTCGCGCGTCCACACCGCGCCAGCCAGACCGTAAGGCGTGGCATTGGCAATCTCGATCGCCTGCCGCTCGCCCTCGAACGGAATCACGGAAACCACCGGACCGAAGATCTCCTCCTGCGCGATCCGCATGCCCGGATCCACGCGGTCGAAAATCGTGGGCTCGACAAACAGACCGCGCGCGAGTGCGCCCCCCGGCTTGCCCCCGCCGAGCACGAGTTGCGCGCCTTCGTGCTTTCCCTGCTCGACGTAACCGATCACACGATCGCGATGCGCAGCGGTGACGAGCGGACCCATCCGCGTGTCGCGGTCCAGCGGGTCGCCGAGCCGGATGGTCTTCGCCTTGGCAACGACCGCGTCGAGAAACTTCGCATGGATCGCTTTCTCGACCAGGATGCGCGACCCGGCCGAGCACACCTCGCCCTGATTCACGAACACCCCGAACACCGCGCCTTCGACTGCCGCCTCCCAGTCCGCGTCCGCGAAGAAGATGTTCGGGGACTTGCCACCCAGCTCGAGCGTGACGCGCTTCAGGTTCGAGTCGGCGGCGGCGCGCAGGATGGCGCGACCGGTGCGCGTCGAACCGGTGAAGGCGACCTTGTCGACGAGGTCGCTTTCGGCCAGGAGCGCCCCCACCACCGGACCATCACCTGTGACCACGCTGACCGCGCCCTTGGGCAGGTCCGGGATGCCGTCCAGAATGCGGGCGAGCGCAAGAGCCGTCATCGGTGTGGCCTCGGCCGGCTTCAGGACCACGGTGCACCCTGCGCACAACGCCGGTGCGATCTTCCAGGCGGCCATCAGCAGCGGGTAGTTCCAGGGGATGATCTGCCCGCAGACGCCGACCGGCTCTTTGAGCGTCAGGCTGAGCGCCTCGTCGGGAACCGGGTTGACCTCGCCGGTGATCTTGTTGGCAAGGCCCCCGTAGTACTCAAAGCAGGTCGCCGCGTCTGCCACGTCGAACTCGGACTCGACGATCGGCTTCCCCATGTTCTCGGTCTCGAGTCGCGCGAGCTCCGCTGAACACTCCCGCAGCTGTCGCGCGATTTCGAGCAGCACCTGACCGCGCTTCGTCGCCGTGAGGCCCGACCACGCGCCGGAATCGAACGCGTCGCGAGCGGCCTGAATCGCCGCCTGAGCTTCCGCGCGGGTGGCGCGCGCCGCCCGCGCGATCGGCAACCCGGTCGCGGGGTTGATGATCTCTGCTGGCGGTTCGGCGCCCTTCGTGAAACGACCGCCGATGTAGAGCGGCAATGGGTCCATGTCTCTCACCACTGTCGCTCGGCGTACGGGAACCAGTAGCTTTTGCGCTCCTGGATGTAGTCGATGTGCACGTGCTTGGTCTCGCGAAATGCGTCGAGCCCTTCTTCGCCCAACTCGCGGCCGATGCCGCTCTGGCGCATGCCGCCGAACGGGCCGGCCTCGTTGTCCGTGAGCGGGTCATTCACCCAGAATGTGCCCGCCTTGATCTCCTCCATCGCCGTCATCACGTAGCGCAGGTTGTTCGTGTAGATGTTCGCGCCCAGGCCGTACTCGCTGTCGTTCGCCAGGGCGATCGCCTCTTCGACGTCACGCACCCGTACGATAGCCGCGACCGGACCGAATACCTCCTCCCGCGTCGCACAGCCGCCATGGCGGACGCGGTCGAGCACGGTGGGCTCCAGGAAATGACCGCGCTCGCAGCCCTCGGGCCGCCCACCACCGGTCGCGAGGCGCGCTCCCTCCCGGGTGGCGTTCTCAATCGACCGCTTCACTGCCCCCAGGGCCCGACTCGAGATGAGCGGCCCCATGTCGGTCTCGGGCCGCCGAGGGTCACCGACCCTGACCTGCCGGGCCAGTTGCACAAAGCGCTCGACGAAGGGATCGGCGACAGCGTCGACGACGTAGATCCGCTTGGCCGACGTGCACACCTGGCCGGCGTTGAGATAGCGGGCCCAGACCGCGGCGTGGGCGGCCACGTCCAGGTCGGCGTCCTCGCAGACGATGAAGGGGTCGATGCCGCTCGTCTCGAGGTTCACTTTCTTGAGCGAATCGGCGGCGATGCGCATGATGCGCTTGCCGGTTGCGGTCGACCCGGTGAACGCGATCATGTCGACGTGCGCGTGACGAACGAGGGCCTCGCCCGCCTCCTCTCCGGTCCCGGTGACAATCCCCACCACTCCCGGCGGCAGGACCTCGAAGGCGTGTGCCAGCTTGAGCGTCGCGAGTGGCGTCTCGTCGGCCGGCTTGATGACGACGGTGTTGCCGGCAGCCAGCGCCGGTGCCACCTTCCACGCCATGAGCAACAGCGGGTAGTTGAAGGGCGCAATCGCGGCCACCACGCCGAACGGCTCCTTGACGGTGAAGTTCACCTGGTGCTCGAAGCTGGGCGGGATCGACGTCCCCCGCGAGTGGCGCCCGAGCTCCGCGTAGTAATCGAAGCAGGCGGTCGTCCACTCGATCTCGTCCAGGTTCTCGATCATCGGCTTGCCGCCCTCGAGCGTCATCGTCTCGGCCAACTCCCGATGCATCGCGCGAATGCGGGCAGCCACCTCGTGCAGCAGTTTCGCCTTCTCCAGTCCAGGGACCCGCCGCCACGCGCGCTGAGCGCTCCGAGCCCGTTCCACGGCAACAGCCACGTCGGCCGCCTGCGCCCGCGGGACCGAGGCAATCGTTTCCTCGGTGGCCGGGTTCTCGACCGGCATGGTCTCGCCCCCCCGTGCGCCGTCGTGTCGGTGATCGATCCACATGGCAACGTCGGTCATGAGACCCTCCGCTGAGGCGACTCGGTGTCGACGCGCGAGTCCGGCCCTCGTTGTTGCTCGAGCGGCACGTGCAGATACACGAAAGGGATGCTGCTGCGCAGATAGTTGTCGATCAGTCGGATCACCTGCGCCTCGCGCAGCCATTCCGGGCCGGTTTGGTGAACGCGCTCCTCGATGAGTGTCGAGATATATTCGTAACCGGCCGCGAGAGCCCGAACGCGGATTAACTCGAGCAGCTTGTTCTCGATCGCCGCCTGGTTCTGCACCGACGGCAGCGTGGCCATCGCCTGCAGGTAGAACGTGTTGTGCTCGCCAAAGGAGGGATCCGATCCGACCCCTTCTTCGTCGTGATCCTCGAGTGCGCTTCCGAGCGCGTAGGCTACGATGCGGCCGCTGACGCCGTCGCGCAGCGCCACGCCGACGGCCCGATCGTTCGAGAGCGTCGTTTCGAGTACCTCGGAAGGCAACTGGAGCAGCGGCCGCCCGCCGGCCTGCAGGACATCGGGCGGATACTGCTTCAACGCGCCGTAGTGCTCGACCTCGACGTCCATGACCTGGGCTCTGTGTTCCGGGAAGTTCGCTGCGGTGATGTCGAGCACGTCGATCGCCTCGAGCAGGCACTCCAGCGCCCCGACGCGGATGTTCGGTCCCGTTGTCAACGGTTCCACGCGCCCACTCACGATGTCTTCCACTGCAGTTCTCAGGATCGAGAGCGCCTCGTCGATCGCATACGGCTCGGTGTCGTAGCGCGGATAGAACCTCAGCGCCCGATCCCCTGCCGGCAGGAGCACGAGGCCGCGCCGGAAGGCGCGGTCGCGCAGCGCATCCCGCCAGTCGGCGCGTGCCACATCGAACGCGAGCATCACACCAGCACCCCGCACGTCCTGAATCAGCCCGGTATAGTCTTGAGCGAGCTTCTCCAATCCCCGGCGGGCGCGCTCGCCGGTGCGGCGCACCTGCTCCAGATCGATTCGATGTAGCGTCGCGAGCAGGCGCACCATGCCAACGGCTTCGCCCTCCCAGGTCGTGTTGAACTTCTTCTCTTCCTGGAAGAACGTCGCCATCTCTTCGCTCACAAACAGCACGCCGTTCTGCGCCTTCTTGGCCCAGACCACGATATCCGGCGGCATGGGCAGTTCGAACAGCTCATGCGCCCACATTCGCCCGGTGGCGCCCCAGCCCGTCTGAATCTCGTCGAACATGAGCGGAACGTCGTAGATACCGGTGAGCAGCCGCAGCCTTCGCATGAATCCCGGGCTTGTGAAGCGAACGCCTCCCTCGCCCTGGATCGGCTCGACCAGCACCGCCGCGACCCTGCGGCTGCGTCTGATGGTGTCGGCACTAAGCGCCGCGCGCTGGGCGAGCACGAACGCGGTCGCGTCCGGGCCCGGCGTCGCCAGGAACGTGTCGATCGCGTCCAGCTCGCGACGGAACGTCTCCTTGCTCTTCTCGGCGTGCGGCAGGCGGCCCGAGACCAGGAGGTCCCAGACCTGCTTGAGACTCTTTTCCTCACGGCGCGCCGTTTCTTTCGGTTTGTCGTCGAGCACGGGAAACGACACCTGGGGCCAGTCGAACGTGGGAAATCCGAGGCGAGCCTTCTTCCTGTTCGTCACCGCGAGGCTGCCCAGCGTTCGACCGTGGAACGCACCTTCGAACGAGATGATGAAGCCACCGTTCGGGTCGCCGGTTGTTTTCACGCGATTGAGGAGGACGGACTTGATCGCGTTCTCCACCGCCTCGGCGCCGGTGTTGACCACGAAGTGGCGCGGCGTCCCCGCCGGCGCGATGCTGTTCAGCTCGGCTTTCAGCTGCAGCGAGACCGCGGTCTGGTACTCCGAGTGCGCATAGCGCGAGAACGCGTACGGCAGATGGTTCAACACCGCTTCGACGACCGCGGGATCGTTCTCACCGAAGGCCTGGGTGGCGATGAGCGCACCCATGTCGAGAAAGCGATACGGCTGGCCCTCCGCGTCGCGATCGACTGTCGCGAGGAACGGGCCAATCGAATGGGCCGGGTCGAAGGCCACCGGCAGCGAGTAGAACAGGCTCTTCGATGCCGCCTCGAGCGCGGCTTTGGAAGTGGGCAGGTATTCCTGGACGAGGTCGTCCAGTGGTCCGTCGGCTGACTCGAGCGCCGCGGGCACATGGACATGGATGCGCCCCTCGCGGTAGCTGCGGTGGAGCGCACCCAGCCGTTCGAGATCAGCGGCTACGCGGTCTTGAGCCGACTGGAGCGCGTTGATCGTATGAGAGGCCGTCGACGTACGCGGATCGTCCATGCTCTTCATCCAATCGTAGCCTATCCGGTTGCCTGTAACCCGCTGTTTACACAGGTGTAAGCCTCGATGCGAGGCTTCCCCCTTGCCAGCGTCAGAGCCGGATAAGGTAGTGTTACTTCCCGACCTGGTCGATCTCACCGCCTGCGCGAACATCCAGGTTCGCGTCGCGGCCTTATGATGATCGGGACCCGTGGTCGGGAAAGGCGATTCTCAACATGGCCTCGAGCGGCAGATTCTCGAGCGACCGCACGATTCACGATACGCGTCCGACATCTGGCACGCCCGGCCCTGTCCCGTGCCGTGAGCACCCAGAGCGATCGGCTGATCGATCGGCAGTTGCGCATCTGCATCACTCATCACCGCAGGAGCCGGGATCATGACGACGCAAGCCAGGGGGTCTAACCTCCCGGAGCAGGCGGGGCGCATCAGCCCGCTGGCCGGCAAGGCGCCGGACCCCGCGACCCTGGTGAGCATCCCGCGCCTGGTAGCCGCCTACTACACGGAACCACGTGACCCCTCGAATCCGGAACACCGGGTCCGCTTTGGCACGTCAGGCCACCGCGGGTCTTCTCTCACCGGTGGTTTCAACGAGTGGCACGTTCTCGCCATCACGCAGTCCATCTGCCGGTATCGATCGCTCAAAGGCATTGACGGTCCGTTGTTCCTGGGCATCGACACGCACGCCTTGTCGGAGCCGGCCTACCGCAGCGCCCTGGAGGTCTTGACCGCCAACGGCGTGACCGTGTGCATCGCCGTCAACGACGACTACACGCCGACGCCGGCGGTGTCCCATGCGATCCTGACCTTCAACCGCGGCCGGAAGAGCGGCCTGGCCGATGGGATCGTGATCACCCCCTCCCACAACCCGCCCGCCGATGGCGGGTTCAGGTACAACCCTCCGCATGGGGGTCCGGCCAACGACGACGTCACGTCTTTCATCGAACGGGAGGCCAACGCCCTTCTCGGCGAGGGCCTCACAGGGGTGCGACGCACGCCGTACGCGGCGGCGCTGCGTGCGGCCACGACGCGACGCCACGACTTTCTGAACGCGTACGTCGCGGACCTCGCATCCGTGGTGGATCTCGCCGCAGCCGCCAGCGCCGGCCTGAGGCTGGCGGTTGACCCGCTCGGCGGCGCGGGGGTGAACTACTGGGGAGCGATCGCCGAGCGGTACGGTTTGAACCTGACCGTGACCAGCACGCAGGTCGATGCAACGTTTCGCTTCATGGATGTGGACTGGGACGGTCGCATCCGTATGGACCCATCGTCCCCCTACGCGATGCGTTCACTGGTCGCCCTGAAGGACCGCTTCGATGTGGCGTTTGCGTGCGACACCGACCACGACCGGCACGGTATCGTCGCGGGAACCGCCGGCCTGATGCCTCCCAATCACTATCTGGCCGTGTGCATTCGCTATCTGTTTTCGAACCGACCGGCCTGGAGCGGGACGGCTGCCGTGGGCAAGACCGTGGTGTCGAGCAGCATGATCGATCGCGTGGCCGCCGAACGTGGACGAACAGTGTACGAGGTCCCGGTTGGCTTCAAGTGGTTTGTCGACGGCCTGCTCGAAGGCTCGCTGGGGTTCGTCGGCGAGGAGAGCGCAGGCGCGACGCTGCTGCGTCGCGATGGAACGCTCTGGACGACCGACAAGGACGGCATTGCGGCGGCCTTGCTCGCCGCGGAGATGACTGCCCGCGAGGGCCGCGATCCGGGCGAGATGTACCGTGAGCTGACGCGTGAGTTTGGCGATTTCGCCTACGAGAGGATCGATGCTCCAGCCACCCACGCTCAGAAGGCGGCGCTGGCCGCCCTCTCCCCGGACGCCATCCAGGGCGAGCTTGCCGGCGACCCGATTCGAGCCGTGCTGACAACCGCTCCTGGCAATGGTCATCCTATTGGCGGCGTCAAGGTGATCGCCGACAGCGGCTGGTTCGCGGCAAGACCGTCCGGCACCGAGGAGATCTACAAGATCTACGCGGAGAGCTTCCGGGGCGAACCGCACCTTCGTCGGATTCAGAGCGACGCTCAGAGGATCGTCGACACCGCTCTCACGAAAGCGCGGTAGGAGCAGAAACAAGCGGCCCCGACGGCCGGCTGCAGGGCGCCGAGCGCCACCAGGCACCTCGAACATCAACGCACCAGCGCGTTCTTACCCGATCCTCTTCACGGTAGGCGTCCGCGGCCCCACCCTCTGCTTTCGAAGATCGACGACACTTTCACCGAGGGGTGGGTCTTGTGGAAGCCATCGGCCAGCGCCTTCTAAGCCGGCAGGACCGTGCTGGACCCCGGACGCGACCATTCGCGGCGCGCGCGCGTCGCCGGCTCACGCGATCACTGATTCACGTGCACGATGCGCGCGGGCGGGAAACCGTTGAAGGAGGTGCTGCTGGCCGCTGAGTACGCGCCGATGTTCGGAGCGTAGACGAAGTCCCCGAGATCCAGATCGGGCAGCTGCTCCGCCAGGCTGATCGTGTCGAGGGCGTCGCAGGTTGGACCGAAGACGGAACAGATTTGCGTCGGCCCCTTCTTGAAACTCTTCATCGGATACTGACAGTGGTCGAAAATCACGCCGCTGAAGGTGTGATACACGCCGTCGTCAAGGTAGTAGCACAGCTTGCCGCCGCGGACGGTCTTGCCGATGATCTGGGCCACCGCGGTGGCGGCAGAGGCCACCAGGAACCGTCCTGGTTCCGCGAGGATTTCGATCGGCAGCGGAAACAGGCGGTCCACTTCGGGGTTGATCGCCCGGGCCAGCTGCTTGAAGCGCGGGGACGGTGTCGTCGTAATGAGCCGGGAAGCCGCCGCCGATGTCGAGCAGCTTGAGCTCGAAGCCGCGGGCTTTCGCTTCCTGGAAGACGCCCGAAGCCAGATGCAGCGCCTGGATGTAGTTCTGGACGTTGGTGCACTGGCTGCCGACGTGGAAGCTCAACCCCTCGACTTCGAGCTTGTTGTTGTGCGCGAACGCGATCAGGTCCACGGCTTCACCGGGCAGCGCTCCGAACTTGCTCGACAGTTCGACCATGGAACCGGTGTTGGGCACGCGCAGCCGCAGCACGAGGCCGGCATGTGGCGCGTGCCGGGCGATCTTGATGACCTCCTCGTGGTTGTCGTAAGTGACGAGCGGCTTGTACTGATCCAGCTGCGCGAGTGTCTCGATCGCCTTGATCGGGTTCGCGTAGATGACCCGATCCCAGATGAACGCCTGTCGCTGCTCATCCGGCTGGTCCTTCACGTTCTCGTGAACGCACAGGAACTCGGCGACGCTCGCAACGTCGAAGCTGGCGCCTGCTTCATAGAAGGTCCGCACGATCTCCGGCGCGCTGTTGGCCTTGACCGCGTAGTAGACCTGGGCGCGCGGAATGTACTGACGGAACTCCGCATAGTTGTCACGCAGCACCTTGTGGTCGACGACCACCAGCGGGGTGCCGTGCATCCTGGTCAGCCGAAGCAATGTTCGCTCGTCCACTAGTCTCCCTCAGTGATTAGGAAATTCTTGAACTGCCAGGGGTCGGACGGATCGAGCTGCGGACGATTGAAGCTGTGGAAGACGTTTGAGTAGTGCTTCAGCGGATTCCAGTCCGAAGGGACCGAGAGGAACCTGCCCAGATAGGGCTTGCTGATCTCCAGGACGTAGTCATGCGGCAGGTCGTCGGGCACGCACAGTCCCCGCCGCGGGTTCTCCAGCATCCACATGCAGGCGGCGACGACGGAGATGGCCACCTGCATCGTCGTGGCGTTCTGATGCGGCACCAGCCGGCGGGACTCTTCGATGTCGAGGTCGGAACCGCACCACCACGACTGATACGGGTGACCCATCAGCAGGGCGCCCAGGATGTCGGCGCCGCCCGTGATCTCGTCCGTCATGATGCGGATCCGCGTCTGCAGGTCGTAGTCGCGGCCGCGCAGCTCGTAGAGCGACGCGATCGCGCAGTCGCATGGACAATACGCGTAGTGCACCGTCGGGCGGTAGACGGCTTGCCGTCCTCCCAGACGGTCAGCTTCTCGGTGATCGTGAACGCCTCGCCGTGGCGGACGACCATGCCGACGATGTGGTGGTCCGGCGGCACCCAGCTCGCCACGTAGCGTGTTGATGCCCATGCGCGCCAGGCAGATCTGGCTCCTGGGACCGTCCTGGTGCTCGAAGCGCCAGCGGCGGCAGTTCCTTTTCGTGCGTGCCCCAGCCCATCTCGGCCGTCGTCGTTCCTTCCTCGCGGAATCCCTCGACGCTCCAGGTGTTGACGAACTCGTCGACCTCCTTCGGACGATCGGTGATCTGCGTGTCGCGTTCGCTGCAATGAATCACCTTGACGCCCAGCTCGGTGCGCCAGGTGGTTGAACTCCACGCGCGGCCGGCGTGATGCGCGATGCTGCTCCGCCTGAGCGCCGACCGAACTTCTGTGTCCGCCAGGGCCCGCTCCGCAATGTCCAGCAGCGCCTGCTTGGTGAAGTGGCTGATCAGACCCGGGTTGGCGCCATGCTCGATCACCGCCGTGGGGCCGGGCTCCTTCCACGAGGCGATCATCCGCCGCAGGTTCATGTGCCGCCAGTAAAGCGTCCGCTCGGTCGGGTGCTTGTTGCCTGACCCGGCGTACGGATCCCATAGCTCCACCGACGTGTTGATGTACAGCACGCCGTGGTCGTGGCACCACTGGACGATCTCGCACGCAGTCGATGTTCCAGGCCAGGTCGATCAGGAGGTCGCCGGCCGACAGATGCGCGCTCGAGGAGCGCGTCCATGTTCTCCGGCATGACGCGGTCCTCGATGAAGGTCATGCCGCGTTCGATCCAGGGCCTGAGCGCCGGCTTCGTCCGGGTCGAACTCCATGATGGTGATGCGCTTCGGATCGACCTTGACGAGGCGCAGCAGGATGGGTAGCGTGCATCGCGCGACGGCCCCGAAACCAACGAACACGATTCGGTTGGAAAAGGTCAGCATCCGATTTGCGCTCCTTCGTCACCTGAGGTACTTGACGAGAATTTTCGAATTCCGGCCGCTCTGCTCGTACTTCTCGCGGCGCGCCGGCGGCAGATCGTCGGGCCTGCCTTCAACGAAATTCCCCTTGGACTGAAAATAGGTGAACGCCTGCGTCGAGAGCGCCAGCAACTGGCTGCAAGCCCAGTCGTCGCGCCCTATTCTCCACGAACTGGATCAACTTGCGGCCGATGCCCTGATTCTCGTGCAGGGAACTGACGTACAGGCAGGCCAGCTCCCCCTTGTTCTGTTCTGGGTAGACGTGAAGGGCGACGCAGGCGATCGGATTCTTGTCGATTTCGAAGATGAAGTAGTCGTCGAGGCTCTTTTCAATCATCGCCCTGCTGCGCTTCAGCAACTCGTCTGCCTCGACGCCGTGCTTGGTCAACAACTGGATCGCCCGCACGTCCTTCTTCTTGGCTGGCCGGATGTCCTCGTATTCGTTCGCATAGATCAACGTCCCGAGGCCGTGGTTGGAGAACACCTCGCCCGAGCAGGCCTTCTTCCAGGCTGCCGTTGATGACATGGGCGCGCGGCACCCCGGCATGGCACGCCGCTGCCGCGTGCTGCGCCTTCGAGAGCATCTCCGGCGCAAATCCGGCGGTGTCGTCGCGCAACAGCGTGCTCAGCTCGGCCACGGGCATCTGTCGGATCAGCTGGCCACGGTACACCAGGCCGTCGGCTGACGTGACGAAGATCAACTTGATCGCCTTGAGTTGTTCCGCAACCGCCACCGCGACGCCGTCGGAATTCACCCGATACGTCTTGCCGTCGCCGTCAAATCCCAGTGGCGGAATGACCGGGACGACACCCTGCGTGAGCAGCGTCTGCAGGAACTCGGTGTCCACGCGCTCGACCTTACCGGTGAATAGATGGTCGACGCCCTGAATGATGCCCAGCGGGTGGGCGATGATCACGTTCGTGTCAGGCGGCGCGCAGGTCGTTGGCCGACAGGCCTTCGAGAATCTCGTGAGTGAGACGGTTGGCGGCGGTCAGCGCCAGCTTCAACGTCGGCGCATCCGTGACGCCGGCGCCGTCGAAATCCGAAGCGGTGATCTGCTGCTCCTCGGCGAGCGAGTGAATCTGGGCCGAGGCGCCGTGGACCAGCACGATCGCGGATGTTCAGCGACCAGAGCAGCGCCACGTCCAGCAACAGCGTCGCGAAGTTGTCGTCCGTGACGATGGCGCCGTCAATCGCCAGGATGAACGTCTTCTCGCGGAACTGCGGAATGTACTGCAGGATGCCCCGCAGATCGGTCAGTTTCACGTCTCAGCCGGAGCGGCGTCGAAAAGGACCGCCGGTTCGTCGAGGGTTATCAGGGCTGCGATCGAGCGGACCGACACCCTGAGCCTGGGCTGGCTGAAGTCGCTCGCCAGCGTGGAGTATTTGCTCGACCGGTGGTACGCGTCAAGTAACGAACCTGTCACGGTTCGACGACGAAACTGGCAAATTGCCACAGATCTTCTTCGGCCACTGCCGGAGCCCCCATCTGGCGAAAAGACGCGACCGGCTGGCCAGCGGCGTCCAGTCGGTCTGAACCGACGGACAGGGACCGAGATACGGACCCGCCACCTCCAGGATCTCCCTGAACGGCAGTTCGTCCGGGACGAGGATTCCCTTGTGAGGGTGCCGAATCATGAACACCAACCCGCCCAGCACGGACGCCGCAACCTGCAGCGTCGTGGCGTTCTGGCCCGGAACCAGCGTGCGCGTCTCGTGGATATCCAGCTGCGACCCGGTCCACCAGGCGTTGAGAGCATGGCCCATCAGCAGGACGCCGAGTTCGTCCATCCCGTCGGTAATCTCGTCGGACATGATTCTCAGCGTCGGCTGGAGCTGAAAATTGCGCATGGTCAGCTCGTAGAGGCTGAGGATGCCGTTGTCGCACGGCATGTAGGCGTAATGGACCGTGGGGCGGTAGACCGCTCGACGCCCTTCGATCGTGTCCTCCCACACCGTCAGATGGTCGCTGATCGTGAAGGACTCTGCGTGGCGGACGACCATCCCGATGATCGGACCACCGGCCGGGACCCATGAGTGGACGAGCGTGCGCACCCCTGGCTGAGCGAGGAAAATCTGGTTGCCCGGCCCGCCACTCGGCGTGTGGGCGTTCCTGGGAAGCCGGCGCTCGTGCGTGCCCCACCCGAGCTCGGCCGGCGACGTGCCCTCCTCGTAGAGGCCTTCGATCGACCAGGTATTGACGAATTCGTTGATGCCCTTCGGCCGCGACGACACCTGCGTGTCGCGTTCCGAGATGTGGATCACCTTGGTGCCGGTCGCCTGGCTCAATCGAGCGAACGCCCCCCGGCCCTCGACTTTCGGCATCGGCGACGAGCTTCTCGAACGACGCTCGATCCACACCGGTTGCCGCCGGGTGGTTCTCGCTCGATCATCAATGAAGCAATTTCGAGTAGCGCTCGCTTGGTGAAGTGGCTGACCAGGCCGGGGTTCGCGCCATGATCCATCACCGCGGTCGGACTCGGCCGACCGCGCGCATTGAGCCGGTCCTTCAGCTGGCGGATCCGCATCTGACGGGAATACAGGCTCCGTTCGTAGGGAGACTTGTTTTCGACGTCGCCGTAGGGATCCCACTCTTCCAGCGAGGTGTTGAGGTAACGCACATCGTGGTCGCCGCACCACTCGAGCAGGTCGTGCGTCTCGATGTTCCAGGACAAGTCGACGATGATGTCGCCGGGGGCGACCAGCTCCGAGAGCATCGACCGGTAGTTCTCGCTCGTCAAGCGGGCCTGCTTGAACACCACACCCGCCTCGAGCGAGTCTTCGATCAGGTGGCGCACGTTCTCGAAGTCGATCACGGTGATCCGGTCGGGCGGCATGTCGATGTGCCGCACCACGAGGGGCAGCGTGCAGCGGCCGACCGATCCACAACCAAGCATCAGAAGGCGCCCGGCGAAGGGCGTGCGATTCCAGGTAGATGTCAAGTCTCTTGGTGTCTCCTGACCATTAGCCTACATCCTGGCGCCCGCTGAAGTCACAGTCTCCGGGAACAGCGGCCGCACCCGGCCGATCCAGTAGCCGGTCGACCGGCTCTTCGGCCCTTTCCTGGCACATGCAGACGTAGAATCGCAGACGGCACGGCCCGCAACCGTTGCATGGGGATCTCGCGGTGCATCCCTCGCAAACGCCGGACTCGACTGAGGCGATTCGCTCGAAAGCTGCGTGGATCTTGTTCATCGTCTCCGTCTGCATTTATACAAGAGCGAAGTCGATGTCTTCTGTTCGTCAACCACGCCACCTGGCGGGCTATCAGGATGCCGTCGACAGCTATTCATCCGGCGCCGACGCGGTCCCCGACATGACACTGCACCGAGAGCGCGGCATCGAGAGGTCCTTCGAGGCAACCACGTGAGGGAGTAAGCGATGGCATGCGACGTACAGATCATCAAAGCAGTACCACTCTTCGCCCTTCTCGACGATGAGGAACTGGCTGTGCTCGCCGAGCAGGTCGAACTCGCGCAGTTTACGCCGAGGCAGCGGATCTACAGGATCAACGATCCCGGCGATCGTCAGCAGTCTGGTCCGCCGTCGCGCCACTCGACAATCCGGCGGGGTGCGGTCACGCCACTTCGCGTAAGTGTCGACGGCGTGCGGCCTGTCCCGACCCGAATGTCTGGAGTTCCGGTCATCGCCTACTACGCAACCGCGCGAACTCGAACAACCCGTGATCGCGAGACTTCACTCCGTGCCATCGCTCCAGCAGCAGGCGAGCCGCCAGGAACCCGAAAGTCATGCCGTTTCCGCCGTAGCCGAGGGCGAACCAGTGACGCGGATACCGTCGGTGTGGGCCGATATACGGAAGACTGTCGGCGGTGATCGCGAACAGGCCTTCCCACGCATGTTCAGTATCGAACCGTTGCCAACGCAGGCAGCCGGCTTTCGAAGTACGCCCGTAGATCACGTGATGCGGTCTCGAACTGTTGACGACGCCGTTGACCTCGCTCTACCAGACGATCCTCGCCGCCCAGGAGCAGTCGATGCTTGGCTGCCCAGCGCGCATAGTGGTAGGGCCGCTCGGTGTCCCAGATCATGACGTCAGACAGACCGACGTCGTCGCGTTGTGACCTGCCGATCGGCTCCGTCACAAGGACGTAGGTCCGATACATCCGAAACCGTCCCGCCAGTGGCCGAAACTGCGGAGTGGAATAGCCGGTCGCGATGACCACGCGGTCTGCGTGAACCGTTCCCTGGCGTGTTCTGATGCGCACACGATTGTGTGCGCTGTCGATGCGTAGAACCTCTGACCTTTCGAACACATCTGCGCCTGCGCCGGCGGCAGCGCGGAGAATGCCGATACACGCTCGATACGGATCGAACTGAGCACTGCCGCGCGACACAATCGCCCCATGACCAGCGATGCCGGTCAGCCGGCGAAGTTGTCCAGGGCCAAGCCACTCGGCATCGAACCCAGATCGTGTGCGAAGTTCACACTCGCGACGAAGTCGTTCGGCCGCTGGCGCGGTTGTGGCGTAGTAGACGGCTTCTCGAGTCCTCAGATCGCAACGAATCCGGAGATGCTTCAGCAAGGCGACCAACTGATCGACCGATTGATGGCTCAACTCCCAAATTCGCCGGCTGCGGCGGGAACCATAGCGACGCGCCAGCTCGGTGAGCTCGAGGTCGGGTTCCTTCAGCAGGAGCGCCGAGCTCGCTGCCGTGCTGCCCCTGCCGACAACCGCGGCTTCCAGGACGGTTGTGGAGATGCCCGCGGACGCAAAGGCGTGCGCGACCAGGGCTCCGGTCATGCCCCCACCCACAACAGCCACGGCGGTATCGTGCTGACCCGACAGCACCGGATATCGTTGTTCAGCTCGTGCGGCAGGAAGCCAGAGCGGTCGGCCAAGGCGCAACCGTCGTTGCGGTGCGGTCAACGACGACACTCCGACGACGGATCCGACAACCAGGCCAGCAATCGCTCCAGCGGCCAGCAGTTGACGACCCGGTCGACCGGGATAGCGGCCAGTCGCGCGTGGGCCAATGCGGTCTCGGCGTAGGACAGCTGCGTGGTGGTGTGTGCATCGCTATCGAGCGCGAAGACGCAGCCGAACGTGAGTGCCTGCCGTCCCAGTGGGTAGTCGAGATCCTGGCGCGCAGGATCGCCGTCGATTTCGATGGCCACACCACGTTGCGCGGCGGCCTCGAACACGGCATCCCAATTCGCGATCACGCCGGCACGCGATCCGGAAATGCGGCCGCGCGGGTGCGCCAGGATGCGGACCATCGGGTGTTGAAGAGCGGTGAGCATGCGATCCGTCTGATCGTCGTTCTTCCTCAGCCTGGAGTGCGGCGCCGCCAGCACCACGTCGAAGCTCGTCGCCTCATCGGCGGTGAGATCGAGATGGCCCGCCGCATCGATGTTGGCCTCGATGCCTTGCAATAGTCGGAATCGGCTTCCGTATCGCGCGTTGACGCCTTCAATGGCCAGACGCTGCGCGGCAGCTTCGGCCATCGACATGCCGCCGGCGATTTTCAGTCCGTACGAGTGGTCGGTGACCGCCGCGTACCGATAGCCTCGCTCAACGCAGGCGTCGGCAATCTCCTCGACCGTCGGAGAACCGTCGCTCCATTCGGAGTGCATTTGCAGATCGCCACAGGTACTGCTCGAGGGTGGGGCCATCGAAGGCGGAGTCCGCGAGAATCCGCCGCACCTCCGCGCGGCTCAAAAAGTGCCGACGCAGCTCACGGCGCCGCTGAATATCGGCGCGACGCTCGCTCCCGTTCGATGGCCTGTTCGACAGTCGGCGACGCACCGGTCTCGAGAATCTCGCGTATTATGCGCGTCGAACCCGGGCCGATGCCAGGAATCCGCGGCAGGGCGCCGTCGGGTCCCAGCAAGTCGGTCAACGGGGTGTCCAACGACAGAATCGCAGCGGCCGCCCGCTTGTAGCCGAACATCTTCTGTTGCGATGACTGTGCGAACGCCAGATCGCGAAGGTACCCGCCCACGACGGCGTTCACATCCGTGCAAGCTCGAGGCTCCTGTACCGCCATCGTCCACCCGCGTCTCAGTCCGCTTCGGACAGTAGCGCTTGGGGTTCCAGTGACGAGTGGTGCGGCGTCAACCGGCCCTTCGACACTCGAGTACCGCTCCCTCTCGAGATCATCGGCGCCTCGCGGCCCGTGGACGGCGCGTCGATTGAAATCTGAGCCGTGTCGACACGGCGACATCACCTTTCAGGACTGTCTTGATTTGGCGGAGGGCATAATCGTTGTCAGCGGCCGTGTTCGACACGATGCAGTCGGCGGGCACGAACATCTTGTATTCGCGCATGTAGGCATCATTGGCCGTGAAGAGCACGCAGATATTGCCCGCCATGCCCGTGAGAATGACACGCCGGATACGCAGCGTCTCGAGCAACGTATCCAAAGTGGTGTCGAAGAATCCGGAATGTTTGGGCTTCAGCACGAAGTAGTCGCGCGCGGTCGGCCGGAGACGGCGCGATACGACCCGGCCCGGAGAGGTCCGCGCGGTGCAATGGGCGACGGTGCGGCGAAAGTCCGACCGCCACTGCCCGAAGTTATCGTTGATGTAGATCGTCGGCACGCCGGCTGCCGTCGCACGACGCTTGAGGCGGGCGAGTGGCGCGGCCATCGATTCCGCCTGCGCGACGAGGGCCTCGGAGCCGTTGAACGCGAGATCGTTGATGACGTCGACCAGCAACAGCGCCGTCCCGGAGACCGGGACAGCGACCGGGGACTTCCCAACGCCGGCGCGAGTTTCCCCGTGGTGAGCCGTCGATCGCACCATCGCACTGGAGGCCTACTCGCTGGCCTTCTCTGCTGCCCCGGGCTCGGCCATGCGGCGATGTTGTGCCGCAAGGATCCCGGCAGGAGTCACGTTCGCAATCGCCGACTGCAGTTTGTTCTTCCAGCCGCTGACGACATCTCCGTCACCGCGGGCGCGCATGTGAATGCTCTCTTGCCGAAAGCGGGCGGCCAGCGTGGCCGCATGGGTTCGCCACATGTCCGGTCGAATGTGTCGGTCACCACTTCCACCATCACGACATCGTCCTGTTCCGTGTGGCCATCTGGGCGGTCCACAATCCCTTCGCCGGTGATCGAAGGTAGCCGTGAGGCCGCTGAATCATTCAGCGAGCTCCCGCCGCGTCTCGGCGAGGGACGCCAGGCCGTCAGCACTTGCCGCGCGGGGCGTCGGCAACAGCAGCTGAATCAGCACCATGGCGCCCTCGGCCGGACGGAGCCTACCGACGACCGGCTTTGGACGCAGTCTTTCTGGCACTGCTGGCGGCGACGCCGACCGGCTCCTCGTCATCGTCAGCGTACGCCGCGTCAGCCGCGCCTTGGTTGATACCGCCTTCGGCCAACCCCGACAGCTTCTTGTCGGCGGCCTTCTCTTCATCGAGCGTCTGCTGCAGGAGCTTGGCGGCCTCGGTGTGCCCTGTCGCCTGCGCCCACGCGACGAGCGTGCCGTAAGCCGCCATCTCGTAATGTTCAGCGCGCTGTCCCGCGGCAATCAGACAGGCGTCCATCGTGGTTTCATCGAAGTCCTCTTCCATGATCGACTTGCCTTCGTCGATGATCCCGGCGATGCCGTCACAGTGCTTGCCGCGCACCTTTTCGTCCAAGCTCTCGAACACCCGTTCCAGACGCGCAATCTGGCCCTGCGTCTCCTGGAGATGGGTTTCGAACGCCGCCCGGAGTTTCGGATTCGTCGCGGCTTTCGCCAGCTTCGGCAAGGCCTTCGTCAGCTGCTTTTCTGCGTCGTACGTGTCGCGCAATTCGTCGATGAAAGCGTCGTGGAGCGTTCCTGCTTCAGCCATGGTCGAGTCTCCTCAGTGGGATGGGTTGTTTGACGAATTCGAGGGTCCGCACGTCGCCGCGTCGAGCACGGCCGGCGTTGCCTCTAGCGGCGGGCTGCTCGGAAGGATTTGGCCATGTATCGGTTACTGCTGCCGAAAAGACGGCGGATCGGTGTGGTGAGGGATCGCCACGCCAGGTTTCATCACGACCTTGATGCACGCGTCGTGCTTGTCACGGAAGGTGCGATATCAGGGTCTCGGCTCCGCCCTGTGAGGTCGCGAGGTTGAGCCGTTCGGCGAAGCGGTCGATCGCGATCACGCGTTCGGCGCCAAGAAGATCGGCGCTCTTGATCGCGAACTGGCCCACCGGGCCAGAACCCCAGACCGCTATGGTGTCGCCGGGCTTGATCGGGCAGTTCTCGGCTGCCATGTAGCCGGTTGGGAAGATGTCCGAAAGAAACAGAACCTGTTCGTCGGTGAGCGTGTCGGGAACCTTCAGCGGGCCGATGTCGGCCAACGGAACCCGGGCGTATTCCGCTTGGCCGCCCGGATACCCACCATACATGTGCGATAGCCGAACAAGCCCGATGCGGAATAGCCGTACAGCTTCTCGGCCATCCAGGCATTCGGGTTCGAGTTGTCGCAGAGCGACCAGAGTTGTTCCTTGCAGAAATAGCAGCGGCCACACGCGATGGTGAACGGCACCACGACGCGATCGCCAACTTTCAGCCGCCTGTTGTCCTTGCCGACCGGTGTCGACCTCGTTGATGATCTCGGCGTCCCACTCGACGGCCAGCCCGGCCGGCCCGGCTGCAACCCAGTGCGATCGGCTGTCCGAATTCTCTGTCACACGGTCGAGGTGCGTCATGAACCGCGGCAGGTTCTCGAGGCGACGCCAGAACCGGTAGACCTCGGCGAGCGGGACCTCAAGTCGAATCGATTCGCGCACATGGACGCCACGCGATCCGCTGAGGGCAGTCTTGGTGTTGTCGGGCTGGGTGAAGCTGTTCACAAGTTCCGGCCAATGCCCGGTGATGCCGCGATACAGCAGGGGTGCCGACGACGCCGCCACAAGGTTGCCGACCACGGACCGCCGAGACGCGCCGACGATCAGCAACAATGCGCCGCTACCAAGCGCGAGCCAGTTTTCCGCATCGCTCAAAGAGGTGGTTCCGTCGTACAGACCGGCCGGCTTCCATGTGGGTACCGTGTGAACAGCATGTTGTGTACCAGAGTGGGACGTGCGGCACCACATCTGCTCCACAACGGTATTGACGCTGTTTTGGGAGGCTGCCTGCGGTTTCTCAAGACCACCCCGCTCGACGCCGCCGACGGACGGTCACTCTCGTCTCAACTTGAGCAGGGAGAGAGCACACGAACGGTAACCTGAGACGTAGCCCGGGCTCTCCTCGGCTCGCGAGCTACGGCTCCTATGGGACGACGGAGATCGATCGGGCTATGGACGAATAGCCAAGGACTGTGCTTGGCATCCCGATTAGCGTGGGAGATGGTTCGATCCGCGGATGCTTATGTTCGGAGTTACAGTCCGAGCCGTTCGAACGCTGTCTTCACTACCGCGTAGCACTCGCATGACGCCGCTTCCAGGCCCGGCCGGTCGAGGATCGTCATCCGCCCATGCCGGTAACGGATGAGTCCCGCCTTTTGCAACATCCCAGCGACCACCGTCACGGTTGGACGGGTCGCACCGACCGTCATTGCCAGAAATCCATGGCTCACTTCGAACTCGTTGGATTGAATCCGGTCGTGCGTCATCAGCAACCAGCGACAACATCGTTCGTTCACTGGATGGAGTGCCATACATGCGATCGACTGCATCATCAGCGTCAACGTGCCGTGCGAATAACGACTGATGATGTCGTGCAGGGCCCCATGCCTGTCCACTTCGTGCCGTAATGCCTCGATCGTCATCCGTTCGGCCGTCGTTCCGTTCATGCCCGGTACTTGCAACGTCGACTCACCCGGCATCGGTTGAGTGCCGAAAAACGCCGAAATCCCGACCATTCCTTCATGGCCCACCATACCCACTTCAACCTCTGCGCCGTTCTCCGTCAGGATTGTCACCGAACACACGCCGCCGTGAGGAAAGTACACTAAGCGAATCGCTTCGTCGCGGCGCAGCAGTACTTGTTTGGGAGTGAGGAAAACGGTCTCAAGGTGTGGAACGATACGCTGATAGTCCTCGGCGGGCAGAGTGGCGAGTAGTCGATTCTTGGATCGTAGAAACGGGAGGGGTCGAACCATCGGCATCTTGGACATCGGCAGACCCTACGCGCGAGAAGTTTGCCTTGGGGAGTCTGTGGAGCAGCCGATTCCCACAGAAGGAGGCAGGCTCAGGAACGCAGGAGGAACTCACAGTAGCACCCTGCGGCTTGCGGCGGCAGCAAATCGTTGATGAGCTGGTCGACAGTCTACCGACAGGGATTCAAATTGCAGCGGAGCATTATCCGAAGGCGAGTTGGCATTTGCTTGCGGCTGCGGGTCACAACGGATGGCGCCCTTACGCATTCTCATTGTCGGTGCCGGCATCGGTGGTCTCGCGCTCGGGCGAGCGCTTCAACAGCAGGGCTTCGCCGCGGAGATCGTCGAGCGTGCCGCGTCGTGGTCGGCGCCGGGTACGGGCCTGTACCTCCCAGCCAACGGCGTTCGAGTTCTGGACGCGCTGGGCCTCGTCGACAAGCTTTTGAGTCGATCGGTCCGCATACCGCATCAGCGTCTGCTCAATCACCGAGGGCGAGTCCTCGCCGAAATCGATCTCGCCAAGGCCTGGGGAATGGTCGGTCCCTGCGTGGGGATCGCCCGGGCCGAGCTTCATCGCATCCTCCTCGAGGGGTGCCCGGATGTGCCGATACGTCTGGGCACCACCGCCACGACCCTCGCTCAAGATCGCGGCGCGGTGAACGTTGGCTTTACTGATGGCTCGAAGGGTGAATACGACCTGGTCGTGGCAGCCGACGGGATTCAGTCGTCCATTCGACGACTCCTGTCCGGCGGGACCGGAACTCGCCACGTCGGCCAGGTCAGCTGGCGCTTCCTGGTCGATCGGGATGGCGGGATTGAGACTTGGACCGCGATGCTCGGTCGCGGCCGGGCGTTCCTGATGATGCCGGTAGCCCGAAATCGCCTCTACTGCTACGCCGATTTCACGACAAACGAAAGCGAGGACCCCACGCGACGCGAGGTAGGCCGACTTCGAGCGCTATTCCGCGACTTTGCCGAACCCGTGCCCGGCATTCTGAGTCAGCTCGGGAGCTTCGATCCGATCCATTTCTCCAGCATTGAGGAGGTCGCCGTCCAGACTTGGGGTCGGGGTCATGTTGTGCTGATCGGCGATGCAGCTCACGCGACATCGCCCAACATGGCCGAGGGTGCATCCATGGCCCTCGAAGATGCGTTGGTACTGAGTCGAATGCTGGCTAGCCACCATTCGATCGGCGACGCTCTGTCGGCGTTCATCGAACGCCGACGTGCTCGTACACAATGGGTACAGCAGCGCACCCACCGGCGGGATCGCATCCGCACCCTGCCGTCCCCGCTTCGCGACCTCGGGCTCCGCGTGGCAGGGGGCGTGCTCTACCGGCGGGACTACCTACCGCTATTCGGCGAACCGTAGGGCCATCAGTTGTTGCCGCCACGTGGAAGAGTGATCGTTCTGTGGGTCGAGCCCTTTGAAGCGACCCTTCTAATCCCTCTTGCCCTCCTGGCGATAACTTTGCATGGGCTTATCGCGTGTCGCTCCCATATTGAGCTTCGGCGCGTGTCGCTCCCATATTGAGCTTCGCATGGTTACTTGTGCCGCGCCTTCGGTGATAACCAGCGTCGTCTCTGCGGCGACGAGATAGTCGTGGACGACTGTCGCATTGAGGACTCTTGTGCGGAACAATGCCACGCCGACGTTTCCTTCCTCACTGCCGCCATCCGCGGCCTCGGTCCAGGATGATGGCGTGACGCAGACAGCACCGGAGATCCGAACGCCGCCCGGGTCACCGAACTCGATGTCGGTCGACATCCGGCATGTCTCGCTCACCCTCGTAGGCATCGTCGCAGTCATCTGGCTGCTGAAGAACACGCAGGACGTGCTCATTCCCTTTGTGGTAAGCGGACTGTTGTTTTACGCGCTCGATCCGATCGTCGATCGCCTGGAGCGATGGCGCATCCCCCGTGTCATCGGCGCCACGGTCATCCTGCTCGGGGTCGTCGCGGCCATCGGCGGCACGTTGTACCAGCTCACCGATGAGATGGTCGCCGTTGTCGAACAGCTCCCCACGGGTGTGCGCAAGCTCCGCGATGAGCTAGGCCAGACCCGCGGGGAGCCGGGTGCGATCGAGAAATTGCAAGAGGCGGCCGACTCCATCGATCGCGGCACCGTGGCCGCGGCGGCGCCGACGCCCACCCCGCAGGGTGTGGTTCGCGTCCAGGTCGAGGAGCCGATCATGCGGACCGCAGACTATGTATGGGCTGGATGGTTATCGCTGCCAGCGTTCGTTAGCGTCATCGTCATGATCTTTTTCCTGACCTTGTTTCTGCTCGTGGCTGACGACCTGTTCAAGCGAAAACTCGTCAGGAACGTGGGTGACGGGCTGTCACAGAAGCGGATCACGGTCCAAGTCCTCGACGCCATCGGCTCCCAAATGGAGCGCTTCCTGCTGGTGCAGATCTTCACCAGTATCGTGGTTGCGGTCCTGACCGGATGTGCGTTGTGGTGGCTCGGGCTGAATCAGCCGGCGCTGTGGGGGCTGGTCGCCGGTCTTTTCAACTCCATTCCATACTTCGGTCCCGTCATCGTGACCATCGTCCTGTCAGTTGTCAGCTACATCCAGTTCGAGGCTGTTGGACCGACGACATACATCGCCCTGAGCGCGCTCGCGATTACCACGCTTGAAGGCTGGGTGTTGACGCCAATGTTGCTCGGCAAGGTGGCGGAGATGAATCACATCGCCATTTTTGCGGGACTCCTGTTCTGGAGCTGGATGTGGGGCGTCTGGGGCATGTTGTTGGCGGTGCCTATCATGATGGCGATCAAAGTCGTGTGCGATCATGTCGAGCCTTTCAAACGCGTCGGCGATTTTTTGAGCGAATAGCGAAGGCGGTTCCCCTTACTCCTGACGGTCGCAGGGTGGGGCCGGTACCTCGACAAGAGTTTCACTCGGTGCGAGCAGACTCGGTGTCGCAACGGCAATCGCGCAGGATCCGGCGTTCGATCAGCCAACAACCTGCGGTTGTGCACCGCGGGCACTTCGCCACCGCGAGAGTGCTGGCTGGCTCGCTGACTTGCGGAGGCCGGTCCCAGCCGAAATGCCCAGACGCTGCATCCTGGAGATGAGCGTCGTTCTGGACAGCCCCAGCCTCGCCGCCGCCCCGTCCCAACCGCCGAGCACCCCGTTCGTGGCCTGCAAGGTCGCCTCGATGTGCTCCCGCTCGACTTGCGCCAGCGTGCGGGACGCCGTGGCCGCACGCTTGGTGCGGTGCTCTGGCTCCGGCAGTCAACGTGGGGCCCGTCGTCGCCACGACCGCTCGCTCGATCACGTTCTGAAGTTCACGAACGTTACCTGGCCACGGATAATCCTTCAGCCTGGCGATCACCTCGTCGGGGACTTCCTCGACCTTCTTGCCCTGACGCTCGGCGAACCGGCGGACGTAATGGGTGATGAGAAGCGGGATGTCCTCGACGCGTTCGCGCAGCGAGGGGACCCGAATGGGGAACACGTTCAACCGATAGAAGAGGTCAGCGCCAGAAACGTGTCGTCGGCTGGCTTGTGGTCCAACGCCTGCTGGGAGTCGGTCATGTGCCCTGGGACATTCTACCGGCCGATGAAGGAATCAAGCCATTTCGCGCGGAAGGTCGCGCGTTACCCAATCACAAACGGCGAGTGATTTCAGGGCGGTTGCTGCACGATTGGGAATTCACCCTCAACAGGCAACCCCTATCGGTCTGGTGCCATGTACAGCGGTAACGTTTGCAACGAAATGGCCTTAGAAGGGTGCAGAAATTCGCACCGACTGCAGCCGGACCTGTCCATGAGCCGGACTCGGCTCAACCAGCGTCGCGCTCAGCCAGGAACTCCGCGCAGCGCACGCGCAGCTCGGGCAGGAACTCGTCGAAGTCGGCAGAGAAGCGATCGAAATGGTCGGCGAGCAGGCGGCCAGCCGTGCCGATCTCCGCAGCCACCGGACGCCGCCGCGCCATCCCCTGCAGCGCGCGTTCGATGCCGTGCTGGCTGGCATAGCCTCGCAGCCAGTCGCCTCGACTCATGCTCTTGATCAGCGGATGCACGGGAGCCGGTAACCGGTGCAGATTGCTCATCAGCGTGCGGTAGACGTCCTGTGTGTAATCCCGCAATGGCCGCGGATGATGCTCGGTCCACCGGCGCGCCAGCACGTGGTCGTAGAACACATCGACGATGACGCCGGACAACCGCCCGTATTCGGCAGCGAGGATCCTCTTGCTGCGATGAACCGCGGGATGGCGATCCGAGAACGCGTCAATCGTTCGATGCATCTGAATGCCGGTGCGCAGCCGATCGGTGATGCCAGCGTGCTCGAACCGCTCGACCCGCCCCTTGACGTAATCGCCGAGCAGGTTTCCCAGCCGCAACTCGTCATCGTCACCAGCCAGAAGGAAGTGGATCAAATAGTTCATGAGCCGATTCAAGGCGCAGGGCGGAGGCCAACCAGTTTACGCGTCCAAGCGAAAGATCGCCGGCCTTCGAATCTCGGGGCCGCTGGTTGGAATCCAGGCGGACGCGCCATCCCACTTCCGTGGCTCGTCCGTTTACGCCGAGCGAATCGCTGTGGAAAACGCCCGACGGTACGTCTGTGGGCTCGTGCCGACCACGGTTCCGAAGTGCTCGCGCATCACTGCGGCGGACCCGAAGCCTGCCTCCGCCGCCACTTGCTCGATGGCCAGGTCCGTCGTTTCGAGCAGCCGCTGCGCGCGACGCACGCGCGCGTGCGCGAGCCACGCGGCCGGCGTCGCTCCCACCTGCTCGCGAAAACGACGGCTGAGGATTCTCGTGCTGATTGCCGCCCGCCGCGCGATGACTGGCAGCGGGAGCTCGAGCGAGAGGTTCTGTTCCATCCATGTGAGCAACGGCGTCATGGCGCCGGGCGCTTCTGATGGAGGCGCATGTTCGATGAATTGCGCCTGCCCACCTGCCCGCTCGAGCGGCATCACCGCAAGCCGCGCGACCGATGCCGCGATGTCGGCGCCGAGGTCGCAACGAACCATGTGAATGCAGAGATCGAAACCGGCGGCGGCGCCCGCCGATGTCAGGACGCGGCCGTTGTCCACGTAGAGCACGTTCGCGTCGAGATCGATGGAAGGATGACGACGGGCGAGATCGGCGGCGGCAAGCCAGTGCGTCGTGGCGCGGAGGCCGTCGAGGACGCCGGTGGCCGCCAGCACAAAAGCGCCGGTGCAAATCGACGCCACGCGGGCGCCGCGCTCAGCCGCCCGACGTATGGCGCGTAAGACCGGAGCGGGTACGGGTCGATTGACGTCGTTGATGCCCGGCACAATGACGGTGTCGGCCTGGCTAAGTGACGACAGCCGCCACGGAACGCGGAGCGCGACGTGCATCGATTCGACGGTTGCCGACTCGCTGCAGACGCGGACCTCGTACGCCGTCCGCCCCTCCTTCCTCATCGCCAGGCCGAACACTTCGCACGCGGTTGCCAAGTCGCCGAGCACGACGCCGTCGAACGCGACGACCGCGACCAGGCGTGGCCGTCGCCCGTTCGCAGGACGTGGCGTGAATCCTTCAATCATCGTCTTTCTAGCCACTGGCGGATTCTGCCACGTCTTGTAGGATTGCGCCATGGAGGAAGTGCTCATGCACCCTGCACCGCTCGCTGTCATGGACTACGTCGGACCGGCTCTCGGCGCTCTTCTGTTCGTAGCCCTGATGTCGCTCGTCGCGGAACCAACCCGTCGCACCCTCAACACGATCATCCTTGCGGGTGCGAGCGGCGTGTACTTGAGTGGCGGATTCGGTCTGTGGGAATTGACGTACCCGTCATCGGCGCGGCTGTGGCGTTTCGTGGGCTACGGTCGTATCGGTTTATCGGCCTCGGCTGGCTGATTCATGCGTGCTGGGACCTTGCGCATCACCTGTGGGGCAATCCCATTTGGCCGTTCATGCCGAGTTCCGCGTTCGGCTGCATGATTTTTGACAGCATGATTGCGCCGTGGTTCCTCGCCGGTGCGCCATCGTTCCTGAAGCGGCCCCACGCTGCGATGCGCGCCGCCGGTGCGTGAACGACGGCTACGCCGACGCTATCTGGTGTCCGTGAGCGGGTCTCGGAGATCGACCGGGTCTCCTGGTTCTTTTTGCGGCGGATAACGGGACCATGACGGACCTTGGAGAAACGCGAAGCGCACCCACAGTCCGCAGTCGATCGAGTTCTCGAAACAGCTGTTCTCTCTGCTGGATCTCGACAAGACGGGCAAATGTCTGCGTCGGACTCGGAGTTTCCCGGATCTCCGGAACGGCGAAGCGATCGAACGTCGTGGATGCCGGAAAGCTGGTAGACGAACTCGGTGTCGGTCTCCGCGGTCGCGCCGTTCACGAAAGTGAAACCACTCGCATCGCCATCGATGATCCGCACGGCATGCTCGAAGTTTGCGCCGTGGCGCGCGCCCGCCCCGCCCAGGCTGACGGGCACGGCTCCCTGTGCAAATTTTAGGTAGTCCGTCCGCTGCGGCGGAGCCGTAGCGTCACCGACAGTCTACTGCGCGGCGGCAAGGGTTGCACCTTGGAGCAGAAGCGCCGCGAACCATACCAGGCGCTTCGACAACGAAGGCTTCTGGAGCAGCCGAACGACGAGGGCTGCGCATCCACTGACCGCCACGCCGCCGGCGAAACCGATCGCCACACCTCGAAGCACGGCTGACGTCGGATCGTACGCGGACGCCATCGCGGTGGCAGCCGAGGAGATGAACCCGACGATGGCGGCGCCGACGATGCCGGCGCCGAGGATGGCCACGATTGTCCCGCCGCGGGTGAAACAATACAGCAGCGCAAACGTCGCGAGGGGAAACAGTGCCAGTACGCCGAGCATGCCCGCAATCATGCTGGTGACCTCTTGGTGGAGTCAGTGATGTACGAATCGCTCTTCGACCGCACCTTGTAGCACCAAGCCAGGTACGGCCGCAATAGATGGGATCCCGCTGCAGGGCGCGATCGCTACGATATTGCTGACTGGCGTCGAACCGTGGTCCTGATCCTAGAATACGGGATGCAGAAGAACACCGTTTCCCATTTCGAGCTCTACGCCAACGATCCGAAGAAGCTGGCCGACTTCTACACGAAGATGTTCGACTGGAAGGTCACCGAGATGCCGCAGATGGACTACATCATGGTCCACTCCGGCGAAACTGACGACCAGGGAATGCTCAAACACCCGGGGGCCATCAACGGCGGCATCGCGAGGCGCCCGGAAGGATTCACGATCAACGGTGCGGTCAACTACTCGATGGTCGACTCGATCGAAGACTCGGTCGAACGTGCCGCGTCGCTCGGTGCCAAAATGACCAAAGGAAAAACGGCAGTGCCCGGCATGGGATGGTTCGCGATGTTCATCGACCCCGAGGGCAACAACTTCGCCGTCTTCAAAACCGACGCCGCTGCGAAATAGCCAGTCGAGCTTGGCCAACGCGTCCGCGGTCCAGCGCCCGAAGGCCTGCCGGAGGTCCGTCGACGCGGGGGAAGTTCGTTGTCAGTCATCGGCGGGCACCTTCCATGTGGAGGGCGCCATCGTTGGCTGCCTCCTCGGGAGTCTTCCCGTGCTCGCGCCCGACGATGTAGGCGGCGTACCAGTCCGACCAGTGGTGCTTCGGAGCGCATGGGTTGAGAGTGATGTCATGAGGGCCGCGCCGCGCTTAGCAGCGCCGCCCTCGCCGCGAGCTCTTCCAGAGTTTGCCCAAGCACCCGGTTGAACGCCGGGAATGGGTGGATGACGTCGGCGAGCGTTTCCAGCGGCGTGCGCAGCTTGATCGCCAGCACGAGCTCGCCCACGATCTCCCCCGCGCGCGGCGAGACCAGGGTCGCGCCGATCAGCACCCCGCGCTCGAGATCGGCGACCAGCTTGAGCGCACCCCTGTGAAAGTCGTGGATATAGCCGCGCGCGCTCTCGCCCGGATCGGCGCTGGCGACGACGACCTCGATGCCGTTCGCACGCGCGGCCGCCTCCGACAGTCCGACCGACGCGATCTCAGGATCCGTGAAGGTCACGCGCGGGACCGCCGTGTGGTCGGCCCTCGCGTCCATGCCCCGCAATCGGCGCGCGATCACCCGGCCGTGGTAGTCGGCGAGGTGGGTGAATCCACCGAGGCCGGTGATGTCACCGGCGCCGAAAACGCCGGGCTGCGCTTCGAGCGTTGCCGGATCCACTTTCAGCCACCCGCGCTCCGTCTGTGGGAGCCCGGCTGGCCGCCACGCCTCCACGTTGGGCCGGCGGCCCGTGGCGACCAGCAACCGGTCGGCCCGTACCACTGCTCCAGACTTCAAATGGACGACGACGGCCGAGCGCAGTCCCGAGGGGCCCATGTCTTGCGGTTCGACCGCGATGCATGGGTCCCCGATGACCAGCGTCATGCCGTCCGCCTCCAGATGTGACCGGAGCGCGGCTCCGGCCTCTGGTTCCTCGAGGCCAAGGAGTGCCGGGCCGGCTTCGATCACGGTCACCCTGGAGCCGAGACGTGCGAAGGCCTGCCCCAGCTCGAGGCCAATGGGCCCCCCGCCGAGGATCGCCAGCGAGACCGGCAGCTCCCTCGGAATCGCCGCCTGGCGGTTGGTCCAGAACTCGACGGCGTCCAGTCCGGGGATTGGCGGGATCGCTGCCGTGCTGCCGTTGGCGATGACGACGGCGCGGCGCGCTACAAGTTGCTCGTTTCCAACCGAGACGGTGCGCAGGTCCGTCAGTTTGCCTTCGCCTCGAAAAAGCCTGGCCCCGGTCGCCTCCATTGCGGCGGCGGGCCGGCTGTCGTCGAGGTTGCGTGCCATCCACCGCACGCGTGTGGAGACCTTGGGAAAGTCGACGGTCCATTCCACGCGTGAGGCAGCCAGAGCGCGAGCGCGCTCGGCCTCGGTCAAGGTTTCGCTCGAACGAAGCAGGGTCTTGGAGGGCACGCAGCCCCAGTACGGGCACTCGCCGCCGACCAGTTCTCGCTCGGCCACCGCGAGCGTCAGCCCGCTGCCCTGAAGGCCCGCCGCGACCGCTTCTCCGGCGACGCCACCACCGAGACACACGACGTCAAACTCCTGGGACAACTTTCTTCCTCCGTGGCCCATCGAGGGCGCGCCGCTATCGAAAGGATCCTCCCCCAAAGCGCAATCGTCCATCAGACCTTGGTATCGGGTCAGCTCATCGCTCGCGCAGATTGATCGCCACGCTGACAGCGCGCGACTTCGTCCTCACGAGCTACGCGGGAAGGTGAGCCGATCGAGACGGAATACTCCCTGGCAGACTCCCTGTTCACTCGACGAAGCGGCTTCGGACCTCTGGACGCGGCGTCAGGCACTGTTCATAGCGGCCGAACACGCGATACCGGCTTTGGGCGACAACGTCGTAAACGCAGTCCAAGATCGCGATTGGCAGCACGCGCAGCAGCACTGCCACCTTCCAGGGCCACCCCAGTTCGCCGGCGACGAAGAGCGCGGCGCTACCCCTGCTGAACATCCGCGCCTGACCCGTCCGATAGTTCGCGAGAACGTAAAAAGAAGTCAGTTCGTCAGGGTCGCCGCCGCAACGCTCGACCATCGCCCTTCCGGTTGCACTTTGGAGCGAAGCGAAGCTGAAAACGGCGCGGCGATCGTGCTTGAGAAGGAATTGGAGCAGACGGCCACACAGGCCACAGACTCCGTCGTAGAGGACGAGGTGAGCGCCTTGCGCAACAAATGGCACTTGCGCGGGTGAATCCGTCATGGTCAATCCGCTCGAGGCTCGAGAAACCCACCGCTCCTCGCGGACGTCCTCCGCTGCTCAGCCCGAGCCGATTATTGCGGAGATGCGGCGACAGGGATATTGAACGCCACCGTGTTCACGATTCCGGATCGTTGAAACTGCATCCACACACGGTAGACGCCGGCGCGCGGAAACGCCAGGCTGAACTGCAGTTGCTTCTCCGAGTTGCCGTTGGTGTCCGCGGCGGCGACGGGGTGGCCATGAACCATGTCAATCAAATCCGCACTGGCGGCCAGCATGTGGCCCCAGGCGCCGAGATAAGTCTCGAGCCCTTCGGCAGGTGTGAGCTTGAAGATTAAGGCGGTCCGTTCCCCGGCGACGGCGCGCGGCGTCACCGTCAACTCGACCTGCGCATTGAGGGTCCGCTTGGGCGCCACGTCCGCTTGAACGCTCATGCTGTCCAAAGGCAACTCAGAGCCAGGAACGATGACCGTGCTCGTGATGAGCTGCGGAGTACCGCCTGACGGGTAGAAGTCGCTCAGCACGCGATACATGCCTGGCGCCGGCAAGCGCACGTCAAGATGAAAATCCTCATCCGGCTGGCGCTCCGGATGGGTATGCAGAAAAAAGGAGAGATCCTGGCTGACCACGAATACGTGATACAGCTGCTCGTGGACCACCTCGAACCGCCGCACCGGCTGCGCCGTTCGCGGATCGGTGAGCCCGAAAGTAAGCCTCGCCACTTCAGTCGGGCGCGGCAGTGAGGGGTCAATCTTCAGATCGAGCGGATATTCAACGATATCCGGAACACCTTCGACCAGTATCATGCCGCATCGTGCACACGTGCCCGCCCGAAGCGCACGGACGTCGGGGTCCATGGGACAGTAGAAGCTGCCGTCGATATTGCCGTCGAACTGGTGGGTGTGAGTCGCGGTGAGCGCTTCGACTGCCGCCCGCATCCGCGGGTCTGGCGTCCGGGCGTTCAGCACGCAGAAAACAGCGACTGCAAGAATAATCGCGATACGAACCATTCGCCCAAGCAGGAATGACCCTGGCCGTAGTCAACGTACGGCCAGGGCGATCAGACAGCTGCCGTCGGCCTACTTCTTACCGGCGGGCCACGGGGCACCTTCGTGCGGTGCGGTCACCGCCGAGATGCCCTTGTAGTTGAACTTCTGGACGCGCTGACCGCGGTAGGTTTCCGTCGTATAGATATTGCCCTTCGAGTCGGTGGCGATGCTGTGCAGCGCGTACCACTCACCAGGCTGACGGCCGCCGCTGCCGAAGCTGTACAGCTCGGTCATCGACTGGCGATCGAACACGTGGATCTTGTGGTTTGCGCCGTCAGCGACGTAGAGGTACTTCTCCTGGGAGTCCTTGGACAGCGCGATCTCCCAAACGGAGCCGTCGCCCCTGGTGTCCGTCTCGAGAAATACTTCCTTGACGAAGGCGCCGTCGGTCTTGAAAATCTGGATGCGATCGTTGACGCGGTCGCAGACGTAGACCATCCCGTCCTTGGTCGGCTGAGCGCAGTGCACCGGGTTGCGGAATTGCTGCGTCGGCGGCTGACCGGGCTGATATGGCGGAAGCGTGTCATCGGTCGGCGGCTTTCCATAGGCACCCCAGGCGCGCTTGAACTTCAGCGTGTCCGGATCCCACACCGAGACGCGATGATTGCCGTAGCCGTCGGCAGCGATCAACTCGTTCGACTTCGGGTCGAAGCGGATCTGGGCGACGCCACGGACGTTGTCGTTGTCCATGCTGCCCTTGCTGGCGTTGGCGTTGCCGATCTGGCCCAGGTACTGACCGGTCTTGCTGAACTTCAGGATGAAGCTATCGTGATAGGTCTTCACGCCCGGAGCCGCTGAACCCGGATAGTCTGGCGCCGGCGGTGCGGCGCCTCGCGCGGCGGCGGCGGCGGCAGCGAATTGAGCCGAGCTGCCTGGCGCGGGCCCAGGCTGGCCGGCACCGTTCGCGCCGAGCCACACGTTGCCCTTGCTGTCCACCGTGATGCCATGATTGGAGGTCGGCCAGTCGTGCCCTTCGGACTTGCCCCAATGCTGAATCAGGTTTCCCGCAGGGTCGAAGGCCAGCACGTCCGGAGCCGCAGTACAGCAGTCGGCTTCTTTTCGCGTCAGGTACGATTCCTTCAACTCCAACGAGCCGGGCCTGTGAATGATCCAAACGTTGTCGGACGTATCCAGTGCCAGCCCGATCGTCTGCCCCATCACCCAGCCGTTTGGCAGCGGCTTTGGCCAGAATGGATCGACCTCGAATTTTGGCGCCTGCGCTCCGGCCGCTCGAACGACGGCCCGGCCGCCCACGAGCACCGACCCTGTTCCAAGAGCGGCGGCCAGGGCCACAATGGCAGCCCCAACGTACACCTTTTGCCTCATAGACAACCTCGCCTCCTGCATCGTTTCACCACCAAGGCCAGAGCAATCAGGGGTTGCATCTTTTCATCCCGTGAAATGTAAACTCTGACCAATGCCTGCCGGGGAAGCGCTCTTCCGTCGGACTCAATGCATCTTCGCGTGCGCTAGTTTCCTCCTTCTGGCGCCGTTAGTCCATACGGCAAATCGTCCCATTCCCGAAGTCGTCAATGTGAAGGCCTTTGTCAGGATTGACGCAGGTCAGCTCGAGCTGCTCGTACGCGTGCCGCTGGCGGCCGTGAGAGACGTGCAGTTCCCGACGCGCGGCGATGCCGACACGCTCGACCTTGGCGCCTTGAAATCGATGCTGCCAGGAGCGGCCAAATACTGGATTGCGAGCGGTTTTGAGGTATCGAACCATGGGGCGGTCCTGACTGGGGTCCAGGTAGCGGATACTCGCATCTCCATCAGCGCCGATCAATCGTTCGATTCATATCAGGGGGCGCTCGCTCGTTTTCAGTCTCCGGACCTTCCGCCAGGCGAGGACGTCTTCTGGCAACAGGTCTGGTTCGACATTCGATTTCTGTATGCCCTGCCGCCGGGCGAACCGTACATTTCCATCGTTCCCAAACTGTCGGGCTACGCGGTGCGGGTCCCGACCAACCTGACATATGTCCAATCCGACGGAGATGTCCGCGCGTTTTCGTTCGAGGGCGACCCGGGCGTTGTCTTTCTGGATCCGTACAGGACCGATGCGGCCCGACAGTTTCTGGCGCGCGGCGGACGGGTGGTGCTGAGCGGCGCCGACTTTCTCCTTCTGCTCTTCTGTCTCGCGCTTCCGTTTCGCCAGTTTCGGCATCTCGTTCCAGCCATCGCGACCTTCACGGGCGGGCTCACGCTCGCCTTGTTACTTGCGCTGTCAGGCGTGGCGCCGGACACGCTGTGGTTTCAATCGTTGGTCGAGATGCTGGCCGCGGCATCGATCCTGCTCGCCGCGTTCGCGAACATCATCGGGCATGTCACACCGCGGCGCCGCGCGCTCTTCGCGCTCGGCGCCGGGTCGGTGTTCGGATTCATCTGCGCCGCGCACCTGCTTGCGGGGCTTCAATTTGGCGGTGCGCATGTCGCCGTCGCTGAGGTCGCCTTTGGCGCTGGCGTGGTGCTCACGATAGCCGGCGTCATGACGCTGCTGGTGACCGCCTGCTCGTTCCTGTTCTCGCTGGCGAGGGTTGAATATCTCGAACGCATCATCGTGTCCGCGCTGGCCGCCGACACTGCCTGGGGATGGTGCGGCGAACGCTGGGCGCGTTTCCGCAAGGTTCCGTTTCAGCTGACGATTGATAGTACTCTTCTGGCGCCGGCGCTCAGGAGTCTGGCCGTTCTGGTGCTGGTCGGCGGCGTGGTCTGGTTCGTCAACGAGTGGCTGAAGTCCCATCGTTTCGCGGATGAAGAAGTGACACGGCAACAGCACTCCGAGAGCGCGGTATGAAACGGCTGTACCTGGCCCTTCTGGCGGCACTCGTGTCGTGGACCTCCATCGTGTCAGCCCACGAGGTCCCCGATCGCGTGCAGATCGGCGTCTTCCTCAAGCCTGAACAGGGCCGCATGCTGATGCTGGTGCGGATGCCGGCTAACGCATTGATCGACTTTCTCCTGCCAACGTTGGAGGGCGGCAACTGGCTGGACCTGGCGAACGCCGATGCGGTCGCCGCAGAGGGCGCCAGCGTCTGGATTGCCGACATGCTGTCGATCCACGAGAACGGAGCCGCGCTGCCAAAACCCCACCTCCTCGCCGTGAGGCTCTCTCGGACAAACGATCCCTCGTTCGCGACGTTTCAGGATGCGCTGAACCGCGTGAAAGGAGCGCCCTTACCAGTCGACACGCTCGTGCTCCAGGAAGAGGTGACGGTCGATGCGCTGCTCGAGGCTCCGATCAGCTCCATGCATTCACGTTTCTCGTTCGAACCTCGTTTCGCTCGTCTCGGGGTGGTCGTCGATACCTCGCTCACCTTCCTGGCATCAAGCGGTGACATTCGACAGTTTCAGTATCAGGACGATCCTGAAACATTTGTGCTGGATCCCGCACTGGGCCACTCCGTCGCTCGTTTCGTCCGAGCCGGCATCGTTCACTACTTCAGCGAAACCGACTACCTGCTCATTACGTTGTGCATCGCCCTCGTATTCGGGCCATCTCGCGGTCTGCTGCCGTTCGCTCTCGCACTGGCCGCGGCTGAGTCGCTGGCCCTGCTCGGCTCACTTGAAATGGGGTACCCGCAGCCAGGAATCCGCGGGGTTGTGGGCGTCCTCATCGCGGCGACAGCGGTGTACATGGGCATCGAAGCGATTATCGCCGGCGACGGCAAACGGGTTGGGCTGGGCATCGTCGCCGGCCTGATCGTCGGCTGCGGTTTTGCGCTCGGCATGCAGCCGATGCTGCAGTTCGGCGGAGCACACACCCTCGCGTCCGGTCTGGGATTCACGCTGGGCATCGTGATCACCGAGCTCGCGACCCTGGTGCTTCTCCTCTTGGCGGTGCAGGTCGTGCTGAAACTGTCTCGAGTGCCGCGAATGACCATCATCGTCGCATCCGCCCTGGCCATTCACATTTCGTGGCGCACCATGCTCGAACGCGCCGATGCGCTCGCGCTGGTGCCGCTGGGTGTTTCGGTGGCGACGCCCGGGTTGGCTGTGGCGATTGGGGTGGGGATGCTCTCGATCCTGACGATGTCAGCGTTGTTGCGCCGGAGACAGCAGCACGAGGGTTGATCCCGCCAGGCCACGCATTGTGGCCCCGGCCGGTATCGACAGAGGCACTCGCAAGAGAAACGGCTGCTGCCGCTGCGCGGGATGACCGTCGAACCAGACCAGCGGTGCGACTCGGCCGTCCGGAAACTCGATCGTGATCCGGGCCGTTCCTCCGCGCGGGGGGACACGAACGACGAATCCATCGAGCAGAAATGGCCGCTGCAGCCGGTAGTCGCCTGAGACAACAAGCTCGCCCGTTCGAGACTCGACGGCCAGCGGCGGAGCGATCTTTGGCCGTGCCGGCAGGTCGTTGGGATTGCCTTCGGGGGAGCCGCCATTTACCCATCGTTCGACGAGGTCGATCTCTTCCTGCGTCAGCGCCGTATCATTCCGAAAGCTCCCGAAGCCTTTCACCGCTCCCCACGGGGGCATGCTGCGGGTCAGAACCGTGTCCTTGATACCCTTCGCCCAGGGACTCGCCTCCTGATAGCTCATCAGCGAGAACGCGCTGCCTCCGGGGCGGTGGCACGTGGCGCATCGCGCGTAGAAAATTCGAGAGACTTCTCGGTTCCAGGTCACATTCGTCGTGACGTCGTGGGCATGCGTGACGAGGGGGATGCACACGACGAGGATCGCGCCCAGAGTCATGACTCGAGGCATCGAGCGCATCTTCGGCTGGCGATGCGCGTGCGCGGCCACGCGAGCCCCGTTTCTTGCCATGACGCTTGTCGCTGTCATCGCAAGTCCTCCCTTGATCTGAACAGATACGGAACACACCACCCACCCGGGTCGATCATGGACATGCCCCTCGTTGCAAAGGCCCGCCCAGGTGAAGGCCGCGATCGTCCAGCGTGAACGATGTCCCTACGGCGCCGGCCGGAGCGGCGCCCGGTAGGTCACCGTCCGGCCGGGCTGAATGTTGACGTCGACCGTCACCGGTTCGAATCCGTCGCGCCGAACTTCGACGCGGTGCGGTCCAACTTCGAGGTTCACCTGCTGAAACGTTCCGTCGAAGTCGTCGACAACTCCCATGTAGTGGCCGTCGACGAAGACTTCGGCGTCGCGTTGATCGACGGCGATCCGGACGCCGCCATATCCAACGCCCGGTGCGACCGCCACATAGCCCGGGTATCCGTACCATGGGGCGTAACCGTAGGGGTACGGCCATGGAAAGTAACCGTAGTGGTAGGGGTAGGGATACGCATACCCGTAGGGGTACCCGAAGCCAAAACCCAGCGAGAACGAGAACCCCGGGTACCCGTACCCCGGGTACCCGTACCCGGGTAACCGTACCCCGGGTAACCGTAGTAGTAGGGATATGCAGAGTAGTAATGGCCGTAACCGTAGTACGGCCAACGGCCACCAGGGTAGCCGGGCCGGGGATAGGTTGACCCAAGACGTCCCGGCGGAGGATTCGTCGGCCCGCGCGGCACGGCACGGCTGACCGGCGGCGAACCGCCGGGGCGAGGCCCGCGAGGAGGCGCGCCGCCACCTCCGCGGCTACGCTGGCCGGCAAACGATACCGAAGCGAGGAGGATCCCGACGGCTGCGATCGTGAGAATTTTGGAAGCTTTCATGGGAACCTCTCAATAGCTTGAACGCGCCAACAACGCTGCCAGCGCGCGCCGTCGCAGATCCGGCGCAATTTCGGTTCCGTCCATTCGGCTGCCGTGGTTCGAGGCGACGGATCAAGACTATTCTAGAAACGGCGCGCGGCGCAGTCCAGTGCCTGCGCGCCGGACACCATGACCTCGAGCCGATCCAGGGCCGTCTGTGCCACTGCGATCGTAACGTGCCTGCTGGCGAGCGCCACAAATGCTTCGGCGCAGGATTTCGAGATCACGCCGTTCGGCGGATACGGGTTCGGCGGCGACTTCTTCGAGCTACTCACGCAGCAGGCGCTCGATCTGGATGGAGCGCCGACGGTCGGTGTCGCCGTCGATGTGCCGCTATCGCGCGGCCTCCAGTTCGAGGCGCTGTTCACACACCAGAACGCGCACGTGTCGGTGCCGGCGTTCCCATTGGGTCCTCCAGTCCGCTGGCAGATGACCGTCGATCACTGGCAGGCAGGCGGTCTGCAGGAGTTCGACACAGGGCGGGTGCGTCCGTTCCTGACGGGCACGCTGGGGCTGACGCGCTATGCGACCAGGGGGGACGACGAGATACGTTTCTCACTGGGCGCTGGTGGCGGCGTCAAGCTGTTTCCAGCCAATCTCGTGGGCCTTCGCCTCAACGGCCGGCTGTTTGCGACCTTTGCGGACGCCGACGCCCAGGTCCTTGCCTGTTCACCGGGCATCTGTTTCGTCGGCTTCCACGCACACATCGTCTGGCAGCTCGAGTTCACCGCCGGGCTCATCATCAGCTTCCGCTGACGCGGCAGCTGCCGATTTCTGCGGCTGCTCTCTTCGCGAGTGACGCCGTCGAGGAGTTTCTTTGTCGACGCCACTTCCTCCAGGGCGGCTGAGCGCATCGAGCGCGAAGGGCGCCGCTACGAAGATCGCCAGCGCGGTGACGGCCAGCCTAGGAGGTGTTCAGCAGCACCAACGGTGTCAAAAGAGCGGCCCCGGCCAATCAGCCCGGAAAAGTGGCAAGGGCGCGTCTCTGCTCGATCCGCGCGCGCGGCAATCGGACAGTCTTCACGAGCGACCATCAATCGATGCCCGCTATCCGCCCGTCGCAAACCGTCGGAAGAAGCTGCTGCGCTTCCACTGCGGCTTCGCCGCATGATTCGCGACCTCCGCCGCGAGCGCAGCTACCAGTCGCGTGAACGTGACGGCCGCGCTGAGATCAACCGGCTGCTGCAGATCGTCAGAGGGACTGTGGTAGCGCTCCTTCGTCCACTTCGCGTCGATCTCCGCCGCGGATGATCCAGGTTCGAAGCCGACCTTCAGCGCGAGAGCCGGCACCCCCTGCCTGATGAAGCTGTACTGGTCGGAGCGCGTGAAGCGATTGCGTTCCGGGTTTGGATCCGGATTCACACCGAGCCCTGTCCGCTTGCCCACTTCGCGAACGCGATCGCCGAGATCCGACTCGTCGAGGCCGAGCACCATCACGGACTTCATCGGAAACAGCGGCAGAAACATGTCCATATTGATATTGGCGACAATACTGGACTTCGGCACCGTCGGGTCGCCGCGCGAAATATTGCGAGCCAAGCAGGCCGTGCTCTTCAGCAGTGACCGCTACGAACAGCACCGATCGCTTCGGCCGCGGTCCGACCTCTGCGAGCGTCCGCGCCACCTCTATCAAGGTCGCGATCCCCGACGCGTTGTCCATGGCGCCGTTGTAGATGCGATCGCCGTTCACCGCCGCGCCGACACCGACGTGATCGAGGTGCGCCGTCAGCACGACGTGCTCACGTGCGAGCGCCGGGTCGCTACCGGGCAGGAGCGCCGCGACGTTGTCGGACTGGATGCTGGTCGAGTCGAGCGCCACGCGCGCTCGTAGTGACGCGGGAAGCGCGAAGCGCGGCAGCGGTTTCTTCTCGTTCACGAGCGCCAGCAGGTCGGCCAACGAATGGCCGGATCCCGCAAACAGCCGTTCGGCGCCGGCCGGATTCACTGCCACACCGACCTGCATCCCCGCGAGGTCGTTGAAGCGCGGATCGGCGAGCGTCATCACCGGATTCAGACGATTCGGCGCCGTCTTGTTCCCACGGCTGTTCCATGGTCTTCGGATTGGGAATCGCGACGGCGCCGATCGCACCCGCGGCCCTGAGAGCATTCCAGCGAACGCCCGCCTGCTGATAGTGAGCGGCGAGCGCGCCGGTGATCGCGGCCGGCGTTCCGCCGATGTATACCGCGACCTTTCCGGCGAGGTCGATGCCGGCAAGATCGTCGTGTCCGACGTCAGGCGCCGAAAGCCCGTAGCCGGCGAAGACGAGCGGTGCCTCGACCGTCGGGGCGAGGTCAGCACGGAGGTTGATCGTCACGTCGGATCCGAACTGAAGGACGTCCTCTTGGCCGTCACGGACGAGACCCACTCGCGATTTGTCCTCGAGAATGCGCCGCTGAGCAAATGCAACGTTCTGAAGGAAACCCTTCGAGCCGGCCGGCTTCAGGCCCGCTTGCTCGAAACGAGAAGCGACGTAGGTCGGCCGCCTTGCGATGGCCCTCGCTGCCGGTTTGACGACCTTCGAGCGCGTCATCGGCGAGGATCGAAACATGCTGCCACCATCGCGCCTCGTCGTCGTTGGCCGGGTGCGTCCCCTGAGCGACTCCGATCGTAACCGCGAGCGCCGAGACGGCAACCCCGCTACGGAGGGTGGTGATCACTCTCATGCCCTGATGATAGCGGTTGAACCGCTCTCCGGCACAGCCGCTTGATTCTTGTCCAGCGATTCCATCCAGCCCTGGAGGCTGGACTTCGCGTGACCGGACGCGAGGACGGCCCTGGCGATTTCTGCGCTCATGCCGCGGCCGACGCCGGTGATACACGTGACCATCGTGCCCGGAAGTTGACAGTGCCTCCCCGCGCCTCACGCGAGACGCTTCACGACCACTGCCGTGAGGTCGTCCAGTTGCCTCGTCCCGTCGGCAAAGCGGACGACGGCCTCGTGAAGGCTGGAGATGATCTGCGAGGCTGGCAAGTTGCGCGCGGCCCGGATGGCCTCTTCCAGCCGTGCGATGCCGAAGTCCTCGTGCGCCGCATTTTCCCACTCAAAGAACCCGTCGGTGAGGAGTACCAGCAGGTCGCCCGCCGCCAGGTGGATCTTCTGTGTTGGCCCATAGGGCATTGTGGGGAAGATCCCGAACGGTATGCCATGCGCCCCGAAGCCCTCGACGCGATCGTCCGATGCCGTGTACAGCAGCAGTGGACCATGACCGGCGGAAAGGAGTTCGAGCCGGCCCTCCGCGGGCTCCAGCGCGGCCGCCACGAATGTCACCAGCTTGCCGGGCGGTAAATCGTCACAGAGGAGTCGGTTCAGTTGGCCCAGAATCGCGCCCAGATCTGAGTGCTCGGCCATGCCAGCGCGGGTGTAAGCATGACACGTCGCCGCCGTGAGGGCCGCGCCGATGCCGTGTCCAGTGACGTCCGCGAGCGTGAACGCCACCCGTCCATCGGGAAGGTCCTGCCACCCGAAGTAATCGCCACCAGTCTGGTCCGCCGGCTGATTCCAGCCGGCCACGTCGTAGCCGGCGAGCCGAGGTGCCTCTCTCGGCAGCAGCCCTTGCTGGATGGTGCGCGCGGTTTCGAGCTCGCCCCGTATCCGCTCGACCTCGCGCGCTTCCCGCAACGCGGCGCTCACGTGACCTCGTATCTGACGTGCCACCTCGCCGGCGACGAATCCTGCGACCAGGATGACGACGATGTTGCCGACGTAGAATTCGATCGGATACATGCCCGTCCCCAGGTCCGGCGTTGGATAGCGGGCGAACACATAGACCGCGACGGCCGAATAACCGACGGCCGAGCACAGGCCCGAGAGGCGCGCCAGGGTCGGATTCAACCGCAGCGTCGATAGCGAGATGAAGAGAAAATACGTCAGGACGACCGGCGCCACCAGCGCGGCATACGGGCGGGTCATGCCCGTGGCGATGAGCACGCCGAGGCCGATGGTCGGAAAGAGCGCCTCGACGACGACGTTGCTGATCCAACGGGCAGGGTCCTGTTCCGTTTCCTCTCGTAAGGCCCGGGTCACGCGCCGGAGGGTCGCCACTTCATACGCGATCATCGCGCCGAAAAAGGAGGCGAAGATCGCTAGACCCCGCGCGCCGTCGAAGCCCCCGAGTACGAGCCTTCGGGCCACGGTGAACACGAACAGCAGGCACAGAACGATCAGGATCGCGATGATGCGAATCCGGTCGCTTCGAAGCGCCGCCTGTTGAAGGGCCTTCGAGTAGGGTTCTGTGCTCTCCACGTCCGCTTTCCCCCTTCCACGACGAGCGACCGCGAGCGGAGTATAGTGCGGTTGGCCTCTTGAACTCATTGATCCACGGCGACCGACTCAGGCTCAGGCCGCCGAACTCGTGGACCCTGGGCTGCACCCTCCCCTGCTGACCAGCGATGCGACTTCGCGGGCGCCGTCGAGGAGGGCCCGTTCCACCGACCCGCACCACTGTTGTCCGGGCGTTCGGCGACCTTCGACCGGCCGATCTTGGGGCGCCGCACGGCCCCCGTTCGTCGTGCGGTCCCTCCCGGACCGAATGCGTGTTCAGGAGATGCGACCTTGACGAAAGCGGTCCCACTGATCCCAAATTAGTAAGGGACGCCAGTCAACAGTATCGACTCGAGTCGTCTTTGGGACGAATCTCGATGTCGGGGAAAGTCGAAGATCACCGTGCTATCAATCCTCAGCCTTCTGAAGCGTCGCGACTATCACGCCCTGCGCTCGGTGGTCGCCGTGCTCACTGCCTTCGAGCTGTTGTTATCGCCTCTCGCGCCCCTCGCGGCCGCACAAACCGCGTCACCGCCGGCGACACCTCCAGCGTCTACGGCCCCGACGGTCGTGCCGGCCACCGGCCCCGATGGGGGCTGGCCTCGCGATCTGGGGGCGCCTGATGGAGGCGAGATCCGCATCTTCCAGCCGCAGATTGCCAGTTGGGACGGACAACGCCGCATGGTGGCGTACGCGGCCGTCGCGTACAGCGCGAAAGGTGCCACCAAGCCGGCCATCGGGACCATCAAGATGGAAGCCGATACCTCCGTGGCGGTCGGGGATCGGCTGGTGAACTTCACCGATTTCAAGATGACCGAAACGAACTTTCCCAATGTGCCCAATGATCAACTGCGGGGAGTCGTCAGCCAGATTTCGGGTCAGTTCTCGAAGGCCGTGCCTGAAGGCGATATGGTCATCGGCCTCGACCGCGTGCTCGCCCGGCTCGACAAGAGCCAAATCATCCCGAGGAACATCGAAAGCGTGAAGGCCGACCCGCCGACCATCTTCTACAGCACGTCGCCGGCGGTCTTGATGAATATTGATGGCGATCCAATCTGGAGTCCCATCATGAACAACGATCTCAAGTTCGCGGTCAACACGAACTGGGATCTCTTCCAGGACACGCCGACCAACGCGCTCTATTTGCGCTACAACAACAGCTGGCTCACGGCGACTGACGCCAAAGGGCCGTGGAAACCGGTCAGCAAGGTGCCGGACAGCTTCAGCAAGCTGCCGGCCGATGACAACTGGAAAGACGTCAAGGCTGCGATTCCCCCTCGTTCGCTCAAGTCTGCGGAAGTGCCCAAGGTTTTCGTCAGCACGACGCCGGCAGAGATGATCCTGCTGGAGGGCGCTCCAAGCTATCTGCTCGTTAGTGGCACACCGCTGCTCTGGGTGAACAACACCGAGAGCGATGTCTTCCGGCTCGGTAAAAACGGGACGGTCTATTTCCTGGTGTCGGGTCGCTGGTTCTCCGCGCCCGATTTCACGGGTCCGTGGACGTTTGCCACGCAGATGCTCCCTGAGGATTTCAAAAAGATTCCACTCTCGCATCCACGATCGAACGTGCTCGCATCCATCCCAGGGACCGACCAGGCGGCCGAGGCGGTCCTGCTTGCTCAAATCCCGCAGACGGCGCGCGTCAGCAAGAAAGACGTAAAAGCGCCCGAGGTGCAGTACGCCGGCGATCCGAAGTTCGAACCGATCGAAAAGACCACGGTCTCCCGCGCGGTGAACACCGACAAAGACATCATCAAAGTGGGCGATCTGTACTACATGTGCTTCGAGGGCGTCTGGTTCATGAGCCGTAGCCCGAACGGCCCGTGGTCCGTGACAGGCTCGGTTCCGAAGGAGATCTACGCGATTCCGGCCAGCTCACCCACCTACAACGTCACACACGTCACCGTTGTCGAAGACAACAGCGATGCGGTCGTCGTTTGCCACCGCGGCGGCCTACACCGGGATGATGGTCGCGTGGGGCTGTGTGGTCTGGGGCAGCGGCTGGTATTACCCACCGTACTACGCCTACGGTGGGTTCTATCCCTACTACCGCCCGTACTATCCGACCTACGGATACCACGCGTCGTACAACCCCTGGACGGGCGCCTACGGCCGCGGTGTCAGTGCGTACGGGCCGTACGGCGGGGCCGGTGTCGGCGCGCGGTACAACCCGAGAACGGGTACGTATGCTCGCGGCGCCGCGGCCTACGGTCCTTACGGAGCCAGGGGCGCAGCTAATGCGTACAACCCGCGCACTGGTACTTTCGCCTCGACCCGGCAAGGTTCGAACGTCTATGGCAGTTGGGGTCAGACCGGCGTGCAGCGCGGCGATAATTGGGCGACCACGTCGCGCGTGACGAATCGCATGACCGGGACGACGACGCGCACCACGCAGGGCAGTGGGGGTGGCGACGCCGTCACTCGGCGAGGGCCGCAAGGCACCAGCGGTATCGCCCAGACTGCCAACGGCGACGTCTACGCGGGCCGCGACGGCAACGTCTACAAGAAGGAAGGCGGGGGGTGGCAGCAGTACGACAATGGCAGCGGCGGTTGGAACAACGTGCAGGCGACGGAGCAACAGCGCCAGCAGGCCCAACAGCGTGCTACGGAGGCTCGTGGCACGGCCGATTCGGCGACGGTCGGACAGCTCGACCGCGATTCGGCCGCCCGCGCCGAGGGCACGCAACGGACCAGCAGCCAAGGCACTAGTTCACGGTCAGGGTCGAGCAGCTACCGTCCGACAACCGGCGGCGGTGGGAGGTCCCGAGGCGGAGGTGGGCGAAGGCGGTAGTCTGCGGTTGCCTGTCACTTGTCCGAGCAAGAGCGGACATGAACTCCGGAGCGGCCGTGGCCGTCTGTCCGGAGTGGAGTCGTGGCCTTCCTGTGCCGCCTGCGCCACCGATCGCCAAGCGGGCTCCGTGGGCTCTTGTCGTGCACTCGGCCGATACAAGCCGTTCTGCTTGCCCGTATCACTAGTGAAGGTGGTCGCATACAGACCCCAGGGTCTGCCATCGTGTGCCTGCTGCGCGTAGTGCTGGCCCCTCGATGCTGAGACGACTGCTCCCTGCCGCCGGCGATTGCGACGCCGCTCGTCAACCCTTCGGCGCTCGGCGGCCAGGAACGTCTCGTCGTCACGACGACGCTCCTGGTGGAAATGGGACTTTGTTCTATTACCTGAGGGTCGTGCAGGAGAAAGACGCAGGGGCGTTTCAGGAGGCGTTCCGGCGTATCGGCGAATCGATCCGGTTGACCGACGCGCGCTGACGAGGCAGACAACCATGAAACTCACGTGGCGTTTGAGTGTGCTGCTGGTGCTGGCGCTGGCGGCAGGCATCCGTGCGGAAGACCAGACGCTCCTCATCGAACTCCCGCCCGGCACCCTGCCACTCGACGTCAACGCGAACGGAACGGTCGTCGTCGGCAGCTTGAGATCGGGCGGCGGCTTCTATTGGATGCCAACCACCGGCGACATCTACATCGGTGGCGACGTCGCGGTGGCATCGAGCCGCGACGGACGCACGATCGTCGGAAGCGGCGTCGATGCGACTAAGGTCAAACAGGCCGGCATCTGGCAACGGGCCGCCGAGTGGCGGTTGCTCGGCTCGATTGCTCCGAACGCCGCGCCTTGCGACGACCTGCTCAGCTCCTCGTATGGCGTGAGCGCCGATGGCAAGGTGATCGTCGGCCTGGCGTGGAACGGATGCAACATCGCGCGAGCGTTCAGGTGGGAGGAATCGACCGGCATGGTCGATCTCGGCAGCACGGTCGCCGGACGATCGAGCCGCGCAAACGGTGTTTCGGGTGACGGGAAGGTCGTCGTCGGCTGGCAGGAACACAGTACCGGTCCGCGGCAGGGCGCGCGATGGGTGGACGGCAAACAGGAAGTGTTCGCCGGTCCTGACGGTTTCGTGGGAGAGGCGCAGGGCGCGAACAGCGACGGATCGATCATCGTCGGGCAGACGTGCCGGTTCACGGGCTCTCTCGATCAAAGCGCGTGGATCTGGACGGCGCGCGAGGGCGTTCAGTGCGCGCCCGTGCCGCGCCCGCGGCTCGGCGGAGCCATCGGCATCATGTTCTCGACCAGCGAGGATGGCCGCGTCATCGGCGGCGCACACAGTTTCGGCCTCGAGTCCGAGGCCGTACTCTGGATCGATCGCTCGCCGTCGTACTTGAAGGACTACCTGAAGGCGCACGGCGTACCGACGGCGTTCGACGGGTGGGTCAACACCGGCTTCATTACCGGCGTGTCTCCGAATGGCCGCATCCTGGTCGGATACGGCGCCGGGCCCAGAGACTTCCAGGGTTACGTCGTGATTCTCGGGGCCACTCCATGAGCCGCCTCGCCGTCTTCGTCGGGTCCGCGATCCTGCTGGTTTGTCCGACGACGCTCGTCCGGGCGCAATCGTGGGAGGCATCCGGCCTGGTCGGCTACACGCCCTCGTCTGCGCTCGACCGCCGCGCGCCCGAACTGAGTCAGCTCGACATCAGCGGAGGGTTCACGTGGGGCGTGCAGGGGGCGCGTTTCTTCACGCCGCAATGGGGCGCTGAAGTCCTGTGGATGCAACAGTCGTCGGCGCAGCGGATCGGCACGGCAGCAGGCGCCTCGGATCTGTTTACGCTGACCGCGGGACAACTGCACGGCGACGTCGTCTATCGATTCGGCGGCGCCGACGCACGGCTGCAGCCGTTCGCGTTCGCCGGCCTTGGTGCGACATTCTTTCGATCGGACGACGTTCCGTCGGAAACCAGGCTCTCGCTCGGCTTCGGCGGCGGCGTCAAATACTTCTTCTCCCGCTCCGTTGGCGTGCGCGGGCACGTCCGCTACAAACCGACCATACTCAACGACACGTCGTCGGGCGACTTCTGCGTTCCGTTCGGATTCTGTCAGGGAACGCTGCAGCAGGTCGAGTTCGCTGCCGGCGCGGTGCTGCGTTTCTAGGGCACTGTCAACTTGGTGCGGACGGCACGCTTCTCCCCCTTCAAGGTCGAGCCCTGCTCGAGGGTCAGCCGCAAGCCAGGCCTTTCCAGAGACTCGGCGCGGAAAGGTGTGAGCAGGGTGTTGTGCGGCATCGCGACCTATAGCAGCAAGGTCAGGCAGTCGTGAACTCGCACGCAGTTCGCGTTTGTCGTGCATCCCGTCGTCCACGTCGTGTCCGTGTTCGCAGCCGCGCGCAAGACAAGGGTCGTAGGCGCGACAGGCTACATCGGTGTCGGTGATGGTTGCCGGGTGCGCCAGCGACTTCGGTGCGCAGCCTGCAACCGTTGTTCTTGCCCGTGTCTGCCAGGATCTGCAACCCCGCGGCCGGGCCGAGGGTCTGGGCCAGACGGAAAGGCGGATCCAGTACCCGCTGCCGACAGTCAACGGGAGGTCAAGGGTGGGCGTCCGGATCTCGGCGCAGCACGACAACAGAACGCGCACGAACCGTGTAGCTCGCCGTCTTCAGTGGGGGTTCGTGGCCCCGTTCAACGATGTCTTCCGGGCTCGGCCGCGCGGTGTCGACGACGCGCCACCATTCAGAGGTCTGGCGTTCGGGCACCGTGAAGCCGCGGTCTTGCCAATGCCCGTTGATCATCACGTACAGATCGCCATCACCAACCGATGCACCGCGAAGCAAGTAGGCGAGGCACCGCGATTCGTGCCCAAAATCCACCAGCCCGTCGGCTCCATGCCATGAGACGTCTTCACGCCAGAACGTGGGCCGCCCGATGCACGGGTGCGACTTGCGAAACGCGATCATGAGCTTGAAGAAACGGAAGACTTCGCGATTGTCTTCCAGCCGCGCCCAATCGAGCCAGGTGATTTCGTTGTCCTGGTTGTAGGGATTGTTGTTGCCGCGCTGCGTGTTCAGGAACTCGTCGCCGGCCACGATCATCGGGAGGCCGTTGGCGAGCATGAGCAGCGCACAGAAGTTCTTCGCTTGTTGTCGGCGCAAGGCGAGCACGGCTTCGGGTACGTCGGCGTCGCCCTCGACGCCGCAGTTCCAGCTCGCGTTGTCGTTGGTGCCGTCGGTGTTGCCGTGACCGTTGGCCTCATTGTGTTTTTGGTCGTAGGCCACCAGGTCGTAGAGGCAGAACCCGTCATGCGCAGTGACGAAGTTGACGCTCTGGTGAGGGCGACACGTCTCGTGCAGGCCGTCGGGAAAGAGGTCGTCGCTGCCATAGAGCCGTTGCATCAGGGCCCCCACCTTGCCCGGCTCGCCCCGCACGAACGAACGCACGTCGTCGCGAAACCGGCCGTTCCACTGCAGCCACCCAATGCCGGGGAACCCGCGGCCGAGTTGGTAGCTGGCGATGTCCCATGCCTCCGCTACGAGCCGGACGTTGAACAGGCGCGCGAGCAGGCTGAGCTCCGATATCAGGGAGGCTTCATGGACGTTCATCGTGCCGTCGGCGGCGCGTGAAAAGATCGAGGCGAGATCAAAGCGAAACCCATCCACGCCCATCGTGCGCGCCCAGTAACGGAGGCTTTCAAGCACGAGGACGCGCGCGCCGGGATGGCCGGTGCGCATTGTGTTACCGCATCCGGTATCGTTGATGTAGTGTCGCCGGTCCGGCGTGAGCAGGTAGTAGCTGCTGTTGTCCACGCCGCGGTAACTGTACGTCGGCCCTGTTTCGTCCCCTTCGGCCGTGTGGTTGTAGACCACATCGAGCCACACCTCGATGCCCGCCGCGTGGAACGCCTGCACCATGGTCCGGAATTCGTCGAAGGCCTCGCCGTGCGCGTATGACTGGTGGGGCGAGAAGAAGTGCAGCGTCATGTAGCCCCAGTAGTTGCCCTCCTGCGGATCGAACTGGTGGACCGGGAGCAACTCGACGACCGTGACGCCGAGCTCCTTGAGGTAGGGAATCTTCTCGGTCACGCCGGCAAACGTGCCGCGCTTCGAGGGCGTGACTCCGGAGTTCGCGCGCGCGGTGAATCCTTTGAGATGCAGTTCATAGACGATGGCGTCGCGGCAGGTGTATCGCGGGGCCGCCTCGGTCGGAAGGGCCACGGTCCGCTTGCTCGGCAGACGGCCCAGCGGCGCGCGTCCGTCGGTCGGGCCCGCTCGGGCGCACGCTTCGCGGCTGAACGCTGGCGGGAAGAACACCGACGGGGCGTAGGGATCGAGCAGGACCTTCTGCGGATCGAAGCGCAGCCCGCGCTCGGGTTCGTGCGGCCCGTCGATCCGATAGGCGTACAGCGTGGCGTCGAGAAGTTCGCGCGCCGGGATGCGGCAGTGCCAGACGTTTCCCGTCTTGTGCGCCGGATGCTGGAAACGAAATTCAAAGACCGTTCTGGCCGGGTCCTCCTCCGTGTAGCACAAGAGCGTGACGCCGGTGGCATGCCTTGAGTAGAGCGAGAAATTGAACGCGTCGTCCGCCTCCACCCACTGGACCCCGAACGGCCAGTGACTTCCCGCAGGAATCTGGCGTGGTGAGCGTGGATTCGGCGTGGTTGTCATGGTGTGCTCTCATCCCTCGCTCTGAATGCCTTCGATGAAGCTTCGCGCGCCGGTCCAAACCGAGCAGTCAGATCGCCACGTGCGAATCCAGCAGGTTCTTTGCAGAGAGGCACAGACCCGGCGCTGGACTGACACGCTTTCTGGCGGATGCGACGCCCAGCCTCTGGCATTTCAGAGGCCCCCCGACGAGGCAGCATCGGACCGTCATGAAAGTGCTGATCATCGACATCGGCGTGAACAGCGTCAAGGTCCTTGCCACCGGCGAGACCGTGTTCCGGCTCTGGAACGACATCCGGCCTGGACTCGATTGAAACACGAGGACTTTCATGGCGCTTCATCCAATGGCAAGCAAACCGGCTCCCACCAGGCTGTTGATCGATGTGACTCGACTGGAACGCGAGTACTACGAGCGCACGCCCGACCTGGGCAGCCCAGATCAGCTCGTCAGCTTCGGCACCAGCGGACACCCGGCTCGTCGCTTCGCGGCACATTCACCGAGGCGCACATCCTCGCCATTACGCAAGCCATCTGTGACTACCGACGCTCCAAGGCATCACCGGCCCGCTTTTCATGGGCAAGGACACGCACGCGTTGTCCGGGCCTGCCCAACGCACCGCGCTCGAAGTTCTAGCTGGCAACACGGTCGAGACGTTGATTCAGGCGGACGACGGTGTGACACCCACACCCGCCATCTCCCGCGCCATCCTCGTTCACAATCGGGGCCGGAAGGAGGGTCTGGCGGACGGCGTCGTCATCACGCCCTCGCACAACCCGCCGGAGGACGGTGGCTTCAAGTACAACCCGCCCAACGGCGGTCCGGCCGAAACCGATGTGACGAAGTGGGTCCAGGATCGGGCCAACGAATTGTTGCGCACGGGTTATCGTGGGGTGAAGCGCGTGCCGTTCGCCGTGGCTCTCGAGGCAGCGAGCACGCATCAGGAAGATTTCGTTGTGCCCTACGTCAACGACCTGCGCCACGTGGTTGACATGGACGCGATCCGCGGCGCCGGCCTCTCGCTGGGCGTGGACCCGCTGGGCGGCGCGTCGGTCCATTACTGGGAACGGATCAACGAAATGTACGGCCTGAAGATCACCCGGCAGATCGTGGCCGGCGCATCCAGGCCCGTGTCGTGAGCATGCCGTCGAGGACCGAATCGTTTGAGGGCGCCAAGGAACAACTCACGCCTGGTGCGAGAACTGAAAGAGGAAGGAAGGAAGGATCACAATGACGGCGTTGGATCTCTGGAATCGCCACCGGCAGCACCTCTCCCGGGTCGCGGCAATCGGCCTGACGCTCGACGTGAGCCGGATGCGGTTTGACGACGGGTTTCTCGAGCGCATGACGCCGGCGATGCAACACGCGTTCGAGGCCATGGACGCGCTGGAAGCCGGCGCCATCGCCAACCCGGACGAGAAGCGCATGGTCGGCCACTACTGGTTGCGAGCGCCGGACCTCGCTCCAGCGCCGGAGATCGCCGCCGCGATACGAAAGACGACGGCCGACATCAAGGCGTTCGCTGCCGGTGTGCATTCCGGCTCGATCCATCCGCCCACGGGACCACGATTCACCGGCGTGCTCTCCATCGGCATCGGTGGCTCCGCGCTGGGCCCGATGTTTGTGGCCGATGCCCTTGGGAACCCGGCCGCGGATCGGATGCGCGTGGACTTCATGGACAACACCGACCCGGACGGCATCGCGCGCACGCTCCAACGCCTGGCGGGCCGGCTCGATGAGACGCTCTGCCTTGTCACGTCCAAGAGCGGCGGCACTCCGGAAACGCGCAACGGGATGTTGCTGATGGCCGAGGCTTACGAGGCGGCCGGCCTGGAATTTACGGGCCATGCCGTTGCCATCACGATGCCGGGCTCAACGATGGATCGGACGGCATCGGCTGAGGGCTGGCTGGCTCGCTTCCCGATGTTCGACTGGATCGGAGGCCGGACCAGCGAACTTTCCGCCGTCGGTCTTCTCCCGGCGGCCCTGCAAGGGCTGGACATCGATGGCTTGCTCGCCGGCGCGGCGGCCTGCGACGAGGCCACTCGACAACACGATGCGCGACGCAATCCCGCCGCCCTGATGGCCCTGTCGTGGCATCACGCCACCGGCGGCAAGGGACAGAAGGACATGGTCGTGCTCCCCTACAAGGACCGATTGCTCCTGTTCAGCCGTTACCTTCAGCAATTGATCATGGAGTCCATCGGCAAACGACTGGACTTGCAGGGCAAACGCGTTGACCAAGGCTTGACGGTCTACGGCAACAAGGGTTCAACCGACCAGCATGCCTACGTCCAGCAACTGCGTGAGGGCGTACCCAACTTCTTTGCGGTCTTCATCCGCGTGCTCGAATCGGGCGGCTCGGCGCGGGAGGTGGAGCCTGGCGTCACCGCGGGCGATTACCTCCACGGCTTCCTGCTGGGCACGCGCGACGCCCTGTTCGACAACGACCGCGAATCGCTGACCATCACCATCCCGCGGGTCGAGGCCCGGACGGTTGGCGGGCTGATCGCACTGTTCGAGCGCGCCGTGGGCCTGTATGCCGGCCTCCTCGAGATCAACGCCTACCATCAGCCAGGCGTCGAAGCGGGCAAGAAAGCCGCCGCCTCGATTCTCGCGTTGCAGGGCAAGGTCCTGGCCGCGCTTTCGACGACTCCGCAAACACCTGAACAAGTCGCCGCCACGACTGGCGTTCCTGAGTCAGCCGAGACGGTGTACCTGCTGCTGGAACACCTGGCCGCCAACGGTCGCGCCCTGGCTGCCGTCGCTGATGATCCTGGCCAGACGACATTCGTTCGAGCCTGAACGAAGCATGGTCGCCGACGATCCGTTCTTGAATCGGGAATGGGCCACGCAGCAGGCCGTCGAGGATGTTGATGCGTCCTCTCTCGCCGAGTTCAGCGATGTCGTCTCCTGCCTCATTCCTTTGACGCCGGAGACGAAGTCCATCATCCGTCGGGAGATCCTCGACCTGATGAAGCGTGGCGCTGGGGCTGGACAGCGGGAGGCCGTTTGTGGAAGGCTCGGTGCTGGCATAACCTGCGCGCTAATCCGAAATCTCAAATCCCCCATGGCCCAATGCCACTGGCTGACCACAAAACCAAGATTGTCGCCACGATCGGACCGGCCTCCGAGTCGCCGGAGATGCTCGAACGCCTCGTTCGCGCGGGCCTGAACATCGCGCGGCTCAACTTCTCGCACGGGGATTTCGCCGGCCATGCCGAGCGCATCGCGCGCATCCGCGCGGCGGAAAAGGCCACCGGCCTGCGCGTCGTCATCATGGCCGACCTGCCGGGTCCCAAGATGCGTGTTGGCAAGATCGAGCCGGAGCCGATTCAGTTGCTTCCCGGCGAGAACTTCACGTTGACCAGCGAGGACATCGTCGGCAACCGGCAGCGGGTCTCGATGAGCTTCGATCGGCTGCCCAAAGTCGTGAAGCCCGGCGACCGGCTCTTTCTCAACGACGGCCTGGTCCAACTGGTCGTCGAGCGCGTAGCGGGCAACGATGTCCAGTGCAAAGTCGCGGTCGGCGGTGAACTGCGTTCCAAGAAGGGCCTCAATCTGTCGGGCATTGATCTCGGCATCAGTGCGTTCACCGACCACGACCGCGCCTGCCTGGAATTCGCGCTCAAGAATGGCGTGGACGCCGTGAGCCAGTCGTTCGTGGAAACAGCCGCGGACATTGAAGCCGTGCGAGCGGCGGCGAACGCCATCGGCAAACAGCCCTTCATCATCGCCAAGATCGAGCGTTCCGATGCACTCAAACACCTCGACGAGATTCTGAAAGCGTCCGACGGCATCATGGTGGCGCGCGGCGATCTCGGGGTGGAAGTTCCGGTCGAACAAATGGCCGTGATCCAGAAGCAACTCATCTCCCAGGCCAAGCGGTGTCGGCAAGCCGGTCATCACCGCCACGCAGATGCTCGAATCCATGACCACCAACCGTCTGCCCACGCGGGCCGAGTCCACGGATGTGGCCAACGCCATCCTGGACGGCTCCGACTGCATCATGCTCTCGGGCGAGTCGGCGATGGGCAAGTATCCGGAGGAGGCGGTGGCGATGCTGGCGAAGATCGCCGCCTACACCGAGGCGCACCGCCCGCCCACCCGGCTGAATCATCTGAACGCGACGTCCAGCCAGCAGCAGCCGGCGCACGGCGGCCGAGGCGATTGCGTCGGTAGTGGAGCGCGCGCTTGCGACGGTGCCGTTCGCCGCCGTGTTCGTGCCCACGAGGACCGGCACCACCGCGCGGATGATCTCGCGCCTCACTCCGGCGGTGTGGATTGTCGCCCTGAGCCGCGACGCGGCGGTGTGCCAGGGCCTGGCTTTTTCCTACGGCGTGCATCCGATCCAACTCGCCCAGGAGCCGGAGAACTGGCGTGACTTTGCCCGGCAGTGGCTCCGCGAGCATCAGGTCCCCGATGCGCTGGCGATGCTCGTGGCCGGTCCGTCCACACGCAACCCGGACGCCAACTACCGCCTCGAATTCCTTCGTGTCGCAGAGCATCAGGCTCCGGCCGACTCCTAACAGCCCGTGGTGAAACTCCGGCTGCATTCGGCCGGCGCTGCATCCGCATCGCCAGCCTCGGTGCCGCGCCGGAGTTTCACCACGGGTTGCTAACCCAGAACACCAAGCATTCGATCGCGTCCTCTACCGCGATTTCGCGGCCAAGATCACCCGAAAACGACTCCGTTACCTGATCGACCGCCCGCAAGGTCCCGAACCGGATGCCTCCGGCTACAAGGGCTTTTTCTATCATTTCCTGGACATCGAAACAGGTCCTCGTGTCTTACGCATCAGCTCTCACATATGTGGATCGACTTTCAAGGGATTCGCGACGAATTCATGCGCGCGCACGGCAGCGACTACTTCCAGAACACCAGGCATGCAACGTTCGTGCGGCAGGAATACGCGATCCGCAATCCCATGAACTTCGTCGGGTCACGCCGTACCATTTCGGCATCGATCAAGGGCCGGCCGTCCTGATGGTCGAGAACTACCGCACGGGCCTGCTCTGGAACATCATGCGCCGTTGTCCGGCCATCGTCACCGGACTGCGGCGGGCGGGATTCACGGGCGGTTGGCTTTAACCGACTGTTTACTGCGCCTTCCCCTGTTTGGCGACCGCTTGTTGGGCCTGGCGGATTTCGTCCGGGTCGCCGAGATAGTAGTGCTTGATGGGTTTGAGATTCACGTCAAGCTCGTAGACCAACGGCACGCCGGTCGGAATGTTCAGTTCTATGATGTCGTCGTCAGAGATGTTGTCCAGGAACTTGACCAGCGCCCGCAGGCTGTTGCCGTGAGCCGCAATAATCACTTGTAGGCCCGACCTGACTGCGGGAGCGATGGCATCGTGCCAACAGGGGAGGAAGCGGGCCACGGTATCCTTCAAGCACTCGCCCAGCGGGATATCTTGAGGCTCGAGGTCACGGTATCGCGGGTCGCGACCGGGCCAACGAGCGTCATCTTTGGTCAGCGCCGGAGGCCGGACATCGTAGCTGCGGCGCCAGATCTTTACCTGCGCGTCCCCGTACTTTGCCGCCGTCTCGGCCTTGTTGAGCCCTTGCAGATCCCCATAGTGGCGCTCGTTCAGGCGCCACGAGTGGTGAATCGGGATCCACATCAGGTCCATCTCGTCGAGCGTGATCCACAAGGTGCGGACAGCCCGCTTGAGCACTGATGTGAATGCCACGTCAAAGAGGTAGCCGTCCGCCTTCAGGAGCTGCCCGGCACGGTGCGCCTCGGCGAAGCCGCGTTCGGACAGATCCACGTCGGTCCAACCGGTGAAGCGGTTCTCCCTGTTCCAGGTGCTCTCGCCGTGGCGGAGCAGCACGACTTTGTGCATGAGCCTCTCCCTTGGCTATCGTCCAGCGTTGAGCGCCGCCACGCCCGGCAGCACCCGGCCTTCCAGGTACTCCAGCGATGCCCCACCGCCGGTCGAAACATGCGGTCATTTGTGAAGCACCTTGGTCGAGAACGTACTGGATTGTCGGCAACGCAGCCTTGTGCGCTTGTCGTCGGTCCCGATGCCCTTGGCATCGGCACGTTGAAGTCCACTCGCATCAGAACGCGCTTGCCCTTGAGGCTGATGTCGCGGACGGTCATCTTGTTCATGGGGTGACTTCTGGTGCGCTGCCATGGATGCGGCCACTCGCGGCGACGCACACTTGACGCCCGCCACGCCGGCGGCGGCGCACGCGGAGGCGAGGTCGTGCCGTGGAACTCATGCTATTTCGACGCCAATGGGTAGGCGGCCATGCCCGTGAAGACCGACTTTCCAGCCAGTTCCGTCTCGATTTTCATCAGGCGGTTGTATTTTGCCGTCCGTTCGCTGCGAGCTGGCGCGCCCGTCTTGATTTGCCCGGTGCCCATGGCTACCACCAAATCCGCAATGGTCGTGTCTTCTGTTTCGCCTGAGCGGTGCGACACGATCGCGGTCCAGGCAGCGCGATGGGCTTCCTGGATGGCCTGGATCGTCTCGGTGAGCGTGCCGATCTGGTTCAGCTTGATCAAGATGCTGTTGCAGCTGTGCTCGCGAATCGCCCGCCGCAAGAAGGCGACGTTGGTCACCAGCAGATCGTCTCCGACCAGCTGCACCCGTTTACCGAGTCGCTCCGTGAGCAGACGCCAACCGTCCCAGTCCTCCTCTGCAAGCCCGTCTTCGATGCTCACGATGGGGTACTTGTCGACCCAATCCTCCCAGAAATCGACCATCTGCGCGCTGGTCAGGCTTCGCCCATCGCGTTCGAGGTAGTAGAGGCCGTCACGGTAGAACGAGCTGGCTGCCGGGTCGAAGGCGAGGAAACAGTCTCGGCCCGGCTTGTATCCGGCTTTTTCGATGGCGGCGAGGATGACCTCGACGGCCGCCGCGTTCGACGGCAGCGACGGCGCAAAGCCGCCTTCGTCGCCGACGTTGGTGGAGGTATTCCGGTCGTGAAGCACGGACCTGAGCGCGGCGTAGACCTCGGCTCCGCAGCGGACAGCTTCACGAAAGGTCGGCATGCCGGCCGGCACGACCATGAACTCCTGGATGTCCGTGGAATCCTGCGCGTGTTTGCCGCCGTTCAAGATGTTGAACATCGGCACCGGCAGAACATGGGCACCGACGCCGCCCAGGTAGCGGTAGAGGGGCACGCCAAGCGCCGTCGCCGCCGCGCGGGCGCATGCCAGCGAGACACCGAGGATGGCATTGGCGCCGAGCTTGCCCTTGTTCGGCGTGCCGTCCAGCGCAATCAGCGCAAGGTCGATCCCGCGTTGGTCGCTCGCATCGACGCCCTTCAACGCCCCGCCGATTTCCGTGTTCACGTGGTCGACGGCCTTGAGCACACCCTTGCCGCCGAAGCGCTTCTTGTCGCCGTCGCGCAACTCGATGGCCTCGTTGATCCCTGTGGAGGCGCCCGAAGGAACCATGGCCTGGCCGGTGGTGCCATCAGCCAGCGTGACCTCCACCGCGACCGTCGGGCTCCCGCGCGAGTCCAGTACTTCACTGCCTTCGATACCTGCGATTCGCAGATCCATCTCAACCTCCGTAAGATCGCGTGGAACGTCTTGCGCTCCCGTGATGGCCGATCAAACCGCGATACGTGTCGCGATTTCAGCCAAGCGGGTTGCGTAGCCCATCTCGTTGTCGTACCACGCGGCGACGGACAGCAATTCGCCTTGGACCGCGGTCAGCGGCAGATCGACGATCGACGAATGCGGGTCGCCGACGATGCGGGACGACGCCCATTCGTCTTCCAGGACGGCCATCACGCCCTTGAGGGGTGGAACCCCGGCCGCTTTGCGGAATGCGTCGTTCACTTGCTCGACGGTCACCGGACGCTCGGTGAGCAGGTTCAGCTCCGCGATGCTGCCTGTGCGTATGGGCACGCGGTAGGCCTTGCCCGCGATGTTCAGGCCCTTCCAGATGAACGCGAGCGCCCGCGCAGCGCCCGACGACGAGGGGATGATGTTCTCGGCCGCGGCCCACGAATCGCGGCGATCCTTCATCGGCTGGTCGGTCAGCGCCTGCGTATTGGTGTAGGCATGGATCGTCGAGAACAGGCCGTATTTGATGCCGAAGTTCTCGATCACGACCTTGACGACCGGGGCCAGCGCGTTGGTCGTGCAGCTCGCCATGCTGACGATCTTGTGCTGCGCCGGGTCGAACGTCTCGAGGTTGATGCCAGGCAGTATCACCGCGTCACAGTCTTCTCGCGTCTTGCTCGGCGCGCTCACCAGCACGCGCCTGGCACCGGCATCGAGATGGACCTGGGCGCCGGGACGGGTGGACGCCCGGCCTGTGCAGTCGATCACCAGGTCGACGCCAAGGGCCTTCCAGTTCGGCAGGGCCTTGATCGAGTCGAAGTACGGGATCTCGCGACCGCCGACGACGAAGCCGCTGTCCTTCGTCGTGACGTCCTCAGGCCAGCGGCCGTAGTTGGAATCGACCTCGAAGAGCGCTGCCAGGGTCGGGACATCCTTGATATCGGAGATGGACACGGGGACGAACAAGTCGTCCTTGAGTGCTACCCTCATCAAGGAGCGGCCGATCCGACCGAAACCATGTATCGCGATCCTAGCCATGACATTTCCCTTTCATGATGCGTTTCCCTGGCGAGTCCGCTTCATTCCACCGGGCACGGTTCCGCGTGCCAGATGTCCCCGGCGTACTCCGCGATGGTCCGGTCGCTCGAGAATGTCCTGGACGCCGCGATGTTGAGGACCGCTTTGCGCGACCACTTCTCCTGGTCCGCATACAACTCGCCCAGCCGCGCGTGCGCCTCGCTGTAGCTCTTGAGGTCGGCGAGGTGCAGGTAGTGGTCGCCCTTGCGAAGCAGGACGTCGAGGATTGGCGCGAACACGCCGGGTTCGTTCTGACTGAAGCGGTTACCGGCGATGAGGTCGAGCGCGGCGCGCGTCTCGGGCTCGTTGTCGTAATGCCACTGCGGGTTGTACCTGCCTCGGCTGCTGGCGACCTCTTCGGCCGTCAGACCGAAGAGGAAGAAGTTCTCCTCGCCCGCCGCGGCGGCCATCTCGATGGTCGCGCCGTCGCGGGTGCCGATGGTGAGCGCGCCGTTCATCATGAGCTTCATGTTGCCGGTGCCGCTCGCTTCGTACCCAGCGGTCGAGATCTGCTCCGACACGTCGCTCGCGGGAATCAGCCGCTCGGCGATCGAGACGCTGTAGTCGGGCACGAAGACCACTTTCAGGCGCCCGTTCATCGCGGCGTCGCCATCGATAGTCGCGCCGAGGTTGTTGATGAACTTGATGATCAGCTTGGCGAAATGGTACGCGGGTGCCGCCTTGCCGGAAAAGAAGAACGTGCGCGGCGGCTCGTCGCGCGTCGGGTCCTCGCGCAGGCGGTTGTAGAGCACGACGATGTGGAGGGCGTTCAGGAGCTGCCGCTTGTACTCGTGGATGCGCTTGATGTGCGTATCGAAGATCGCCTCGGGGTCGACCACCTGTCCCGTGGCGGACTTGAGCCAGCCGGCGAACCGCACTTTGGCCTCGCGCTTGGCGCGGCGAATCGCGGAGCGGAACGCCTTGTCTCCGGCCAGCGGCTTGAGCTTCCGGAGCTGGTCGAGATCGACGATCCAGCCGTCGCCGATGGCGTCGGTGATCACGGCGGCGAGCGGCGGATTCGCGAGCAGGAGGAAGCGCCGTTGGGTGACGCCGTTGGTCTTGTTGTTGAACCGGCCGGGGAAGATCGCGGCGAAATCAGGCACGACGGTTTGCTTCAGCAACTCCGAGTGAATCGCCGCCACGCCGTTGGTGCTGTGCGAGCCAACGATGGCCAGGTGCGCCATGCGGATCTGCTTCGGCTCGCCCTCCTCGATGAGGCTCATGCGCGCGACGCGTCCGTCGTCGCCGGGGAAACGCGCGCGCACGTCGTCAAGGAAGCGGCGGTTGATTTCGTAGATGATCTCCAACTGCCGCGGCAGCACGATGTCGAACCACGGCAGCGGCCACTTCTCGAGCGCTTCGGGGAGCAGCGTGTGGTTCGTGTAGGCGAGCGTGCGCTGCGTGAGATCCCAGGCCTGGTCCCATCCGAGCTTCGCCTCGTCGAGGAGGATCCGCATCAGCTCGGGGACCGCCAGCGTCGGGTGCGTGTCGTTGAGCTGCATCGCGACTTTGTCGGGCAGCGCCGACCAATGGTTGCCGGCAACGCGGAATCGGCGTATCGCGTCGGCCAGCGTGCAGGCCACCAGGAAGTACTGCTGAAGGAAGCGCAGCCCCTTTCCTTCCGTCGTCGAGTCGTCCGGGTAGAGCACCCGTGTCAGCGTTTCGGCCGTGAGCGTCTCGGCCAGCGCGCCGACGAAGTCACCGCTGCTGAACTGCGGGAAGTCGAAGTAGTCCGGCGTGGCGGCGGACCACAGGCGCAGGGTATTGATGGTTCTTCCGCCGTACCCGACCACCGGGCGGTCGTACGGAATCCCGATGAGCGTCGACGGCCGGCCCTGGACCGTCCGCAGCGCTCCCGCGTGAATGTCGAACGAGCAGGCCAGCCGCACCTCGACGGCTTCGTCCGGCCGCGGGACTTCCCACGGGTCGGGCCGGGCGAGCCAGTGATCCGGCTGCTCGTGCTGCCAGCCGTCGCGCACGGTCTGCTTGAAGATGCCGTACTCGTAGCGCAGGCCGGAGCCCATGCCCGGAATGCCGAGCGTCGCCATCGAATCCAGGAAGCACGCGGCCAGCCGGCCAAGCCCGCCGTTGCCAAGACCGGCGTCTGGCTCCTGCTCGATGATCTCGAGCGGATCGATCTTGTGCTTCTCACAGAGCTGGCTCCAGACCGGGTCAAGCAACAGGTTGGTGATGTTGTTCGCCAGCGAGCGGCCCATCAGGAATTCGAGCGACAGGTAATAGACCCGTTTCGCATTCCGGGTCTGGTACGTCTGCTCGGTCTTGATCCAGCGCTGTGACAGGACATCGCGGACTGAACGCGCGACGGCTTCGAACCTGCCGCGCGGCGTGGTGGCCGCCACTGGGACAACCTGATCGAAGGTCAGATGCCGTTCGTAGAGCGCGTCGCCGGCGCCAGAGAATTTGACCGGGCCGCAGTTGAGGTGGTCGAGAGGATTGGAGTGTGGCATCGTTGGTTCCTACTATCGAATCAGGACGAACGCCACCACCGGCGCGGCCAGGACGCGGGGCGAAGCCGTAGAGCCGATCGCGCGTGTTCAGGTAGTTGTCGCGCGCTGCCTGGCCGGTCGATGGCAAGCGTCTGAACGTCGCCGGGGATGTTGACCGATCCCCACCACACGTTCTTTGCAGAATCCGGGTGCTTGACGACCCGCTTGTCCTTGGGAGAGCGACCCGTCTTCACTCCGGAATAAGCAACCAGCACGCCGTTCTCGGCAATGCTGGCGTCCCTCTCGTCGCGAATGGCGTGCTCGTAGAGGGCACTCGGCGCGAGGTTGCGGTACACTTCACCAACGGTCAGTTGGTGCTGTTCCAGGTTGCAGTCGCCATCGGATTCTGCATTTCGATTCGTCCTTGAACTACGCAAAGCGAGTACCTGCGCGGACAGCAGCCTCTTTGCAGGAAGAGTCTGAGGACAGCTCCATGCGGGGGTTTAGCGGGGAGAGGGCTTCCGTTATTTTGGAGGACCTCCGACCAGATGGAGTTCGGGAGGCACCTGGGCTGGGCGAGGGTCATGAAAGTTCTGGTCATCGACATCGGGGGGAACAGCGTCAAGGTCCTCGTCACCGGCGAAACCGAACCGCGGAAGCTCCCGTCCGGACCGACCCTGACGCCGCGGCAGATGGTATCGGCGGTTCTGAAGGTGACCGACGACTGGCACTACGACGCGGTATCGATTGGCGTGCCCGGCCGCGTCCGTGACAACCAGGCGGTTTCCGAACCGGTCAACCTGGGCCACGGGTGGGTCCACTTCGATTTTGCGAAAGCGTTCGGTCATCCTGTGAAGATCATCAACGACGCCGCGATGCAGGCCCTTGGAAGCTACCGGACCGGGAAGATGCTGTTCCTCGGGCTGGGAACGGGACTCGGGTCGGCGCTGATCGTGGACGGCAACCTGATGCCCATGGAGCTCGGGCATCTCCCGTACAAGGACGGGACCTACGAAACCTATCTCGGGCTCAAGGGACTCAAGCGCCTCGGCATCACGAAGTGGCGCGAATGCATCCAGCAGGTCCTCGTCAAATTCATCTTCGCTCTCGAACTCGACGACGTCGTCATTGGCGGAGGCAACGCCACAAAGCTGGACAAGCTGCCGCCAGGCTGCCGGGCCGGAGACAACGCGCTGGCATTCCGCGGCGGGTTTCTGCTCTGGGAAAAAGAGAGCCGCCAGAGAGGCGGCGCGCGCGTGACCGCACCATTGCCGTCATCGCGAAAGCACTGAGGGAGGTCCCGATGCCGGTCGCCGACTATGCACAGTACTGCGAGATGCTCGATCGCGCGCGGAAGGCGAGGTTCGCCTATCCCGCCGTCAACGTGACGTCGCTGACCACGGCCAACGCCGTGTTGAAAGGACTGGCCGACAGCAAAAGTGACGGGTTCATCCAGGTATCGACCGGAGGCGGCGCGTTCGCGTCGGGCGCCGGGGTGAAGGACATGGCGCTCGGCGCCATCTCGATTGCCGACCATGTCCACCGCGCGGCGGCGCGGTATCCGATCTACGTGGCGCTCCACACGGACCATTGCCAGGCGGACAAGCTGGACACGTTCGTGATGCCGCTCGTGGAGGAGACCGAGCGGCGGCGGGCGGCGGGCAAGCCGAACCTGTTCAACAGCCACATGTTCGACGGCAGCGCGCTGCCGCTCACAGAGAACCTCGACATCGCCGTGAAGCTGCTCGAACGGTTCAAGAAGAGCGACTTGATTCTCGAGATCGAAGCCGGAGTGGTGGGAGGCGAGGAGGACGGCGTCAGGGCGAGCGCCGCCGCGAAGCTCTACACGACGCCAGAGGACACCTTGGAGGTCGCACGGCGGCTGAAGGCGGTGCCGGGGGCGCGGTACCTGCTCGCGGCAACGTTCGGCAACGTGCACGGGGTGTACAAACCGGGCCAGGTCAAGCTGAAACCGTCGATTCTGAAGGACTGCCAGGATGCCGTCGTCGCCACGTTCGGCGAAGCCGCGCGGTTCCACCTAGTCTTCCACGGCGGATCGGGATCGGAGCTGCGCGACATCCACGAGTCGTTGGATTACGGCGTGGTGAAGATGAACGTCGACACCGACATGCAGTACGTGTTCACGCGCGTCATCGCAGACCATTGCTTCAGGAACTACGACGGCGTCCTCCGGGTGGACGGAGAGGTCGGCAACAAGAAGGCCTACGATCCGCGCTCCTACATGACCCTTGCTGAGAAGGCGATGGCCGCTCGCGTCGTGCGGGCGACGACGGAACTGCGGTCAGCCGGCACGACGATGATGCAATGAGTCGGCAGTGAGGTGCGAATGGCCGACAACGATCTCGATTTCACGATAGCGAGGCTCGGCGAGTGCCGGATCCCGTCGCCGATGTCCGGCGTCCGGTTCACGCGCGACGAGGAGCGCGTGCTCTATCACGCCAGGCTCGAGGGGATCAAAGGCTGGCTGGACAAGGGCGCGGCACCGCCCGCGATGGAGTCCGCCGGACCGAGACAGCTGGTGTACTTCGATCCGGCGAAGCTGGCGTGCGGGATCGTGACATGCGGCGGTCTCTGCCCCGGGTTGAACGACGTGATTCGCGCGATCGTCGGAAGCCTGCGCGTTCATTACGGCGTGACCACGGTCTATGGCTTCCGCTTCGGCTACGAAGGCCTCGTGCGCCGAATGGGACACGAGCCGCTCCAGTTGACGCGCGAATCGGTCCATCGGATCCACGAGAGCGGCGGTTCGATCCTTGGATCCTCTCGGGGGCCCCAGGACCCGGCAGAAATGGTCGAGTACCTGAAAGAGCTGGGAGTCGGGATCCTCTTCGCCATCGGCGGCGACGGGACGCTTCGCGGGGCGCAGAAGATCGGGGAGGAAGCGGTACGGCGTGGCTTGAAGGTCGGCGTGATCGGCATCCCGAAGACGATCGACAACGACATCTCGTTCGTGCAGAGAACGTTTGGGTTCGAGACCGCGGTCACCGAAGCGCGACGTGCGACGTATGCGGCCAACGCCGAGGCGGAAGCCGCGCGCAACGGGGTCGGGCTCGTGAAGCTCATGGGCCGCGATTCGGGGTTCATCGCGGCGTTTTCGGCCCTGGTGAACAACCACGTGAACTTCTGCCTGGTTCCGGAAGTGCCGTTCACCCTCAAAGGGTTCTTGTCGGCGCTGCAGCAGCGGCTCGAGCGCCGAAGCCACGCGGTGATCGTGGTTGCGGAAGGCGCCGGCCAGGATCTGATGGCGAAGAGCCACGAATGGGATGCGTCGGGGAACGTCAAGCACGGCGACATCGGCGTGTTTCTGCGCGACGCGATCAACGACCACTTCCAGCGGACCGGCACGGCGGTCACCCTCAAGTACATCGATCCCAGCTACACGATCAGGAGCGTGCCGGCGACCGCGCACGACGCCGCCTTTTGCCTGCTCCTCGGACAGAGCGCGGTCCACGCGGGCCTCAGCGGACGCACGAACATGGTCGTCAGCTTCTGGAATCACCAGTTCACCCACGTGCCGATCGCCCTCGCCGTATCCGCGCGCAAGAAGATCGACCCGGAGGACGCACTTTGGAGCAGCGTGGTCACGTCAACCGGTCAACCGTGGGACATGCGGTGATGGTGTCTGTTTCATGACCATGTGGAAGCCGGTCGCGCTGAAGAATGCATCGAGCATTCCAGTGAGATAGCGGACGCGGTCTCCCGCAAGTCGGCTTAGGATTCTGGCACGACCATGTCGTAAGAGATATTCCACTGCTGCGTCAGAAGACGGAATCTTCGCGACGAGGCCGCGGCGGCATGAATGCCGTGGTCGCGCCCGTGCATCGGGGTCGCGCCAGGCGCAAACGGCTCACCAAAGACCGGTCGTGGTTGCGGCTTTGTTCTCGCGGGTCACCGTCCCTGCCGTGGGCGTTCGCGTCTGGACTGTCTTCATCGCAGTGTCATGCGAAAGTTCGCGCGCTCGTAAGCCGCGGGATCGGGAATCCGATTGAAGCTCATGTTGCCGCGCATCTCGCTCAACGAGCTCCATTCGCGTTCCTGCATCCACGACTCGATGTCCTTGCGGACCGTGCGGAGATAGTCGGGGCCGTGACGAAGCAGCGCGGACACCATCTGCGTGACGTGCGCACCGGCCATGGTGGCCTTGATGACGTCGATGCCGGTATGGATACCACCGGTAATTGCGATGGATGCCTTGACACGCCCGGCCAGGGCGGCGGTGCCGCGGAGACGCAGCGGCAGCTCGGAGGAATCCGACAGGGGCAGCGTACGAATCACCTCGAGTTCGTCGACGTCGATGTCGACGCGATGGAAGCGCGTGAAGAGGACGAGGCCATCGGCACCGGCCTCATCGAGTTGCTTGGCGAAATGGGCGAAGGCGGTGAGGAGCGGCGCCAGTTTGACGGCGACCGGGATGCGCAGATTGCGCTTCACCTCTCGCACGATCTCGACCGCTTGACGCTCGACCTCCGCGGCGCTGGACGTCATGTCGCTGGCGGCGTGATAGAGGTGGAGCTCGAGGCCGTCCGCGCCGGCCTGCTCGAGCTGTCTGGCGTACGAGGTCCATCCGCCAGGTGTGACGCCGTTGAGCGACGCCATGACCGGAATTCGGACGGCAGATTTGATCAGCCGCAGATGGTCCAGGTACTCGTCGGGACCGAGTGCCACGATCGGATCGGGCGCGTACGTCTCCGCCTCCGCAAACGAGTCGTTGTGGCTTTCGGCGCTGAGGAAGGCGTCCATCTGCTCCCCGGTGATTTCCTCCTCGTACAGCGAGCGCAGCACCAGCAGGGCGGCGCCGGCATCTTCGAGCGCTCTCACGGTGTCCAGATCGTCACCGAGCGGTCCTGCACCGACGATCAGCGGATGGGCCAGCCGCATCCCGAGGTATGTCGTGCTGAGATCCATCACTCCTCCTTGGATTCAGGCTGCGCCCGTGCCTCGTCGGTCGTCTGAATCACCGGTACGGTAAGGCCGGCGAGCTGCTGATAGACGGCGTAGCGACGCTGGGCGGCCGCTTGAGACTCGGCGACAAAGCTTTTGTACAAGGCAGGATCGGTCCGTTCGACTGTTCGGAAGCGCGACTCGTTCCGCATATAGTCGGCGACCCTCCCTTTGGGCGGCCCGTAGTCGAGCTTCAGCGGAGGTTCGCCTTTTACCAGCCGACGCGGATCGAACCGGTAGAGCGGCCACACGCCGGTGTCCACGGCGAGCTTCTGCTGCGACGCGCCGTCCGCCATGTCGTAGCCGTGGGCGATGCAGTGGCTGTAGGCGATGATCAACGACGGGCCCCGATAGGACTCGGCTTCGAGAAAGGCCTGCGCCGTCTGGGCCATCTTGGCGCCGAAGGCGACCTTTGCCACGTACACGTGGCCGTACATGTTGGCCAGCAGGCCGAGATCCTTCTTGCCGACTGGCTTGCCGGCGGCGGCGAACTTCGCGGCGGCGCCAAGCGGGGTCGATTTCGACGCCTGTCCTCCGGTGTTCGAGTACACCTCGGTGTCCATGACCAGGATGTTGACGTCACGCCGGTTCGCCAGCACGTGATCGAGGCCGCCGTAGCCGATGTCGTACGCCCATCCGTCGCCGCCAACGAGCCACACGCTCTTCTTCACCAGGTAGTCGGCGAGTGTTTCGAGCCGGCGCGCCTCCGGCACGGTAAGGCCGGCGAGCCGGGCGCGAAGCGCTTCGACCCGGCGGCGCTGTTCGGCGATGCCGGCCTCGCTCGTCTGATCCGCATCGAGCATCGCCGACGCCAGACCGTCGCCCACCTGCGGCGCGAGCGTCTGCAGCAGGCCGCGCGCGGTCGCGCCGTGGGCGTCGAGCGCCATCCGGAACCCGAAGCCGAACTCCGCGTTGTCCTCGAAGAGCGAGTTCGACCACGCCGGGCCCCGCCCGTCGCGATTGGTCGTGTACGGCGTGCTCGGCAGGTTGCCGCCGTAGATCGACGAGCACCCGGTCGCGTTCGCGATCAGCAGGCGATCGCCGAACAGTTGCGTGAGCAGCTTCAGGTACGGCGTCTCGCCGCAGCCCGCGCACGCGCCGGAGTATTCGAACAGCGGTTCCATGAACTGCGACTGCTTGTGATCGATCTTCACCATGGCGGCGCGATCCACTTCAGGCAGATTCAGGAAGAAGTCGTAGTTCGCCCGTTCGGCGTCCCGCAGCGGCGCCTGGGGCTGCATGTTGATCGCTTTGTGCTTCGGATTGGTGCGATCCTTGGCCGGACAGACGTTGACGCAGAGATTGCAGCCGGTGCAATCCTCGGGCGCGACCTGGATGGTGAACTGCTGCCCTTTGAACTCGTTCCCTCTGTACACGTTTGACTTGAACGTCGGCGGAGCGTCGGCCAGCGCGCTCTCGTCGTACACCTTCGCGCGAATCGCCGCGTGCGGGCACACGAGGGCGCACTGATTGCACTGAATGCAGACCTTCGTGTCCCAGACCGGAATCTCGAGCGCGAGGTTGCGCTTCTCCCATTTCGTGGTCGCCGTCGGCCACGTGCCATCGACCGGAAACGCGCTCACCGGAAGCAGGTCGCCCTTGCCGGCGAGTATCACGGCCGTCACCTTCTGAACGAAATCGGGGGCCCGCTCGGATACGAGCGGTGGGCGGCTGGAGCGGGCGCTGACCGCGTCCGGCACGCGGATCTCATGCAGGTGGGCGAGCGCCTGATCGACCACCTCGCCGTTCCGGCGAACGACCTCGGGACCGCGCTTGCCGTAGGTCTTCTGGATCGATTTCTTGATGTGGCCAATCGCTTCGTCGCGGGGCAGGATGCCAGAAATCGCGAAGAAGCACGTCTGCATGATGGTATTGATGCGGCTGCCCATCCCCGCGCGCTTCGCGAGGTCGTAGGCATCGATGGCGAAGAACCGGATCTTCTTCTCGATGATCTGTTCCTGTATTTCTCTGGGCAGATGATCCCAGACCTCGCCGGCGGGGAAGGGCGCATTCAGCAGGAAGGTCGAGCCGGGCGCGGCGTGTTCGAGCACGTCGATCTTGTCGACGAACTCGAACTGGTGGCAGGCGACGAACCCCGCGCGATCCACCAGGTACGCCGAGCGGATGGGCTGCTTGCTGGTGCGCAGGTGGGAGACGGTGATGGCACCCGACTTCTTCGAGTCGTAGACGAAGTAGCCCTGCGCGAAGAGATCCGTCTCCTGGCCGAGGATCTTGATCGAGTTCTTGTTGGCGCCGACGGTGCCGTCGGCGCCGAGACCGTAGAAGAGCGACGCCGCCACGTCGTCGGCTTCGGTCCGGAACGACGGATCCCAGGAGAGCGACGTATGCGTCACGTCATCGATGATGCCGACAGTGAAGTGCCGCTTCGGCGTGTCTTTGGCGAGCTCGTCGAAGACCGCCTTCACCATCGCGGGCGTGAACTCCTTCGACGACAGGCCGTAGCGGCCGGCGACGATCCTCGGCGGAACCGCGAACGGAGAGACGCCTTCGGCCTGTGCCTCGGCAAGCGCGGCGGTCACGTCGAGGTAGAGCGGGTCGCCTATGGCGCCGGGTTCCTTCGTCCGATCCAGCACGGCGAGGCCGCGGACACTCGTCGGCAACGCGGCGAGGAACGCGCTCCGTGAGAACGGTCGATAGAGTCTGACCTTGAGCACCCCCACCTTCTCGCCGCGAGCCACAAGGGCCTCGACGGCTTCGTGCGCCGTTCCGGCGCCCGATCCCATGAGCACGATGACGCGCTCGGCGGCGGGGTGGCCGACGTACTCGAACAGCCCGTAGCGCCGGCCGGTCAGCCCGGCGAACGCCTCCATCGTGCGCTCGACGATCGCGGGACACGCGTCGTAGAAGCCGTTGGCGGCCTCTCGTGCCTGAAAGAACACGTCCGGGTTCTGCGCCGTGCCGCGGAGGACCGGGCGGTCGGGCGTCAGCCCGCGCCTGCGGTGAGCGAAGATCGATGATTCTGAGATCAGCGCCCGCAGGTCGTCGTCGCTGATCTCCTCCATTTTTGCGACCTCGTGCGACGTCCGGAACCCGTCGAAGAAGTGCAGGAAGGGAATGCGTGTCTCGAGCGTGGCGGCGTGCGCCACCGCGGCCATGTCGTGCGCCTCCTGCACGGAGTTCGAGCACAAGAGCGCGAAGCCCGTCTGACGGCATGCCATGACGTCGGAATGGTCTCCGAAGATCGACAACGCATGCGTGGCGAGCGTCCGCGCGGTCACGTGCATCGTGAAGGGCGAGAGCTCACCCGCAATCTTGTACATGTTGGGGATCATCAGCAGCAGGCCCTGCGAGGCGGTGAAGGTTGTCGCGAGCGAGCCAGCCTGGAGCGCGCCGTGGACGGCGCCAGCGGCGCCGCCTTCCGACTGCATTTCGGCGAGCTCGGGGATGGCGCCCCAGAGGTTCGGTTTCTTCCGGCTCGACCACTCGTCGCAGACTTCCGCCATCGGACTGCTCGGCGTGATCGGGTACATGGCAATCGTCTCGCTCGCCCGATATGCGACCGATGCAGCCGCCTCGTTTCCGTCCACTGTGATTCGGCGCCGGCTCGTCATGTCTATCCTCTCAGTTCAGCGATGCCCATGCGCACGGGTGCGTTCAGACGCCGGTCTGAAGCAGTCCCAGCAGCACACCGGTGTGACGGGCGATGATCAGTTCTTCGTTCGTCGGGATCACCCAGGCCGATACGCGACTTCCTGACCGGGAGATCCGCGGTCCTTGTGTGTCATTCGCGGCTTCGTCCAGCTCGATACCGAGCCAGGCAGAGGCTGCACAAATCCGCTGCCGAATCTCGGCCGAGTTCTCGCCGATGCCGGCGGTGAACACCAGCCCGTCGATCCCTCCCAGCACGGCTGCGAGCGCCCCGATCTCTTTCGCCGCCCGATAGACGAAGTAGTCCACCGCGAGCCGCGCGCCGGGCTCGCTGCTCCCGAGTAGGACCCGCATGTCGTTGCTGATCCCGGATATTCCCAGCAGGCCCGACTTCTTGTAGAGAATGGTTTCGACTTCCGTCGCGGAAAGCCCCAAACCCTGGAAGAGATAGAGGATCACGCCGGGGTCGATCGATCCGGGCCTCGTCCCCATGCAGAGACCGTCCAGAGCGGTGAACCCGAGCGTGCTGTCCACACTCTTGCCGTCGTTCATCGCGCAGAGGCTCGCGCCGCTGCCGAGGTGCGCAACGATCACACGGCGGTGGGCGATTTCCGGTGCCGCGGCAGGGAGGACCGAAGCGATGTACTGGTACGAAAGGCCGTGGAACCCGTAGCGCTGCACGCCCCCCCGACAGAGCTCGCGGGGCAGCGGAACCACTTCGGCAACTGCCGGCTGTCCGCGGTGAAAGCTCGTGTCGAAACAGGCGACCTGTGGTACGCCAGGGAGCCGTTCGATGACGGCATCGATTGCCGCCAGGTTGTACGGCTGGTGGAGCGGAGCGAGCGGCGCCAGCTCACGAAGATCCTCGAGAACCTTCGGTGTGACGATCGTCGGACGCGCATACCGGGCGCCGCCGTGGACGACGCGGTGGCCGACGGCCAGCACACGGGCGCCGCCGTAACGCGAGCGGAGCCACGCCGCGAGGGCAGCGAACGCGCCGCGCCCGTCCACGCCGGCGTCCATCCGCTCATCGGCGAGGCGAACGCCGGCGCCGTCGCTGGCGGTGAATCGCGGAGAACTGCCGATGCCGTCGATCTGTCCGCGCGCTTCCAGACGCCAGCCCGAGCGTTCCGGTTCTCCGTAGATGGAGAACTTGAGGCTCGACGAACCCGCGTTGAGCACGACTGCGAAATCAGCCATGAGGATCTATCCCCGGCAGGTCTCGGCGCCGTTGTGCGACATCGCCCATCTGTCCGCTCCTCGAGCGTGTTCAGCCCGCTACGTCGTCGCCTGAAGCTGCTGCCGTCGGGCATGGGCCGCGAGCAGTGCGACGGCACAGCTCCCAATCCTCGATCGCACGCTGTCGGCGCGGCTGGTCAGGATGATCGACACCCGCGCGCCGAGGACGAGACCCGCGCTGTCCGCGTTGGCCAGGAAGGTGAGCTGCTTGGCCAGCATGTTGCCAGACTCGAGATCCGGCACCAGGAGGATGTCCGGATCGCCGGCGACCTCCGATTCGATGCCCTTGATCCTCGCGGCTTCGACGCTGATGGCATTGTCGAACGCCAGTGGACCGTCGAGCAGACCACCCCTGATTTGCCCCCGCTCGGCCATCTTGCACAACGCGGCCGCGTCGAGCGTCGACTGCATCTTCGAATTGACCGTCTCGACCGCGGCAAGGATCGCGATCTTCGGTTTCTTGACACCGAGGGACACAGCCAGATCGATCGCGTTCTGGCAGATATCGACCTTGTCCTCCAGTGACGGCGCGATGTTGATCGCCGCGTCGGTGACCACCAGGACCTTGTGGTACGTCGGGACATCCATGATGAACACGTGGCTGATGCGTCGGCCGGTGCGCAGCCCCGTCTCCTTGGCCACGACGGCACCCAGTAACTCGTCGCTGTGCAGGCTGCCCTTCATCAGCAGCTCGGCCTCGCCCTGTCGAACCAGTTCCACCGCTTTTGCCGCCGCGGCATGACTATGCGGCGCGTCGACAATCCGAAGGTGGCCGAGCCGGATTCGGTGCGCCTCTGCAATCTCGCGGATTTTCGCCTCCGGGCCGACGAGAATCGGCACGATGAGCCCTTTCTCGCCGGCCTCGACCGCGCCCGCCAGCGCCGTTTCCTCGCAGGGATGGGCGACAGCGGTCGGCACCGGCTCGAGGCCTCGACATCTAGCGAGTAGCGCTTCGTATTTCCCCGTTCCAGGTGTTCGATCCATGACTTCCTCGGGCTGTGACGTTCTCCGGCAGCCGGATCGCCGGTCCGATTTCCTTCAGGAAGAACGTCAGAAGAATGGCTTCCTTCAGGAAGAACGTCAGAAGAATGGCGAGGCCAACCGCCGCGGCGCCAATCGGCACGACCCTGCGGATGTGGCCCTGTCGCCGCTCCTCGAGCAAGGGACGTTCCTCAACCAGGCGCGAAGCGGCCAGTGTCCCCATCTGAAGGAAAGGCCACGGAATTCGGGACCCGTCACGGCTCGAATCGCTGTGGGCCTCCGAACGTCCGGAGTTTGCTCCCAAGGACCGGAGGTCCAGCGTCTGGTGCCTCATGACGGTCCTGTAAAGGCTGTTGGCGAAACAGTCCGGCGGGTGCCGAGGTCAGAGACGGCACACTGGCCTTGAAGTTGCAGTGGGACCGAGAACCGGTTAATACTCATTGCTCTCGTCGGGAGGATCTATGGGTCGAGTGCTCGTCAGTTCCGCCTTGCTCGCACTGGTGACGGTCGGATCGGCTGCCGCTCAGGATCAGGTGGCTCGCGGTGCGAAGGTCTACGCCGATCAGAAGTGCATGGTGTGCCACTCAATCGCCGGCAAGGGCAACGCGAAAGGCGCGCTGGACGCGGTCGGGACCAAGCTCTCCGCCGACGACATTCGCGCGTGGCTGGTGGATGCCGTGGGCCAGACTGCGAAAACGAAAGCGCCCCGCAAGCCGGTGATGAAGAATTACACCCTTCCGAAGGAAGATCTGGATGCGCTCGTCGCCTATCTCGCCACGCTGAAAAAGTAACCCGCACATGGCCCAGGACGTCCGGCTGATCAGGAGCCCGATCTCGCTCACGGGCATGGTGGTCACGACGGTCAGCGCGGTCGTGTTCATCGTCGTCTTGCTCGGTGACCTGTTCGGCCTTCACACGAACCCGTACCTGGGCATCGTCTTTTTTTTCCTTCTGCCCGGTTTGTTCGTACTCGGGCTCCTGCTCATTCCTTTCGGCGCCTGGATCGAGCGGCGGCGGCGAGCCGCGGGCAAGCCGCCGGCCTCAGTGGACTGGCCTCGCATCGACCTCAACGAGCCGCGGCAGCGGACCATCGCCGTGATCGTCTTCTGTTTGACGATGGCCAACATCGTGATCGTCTCGCTCGCTGCGTACCGGGGCGTCGAGTACATGGATTCCGTCGGTTTCTGTGGACAGGTTTGTCATACGCCGATGAAGCCGGAGCTCGTCGCCCACCAGCAGGGGCCGCACGCGCGCATCGCATGCGTCAGGTGCCACGTCGCCCCCGGCGCGGGCTCATTCGTCAGGTCCAAGCTGGCAGGCACACGCCGGCTGCTGGCGGTCAGCCGTGGCAACTACTCGCGGCCGATCGTCGCGGCAACCGAAGATTTGGTCGCCTCGCGCGAGACCTGCGAGCAGTGTCACTCACCCGGTCGGTTCCGCGGGGACGTGACCCGGCGAATCTCGGAATACGCGGACAGTGAACAGAACACCGAATCGGTCACGACCCTTCACCTCCGCGTCGGCGGCACCGATCGGGTGGGCCAGACGACCGGCATCCACTGGCATGCCGATCCGGCCACGGTCATCGAGTACATCGCCACCGACGATCAACGGCAAACGATTCCGTGGGTTCGCGTGACGGACGGGAAGAGCGGCGTCCGCGAATACACGGTCGGAACCGTGTCACCCGACGAACTGGCGCGCGGTGAGCGTCGGCGAATGGAATGCACCGACTGCCACAATCGTCCAAGTCACGCAATTCCGGCGACGCCGGAACGAGCGGTCGACCTTGCGATCTCGCGCGGCGAGGTCCCGGCGACGCTGCCGTTCATCCGTCGCGAAGCAGTGAAAACGCTCAAGGGGAGCTATCCATCGGAGGCGTCGGCGATCGACGCGATTTCGCGCTCCCTGCGCGATTTCTATAGGGCTCAACCGGCTCCAAACGCCGGCGCTGACGGCCCCGAGGTCGGCCGGGCCGTCCTTGCGACGCAGAACATCTATCGTCGCAGCGTCTTTCCGGAGATGAAGGTGACGTTCGGGACCTACGCCAACAACATCGGTCACATCGATGCTCCAGGCTGTTTCAGGTGCCACGACGATGAGCATGTGGCCAAGGACGGGAAGAAGATCGGCCAGGACTGCGAGACCTGCCATGCCATCGAGTAGAGGTGACGGCGGATGGCGACCAGCGGAGGGGCCTGTATGAATAGGCGCTTCATGTCGATGCTCTTCGTCGCGGTGAGCAGCCTGCTGTTGGTCGGCCGGAATCTCGCTGACTGCAGAACCTGTGGTCTCCGCGAGTTGCTGCGCCTATCGCGCCGCCGCTGACCGGCCTCGCGCAGCAGTCATCAGCGTCTCAAGCCGGCGGAGCAGATTTCGTCGGCGACGACACCTGCACCGCCTGCCACGAGGCCGAAGGCAAGACGCTGCTGGGCTCGTTGCACGGGAAGTCGGCCAACGCGCGCACGCCGGCTGCGAGAACCAACCAGGCCTGTGAAACGTGTCACGGCCCGGGGCGGGAGCACGCAGAGTCGGGGGACACGACGAAGATTCGCGTTTTTCCCGCGATGGCGCCTCACGACGCGTCGGCCGTGTGCCTCACGTGCCACAACCGCAGCAATCACGCGGGCTGGGAGGGCAGCGGGCACGAGCGCCGCAATCTCTCGTGCAGCACGTGCCACAGCGTACACAGCCCGAAGTCGGCGGAACGGCAGCTCGTCCAGGCGACCGAGACGCAGCTCTGTGCCACGTGCCACCGGCTGCAGGTGACCAAGACCGAGCGCGCCGTGGCGCATATGCCGGTGCGCGAGGGCAAGATGTCGTGCAGCTCCTGCCATAACCCGCACGGCTCGATCAGCAACGTCAAGAATCTGAAGACGGGCAGCTCCGTCGCCGAGCTGTGCACGAGCTGTCATACGGAGATGCGCGGACCGATGCTCTTCGAGCACGCGCCCGTGCGCGAGAACTGCGCCACCTGCCACGACCCGCACGGCTCGTCGAACGATCGCATGCTGGCCGTCCGCATGCCGATGCTCTGCCAGCGCTGCCACATCGCCAGCAAGCATCCGGCGACGCTCTACGACAAGGACCAGATCACCACCAACAAGAGCAACCGGATGTTCGGTCGATCGTGCGTGAACTGCCACTCCACCATTCACGGCTCGAACCATCCGTCGGGTCAGTTCTTCATGCGGTGACGGGAGAGACGAACATGCGGTGCGTCTCATTCATTTCGCTGATCGTTCTCGTTGGCGCCGCCGCCGCGCCGCAGCGGGCGCTGGCCCAGGCGGGAACGCCGCCGCCGACGCAGACACCGGCACAACCGGCCGCAGCGTCTCCAGCCGAGGCCGACGATGCGCGCAGCCTGTTCGCTCTGACCGACCGGGAGCTCTTCATCGGCGGCCGCGTCACCAGCATCGACGGCGACCCGGCGCGCTTTCAGCGCTACCAGGACGTCCGCGACGGACTGCTCTTCTCCGGCTTCCGCTACTTGTTCGAGCAGCCCGACGGTGCCTACACCATTCGCGCGCGCGCGAACAACGTCGGCTGGCGCGATCAGGAGTATTTCGCCGACTACAACCGCGTCGGCAAGCTGTCGGTGACCGGGATCTGGCAGCAGATCCCGCAGTTCTACAGCGTCGACACGATGACGCCCTACACGGGCAGCGGCGGGACGCTTCTCCTCGACGACGCGACGCAGAGAGCGATTCAGACCGGGCAGGCCAATCTGAACGCCTACGTCCCGATCGCGCCGCAGTTCGAACTGCGGGAGCGGCGCGACATCGGGCGCGTCGACGTCGTGGCCACGCCGACGCCGAAGCTCGACGTCACGGCCAGCTTCACCACGCAGAAGCACGGCGGCGAGTTGCCGTGGGGCGCCAGCTTCGGCTTCAGCAACGACGTCGAGGTGCCGCTGCCCTACGACTCGCGGGCCAACGACTTCACGATCGGCACCGAGTGGACGAACACGAAGAACATGCTGCGCGTCGCCTACAGCGGATCGTGGTTCGACAATCTCGCCGACCCGCTCATCTGGGACAGCCCGCTGCGCCTCGACGACGCGTCGGGCACGCCCGGACGCGGCCGCATGTCGCTGTGGCCCTCGAACTCGGCGCAGACGATCAGCTTCGGCGGCTACACGCAAGCTGGCGCGCAAGACGCAGGTCACCGGGTTCTTCTCCTACGGCCTATGGAGCAACGACGAGCCGCTGCAGCCGTTCACCATCAATTCGGCGCTGGCGCCGATCGCGCTGCCGCGCGCCAGCGCCGCCGCCGAGGCGCAGGTGTTCTCGACGAACCTGAACCTGACGTCGCGCCCGGCCACCGACTGGCGGTTCGGCGCGCGCTTCCGCAATTACACCTACGCCAACCACATGCCGGCGACGAGCATCACGCAGTACGTCGCCTACGACTCGAACGTGTCGACGACGCCCACGGGCGGTCCCGATCTCTATGCCCATGACCGGACCACGTTCGACGCCGACGCGACGTGGGACAAGCTGAAGCCAGTCGCCCTCACGGTCGGCTATACGCACAACGGCAACGGTTACGACGCACGGATCCTCCAGTCGAGCGGCGAGGACGTGCTTCGCGTGTCGGCCGACGCGGTGGGATCCTCCTGGGCCACCTTCCGCGTGCAATACGAGGTCGGCAGCCGCACCGGATCGGGCCTCGACGAGAAGGCCCTGCTCGACATCGGCGAGCACCCGGAGATGCGGCACTACGACCTCGCCGACCGGACCAGAAACCGCTTCGTGGGGCAGGTCGACATCGTCCCGTCGGACGCCTGGATGTTCAGCGTCTCCGGCGGACTCCTGCACGACGACTACAGCGACACTGTTTTCGGACTGCAGAAGTCGAACGGGAACACCTTCTCGCTCGGCGCCGACTACCAGTTGCCGAACGGTATGGGCGCGGGTGCCACCTACAACTTCGAGCGGTATACCGGACTGCAGCGATCGCACGAGGGGGATTCGTCAGCCGCGCAGTTCAACGATCCCCTGCGCGACTGGACGTCCGACTCGACCGAGACGGTCCACTATTTTTCCATTTACGCGACGCCGCCCCGCATCGGCCGCAACACCGAGGTGCGGTTCTCGTACGATTTCAGCCACGCGGCAGGCAATAACCTCTACACGATTCCGGCCGGCAGCCCGATTACGACGCCCAATCAGCTGCCGGAGGTGTTCAACAAGCTGCAGCAGCTGCACATCGACGCGCGCTACCGGATCAGGAATAACCTCGCGGGCACGTTCTCGTATCTCTACGAGCCGCTGAACATCTACGACTACGCGTTCGATCCCAGCGTGGTCAACGGCATCGTCCAGCCCAGCTCGCTGGTCATGGGGTACGTCTACCGGCCGTACACCGCGAATTCCTTCGTGTTTGGTCTCCAGTATTACTGGTGACCGCGCCACCGGGACAGGTGCCCCCTGAAAGGTCCGAGATCAATCGCGGCTGTGCACGAGGCCCTCAACAGAAAGTCACTCGAACACCTGGCGCCAGTGGCAACCAGCTGGCGAGCCGCTCGCACAGGGCCCAGGCGCGTCTGGTCCGCCGCTCGGTTGCCTGTCTCCAACGCCAGCACCAGGATCACGATCGAGCGCCAGATGAGCTTCATGTTCTTGGAACAAGGCATCTCATTCACCACCACTCCTCAGACGACCAACCAATCCGCGCCTCGTTCATACGTTGGCCGGAACTTTCCGACGGGACCGCGATCGCAGTGCGACGATAATCGGACCGCGGCCAAAATCCTGATCACCAAGGCGCGCCCGCTCGCCCGAGACTTGGGCGTCTCTTCCCGAATGTCGGGACCCACCCGATAAACTGGCGTACTGAAGCAAGACAGCATAAGCTTCGCCGGTTGGGCGGCAGACCATTCGATCCGGCTGCCGACAGATACACAGCGGGAGGAAGCCATGAGAGCGTGCGCGAAATTCACCGCAGCGTGCATTGTGGGAGCAGCCTTCGGCTCGCAAGGAGCCGCCCTTGCGGCCGAACTCGTCATCCTGACCAACCAGGGCGCGACACCTGGGGTGCGCGAGCTCGCGGTCGCATTCGAACGTGCGAGCGGGCACAAGGTGACTGTCATGCAGGAAGAAGGCGCGGCGCTGGAGCGGAGACTCAACAACGGCCGGGCAGACCTTATCACCGGAAATCCTGGCCCGATTGACAATCTCGTCAAGACTGGCAAGGTCGTGGCCGGCACGGTGACGCCCTTCGTGCTCGCCGGTCTCGGCCTTTCGGTACGGGCGGGCGCGCCGAAACCCGACATCAGCACCGTGGAAGCCTACAAGGCGACGTTGCTCGCGGCGAAGTCGATCGGCTATTCGCGCGGTTGCAGCGGCACGCATATCGGCGAAGGGATTGCGCAGCTCGGCCTCACCGAGCAGTTGAAAGCCAGGACAACGTTCACCTCCGGCGGTCCCGTTACCGACTATCTGGCGCGCGGCGACTTCGAGATCGGTCTTCAGCAGACCAACATCATGGTCGGCGTTCCTGGGACTGATTATGTCGGGCCACTGCCTGGTTTCCTGAACAAGCCGTGCCCATCGAGCGTCGGTGTCTTGGCAGCGTCGAAGGAGCAGGACGCCGCGCGCGCGATGATCAGGTTCATGATTTCACCGGAGGCGGCGCCGCTGCTCCGCAAGACCCGCGTGGAACCAGCCAAACACTGAGACCGGCATTCCGGAGATTCGGCACGGACCCCAGGTCCCGCTGATGCGATAGACACGAGGCGTTTCGAGCTCTGCGAAGGAATGCGCGGAGGGCGCCTGCTTGCAGGCACTCCCTCCCTGGCGATTGATCGTCACCTGTCTGGTTCGGCGCTGCGCTCGAACACAAACGGAAACAAGCCACCGCCCCAGTCGTCGAATCGCTCTTGCAGCCGCAATTCGATTGCCTGGAACGCGCGCCGCACGGAGTCCGTCCGAACCCCGTGATCGGCGCCGTGGAACCAGAGCGTTCCCGGTACGAAGTCAGGGAGTGCCGCGCGCCCGCAGGACGGCGGCTGTGCTACGCTGCCACTGCTCAACTTCCTCCAGGGTTCATCGCCTGTGAAGTATCGGTGAAAGGACTCGTGATGAAACGAATAGTCCGACGGTTGACGATGACTTCGGTGGCCTGCGTCATAGCAAGCGGAGCGGTCGCACAGGGACCATTGGACAGGTTCGTCCCGGTGACCCGGGAGAGCCTGCACAACCCGGATCCGGCGGACTGGCCGATGCTGGGCGGGAACATGGCGCACTGGAACTACTCCTCGCTCGATCAGATCAACCGCGAGAACATCAGCAGTCTCCAGCTTGTCTGGGCCCGGCAAATGCCAACCACCGGAGGCCGGGCCGCAACTTCCCCGCTCATACACAAGGGGATCATGTACCTGATCAGCCCGAACGATGCCATCGTGGCTGTTGACGCGGTCAGCGGCAGTCGTATCTGGGAGTATCGTCGCGAACTCCCCGCGGCCGGCGAGGGGCCGGGGCTCATCCGCCACAATTATTCCGGTCCTAAACGCGGCCTCGCCCTCTACGGCGACAAGATCTTCACGGTCGCGTCGGACAATGCGGTCATCGCGCTCGATGCCAGAACCGGCAAGATCGTGTGGGAGACGTTTCGCGGAGGCGACGGCTACGTGGCCAACACCAGCGGCCCGATCGTTGCCAACGGGATCCTGATCGCAGGGGGCAGCTGTCAGAACGCGCCGTTCGCTTGCTATGTCACCGGCCACGACATCGCAACCGGCAAGGAGTTGTGGCGCAACGAGGTTATTCCGCGGCCGGGCAAACCGGGCGACGAGACATGGGGCGGGACGACCTTCGAGAGCCGCTGGTGTACGGGCGTTTGGGGCCAGATCGTCTACGACCCGGTCCTGAACCTGGTGCAATACGGTTCGACCGGGATCTGCCCGGCGTCGGATTTCCAGCGCGGGGTCGCCGGCAAGAATGCCACCCTGGCCGGGACCAATACGCGCTGGGCGGTGCGGCCGGAAACCGGCGAGGTCGTGTGGCGCCGCCAACTCCTCCCGCAGGACAACTGGGACCAGGAGTGCACGTTCGAGATGATGCTCATCGACACGCCGATGCATCCGAATCCGAAGGCGGAAGGGATGCTCGCGGCCAATCCGAAGATCGCCACAGAAAACGTGCGGACCCTGGTCGGCATGCCCTGCAAGAATCCGGTGTTCTGGTCGCTCGACGCGAAGACCGGGGAGTTCTTCTACGCCAGGGAAACCTTCCCTGGAGCGCAAAACCTTTACGACAAGATCGATCCAGTCACCGGCCTGGCCACCATGAACCAGGCGTTGGTATACGACCGTCCCGGCAAGAAGATCACCTATTGCAGCTCCCACTCCGGTGGCCGCGACGGCCATGTTGCCCCCGCCTACGACCCGAAGCGGAACATCATGATCCAAGCGACCGGAAATATATGCACCACCGGCAACGCCCGGGATAATCGCAGGCCTACTCCGGCGTTTACCTACAACGTCGACGAGCGGCAAGTGCAAAACCCGAACGTGGCACCCATGGAAAATGGTGAATATCCTGTCGGCCGAATCACGGCGGTGGATGTCGAGACCGGGAACACGGTCTGGCAGTATCTGCAGCGGCCCTACAATTACTCGGCAGTGCTCGCCACAGCGGGCGGCCTGGTGTTCAATGGCGACGCCGCAAGGTACTTCTTCGCCCTGGATATCGACACTGGGAAGAAGGTCTGGGAAGTCCGGCTGGGCTCCATGTGCTGCGGCTACCCGGTCAGCTACTCCGTCGACGGCCGGCAGTACATCGCCGTCGTCGCCGGCTATGGCCGAAACAGCCTGGCTCCGGAGATCGACTCCGTCGCAGGTCAGAACATGATCTACGTGTTCGCGCTTCCGAAATCGGTCGGCGTCCGCTGAGCGGTCTCGGCAACAGACATTCACAACGCCGCAGGTACACCTGGGCGACCGTCGATCCGCTCGGACTTCTTTTTGCGCCATCGTCGTGGCATGAAGGAAGGATTGCGTTCCGCATCCCTCCCTGCCTCCATGGCGCTGCCGGTCGGCCTGCTGAGAGCTCAGACCAGGGATTACGCCCCCGGACAACAAGTACCGTCCGGCCAAAGACGTTCAGCTGGGTCGCGAGGCGGCGGCCGAAATCGACAAACACCTTCCCCCTGCGGCGTCCTGCGGATACACGGGCGCTGGCGACGGGCGTCGCGGTTGAGACCTGACGCGCATGAAAAACCCCGACACTGAAGTTCGTACCGTCGCGCTACCCTCGGGCGAGACCGTCCCGGTTCTCGGTCAAGGCACGTGGGGGATGGGTGAACAGAGCAAGCGGCGGACGCAAGAAGTCGCCGCCCTGCGTCTGGGGCTCGACCTTGGCATGACGCTGATCGACACGGCCGAGATGTACGGCAACGGTGGCGCGGAGGAGGTCGTCGGTGCGGCCATAGCCGGCCGGCGCGGGGAAGTATTTCTGGTCAGCAAGGTGCTGCCGCATCACGCCACGCGGCGTGGCACCGTTGCCGCGTGTCACGCCAGCCTGAAACGTCTTCGCGCCGAGCAGCTCGATCTATACCTCCTTCACTGGCGGGAACAGGTTCCGCTCGTGGAGACGCTCGAGGGATTCGACGCGCTGATCCATTCGGGCGACATCCGCTACTGGGGCGTCAGCAACTTCGATACGAGCGATATGAAGGAACTAACCGAGCTCGAGGGTGGCACGGCGGTCGCCACCAATCAGGTCCTTTACAATCTGGCCAAACGAGGCATTGAGTACGACCTCCAGCCCTGGTGCCGTGAACGCCGGATTCCGATGATGGCGTACTCGCCAATCAACCAGGGCCGCTTGCTCCAGCACCCCGGCATCGAGCGGATCGCGCGGGCACGCAACGTCACCCCGGCACAAGTCGCGCTGGCATGGGTCCTGGGGCAAGCAGGCGTCCTGGCTATCCCGAAAAGCAGCCAGACCGATCACGTGCGGCAGAATCGAACCGCACTCGACCTTCATCTCACACGCGAGGAGTTGATCGAGCTCGCTCGTGATTTTCCCCCGCCCCGGAGGAAAGTCCCGCTCGAGATGCTGTGAGCCGTCCGCAAGGTAAGATAACCCGCTCGTCCCCGCCGTTAACTCTCAAACACAAAGCCGTTGACACGAATGCGTCGTGGCATTAGCGTGTCCGTCGCTGCGGGTCTCCCTCCCCGCCGTCGTCTTTCCACCTTTCCGGCGGCGTGCACATGAACCCGCCACAGGAGTTTGCCGATGTCCATCGCCGATAAGGACAAGGAGTGGTACGAGTTTCCCGACGCGATCGCGGGCCCCAAGCTGGTCGAGCTTCGCAGAGAGCTGCGTGAGAACAACCTGCACGATACCGAGGAGCCGCCACTCGAAAGCTCCACAGCGCCGCCGACGGGGGAGGGGCGCAATGCCCGCACCAGCGATGGCACCTACAACGACCTGACCTGCCCGCGCATGGGCAGCGCCGGAATGCGGTTCGGGCGAAACGTCCCACTGAGCGAGACGTTCCCTGACACCGCCAACCTCATGACGCCGAGCCCGCGGCGCGTGAGTCTGGAGTTATTGACACGCACGACATTCCAGCCGGCCACGATCCTCAACGTGATCGCCGCGGCGTGGATCCAGTTCATGGTGCACGACTGGTTCGTGCACAAGAAGGGCACCTGGACCGACACACATGACATCCCGGTGGACAACGGAGACACATGGCACGAGCGGCCGATGCGCGTCCCCAAGACACCGGCGGAGATGCCAAAGGTTTCAGGCTCAACGAGGCCGCCAGCCTACATCAACGAGAACACCCACTGGTGGGACGCTTCGGAGGTGTATGGCAGCAGCCCCGCCAGCCAGGCGTCGCTTCGCGCCGGACGGGACGGCAAGGTGCTCGTGAGCCCCAGCGGGCGGCTCGGAGTGGATCCGGTCACGGGGCGCGAGATCACCGGCTTCACCGAGAACGGCTGGGTCGGTCTGAGCCTGCTTCACGGGTTGTTTGCGCTCGAGCACAACGCCATCTGCGATCGGCTCAAGCGACACAACCCGATGTGGGATGACGAGCGCCTGTTTCAGCAGGCTCGCCTGGTCAACGCGGCGCTCCTCGCGAAGATCCACACAGTGGAGTGGTCGACTGCAATCCTGCCGGCCGAGATCACTACGGCCGGTCTGCGCACGAACTGGTACGGGGTGCTCGGGAAGCTACAGAACGTGTTCACGGCGCTCCAAAACAACGATCTAATCAGCGGTATTCCCGGATCGCCGACCGATCACAACGGGGTACCGTTTTCGATGACCGAGGAATTCGTCTCCGTGTACCGGATGCACACGCTTCTGCCCGATGACTACGCGATCCGATCGGCGGACACCGGCGCCGAACTGGGCCAGTTCGAGCTGCCAGAGCTTTCCGGCCGGCGGGGTGTCGAGTTCCTTGCGCGTTTCAATCCCGCCGATCTGTTCTACTCCTTCGGGGTGGCTTACCCCGGCGCGGTCCGGCTGCACAACTACCCGCGGACGCTGCAGAACCTCGTGCAGGACAACGGCGAGAGGTTCGATCTTGGGACGGTCGACATCCTGCGCGACCGGGAACGCGGTGTGCCCCGCTACAACCAGTTCCGTCGACTGTTGCATAAGTCGCCGGTCAAGAGCTTCGAAGAGCTCACAGACAACCAGGATTGGGCTGCCGAGATCAAGCGCGTCTACGGCAACGATCTCGAGAAGGTGGACACGATGGTGGGCCTCATGGCGGAACCGCTGCCGGCAGGGTTCGGGTTCAGCGACACCGCGTTTCGCATTTTCCTGCTGATGGCGTCCCGGCGGCTGAAGAGCGACCGATTCCTGTCGAAGGACTATCGCCCCGAGGTCTACACGAAACAGGGCATCGAGTGGGTGGAAGAAAGCACGATGATCGACGTGATCACCCGGCACTTCCCATCTGTGGCGGGCGCCATGGCGGGGCTCGATAACGCCTTCAAACCGTGGAAGGCAAAATAGCGAGGCCTCCGGCGCATGCGGCGAGCGTGGTGCGCGCTACATCATGATCATCACCTCGGCGGGCGCGAGCACCCCGACGTGCACGAAGACTCGTCCGCCCTGTCCCATGCTCTGCACCCGCAGCACCTGCCCACCGCCTTGGGCATCCGCCGTGGGGTCTCCGAGCCTGCTCGTGTCGCACAACACCCGCAGGCTGGAGCCCGCGGGGCGGAGACGCGGATCGAGCTCGATGCGCGCGCCACGGCCGGCGATGCCGTTGGTGTTCACGGCGACCAGTACTTCGACGTCGTTGAGGATGCGCGACCAGGCGAGGAGCTCGCCCGGCCCCTGAAGACGGAAGTCGTCATCGCCGATCGATGTGGCCCGACGGTATTGGCGTCCCCGGCGTAGCGGACGCAGCGTCTTTCTCGCGACAATCAGCGCCTTGATGCGCACAAATGCCGGGTGTGCCCGGTCGAAGACGTGCGCCCCTGCCGTGCCGAAGGCGCCGAAACCAGGCAGGGCGGCCTCGCGTTCGCCCTGCGTGCCCGCAAATCCCGACGCGCGCGGGTGTTCGGGACCGAACATGGTTTCCCGCAGGAGGACGTCGATTCGGCCGAATGCCGACACGTCCCGATCGTTGTCCCTGACGGTGCCGAGCCATGCGCGCTCGCTCGCTTCGGGGCCGCTGCGGAGGGCCTGTTCGGTGCCGTAGTAGATGCACGGAATGCCGAGTCCACAGAGCTGCAACGCCGTGGGCACGGTCACCTGGTGGTCGACAGGCGCGTCGGCGCTGAAGCGCACCTTCCGGCCGAACACATGGTCGTGGTCGTCCAGCACCGAGACGTGACGGGATCCCCAATCGCGATGCGAACCCATCCTCTCGTCCCAGAAGTTGAAGCCGGCGAAGAAGTCGGCCGGGGTCTGCAAGCCCTGCCCCACACCGGTGATCGCCACGCGCATCCCACCGATATCCAGCGCCGCGTCCAGATTGCGGGCGAAGATGGTCAGATGAAAATCCTGGGCGTTGTCGCCGCCGGCGACCTCTCCTAGCAGCAGGAAGTTGCTCTTGCCGATCGACTCGGCGAACTCCCTCACGGCTCCGCAGAAGTTGCGCCCATCCTCGCCGCTGACGTGCTTCAGCGTGTCGATGCGCAGCCCGTCACAGTCGGTCAGGGCGATCCAGTATTGATAGATGAAGATCAGTCGCGCGAGCGTGTCCGGCCGTTCCACGGCGACGTCGCGCAACACCTCGAAATCCGTGCGTTTGTGTTCGGCGTCGGGATCGCGGATGTCCCCCGCACCGAGGTTTCCGGTCCCGGCGCGGGTGTAGTTCTCGATGAGTTGCAGCTCCTGAGGCCAGACGTAGTCGTCGTTGCCGAGCGGCTGCTGCGGATTCGTGATCGCGCCGCCGAAGCCGTCCTTGGGGAGCAGGCTCGTGTAATGGCCGGTGGTGTACTTCGGACGGAACGCGTCGCCGGTCTCAGCCGCGTCGTAGAGCCAGTTGGAACCCGTGTGGTTGAAGATGATGTCCAGGACGACCCGTATCTGGATCGCGTGGGCGGCGCGCACCAGTTCCACGAGATCGGCCCGCGAGCCGAACCGCGAATCCACCGCGAGGAAGTCCTGCACGCCGTATCCGTGGAAATCGTTGCCCTCCACCCGCTGCCGGAACACGGGGGCAATCCACAGCGTGGTGACCCCGAGATCCGCCAGGTACGGAAGCTGGCTCGTGATACCCGCCAGTGTGCCGCCCTGGAATCGACCTTCGCCGGACTGTTTCCACCTGTCCCAGCGCCACTCGGCAAGGCCGTTGGCTGCCGCGTACCTCGCGCGTTGAGCGGGAATTCGGGTCCGGTCGAGCATGGGTCGCGTGTGCTCCTGCCCGTCGGAGAAACGATCGGGGAGCAGGAAGTACAGCACTTCATCCCGCCAGTCAGCCGGGGAGGCGTGCACGGCATCGCGTTGGGGGAAGGTGGCGCGCGCGGCTCCAATGCTCCGCGGCGGTTCAGCTTGTAGGATCTGTGCGATGTTGTCCATGCGCCGCGTCTCCTGTCTCTTCCTCTACGGCTGGCCGCCGCCTCACCGTCTGCGCACTGGACCTCCTGCAGGATGGCTCGACGGCGCACGCGTAGGTGCGCCAAGTGTACGACGTCAGGTACCGTCGCCGGTCACAACCCTCCGATTGACACTATTCCCCATCAACGCTAGGCTGGGATTGGTAGGGAGTAGCGACCCGCGCAAGCGGGTGGTCCAGCCGTCAACACGGAGCATTCGCTCCCGGCTGGCACCGGCGAATCAACGCGACCAGCGAGACTACCACGTGCCCAAGGAGGCTTGTGGTGGTCGTCTGGATTGCATTCCTCATCTTCATCTTCGTTCTGCTCGCGCTCGATCTTGGTGTGTTCCATCGACGCGCCCACGTCGTGTCGGTTCGCGAAGCCCTGACGTGGACCGTCATCTGGATCGCGACCGCCCTGGCCTTCGGCGGTTTCGTCTACCTCGGTTACGAACATCATTGGCTGGGTTTGGGTCTCGAGCCCGATGCGGTGGATCGCAGCGCGGCCTATCCGGATGGGCGGGTCAACGACGCGCGGTCGGCGCTGGTGAAGTTTCTCACCGGATACGTCATCGAGCTCTCCCTCAGCGCCGACAATGTGTTCGTGATTGCCATGCTGTTCAGCTATTTCGCGATTCCCAGGATGTACCAGCATCGCGTGCTCTTCTGGGGGATCCTGGGAGCATTGGCGATGCGAGGCGCGATGATTGCCATCGGCGCCCGGCTTGTCTCGGAGTTCTCGTGGATTCTGTCCGTCTTCGGCGCGCTGCTGATTGTGACTGCCGTGAAGATGGCCTTCATGGGCACCGAATCGGGCGATCCTGGGCGGAACATCATCGTCCGCCTGATGCGGCGATTCCTGCCCGTGACGAAAGACTTCCACGAAGAACGCTTCTTCGTGAAGGCTCAGGCGAGCGATTCTCTCGAACACCAGGGACCAGGCACGTACGCGGCCGGCGGCGCTACCGCCGGCGCCTCCGGCGTCGGCCGGTGGATGCTCACCCCGCTGGCGCCGGCGCTGGTGATGGTCGAGACGACGGATCTCGTATTCGCCGTCGATTCAATTCCCGCCATCTTCGCGGTCACCGCGGACCCGTTCCTGGTATTCACGAGCAACGTGTTTGCCATCCTGGGCCTCCGGTCGCTCTATTTTGCTCTCGCCGGTGCATTGCATATTTTCCGATATCTGAAGTACGCGTTGGCTCTGGTACTCCTCACCGTGGGGGTCAAAATGCTCGCGCACACCTGGCTCGAAGCAGCGCTGGGCCCGAATTTCAATCTGTACCTGTTGGCAACCGTGATCGTCATCCTCGGAACCGGTGTGCTGATCTCAGTCATCGAGCTCCGGTGGCACAACCAGATCAGATCAGCGATTCGCAGGACAGTCGGCACGCTCGAGGAGTGGGTCGTGCCGGACCATCTGATCTTGACCATGCTCCGTGCGGCTGAACGGAAGGTGCTGGAGAACGCAGAATCGCATGCCGTACGGCTCGAGGCTCGGCGTTCAGAGGAGTCGCGCTCGCCAATGACGAAATCCTGGCGCCGACTGTTTAGCGGCGAAACCAAGACCATGTTCGTGCTCGCGACACATCCCCTTCTCGAATATGGGGAACAGTGCGCGATGTGCGCGATGTACCTATAGGATGCACACGTGCCCTCGCGTCGATGCGTTACGCGCGTTGTCGGCACGCCGAGTCGGCCCCACCGGTGTTGTTCTTACTTGTGGGGAGATGATTTCATATGCGTCGCTCACCGGCTCGGGCTAGATCATGCCAGCCAGCCGCCACGCGGCGATCCTCTCGTCGTCGATGCCGAGCTCTCTCAGAATGGCATCGGTGTGTTCCCCGACTGCCGGCACCGGATTCATCACCGGTTCGACACCTTCCATGATCACCGGCGGCAGGAGCGCTCGAAGCGGTCCGGCTGAAGAACCGACCGTACGCCACCGCCCGCGGTCCACGAGCTGCGGGTGCTCGGCGAATTCTTCGACGGTGTTCATCCGCGAGTTGGCGATCAGCGCCCGATCGAGTCGCGCGAGCAACTCCTCGGACGACAGCGACGCGAAGCACCCGCCCAGGATTCGCTCGAGCTCCACGCGATGCTCGAGGCGCCTGGTGTTCGTCGCGAAGCGCGGATCGTCGCCAAGTCCTGGAGACTCGAGCACGTCGCTGCAGAAACGCGTCCACTCGCGCTGGTTCTGAATGGCGAGATAGACGGCCTTCCCGTCCCCAGCCACAAACGGTCCGTACGGCGCGATTGTGGCATGGCTCGGTCCGGTGCGCGGCGGGGCGGTGCCACCGTAGGTGGCGTAATACAGCGGATATCCCATCCATTCGCCCAGCGCATCGAACAGCGACACTTCCATGGCGAGCCCGTGACCGGTCTGGGCTCGTGTCAGCAGCGCCGTCAGCAGTCCGGTGTAGGCGTACATTCCGCCGGCGATGTCGGCGATCGAGATTCCCACCTTCGACGGCGTCTCCTCGGTCCCGGTGATCGACAAGACGCCGGTTTCGCTCTGAACCAGCAGGTCGTAGGCCCTGCGATCGCGGTTCGGGCCGTCGGTGCCGTAGCCGGTCACATGACAGATGATGAGACGGGGGCACTCGCGGCGGAGGGTGCCGCCGTCGAACCCGAGACGATCCACGGCTCCGGGGGCGAGGTTGTGGATGAAGATGTCGCTCGTCGCGAGGAGTGTTTTCAGCACCTGCCGCGCTTCCGGCTGCTTCAGATCGAGGGTCAGCGACTCCTTCGATCGATTCAGCCAGACGAAATGGCTGCTCATGCCTTTCACCGTCGTGTCGTACCCGCGCGCGAAATCGCCGGTACCGGACGCTCGACCTTGATCACCCTGGCACCGAGGTCCGCGAGCTGGCGTGTGGCAAACGGCGCCGCGACGGCCTGCTCGAGCGCGACCACGGTGCAACCGTGGAGAGGCAGCATTGGCTCGTATACTCCCCGAAAAGGCTGAAATCTCAAACCTGCAGTCTGATTGAGACTTGAGCGTTGAGCCGTGAAACCTTCGTCTACGCCTTTGAAATCTGAAATCAGACCTTGAGACTTCAGACTTGAGAGTTGAGCCTTGAGATCCCTACCCCCGGCCGTTCAGACGCGACAGAATCGCCTCCGCCTGCGTGATCACCGGGCGATCGACCATCGCACCGTCAATCGCGGTCGCTGCCCCGGCCGAGGACTCGGCGGCCGCGATCACGCGTTGCGCCCAGGCGATTTCTTCCGCCGTCGGCGCGAACGCCTCGTGAACCGGTGCAATCTGCTTCGGGTGGATACAGAGCTTCCCGCCGAACCCCAATCGCCAGGCGCGCTGCGCATCGGCGCGCACCAGTTCCGGCAGCTCGTAGGTCGTTGTCACCCCGTCGACCGGCGGCTGGAGACCGGCGACACGCGAGACGAGCACGATGCGCGACCGGTAGTACAGCAAGTCGTCTTCCCCGCCGCTGAGATTCAGGTCGATGCTGAGATCGATCGACCCGAACAGCAGCCGTTGCACGCGAGGCCATCGGGCCACCGCTTCGACGTTCCACATCCCCTGAGCGGTTTCGATAATCGGGAGAATCGATATCCCGGCGTCGACCTGATCGACGAGCGCCTGGACGTGATCGGTGCGTTCGGCCTTCGGGAGCACCACGCCGGCGACCCCCGCGCGTCCGCAGACGGCGAGGTCGTCGCGAAACCACTCGCTGTCGAAGGCGTTCACGCGAACGATGATCGGATGTTCAGGAGACAGCCATCCCGCCACATGCTTCCGCGCCATCGCCTTCTCCGCCGGCGGCACCGCGTCTTCGAGATCGACGATGACCGTGTCGGCGCCAGCGGCAAGCGCCTTGTCGAATCGATCGGGGCGATTACCGGGAACGAAAAGATAGGAGCGCGGGATCCGCAAGAGCGTCCACCCCACTCGGCATGAAGAAGGGTCCAATCCGTTCAACGTTGGTGATGTCGAGGAGCCGGTGGACGAGCGGCTCCATTTCCTGAGCGGTCGCCGCCCCCGCAAAGGTTGCGAGTCGCACGCGCCTTTTCCGCCAGCTCGCATCGCGTGAGCGTGTTCCCGGGATCACCTTTCGGCTCGTCGACACGCGCGGTGAGCACACGGCCGTCAACCGTTTCGACCGTGACTTTGCCGATCCATCGCGCCGGATAGGCGGCCTCGACCTCGGCGTCCGCCACCATGATCACCTTCTCGCGGAACGCTGCGACCGCCGGCATGTTGAAGTGGGATTCGAATTGCGGCAGCCCCGCGCATCCGAAGACCGCGATGAGGCCAAGCACGGTCCCCATCGAGAACTTCGACTGATGCACCGATTCCGGTGTCGATACCGGACCGAGCACGTCGATCGCGGCCTGGTGCACGCATGCCGTCACGCTGCGGATCGCGTCAGCCGTCAGATGATGCGTCGTCATGACGTGCAGCAGCGCGTCGGCGGCCGGGTGGGTGTGACGGCACGACGCGTGATACTTGAACGAAGTCTCCATCAGCGCCCAGCGCTCGCCGAGGCGATCGGTCAGCTTCGCCGGATCCGAATCCCTCGACATGCCGGCGGCCATTCCCTGCGCACCCTCGAGGATGCGCTTCGCCCCGGTGAACCCTTCGGCCGCCAGATACGCGGATACCAGACCATCGGCCGCCGCCTTGGCGGTGTGCAACTGCTTCGAGTCGGCGGCATCGCGCAGAAATTCCCATAGGCCGGCCGCCTGGGTGCCCGCCGATCCGAACGCGTGCAGCATCCGGACGGCATCGAGGTCGAGAAGATTTCCCACTGCCGCAGCCGCTGCGACCGTACCGGCTGTTCCCGTGGTGTGAAACACCTTGTAGTGCGATTGGCCGAGAAATTCGCCGACGCGAATGCCGGTTTCGTAGCCCGCCACCACTGCGGTCAGCATGCGCCGGCCAGATGCCCCAATCGCCTGTGCGACGGCGAGGACCGGCGGAAACACGACCGCCCCGGGGTGAAACACGGCTCCGTTGTGCACGTCGTCCTGTTCGGCGACGTGAGACGACGCCGCGTTCACCATCGCGGCGAACAGAGGGGACGTGCGACGGCGCGAGACGAGGATCTCGGCTTCACCCTGCTGCGGTCCCATCACCTCCACGAAGCGCTCGAGCGCACTCACCGGCCGCGCGCCTTTGCCGGCGAGCGCCGATCCGAACCAGTCGAGGAAGAGCTCCTCGGCGCGCCGCACGACGTGTGGCGGCAGGTCGTCGAAGCGCAAGCCGGCGGCGAACTCGGCGAGCGCGCGGCTGGGATGGTCGGCGAGCTGATTGAGTCATGGCTCTTCTCAGAACGAACGCGGCAGCCCGAGCACGTGCTCGGCCACGTAGGACAGGATCAAGTTCGTCGAAATCGGCGCCACCTGATACAAGCGTGTCTCGCGAAACTTCCGCTCCACATCGTACTCGCTGGCGAACCCGAACCCGCCATGGACCTGCAGGCAGACGTTCGCCGCCTCCCATGACGCGGTCGAAGCGAGCAGCAGCGCCATGTTCGCTTCGGCGCCGCACGGCTGGCCCGCGTCGAACAGCGCGCATGCCTTGTAACGCATCAGGTCGGCGGCCTGGACGTTGACGTACCCCCGCGCGATCGGGAACGAGACACCCTGGTTCTGGCCAATCGGCTTCCCGAACACGATACGCTCGTTCGCGTATTTCGTCGCCTTGTCCACGAACCAGTAGCCGTCCCCGACGCACTCGGCGGCAATCAACGCGCGCTCGGCGTTGAGACCGTCGAGGATGTACCGAAACCCCTTCCCTTCCTCCCCGATGAGATTCTCAGCAGGAATCTCGAGGTTGTCGAGGAACAGCTCGTTCGTCTCGTGGTTGACCATGTTCGCGATCGGCCTGACCGTCATGCCATGTCCAATCGCCTCTCTCAAATCCACGATAAAGATCGAAAGTCCTTCCGCCTTCTTCTTCACCTCGGGCAAGGGCGTCGTTCGCGCGAGGAGGATCATCAGGTCGGAGTGCTGGACGCGCGAGATCCACGCCTTCTGGCCGTTGACGATGTAGCGATCGCTCTTGCGGACGGCGGTGGTCTTGATTTTCGTCGTGTCGCTGCCGGTCGTCGGCTCGGTGACGCCCATCGACTGCAGCCGCAGCTCGCCGCTCGCGATTCCGGGTAGATACCGGCGCTTCTGCTCCTCCGACCCGTGGCGCAGCAGCGTTCCCATGTTGTACAGCTGTCCGTGACACGCGCCGGAATTCGCCCCCGACCGGTTGATTTCCTCCATGATGACGGAGGCTTGTGTCAGGTTCAGGCCGGAGCCACCGTACTCTTCGGGAATGAGGGCCGCCAGCCAGCCAGCCTTTGTCAGCGCCTCGACGAATTCCTCCGGATACCCGCGCTGTTCGTCGATGCGTCGGAAGTAATCGGGCGGAAATCGCCCGCAGAGATCCCGGACTCCGGCCCGAATGTCGGCGTGGAGGTCGGCTGTTGTCATGCGCGGGTTGCGGTCGCGTGCATCGCCAGCGAGCTTTCGACGTCCGCCGCCCACAGTCGACCCGTGGTTGCGGCGTGCCGCGGCCCGCACGCCAACAAATCCACATCCTTTCGATCCACGCTTCACTCTACCACTAGGGTGCCGAGCGATCGTATCGTGACGGGCGTTCGAGATCGGTGACAGCCGGTGGGCGCTCGGCGCGACCGGGCCGGCGCTCGTGTCGAGGCTCGTCGTCCTTCTGTTTCTGTATCGAACGGGAACGCCTTCGGTGAAGCACACCCGCGGCCGGCGCTCGGCGTCCTCTGGTGGAAGCTACTTGGCTGGTGGTGACCGCGAGCCGGGGTTCATGGATGGCGGCGACCACCTGTTGTCTGAAGCGGTCGGTCCGATCGATTCCGTCAAACGGCGGCGCGATCCACCGGGTCCGTGAAATCTCCAGACTCTCGCGATGTGATCGCTACGTCAACAACAGCTGCGCCGCCTTCAGGCAATCGTACAGGCGCCTGCTGAATCGCCCGTTCTCGACCAGGGTGACGAGCTGACGCGAGGCCGTCGCGATGATTCTCGAACGCGTCTCGGTCCCGCTGCACCACTCGAGTACCCGTTGCTGATCGGCCGTCTCGAGCTCGTCGATGTTCTCGAGGATGAGGGTGCCTTCTCCATACATCGCGAGGTTCGGCAGCAGCCGCCCGCTGTCGCACCAGAAGCGTGGCTTCGGGAGCGCCGGCCATACAGCCGTGAGCACGCGCCAGACAGCGGGGCCTCCGCCGACGACCAGCGCGTCAGCTTGCGATGCCGCAAACGCCCACCAAGTAGATTGATCCACCCCCAGGCCGTCGGGCGGCGGAACATCGCGCACCACGGGCGGAGTCAGGGGTCGAAGACTTGGAATGTCGATCAGCGCCGACCAGGGGTCCATAGCGATCCTCCACGAAGCGTCGATGCGCCCCCCGGTCTCGGGAGACGGGTCCCAGGTGCGCAACAGCAAGAGACAAGCCGGCGCCGAAACCGGGCGCGGCTGGATTTCCTGAGGAATTCGTGCGTGTTGCGGGTGCACGCGCCTACATTTCTGTCTGATCGACGCCTGGGTCACGACAAATCTGACCGGTTCCGCAGGATCTTGACGGAACATCGCGCGGGGAGGACGGTTGGTCCCGGTTTTCAGTCTGAAAGCGCCAAACGGGCTTTCGACGACAAGACGGCCAGCCGATAACGACCGTCAGCCGAGTGCCGCTTCGACGGCCGGCGGAACGATGTCCGTCACGTCGCCGTGCAGGCGAAGGGTCACGGCCGGATGATCATCGTGCTCGCTGACGCCGCGGTTGATGATGATGTACGGCGTGCCGCGCTCCGCGGAAAGGAGAGGAACAGACGCCGCGGGATAGACCGAAAGCGTGGATCCCAACGCCAGTACCAGGTCGGCCTCGACTGCGGCGGCCGCCGCTCGTTCCAGATCCGCCGTGCGTAGCGACTGCCCAAAGCTGATGGTGGCCGACTTGAGCACGCCACCACAGGCGCAGCGCGGTGGACGTCTCGTCGTCTTGAAGCACGCGAAGTGGGGCGCCGGGTCACTCGTTGCGTGGCATCCCTGGCATTCCACGAGGAGATCCGTGCCGTGCAGCTCGATGAGCAGGCCCGGTGACGTGCCGGCACGACGATGCAGGCCATCGACGTTCTGCGTCACGACCGAGACAACTTTGCCCGCGCGCTCGAGCGCCGCGATGGCATGGTGAAGGCCGTTCGGCTTCGCGTCCTGATAGATCTCCCACGTTTCCAGCTTGTAGTCCCAGTATTCAACCCGCGCCGACTCCGACGCGAGGAACTCCTCGTAGTCCACGGGGCGCCGGCGCGTCCACACACCCCCAGGACCACGGAAATCTGGGATGCCGCTGGCGGTCGACACGCCGGCCCCTGAAAAAACCAGGATGCGATGGCATGCGCGCAACCGTTCGACCAGGCGTGCGTCGACCACGGTTCACTCTACCATCCCGAAGGGGCCGGACCGGTGTATCCTGCCTTCAACGTGAACACTCGAAGAGAGAATACACGCGACGTTCTTGCGGAGGAGGTTGTGATGCGGAGGATCGTTCTAGCGGTCATCGCGGCAATCGTGATGGCAGGAGGCAGTATTTTCGCCCAAGCCGGCGGCGGCGCTCCGATGGCCTCTCGTTCGTCGTCTGCCGGACCGCTCGCCCAGTCGTGTGGAACACCAGCCGCTCAACCCGCGGCCGGGCGTGGCCAGCAACCGCAGCCGATATTTCCGCCCGGGCAGTATCCCGTCAAGCTTCCCGCCGTGTCGCTGCTGGGCGCGCGGAACGACCTTCCCAATCCGTATCAAGCCGGCGTCGACTGGGGACAGTTGCCCGAAGGGAGGAAGTGGGGATCGACGGCCAGCGTGGTTACGGCACCCGACGGCACCATCTGGGTGACCGATCGGTGCGGTGTCTCGGGAGCCGGTGGGACGACCTGCGCCGGACCCAACGCGAACGTCAACCCGGTCTTCCAGTTCGATACGTCGGGCAAGCTGCTGAACAGCTGGGGCGCGGGAATGTTTGTCAGTCCGCACAAGTTGACGGTCGACAAGAACGGCTACCTGTGGATGGCCGACAACGGAGGCCATCAGGTCTTCAAGCTCAGTCGGGACGGAAAAGTCCTGATGACGCTCGGCAAGAAGGGGGTCGCCGGGCCTGGCCTGGACGAGTTCGATGCGCCGACCGAAGTCGCGATCGCTCCGAACGGCGATATCTTCATCGGCGACGGCCACACGGGAGGCGGTACAGCCGTTGGCAACGCGCGCATCATGAAGTTCGACAAGGACGGCAAGTTCATCAAGACGTGGGGGAAGAAGGGGATGGGCCCAGGCGAGTTCGATGTAGTCCATACCCTGGCATTCGACTCGAGAGGAAGGCTGTTTGTCGGCGACCGTCAGAACAACCGAATCCAGATTTTCGATCAGGATGGAAAGTTCCTCGCGCAGTGGTTCCAGTTTGGCCGCCCCAGTGGCATCTACATCGACGCACGGACCGACACGCTCTATGTGGCCGACTCGGAATCGCGTGACGCTCGAACCAACACCGGCCAACTGGGCCTCCCGCAGACCGGTTACGCCTTCAATGCGGGCGCCCAACGCGGTATCAGGATCGGCAGCGCTCGCGATGGTTCCGTGAGGTCCTTCATCCCGGACCCGTGCACGTATCCATACTCGGGCGGCTCGAGCCTGGCCGAAGGGGTCACCATCGATGCCCAGGGCAACGTCTATGGGGCGGACTTCCTGGGCGCCGTGAGGAAATTCGCGAAGAAATAGGAGACGAGCGGCGGCATTGGCCGTACCCCGGAGCTCTCATAGGCGCCGCATCCAGGCGATGATCGCGTCGGCGACCGCGCGCGGCTGCTCCACCATGATTGCGTGCGCCGCCCGCGGGATCACCGCAACAGAGACCCGTTCGGCGCCGAATTCCTCCACCAACTCGGTCGCGCTCGACCGCGGGCGGTACGGGTCGGCTTCGCCCTGGATGTCGAGCAGAGGCGCGGCGCCCGCGTGCCAGTACTCGCGCTGGGGGGTGCTGTCGCGCGCAATCACCTGAGCGGCCCGCACGTTGGCGTGGAATCCCGTAAGCCAGATTCGGGGATCGTTACCCGGGGCGAAGAACACGAACTGGAGATGTTTGAGGCGCTCGGCCTCGGGTTGCGACGGATCGGTGGCGATCGCAACCGACCTCCGCACCTCAGGCTTCGGCGTCTTTTGCGAAGCCCCGACCAGCACCACCCCTCTGACCAGGTCGGGGAAGTCGACCGCGGTCATCCTGGCGACAAAGTGCCCGTAGGCATGTCCGGCGACGATCGCGGGCCCGGAGCGTTCGTGCTCGATGACCGCGGCGATATCACGCGCGAAGTCGTGCAGGGTGAGACCTTGCATGGGGCCAACGCTGCGGCCGTAGCCGCGCGGTTGGGGGCGCACCACACGAAAGCCGGCCGCGGCGATGCGCTCGGCGACTGGATCGAACTCGTCGGCGTCCCGCCCCAATGAGGGCAGCAGCAGGATCAGCGATCCTCGACCTTCCGTGATCACCTCGATGGAGACGTCGCCGCGTCGGACAACCTCGCGCGTCCGCGTCTGTGCGGCGGCAGACACCTGAAAGGCCAGTAACAGGGCAATCACGATGGCGTGTTTCATGGCCGGAGTTTATCAGCGGCGCCCCACCCGGAAAAGTCAGGCAAGGCGATGGAAGCCATGCTTCGAACGAGGAAGCCCGATATCGCTGAACTCGAGCGTGCATTCGCTGGATAGCATTTCTTGGCGCGCGCGCCCTGATGGGGCGGTCCGTCGCACGCACGACGAATGGGCCCCGCCAGAATCCCCGCGCCGGACGGAAGCAGCGAGCGCTGTCCGGTTTCGCGCACGACTGGAGTCGCGGGGAACCCCGCATGAACTCCGTATGCGCGCTGACGCTTTTGATGGCACCACGAGTATGCGCGTCAAGGCGAAGTAGTCGGCCGGATTCGGCACGGGCGGAGCGGCCATGATCTGCGGGTACTTGCTGAAGTCGATTCCAGGAATCGCGTTGAGCGAGCCGCCGCTGTGGCCCGACTGCACCACCAGGATCGGGATGTCGGGTCGCCTGGATCCGAGCATGTCGGCGAGGCGACAATGGGGGGCTCTGCGCTCCGCACCGCGACTAGGCGAGTGAACATCATGCCCGATGGCCCTTCCAAGGGTTATCGAGCAGCCTACGCCCTCGTCCCGGTCACCCGCAACGCCTGCAGTGATCGCCGCCGCGTCCATCCTTCGCTCGCGATTTCAAAAAGGCAGTCTCCGAGTCCGATGTGCCCGGTCGACCGCTGCGGCTGTGCTTGCAGGGACCGCGGCGACGCCGCCTATAATCGCCGTCTGTCGCAATGGCTCCGACAGAGACAAGGACGACACAGGTGGCGACAAAAAAACCCGCCCGCAACGCCTCCGCCAGGACAGGCTCCGGCGGCGAGACACATCAAACAGCGGCATCGGCGGCCCAATCCCTGACAACCAACCAGGGTCTGCCGGTTTCCGACAATCAGAATTCACTGCGCTCGGGCACACGCGGACCGACGCTGCTCGAAGACCTGATCTTCCGCGAGAAGATCACGCATTTTGACCACGAGCGGATTCCGGAGCGGATCGTCCACGCGCGCGGCTCGGGCGCGCACGGCTTTTTTCAACCGTACAAGTCGCTGTCGAAGCTGACGCGGGCCGCGTTCCTGCAGGATCCGAAGAAGAAGACGCCGGTGTTCGTGCGCTTTTCCACTGTCGCTGGCGGCGCGGGCTCGGGCGACACGCCGCGCGACGTGCGCGGCTTTGCCGTGAAGTTCTACACGGAGGAAGGCAACTTCGACCTCGTGGGCAACAACATCCCGGTGTTCTTCATCCAGGACGCGATCAAGTTTCCCGACCTGATCCACTCGGTGAAGATGGAGCCCGATCGCGGTTACCCGCAGGCGGGATCGGCCCACGACACGTTCTGGGATTTCGCGACGCTGATGCCCGAGAGCATGCACATGCTGCTGTGGGCGATGTCCGACCGCACGATTCCGCGCTCGTTCCGCATGATGGAAGGCTTCGGCGTGCACACCTTCCGGCTCATCGATGCGAACGGACGATCGACCTTCGTCAAGTTCCACTGGCGGCCGAAAATCGGGTCGGCGTCGGTCGTCTGGGACGAGTCCGTGAAGCTATACGGCGCGGATCCTGACTTTCAGCGCCGCGACCTGTTCAACGCCATCGCCGCGGGCGACTTTCCCGAGTTCGAGTTCGCCATCCAGGCGTTCGACGAGAAGACCGCCGCGAAGTTCCCGTTCGATATCCTCGACGCGACCAAGCTGATTCCCGAGGAGATGGTGCCGCTCGAGCCGATTGGCCGCATGGTCCTGAACCGAAACCCCGACAACTTCTTTGCGGAAACCGAGCAGTCGGCCTTCCACCCGGGGCACATCGTACCAGGCATCGACTTCTCGAACGACCCGCTGCTGCAGGGGCGCCTCTTCTCGTACCTCGACACGCAGCTCATTCGTCTCGGCGGAGCGAACTTCCACGAGATTCCGATCAATCGCGCCCAGTGCCCCATGCGCAACTTCCAGCGCGACGGCGTGCGGCGCATCGATGTGCCAAAGGGTCAGGTCGCCTACGAGCCGAACAGCCTGGCACCCGATGGCCCCCGGGAAGATCCGGCGCGTGGCTTCACGACGTTTCCTTCGGGCGAGAACGGTGATCGCGAAGCCGGAAACAAGATCCGGGAACGATCGGAGACCTTCTCGGATCACTACAGCCAGCCGCGGCTGTTCTGGCGCTCCATGTCGGAACCCGAGCAGCGCCACATCGTCAGCGCCTTCACCTTCGAGTTGAGCAAGGTGTCGACGATCGCCATCCGCCGCCGGATGCTCGGCCATCTCGCGAACATCGACGACGAGTTGTGCGAGCGCGTTGAGGAAGGGCTCGGCATGGAGGGGCAGGCCGATCGGATCCAGCCGGCGCGCCGGGCCATCGACATGAAGCCGTCGCCGGCGCTGAGCATCATCTTGAAGGCCCCGAAGACGATCGAGGGACGAACCATCGGCGTGCTGGTCACTGACGGCACCGATGGGACGCTGGTCGACTCACTGCGTGCAGCGGTCGAGAAGGCCGGCGCGACGCTTCAGGTGGTCGCACCGAAGATCGGAGGCGTCTCCGCGAAGGGCGGCAAACGCATCGAAGCCGACCACGCGCTCTCGGGCGGCCCGTCGATCTTCTTCGATGCCGTCGTTGTCGCGCCGTCGGCCGACGGGGCGGCGATGCTCGGGAGGGAAGCGGCGGCGATCGACTGGCTCCGCGACGCGTTCGGTCACCTCAAAGTCATCGGGGTGGTGAATGCCGCCGCGGGGTTGCTGGACCGGGCGGGCATCGAAGCGGACGCCGGCATCGTCGCCATCGACACCGGAAAAGGCGTCAATGGCTTCATCGCGGCGGCGAAGAACGGTCGGATCTGGGACCGGGAGCCCAACCTGCGCAGTCCACAATAGTCGCCGCGTGATTGGATCGGTTGGCAGGCCGGATCCTCCCCGGATTCGGCCTGCTCCGCACTTCGTTGGTCGCCCGGTGCTCGCGGTTTGTCGCCCGGTAATCGCGGCGACGTTCATCAGGGCATCGGAATATCGGTGCTCGTTCCCCATGTAAGCGTCGTCGATGCGTGCGTGCTCGACCGCAGGATCTGCCAGAGTCCGGTGCTCGGGCGAAACACGGCGAGATCGGTCGTGCCGTCGCCGTCGTAGTCGCCGGGCGCTGGAATGTCACTGGCGCTGCCCCAGGTAACTGTCCGCACGGTGTTCGTGCTCGACTGCAGGATGGACCACAACCCCGAGGCGCGATATACCGCGACGTCGGTCTTGCCGTCGCCGTCGTAGTCACCGGGTATCGGGAGGTCGTCGGCGCTCCCCCAGGTGGCTGTCCTTGGCGTGTTCGTGCCGGACTGCAGCACCTGCCACAACCCGGTGCTGTGACGATAGACCGCAAGGTCGGCCTTCCCGTCGCCGTCGTAGTCGCCGGGCACGGGCCTATTGGAACTGCTGCCCCACGCCACGGTCCGCGTCGTTTGAGTGCTCGACTCGAAACTGATCCACTCGCCCGAAGACGGGCGGTAGATGGCGACATCGGTCTTGCCGTCCCCGTCATAGTCGGCCGGCACAGCCAGGTCCGTAGCCGAGCCCCATGTGACAACGGTCCGAGCCCCGCTGCTCGACAGGAGGACCGACCATTCGCCAGTCGCAGGGTGATACACGGCGATGTCGGTCTTCCCATCGCCATCGTAGTCGCCAGGCACCGGTGTGTCGCCGGCCACCCCGAGAGTGGGTGTCGACGCCGTGCCGGTGCTCGACTCGAGGATGGACCACGTCCCGGTTGAGGGTGTAAAGACGGTCACGTCGGCCTTGCCGTCGCCGTCGTAGTCGTCGTCGCGCGGCGCCACGAGTGAGCACTGACGCGGCCCACCGCACTCGTTGCCCTCGGCCGCGACGAGACTTGGTGGCGGTCGACGTCACGGCGGCTGTGGCCCCGATAACAGTCACGTTGGTGAACGTGCCGGTCGTGACGAGGGACGGGTCGTGACTCGTCACCGCCAGTCCGACGTAGGTGCGGGATGGCATCACCACCGTGAGGCTGCCCATCAAGATCCACGCGCTGCCTGTCGCCGAGTAATAGCCGCTGAACGTGTTCCCGCTGCGGACCAGGCGGACCCACTGCGGGGCGACCCCAGTGAAGCCCCAGTCGCTCGTGCTCGGGCCATTCCGGGTGACGCGGCGCTGGAAGGTCGGGCCATTACCAGCGGTCAGCTGGGCCATGGCGTTAGGGGAGCCGCCGGTCAGATCCTCGCGGATCATCACACCCGCCTTCGCCCACGCATCCGTGTTCTGCAGGCCGGTGACGCGGGCCACGATCTCGCCATCTCCGTCCAGCGTCTGATACACGAACTGGAACTGGTCGCTCGTGTTCCAGACGTCCACGCCCGCACCGGTGACCGAGAAGGTGCCCGATGTCGAGCTGGCGCTCCCCGCCAGGGCAGGATTGCCGATGTCTTGTGACGTCCACGGGGCCGGCAGCGAGCCGGTCGTGACGGTGAAGACTTTCGCGTTGCTAGGAACGCCGCCCACGGTGACGACCACGTTGCCGGTCGTCGCCGCGCTCGGCACGGACGCCACGATCTTCGTCGCGCTCCAGCCCGTGGGCGTCGCGCTCCTGCCGTTGAAGCGGACCGTGCTCCCGCCTTGCGTCGACCCGAAGTTCACCCCGGTGATCGTCACCGCCGTCCCAATACTTCCGGATGTCGGCGACAGGCTCGTGATATTCGGCGTCGATCCCACAGTAAATGCCACGCCGTTGCTGGCGACGCCGCCCACGGTGACGACCACGTTTCCGCTCGTCGCCGCGCTCGGCACGGCGGCCACGATCCGCGTGGCGCTCCAGCTCGTGACCGACGCCCTCGTACCGTTGAAGCGGACCCTGCTGGCGCCCTGCTTCGCCCCGAAATTCGCGCCGTTGATCGTGACCGAAGTCCCGACCATTCCGGATGTCGGCGAGAGGCTGGTGATGTTCGGTGCCGATCCAGTCACGGTGAATGTCGCGCCGTTGCTCGCAACGGCGGCCACCGTCACGGTGACCGCACCGGTCGACGCGCCGCCCGGCACGGTGGCCACAATGCGCGTCGCGCTCCAGCTCGTAGCCGTCGCGCTCGTGCCGTTGAAGCGGACCGTGCTCGCACCTTGCGTCGTCCCGAAATTCGCCCCGTTGATCGTGATCGCCATCCCGACGCCTCCGGATGTCGGCGACAGGCTGGTGATGGTCGGCGGGCTCGGTACGTCAACGACAACCTGTGCGGACCTCGGGCTGGTCTGTGAACTCGTGTTGTACGCCTGAACCACGAAATAGTAACGCTGGCCCGGGTTGAGCACGACCTGTCGCGTCGTCACATTCCCGACATCGATGCTGGTCGTATATGTCCCTGACTGTGTTCCGTAAGAAAGGATGTATCCGGCGATGTTAGTTTCGCGGTTCCTGTCCCACGAAGCCGTAAGAGTCGCCGCGCTGAGTGCAGGGGAGCTCAAGATGATCAGTCCTACGACGGCGAGTGCTCGAAGGGCGTATACGCTGCGGTTTCCGACAGGCGAAGGGCGACACATTGAATCTGTCAGCATCATGGAGAGACCAATCGCTTAAGGAAGGACCAAAGGCTCCGCGCCCGTCCCTCGGATTTCCTTGTGCGTGTGCGTTTGAACGAGTCGAGAACCATCACGCTCCCCTGCCGTCCCGGAGACACACCTCCGGCACTAACAGGGTTTGGGGAGTCCGCCGAGAACAATCGACAGGCCTAGCGGACGGCCACGCGACTCCGTGGCACCGCTAACGTTAGGGAACCTTGTTTGAGGCTGATAACTAGAAGGGTCCCACAGCCTAAGTGACGGACAGCAAAATCGATTCCTGCTTCGAAGAGAGTCGTCAGATCACGATCGGCCAGGTATCACGAGTAAGTGTGCCCAATTTCGAACGAAATGCTCCACGCCAGCGTCCCGATCACAGAGGGCTACACCGACCGGGTGCGCAATCATTACGCTGTTACACGATCGGGCGTTTCGATTATTGTCGCGTTGTGGATGGACAAGTCGTGAAAGACTACGCTGCGCAGGTGATTCCGGCAGCACGGAGCGGGCAGCGAAGGATGAAGTTCCGAGCTGACGGGCCGCTCTGGATCGTGGACGTCTCGCGGTCAGCGGTGAGCGGTCAGCGCACCTTGCGGCCGTCGATTCTCGTCGCGGTCTTCGGGTCGTTCCGGTCCTCGCGCCAGGTCGGATGATTGAAATGGATGACCGAATCCCCGTTATGGGAGATGACGGCATTGTCGAAGATCAACGAGCCGACCTCACGCCAATCCTGAAACGTGCGGCGCTGCCTTAGAGCGACGCCCGTGGTCTGTCCCTGATCGGTCACTTCGATGGTGAACGTGAGCGTGCGTCTGGGAACGGGATCGCCACGATCGAATATCTGCCCCATCACTTCGTCGCGGAAGTCGAGCTCGACGCCGGCTATCCTCGGTTGGTGAGCAGCGACGCGCAGCCGCATGAACTCCGGCGCACGCGTTGGCGCTCCCACCGGTTTGCCGAGCTCGGCGATCGGATACAACTGGCGGATGCTCGGCTGCCTGTCGACGCGGCCGAACACAAGGCCGATCGCCAGCAGCAGAGGCGCACCGGCACCGCGGCGCGAGCCCGTCGTATCGGGCGCGTTGCGCAACTCGGCGTCGTTGATGAACTCGGTGTCCGCTCCGCCGATGTCCTCCTGCGTGATGAAATTGGCCGTGCGCAGCGGCAGGACATGATTCGGATCGGTCGTCGGGAAGAGCTTGCCAACCATCGAGAGCGACCGCGTATGTCCGCGCCGTGTCTCGGTGCAGCAGGTCGAATACCGGGCAATGACAAGCGCCGTGCTTCCTGCGCTGAAATAACCGGAGTAGGGGGTGGTTTCGACAATCTGCCAGCGCCCAATCAGGCACACACCGTTCGGGTGCACGAGGCGGCGAAACCCCTTTCGATCGCCGCCCCATCGCAGATCGGCCGCCGAATCGAGAGCTCGTTCGCTGGCCTTGCTGAACAGGTCCGGCTTCGCGAATGACAGGATGCCACCCACGACGCTTCGGAACGTGACCTGGCCGATCGGAAGGGGCGTCTGACCGTCACCGCCCCATACTCGCTGATACGGGTTGGCAAAGAGTGCCGCTACCACCTCAGAAAACCGCGAGCCGGCGTAGCGTCGGTCCTCGTCGGTCAGCTGTTCGGGCCGTTCCTGTGGCGGGGACGCCATGGCTCGGCTGACTATACATTGCACCGCCGGCCAGCGGTGCATGCACTTGAGAAAAGGCCAAGGTCGCGGTCTTGCTTCGCGGGCAGGCACCGCGCTCGACGCACGGTCAATCGGCCGACTGCTGGAGATGTGCTCCCCGCCCGCCGGTTGCCAGCAGCCTGACGAACTGCTCGGCAATCAGGGGCCGGCTGAAGTAGTAACCCTGCCCCTCGCCGCAGCGCTGAGCCTGAAGAAACGCGACCTGCTCTCCCGTTTCCACGCCCTCCGCGATGATCCGATACCCGAGAGTCTTGCCCATGCCAATCACGGCGGCGACGATGGAGGTGTCCATCGGATTGGCGCTGATCTCCTGGACGAACGACTGATCGATTTTCAGCACCTTGATGGGAAACTGCCGTAGATAGCTCAAGGCCGAGTATCCGGTGCCGAAATCGTCGATCGCCACCTGCACCCCCAGGTCTTTCATCGCCCGGAGCGTGAGCGCGGTGGAGGCGGCATGTTGGATGAGGGCGCTTTCGGTCAGCTCGATCTCGAGATAGCGCGGATCCAGCCGGGTGTCGTCCAGAACCGTGCGCACGCCTGCCTGAAAGTGCGCATCCTTGAACTCGACGGCCGAGACGTTGACAGCCACGGCCGGCGGCCGCCGGCCCTCGTCGATCCATGCCCGCGCCTGACGGCAGGCTTCGCGCATGACCCAATGGCCGATTGGCACGATCAGGCCGCAGTCCTCGGCGATCGGCACGAAGTCCTTCGGAAACAGGAGTCCGCGCTCCGGGTGCTCCCAGCGGATTAGCGCCTCCGCGCCGGTCATCACTCCGGTTTCGAGATCGACCTTCGGCTGATAGTGGAGCACGAACTCTCGCCGTGCGAGGGCGCGATGGAGGCCGGCCTCGATCCGTTGCCGTTCGACGGCCCGCGCGTTCATGGCCGGCTCGAAGAACCGATAGTTGTTCCGGCCGCTTTCCTTCGCGTGGTACATCGCCGTTTCTGCGCACGTGATCACCGTCTCCTCATCCGAACCGTCGTCGGGGTAGATGCTGATCCCGGTGGTGACGGTCACATGCAGCTGGTGGTGCGCGACGGCGTGCGGCGTCATGAGGGCGGCGCTGATCTTTTGTGCGCAGGCGGCCGCATCGTCCGCGTGGTCGATCTCCGGCAGCAGCACGATGAACTCATCACCGCTCTGACGGCTGACGGTGTCGGAACTCCGCACGCACGCAGTCAGACGACGTGCCATCGACTGCAGGAGCGCGTTGCCGATGACATGGCCAAGGCTGTCATTCACGTGCTTGAACTGATCCAAATCAAGGAACAAGACCGCGAGGCGATAGCCGTGTCGATGGGCCCGGACCATCGCCTGGGCAAGGCGGTCGTTCAGCAGCAGGCGGCTGGGCAACTCGGTGAGAACGTCGTGCTGCGTCAGGTGGACTGCGTGCAAGGACATCGCCCGCGTCTGACTCATGTCCTTGAATACGACCACCCCGCCCATCACCTTCCCGGCCCTGTCGTGGAGTGGAGAGCTGAGCTCTTCGATCGGCGTCTCGACCCCATCGCGGCGGACGAGGAGGCGGTTCGGTGTCCGCGTGACGATTCGGTCGAGCGCGAGGGTCCGGTCACTCGGGGTTCGATCCGGTTCGCACGCCGCGTCGTCAACGATTCGGAATACCTCAGTGATCGGCCGGCCCAACGCCTCCTGACGGGGCCAGCCCGTCATGCGTTCGGCGACGGGGTTGATAAACGTCACCTTGCCCTGGACATCGCTGCTGAGCATCGCGTCGCCGATGAAGTTGAGCGTCACTTCCGCGCGCTGCCGCTCGAAGAACAACGCCTCGTCCACCGCTTTTCTCTCGATGATCCGCTCGATGGCTCGCGGCAAGGTGTAGCTGTCGAGGCGATCCCTGAGAAGGTAGTCCAGGGCTCCCCGCGACCCTTCGTCCGCAACGGCGGCGCCTTCGCCATCGGGCGATCCGACGACGATGATCGGAACGTGAGGCGCCGTCTGCCAGACGTGTTTCAGGGCTGCGTTCCTCCGGCCATCGGCCGGGCACAGATCGAGGAGCACCGCGGCAATCCCACCCCCGCGCAGCCGCTCGAGCCCATCAACGAGCCGCGCCGCGCATTCGACGATGAATACGCCGTTCCGGATGTCGGCAAGCGCCTCGCGAACGAACAGGCCATCCAGGGGTTCGTGTCCGATGAGAAGAATACGCGTGGCGTTCGCGCTCACCGCAAGGCCCCTGGCTTTCACGGCTGGGTTGACCGACGAATCCCTGCGTGGATGCGGGGGTTCTTTCGTCACGTCGGCAGTGTATCGGCCGGGCGCCCCCCGGGACTGTTCGATACTGCACAACCACCGCAGGCTATTCTCCCGTCAGAACCGGCGATGCCTCGGTGTTCGGTGGAGGAATTTGCTGGCGGGCCACTCGCCCCTTGCGTCTATAATCCCCTCGTCCAATCGCTGCACGAACAAGGAGAGGACATGCCGAACCGCAGGGAATTCATCAACAGAGCGGGCTCCGCGACGGCGGGCATGCTGTTGGGCAGCGGCCCGCTCGATGCAGCACTGCGATCGCTTCAGACTGGCCCCGCCCCCAGGCGCCGGGCGGTGTCCGTGGGTGGGCGTCGAATACGGACCGTGGATGTTCATGCGCACTGCGCCATCCCTGAGGTCCTGGAGGTCGTCAAGGGATCGAAGATCGCGCCGGTGCTCGAAGCCCTGCTCAGCAGCAAGCCCCAGGTGCTGGGGCCAGACCGCCTGCGCGCAATGGACGAGCAGGGGGTCGACGTCGAGGCCCTGAGCATCAACGCCATCTGGTACGCGGCCGACCGAGCGATGGCCCGCGACATCATCACGGTCCAGAATGAAAAGCTGGCAGCATGGTGCGCCGCGCATCCGGATCGATTCGTGGGTCTCGCGTCGGTCGCCTTGCAGCATCCCGACATGGCGGCCGATCAGTTGGACCTCGCCGTCAGGAAACTGGGCCTGCGCGGTGTCGCCATCGGCGGAAGCGTCGAAGGCGAGGAACTGTCAGCGCCCAAGTTCGACCCCTTTTGGGCCAAGGCGGAGGAACTGGGGATCGTCGTGTTCATGCATCCCCAGCCCGCTCCCGGTACGACGCAGAACGATCGTCTGAAGGGCAAAGGCGGACTGGCCAACACGATTGGCAATCCGCTGGAAACCACGGTGTTTCTATCCCACCTGATTTTCGAGGGCACCCTGGATCGTTTTCCCGGTCTCAAGATCTGCGCGGCACATGCGGGCGGCTACCTCGCTTCCTATAGTGGCCGGTCGGATGCGTTGTGTGGCCGGAGCGTCGGCGAAGATTGCAGGAACCTGAAAAAGCGTCCGAGCGAGTATTTCAAGAAAGAACTCTTCGTGGATACGATCATTTTTCACCCGGAGGGCCTTCGCCATCTCGTCGCCGAGTGCGGCGCCAGCCAGATCGTCTACGGAACGGACTATCCCTTTGACTGGCCGGTGACCGTGGATCTCATTCTCAATGCACCGTTCTTGAATAATGCCGAGAAGGAAGCCATCCTCGGCGGAAACCTGGCAAAGTTGCTCCGGCTCTCGTCGTAGCGGAACACCACCGGCGCCGTCTGGCTCGGCTTCTACCTGGGCTTGCGAGGCACTGCTTCGCCGAACACCTTCGCGAGCTCGTACGCCGGAGTCACCTCGAGCTGGTCGTAGCGGCAGTCACCGGGTCGCTTGTCGCTGCGCCACCGCAGGAAGATGGCCGCATGGCGGAATCGCGGCCCTTGCATATGGTCGTACTTGACCTCGCACACACGCTCGATCCGGAGCGGCTCCCAGCCAAGATCCTTTCCCGCACTCCACCGGCTCTGGGCGCCTGGCATGCGTGTGGCGGCGTCGCTGCTCTCCGCGTTCGCCCATTCGCGCCAGGGATGCGCCTCGAGCGCGCCTGCGCGCAGCGGCGCAAGTTCCTCGGCCAACTGCCTGCGCACCGCCATTGTGAATGACGACGTCACGCCCACGTGTTGCAGCACCCGCCTGTCGTCATACAGTCCGAGCAACAGGGATCCAACGAGCAGTCCCTTCCCCGCCTTGTGCCATCGAAAGCCGGCAACGACGCAGTCGGCGGTCCGCACGTGCTTGACCTTCGTCATCGCGCGCTTGCCTGGTTCGTAGGTTCCCGCTGCCGGCTTGGCGACCACGCCATCAAGGCCGGCACCCTCGAAGCGTGAGAGCCATTCGCCCGCGACCGCCGGATCGCGGGTCATCGGCGTGATGTATATCGGCGGGGTCACGGTCGCGAGCGCCTGCTCGAGCAGCGCCCTCCGCTCACCCTGCGGAGCACCGCGCACGTCCCGCCCGTCGACGGCGAGCACGTCGAAGGCGACGAACGCCGCCGGCGTCATCGCCGCCAGCTTCGCCACCCGCGAAGCGGCCGGATGAAGCCGAAGCTGGAGCGCATCGAAATCAAGGCCGTGAGACGTGGCGATGACGATCTCCCCGTCGACAACCGAGCCCTCCGGCATCTGGGCGAGAAAGATGTCGTGCAGCTCTGGAAAGTAGCGATCGAGCGGCCGCGAGTCGCGACTCTGGATGAAGACGTCGGATGTGCTGCAAAAGACGATCGCGCGGAACCCGTCCCATTTCGGCTCATAGAGGAACGCCCCGGTGGGCAGTTCCTCGGCGAGCTTCGCGAGCATCGGCTCGATCGGCGGCGCGATGGCGAAGGTTGTGGGCGAACGCATCGGGCCCTTCGACAAGATCGGACGTCAGATCGTACCGACCCTCGGCAGGCTCAGGTCGTCCTGAGCCATGTCGAGGGGACGGATGAGCCCGTTGGTCCCGAGCCCGTCGACCGAACGATTAGCGCGAGACGGTGAGACCGCCGCGGGGCAGCGTCACGGCTTCGCCGGCACAGCGAAGGGCCCAACTTCCGGTTTCGCTTGTGTGTGGGTGAGGGACCCAAGCTCTGCGCCGACGCCCCGAGCGATTGCCGCCGTTTCGCTGCCCGCCTGGAAGCAGGTGAAGTCGGCGCGATCGCGCCAGGCCAGTGGTCCGCAGAGCCGGACGCGTGCCTTGATCGCGGCGTCGTGGACAATGTTGATCGCCCGTTCGTAATCGGGCGCCCCCTGAGGGTAGCCCGTGAAGTTGCCCAGATCTCCGCTCGCGGCGAAGATCGCCGTCACGCCCGGAACCTTCGCGATCTCGTCGGCATTCTTCACGCCTTCCAATGTCTCGATCATCAGGATCAGCACGATGTTGTCATTGATCGTCTGACGGTAGCCACCTGGGACGCTGCCCCACATCGCGGCCTCGAACGCCTGACCGCCCCCGGCGCTGCGTCTCCCGAGCGGAGGGAAATAGGCCCAGTCGCGGGCCTGGATGGCCTCCGCGACCGTGTCCACGGTTGGCACCACGAGCACGAGCGCGCCGGCATCCACGGCGTGCTGAATTTCCCGCTCATCGGTTCCCGCGATACGGACCCCCGGGACCGCCTTCGCATGGGGGCATGTCCGCCACATGCGGCCGACGGCCTGCCAGTCCCGTTCGTTGTGCTGCATCTCCGTCCAGATGAAGTCGTAGCCGGCATTCGCCATCGCGCAGTACGTCGCCGGATCGGTGGCGCTGAACAGCGTGCCGCCGGTCACCTTGCCGCCTTGCATCATCTTGAGCTTGACGGGATTCCAGACCTTGGCGCCGGCCGGCGGGTTGAAAGCCGGGCCGTACTTCCAGGTGGCGGGATCGAACGGCCCCTGGTTCGTGGCGCCAGCAGGAGCCGCCTTGCGGGCCCCGCTATCGGTGCCTGCGGGTGCAGCGAGTGGAAACTTCTGGGTGCCCGCGTCTGGATTGTTGGCGTAGGGATCCGCACTCGGGGCTGGCTTGGCGGGCTGCTGCTGCGCGCCGCCCACGTAGCTGCCCAAGGCCGCAACACCCAGTGCGGTGCACACGACAGCCGGAATCAACAAGTTTTTCATCAGTGACCTCCTAGGTGCGATCTCCCGCACGTCGGAGACTATGCCCTTTCAGCGGTTCAAGACGCAACTGTGAAGGCACCGGCGGATGTGGCCGGAACGCTCGAGCAGTCCCGTCGGAACGAAAAATGCAACGGTAAGACCCGTCAACGTAACTGAATCTCAAGGAGCTGCAGATGGCCAACGAACGACGAGACCACGAAGAGCAAACCGAACCCTCAGCCGAGCAGGAGCAGGTCAGCAACGATGCCGACATCAGCCAGGCAGACCGCAAGGACCTGGACAAGGTCAAGAACGACGAGTGGACGGACGACAGGTTTCAGGCCACCGACAATTGATTCACCGTCACTGTGAATGCTTCTGACTCCGCTTTGACAGGGATGGGACTTGACGAAGCGTGCGCCGGAGCCGCGAAATCGCGTTTGCCGAACGGGGGCCAGCGAGAGTGCCACGAATCTCGCCGGTCCCCGCTGTTTCTTCCGAGACGGAGCGTGGGGAGACGCAGGTCGGGGCGTCCTTCGTTGGAACCAGCGGTAACACGGAAACGACGACAGTAGGCGGCGAATTCACTCTCGTTCGCCGCTGGCCTGCGTGGCAGATCGAGTCGGGCGCGTCGGCGATCCGCACGTCGGACCATGACGTCCGCATGGCCGAACGATATCTCGCCGCCATCCGCGGCAAGCGGCAACTGACGGCGATCCTTGGTCTGTCGGCCGGCGAGCGCGTCGAGCGCGACCGCCTGGCGGGGATCGACTTTCGTTCGATTCTCGACGGCGGGCTCAATTGGGCGTTGGTGCGCCTTCCCCGCTGGACGCTCGACGGCTTGACTGCGCTCGGGTGGACCCATGAGGAGCTCTCGCCCGGGCCGAGCAGCGACCACCCCATCGGGGTGCTCGAAGCCGTCAGCCGGATCCCGTTCGGCGCCAGCGCATCCAGTACACAACGCGTCACGTTCTATCCCGACTTCAAGGACGCCTCAGCGTATCGTTCGGAGGCCGAAGTCACGGCGGAGGCTGCCATGAACGACCGCCTCGCCCTCAAGCTGGGCCACCCTGTTTTCGCTACTCCAACCTGCCAGTGGCTCAATTCAAGAAGAGCGACAATACGACGACTGCCTCGTTGGTGCTGCGCTGGAAGGCAGCCGCGCCGGCACCCTGATTCGGAGTGAACGGAACGCGCGAGATCTTCTCAGGACAACTTCGCCAATCGTCAATCCATCAATGGTCGATCACCAACCGCCGGTCGTCGATCTCACGCTTCTTCGTGGCCCCGGGCTCCCTCCCTCCCGGTGATATGCTGGGTCTTGTTTGGGCGGACGATCCGCCGGGGCGGAGAACCTTAGTGACCGATCCGAACCAGAGGCTTCAGGCCGGCCGCGCGCGCGTGCTGGTCGTCGACGACAGCCCCACGGCTCTTTACCTCCTCCGCACGGTTTTCGAAGGCGAACAGTATGATGTCGTGACTGCCACCGACGGCATCGAAGGGCTCGACGAGGTCCATCGCCGCGCCCCCGATCTCATCGTCACTGACAGCGTGATGCCTGGCCTCGATGGCTTTGCGCTTCTCAGACGGCTGCGCGACGATCCTGCCACGCGTCGAATCCCCGTCGTGATGCTCACCTCCGGCGATCCGAGCGATCCGGAGTACCTGAAAAACGACCTCCAGCCGGACGTCTTCGTCGCCAAATCGGCCGAGATGCAGCCACTTCTGCGCGAAGTCCGGAGCCTCCTCCAGCGTTAGAGCGGCCGCCCCGGTCGAAGTTCCGTCCCGAAGCCTCAGTCGGGGTCCACCTTTTCTCATAATTCGACACGACTGCCATACTGATATGACTCTATGGCTGTTTTATAATGCCTTTTTGGATGACAAAACGTGTCCATAAATAGTACTTTAAAGTACTAATATAGACCTTGATGTAATATATTGATCTTTAATGACTTGTACCTCCACCGGCCGAGCCGTGTGCTAAACAGGCACACTTGCACAATGATGAGACGCGTTGCTTTGAACAATTAAAGCCTTATTATTCAGTATCTTAACAGCTATTTTCCGTAACGCGATCGCCGGCATGGAACATGCCGGTTAGCTTGCCTCGACTGAACTCATCGGCAAAGAACCCAGCGCGCAAATCGCATTGCCTGGTGATTTTCTAGACAAGGCCGGATAACTCGACCTTGGAGACGGCGAAGTGCTGAAGGAGACGGACACGATGCGAGCTGGAAGACCGATGGTCGTGGCGACGCTGTTCTCGGTGGGTGTGCTGGGATGGGCGGTCCTGATCCCGAGCCTGCCTGCGCCATCGTCGGTCCTACACGCAGCCGCGGGCGATGACGAGCGCCGCGACAGCCGCTCGAACGGACGCGCTGACGATCGCTCCAACGGCCGGTCTGACGATCGCTCCGACGGCCGCTCAGACGATCACAGGGGCGGACGCGGTGATGACGATCGCGGTGACGGACATCCTGACGGCGGGCTGGACGCCGAGCTTCGGAGCGTGCTCAGGAAGGCGCGGTTCACAGGAAAAATCGAATCGACACTCGAAGCGCGACTCGGACGACGGCTCAATGCGAAGTTGGCCGATCTCGGCCGGCTCCTGTGGTTCGACAAGATTCATTCTCTCGGTCGGGACAACACCTGCGCCGGTTGCCATTCACCGACGAACGGGTTTGGCGACACCCAGTCGATTGCGATTGGGGTTCAGAACAACAACAAGGTGGGCTCACATCGCACCGGACCGCGCAATCAGCGCCGCTCGCCGATGGTCGTCAACACCGTGTTTCTACGCAAGCTGATGTGGAACAGCCGATTCAGCGCGCCGTCCGGCGATCCGTTCGACAACTCGGGCGGTTTCCTGTTTCCGGCACCTGAAGGCGACGTGATGTTTCGCCCGAACGATCCGATCGTCAAACACCTCCTGCAGGCTCAGGCGCACATTCCTCCCACGGAGCTCGTCGAGGTGGCGGGGTTCACTGGAACGTGCCCAACACTCGGACCAGATTTCTGTCAGTTCGACGATGGGGAGGGCGAACCGGTTCCTGGACCGGACGATTCGGGCTTCCGCAACGAGCCGATCCGCCAAAGCGCCCTGGAGCTGTTGAATGACAGCTCGGCGTACCGCACGTTGTTCGGTCAGCTGTTCCCGACCGTACGGAAAGGCGCCCCGATCGACTTCACGATGTTCGGCCTGGCCATTGCGGAATTCGAGTTCACATTGACATTCGCGGATGCGCCGATCGATCAATTTGCCAGAGGGCAGGAAAAGGCGATGACCGCGTCCGAGAAACGCGGCGCGCTGCTCTTCTTCGGCGAGGCAGGATGCGTGCGGTGCCACGCCGTGGCCGGGGAGGCGAACGAGATGTTCAGCGATTTCCAGGATCGTGTCATCGGCGTGCCTCAGATTGCGCCGTTCTTTGGCGTGAACTTCAGCAACATGATTTACGACGGCCCTGGGAAGGATGAGGATTTCGGCCTGCAGCAGATAACCGGCCTGGACTCAGATCGCTACAAATTCCGGACCGCGCCGCTGAGAAACCTCCGCGTATCGCCCGCATTCTTCCACAACGGAGCGTTCACGAAGCTCGAAGATGCTATCCGTCACCATTTGGATGTCGAACAGTCGGCCCGTAATTACAATCCAGTCGCGGCTGGCGTCGATAGTGACCTTGTCCATCGACTCGGGCCAATCGAACCGGTCTTGGCGAAGCTCGATAAGCGGCTTCGATCGCCGATTCATTTGAATCATGGCGAGTTCCGCGACCTGGTCGCCTTTGTCCGGGATGGTTTGTTCGACGAACGGGCGAGCCCGAAACATCTCTGCACGCTGGTACCCGTGTCGGTCCCGAGCGGCCAACCAGTGCTCGAATTCGAGGCGTGCAAGTAGTCGCGATGCCATCACGTCCTGCAGTGCGGTCCTCGTCGGCGCCGAACCGTCAGGACCGCGCTCCAGCCGCCAGCCATCTGCGCCCGAACGGCTCCTCCTCCATCTGAGCCATCAAACTCAATCCGCCCGAGCATCCGAAGCTTCCAGCGCCGCTTTTCTTGCGGGTTCCGGACCGAACGGCCGATAACCCAGACTGAGAGCGCCACCTCGCCGGAGGCGCGGCACGGCGACGAAAGAGTGTGCACAAATGGAGCAAAGCATGAAACGCATCCTCTGGTTGGCGGCGCTGATGGCCTTTGCCATCGGTCGGCCTGCATGGGCGCAGGATGAGCTCGCCAAGCTGAAGGCTGAACTGGCCAACCAGCAGGCGATCATCGCCCGCCTGATCAAGCAGGTCGAGGAGCTCGAGAAAAAGGCCCAGGGTGTGAGCCGCGAGGAATTCGAGGAGGAGATCAAGACACAGCAGGAAGCGGTGGACTCGGTTCGCGACAACCTGCTCGGCCGCGTCAACCTCAACGGCTATTATAATTTTCGATTTTCGGCCGACGACTCGCCCACGCCCATTGCCTTCCAGCAGCATCATCTGGGTGTTCTCATGGGGAAACAGCTCGGTCGATTCAATTTCCTGATGGAGCTCGAGCTCCAGAACGTCCCGCATCATCCTGAGATCAGCCGGGAACCAAACGAACCGGGAGGCGAGGCGCATTCGGATGCGATAGCGGCGGTTGAGGGTGGAACAGAGATCGAGGGGGACGTCAGCGGCGAAGGCCAGGTGGCCGTCGAAAACGCCTGGATGGAATACAATCACAACCGCTACATCAACGTCCGCGTCGGGAAACAACTCTCGCCCCAGGTACTGGTGGCAGAACCACTACCCGAACCTGACCTATTCGACCACTCTGCCCATTTATCTGCGTGAGCTGTTCCCACCTGAGTTGGTCGGGGCAATGGTGCAGGGAACAGTGGCGCGGCCCATGGGGTCGTCGGAGATAGGCATCGGGTACAAGTTCTACGTCGCCAACAACCAGTTCGAAGGCAACAGCCAGTCGGATTTGACGGATGGGAAATCGTGGGGCGGCCGGCTGCAGCTGCGGTTCCCGACCGGCCGATTGCTCAAGCGTCTCGACGTGGCAGCCGACCTCTACCAGGGCCAGATCGCCCTCGTCACGCAGGAGTTGGTGGACGACCACGTGGTTGGCTTCGAGAGCCAGCTCGAAATCGATCGGTTCCTGCTCAATGCGGAATACGCGCGCGGTCAAACGCTCGGCCGTACGCGGTTCGGCTATTACGTTCAGCCTGCGGTGCGCCTCCATGAAGAGTGGATCGGGTTCTACCGGATCGAGCGCCTTGAGAGTCCGCGGATCTTTCGCGCGGAAGAGCGTCATCTGGCCGGTGTGAACTACCGGCCGTTTTCGCAGATTGCCCTCAAGGCCGAGTACTACCGGTCCCGGCCGCTGGCGCGATCCTTCACGGAATCAGAAGGAGAACAGAAGCCGTTCAACGGCTTCGCGACCGCGGCCGTGTTTTTCTTTTAGGGGTGGGTCCTGTCGAGGCTAGCGGCAGCGCAAATGAGGGTGTCGCTCGCGGCCTTGGTCGTGGCGCCCTTGCTGTGGACGGCGGTGCCGCTGGCGGAGGGACCACCCTCGTTCGACATCATTGTCAACAAGAGCAACCCGATCATGTCGCTGCCGGTCACGGAGCTGCAGCGCGTCTTCAGGAAGCAGACCCGGATGTGGCGCCATGGCGAGTCGATGGTGCCGGTTGACTGGGATGCCACGAGCGAAATGCGTCAGGAGTTCTCGCGGCTGGTGATGGGGCGATCGGTGCGGGAGATGGCCGACTTCTGGATCCAGCAAAGCATCACGCAAGGGCTGGCGCCGCCCTCGACCCAGAAATCGACGCGCGGGATTCTACGGTTTGTCGCGAGTGTACCGGGCGCCATTTCGTACGTGCCGCGAGGTGAAGCGGACGAGTCGGTGAAAGTCATCAGCGTAAATATCGTCCCGTAGCGATCCGGTTCGGCGGCGCGCGGTCAGGAGAACGAAGCATGCGTTTGAGTATCAGGTGGCAGCTCGCGCTGGTGTCGGTCGCGCTGGCTTTGCTGCCGATGGCGATCATCGGGGTGATCGCCTATCGGAGCGCACGCGGCGCGCTCGAGGAACGGATCCGTTTCAACCTCGAAACGCTTGCGTCGCTGACCGCTGAGAAACTTGACCGCTTGCTGCTCGACCGGCAACAAAACCTGCGCGGCCTTTCACAACTGGGGTTCGTTCAGGACGACACGGTGACGGGGGATGCCGATGCGAGGATCCTCCAGTTTCTGCAGCAAGCCAAGCGCGGCGTTGACCTCAATCAAGAGCTCTGGGTGGCCAACGCGGCCGGTACCGTGATCGCGTCGACGATGCCAGGGCTGCAGGGCCGCGAGGTGGGCGATCAGCCATGGCTACAGGCCGCGCGGCACGGCGAGACCTGGACCGGTACGCCTGAGATGCAGCCGCTGACTGGCCGGGTGGGGATGCCGCTCGCCTTTCCGATTCTGGCCAGCTTCGATCGCGCGAAGACCGTCGGTGTACTGGTCGCCGTTCTCGATTGGTCGAAAATCGTCGAGATTCTTCACAGCATCAAGGTCCTACCCGAGGGCCAGGACGAGCGCGGTTACATGGTCCTCGTCGACGCACGCGGCGTGATTCTCTCCGCTCCGCCGTTTCTGAGCGGATGGGAGCCCGGCAAGACCCGCATCAATAGCTTTGGACTCGAGGGACTCGTCGCAACGACTGCGGGCGGGGCGCCGGCAGGAAGCGCGATCCTGACGCTACGCGATGCCAGCTATCTGATGGGCTACGCGACGACCGAGGGCAAACCGTACATCCCCTCTACCTGGCGCACTGTCCTGGTCATGCGCACCGACGTGGCGTTCGCACCCCTTCGCCGGCTCATGTTGACGATCATCCTCCTGTCGATTCTGCTGGCGACGGCCGCGGCGCTCGGGTCGCTTTACTGGGCCAACCAGTTCTCGCGACCGATCACCGCACTGGTGCCATTTCTGCGCGGGGTCGCGGCAGGCGACCTGTCGAGCGGCTTTCCCGTCGAGCGACACGACGAGCTGGGCATGTTGGCCCAGGCGGCAAACGACATGGCGGCTCAGCTCCGCGTGTTAATCCACGAATTGCAGCAGGCGGCGCACCAGATAACGGGCGCATCCACCGAGGTGCTCTCGACCGCCGAGGAGCACGCGACGGGATCGGTCCAGCAGGCGGCCTCAATCTCCGAGGTGACCGCGACCATGGAGGAGCTGACGAATACGGCGAAACAGATCGCGCTGAGCGCGACATCGGTCGAGAAAATCGCCGACGACAGCGCGCACGCGGCGCACGCCGGATACGCCTCGGTCGGCGAGGCGCTCGAAGCGATGGAAAAGATCCGCCGGCGAGTGGCGGACATCTCCGGCAAGACGCTTCTCCTTGGGGAGCGCTCACAGCGCATCTCCGAGGTGCTGAACCTGATCAAGGACATCGCCGGCGAGATCCATCTGCTGGCCGTCAACGCCGCAATCGAATCGGCGGCCGCGGGCGAGCACGGCAAGCGCTTCGCGGTGGTTGCGAGCGAAGTCCGGCGGCTGGCCGAGCGCACGCGTGAATCGGCGGAGGAAATCAAAGGCATCGTGGGGGAGATCCAGTCCGCGACCAACACCTCGGTTCTGGCTACCGAGCAGGGGGTCAAGGAAGTCGAGAACGGCGTGTCGCTTGCGACCCGCGCGCGTGGCAGCCTGGAAGAGATCATTCAGATGGTCGATCGGACGACGCAGGCGATCCGCCAGATCACGTTCGCCACCCAGCAGCAGCAAAGCGCCAGCGAGCAAATCGTCCAGACCATGCGCGAGGTGGCCGAGGTCACGAAGAACGCAGCGGCCGGGATGAAGCATTCAGCCAACTCGGTCGGGGAGCTGAATCTCCTGGCCGATCAATTCAAAACCCGAATCCGGGAATTCAAGTTGTAGCCGGTTCGCATGACACAGGACGAGGCTCACCCCTCCGACCCAGAGTCGGTCCCAGCCGATGGCCTGGAGGCCAGCGAGCGCCCGGACGAAGCCGCCGCAACGCCGGCTCCTCCGCGAGAGCGTCTGGCCTACCTCGGGTTCTATGTCGGCCAGGAGGTTTACGGGCTGCCGCTCGATCAACTCCGTGAGGTGGCGCGTCTTACCCGTCTTCGCCATATTCCGGGTGCGCCCGCCGGCGTCGCCGGCCTCGTGAACCTCCGCGGGGAGATCGTCTGCGCGCTCGACGTCCGGGCGATTCTGGGCCTTTCGGCGCAGGCGCCGGCTGATTCAGCATTTCTTGTTGCGCTCCGCGACTTCGACGACCCGGTTGGGCTCATCGTGGATTCGATCGCCGACATCTACTCGATCGATCCCGAAGAAATCGAGTCGCCTCCGACCAGCTGGTCGCCCGAACGCCGCGCCTGCTTTGTCGGCACCATTCGCGTGCCGGTCGGGATGATGGGACTGCTTGACGTCCACCGGGTGGTGAAGACGTGACTCGCCTGGACACCTCAGCGTTCATCGGCAAGTTCGTCGATGAAGCGCGGGACCGCCTGAAGGGGCTCAGCGCCGAAATACTCCGCCTCGAGCAGGCGGCTGGCACTGACCAGACGGTCACCAACACGGCGGTAGCGGAAATCCTCCGACAAGCCCATAGCCTGAAGGGCTCGGCGCTGATGCTGGGCCTGAGCGACATCTCGCATCTTGCCCATCAACTGGAAGAGTTGTTCATCGCGGCCAAGCGCGAGCCCCAGGTGCTCGACAGCCGCGCATTCGATCTGCTGCTGGGCGCTCTCGATCTGCTGTCCGATCGCATCGATCGGCTCGGACGGGGCGACGCAAGCCCGATCGAAGCTGCCGATCTCTACAAGGACATGTCGGCGCTCATCGTGCCGGCGAAAGCGTCAGCCGGTGGTTCGCCGGTGAAGGCCTCGCCCGCCGCCGGCAGGGCGGCGACCGATACGCTCGAGGCGGGATCGACCCGGCCGCCTGCCCGGTTTGCGACACTCGCTGCGTGTTCCGATGGAGAAGCTCGAGGGGCTCACGAATCTTGCACCGGAGCTGGTCCTGCAGAGTCTCAAGGCCTCGGAGCGACACATCGAGCTGCGCCGGCTGGAGATCAGGCTCAGTCGGCTGAGAGATCGCGTCCGGGAGGCGCGCCTGGCTTCGGGAGCGTCGACGAGCGGTCATGCGGCAGACCTTCGGGAATATGCCGACTCGCTCGACGCGATCTGCCGGGGGATGCGCGAGTTCCTCGTGGACTTCAGCGACGACCGCGTACGCCTGAACTTGATCACCGAGGAGCTCCGGCAGAACGTGATTGAGCTCACGATGCTGCCCCTTTCCACAGTCTTCGACGCGTTTCCGCGATCGGTCCGCGATTTGGCCCGTACCTTCGACAAGGACGTGGAGTTGACGATCCGGGGCCGCGAAACCGAGCTCGACAAGAAAATCATCGAACAGATTGCCGAGCCGCTGGTGCACATGATCCGCAACGCCCTCGACCACGGCCTCGAAACGCCCGCCGAACGGATCGAGAGCGGGAAGCCCGGGACCGGACAGCTCCTCATCTGGGCCGAGCAGCAGGGCAATCGGATGCTCGTCGCCGTCCGGGATGATGGGCGAGGCATCGACCCCGGCACACTTCGCGAGGCGGCGGCTCGCCGCGGACTGGCATCCGCACTGGAGATGGACAGCTGGACACCGCTCCAGGTGCTCGAGCTCATCTTCCAGCCAGACTTCAGCACGCGGGACTCGGCGACCGCGATCTCCGGCCGCGGCGTCGGCATGGACATCGTGAAACGCGTGGTGGTGAGGCTCGGCGGCACCGTTCGCATTCAGTCCGAGCCGGGTCGAGGGACGACGGTCGTCCTGGATCTCCCGCTGTCGCTCGCCCTCCTCCGTGTCGTGCTGGTCGAGGCCGGCGACGACCTGTTCGCGCTGCCCACTGCGGCGGTGCGGCGCATCTTTCGTCTCGGCCCGCGGACTCCACGCCACCAACCTGACCCCGCGGTCGAGGTCGGGGACGACGGCACTCCGCTGATAGCGCTGAGTGCGCTGCTGCAGATCGCGCCCGCAGCGACCGTGGAATCACACCAGACCGTCGTGGTCGCCGAGGCAGGCGATAGCCGGTTCGGCCTGATCGTAGACGCCGTGCAGGAGGAACAGGAGCTCGTGTTCAAGGAGCTGCGAGGCCCGCTCCGGAATCAGCGAACGTTTGCGGGCGCGGCGCTCCTCGGCAACGGTGATATCGTGCCGATTCTGGACGTTCAAGCGCTGTTCGAACTGGTCTCGCGATCTCCATCCGAGCCGCCCGTGGCGCCGATCGAGCCGCGTCCGGCAGCGGTCCGGCGTTGCAAAGTGCTCCTCGCGGACGACTCCCTTGTCGCCGGCGAGCTTCAGAAGAACATTCTGCTCGCGGCGGGTTACGAAACCGACCTCGCGCACGACGGCGCCGAGGCCTTCGAACTGCTCCATCAAAAGGAGTGGGACCTGTTGATCACGGATGTGGACATGCCCCACCTCAGCGGCTTCGAACTGACCGCCCTTGTGCGGGCCGACGATCGTCTGCGCGACATTCCGGTCATTATCGTCACCGGACGCGATTCGATTGACGATCGACGCCGCGGATTTGAGGTCGGCGCCGATGCCTACGTCCTCAAGCGTGAATTCGATCAGGTCCAGCTGCTCGACACGGTGCGACAGCTGATCGGCCGTGGCGCCTCGCCGAATGCGGCTGACTCCCGGTTGCCGCGCACCGCCGGCCCTTCCGCTCATGATTGAAAACGCAGCGCCCCTCCGGCCGGAAGTCCGCGTCCTGATCGTCGATGATTCCGTGGTCGTCCGCGAAATTCTCAAACAGATGCTGGAATCCGATCCGGGCATCCGCGTCGTCGGCATGGCGGCGAACGGCGGGGAGGCGGTCGAGCTCACGGCCCGGCTGAAACCCGATCTGGTGACGATGGATCTCGTCATGCCCGGGATGGGCGGCATGGAGGCCACCGAACGGATCATGGCCTATCACCCGACGCCGGTGCTGTTCTTCAGCTCGTTCATCGACCAGGAGGGCCAATGCTCCCGGCTCGACGCGCTCGCCGCCGGAGCGCTCGATATCATGGCGAAACCGACGTTGATGCCGGACCAGCACTGGGAGGCAATGGCTGCGCCGCTCGTGCGGAAAGTCAAGGCGCTGGCGCAAGTGCCGGTCATCAAACATATTTACGGGGGACGGGTACTCGATCGCCGCCAGACACCGCCGGGCCGGGCCCGCGTCACCGCGCCGGCCGTCGACGTGGTCGGGATCGGCGCCTCATCGGGCGGTCCGCGCGTGCTGGAAGAGCTGCTCTCGGCATTGCCGGCCGCCTACGCCCTGCCCGTGGTCGTGGTGCAGCATATGGCCGAAGGCTTCATGACAGGCATGATCACGTGGTTGCGCCAGCGATGTCTGCTGCCGGTGAGGGTTGCCGAGGAGGGGGACACGCTGGTCGCCCAACAGGTGCTGTTCGCTCCTGATTGGGCCCACCTCGTGGTGCTCCCCGGGGGGCGAGTCCACCTTGCGGAGGGAGATCCGGTCAACGGCTGTCGTCCGTCGGTGGACGTGACCTTCACCTCGCTGGCGCAGGTCTACGGGTCGCGTGCCGCCGGGGCGCTCTTGACGGGCATGGGAGGCGACGGCGCCGCCGGCCTGCTGGCGATGCGACAGGCAGGCGGGCTCACACTCGCTCAGGACCAGAAGAGCTGTACCGTCTTCGGGATGCCACGCGCAGCCATCGACCTGGGCGCCGTTCAGCACGTCCTGTCCCCAGCAGGCCTCGCTCGAAGCCTGAACGAGCTTCACGCGGAGCGCGCGCGCTCCTTGCTTCGATGACGGCCAGGACTCCACGCGGCGAGGGCGTTGCGACTGCCAGCACGTTGTCGGTTGCGCAGTTCGTCCGCTTTCGCGACCTCATCGAGGAAAGGTGCGGGCTCCATTTCGACGAGAGCCAGCGGACGTCGCTCTCAGCGTCGCTGCGCGCTCGCATGCAGCAGCTGGGACTCGACCAGATTGACGACTACTACGAGGTGCTGCGCCGTCGAACCGGAGACGAGGGGTTCCGGAAGTTGATCAACCTGGTCACCGTCAATGAAACCTGCTTCTTCCGGGATCCGGCGCAGTTTCGACTTCTTCGGCAGCATCTCCTGCCGACGCTTCTGGCGGAGCGCGGCCGCCAGAAGCAGCGAACGGTGCGCATCTGGAGCGCCGGGTGCTCGAGCGGCGAGGAGGCGTACTCGATCGCCCTGGTGCTGTCGGAGATGGGACTGCTGAGCAAGCAAGCTGCTTGGACGTTCGAGATCGTCGGAACCGACCTCAACACGGAGGTCCTCGAGACGGCAAGACGGGGCGTGTATTCGGCCCGTGCACTGCGCAACGTGGAGGGCGCTGTGGTGCGCCGGTACTTCAGGCCAGACGGCCGACACTTCTGTCTGAACGATGCGATCACGCGTGCGGTGCGCTTTGAGTACGCAAACCTCGCGGAGATGCGGATGCCGCGACGTTCAGCTCCGGGCCAAGATATTGTGTTCTGCAAGAACGTGACGATTTATTTCCAGCCGGAGATGACGCGCCGGCTGGTGGGCCAGCTTCACGACGCGTTGGCTGAAGGCGGATTCCTGCTGCTTGGGCATTCCGAGTCGCTCTGGCAGATGGATGAAGGCTTCGCGCTGGTCGAGCACGAGGGAGCCTTCTGCTACCGAAGAACGTCCCCTCGCGTCGAGGCCGCGCGGGGACCAGCGCTGCAGTCGCCAGGCGCGGAGCAAGCGCCGATTTCTCCTCCGCCGGTGACGCCCAGGCCGCCCACCGACGAGTACGAGCGGTGTCTGGCGGCCTTCCGCGGAGAAGATTGGACGGGAGCCGAAGCACTGCTCGATGCCTTGATTCATTCGAGTCCAGCGTTCGTGCCGGCGCACCTGTTACTCGGGGGTGTGTACGCGCATCGCGGCCGGTATGACGAAGCGTTCGTGGAGGCCGAGCGGGTCCTGCGTCTGAGCGATCTGGAGCCGCGTGCCCATCTCCTGATCGGGATGATCGCCGCGCGGCGCGGACGGCCGAGGGAGGCAGTCCAGGCGCTTCGCCGCGCGCTCTACCTGGACGACTCCCTGGCTCTGGCGCATTTCTGGCTGGGAAATCTTTACCGCGATCGGGGCGACGACGGAAGAGCTCGTGCCGAGTACCAGAACGTCGTGCAAGGCTGGGATCAGCATACGCTCGAGATCACGGAGATGTTCGCGTCGGACTTGAATATCGAGCAGCTCGTCGACTACTGCCGTCGCAGCTCGAAGACTCCAGCGCTGCCGAGTGATGTATCGTGATGGACTGGCTGCTCGTCCTGTTCGCCGCCGCACTCATTCTGATACTGGCGTGCGTCATGGCGTTCCGCGGACGCAGGCCGGGTCGGAGCCGGCCGCACAGATCCGTGGAGGCCACCGCCGTTCCGGCGGCGCCGGTCGTGACGGCGGACGACCCCGCTGAAGTGCTGGAATATTTGCGCCGGCTCGAAGCACAGGGATCGCCCGGCCTCGCAGCTGACGTGGTCGAGATCTTCCTGCAGGACACGTCAAATCGATTGACAGCACTCCGGCAGGCAATCGCCAACGGGGACGGCGAGACTGTGTTTCGTGTCGCGCATACCATGCAGGGCAGCGCGTCGATGATCGGGGCCGCGTCAGTGGCGCGCAGCTGCAGCGCCCTGGCAAAAAGCGCGCGCGGCGGGTCGTTCGAAGAATGTACGGTCCTGGTTTCGGAGCTCGATGCGGGCTTTCGAGCGTTTCAACGGGCCATCCCGGTCGACAGGCTCACCGTTCCAGAGAAGCTCCGATAACAGGTCGCTCGCATGATCGACTCGGCAAACGCTCGGCGCAGGCGCATCCTCGTCATCGACGACGACGAAGTGACCCGGAGGATCACCGCGGCGCTGGTGCGTGCGCTCGGACACGAGGCCGAGCCGGCGCGCGACGGCATCGAGGGCCTCGCTAAACTCCGCCTGGATATCGACCTCGTGCTGCTCGACGTGGTGATGCCGGCGATGGATGGGTTCGAAGTGTGCCGCCGCATCCGCCGGGATCCCCACGGTCACGATGTGCCGGTGGTCATGGTCACATCGCAGGCAACGCGGGAGGACCGCCTGCTTGCGGTCGAAGCCGGCGCCAACGACTTCATCGCCAAGCCGGTCGACGAGACCGAGCTCCGCATCCGTTCGGCGTCGCTGTTGAGGATGAAGGACGCGCTCGACGCGCTCAAGCGCTCCCAGACCGAGCTCGAAGAGATCGTCGATCGGCGGACCGCGAGCCTACGGCAGGCGCTCGACGAAATGGCCCAGGCCCAGCGTCTGGCCTATGTGGCGCAGCTCGAAACCGTGGAGCGGCTCGCGATCGTCGCCGAGTACAAGGACGAGGTCACCGCGCGCCATATCAGGCGGATGAGCGAGTACTGCGCCGTCATCGCCCGCGGATTGAGGCTCCCGCCGGGAGAGGTCGAGCTGATCCTGCATGCCAGCCGCATGCACGATGTGGGCAAGATTGCAGTGCCAGACGCGATCTTGCGGAAGGTATCGGACCTGAACGAGCCGGAGTGGAGCATCATGCGGCGCCACCCCACAATCGGCAGCCTCATCCTCGACAACTCCTCGTCGGAAGTCCTGCAGGCGGGCCGTGTGATCGCGTTGTGCCACCACGAGCGATGGGACGGCGCGGGCTACCCGAGCGGGCTCGCCGGCGAAGACATTCCGTTGTGGGGCCGTATCTGTGCCGTCGCGGATGTATTCGACGCCGTGACCAGCGAGCGGCCTTACAAGCCCGCGTTTCCGAACGACGAGGCGATGCGAATCCTCCGTGACGGGCGCGGCAGCCAGTTCGATCCCCGGGTCGTGGACGTTTTCTTCGAGCGGCTCGAGGAGATCTTGAGGGTACAGCTCGCGCACAGCGATTCTGCCAAACCCGACGACTGACCGACGTGCAAATGGCAGCTGCGGGTGCAGCAGCTCGTGCATGACGATGTCCTACATCGTTCTTAGGACCGTGCAGATGAGTTCGTGAAGTGACCGAGCCAGATTGATAACAGGGCTCCAAGACCAGTCGGAACCCAGCAGCGAGATTTTTACCACCCGCTTACATAATTTACAGCCCCCTTACATCTATCCGTTCCGGGCAGCGCTATGATCCATCTCGACCAGCGTAACGTGCTGACTACGCTGGGCTTGAAGCCCTCGGTCAGATGTCGATGACCCGTAGAATTCACCGTCTTGAGAGCTCAGAACCCAAGGGGTCGGACCGCGGGAGGATTGTTTGATTCAATTTCTCGACTGCACGCGAGGCCGGCAGACATGCAGGCAGGCATTTGGGATTGGGCTGATCGTCCTGATGTTCGTCACCGTGGCAGCCGCGCAGATCAACACCGCTGAAATCGCCGGCGTCGTCAGGGACAGTTCGGGCGGCGTGCTGCCCGGGGCCACCGTGACTGCGACACACTCCGCCAGCGGGACGATGGTCGAACGCGTCACCGACGGGGAAGGACGCTTCTTTCTGCCGGCGCTGCGCATCGGGCAGTGGGAGGTCACCGTGACGATGAGCGGCTTCGCGCCCCAGACGATGACGCTCGCGCTCGAAATCGGGCGAACGCTGGCGGTCGATTTCTCGCTCCGGGTCGAGGGCCTCGCCGAGCAGGTCACCGTGCAGTCGACCGTGCCCCTGCTGCAAACCACCAACGCGGAGATCAGCGACGTCATCGGGAACCGCGAGGTCGTCGAAATGCCGCTGAACGGGCGCAACTTTCTCGCGCTCGCCCAGCTCAGCGACGGCGTCGTCATCCCGCCGGGCGGCACCCGCGGCGAAGCCCTGCAGCAGGCGGGGCCGCTGCCCAACGTAGGCGGACAGCGATCCGGGCACAACATCTATCTGCTCGACGGCACCAAGGTCACCGACGAGCTCTTCAACAATCTCGTCATCAATCCGTCGGTCGATTCGATCGAAGAGTTCAAGATCCAGAAATCGATGTATCCGGCGGAATTCGGGGGGAAGGCCTCGGCGCTGATCAATGTCGCGACGAAGGCCGGCTCGAACCGGTTCCGCGGCAGTCTGTTCGAGTTCAACCGCAACGATGCCTTCGATTCGGCGAATTATTTCCAGCCGGCGGGGCAGCCCAATCCGCCCTTGCGCCAGAACCAGTTCGGCGGCTCGCTCGGCGGACCGGTCCTGCCGAATCGCACGTTCTTTTTCGGGAGCTACGAAGGTCAACGGATGAATCGGTCGCTGACCCGGACCTTCTCGGTCCCGACGGCGGCGGCTCGCGCCGGCAATTTTGCGGACGCCGGCACCGTGTGCGACCCACTGACGATCCCGACGACCGGGATCTGCACCCCCTTTCCGAACAACCAGATCCCGGCGAACCGCCTCGACCCGATCGCCACGGAGCTGTTGCGCCACGTCCCGCTGCCCACGTCGGCCGCGGCGATTCAGAATCTCGCATCCGTCGAGGAACAGGACCGGCAGCTGGATCAGTTCAGCGTGCGGCTCGATCACCGGCTGTCGACGACCGACCAGTTGATTGCCCGATTCAGCACCTTCGATGCGGATGAGAGTCAGCCGTTCGGCACGAGTGTCCTCCAGGAAACGCTGGTGCCCGGGTTCGGCCGGTCGTTGACGACCAAGACGCGGAACCTGATGGCCACCCACACGCGCGTCTTCGGGAGCTCGCTGTTGAACGAGGTGCGGTTCGGGTGGATGGACGTCGGAGGCGGACAGTTGAGCGTCAATCGGGGCACCGACTTCGCCGGACCGCTCGGCTTGCAGGGGGTCACGACCGATCCCCGCGACGTGGGCTACCCGCAGATTTCCACCGGCGGGCTGTACAGTGCGATGGGGGATCCGACGGTTTTCACCACCCGCACGAACCGCCATTTCGAGCTCTTCGACAACGTCACGCTCGACCGCGGAGCCCACCGGCTGAAGTTCGGCGCCTACTTCTTCCACCTGCAACTCAATCCCGAACAGCCCGATGCCGCCCGGGGCGCCTTCACCTATACCGGGCAGTTCAGCGGGAATGCCTTCGCGGACTTTCTCCTCGGGTACCCGACGTCGGCCACCTCAGGCATCGGGCGCGGCGACGAGCACGGGCGGACCAACTGGATCCACCTCTACGCGCAGGACGACTGGCAGGCCCGCGATAACCTCACCTTCAACCTCGGCTTGCGCTACGAGTACAACCAGCACATGTACGACGTGGACAGCCGCCTGTCCTCGGTTGACCTGGCGGTGCCCGGGGGGCGGTACGTCATTGCGAGCGAGAACGGGACCATCAATCCCGACGCGCAGGACCTGCTGCCGCTCATGCCGATCCCGTACGTGACCTCGGAGGAAGCCGGGTGGGGGCGCGGGCTCATGGATCCGAGCGCGGTGCGTCTGGCCCCGCGTCTGGGCTTCGCACTCGCCTTGGACAACTCCCGCGCCGTCATCCGGGGCGGCTACGGCATTTTCTTGAACCAGTGGGCGTACAGCGTGCAGACGGCGTTCGCGCGGAACCTCCCCTTCTTCTACACCAAGCAAGTGGACGTGCCGGCCGCCGCTCGCGTCCCCACGCTCGAGACCCAGAACATCCTCGCGACCAACGCCACCGGCACCATTGCGCCGACGATCATGGACTACGCCTACAACGTCGAATACAGCCAGACCTGGAGCGGCGGGCTGCAGTACGAGCTGTGGCCGAGCACGATGGTGGAAGTCTCCTACATGGGGACCCTGACGCTCGGCGCGGACAACGGGACCGTTCGGAACGTGCCGGAGCCGGGCGCCGGACCGATCCAACCGCGCCGGCCGATCCCGCAATTGAGCCGGATCAACGCGATTCGATTCGACGGCGAGTCGATCTATCACGGCGTCACGTTCAAGGCCGAGCGCCGGCTGGCGAACAACTTCGCCTACAACGTCAGCTACACGCTGTCCCACTCCAAGGACGACGCGTCGAGCCCGGGCGCGACCGAATCCGAAACGAACCTGCCCCAGAACGTCAACAACATCTTCGACGAGACCGGCGAATGGGCGCTCTCCAGCTTCGACCACCGGCATCAGTTCATTGCCAGCGGCAGCCTCCAGCTCCCCTTCTTCAGCGGCGCCGGCGGGGTGACCGAGGCGGTGCTCGGCGGCTGGCGCGCCAATGTCATCTTCATCGCGCAGGCGGGGGCTCCCTTCACGGTCAATCTCAGCGTCGATCGCGCGAACATCGGCGCCGGCCCGGCGCAGCGTCCCAACCAGCTGCGCGATCCCAACCTGTCCGGCGGCGAGCAGACGCCGGAGCGGTGGTTCGACACCTCGGCCTTTGCCCTGCAGGACCCGTTCACGTTCGGGAGCGCCCCGCGCAACAGCGTGCTCGGCCCGGGCTACGCGAACGTCGATTTCTCACTCGCGAAAACCTGGTCGCTGCCGCGTGCCTCGACGCTCGAGTTCCGGTGGGAGGTCTTCAACCTGCTCAATCGAACCAATTTCGATCTCCCGAACCGGATCTTTGGCAACCCGAACTTTGGCCGCATCTTCAGCGCCAAGAATCCGCGCGAGATGCAGTTCGGCGTCCGCCTCGCCTTCTAGGGGCTCGTGATATCGACAAGCATGAACGTAGGGGTCACAGGAGCGCTCGCACGCATGTCCTGCCAGGCGTAGTCATTCAGGCCAGCTAGCATTTGGATCCGGATTGATGATCGACTGAGACTCGGTCAGCGGTATCATCGGCCGCAAGAAGGGCTTGTCGGAAGCCTTGTGACAGGCGTAGCAGGCTTCGACCATCTGTCGGTACGACGTCACAAACTGACCCCGATCTTTCTTCTCGATGGCGTCTTTCAGAGAGGTCATCACTCCGTTTTCGATCCCGTCGAAGATCCCCTTGAGTTCGACGGGGTTTCCCGCCAGGTTCTTCCTCACCGGCCGGATCCGAATCGTCCACCGGATATGCGAGCGCGTCTCGTTGAAATAGAACGTCGCGAGGGGCCAGTTCTTCTTGTCGGCAGCGAACCAGAGGTTGGCGAACTGGTAGCCGACGTCAGTCATCGCGTGCGACTGTGAGGGGACGATCTCCTTCAATCGGTCCACATCGGCCCTAAGGGCAACGAGATCGATGGTGCCGGTGGCTGCAGCCGCTGGGCCCGCCGCCTGTGTGCGCTGCAGAGGTGAAAATCGGGCGACGACGAGGCCACCGAGGGCAGCGCCAGCTACGACCAGTAACACACTGCGGACGATGATCTTTGCTCTCAAGGGTCCCTCCTGTCGATGTCTGTCGATGTCTGGCGTTGCAGCTGTGTGGCGCCATCCTTGGCGCGGCTGTAATCCTACCCGGCTGACCGACTCGGATCGTAAGAGCCATGTAAAACGATGTTAGGGCCAGGTAACAACAGGGGCTCACCTCACCAGCTTATAGACCTTTTCCTACCCCGGGTGCGGGCGCAATTCGATACCGGCCTGCCTCGTGGTCTGATCCGCACAGGGTAGATGCAAGGTGAACGTGCTCCCGCGTCCGGGATCGCTGGTCACGGTAAGCTGCCCTTTCATGGCTTCGGCCATTCGTCTGGCCAGCGCGAGGCCCAGTCCGGTGCCGTGAATCTGCGCAGCCGTCACGGAAGGGCTGCGATAGAACGGTTCGAAGATACGAGGAAGATCGCTATCGCTGATCCCAATCCCCCGATCCGAGACACTTATCTGGACTTCCTTCCCCAACACACCCTGATCGACCGCTATCGCGCGAACGCGGAGCCAGCGTTGCTCGCAGCCGTACTTCAGTGCGTTGGTAATGAGGTTCTGCAGCAACTGCGAAATCGCCAGGAGATCGCCTGTCACAGGTGGAAAATCCCGCGCGACATCGCGCTCCACGGTGAACTGGGCGGCGCGGATCAGACCTTCAGTGCTCGAAAGCGTGGCATCGACGATGTGAGAGACGTCGAGCCGCCGGAGAGTGAGCCGCTGCTGACCATGATTGGTGGCTGCGAAGAGAAGGACCTGCTCAACCAGGGCGGCCAACTGGCGCACATGGTTCCCGATGACCGACCCGTACTGCTTCACTTGCTCCTGACCCTGGACGATGCCCTGGGCGATGTTATCGGCTGCCGAGCTGATGACGGTCAGGGGTGTGCGCAGCTCATGAGACACCGCCGTGACGAAGTCGAGTTGCAGCTGCGCGAGCCGCTGGGCACGATTGCTGGCGGCGACGAGCATTCCCATGCTGACGACGAGCAGCAACAAGGCCCCGAAGCTCACCGCCAGATGGCGCCGCTGCATGTCGGCCACGAACGAGCCCAGCGGTCCACCCCGTCGATGCCGGACGACGAGGTGCCAGTCGTGTTCCGCCGAGGTGTCGCGAAGCAGCGGAAACCACGGAAGGGTCGCCGGCACGGGCGGTGCCCGATTCTCCGAGCCCTTATGAAATACATTCAACGGGGACGGCAACGCAGCGCTTAACGGGCGCCCGAAGACATTGAGCGTTCCATCGGCGTCGGTGACCACTTCCCGTCCGAAATCAGAGTCAGACGTGTACAGAACCTCACGCGGCGAGCCTGCGGCCACAGCAACCAGATAGTCCAAGCCATCGGTCCCCTGGAAGTAGCGATGCGCCAGGTCCGGCAGAATCCTGTTTCGAATCACGTCGGGGTTCAACCCGACCAGGATCCAAGCCTCGCCGGCCCGGTGGAGGAGAGCTGGCGGTTCCGGCTCGAAGCGCCAACCTCGAACGGCGGCTCCCATGAAGCTGCTCGACGCCTGGTCGGCCACCGGCGTGGATACTGGCTGGTCAAGGGCATCCGCCCACGTGAGAAAGTACGCGGGCGACTCGACGGGTTCGAACTCGCGGCTCGAGGAATTCAGCCGCAGCGCGTGGTGACGAGCGGAGCCACCCGCTGGGATCACGTACACCTCGGAGACCAGATCGGGGTATCGCGCGACGGCCTTCCACTCGGCGACCCGCGTGGCAAACTGATGCAGGTCGCCAATCGCTTTATGATCCGGATCGACGCGCATCGTCAGACAAATCTCCGAAAAGTTCCGGAGGAAGTCGAGATGCCAATTGATCATCGACAGTTGGAGCGTGTCGGCAAGCCGCACACCGGTCGCTTCGCTGACCTCGACGCTCCAGCGATACTGCAGGGCTGCGAACAGAATGACGACGACCGTCGTCATCACGACGGCGGCAGACAAGGCACGCGCCTTGAGTTGAAGCTTCATGTGTTCAACTACGGCTTGAACTTGTAGCCGATGCCCTGAACCGTGAGAAAGAACCTCGGCTGCTGCGGCTCTGGTTCGAGCTTTTGCCGCAGGCTGGCGACGTGCACATCCACGGTTCGCGTGAAGGTCCCCTGACTGTAGCCCCAGACCTGCGTCAACAACTCCTCGCGGGTCAGCGTCTTACCTGGATGCTCGAGAAAGTATCGCAGGAGCTGGAACTCGCGGGCGGAAAGATTCACCGCCCCTCCGTCCCGTGTCACTTCCGTCCCGCGCAGGTCAACGCCCACCGACCCGAACCGCTGAAGGACGCCTGGCACCAAAGATCTGCTGGGCGCACGGCGGAGCAGGGCCTCGACACGGGCCATCAGTTCTTGCATCTCGAACGGCTTCGTGACGTAGTCGTCGGCACCGATTTTGAGGCCGCGTACCTTGTCCGCGGTCTGCCCCAATGCGGTCAACATCAGGATGGGGGTGATGAGACCGGCTTCACGTATGTCCTGACAGACAACAAAACCGTTCCGACCAGGCAGCAGGACGTCGAGGAGAATCAGGTCAAAGGGCAACGCCGTGGCTTTCTCAAACCCTTCGTCGCCGTTGGCCGCGTAGTCGACGACATAGCCCTCGTTCCGCAGCCGGTCGCCCATGGTCATCCGGAGCGCAACCTCGTCTTCGACTAAGAGAACGTTGGCGGGCATCCTGTAACCTGCATCTGGATAGGCCGTGAGGCCGGAACGCTGCGTGCAATTATCGTAGATCGACATTTGACTCTGGCTGCGACGAAACGGGAGCGGCGTCCAGGTTCGAGATCTTCCGATTTTGGTGGCACATCGAACGGGGGACGGTTCGGTCCCAGTCTGAGGGGAACTTCTGGGGCACGAACAGGCCGCCGGCCGATGACTCTGGAAGGGACAGGGTAAGAGCCAGGTCAACGTACTGCAACGGCGCCCGTCGTGAAGGCCATCAGCAGCGCCCATGCACACAGCATCGCGACTGGCGCGAGCCGCGCGCAGGTCGCTCTGACGAGGTCGACCCAGACAGCCGGCCGGCTTGGCATTCGCGGCAAGCCGAGGTCGGTTCGGACTATGTTGAGCAACTGAACCTCCACGTCGACAGCGCAGCGGATCGCCACCCCACGTCAAGCTCCGTGGGCGACCCCCTCAGGAAGAGGCGCGTTCACAGAGGCGGTACACGGTCGAGATGGCCAGCCTGAAACGTTGAGGGATTAGTCACTACCTTCCAGGTGGGCGCGTTGTAAGAATCCTGTAATTACTGAGTTCAACCTCAAGATCTCGCGCAAAGGCCATTGCCCCGCTGTCGAAGAAATGGCTCGTCGAGGCCGAGAACTTCGAACAGGAGACACCCGTCTTCGCCTTCGCAACGAAGCTCTTCCAACGAAGCTGGTCCATTCGCCGTGGAAAGATTGTTGCAGGGCTGCCAGTATGGCCAGGATACATCTGAGTGTCATCGCGCCTGTCGTTGCCTGCGCGCTTTTTGCGTCCGAGAGACTGCCCGCCAGAGCTTCCGAGGGACTGCCTGCCAAAGAGGGTCGAGCAACGCTCATCGCTCGGGGCCAGGTCTGGAAGCCGACTGACGTCGCGACGATGGACATCAAGATGGGGCCGGCCGAACGGGGAGGCTATCCTTTCCTCGCCACCGTCCCTTGCGAGGTACTCGAACACGCGGCTCAGCGGCCGCTCGCCGAAGTTCGCGTGTAAAGTCGGACCCGCTGACGAGGTGAAGGTGAAGTTCGGCGGCGCCAACGGTGAGGTGTATGCCGAGGTGGCCGCAACGAGACTGTTGTGGGCCCTCGGGTTTGGCGCCGATCGCATGTATCCCGTGCGCGTAATCTGCCGCGGATGCCCGCCGGAGTTTGGAGGCGTCGCACAAGCCGACGGCAGTCGCCTGTTCGACCCGGCTGTGATCGAGCGGAAGATGCCGGGCGACGACGGCCCCGCTCCAGACGGCTGGTCGTGGCAGGAATTAGAGACCGTCGACGAGAAAGCCGGCGGCGCAACCCGCGCGCAACGCGATGCCTTGAAGCTCCTGGCTGTATTGATCCAGCACACCGATACCAAACCTGAGCAGCAGCGCCTCATCTGCCTGGACGATGGGGAGACGGGCAGTGAGGCATGCGCAGAGCCGTTCCTGCTGCTCCAGGACGTCGGGGTCACCTTCGGACAGGCAAACACGTTCAACGCGAACGCCACCGGGAGCATGAATTTCAGCGCATGGTCGCGCACCCCGGTCTGGAAGGACGCCACGAAATGCGTCGGAAACCTGCCGAAGTCTTTCACCGGGACGCTCGACAACCCGGTCATCGGCGAAGCCGGGCGGCAGTTTCTTGCCGACCTGCTCGACAAGCTGTCGGACAGCCAGCTTCAGGATCTCTTCGAGGTGTCGCGGGCCAAGCTCAGGCTGCGGTCACCAACCGACCCCAAGTCGGGCGTTGTTTCGAATGACGATTGGGTGGGGGCGTTCAAGCGGAAGCGGGACGAAATCAACTCTCGACGCTGCGACTAAGCAGGTCTCAAGTTTCAAGCCTCACTCTCGAGAAAGACCAACCCTGAGACTTGAGCCCCAAGACTTTCGAGAGTCCTGGTCGGTGTGTTGAGGCGCGCGCATCAGGTTCAAGGCGAAACCCCGCGCGCCGGCACCGCCAGCAGCACATATTCCAATCGTTCTAGCCCTTTTTCTTCACGGGTGCGAGCGGCGACTCGGCCGGACCGGCGATCACGGCGCCATTTGGCTTGAATCGCGAGCCGTGGCATGGACAATCCCACGTCCGCTCCGCTTCGTTCCAGTCCACCAGGCACCCCAGGTGCGTGCAGGTCGCCGAGCGCACGATCGAGGCGCCCGATTCATCTCTGTAGGCGGCGACCTGCTCGCCGCCGTACTCGATGATCTTTCCTTCACCGCGCTTGACAGCTCGAAGCGATCGGGCTTCAGCTCCCGCGAACCGGTCCCGGATCAGGTAATACGGATAGTCCTTGTTCTCGCGGAGATAGTCCCACGCGGCATGGCGCAGCTTCCGGCGACCCGGGTCGAAGAGCTCGCTCCAGGGATTGCTCCGCCCGAGGATGTAGTCGGCGGCCATCATCCCGCCGAGCGTGCCGAACGTCATGCCGTTGCCCGAGAATCCCGTTGCCGCAAACTGGCGATCCGCTGTCTCGCCGATATAGGGCAGTCCATCGGGCGTTTCGATAACCTGCCCGGACCATCGATGCGTCACATCGATTCCCGGCACGAGCGCGCCCACGGCCCGCTCGAGCCGCTCGTAGCATTCGGAAGTGTCGTCGGCCTGGCCGGTCTTGTGATCCTCGCCGCCATAGATCACCAGATCGTGATCCGGCCGCGGCTCGATCCGGAAAAAGTGGTAAGGATCGGCTGTATCCCACAGCAGCGCATCGGGGACGATGCCCTTGGCGACGCGGCCGGCCACCACGTAGCTCGTGTAGAGCGCGAGCTTGGTCTGAAACAGGGTGGCCCCGGCGAGGCTGCGGTTTCCGACCAGCGGGTTGTGCGTGGCCAGGACGATGTGCTCGCACGAAATGTTGCGGCCGTTGGCTTTGATCGTGAGCGGGGCATCGGAGAACTCTTTCGCGTCTGTGTGCTCGTAGATGTGCCCTCCGTGCGCGACAATCGCGCGGACCAGACCGGCGAGGTAATTGAGCGGGTGGAACCGTGCCTGATCCTTCAGCATGACGCCCGGAACGTGCACGAGCGGAACGTCGTTCACGAATGCCGCATCGAACCCGAGTTCCGAGGCCAGTGCCGCCTCCTCGCGAAGCGCGTCCGCGTCGGCCTCGCGCCCTGCCTCGGCTGCCGCGTGCAGGTAGCCTGGCACCCAATCGAAATCGCAATCGATATCCTCCTCGCGTACCAGGGCATCGATCTGCGCCATCGCCGCGCAACCGGCATCCCACACCGCCTGGGCATGATCGCGTCCGAAGCTACTGACCAGTTTGGTCAGCGGCAGGTCAGTGACCATGGTGAGGTGCGCCGAGGTGTGGCCGGTATCGATATCCGCGCAGCGCGCCCTCTCGAGGACCGCCACTGATCGGCCGGCGGCGGCCAGCAGATAGGCCGCGGTCAGGCCCGTGATGCCGCCGCCGACCACCACGACCTCGGCACGCGTGTCGTGCTCGAGACGCGGGAACGTGGGCAGGGACGTCGAGTCGATCCAATACGAAGTCGTATCAAGCTGACTGGCCATCTTCTCGTCCTTTTCCTGCACACACTGTTCCGCCGCTCGCGCGCCGCTTGACCCGAAGCAATCCTCCCGCCAACGGTCGATCTCTTATGGCCGTCCTTCGATTTCGATGACCGCTGTCGCTTCAAGACAGACACGCTGGATAAGTACGGTCTACCACCAGCTCAGCAACCCCACTAGGGTCGATGTCGCAATTCTTGGGTGGTGGAGCGACCGGCGCGATTGCCGGGGGCTCTCAGCAGCCGGACTCCGGGTCGCCTGCGCGAGGCGGGACGGGTTGGCCGCGGAGCACCGCCGCGAGCACAGCCCGGATGGTTCGGGAACCCGGAGAAGATCTCACCGCGCTCCGCGCCCGGTAGGGTGGCCGCGCCACGAGGCGAACTTGGGCGCGGGAATCGGGCGGCGCCATACGAACACCCGGCAACGCTCCAGGCACCGGGCGTGCCTGGGGTTCGGCCTACGCGCACGCGGGTACCGCGAGCAACTCGCTGAGCAAAACCCGCCCGCAAACCATCGGGTTATCTGGTCATCTGGTTAACTGGTCATTGGTCGATCGATGCCAACAACGAGATAAGCAGATAACGAGGTAACCCAACGCTAGGACCGATCCAAGGCGCGATCGCGCGGCAGCGGGCGTCGCGGTGAGGCCCCGCTGTCGGCCGGCTCGGAGGTGGGTGCCAGTTCGGTCGACAGACGGGGCAGGCCGGCGATGGCCCCTTGGTACCGGTGAAGAGCGTCGAGAAGGATCGCCTCGACGTTCTTGAGATGCTGCAGCATGGCGGCACTCGCAGCGGCGGCGTCGCCTGCGGCAACGGCGTCGTATATGGCCCGATGGTCGATCGGCGACTGCGTGCGTCGCTGCGAGCTGTTCTCGATCGCCTCGCGCCGGTCGCCGGCGACGAGATCCGAGAGATAGTTGTGCAGCATGATGAAGGTCTGGTTGCTCGCCGCCTCGGCAAGCGTTTGATGGAACTGACGGTCCGCGTTCACCATGGCCACGACATCGTCTTCGCGGAGACCGCGCTCCTGTTCCTCGAGCGCGCGGCGCAGCGCACCGATGTCGTCCGGCGTGGCACGCTCGGCCGCGAGGAATGCGATTCGCGGCTCGAACATCTGCCGGGCCTCGGAAACGTCCAACAGGTGCTCGCGCTGTCGCTCCAGAAACTGCGAGAGCGGCTGCGTTGAGGCGCCCGGCAGGGTATCGGTGACGAAGTTGCCGCCGCCCCGGCGCGACACGATGACGCCCGACAGCTCCAGGACGCGCAGTGCTTCGCGGACCGATCCGCGACTGGCGCCAAACAGTCCGGCGAGCTGACGCTCCGAGGGAAGTTGATCGCCCAGCCGGAGCTCGTGGCGCCGGATCTGGCTCAGGAGCTGCCGCGCGATCTCCTCGTTGACCTTGAGGCGATGGCCACGGGCCCGCGGCTCCTTGCCGAGCGCCAATTCGGGCCAGTCCGACCCGTGATTCTGTCGGGGGCGGGCCATCTTATCGCGCGCCCCGCTTGACGAGGCAGCACGGGCAGTTAGCCCTGAGCCGGTCGAAGCCATAGATGCCCTCCGAATGGCCGTCGGACCAATACACCCGGATGGCGTACAGCCCGATCAGCTCGATCCGCAACGGATGAACGGCCTGTATTCCCGCGGGCAGTAGCCGAATCTGGCCTGGTGGCCGCGGCGCCGACTGTTGCGCGCATCCTGCGCATGGACATGCCAGGCGCAGATCGGCGGCCGGATACACGCTCTCGTGGCCGTCGGACCAGCGGATCCGCAGGTCGTGGAGGTTTGCCCGGCCGATTTCGAGCGGCGCCGTAGAATTGTTCTGCATCGTCATCGCGCCGGGGCGGTCGACCGTCAAAATGTCACCTGTGGCCGCGCGCTCTCCCCTTCTGGCCTGGCACTCGCGAGCGACGTGATCCGCTCGGCCGCGGCAAAGAAAGCGCGGGCCGGCGCCGACTCCGGCGCGGAGACGACCACGGGACGGCCGGCGTCACTGGCACGGCGGATGGCCGTGGTCAAGGGGATCGCCCCGAGCAAAGCCACACCGAGCCGCTCGGCCATCTTGGCGGCGCCCCCCACGCCGAAGACCTCGTCATGCACGCCGCAATGCGGACACACGTAGTCGCTCATGTTCTCGATGACGCCCAGAATCGGCGCGTTCAGGCTCCGAAACATCGCGATCGCTTTCTGCGCGACGTTCAACGCCACGTCCTGCGGCGTCGAGACGATCACGGCTCCGGCGATCGGAATGGATTGACAGAGCGACAGCTGAATGTCGCCTGTGCCGGGTGGCAGGTCCACCAGCAGGTAGTCCAATTCGCCCCAGACGACGCCGTTCAGAAACTGCTGCATGGTTTTGTGCAGCATCGGACCACGCCAGACGACCGCCTGCTCCGGCGCCATGAAAAACCCCATCGAGATGATCTTGAGACCGTCCTGCTCGACGGGTCGTATCTTGTCGTCGTCATCCATTTCGGGCAGCGACTTGATGCCGAGAATGGTCGGAATACTCGGACCGTAGACATCGGCGTCCATGACCCCGACGCGGGCGCCCTCCCGGGCCATCGCAAGGGCAAGATTTGCGGTGACGGTGGACTTTCCCACTCCGCCTTTCCCGCTCGCGATTGGAATCACGTGCCGAATCGAGTTGGCCATTATCTTCCCGGCGCCAAATCCCGCATGATCAGCCGCAGCACCTGGCCCGTGACTCTCGCATCCCGCTCGGTCGCCGCCACCTCGCCCCGCAACTCCCCGTCGGCGCCGAGCAACTCGCGATACTGGCGCGCGACCGCCGGCAGGCGGGCGCAGCCCAACGAGATCAGCCGCGCCTGCTCGGCCGCGCCGATTCGGGCCGCGAACGTCCAATCCGAAACGACGCGCTCCACTCCGTTCGCTCCCCCGTGCGCGGCGATGTGGTGTTCGAGTGCGTCAGTGAGGATGGCTTCCAGAATGCTGGCCGACGTGACGACAGCCAGGTCGTACGCACCGCTGCCGAGCGCCGCCTGCGCGTCCACAAAGGCCTGCTCGAGTCGCGGACGCAGATTGGGGTCGTGCACGAAGGCGAAGCGCCTCGCCGGCGGTGCGTCCGTATTCGGGATGCCGCTTTGCCGCATCTCCGCCAGCGATGCCTGCGCTTGCCGGAGCACACTCGATGATGCGTTCGACAATGGTGCCGACCCCGGCCTCGCCGCCGGTCGCGTGTGCCGTCGCGGAGGCATCGGGGATCTTCAACAGGAAGGCTTCGCTGTAAGCGCGCGACAGCCAATGCTGCTTGCTGCCGCCCGACAGCTGGCTGATGGTCGCCGCGCACTCCCGCTGCCAGGTCCGCATCGCGTCCAGCTCGGGCGCGCCCGGCTCGACGGAAAGCGTTCGCTGGAGGTCGAACCCGTCGCGGAGGAGATGGCTCAGCCGGTGCTCGAAGGTTGCGATTTGCTGGCGGAAGCCCTCATCCATCAGACTGTCCCATTGGCAACAGCGCCTGTCCCGCTCGCGGCCTGCCAGGTGCGACATGCCGCACAACTCATCATTGGAAGCCGCACGTGGCGTCTTCAAACATCGGGAGTGCGGCTCGGTGGTCGGACCACTTTGGAAGTGTAGCACGCTGGTGACCACGGCTGCCAGGAAACGCCGCCGTGAAGCCGCGCTTAATCTAGACAAACCGCGTCGGACTTCACTCCGTGACGCAGGGACGGGCCCTGTGGTTCTTGACACATCCTGCAGAGAATGCCACACTACCGACCGCTGGTCGGACCACCAGAAATGTGTCTGCCGGCGTCCCGGACTGGCGCTCCCGGGGGAAGCGCAGCACCAACCACGCATCTATTGATCATGGTCGGCCATATCGTCGAATTCATCGCGACGGGGACGCCTCGCGCCCTCTCACAAGCCATTGAGCAACACGCTACCCGCCTGGGGTCCGTGTCGGTGCTGCTCGTCCCTTGGGAGAGCGACAACGTCACCCTGAGCATGGCCATCACGCTGGTCAACAGCGACGGCTGGGCGATCGAGCACACGAACCTCGGCACGGTGAAGCTGACCGATCTCGGCCACGACCATACGAAAATCGCGCTGGTGGCTGACGTGGCCCAGCATCCGGAACAGGAGCGGCTGACGCCCCTGCTCAGCGCGTTTGGCCGTCAGATTCAGGAGCGCTTCGAGACCAAAGCGAGCGACTCCGGCCGGCCGTCATGATCAGCGACGTGGCCAAACAGACGACGCCGCCATCCGATCCAGCCGACACCCGCGGTCTCATCCCCGATACGCCCATCAACGAGGGGAAGACGCTGTTTGCGCCGAGCGTGACCCTGCGCGTTGCCGAAGCGCGTGTGGAAGACATCGGCCGCGCGACGGCGCGTTTGTCGCCGGCCGACCTGGTGCGCATCGGCGCGCGGCCAGGCGACGTGCTCCAGATCACCGGCCGCATGGTGGCGGTCGCGCGCGCAGCCATGCTGGAAACCGGCGAACAGGACATCGTGCAGATCGACGGCACGGTCCGGAGCAACTGTGGAGGCGGGCTCCAGGAGCCGGTCTCGATCGCGCGCGTCGAACACGGGACCGCCGTCAGCGTGAGGCTGGCGAATCTCGGCGCGATCAATCAGGCGGCCATCACGCCGGAACGCATCGTCGAAGATCTGGAAGGCGTCGCGGTCATCACGGGCTGCGTCGTCCGCGTCCCGACATTCGCGAAAGCCGTCAATTTCCAGGTCGTTCGGACGCTCCCTGCCGGACCGGTGGTGATCGACAAGCGCACCGATGTCCGGGTCGTCGAGGGGGACGACCGGACGGTGCAGGCGCCTGGCATCTCCTACGAGGACGTTGGCGGCCTCGAGCGCGAACTGGAGCGCGTCCGCGAGATCGTCGAGCTGCCGCTGAAGCATTCGCGCATCTTCGAGCGGCTCGGCATCCTCCCGCCAAAGGGCGTCCTGTTGTACGGCCCGCCGGGGACCGGCAAGACCCTGCTTGCGCGGGCGGTCGCCGCCGAGAGCCGTGTCCATTTCATCCACCTCAACGGCCCCGAGATCATGCGCAAGTTCTACGGGGAGAGCGAGGCCAAGCTTCGGGACGTGTTCGAAGAAGCGGCCCGGCACGCTCCGGCGATCATCTTCATCGACGAGATCGACGCGGTGGCGCCCAAGCGCGCGGAGGTGGTCGGCGAGGTGGAAAAGCGCGTCGTCGCGCAGCTGCTTGGGCTGATGGACGGCTTCGTGTCGCGGGGACAGGTGATTGTCCTCGGGGCGACGAACATACCCGAGGTCCTCGACCCGGCGCTGCGGCGCCCCGGACGATTCGATCGCGAGATTGAGATTGGCGTGCCCAGCACCGCCGGCCGCCTGCAGATTCTCAGGATTCACACTCGTGCGATGCCGCTCGCCTCGGACGTGAACCTTGAGGATGTCGCCGAGCGCTCCCACGGCTACGTTGGCGCCGACCTCGAAGCCCTGTGCCAGGAAGTCGGCATGATCGCCCTGCGCCGTTTTCTGGCCACGCGCACGCTCGGCCTGGATGATGCCGCCAGCACCGCGACAGCTCGATGCGCTGCAGGTTACCCGCGACGACTTCGTGGCCGGCCTCAAGGAGGTCGAGCCGAGCGCGACGCGCGAGTTCTTCATCGAAAAACGCGTGGCCGGATTTTCCTCGGTGGGAGGCCTCGACGAAGTGAAGCGCCTCCTGAATGCGATCGTCGAGCATTCCCACATGCACGACGAGATCTACGAGCAGGCCGGACTCACCCCGCCGCGCGGCATTCTCTTCGTCGGACCGTCGGGGACCGGCAAGACGGCGATGGCGCTCGCGCTGTCCGGCGAGAAGGGGCTGCCGCTCATCGCGATCGACGGCCCGCAGCTCTTCTCCAAGTGGCTCGGCGAATCCGAGAAGGCGCTGCGCGAGGTGTTCAAGAAGGCCAGGCGCGCGGCGCCGTGCATCCTGTTCTTCGACACCATCGACGCGATCGCGCCGAAGCTGAGCGACCGCATGCAGGATCAGTTCGGTGGAGAGGTCTACCAGCGCATCCTCAGCCAGCTGCTGCGCGAGATCGACAATCTCCGCGACGTGAAGGGCGTCATACTGGTGGCGGCGACCAACCGCCTGGAGCGCGTGGACCCGGCGCTCCTGCGCAGCGGACGATTCGACTACCTGCTTCGCTTCGCCGCCCCCTCGGCGCTCGAACGGGAAGCCGTGTTCCGCCTCTGCTGCGAACGGGTCCCGCTGGCGCCCGATGTCGATCTGGGTGAACTTGCCCAGCGCACCGACGGGCTGACCGGCGCCGATATCGAAAGCCTCTGCAAGAAAGCGACGCTCCTGGCGATCGACCATCTCAAGCGCGCCCCCTCCGGCAGCCGCGACGCCTTCGTCGTGGCGCGACGGGATTTCATCCGTGCCCTCGACAGCGAGCAGCACGCCATCCCCAGCCAGTCTTCCGGTTCGGAAGCCAAACCGGCTGGGCCTCAGGAGTCAAACCCACGGCGCGCCCCGGAGGGGCGTGCAGATGCGGTCTGAAAGGAGCCATTCATGGCCTATACGGAACTGACCGTCTGGACGCGCGGCATCATCATGGACAAGGAAGGCCGCGACATCGTGAACTCGATCGCTGCCTCGGGCCGAATTGAAGGCAAGTACACGCAGGCCATGGAGAACTACGTCGACAACCCCGACCGCACGAATGCGCCCACGCGCAAGTACTGCCGGGTGAGCGATTCGGTGATCGAGAACGTCCTGACCTACGAGAACGACAACCCGAATATCGTGGTGCTGGTCGAGCAGACCATGGTGAAGGGCTGGGATTACATGAGAGGGATGCCGCCGGGCGGCACCCTGGTGATCAACACGCACTACACACCCGACTACATGATTCGATTCGTCCCCGAGCCGGAGCGGCTCGCGCAGCTCGTGTGCGTCGACGCCGCGAAGCTGGCGGATCACAAATGGCTGTACTACCGGCTCGGCGAACTGGGACTCGACCGCCTGTCGACCGAAGGCGCCGCGGAGCGCAGCAAGCTCGTGGCTCCCGACATTGCCGCACCGTTAATCGCCGCGGTCGTGAAGTCCACTGGCATCGTCAAGATGGAAACCATCGAGCCGATGATCGCGAACATCGCTGCCTTCAAGGCGGCGCTCAATGAGCTGCATATTCTCCAGGTGAAACCCGCGGCGGCATGAAACCGGCGCTCACCTACGTGACAATCACCCAGGCACTCGAAAGGTAACCAGATGTCGACCAAAGGCACTCATATTCCCGACTGGCTGAAGGTGCCGTTCGCGGGAATCACCCCTGCGCCCAGCCAGGAGAAGGGGCAGGACCTCTTTCCTACGGGTAACTGGCGCTCGATCCGGCCCGTGTACCACGACAAGATGCCGCCCTGTAACAATGCGTGCGGCACGAACGAGAAGATCCAGGGCTATCTCGACCTGGTGAAGCGCGGCAAGTACCTGGACGCGTACGCCCTGATCAAGGAGGACATGCCGTTCCCGTCGGTGACCGGCCGCGTCTGCTATCACCCGTGCGAGCAGGCATGTAACCGGGGCAAATACGACGAGGCCATCTCGATTCGCGCGGTGGAGCGGTTCCTCGGCGACCTCGGCCTGGCCCTTTCCAAGGACGTCGTGAAGGCCGGTCGTTCGAACGGCAAGACGGTGGCGGTGGTTGGATCCGGACCCGCTGGCCACAGCGCCGCGTATCAGCTCGCCCGGCTGGGCTACAAAGTCACGATCCTCGAGAAATCGGCGAGAGCCGGTGGACTGAACCGCGGTGGAATTCCCGACTGGGTGCTGCCGCAGGACGTGCTCGACCGCGAGGTCGCGCGGCTCGTGGAGCTCGGAATCACGATCAAGACGAACACCGAAGTCGGCAAGGATGTTTCCTGGGACGACCTCAGGAAGAACTACGACGGTGTCGTCCTCGCCGTCGGCTTGATCGATCCGAACAGCATCCGTGCTGAAGGCGAAGACAAGAGCGGCGTCTTCTACGGTCTGCCGTTCCTGCGCGACATCGGCATGGGCGAGTGGAAGGGCAAGCTCGGCGCCCGCGTGGCGGTGATCGGCGGCGGCAACACGGCGATCGACTGCGCGCGCGAAGCGTTCCGTCAGGGCGCGCAGGAAGTCACGATGATCACGATCGAGGGCAACACCAACGACATGCCGTGCGTGCCCGAGGATCTGCACGACATGAAGGAGGAAGGCGTCGAGCTCATCCACGGCCGCTCGTGCACGGCGATACTCGGCGACGGGAAGGTGGAGGCGCTGCAGCTGCATCCCGCGAAATTCAGCGGGGCCGTCAACGCGTCGCCGATTACCGTCGACAAGAACGCGAAGCCGGACAAGTTCGTAGCCGACAGCGTCATCATCGCCGTCGGACAGCGTGCCTCGCTGGCCTGGCTGCCCCAGGAGTTCAAGAACGAGCGGGGCACCATCAAGGCCGACGCGTTCGGGCGGCTTGGCGACACGAACGTCTTCGCGGCGGGTGATATCGTGCAGCTGGGCAGCGGCCAGCCGCTGATGGTCGTCAACGCCGTCGGCGACGGCAAGCGCACCGCCTTCAACCTCGACAAGGTCCTGCGCAACGAGCCGCTGCGGCCGCGCACCGTGCCGATCGACGTCATCACGGATCTGGCCCGGATGAACATGACCTACTTCCCGCAGTTCCCGCGGGTGCAGCAGACGCTGCTCGAGCCGACCTCGCGTCGGCGGACGCAGGACGAAGTGATCCAGGGTTACAGCGAAGAACAGGCGGTCGAAGAAGCGAGCCGGTGCTTCAGTTGCGGCACGTGCAACGCCTGCGACAACTGCTACCTGGTGTGCCCGGAACCCTGCATCGTGCGGTCGGATCGCTCCAACGGGCTGTACAAGATTCTCGTGGATTACTGCAAGGGATGCCGCGTCTGCATCGAGGAATGCCCGACCGGCTGCCTCGAAGGCGTTCCCGAGCTCGACTTCGACACCGGCGTCGTCAGGATGGAGACGGCCTTTGCGGTCTCGCGCGGAGCCCATGGCCGGCAGGCGGAGGAACTCCGTGCCCTTCCCCAGCGTGGCGTGAAGGATATCGGGTAAAGGAGCGAAAGATGGCCACAGTACTGGAGAAGAAAAAGACGGTCCGGATGAACGGTTGCGTGGCGGCCGCGCAGGCCGCCAAGTACGCGGACGTGGATGTCATCACCGCATACCCGATTCGCCCGTACACCGCGACCATGATGGCGCTCGCCCAGATGGTCGCCAACGGTGAGCTGGACGCCGAATACATCGTCGCGGACAGCGAGCACTCCCAGCTCAGCATCGCGCACGGCGCGGCATCGAGTGGCGCGCGGGTCTTCACCGGCAGTTCGGGTGTCGGCGTGCAGTTCGCGTACGAGCTGTACGCGCCGATCTCCGGGAGCCGGATGCCGGTGCAGATGATGATTGCCGACCGGACACTCGACCCGCCGGGTGACTTCGGATCCGAACACACCGACGCGCTGTCGACCCGCGACATGGGCTGGCTGATGGGGTGGTCCGCCACGGCGCAGGAAGCGTTCGACAACCACCTCATGGCCTACCGGATCGGCGAAGATCCGCGGGTGCTGCTCCCTCAGATGGTGTGTCAGGACGGCTTCTTCGTCTCGCACATTCAGGGCGACGTCGAGTTGCCGGACCCCGCACAGGTGAAGGAGTTCCTGCCGCCTTACAAGCACCCCTACCCGCTCGATCCGCACCACCCGGTGTCGCACGGGCCGCAGATCATGCCGGAGCAGGGTCCGCCGCTGCAGCTCGAACGGGCCAGGGCGATGGAAGGAGCGGTCCCGGTCATCGAAGAAATTCACGATCAGTTCGCGCGTCTCTTCGGGCGCCGATACGACCCGTGGGTCGAGGAGTACATGACCGAGGATGCCGAGGTCGTGTTCTACCTGCAGGGCGCGCATGGCGTCACCGCAAAGTACGCGATCAAGCACATGCGCGATCGCGGGGCAAAGGTCGGCCTCGTACGGCTGAGGACGATTCGGCCCTACCCCACCGATCGGATTTGCCAGTTGCTCAGCCGCTTCAAGGTCGTGGGGGTCATCGAGACCAACCTTGGCCTCGGCAGCGTCAGCAGCGGAGGCGTCCTGTACCAGGAGGTCGCCAGCGCCCTGTATGAAAGCGCGAATCGCCCCCTCGTCTTCTCGTTCATGGCCGGTCTGGGCGGCGAAGCGATTGTCCTGAAGGAATTCTACTGGATGACGCAGAAGATGCTCGAGACGCAGAAGCGGGGCAAGATCGAGAAACGGACCCATTGGGTGGGCTTCGAGGAGTAAGATCTCTTCAATCGAATTGAAAGGACTATATCGATGGCGACTGTGATTGAAGTCAAACGACAGGAGCTTCCGCTCTTTTTGAGCCCGAACCAGGGGGCCCGCTTCTACAATCCCGAACTCCCGAGCACGGAACCGTTTGTTCCGGGTCACCGGACCTGCGCGGGCTGCGGTCCGTCCATCCAATACCGGATGACGAGCAAGGCCGCGGGAGACAACACCATCCTGGTGGGACCCACCGGATGTATGTATGTCGCCAACAGCTCGTATCTGTGCACGCCTTACAACGTGCCCTGGGCGCACACCCAGATCGGCAGCTCCGGCAGCTTCACCGCGGGCGTCGCGGCGGCGTACGAGGCCATGATCCGCAAGGGGAAGTGGAAGGGCACGTTCCCGAACATCATCTGCGAGGCCGGTGACGGCAGCTCCTCGGACATCGCGCTCGCCTCGATCTCGGGCGCCCTGTACCGGAACCACGACTGCATGATCATCTGCTACGACAACGAACAGTACGCCAACACCGGCATCCAGGCCTCGTCGCGCACGCCGTACGGCGGCATGACGACGTTCACGCCGCCGGGCTCCACGATCCCCGAGGGAAAGAAGCTGTTCCCGAAGGATCTCGCGCGCATGATGGCGGCCGGTCACCCGCATTGTTATGTGGCGACCGCGAGCGTGGGCTACCCCATCGATCTGATGAACAAGGTCCGGAAGGGGCTCAATTTCAAGGGCGCCGCGTTTCTCATGATCTATACGCCCTGCCAGAAGGGTTTCGTCTACGAGACGCCACGCTCGATCGACCTCGGACGGCTCGTCGTCGAGTGCGGGCTCTACCCGATCTGGGAATGGGACAATGAGAAGCGGGAGTACAACTACAGCTTCCGGCCGGCGAGCATGCGGCCGGTGGCGGAATACCTGAAATTGCAAGGCCGATTCCTCCATCTGCACAAGGAGCACATCGCGACGCTGCAGAAATTCGCCAATCAGCAATGGCGAATGATGGGCGTCGCCCTTCCGCCGCAGCTCGTCGCGGCGGAAAACCCGGACACCCAGGTGGATATGGCGTCGGCGGAAATGGCGGCCGCGGTCGCCGAGACGGTCTGAGGAGAGCTCATGAGCGCACAGCCAGTGAACCTGCCCGCCACCCCGGGTGCGCCCGAGCAGGATAGTTACATCGTCAGCGAAGGCAAGAAGCGCGGCTCGACGCGCGAAGTGCGCCAGGAGGCCGCGTACGATCGCTACTACACCGTCCTGAAAGTTCACGGGGGTGACGCGATCGTGACCGACAATTGGCACACGAACGAAGTCCTCTCCCATGCGAAGAAGAACTTCGAGGGGACGACGCTCGCGTTCAGGACCCTCGAAGCCTGGGGCGTCACGGTCGAAAGCGACGACCGTGGATACTACGTCGCAGGCGGACGTGTGTGGGTGCTGGACCTCCAACCGTCCGAAGTCAAGAAGAAGCGTATTCAGAGCTAACAAAGAGCTCGAGGGGTTCGAGGGGTTCTGAAGGTTCGAAGGGTTCGGAGTCACGACCCTGGCACCTTTAGCACCCCTTGCACCTTTAGCACCCTTCCACCTCTAGCACCCTTAGCACCTCTAGAACCTCCCTTGCCCCGCATCCTGATCATCGACGATACGCCTGAAATTGCGGAGCTTCTGACATTCGCCCTGCGCGAGCGTGGGCATGAGGTGGTGAGCACCGGATTTACCACCGGCATCGCCGATCTCGTGATAGACCAGCGGGTTGACGCGGTCGTGCTCGATTGCTCCGTCTACGACATGAGCGAATCGCTGTTCGACGAGATCAGACAGGATTCGCGCCTCGGCGCACTTCCGGTCGTCGTCGTCACCGACACACCTGATGAAGCGGTCGCGAGCCTCCGCAGACGCAAGGCGCAGCGGATTCTTCTCGTCCCCAAGCCGTTCACCGGCGCCCAGGTCGCGACGGCGCTCGACCAGTTGCTGGATCCCGACGAAGCGAACTCATCGTCGTGACCCCGGAAGGAGATCTCGTGGCCACCTGGAAAATGGACGACTGGAACTACGTGCAGCGGCAGGTCGTCACCGACCCGCAAGGACGCAAATGGTCCGTCGGCCTGATGGACATCCTCGGGCAGGAAGGCGATCCCGAAATGCCGGGCCATCTCCTCGAGGCTCAGTACCAGGCCGGACGCTATTTCACCTTGATCTACTCCGACGCAGGCGCGATTCAGCACGAACGTCCCTACCAGTCGCTTCCGGAGGCAACGCAGGAGTTCGAGCGGCTGCTGAAGGCGGTGTTCGACGGCTCTTACGATCCCTCGCAGCCTGTATTCCGCGCGAATCTCGACGACTAGGACAATTAGCCGGTCTTCACCATGGCCGGGGCCGCCCAAAACCTGCCGGGGTGTTCCAGGCGATCTCGACGATTAGGGCTCCTCTGTGCCGGCGCCACCGTCAGGGTGCCTGGTCTCAGGGTGCCTAATCTCCTGTGGTTGCCTAATCTCCTTGACGTACCTGGGGGAGAACCCCACAATTACCCGAAGTTGTGATCCGTCCCTTCCTTGCGTGAGCTCACGTCCTGGCATGAGTTCGCGCGGAGGCCGCCCATGAATTTCAAGATTGCTGCTGTCCTTGTGGGGATCGGTTACCTCATGGCCGTGCGACCGGTCGTCGCGCATCACGCATTTTCGGCGGAATTCGACGCGGACAAACCCATCACGCTGACGGGCGCCGTCACGAAGATCGAGTGGACGAATCCACACACCTGGTTTTACATCGACGTCAGGGACCAGACGGGCAAGGTCACGAATTGGGGCCTCGAAATGGGGAGCCCGAACGGCCTCATGAGGAATGGCTGGACGCGAAATTCGATGAAAATCGGGCACGAGGTTACGGTCGAAGGCAGCCGAGCCAAGGACGGATCGAACCATGCGAACGCCCGAGTGGTGATCTTGAAGAGTACCGGTCAGAGGCTGTTTGCGGCTTCGAGTCAGGGACAGCAGCCGTAGACTCGGCGCCACTCCTTGTCGCCCGTCACGCGGTTCGCCAAGTTAGCAGCGGTGCGATGACCAGGAGGTTGACATGAACCGGTGGTTGACCGTGGCGGTTGTGGCCGCCATCGCTACTGCCCTCTCACCGTCTCTGTCCGCGCAATGGCCGTTGTATCCCCTTCCCGGAGTCCCGAAAGGGCCTGACGGCAAACCGAATCTCGCCGAGTCCGCTCCGCGAACGGCCGATGGCAAGCCGGATTTGTCCGGCATCTGGATGAGATCGGAGGCAACGGAGGCGCCAGGCGCCCAGCCGGCGGGGCGGCCTCCGCTGGCCACGTTCGGCAATGCCGGGGCGGGATTCAAAGAGGGCCTGCCCTTCCAGCCCTGGGCGGCGGAGCTTCAAAAGAAGCGCACCGCGGACAGCTGGGCAGACAACCCTGATGCGATGTGCCTTCCCCAAGGTCCGCTTCAATACCACCTGGATCCGCAACCGCGAAAGATCGTCCAGACGCCTGGACAGATTCTCATCATCTACGAGTCGAACTACGGCCTTCGCACCATCTACACCGACGGCCGGCGTCTTCCGCCCCAGGGTGAGCCGCAGCCATATTGGCACGGTTACTCCGTCGGACGATGGGAGGGCGACACGCTGGTGGTCGAGTCGAATAATTTCCGGGACGATGGATGGCTCGATACCAGGGGCAGCCCGTATACCGACGCGGCGAGGATGACCGAGCGGTTCCGGCGCGTGAACTTCGGCCGACTGGAAATCGAGTTGACCCTCGACGATCCGAAGGTGTACACGAAGCCCTTCACCCTGAGAATCGAGCACCAAGTTGTGGCGGACGGCTCGGAGCTGATCGAATTCATCTGTCACGAGAACCAGCAGTGGTTGAAGCGCGTCAAGGTGAAATAGGAAGCTAGTGGCTATGCTGCCCGCCATGGAATGCTCAGAGCGAGGGGTGCGCTGCGGATTTGAGAGTGACCAGCTAGCTTTGAGGACGGACCCGATAGATGCAGCTTCGCCCACGCGGCCCTCGGTAGCAACCGACACGCGCCAGATCTGGCGACGCATCCATGCGTTCCTGGAGCCGTTCCTCAGGCTTGAATGACCAATAGTTCATGCCGGAGTGAACGAGCACGTAGTCCGCATGGCGCGCCCGGAGTTCCCGCAGCGACGGCTTATCGGGGAAGGTGCGGAGGAGCTCCAGTAAGCGCGTGTAGTGCGTCGGCAGGAAGCCGCTGTAGCCGTTCAGGAGCCGGTGCCAATGAAACGTGGAGTAGTACATATAGAAGACGTCGACCGAAACACCAACGCGGTCCGGCTCTGCAACGGGTAACTCCAGGATCAGACTGTTCGGCAACCGCTGCAAGAGGCGATAAACGTCCGGTGGGGTCGTGGCAAGCTCAACGCGCTCCAGCGGCCGCGTCCAGTCGTCTAGACACACCGTTCCAAGGACTCCTACGATCAACACACCCCGCCAGGCCCGCGTCTTGATGGCGCCCAGCAGACGCGCAAGACCGTACCCTGACAACAGCGTGAGAAAGAAACTGACGAAGATGGCGCCTCGGGCGGGGACGCGAAGGCCTTGGAAAGGGGTCGCGTACGCATACAACCACGGGTACAGAATGCCATTGAAGCCCAACGACCAGTCGAACGCCACCGCCGCTCCGGTCGCCGTCAGCAGCGTCGCCCGTGACCATGGAGGCCAGAATCCCAAGATCGCCAGGACAATGGCCACGCCGCCCGGAGACAGATTGCGTTCGTTGCCTCCGAAGCGAGCCGCAGTCCATCCGTACAGCATGTTGTGGGGCGGTGACGCGAGATAGTTGACCGGGTGAGCACTGTACTCCCGCACGATCTCCACACCCCGCATCCCCCCAGCTCCTGACTCGCACGCATATACGGCCATGCATAGCACGCCGACAGGATGAGCGACAGCAGCATTCCTGTGCCCATCCCCACAGCCGCGCGACGTGTGAGTGTCGTGGGTGGGGCTGTGGCTGTGTCCCTGACACGCCGCCACCTCAGGGCATTCAGCAGCGACGCGGTCAGCCATCCGAGGCCACCGATCGCACACAACGCCACCAGGAACACGCCGTAGTAGATACTCGAAAAGATCTGCGCCGTCACGCAAGCCCCGACAAGCAGCCCATCGCGTGCACGGCCGGTTTGCACGGTCCGCACGAGAAAATAGAGTGTGAGCGGTATCCAGAGCACAAACTGGAGTTCCAGGTGGTGAAAGTGCTCGAACCGAAAGGGTGAAAAGGCGAACATGGCTCCAGCGACCAGTCCGGCTCCAGCATGACCCGTCAACTTGTTCACCAGGACACACATCGTGATGCCGGAAAGGGCAACTGCGGAGAGCAGAGTGATGTTGTAGATAACCGGGCCGCTCAATCCGAACCACAGCGCAGGCGCAACCAGAAGGGCCGGGAGCAGCATGGCGTCAGAGTAGGCAAGCGTCAGGGGTGCGGGCTGAAAGATATTCGCCTCGAACAACCGGAAGGGATCACGCAGAATCTGATGGGCCACCCATTCGAGTCGCCAAATACTGAAGACCGGGTCAAAATGACTGCGAACCTCACCCAGATGGGCCGCCTGGGGCCATGTCATCATGACAGCGAGGCCGGCGAACGCAGTACAGAGAAGAGCGGCTCGAACAAGCCTCGAATTGACGAGTTCGGGCTCCCGGATGCGGTTTTTCAGCCAGGCCAAGGGCATGAAGGCGGGGATGCGCGCCTTCCAGAGTTCAGACATCGAGTTGGGGGCGTTCCAGCGGGCTGTTTGCTGAGGTCGAGGCTACACGCCAAGAAGAATGGATGCGAGCGCCAATCCGGCGGCCAAGAGCGTCAATAACTGCGTCATGTTCGGCGCCTCTGGGGAGCTTGTAGTTTCACGGGTCAAACTGTTGCCTCGCTGGCACAGGCAGGAAACACACCAACCGACGTTTCAATAATCACTGGGCAAACGGCCTCAGACAGGCGGAGACCGACAACGCCTCCCGGGTAGATCTTACCTGAGCGTTCTGGTTTGATGCGGCTCATGATCGTCGGGAGCTCTCGGACCAACAGCCGGGTACGGCCCGGAGAACTGGCGCAGGGGGTCGCTCGAGGTCGTTATTCTCCGTGTGTCCCTCGGGCCGCCATCGGTGCTGAGGGCAGCCACCCGCGCCGCGAACCTAGTCCGTTCCACCGAAGTGGATGTTCAGGTATGAGAGTGCCTGGGCATCACTGAAGCCGTGCGGCACACCTGGTGGAATGAAGACGACATCTCCAGCCTTGACCTTGCGCTCGACACCGCCGTGAATGGCTTTGTCGACGATCGAACCGCCGGTCACCAAGGTCGCCGTGCCACCTTCGACGACGTAGAACTCGATGATGGTCTTGTGAACGCGCGGGACTTCCGCACCAACTTGATAGCGCGCGTTCAGACTGTAAGCGCCTCCCTCCAGGAGTCGCGTCGTGGCGCGCTTCTGCGACGTCATGTCGGCGAACTCGGCCTGCAGCGTGGAGAGCGGGAAGTCGAGCGCCTTGTCGGTTGGCGCCCTGTGGCGTACGAGGGGCCCGCGCCGACCACCGTCAGTCTGGGCGAACGCGACGACTGCGCACAGGATGACCAGTAGAACCGTTCCGGACAGACCCGTCTTGATCACGGCAGTCTCCTCTCTCGACTTTTACGTCCCAGGCGCGGGATGTGTCGGCATTTTATTGCATCCTTCAACCGGCGCCCGTCGGGGTGCGCGGCTGAGTGCCTCTCGGGGACCGATGGTCGCCCGGACAGCAAGTATGGCGTCACCCGGAACATCAGCGGCAACTTCACATGCAGAGCCGATTTCGCGCCGGTCGAGGTTCGACCAGAGCAAGTCGGCCTGACCTGATTCCGGTTCGGAGGTCCACGCGGTAAAGGGGACGCCCCGGGCCCTTTACACCAGGTTGAGCGTGCGCGTAGTATGAGCCGTTTTCACCACGCCAGCCGGGGCTTTATGACGGTCGAGAGACACTGTAAAGTTGGTGGGATTCGATGCTGGAGGTGCCCCGATGAGAGCCACGCTCGGAATTCTGGTGGCGGCTGCAGGACTCCTGATCGCAGGAGGGCCGGTGCTCGCCCATCATTCGTTTGCGGCGGAATATGACGCGAACCAGCCGCTTACGCTGACGGGCGTTGTGACGAAAGTCGAATGGATGAATCCGCACGCCCGCTTCTACATCAGCGTCAAGGATGAGAAGGGCACGGTGACGAACTGGAATCTGGAGCTGGCCAGCCCGAACGCTCTGGTTCGGAACGGCTGGACGCGGCAGTCGCTGAACATCGGTGATGAGGTGACCGTCCAGGGATCCGCGGCTAGAGACGGCTCGAAAATGGCCAACGCGCGAGTCGTCACGCTCGCGGGCGGTCGCCAAGTGTTTGCCGGCTCTTCAGGCGGTGACGCCCCACCACCGTCGGCCCGCTAAGTCGAAGCTCGACGAGGAGGCTCGCGTGAGATCGCTTTTCCTGTTCCTCATCCTGGGGCTGGGCGTGCCGCTGCTGGCGCAGTCGCAAGCTCCTTCTCCGAACAACTCTCCGGCATCACCCACTGCGGCAGCCGGCGGGGGCTTGCCCCGCGCACGTCCGGTGCCAGAGGCCCCGGTCCCGAGGCTGCCGGACAACACCCCGGACCTGTCGGGAGTGTGGCAAGGCGGCGGCCCGATCCAGGATCTCGCAACGGGCCTCGCCCCGGGTGAAACGATTCCGCTTTTACCGGAAGCCAAGAAGCTCATGGCGTCCAGGATGTCGAAGGACGACCCGGAAGCGAACTGCCTGCCGACCGGCGTGCCGCGAATCGCGCCCTATCCCTGGAGGATCGTGCAGCACCCGACGCACACCAAGCCGACGCACATCTTCTTCCTCTTCGAAGGGAACATCCACAGCTACCGGCAGATCTTCATGGACGGCCGGAAGCATCCGGAGAATCCAGACCCGACCTGGTACGGGCACTCAATCGGCCGATGGGAAGGCGACACGCTGGTGATCGACACAGTCGGATTCAACGACAGATTCTGGTTTGATTTTCGGGGACACCCGCACACCGAGAAGCTGCATACCATCGAGCGGTGGACGCGCAAGGATTACGGGACGCTGGAAAACAAGATCACCATCGACGACCCAGGCGCCTACGCCAGGCCGTTTACGCTGACGTTTACAGCGGGCCTGAGACTCGGCGAAGAATTGATGGAGTACATTTGCAACGAAAACAACCAGGACGTGCCACATCTGGTCGGGCCGGCGAGACCCTGAGACTCGAGACCCGTTGAAGGGGCCTGCTTCGAAAGGGCCTCCCGCTTCACTCCCCTGAAGCCTCTGGGCGACCACCTGACAGCTCGCGCTTGAGCCACGCGCGCGCGTGCGCCCAGTCGGCTTCAACGGTTCGCACCGACAGCCCCAGGTGTTCCGCGACCTCCGGGCTGGACATGCCGGAAAAGAATCGAAAGATCACGACCTGGGCTGCGCGATGATCGACGGCCTCGAGACGCGTCAGCGCGGCTTCGAGGGTCAGGAGATCTTCGACCGGCACCGCCCCGGTGGTGCCCGCCTTCATGAGATCGTCCAGGGACACCGGCTGAGCCCCACCGCCGCGCTTGTCGCGCTTCTGATGGCGGCCGTGATCGACGAGCAGCCGGCGCATCGCCTGCGCGCCGAGGGCCAGACCATGGGTGCGCCCCTGCCACGACACGGCCCGCTCGTTCTGCAGCCGCATCCACGCCTCGTGAACGAGCGCCGTCGGCTGCAGCGTGTGGTTCCGCCGCTCGCGCCCCAGATATCGGCCGGCCACGCGGCGCAGCTCGCCGTAGATCATCGGAAAGAGCTCGCCCGGTGGCGCCGGATGTTTGGTGGACATCGCTCGTTACCGAAGCCGTGAATACTCGAGACGCGCGTCCTTCAGGGGCCGCAAGTCCGGATCGGCGTCCTTCCAGAGGGCGAGGAATGCGTCGTAGGCGCCCCGCGCCGTGCCGGTTGTTGACCAGCACCGCCGCACGGGCGAGGCCGAGATGGGCGAGCGGGTACAGCATCGAGGCCGGCACCTCGCCGCGGTGGTCCAGGATGCTCTGGAACTCGGCGCCGGCTGCGCTGCCGTCCTTCAGCTGAAGGTAGGCCTGGCCCCGCAGGTAGGCGGGCCAGAACTCCGACGGACGGCGCGTGATCGTACGGCTTGACGGGCTCGAGCAGTTCGAGTCGCGCGCGCCGGCTCGCCGCGCTCGAGCGCCAGGGCCGCAGCCGTCACCGGCAGCGACACGCGAATCGTCAGCGTCGCGTCGGGAAACTGCTTGGCCAGCTCGCTTGACAGGCTCAACGCCTCGCTCCCTGCGCCGCAGAGCGCGAGCACGCGGCTCGCTCGCTCGAGCGTGACATTGTCGCGGCTCAACGCGAGCCCCGAGCGACCTCGCTGCGCGCCTCGGCGCACTGCTCCGACGCATCGCGTGGGTCTCGGCGTCTTCCATCGTCAACTGCGCCGCCACTTCCTGGAAGTTCCCCTGAAGCGACATCTGGATGCCGCGGCGGAACTGCTCGTGCGCCGTCCTGACCCGGCCGGCGAAGGCGGAGGTGTGCGCCTGCCAGCCGAACGCCGCATTGGTTTCGCGCACGCCGACCGACGACTCCAGGTCGCGCGCCATCGTCGCCGCAGTCGCCCTGGACGAACGCGAGCAGGTACGACAGGCGGCGGGCGCCGATGAAGTCGAGCTGCTGGTCGGCGGCCTGCTGCAGGACGCGCCCGTGCCTCGTCGAACCGATTGAGCGCCAGCAGCGACGCGGCGAGGTTTGAGTACGCCGGGATGAACTTGGGGTCGAGGCGGATCGCTTCGCGAAACGGCTTCGACCGACTGCTCGAACTGGCCGAGGCGAATGCAGCGCGCTGCCGAGGCTGTTGAACGCGAACGCTTCTCTCGGATAGGTCGCCGTCCACGATCGCGCCAGCTCGAGCGCCTTGTCCCAGGCCTGCGATCGCGTCGCGATAGTAGCGCCACGAGATGAAGAACCGCTCGCGCTCGCTCACCCGGTCCCGCAGCTCGAACGCCCGTCGCGCGAGAACGCCGGCGCCAGCGCCGACTGGCCGGTGTTGGCATAGACCGCCGACAGCAGCGCGTGCGCCATCGCGAAGGTCGGGTCGAGCTCGATCGCGCGCTTGAGGTGCGGAATCGCTTCGAGGCGCGGCACCTCCCGGCCTTCGTAGAGCGCGAGCGAGTAGGCATGCAGCGCGTCGAGCGACGGCGTCGTCGCTCGCGGCAGCGGGACGTCGAACTTCTGGATCGAGCGCGAGCGACTCGCCCAGCTTCTCGCGCAGCCTCGAGGTCGCGGCGCCGAGCGACGTCAGCACCTGCTCCTTGCTCGCCGCTTCCGCCTGCTCCCGCGCCATCACGTCGCCGGTCTCGGCGTTGATGGCTTCGAGCGCGAGCACGTAGTTGCGGCCGAGGCTGGCGATCGAGCCGGCGAGCAGCGCCTTCAGCTGTTCGCGCCGCGCGATCTCGCGCGCGATCGATCGCGTGACGCGCTCGTCGGGCGAGCGCTGCATCAGGCGCAGCGTTTCGCGCGCGCGATCGTCGGGAAACACCTTCAGAAACGGCGACTGCTCCAGCGCGACCGCCAGCGCCACCTTGAGCGCGCCGTCGAACACCGGCTCGCCGGTGGTGTTCTCGAAGTCGGCCAGCACGATCGTGTCCTGCTCGGTCAGCGTGCGCGCGCCAGGCGACACGAAGAACGACGAGCGCCACGGCCAGGGCGCCCACAACGACCGCGATCGCCGCGCCGCGCAAGCCACCTGGTGCCGCCGGCTCCGGTGACGTCGCCGGCAGCGGCGCAGTCCGGCGTCAGCGGCGACCCCGATGTCCGGCAGGCTCGCCGCCATCGCGACCGCCGACGCCGGGCGATCGCGCGGATCCGGCGAGAGCGCCTGCATCACGACCCGCTCGAGCTGCGGATCGACGTTCGGGACCAGCGTCGACGGCCGCGGCGGCTGGGTCGCCGCTCCCGACCGATTGAACGGCGTGCCGTCCGACGAGCAGCTCGTACAGCACCAGGCCGAGCGCGTAGACGTCGGTTCGCTCCGAGAGCGGCGCGCCCGGCGACGCGCTGCTCCGGCGCCATGTAGCCCGGCGTGCCGGTCAGCATGTGCGCGGCCGGCGTCGGCCCGCGGAATCGCGATGCCGAAATCGGTGATCCGCACCAGCCCGTCGTCGTCGATGAGCACGTTGGCCGGCTTGAGATCGCGGTGCAGGACGCCCTGCGCGTGCGCGGCCGCCAGGCCGGCGCACAGCTGGCGGGCGATGTCGACGACCTTCTCGGAGGGCAGCCGGCCGACGCGCCGGAGCAGCGCCGCCAGGTCCTCGCCGCGCACCAGCTCCATCGAGTAGAAGATCCCGCCCGTCGGCCTCGCCGACGTCGAACACGCGGCAGACCGCCGGATGCGTGATCTGCCGCGCGAGCCGGACCTCGTTGAGGATCCGCTCGCGCGCCTCGGGGCCCGTCGAGTGGATCAGCTTCAGCGCGACCGGCGGTCTCGAGCACGAGGTCGTCGGCGCGCCAGACGTCGCCCATGCCGCCGCGGCCGATCCGCGTGATCATCCGGTAGCGGCCGGCGAACACCTCGCCCGGCGCGAACGACGGTCGACTCGTGGCGTCCGGAGCACGGTCCCGGCTTCCTCGCCGTCGTCTCGTCGTGAAACGCCAGCAGCGACTCGACCTCCTGCCGCAGGGCGGCGTCGTCGCCGCACGCCTCCGCCAGGAAGGCCGGACGCTCGGCGGCCGGCCGGTCAAGCGCGGCGAGAAACACGTCCTTCGCGCGCTGGTGTAGCGACGTCATCGAGATTCGTACTAACGAGAATACTACGGAGTCGGGCGTACTCCAGGCCTCCTTCCTTTCGGGGGACTCGAGGGCCGGCGCTCGAACGCCCGGCCGGCACAATGCCCGCTCTGTTTTTGCGGGGTTCCGGCCCTGCTTGACGCGTTACAAGAACCGAGCAGGCCGGGTCAGCGGCCGACCCCCAGGAAAGCGGTGCACCCGACGATGACCAGCACCTCGCGCTCGATGACGACGGCGATGCTCTGCGCGGCCGCGGTGACCGCCCAGTTCGTCGGCGGCAAGGCCACTCGCGACGCGCTGTTTCTGACCTCGCTGGACTTCACCGCGCTGCCGGCGATGCTCATCGCGACGTCGGTGTGCTCCATCCTGCTCGTGGCAGTGCACGCGCGCTGGGGCGGGACAATCGCCCCGGCGCTGCTGGTTCCGGCCTCCTTTGTCGCGAGCGGCGTGCTGTTCCTGTCCGAATGGCTCTTCAGGTCCCAGGCTCCATCGGCCACGGCCGTCATCGTCTACCTGCACATCTCGGGCGCCGGCCCCCTGCTCGCGTCGGGGTTCTGGCTGATCGCCAGCGAGCGCTTCGACCCGCGCACGGCGAAACGGCGTTTCGGTCAGATTGCCGGCGCCGGCACGCTGGGCGGGCTGCTGGGCGCGCTGGCCTGCCGAGCGCGTGGCGGCGCTGCTCGGGGCCCCGTCCATGCTGCTGTTCCTGGCCATCTCTCAGTTTTTCACGGCATGGCTGGTTCGGATCCTCGCGGTGAGCGTCGGGACGGCTGGCAAGGTCACCGGTGCAGTACGCGTTCCGCCAACGCGCCGACGCTGCCCCTTCGGTCCGGCCTCCGGGTTATTGCCGAGGCCCCGCATCTGCGCCATCTGATGGCCCTCGTCCTGCTCGGCACCACGAGCGCGGCGCTCCTCGACTACCTGTTCAAGGCCAAAGCGGTCGAAACGTTCGGCCCCGGCGACGGCCTGCTCCGCTTTTTTGCCCTGTATTACGCCGCCACCAGCCTCTCGCCTTCCTTCTCCAGACACTCGGCAGCCGGCCGGCCCTGGAGCGGTTCGGGCTGGCGCTGACGACGAGCACGCCTTCGATCGCCCTGCTCGCGGGCAGCGTCGGGGGCCTCGTCGCGCCGGGATTCGGCAGCCTGGTGGTCGCGCGAGGCGGCGAGTCGATCTTCCGAGGCTCCTGGTTCCGCACCGGATACGAGCTCTTTTACACGCCGATTCCGGCCGCGGAGAAGCGGGCGGCGAAGTCCCTCATCGACGTGGCGTTCGATCGTCTGGGCGATGCCGTCGGCGGCGGACTCGTGCGCCTCGCGATCGCCTTCGTGCCTCTCGCGCAGTCGTCCGCGATCCTTGCCGCGGCCATGGCGGCTCCGTCGGCGCGATTGTCGCCGCGAGCCACTTGAACCGCTGGTACGTCCGCACCCTCGAGCGCAGCCTCGTCAACCAGGCTGGCGGCATCAATCTGTCCGACACGAACGACGGCGCGACGGCGGAAGTGTTGCTCAGCATCCGGCAGGGGCATGAACGCCGCCACGACCGTGCGAAAACGGACACGGTCAGCGTGCTGGCCGTGGACGGGATGATCCAAGACATCCTGGCGCTGCGATCGGGCAACCGCGACCGGATCATCAACGTGCTCTCGAGGCCCGAGGGGCTGGGCCACGGCCTGATCGCGCACGCCATCCCGTTGCTGGCAGTGGATCCCGTCGCCGACCACGCGATGTTCGCGTTGCGAAAGGTCGCCGAAGAGCGGGTCGGCGAGCTGCTCGACGCGCTGCTCGATCCGAATCAGGACTATGCCGTCCGGCGCCGGCTGGCGCGGGTGTTCTCGGTGGGCGTCTCCCAGCGCGCGGCCGACGGCCTGATGCTCGCCCTCGACGACCCCCGTTTCGATGTCCGCTTCCAGTCCGGCAGGTCGCTGGCCGCCATCCTCGAGAGAAACCCGCGGATCCGCATCGACAGCAGCGGGTCGAGGAGGTGGTGCTCCGGGAAGTGGCCGTCGGCCGGCCGGTCTGGGAAAGCCGGCGCCTGCTCGACGGGCGTCGCCGGCGAATCCCCGCTGGATGAGTTCGTGCGGGATCGGGCGGGCCAGAGCCTCGCCCATGTGTTCACGCTGCTGTCGCTGGTGCTGCCCCGTGAACCGCTCCAGATCGCGTTTCGGAGCCTGCACTCCGACGACAGGCAGCTTCGAGGAACGGCACTCGAATATCTCGAGGGTGTCTTGCCCTCGACCATCCGCCAGCGCCTCTGGCCGTTCCTCGTGTATCGGCGCGGCAGCCGCTTGATCCAGAAGCGCGAGGAAATCTTCGCGAATCTCCTCCGTTCGAGCTCCTCCCCTACGCTCCTGGCGATCGCCGGGGCAACACGGCAGGGTGCGGAATTGGGAGGGCCTTGACGCGTGCCCCGGCGGCTGACTGCAAGAGTTCGAAGTGAGCCAGACGTTCACGCCGGGGCGCAATCGTCGGGGGAACCCCACTCGTGCGCGGCACAACGTCAATAGCGACAAGCCACCTCGGTCTGCAAACGATTCGGTGACGGCGGGCCGGCTGCCTTTGTGCCGGATCGCACGTGTTACGATCCGCTCCATGCAGCGTCGCTGCGCGGACACGTCATCGGTCTGTTCAACGAGGCTGCTCGTCATCGCGTTCCTGTTGCTGGCGGCCGTTTCTGTCCCCGCAGCAGCGGCGGACACCGGCACGGTTTCGGGTGCCGTGTTCGATCAGGCGGGACAGCCGGTAGCCGACGCGACGGTGAGGATCTCCGGCCCCCAGTATCCCATCGGCCGCGACGTGCTGACTGGTGCAAACGGCATGTACCAGTTCGAGTACCTGCTCCCGGGCGAGTACGCGATTGAAATCGACAAGGCCGGTATCGGACGCGCGAGACGAGCCGCGATCGTCGAAGTCGGGAGGGACACGCAGGTCGACGTCGTCCTCGGTCTGGCGCTCACCGAAGAGGTGACCGTGACGGCCGCGCGCCCGATCGTGGATGTTCGCTCGACCGAGGTCAGCTTCAACTTCAATGCCGACACCGTCAACAGCCTTCCGCTCGAGCGGACGTATCGCGGGCTGTTCCAGCTGATCCCGGGCGTCGCCGACAATCGAAGCACGCTCGGTCCCGCGGCTGGCGGCAGCCGGCAGGACAACACGTATCTGATCGACGGCGCGAACATCACCAACCCAGGGTTCGGATACCTGACCACCGAGGTGAACGAGCTCGACATCGCCGAAGTCAATCTGAAGCGCGCGGGAATCAGCGCCGAGTTCGGCCGCACGAGCGGTACCGTGACGAACGCGGTCAGCCGCAGCGGATCGAATCGTTTTTCAGGCTTCGGACGCATCGACTGGCTGCCAGAGGATCTCGTGAGCGCCTACAGGCTTCCGGACGAACTGCTCGACGCCGGCGTCAGACCCGGGACGTTCCGCGACCCGTTGCTGACGACCGAGATGGGACCAGCCGTCGGTCTCGGCGGCCCGGTCGTCAGGAATCGCATGTTCTTCTACGGATCGGCCCGCTACTTTCGTCAAACGAAATGGGATCGCGTGAACAAGGTGTCCACACCGTTGCCGGACGAAGTAGCGCACGGGCGACGGAGTTCTACGGCAAGCTCACGGCGACTCCGACGCCGGGCCATCAGCTGACCGCCAGCTACCGACACCGTCCCAGCCACAACGACAACGCCGGGATCAACTCGGAGTCCGCGCCCAGTGTCGCGACGAAGACCGACAACGGCAGCCGGATCGCCACCGCCGAATGGGCGAATTTCATGGCCGCGAACCGCTCGGCCAACGTGCGGTACCTGTATATGAAGGAGAACAACGAAGATATCCCGGTCACCGACCTCGGGTACCTGCCGACTTTCAACCCGGACAACCTGCCGGCGATGGGCCAGTACACCGATCCCAACCAGGCGAACCTGACGGTGGGAGCCAACCAGTTCACGGCGACATCCAAAACTATCGGCGCCACGAAGTGCGCGGCACCATCAGTCAGTTTCTCGACATCGGCCGCAGCAGCCATGCGCTGAAGGCGGGCGCCGGCTACGAGTTCGGAGAAGAGACGTTCAACCGGCTTGCGAACGGCTGGGGCACGATCACCAACATCAGTCTGAGCGGTGTGCCGGCGTTGCGCACCCGCTACTTCACGCCGCAGCCCCCTCAACTCGGGCAGGGGCGCACGTATTCGATCTTCGTTCAGGACGACGTGACGATCGCGAGGCGGACATCGCTGAACGTGGGCGTCCTGCTGAATCGCGACGACTTTTCGCAGAACGTCGAGGGCAGCGGCGGCTGCCCGGCTGACGATCCCGCTGAAGGGCGGCGCGGCGGTGTACGAGTCGAAGGGCGATACGTGCAACTTCCTGCGGTTCGGTTACGGCGACGAAATCCAGCCGCGCCTGGGTGTCAGCTATCAGGTCCGGGACGGAACAGGCGACAAGGCGTATGCGCACTGGGGCCGCTACTACAACATGGATCAGAAATCGAGCGGCCGGAGTCTCGCGCCAAGCCGTATTTTCCAGACCCAGACCGTCTTCGACCTGAGCGGCAACGTCCTGTCGAGCGGTCCGCTCGCCTCGACGACAGGAAAGATGATCGACCCCGCTATCAAGCCGATCTACACGGACGAGATCCTGGTCGGGTATGCGACGCCATTCGCCGGGGCTTACAGCCTGGACGTGTTCTTCATGTCGCGTGGCATGCACAACTTCATCGAGGACGTGCCGTCACGCCTGAACGGCACCGCGCCCAACAGCGGACCGTACGTCGCCGCGAACCTGCCGTGCGTTCGGTTCGCGGCGTGCCAATCAGCGGAGCCAGTCGCACCTACCGCGCCGTCACGATGGATGTCCGCCGCCGGCTCTGCCGGCGGCTGGATGAGCGACATCAGCTACACGTGGAGCCGGTTCGAAGGTAATTTCGATCTCGACTATTCGTCGCTGCCCGTCTTCAACACCTCGTCGTTCATCCAGGATGGCTCCGGGCACAAACGTCGAGGATCCCAACCGTTTTGGTCCTCTGTTCGAGGATCGGCCGCACGTCTTCAAAGTGTTCACCTCGTACGCGGCGACCAGCAGAGTGACCGTGTCGGGCTACCTGCGCGTACAAAGCGGGGCGCCGTGGGCGGCGCGGGGCCGCGATTGGGCAGGCGCGGTGCTGAACTATCTGGAGCCGGCAGGCAGCCACCGCAACCCGACGTGGACGAACCTCGACGTGATGGGCGCGTATCGTCTGCCGCTCAGCGGACGGGCCAACGTCTCGTTCGAAGCGCGTCTGCTGAACGTGTTCAACAACCAGACCCAGCTATCGACCGACGCGCAGCAGTATCTGGACCTGCGAACGGTATCGACGCCGCCGTACTTCGCCCCATATCTCCAGCCGAACCCGTTCTTCGCCACCGGCAGCGGCTTCGCTCCGCCGCGACGCCTCCACGTTGCCGCCCTCGTGAGCTTCTAGCAGACTGCGACGCTGAAGAACCCCTGGAACCGGCAGCAGCCCGACAAATCTGTCGTTTCTCTTTCGTGCACGGCGACACGTGTGTCGTATCGGTCAGCTGCGGTCATTGCCGCTGTCCTGCGCTCACTGGAGGCGTGAGACCGCGCGCCTTCGCCAGAGCGCCTTTCACACTGCCGCAGTCTGCACACGGGCGGCCGCCGGGAAGTCCGGCGTCGAGCAGGTGGCCACGAATTTGTGGCGCTTCTCGGTGCGTCCGACAGAAACGTCCGTCGCGCCCACGCCAGCGACACGCGACCGAGGAACCGTAAGTCGCACGTTCGCAAGCAGCTGACTACTCGCGCGCGGGCGCCGCTCTGCTGGAACATCCCTTGCTCTTTCGTCACGGCAAATCGCCTCGCACCAAGCGTCCAGAGTGTTCTCGCTGCCAAGTCCTGGAGGTGCCGTGGCTCATGCATCCGGCTCGTTCACGTGTCTGGGGTTCGCGCTCATGGATCTTGCCGCTCGTGCCACGTCGCCCGCCTGTCCCCAGATCGCGTCGCACGACGAGGTCTAGAGTTCATGTCACTGGCGCGGGCACGGCTCTCACACACCCAACCGATGGGAACTTACGTCGACGCGGATCCATACCGCTGGCCATACGACGGCGATCTCCGCCCGGAGAATACGGTCGTGCTCGTGATCGACATGCAGACCGACTTTTGCGGCAAGGGCGGCTACGTGGACGCGATGGGTTACGACCTCTCGCTCACCCGCGCGCCCATTGCGCCGATTCGGCGGGTACTCGATGTCGCGCGCGCCGCCGGCTACCACGTCATGCATACCCGGGAGGGGCATCGGGCCGATCTGAGCGATCTGCCAGCGAACAAGCAGTGGCGAAGCCGGCGGATCGGGGCGGGCATCGGTGATCCAGGACCGTGCGGAAGGATTCTGGTCCGTGGGGAGCGCGGCTGGGAGCTCATCCCCGAGCTCGCGCCGCTCCCCGGCGAATCAGTCATCGACAAGCCTGGCAAGGGATCCTTCTACGCCACGGATCTGGACCTGCTGCTTCGTGGCAAGGGCATTCGGAATATCGCGCTCACGGGAATCACGACCGACGTCTGCGTGCACACGACGATGCGCGACGCCAACGACCGCGGGTACGAGTGCCTGCTCCTCTCGGATTGCACCGGGGCCACCGACGAGGGCAACCATCAAGCGGCGCTCAAGATGATCACGATGCAGGGTGGTGTATTCGGCGCCGTCGCCGACTCGAACGCGTTCATCAGGGCCGTCTCATGACCGCCGTTGAGGCGGAACCGTATCCCTTCGAGCTCGAGACGGAGCGTTGCGCTCTGCTCATCATCGACATGCAGCGCGATTTCCTTGAACCCGGCGGCTTCGGCGAGATGCTCGGCAACGACGTCTCGCAACTGCGCCGGACGATCGACCCGAACCGCATCCTGCTGGCCGCCTGGCGGGCGCGCAGGCTGCCGGTCATGCACACGCGTGAGGGCCACCGTCCCGACCTGAGCGATCTGCCGCCGGCCAAGAAGGTGCGCGGGCGCAGCCCGACCACCATTGGGGATGCAGGCCCGATGGGCAGGATCCTGGTCCGCGGCGAGGCGGGACACGACATCGTGCCCGAGCTCTACCCGCGGCCGGGAGAACCGGTGATCGACAAACCGGGCAAAGGGGCGTTCTTCGCCACGGATCTGCACGCCATCCTCCAGAATCGCGGCGTGACGCAGCTCATCGTCACCGGCGTGACCACCGAGGTGTGTGTGAACACGACCGTGCGCGAGGCCAACGACCGTGGATACGACTGCCTCGTGCCGGAGGATTGCGTGGGCTCCTACTTCCCTGAGTTCCAGCTGATGGGGCTGAAGATGATTGCCGCACAGGGCGGGATCTTCGGGTGGGTGTCGCACTCCAACAAGATTCTTGCTGCACTGGAAGGGACAACACGATGACGACGATGAGACCGAAACTGTGGGTCACCGGCGACTGGAACGCGTTCTTCGGCTTCGGCACCAACATTCTCGTCAACCTGCTCACGCTGACAGCGCTGCTGCGCTTCGTCCTGAAGATGCCGGACGCCATCGTCTTCGGACGCATCCTGCCGGCCACGGGCCTGATGCTGTGTCTCTCGACGATGTACTACGCGTGGCTGGCCTACCGGCTCGCGCAGCGCACCGGACGGACCGACGTCTGCGCGCTGCCGTCGGGCATCAGCGTGCCGCACATGTTCATCGTGACGTTCGTGATCATGCTGCCGATCGGGCTGCAGACCGGGGATCCCATCAAGGCGTGGGAAGCCGGCCTGACGTGGGTCTTCGTTCAGAGCTTCGTGCTGATGATTGGCGGGTTCGTCGGCCCGGTCATCCGGAAGGTCACGCCACGGGCCGCGCTGCTCGGCACGCTGGCCGGCGTGGCGTTGACGTTCATCTCCATGCGTCCGGCCCTGGAGATGTTTCTCACCCCGGTGATTGGCCTGACCTGCTTCGCGATCATCCTGCTGGGCTGGTTCGGAGGGGTGAACTACCGGGGCGTTCCCGCCGGCCTCGTGGCCATCGCGGTGGGCACCGTCGTTGCCTGGGCATCCACAGCGGCTGGGCTCAACTACGGCGGCCTGACGCTTCAAGGACTGGCAGCGTCCCTGACCGACTTTGGATTCCACGTGCCGTTGCCGGCTGTCGGACACGTGTTCTCGGGGTTCGAGTTCCTCGGTGTGATTCTCGTGACGGCGATTCCCTTCGGCATCTACGATCTCGTCGAAGCGATCGACAACGTCGAGAGTGCCGCGGTCGCCGGCGACAGCTTCCCGACGACCCGGGTGCTGACGGCCGACGGGGTCGTCAGCCTGATCGGCTGCCTGATGGGAAATCCGTTCATCAACGCCGTCTACATCGGCCATCCGGGCTGGAAAGCGATGGGCGGGCGGATTGGCTACTCCGCCGGGGCCGGGATCATGGTGATCGTCCTCTGCTGGTTCGGCACGATCTCGCTGATGCTGGCGCTGATTCCGAGCGTGGCGATCCTGCCGATTCTCCTGTACATCGGTATGCTGATCGGCTCGCAGGCGTTTCAAGAGACACCGAAGCGGCATGCACCGGCCGTGGTGCTCGCGCTCGTCCCCCACCTGGCCGCATGGGCGATTACCTTGATCAATGGCGCCCTCACGGCCGCGGGGACGGCCGTCCCGACCCTCAACGCCCAACAACTGGCCGAACTCGTCGGCAGGATGAGGAACGAGGGCGTGCTCTATGACGGCCTGCACGTGCTCGGCGGCGGTTCCATCCTCAGCGGCCTGATCCTCGGCGCCGTCGGCGTGTTCATCATCGAGCGCGACTTCATGAAGGCCTCGGCCTTCGCGCTCGCAGGCGCGGTCATGACATTCTTCGGATTCATGCACGGCGAGCGCATCGGCATCGGCGAGAGTCCGGCCGTCGCCATCAGCTATCTCACGGTCGCGGTGATCTTCGCGGCTTGCGCTCATTTCGTCACGGTCACAGTGGCTCAGCCGAGGGAAGTCATCACCGAACCGCACGGAGAGGAATTGGCGGTGTAAGGGCCGGGCGGCCCGCCCATACAATGAGGGCATGGCCGACGGTGCAGATCATGTTCTCACGCTCAAGGATCTCTTCCAGATCTCGAACTGGCAGCATACGCTTCCGTGGACGCCGTTCAGGGACGGCATCGACATCTATCGCTTGTACGGCGACGGCACGAGCGGGCCGGCCACAGCGCTCCTGCGCTTTCACCCCGGCGCCCGGGTGCCGCTCCACGAGCACATGGGCTACGAGCACATCCTCGTGCTGGCGGGTTCCCAGGTGGACCAGAACGGCAGCGCAGCCGCAGGCGCGCTGATCATCAACCCGCCGCAGACACGTCATAGCGTGCTGAGCGAAACCGGGTGCATCGTGCTCGCGATCTACGAGAAGCCGGTGGCCTTCCTCGAGCCGTCACCCGGCGCCCGACATGAAGGTTGAGTCGCGGATCCTCTTCGCTGTCAACGGCACGCTGATGCGTGGCCTCGAGCTCAATTCGAACCTGGGTGCGGTGGGCGCGACGTTCGTACGCGAGACCGCCACAGCGGCCGCGTATCGTCTGTTCTCGATTGGGGATCGGCACCCGGCGATGATTCGGGTCATTGATGGCGGCGCGGCGATTGTGGTCGAGGTCTGGTCGGTCCCGGCGGAGGGGCTCGCCACGATTCTCGTGAATGAGCCCGCCGGTCTGTGCATCGGGAAGGTGATGCTGGCCGACGGGTCCGAGGTGCTCGGCGTGCTCGGCGAGCCCGCCATCTGCGAGGGTCAAAAGGACATCACCGCCGCGGGAGGCTGGCGGTCGTACAGCGCCACGCTGGCACTCCCGATCTGAAGGCACCGCTCACGACCCGTGGTCCTCCCTCATCCCGCTTTGGGTCGCGGCCAGCCGGCCGGTTCAGAAAAACACCGAGACACCGCCGTGGAACTGGGTCAGGTTCGACTTGCGCTCGGGATTCGCGAGCACCTGATTGCCATCCATCAGCCCCTCGTTGCGGAAGTGGAAGTAGCTGGCCGCGACGGACGCCTTCCACGCACCGTGGCTCACGCCCAGAAACTTGAGCGGCACGCTGACCTTCGGCGAGACAGAGACGAGCGCCAGACCGGATCCGCCGTCGGAGCCGTCGAATCGCTGATAGAAGCTCGACTCCACGATGTTCGTGAACGCTGCAACCTCCAACGAAGACCCGCCGGCACCGATTCCGAATGTCGGCGTGGCGCCGAGCGTCAAGTACCCGCTCTCCTTCGAGGTGGCGGGATCGAACATGACCGTCGACTTGTTTTTCAACTCCCGCCAGTAGGCGACGTACGGGTTCAACGCGAATTCCTTCCAGAACGAGTCGTTGTAGGTGAGCTTGAAAGCGGCGTGCGAGGACGTTTCGTACGAATCAGTCGGCGTGTAGAACGCCGTCGTCGCCGCATCAACGGTGAACCCCTTGCGAAACTTGACGGCGACGCCGAGGATCGGGTCGATCTCATTCCATCGCGACGGCGTAGCCCCGGCGGGGTGCGAGTGGAAGCTGTTCCAGACGCCGGTCGTGAGGGTGACGTCGGACACGGCACCCTGATTGGCCCCGTACAGCTTCCACATCATCAGCATCAGCGGCTGGACGATGACGCCTTCGTCCTCGACGTTCAGGCCGCGTGGCGTGATGTAGTGATCGGAGACATCAAACGCCACCACCACGTTGACGTTCGAGCCGAGTACCTCCTGCGACGACGCCCGGTCGGCGTGTGACAGGCACAACACAACGGCCGTCAGAAGCGTGAACCCGCGATATCGCCATCTGCTTTTCAATGTCATGGATCCCTCCGGTGAGTTGTGATGTGAACCAGCCGATACCCGCGAGGACAGCGCGGCCCTTCGGGGCGATCGGTGCTCCGCACGCGATCCGGCACGACGCGGCAGTGCAAAGCAGCCTCGGTGCCAAGCGGCCGATGGACGGCGACTCTCGGATAAGTCCAACGGGCAACGTCAATTGGGGTTCAACCGCCCGGCGGAGCCGCACCGTCCAGCGGGCCGCAGATCGGACAGGAACGTCTGGTTCGAGCCGGAAGACGACGAATTCGTAGCACCGAGCTCGTGTTCGGCGCACTCGCAGAAGTCTTGACGACTGTCTCGGATCGAGGAGCGCTCGCCCACGCGGCCGGCGGAGCAGGCTGCACGCGCTCGCCGCCTTGGTGGGTCACGATCAACCGCCGGTTGCAATCATCGGGTGCGACGAGTCCGGACGCGCGGTCTGCCGCGACGCCGGGACGTGCGACAAGCCTGTTCCCGCGGTCGCGGAAAGCTCACAGGATTGTCGGATCGGCGCAATGCGGCGGGCCGCTGACCGCCGTTGAGTGTGATACCTTCACCCGCACGCATGGACTCGCGATTCGACGTCGTGATTGCCGGCGGCGGGCTCGCCGGCTTGACGCTGGCCCGGCAACTCTACCTGGAAGCCCCCCACCTGCGGGTGCTGGTGTGTGAGAAGCGGCGGCACCCCGTGCCCGAAGCGGCATTCAAAGTCGGCGAATCGTCGGTCGAAATCGGCGCGCACTACTTCAAGACCATCGTCGATCTAAAGGCGCTCCTCGAGCGCGATCACCTTCCCAAACTGGGTCTGCGCTACTTCTTCCCGTACGAGAGCAACCGCGACATCGCCGCGCGCGTCGAGCTCGGCGCCAGTGTCTTCCCGCCTGTGCCGTCATTCCAGCTCGATCGGGGCCGTCTCGAGAACTCGCTGCTGAGGCTGGCCCGCGACTCTGGCGCCTGCGTGCTCGACGGCTGCACGGTGCGGGAGATCGAGCTCGGCGACCCCGAGCACGAGGTCGTGTTCGACACTGCCGGCGGCTCGCGCAGGGTCACCGCCCGATGGATCGTCGATTCGAGCGGACGTGCGGGTCTGCTGAAGCGGAAGCTGGACCTGAGGCGTCCGGTCTCACATGCGGCCAACGCGTGCTGGTTCCGCTTTCCTCGCCGGCTCAAGGTGGACGACTGGTCGGATGATCGCGCCTGGCGCGCACGCGGGCCGGACGGTCAGCGCTGGCTGAGCACGAACCACTTGATGGGCGCGGGCTACTGGGTCTGGCTCATTCCGCTCGGATCCGGCAGCACCAGCGTCGGCATCGTCGCTGACCCGGCGCTGCACCCGTTTCACCGGCTGAATCGTTTCGACCGCGCCGTCGACTGGCTGCTCGAGTTCGAGCCCCAATGTGCCGACGTCGTCGAGGCTCACGCGCCGCAACTCGAGGATTTTCTCGCGCTCCAGCACTTCGCCCACGGCTGCGCGCGCGTCTTCTCGCCCGATCGCTGGGCGATGACCGGCGAGGCTGGCGTCTTCACCGACCCGTTCTACTCTCCCGGCTCCGACTTCATCGCCATCGGCAACGACTTCGCCACCGATCTGATCACCCGCGACCTGCGGGGCGAGGACGTGCGGGAGCGGACCGAGATCTTCAACTCGACGCACCTCCGGCTGTTCGACGCGTTTCTGAAGCTATACGACGGCCAGTATCCGCTGATGGGCAACGCACAGGTGATGACGGCGAAGGTGGCCTGGGACAACGCCGCCTACTGGAGCGTCACGGCGCTGCTCTTCTTTCAGCGCCGGTTCCGTCACCCGGAGTTCATGGCATCGATCGATCCGCTGATGCGCCGGTTCTTCGTGCTTCACGCCCGCATGCAGCAGCTGTTCGCGGCGTGGGGCCGGGGTGTTCACCGCACCTACGGGCATTCGCGCGCCAACGTGATGGACCTCAATCGGCTGCGGCAGCTGCAAAACAGCCTGGACTGTCCGTTGATGGGCGACGAGGCGCTGCGCGAACGGCTGGAGCGCAACTACCTCTGGCTGGAATCGATGGCGCGGGCCTGGCAGCAGCTCGCCGCCGAGCACGACCCGGCGCTGGGGCGATTCATCGCACCTGGCCGCAGCTCGCCCGCTGACACCCTGCCGGAAGGGCCGGACAGCGAACGTCGTTGACCTCGCGCCCCTGAAGCTGGGGTCGCTCACGCGCGCCTGAACCGCCCGTCGCGACCGGGCTTTTGGCTATCGGCTTTGGGCTGTGGAGCGGATCACAGGTATCACATCGGTCTGGTCGACCGTGGCCTAAGTCCGGAGGCTAGGAGAGCCCACAGCCGCGCGGCACTTCTAGAACGCGCGGATCACGAGCGCCGAGTCGTTTCCCCCGAAGGCCAGCGACGTCGACACACCGCAACGGACGCGCTGTTCGCGGGCGGTGTTGGCCACGACGTCGATCCCACAATCGGGATCGGTCTCGCCGTGATGGATCGTCGGCGGAATCACGCCGCGGGCGACCGTCAAGGTCAGCACCGCGGCCTCGACGGCCCCAGCCGCGCCCAGGCAGTGGCCGACCATCGCCTTGAGAGACGTCACCGGCACCCGTTCGACGCGCTCGCCGAAGATGCGCCTGAAGGCACGCGCCTCCGCGGTATCGTTCTGCGGTGTTGCCGTCCCATGCGCGTTCAGGTGATCCACATCGGCGGCGTCGAGAGCCGCGTCCTGCAGGGCCGCGGCAATCACGGCGGCGACGGGGCGGCCTTCCGGCTCAGGAGCCGTCGGGTGATAGGCCTCGCATCCGAGCGCGTATCCCGCGAGCTCGGCGTAAATCCGCGCCCCACGCCGGCGGGCGCGATCGAGGTTCTCGAGCACGAGAATCCCGGCGCCCTCGCCGATGTTCATGCCGGCGCGGGTTCGATCAAACGGGCGGCAGGGCGCGGGATCCATCAGCTTCAGTTGATTGAATCCACTGAACGTCAGCCGGGCGAGCGCGTCGGTGCCGCCGGCCAGCACGGCGTCGGCCCGGCCTTCTCTGATGGCATCGGCGGCGCGTCCGATGGCAATGGTGCTGGACGAGCAGGCGGCGACGACGCAGGCACGAGGGCCCTCGAAGCCGAAGCGTTCGGCGATCGCGTCGACCGGGGTGCTGAGAAAATGATTCCAGACATCCGACGGGCGGGCCCGATCAAGACCGGCCGTGATCCAGGTCCGATAGAACCGCTCGTTGCGCAGCAGATCTGCGGTACCGGCTCCCAGGAAAATCCCGACGCGCGCGGCGTCTGTGCTCCCCGCCTGCAATCCTGCGTCGTGAATGGCTTCGGCGGCGGCGTGCAGTCCAATGCGATCGCTTCGCGACAGACGGCGGCGCTCGAGCGCGGTGAGCGGCGCGTCGATCTCGTGCATCGGAACCTGCGCCGCGATACGGCTGCGATACCCCTCGGAATCGAACACCGTCGCCGGGCCAATCCCGCACTCGCCTGCGATCATGCGCCGCCACGACTCTTCCCGGGTTGCGCCGAGCGCCGTCACGAGACCGACACCAGTGATGGCGACTCGTGGCCTCACGGTTGCGCCTGCACCGCGACCACAGAGGTCTCGGCGCTGGGCCATCCGCGACCGGCGGTCATCCATTTCTCGAGCGCGCGTACCTTACGCTCTTCCTGCAGCTTGCCTTTCGACGCAATGGCCAGCGGCAGGAACTGAAACGGCAGCGTCCCGGCGGCGAAACCGAGACACGCAGCACGACGCCAGCCGCTGTGATCAGGCGGCCCGAGACCCGCGAGGCTGGCGACATAGCGTCGGATCACCCCGTAGGCATCCGCGCCCGCCGCCAGCATGCCTCCCTCGCGACCTCCCGGACGTCCGAGCCCGGCTCGTACGCTCGCGAGGAACTCGTCGCGATTGCGGCCCGGGGCTTCCGTCCACGTCGTGCCGACGCGCCGCAGGGTGTGCGCATCGCTGCCCGCCACTGGAGCCAGGCACGACAGTCCGCCCAGCGGTCTCCACCCTGCCGCAATCTGCTCCGACAGCCGGTTGTGCGCGGGCATCATGGTGCCGTTCCTGACCTCGAGCCCCGGCACCACGTCGAGCAGTCGCAGATACGCATCGAACGACACGCGCGGTTCGTAGAAATGCAGCAGATGGTTGAGCGCGAAGAACACCGACGCCTCGCCGAGGCGCGCGACGAGTTCGAAGACGTTCCGTCGAAGGGGTTGGATCTCGTGGTGGAGCGATTCGGTCATCCCGTACACGCCCAGATGCACCTGGAGGCCGCCGTCCGGCAGCCAGCACGAAACCTCTTCCCCCACGATGATGTCGTGCGCGTCCGGCATCCGCTCGACCAGCGCGAGCGCCCCGTCGATCGTGTCGTGATCGGTGATGGCGACGAGGTCCATGCCGCGATCCTTGGCGATTGCGTAGACATCTTCGGGCGTGGAATAGCAATCGCGGACACCGAGGAAGGCGAACGTGTCATTGTGTCGTGAGTGGCACGTGTGTACGTGCAGGTCGGCGCGGAGCACGGTCATCGCAGGGGCTTCAACACCAGAATCTGCAGATTATACGACCCGACCGTCCGGTACCGCGCCGGCAGCAGGCTTCGGCCGAAATCGGCGCGCAGCATCGTGCTCTTGGGCGCCCGGAAGTTGACCGCCACACCGAGCCCCACAATCGGCTGCCAGCTGCTGTCGATCGAACGGTCGCGGCCCCAGGCCCGCTCCACAAAGAGGTCGAGACGATACTGTTCGAAGATGTTCAGGGAGTATGAGCCCCGCGCCATCGCCAGGTCGCTGAAGCGGACGCCGGACGCCGGCACGCCGTGGATGCGAGTGTCGTCAAAGAGCCCGAACTGATACTTGGAGAACCGATCGAGGTCGCTCCCACCAAACCAGGCGCCGTTCAGATGAATCTTGTGGAACACGTTGAAGTAGAAATCGCGAGAGAGACTGGCGGTGTGCTTCGTATAGCTCCGCTGTCCGGCGCTGTCCGCCAGCGTCCCATCGGGTGCAGGCGCGCCCCACGGGTCCCACGTGGCCCGGCGAAACCACGTGCCGTTCAACAGCAGGCTATATCCGCCCCGCCGGTACTCCCACGCCGCGCCGAGTCCGTTGGTCACCGTGCTCGACGGAACGGTGAAGTCCTCGCTCGTCGTCGTGTCCTTGACGAAGCCGTCGAACCGGAACTGATACTGCGCCGTCAACTTCTGAAACGGCGTGTACTGCCATCCGACGTTGAAGCCGGTCGACAGGGGCCAGGTCAGCACGCGCTCGCCCTCGTGCTCAACGCTCGCGTCGTAGAGTCGATCGCTCGAAGGCACCGCGATGCCGAAAAAATCGACGCTCGCGTCGAACGGCGTCGAGCCGAGCTTCGGCCGCTGGATGTTTCCGGCGGCCAGCACACCGGCAAAGAGCAGCGCGAGTTGCGAGTTGGGCCCGCCGAAATCGAAATCGAGGTAATTGATCCCGAAGATCGGCAGCGGAAATGCGTAGGACGGATCGATCGTCACGCCCATGGCCATCGCCTTGGCGCTCTGGGTGGCCCGGTCGCTGATCACGCGCCTCTCTCCCTGCTTCACGTAGTAACGCAGGCCGCGATCGGTCTCGCGGAACATGATCCGGTCGCTCGAGCGCGCGGCGGCTCGTTCCTCCTCGAAGTCCGCGTCGTTGACGCGCGTGTCGTCGAACCTCACGCTCCTCTCGACGAGGAGATTGCGCCCTGCAATCAGCATGATTTGACGCGCGGTGAGAACGTTCAAGAGATGCACCGGCTGTCCCTCGACCACCACCGGCGGCGTGTACTCCAGAACCTCCTCGTTCGACACGACCGGGGCGGGCAGTCCGCTCTGGACGGCCTGCACGCGGATGCGCGCGAAGGTCTGCCGATCGATCCAGACAGTGCCGCGGTACAGCGACGCATCGTTCCTGGCAGGCTCGAACCGCACGACGTAGCAGTCGTATCCGGAAACGCGGTCGCTGCCGTCCAGACGATACCGGTATCCCTCGTCGAACCGCAGCTGGAGGGGCAACGACAGCACCTTCTCCGGCTGGAGCAGCGGGAACGGCGGTCGATCCGCCCCCCAGCGCGATCCGTTGACGAAGAAGGAGAGCTCTTCCCACTCCACCTCCGCCCCGGCAACGAAGTACCTGTTCTCGCTGACCACGTCGTAGCCGGGATCGGCGACGGTGGGACGGAAATGCTGCTCCATCCGGGCGCGTGCGATGTAATTTCGCACCAGCCCGTCGTGCAGGCGCTGCCGCGCCTGATGCCGGGCAATGATCTCGGCTACCGACAGTTCGCGATCGGCCGTGACGCGACTGCTGTCGCCGAACACGTCGACCGCCCCGCGATTGAAATCGATCAGCATCGGCCCGCCGGTCAGCGGCGCACGCAGGCGTGTCATGCGGGTCGACGCATCACGAGAGAATCCCTCGACCGCGCGCTCGGCGGCGGCGATGAGGTCCTGCACGACCGGTGTGCCTTCGATGGTGAGCCGAATCGAGACGTCGAGCGGATCCGCGCGCCCGTCTCCCCAGTACGCGAGAAAGGTGCCGAACGTCTGGTTGTCGAAGAGCAGCCGGTGCGGAATCGTGCTGGCGTCGGCTCCACCGACCGACAGCTGAAGCGACGCGCCCGGATCGTCGAGGCTCGTGACGTCGTGCGTCAGCAGGACGGCGACTGAAGCGGCCGCCTGAAGCGAGGGGACCAGCGCCTCGCCGCCCGCACAGGCGAACAGCTCGACCTTCGAGCCCGCGAATCGCAGGATCGCGTCCGCCACGGTCTGCCGGGTCTCGGCGGCGTCTGGTCCTGCAGCCAGCGTCACGACGAGCGCGGCGGTAGGGTCCACCTGTGTAAGCCAGCCGGCCGCACGGTCGGCTCCGGCCGCTGGAATCGACAACAAGTCGACGTACGGCGTCAAATCGCCGGTGTAGACCTCCGAGCGGCTCGTCTCGCTCTCCATCCGACGGCCGCCGATCGCCACGCGGATGGCAGCTCCCGTCCTCGCGCGAGCGTCGGTCGATGCGAGCCGCACCGCGTACGTCGCAAGCGGGGCCGGCTGATCGCCGATGATCACTTCGAGAATGGTCAGTCGCGGCGCTGTGGCGGTCGAGCACCCGGCCCAGCGCCGCGCGCCAGGAATCGACCTCTTCCACGCGAGCCGGCGCGGGCAGTGCCAGCCAGATTGGCGCCTGGCGCGCAGCCGCTTCTCTCAACGACTCATCGAGCATCGGGTCGACCTCGAGTCCCGACGCCACGACGCGGACGGCGACTTTGAAGGGTAACGCTCCCGCCCGATCGAGAATCCGGGCCGCCGTCACGTTCGGACCTGCCTCGATTGCGATCCGCACGGGCGGCGCGCCGGCCGGCGGCTGGGCCGAGTGACCTGTCTGGGCTAGACAAGGACTGGATTCCTGGGCGCGGCGCCCGGACGACCACCCCCGCGCGGGCGTCGCTCCGGGGACCCCGAATGGCAAGGCGCGACCCGCCTCCGCCAAGGCTACGGCGCGCCGAAGTTCGCGGGGAAGGCTGGCGAACGAGGGTGGGCGACCGAGCATATCCGGAGCATGTGAGGAAGGAGCAACGCAGCCAGCCGTGATGCCCCGCCCGGCAGGTAGTCCCTGGGCGGCCGAGGCCGGCCACAACGCCGATCCCGCGAGCGCGCTCATCACAGCCGTCAGCACGAGAAGGGCGGCTGGGCGGAGGATCACGCGCCGGCCGACGCCAGTCGGCACGATTCGACCGATGGGACCGAAAGGAGCCGCCGGAAAGGATGGCGCGAAGCCGGTCGGCAAATCCCGCCAGATGCGGAAATAGTGGGCGAAGTGGAGGCGGGCAGGCAGGCGCACGCGTGGCGGCTCGTGATCGATTTCCCATGGGTGCACCGTGAGCACCGCGGGCTGACCGCGATGGTTCAGCCGTTCGATCGCGCTCAGCACCCGGCGTGGCGAGCTCATGCGCAGTCCCCAGCCCCAGCCAAGGGGCATCACCTGTCCGAACCGATCGGCCACGAGTGGCGGCACCTCGACGATCGGCCCCGCGCCGGTCTGGCGCAGGTGCGGATGCCGCGGAAAGCTGCCGCGATCCCACCATCGCCAACGGAGCCATGCTCGCGTCGAGACGAAACCCCTCCTCGACGAGCACGTCGAGCGCCCAGAGCGAACGGTTGTTCACGGACCATTCGGGCGCCCTGAACATCGACACATCCTCGACCCCCGCGGTCTTCAAAGCCCGGACACTTGCTTGAACGTCGCGCCTGAACGCCTCACCGTCGAGCTCGTACACCCGCCGGTGCGCATGGCCGTGCGACCCGATCTCGTGACCCGCGTCCCGCACCGCTTCAACGAGACGCGGAAACCGCTCGGCGACCCAGCCGACGACGAAGAAGGTGGCGCGCACGTCGGCCCGATCGAGCATGTCGAGCAGCCACCTCGTGGTCGGCTCGACGCGCGAAGGCAGCGCTGCCCATCGCTCGAATCGCAGCGCCTCGACGCCGCACACGTGGAACCACTCTTCAAGATCGACGGTGAACGCGTTGTGTGGGTCGCCCGACCCGATGAGAGGCGGCGACAGCGAGGGGGCCGCCCTCATGCGGGCTCTTTGCTGCCCTGCGCTCTGATGTACTCGGCGATCGTATCGACCGAACGCAACACCTTCATCCCGACCTGCTCGTCTCCGATCGCGACGCCGAACGAACGCTCAATCTCCAGCACCAGTTCCAGCACGTCGATCGAATCAAGGCCGAGGCCACCATCGAACAATGGGGTCGCATCGCCGATTTCCTCCCACGCGAGGGGAAGCCGAAGACTGCGGACGATGCCCTGCTTGATCTGAACCTTCAGCGGATCAGCCGTTTCCGTCATCGCTCGTTTCCATGTTACAGCAGCCCACCATCGACGCCGATCACCTGGCCGGTGATGTAGCTCGCCGCATCCGACGCCAGGAACGCGACCATGGAGGCCACCTCCCGTGGGCGACCGGTCCGACCGAGCGGAACGGCCGAGATGAGCGCAGACCGCGCCTCGGGGGTCATGCCATTCAGCATATCGGTCTCGATCAGCCCCGGCGACACCGCGTTCACGAGAATTCCCTTCGGCGCCAGATCCCGCGATAGCGCACGGGTGAATCCCTCGAGCCCGGCCTTGGAGGCAGCATAGGCCGTCTGGCCCGGCAGCGGCATTCGCGCGCTCGGCGACGAGATGTTGAGGATCCGCCCCCACCGGCGCAGCAGCATTCCGCGAACGACCGCCCGGACACAGCTGTATGCGGCGCGCAGGTTCACGTCGAGCACGCTGTCCCATCGCGCGGGGTCGAGAAATGCCACGTGAACGTCGCGGCGCAATGCCCGCGTTGTTCACCAGAATGTCCACCGGTCCGAGCTCGGCCGCGATCGCGGCAAAGAATTCGCCCACCGACACGTCGTCCGCAACGTCACACGGTACTGCCAGCCCGCGCCCGCCGTGCTCGCGAATCGAAGCCTCGAGCGCACGCGCCGGCGCCTCCTGCCGGTGAAAGGTGAAGCCGACGGCGGCGCCACGCTCCGCCAGCAGTTCGACGATGCCGGCGCCGATGCCGCGGGAGCCGCCGGTGACGACGGCGACACGGCCGCTGAGGGAAAACTCGGTTGGAGTCACGGTCAGCACGTTCGCGTCAGCGTCTAGCTCGCGACCCTCAGCACCACGCTGAACAGGGCGCCTCCGCTGGCGAAGCTGTTGACGAGAACGATCGGCCCCGGTGCCGCGACCGGGGCTGACGCCAGGCGCAGCCCCGCCGCGGCGGGATCGGGAGTCTCGAGACCCGCAATCGGCGGGACCCACCCTGCACGCCCGCACAGCAAGGCCGCAGCACACGACGCGGCGCCCGATGCGCCGGACTCACCGAGCGCACCCTTCACCGACGTGACAACCGTGCGCGATCCGGAAAAGAGCGTGCGCAGCGCAGCCGCCTCGGCCGCGTCGAGCGCTCGCGTGGCATTGGCGGACGCGTAGACCACGTCGACATCGGACGCCGTCAATCCGGCATCATCCAGCGCAAGCGTCATCGTGCGCGCGAGCGCGTGCGGCTTGTCGGGCCAGGCGTTCAATGGCACCGCGGCACCGGCCGCGGCCGTCCCGAGTATCTGCCCGTGCCGGGACACCGCTCCACCATCCCGCTGGAGCCACAGACCGAAGCCACCCTCGCCGAGGACGAAGCCGGCCCGCTCCACATCGAACGGCGCGAGGCGACGCGAGAATGACGGTTCGACCGACATGACCTTGAAGCGATCGTGCGCTTTGAAAAACGTCTCGTAGACGGCGTCGACGCCGCCTGCGATCAGATTCGCGACACGCTCGGCACGGAGGAGCTCGACCCCGGCGACAATCGCGGCGAGACCCGACGCTTCCTTGTGGCTGACCGTGATGTTCGGACCTCGCAGCTTGAATTCCAGACCCGACAGGCTGGCTGCCGCGTTCCCCACGGTGCTCTCGAACAGCAGCGCCGGCGCGCTGGCCGGACCGCCGCCGAAGAGCGCCGACAGGTACTGCTGCGTCGACTGTCCCCCAGCTGTCCAGGTCCCGAGAACCACACCGGACTGATCGTCGCCATCGGGCGGCTGCGCCCGTTCCCCGTCGTCGAACGCCAGACGCGTGACCGCGACGGCGTAGACCCCGGTTCGGTCAAGCCGCCGCAGCTTCATCGGTGAGATCCACTCGGTGGGCTCGAAGCCGGACGCCTGGGCGGCGATCCGCGTCCGGCAGCCGTCCGTGTCGAAACCGACGATCGGCGCAATGGCGCTGCGCCCCTCGAGAAGTGCGCTCACGAAGGCGGCGTGTGTCGTGCCGAAAGCGGAGACGACGCCGACACCGGATACGCTGACGGGGGACTGCACGGACGCGTACGTTACCATGGGCGGATGAGGCGTCACACGGCCGCGCGGCGATCGGCCCGGCCGCGATGGCGGCCGCGATGGGCCGCCACCTCGGCCGTCATGGTGGTCGCTGCGGCGGCGATCCTCACCGCGGAACAGAAGCCAGCCGGCGATGAGTCCTTCGATGCCCTCTATCGTCGCGGGGCGGAGATCAACGCGACATTCAAGACGCTGACCGCACGGTTCACGGAGACAACGACCTCTTCAATGCTCACGCGCCCGCTGGTCGCCAGCGGCGTGGTGGCCGTCGAACGTCCGTCGAAGGTGGTGCTTCACTACCACCAGCCGGAGCCGCGCGATGTATTGATCGACGGCGATCGCCTCATCGTCTCCTGGCCGGGACGCCACATCCGCGACGTTACCAACATCGTCGCCGCGAACCGGCGGATCCAGAAGTATTTCGTCGACAGCAGCCCGGACGAGCTGCGCGACAGCTTCGACATCGTGAGTGAAAAGGCGGAGGATCGTCCGCGCACCTATCGGTTGACGATGGTGCCGCGGCGGAAGCAGATTCGCGAGGGGCTCAGCCGGCTCGAGCTGTGGCTCGACCAGACATCCCTGCTGCTGGCCGCCATGCGGATGACCTTTCCGAACGGCGATACCAAGCTGATGGTGCTCGAGGACGTGGTGTCCAACGCACCCCTCGATCCCGGGGTGTTCACCACTGCCCCCCTGCCCGCGCCGGCATCAAAACCCTAGGGCCCGCGAAGGAATAAATAAGGTTACGTTGTGGCAACCTTATTCCTTCGCGGGCCCTTAGCCGCGATCGACTCCGCTGTCGGCGTCAGATCGTGCTCCGCCAGGTAGTGCGCGGGCTTCATCATGCGCTGCGTCCGTCGCAGAGCGCGGATAGGAACAGGGCATTCCGCGGATCGACCTCGCGCATCCACTGCCAGAGGGTCTTCCGCCCGCGCAGGTTCAACACCGAACGGCGCCAGGTCTCGCAGTACAGCTCGAAGAACCGGGGAGCGCCGAGCGACGGTTCCCAGAGCGCATGGTGCATGTCGAAGTGCGACCAGCGTCGAGCCCGCACCCGCGGACGCATCTGGTCGAAGTACGCCGTGCCGGGTAGCGGCGTCAGAATCGTGAATCCCGCCTGATGAAGATGATGACGTTCGACGAACGTCCACAGACGCTCGAAATCGCCCTCGTCCCATGCCGGATCGATCACGAAGTTGCCGGTCACGCCGTAGTCCAGTCCCCGCGCCACCTCGATCCCGAGCGCGGTCTGATCGACCGTGGCGTCCTTGTTGAGGCCGATCAGCCCCTCGTTGGTGGCCGCCTCCAGACCGAAGAAGACATCGAACTCGCGTGCCAGCGGCCGCCACGCCTCGAGGAGATCGGGATGGCGGGCGACCAGATCGACGCGGCTCTGTACGAGTATCCACCGTTTGCGGACTCCGCGGCGCCTGAGCTCATGCGCCAGTGCGAGGCTCCTGGACGGATGGTGCCAGAACAGATCGTCGGCGACGAAGATGTGATCACCGACGGAAGCGAAGTCGCGGCAGACGGCGTCAATCGACCGTTCGCGCACCGAACGGGCGTGCAGCTGCCAGATTGAACAGAACGAACAGCGGAACGGACAGCCCCTCGCCGTCTCGACCAGCCAGACGGGACGATGGGCGAGGCACGCGTAATGGCGGCGCCACGCGGCCACGTGCTGCCTCGCAGGCAAGGGCACCGTGTCAAGCGCAAAGTCGCCGGCCTCGCCGGGCGTGCGGGTCTCTCCGCCCTCGCCGTCAGGCAGCGCGAGCCCCGGTACCGTCGTCAACGGCTGCCTCCGTTCGAGTGCCGCGCACAGTCGAGGCATCACCTTCTCACCGTCGTCGACCACGACCGCGGATACGTCGCGCGACAGAAATGGACCTGGATACGCGGCCGCCGTGTGTCCGCCAACAACAATGGGCACGTCCGGCGAGAGCGCGCGGACCTGTGCGGCCACGGTCAGCACGTCGTCGGTTTCGAGCGCGTGCATCGCGGCGATGCCGACAAGCGTGGGCCGCGTCTCGCGAATCTGGCGCTCGAGCGATCGACTGAAGCGGAGATCGGCGAGCGTGACGCGATGGCCGCCGGCTTCGAGTGCCGCGGCGATGTACTCCATGCCAAGCGGCTCGATGCGAAAGAAGGGACCCAAGCCGAACCGCTCGTTACTCGGAACGGGACGCAACAGCAGGATGTTCATGGCGCGGGCACGGAGGGTAACACGAGATGCAGGTGCTATACTGCCTTCCCTGCTGTCATCGTTGGCCTCCCTCGTAACGGTGGTCGTCGCTACCGCGTACCGGCGCCGCACGCTCATCATCGCTCTTTTGGTGGTCGTGCTCGGCCTGTCGGCAGCCGGCGCGCGCCGCGTCGAATTCGACGCCGACGTGCTGTCGCTGCTTCCCCGCGATGGACGTGTCATCCCTGGCTTCCGGCAGTACCTCAGCAGCTTCGGCAGCGTCGACCACTTGTACGTCGTCTTCACAGCCCCTGCGAATCATGCGGTGGCGGAGTATGCCGAGGAGATCGACGACTGGGTCCACCGGCTGCGGCAGGCCCCGGAGGTAACGCAGGTCGATGCGGGCGTCGCCGACGGCACGCGCAACTTCTCGTGGCTCCAGGATCGGGAGCTGCTCCTGCTAGTCGGCAAGCCGCTCGACGCGGCCCTGGAACGCCTGAGCGCCACCGGGATCGCTGCCGCCGTCGCGTCCCGTCGCGAGCTGCTGGCACTGCCGTCCTCGCAGATAGCCGAACTGGTCCGCCACGATCCGCTCGGCCTGACCGAGATTGTCAGCGACGCGCTCGGATCGACCGCGCCGGGGCTCGGTGCCAACGTCGCCAGGCGAGGCTACCTCAGCGACGACGGTCGCAGCCGTCTGGTGATCGCACAGCCGGCCCGGCCGCCCTTCGACACCAGGTTCTCTCATGCGCTCGACGCTCGCCTCCAGGCAATCGGCGCTGCCGTCGACGGAGGTGAGGAGTCGCGTGCGGCCGATCTCGACGAGCGGCTGCCACCCCTCCAGGTCGAGTTCGCGGGAGGCCACCGCATTGCCGTCGAGACCGAAGCCGTCGTGCGCCGCGAAAGCATCTTCAACACGATCGGCTCGCTCGCGCTGATCCTCCCGCTGCTCTTCTTCACGTTTCGCAGCCTGTGGCTCGTCCTGGTCGGCGCGCTGCCATCAGCGCTGTCACTGCTGGTCGTACTCGGCATTCTGGGGTTCACCGGCGCCACGCTGTCGGCCGCGGCGGCGGGCTCTGCCGCGATGCTCTTCGGCCTCGGGATCGACGGAGTGGTGCTGCTGTATGTCGCCCACCGCCTGGCAGTGGATGATCTGACGCCGGCTGACGGGATGGTCCAGGCCATAGCCGGGCCATCCTCGAGCATGCTTCTCGGCATGTGGACGACGGCGGCGACCTTTTACGGTCTCACGTTTGTCGACTTCCCCAGCCTCCAACAACTCGGCCTGTTGATCGGGCACGCGATGATCATCTGCGGGATCCTGACGTTGGTGCTCGTGCCGGCGCTGCTGCCGCACACGCCCGCCGCTGGTTCCCGCCGCCGGCTCACGATGCCAGCGCTGGCCGCATGGATCGCCCGCCGGCGTACGCGGGTGCTTGGCACGGCCGCGCTGATCACCGGCGTGCTGGGCGTCGCCGCCACCGGCCTGCAGGTCAACCCCACGCTCGATCGACTGCGCTCGGTCACCGGCGCCGCGCGGCTCGAGGAGCGGATCGCGCCGATGTTCGGTCTGCCCAGCGAGGTGTACGTCGTGCTCGCCGGGAACACCGACCTCGAGGCGCTGCTGCAGACCAACGAGAAGCTCACGGCCGCGATCTCGAGCGAACTGCCTGGGGTGGGCCTGCAGTCGCCGACACGGCTGCTGCCGTCGCAAGCCACGCAGGAACAAACGGCCGCCCGCATCCGCGGCGCCCACATCTCGCCCGACGCGGTCCGGGCGTCTCTCGAGCGCGCCGCTGAAGCGTCCGGCTTCCGGCCAGGTTCGTTCCAGCCGTTCTCGGATCGACTGCCGCGGCTGCTGGACGCGGACGACCGGCTGACCTACGAGGGGTACGAAGCCAACGGTCTGGGTGATCTGGCGCGCCGATTCGTGGTTCGCGACGGGGAGCGATGGCTCGCCGCCACGTATGTCTTTTCGGCCGATTCCGGGCAGGTCGACTCGCTCGAGCGGCTGGTCGCACGCGTCGACCCGTCTCAGACGCTGACCGGCCTCCCGCTCGTCAACCGGGAGCTGGGCCGGCGATTCCTGCCCCAGTTTCTGAAGGGGCTCGTCATTGGCACCCTCATCGTCGTGGCGCTGGTTGGGCTCGCCTTCCGTCAGTGGCGCCTGTCCCTCTACGCGCTGGCGCCCACAGTGCTCGGTCTGGTGTGGGCGGCCGGCCTCCTCGCGCTGGCGCGCGTCGAGCTCGATCTGTTCGCGCTCTTTGCCGTTGTCACCTTCATCGGCGTCGGGGTCGACTACGGAATCCATCTCGTGCACCGCTTTCAAGAGCGTGCCGATGCGGCGCGCGCGGTGTCGGAGCTCGCACCGGTCATTCTCGTGGCCGCCGCGATCACGTTCCTCGGCTACGGCACGCTGCTCAACTCTTCATATCCGCCCCTTCGCTCCATCGGCACCGTCTCGGCGGTCAGCGTCTTGACGCTTGCGGCCGCATCCGTGCTGGTACTGCCGGCTCTTCTGATGGGAACGCGCCGATGAACGCTGTCGCGATCGTGCCGGCGTTCAACGAAGCGGGGTCGATCGCCGACGTCGTCACGGGCCTGCAGGGCGTCGTGTCGCACGTGCTGATCGTTGACGACGGGTCGACGGACCAGACGGCGGCGCGGGCGCGTGCGGCAGGGGCAGAGGTGCTCTCGCGCGGGACGAACACCGGCAAGGGAAGCGCCGTCCGTGCGGGGATCGGACATGTGATGACGGGGCCGTTCACCCACGTGCTGCTGCTCGACGGCGATCTGCAGCATCGTCCGAGCGAGGCGCTGTTGCTGCTCGCCGCCGCCGAGCGAACCGGCGCCGACCTGGTCCTCGGCGAGCGCCAGTTCAGCCGTGAAGGCATGCCGGCGGCGCGCTATCACGCGAATCGGATCGGTAGCCGGGCGCTGTCGTGGTTCGTCGGCGCCCCCGTGCAGGACTCGCAATGCGGATTCCGCGTCTGCCGGCTCGACGCGCTGAGAAATCTGCCGCTGAGAGCGCGCGGCTACGATATCGAAACCGAGATGCTCGTCAAGCTGCGGCGGAGGGGCGCGCGGCTGGCGACCGTCCCGATCACGGCTGTCTATACCGCGGGACGCAGCAAGCTTCGTCCGGTGCGCGATACCACGCGCACCTGTTTTCTGGCGGTGTACTATCAGTTCCTCGAACGCATCTGATCACCCGGTGGGAAGCGTGCCCGTGCCGGAGCACGAGTCACGTGGGACGCTGGAGCCGCGCCGGTGGACGCTGCACGGCCTGAACAACGGCGCGATTTTCAGGGCGACCTGTGCCGGAGTGCGATGGCTGCCCAAGGCGGCGTCGTATGCGATCGGCGACGGGGGCACTTGGCTGGCATCCCATCTCATGCCGGCGACGTGCGCGGCCATCGGAGACAACCTGCGCGCGGTGTTTCCGGCGGAGGCGCCCGGCGCGCTGGACCGTCGGGCCCGGCGCATGCTGCAGGCGTACGCGCGCGACACGATCGACTTCGTTCGCGCGCTGTCGTTCGACGAAACGCGTGCGACGGCGCTGTTCGATCCGCCGCCTGAATACCTGCCACGGTTCAATCAGGTACTCGCGCAGGGCCGCGGCGCGATTCTCGTAACCGGCCATTACGGTAACTGGGAAATCGGCAGCGTACTCATGAGCCGGGTGCTACACCTGCCGCTGACGATCATCGCCATGGCAGAGGCGAGCGCGGAGGTGAACCGCGTGCGACGGAAGATTCGCGATGGCCTGGGCGTCGACACCATCGAGATCCGCCAGGCCCTCGATACAGCCCTGCAGATCCGGCGGCGCCTCGCCGACAACGGCATCGTGGCGATGTTGATGGATCGGCACCTGGGCCGGGATCGCGTGCAGGTGACGCTGCTCGGCCGGCCGGCCTGGTTCCTGCGGACGCCGGCGTTGATGGGGTACGTCTCCGGCGCACCGCTGATGCCCTGCTTCATCCAGCGCACCGAGAGCCACCCGCCATTTTCCGTCTTCCTCGGCGACCCGATCAGAGTTGCGACCGATCGGCCGCGAGACGAGGCCATCCGCCAGGCCACGCAGCAGTTCGCGGATCAGCTGAGCGATCGCGTCCGACAGCATCCCGAGTACCTGGTACCACTTCTATCGATACTGGGACGCACAGCAGGATTCGTACGAGGGCCTCGGCTAGTCTGATGCGTATCGCGCCTTTCTATCTGCGATCGGCTCTACCATGGAGGACACCGATACAAGGTGGAGTCTCAACCGCCACCGACCGTGACGAAAGGCCGACCTCGGCCACCCCCGTGGTCCCCGGTGGTAGCGCCCTTGTTTCGCGGCTCGTGTTTGTGAATCTCTCGCGCACCCGATTCTAGCGGGACACCATGTGGACCCTATCTCACACGCCGTCTTAGGGCAGACGCTCGCGACGGCGATCGGCCGGCAGTCTTCGCCTGTCCGGGCCCGCGTGATGGCCGGCATCCTCGGCGCGCTCCTCCCGGATGTAGACGCCGTGCTGATGCCTTTCGGCTGGGACATCTATCTGCGCGCCCACGAGATCGGCACGCATTCCCTCGCCGGCGGCGTGCCAGTCGCAGGTTTCGCCGCGCTGATCGCCCGCGCATTCGCCCGCGACACCCCGGTGTTCGATCTAATCGCCGCCGCGTGGCTCGGCTGTCTCAGTCACGTCACGCTCGACGTCCTGTCTGGTGCGCGCATCCAGATCGGGTGGCCGCTCGTCCCCGGACGCGTCAGCCTTCCGCTCGTGGCCATGGGAGAGCCATGGCTGCTGGCGATTTTCATGGTTGGTGCCGTCGCGCTCGCCTTGTCGCGGCGTCGCCCTCGCACCACCGCTGTCGCTCTCGTGGCCGGTGTCGCGGCCTTCCTGGGCGTGAAGGCGGTGTTGCTGGCCCAGGCCCTTCCCTCCGACAGGACCGTCGATCACGCCCCGGCGCTGACGCGAATTGTCGAGGCGCGATGGGGGAGTTTGACGAAGTGGCTCGTGTTCGACCGGCGCGCGGACGCGTTGACGCAGAGGCAGGTCGAAGCCGGACGCCCTCCGATCCTTCTGCTCACGTGGCCCATCGTGCCAGACTCCCCTCTGGTGCACGAATCGCGTTCGCTCGAAGCGGTGCGGAATTTTCTCGACGTGCACGAGCTCGCGTTCGCGGGCGAAGTGGCGGCAGCCGATGGCGGGCGCCAGGTGTTGTGGTCCGATCTGCGATTCTGCTCGCGGCCTCTTGTTGATGGTGGCGAGGTAGGCTCGGAGCTGGTGCTCGCGGCGAGCACCCCGGCCGGCCCCGCGCGCATCACGTGCCGGCTATGGGTCGGCGGCGCCTTCGATCGAAACGGCCGTGTCATCAAACAGCTCGTGAAGATCGGTGGGTGGTGGCAGACGCGTGCGCCGGAACCGTAACCCGGAACAGCACGTTGGCGAAGGGCGTGCCCGCGCTCATCGGCCGCACCTGTCCCGCCAATCCGTGCGTGGCGAAACAAGCGAGCCATTCGTCGGCCGTGCGGAAACCAAACGGCTGCCGCCAGTGACCGAAAGCCAGCGCTTTCACCCTGTTTCCCACCCGCACGGCCGCGAACCGCCATCCGCCGGACGCGTCGGCTTCGCGGATGAGCGCGACACCGTCGGGTCCGAGAGCGGCGGACACAGCCGCGAGGAGCGCTTCCTGCTCGGGCGGCCGCAGCAGGTGCAGCACGTCGAAGAGCAGCACGGCCCGGCACGGCCCGACGTTCGTGGTGCGGGCATCGCCGTGCACGATGGTGGCGTCCGATCCGAGCACCTCCCGCGCCAACGCTGCCGGACGCGCTCGCACTTCGATGCCGATCAGGCGGTCGAACAGCGGCGGCGGATTCCAGTTCGCAGGCCAGCGCCCCTGCCTGTACCTCGTTTGGGCTTCGGCAAGAATCGCCAGCGTCAGTCCACCGCCGCAGCCGATCTCGACCAAAGTTCCGCCCGAAGGCAGCAGCCCGCCGCACACCGTCGATCGATACAGCGGATCACCACGCAGCTTGCCGCGCGCGAACTCCCAGGCGACGATGCTGGCCGTCATGTAGCGATCCGACGCGTCGCGCACCAGATCGAGAAAAAGCGCATCGTCGGCGGTCCCTCGCACCGAGAGGTACGTGACCAATGCGACCACGGCCCCGAGCGTCGCGCCGATCATCAGGCTGCCGGTGAGGATGTCGAGTCCGAAAACGGACAGGTCCGTGGTCCTGGCCGTCTGCAGGGTCAGCTTATGGAAGGCGCCGCGACGGACCCAGGCGCCGGTCTGGAGTTCCGAGAAGAGCAGCAGCGGCGCGATCAGCGGGTTCGAGATGTTCGCGGCGAGGTAGATCTTGAGCCGGTTCAGTCCGAATATCCAGCCCGTGATCCAGCAAAGCAGCAGGTGGAAGCCGTAGAGTGGCAAACACCCGATGAAGACCCCGAGACCCACGGCCGTCGCTTCGCGGCCCGCGCCCGCACCCTCGCTGCGGAGGCCGTAGAACAACCGTCTGACGGTTGCGCGCATCCGGTCATTGTGCCATGCGCGGAAAACAGCCTAGCCGGCCAGCGTCAAGCTCCCGGATCCCACGAGCCGCCCGTCGGCGGTGACCTCGCCTTCAATCTTGATCAACCGCCCCAGCTTGCCCACGACGCGCGCCCGCGCTTCGAGAACTTCGCCGGGAACCGCCGCAGCCGGGAATTTGCAGGGACCGATTCCCGCGACCCGCAGCACCACCGGTGTTGCTGCGTCGAACGCGCTGGCCGCGGCGATGCCGCCTGTCTGCGCCAGCATTTCCACCAGGATCACGGCGGGCACCACGGGATCCCCGGGAAAGTGGCCCTGGAAGTAGAAGTCATCGGCCGCCGCGGTCCGCCGTCCGACCGCGCTAATCCCGGGGGTGACCTCCGTCACTGCATCCAGCAGCCGCATCGGGGGTTGATGCGGAAGTCGATCCAGCCATGTCATTGCGGCGTTACAGTATACTTTCCGGCTCGTGAAGGCCATCGTCGATCGGTTCGCCAGCCTCCGCCGCGGCGACCCGCAGCGGCCCCTCATCCACCTACCTGCCACGGATCGGACAATCACGGCGACGGATCTCGACCTCCGCTGTCAGCAGTATCAAGATCTGCTCACTTCGCTCGGCATCGGAGTCGGCGCTCTGGTGTTGTCGGTGAGCGGCAATCGCACGGGCACGATTCCCCTCTTGCTCGCGTGTTGGACTCTCGGCGCCACGGTCCTTCCGATCGAGGTCGGGACGCCAATTGCCGAGGTTCTCGAGCTCGCCGAGCGGTTCCGCGCATCGGCGGTGGTGGTGCCGGCGAGCGTGAACGACCGCTCGAGCGCCGCACTCGATCGTGAGCTCTCGGTGCTTCAGCTGGACGCGTCTCCCCGGCCGGCGTATCGCGGCGCGGCGCTCTTGAGGCTGACGTCCGGATCGACCGGCCTGCCCAAGGCGGTGCTCACCACGGAGGTGCAGCTTCTGGCCGACACCGAGAATATCGTGTCAGCAATGGGGATCACGACCGCGGACGTTCAGGTCGCGGCGATTCCACTCTCGCATGCGTACGGGTTCGGGAACCTCGTGATGCCCCTGCTCCTGCAGGGGACGCCGCTCGTGCTCCGCGAATCGTTCGTGCCGCCGCAGCTATCCGCGGACGCCCGCCGGTACGGAGCGCGGGTGTTTCACGGTGTGCCGTTCATGTATCAGCACTACCTCGCGCATCCGCCGGTCGGCGGCTGGCCCCCGACGCTCACGCTGCTGGTATCGGCGGGGGCGCGCCTCGCGATCGAGACCGTCCGGGCCTTTCACGAGCGTTTTGGATTGAAGATCCATACGTTCTACGGCACGAGTGAAACGGGCGGCATCACGTTCGACGGCGACGACACGCTGGATGAGGTACCGACAGTCGGCCGGCCTATTTCGGGCGTCACGATCGAGCTGAGGCCGGATGCCGGGGTGCCGCCGGGACACGGCCGGATCTACGTCCGCAGTCTGGCCGTGTGTCCGGGGTATGTCGGCGAGAGCGGGGACCGCGACGAGATCGGCGGCGACGGCTTTCTGACAGGCGACTACGGGCGCCTGCTCCGCGACGGCCGGCTCGTCCTCGCCGGACGGGTGTCATCGTTCATCAATGTCGCGGGACGCAAAGTGCAGCCGGGTGAGGTCGAGCGCGTTCTGCGAGAGATGGACGGCGTCGCCGATGCGCGCGTGGTGGCCGCCGGCGACCTGGCGCGCGGAGAGCAGATCGCGGCGGTCGTCGCGGGCCCGCCTGGTCTGACGTTGGCGGCCGTCCGGCAGCACTGCGCCTGGCGGCTGGCGGCATTCAAGATCCCGAGAATCGTCGTCTTGGTCGATCGGCTGCCGCTGACGGCCAGAGGAAAGATCGACGACCGCGCGCTGCATGAGCTGGTGCGGGCGCAGGTCGATCTGGCGCGCTGATCCACCGTGCTATGATTTGCCGCCGTTTCAGAGAGGTCCGTCGTGAGACGGCCGCGCGATCGTTGGTGTGGGAGGAGAGGTCGTATGAGCCTTTGGAAGCCTGTCGAGCTGGCTCTGACAGGAAGCGCTCGGCTCGCGTGGCCGGTATTTCAGGCAGTCAACAGGCGGTTCGAGGGAAAATCGTTTCAGCCGCGGTGGTCTGCGGCGCCGCTCATGAAGAGCCGCGAGCGGTCCAGTCCGTCGCTCGGATGGCCGCGAACGACCGACTCGCTCTGTCCGACCTGCGTGCGCGAGACGCGCGCGCGCATTGTCTCCGGCGAACAGTCGATCGAATCGCTGGTCAACCAGCACGTCGGCGAGATCCCGGCATCGATTCTCGAACGGGACGGCAAGATCGTGATCGAGAAGACGTGCTCGACTCACGGCACCTTCACCGATACGCTCTCGATCAATCCGGAGTTCCTCAAGCGTATCGAATCGCTTTTCCCCGGGCGCGACTTCGACGCGGTCACGGATCGGCTCCACAATCACGGCACCTCCTCGATCAAGCATGGCCGTGGCGCCGTGCTCACCATCGATCTCACCAACCGCTGCAACATGATGTGCGATCCCTGCTTCATGGACGCCAATCAGGTCGGGTACGTCCACGAGCTGACGCTCGACGAAGTGAAGCAGCTTCTCGACGACGCGGTGAGCATCAAGCCGCGCCGGCAGATGACGGTACAGTTCTCGGGCGGCGAGCCGACGATCTCGCCGATCTTCCTCGACGCGGTCCGCTACGCCCGGAAGGTCGGCTACTTCAGCGTGCAGGCGGCGACCAACGGCATCCGCTTCGCCCAGGAACCGGCGTTCGCGCAGCAGGCCCGCGAGGCGGGCCTGCGCATCGCCTACCTGCAGTTCGACGGCGTGTCGGAGGAGGCGAATGCGCACCGCAAGGTCGGGAACCTGTTCGACGTGAAGCTGCGCGCCATCGAGAACCTGTACGCGGCCGGCATCGACGTGTGCCTCGTGGTCACGATCGTCAACACCGTGAACGATCACCAGGTCGGACCGATCGTCAAGTTTGCGCTACAGAACTGCGACAAGATCAGCTTCGTCTCCTTTCAACCCGTCTCATTCACCGGCCGCGACGAGGAAATCTCCGACGAGGAGCGCCACGCCAAGCGCTACACCCTCTCGCACCTCGCGGACGACGTGAAACGGCAGACCGGAGTGACCGAGCCGCTGCGCGACTGGTTCCCGCTTTCGGCCTCGAGCGTGCTCTCCGATGTCACCGACCTGCTCCAGGGGCCGGGCGCCGACTGGGGCACGCTGAAGTGCGGCTGCCATCCGGACTGCGGCGTCGGCATGGGTTTCATGGTCAGCAAGAAAACCAAGGAGTGGGCGCCGGTCTCCGCGTTCATCAACGTCGATCGCGTGCTGCAGGACGCGAAGGCGATCGCCGATTCGGGGCGCGGCCGGTGGCTGACGACGGTGCAGACGGCCTTGAGCGTGCTGCGCAACTATTCGCCGCTGCGCGCGCCGAAGGGCTTCCACCTGATCGACCTCGTGCGTAAGTTCGACAAGCAGAGCGGGGGCCAGCTGGGCGGCCGGCTCGGCGCGTGCGAGGAGCGAAACCGCAAGAGCGACGAGTGGCTGTTGCTGTTCGTCGCCGGCATGTGGTTCCAGGATCTCTGGACCTACGACTTCAGGCGCACCGAGATGTGCATCATCCCCTACGCGACGCAGATGGGCGAGATCTCCTTCTGCGCCTACAACACGGGAGTGGGATGGCGGCAGATTGTCGAGAAGATGTACCAGAACGCCACCGTCGCGGACTGGTACCGCGAGCACGGCAAGCACCCGGTCTACGCGCACAGCCGGAAGGCCGTGCCGTTGCCATCGACGGCGCAGCCGATGACACTGCAGATTCCCAAAAACGGCCGGCTCGTGAAATGGTCGCCCAAGCCGCGCCCCGCGGCCGGTGTGCCCAACCTGGCGCTGGCGTGTGAAGCCTCGACGCCGAAATAGACCCGCCAACGCTATCCGGCCGTCACTCGGCTCAGCGCGTTCAAGTCACTCAGCTCTCGAGCACGCGAGGGGCGCGTTGTTCTCGCGGCAGCCGTACCGGCGCGCCGGCGATCGAGCCGCGACGCACCGTGATTGGCCGTTACAGACCAAGGCGATCGAAGTGGTCCTTCACGGTGGCGTAGCACTCGCAGGACGCCGCTTCCAGGCCCCGCCGGTCCACGATCCTCATATGCCCATGCGTGTACTTGATGAGTCCGGCCTTTTGAAGGGCACCCGCGACGATGGTCACGGTCGGACGCGTGGAGCCCAGCATCATGGCGAGAAATTCATGGCTGAGCTGAAAGTCTGCCCGGCGGATGCGGTCGTGTGTCATCAACAGCCACCGGCAGCAGCGTTCCTGCACCGAGTGAAGCGCCATGCAGGCCGTTGACTGCATCATCAGGATCACGAACGCTTGCGAATAGACCTGGACCGCGTCGTAGAACGCGCCGCGGCGATCGAGCTCGTCCTGAAACGCCTGAACCGACATGACTTCTGCGTCCGTATCCGGCACCTGCATCATGGCCTCGCCGCTCGTCAGCACGGGGCCGAAGAACGCGTTCATCCCGACCAGGCCTTCGTCACCGACAGTCGCGATCTCGACCATCGCGCCATCGCGCATCACGGCCGTCACGGACGCGACACCCCCGTTGGGAAAGAAGACTTCCCGAATCGGTTCGTTGCGTGGATGGAGGATCTGCCTCTCCGCAATGGGGACCGTTCGCAGATGCGGGCGGAGCCGCGCGAAATCCGCCCGGGGGAGGGACGACAGCAGCCTGTTCTTTGGTCTGCGATCGGCGGGCGGCGGGCGGATTGAAGTCAAACGCTTCGGCATAAGGCTCCAGAACAAAACGTTTCTTTGAGTCTGGGGCTTGGCCGAACTCGCACGAGGCGGCGGCAGGCTCAGGGAAGCAGTGTGTCGATTATCGCACGTTCCGAGACCGGGCGATCAGCAGACGCCGAGGAGCGAGAGCTGCCTTGGGCATTGGCCGTCTGGAGCATGAAACGGAGTTACACTCCGGCGGCGGCACCGAGCAGCGAGCTCGGCATGAGCGGGACGGCCGGACCCCGCCGTCGACCTTCGACGCTTCCCCACCTACGGTGGACGGACCGCGACGAGCACATCGCACAGAACTGAATCGAGGATGCATGGCTACTCCACCCACCAACGACCCGATCTTCCGTCCGCTGACCATCAATGGCGTGACGTTCAAGAACAGAGTCATGCGCTCCAGCCTGGGAGGCCGCGTCGACTACTACGACGGATCGATGTCCGAGGCGCGGATTGCCTGGGACCGCCGTTTCGCGCAAGGCGGCGTCTCGGCCATCATCTCCTCCAATTCGGGCATCCGCGCTGATGGCGTGGCCGTACCCGGATACGCGACCATCGACGACGACCGCACCATCCCGTCATGGCGTCGGCTGGTGGACGAGGTGCACCGGTACGACTGCCGTTACATCATCCAGCTCCACTTCTCCGGCCGGCAGCGCGACATTCCCCGCAAGGAGTTCGTCGACATCCCGGCTCCGGGCGCAACCGACCGGCCGGACCTCCTCTATGGGCTGCGCTCGCGCCGGATGACCGTCCCGGAGATTCATGAGCTGGTGCAGGCCTACGCACGAGCCGCGCGGCGGGCCCGCGAAGCGGGCGCCGACGGCATCGAGATCGTGGCGTGCAATGGCTACATCCTGCACCAGTTCCTGTCGAGCGCGATCAACGACCGCGACGACGAGTACAACGGCGACCTGCGCGCGCGCGCCAGGCTGACGCTGGACGTTCTGAAAGCCGTCCGCGCCGCCGTCGGGCGCGACTTCTTCGTGTCCATGAAACTCAGCGGACGAGACGAACACAACGCCTTCATGGCGCCGCTGGTTCGTGCGGTGGGGAATACGCTGGCCGACACGATGGAGCTGTCACGATGGCTGGCCGACGCCGGCCTCGATGCCGATCCATCTCTCCCAGGGCGATTCGTTTCCACACCCGCTGATCCCGGCCGGCCGAATGCCCATGGACGATGCCAGACGCGTGTTCACGGCGATGTTCTACGAGGGAACGCGTACGCGGCTCACGTTCCTGTTGCTGCAGTTCGCGCCGTTTCGTCGGCTCTTCGAGTGGAACTGGGGACGGCGCATGCCGTTCAAACGAGACGGGGCCCTGCTTCCCGACAAGATCGAGGGCATGAACCAGCACGATGCCGCGAAGATCAAGGAGGCCTCGGGACTGCCCCTGATCTGCGTCGGCGGCTGGCAGTCCGCCGGGCGGATCCGTGAGGCGCTGGGCGCGGGCCGCTGCGACGTGGTGTCCATCGCTCGCGGCCTGCTGGCAAACCCCGACCTCGTGGAGCGGTTCGCCGAAGGCCAGGACGAACCAGAGAAGCCCTGCACGTACTGCAACAAGTGCGCGGTCAACGCCCTGCTGTACCCGCTGGCCTGCTGGGAGGAGGCCCGCTTCGACAGCCGCGAGCAGATGTTCGACGAAGCGTACCGCGTGTACAAGGAGGCCGCCGTAGGCGTCTAGTGGTCCCCCCACAGCTCGTGGTGTGCCGCCTGCCGGTGATAGAGATCGCGATCGAAGTACTTGTCGTAGAACTCCATTTCCAGGTGCGAGAACTGCAGCCACACGCCCGGCAAGTGGAAGGCGTTCGTGTGCGCCGGGAACCTGCCGTACGTGTCGTAGATGTAGTTGCAGATTTCCTTCGCGTAGGCGACCGCCTCCTTCGATGGGCGCTTGGCCGCCATCTTCAGATAGGCATCGCCGTAGTCGCTCTTCTGATAGGAACGGTCGAAGACGCTGTTGTCGCCGTAGGTGCCAGCCGGCCCGTACTTCTCCTCGAGCACACGATCGACCGCCTCGTCCATCGACTTCACGTAGGGCGGCGTCAAGGACTCGAGAAGACCGTCGATCCCAATCGGATTCGGCTGCGTGGTCGGCAGCGGCGGCCATCGGCGCCACTTCTTCGGCTGCTGCATTCTGAACTCGATGCCGAACTTGCCCGTGGCGGGATCCCGCTCGAACACATACGGCGCCCCCACCGCCGCGTGAATCCAGCCGCCCAGTCCCATCGCCTGCGCCATGAGCATCAGGTTCTGGAGTTGAAAGAACGTTTCGTAGTCGGTGCGCAGGGTGTTGGCGTAGCCGAGCGGGGCGGGGTAGTCGCGATTGAGCCAGTTGCCCCTCGCCCTGTTCGCGCCGCCAATGATCTGATAGGAGATCTCCGGGACCAGGCCGACCTTGCTGCCGAACCACGCACCCCAATCGAGGAGGGTCCTCGGGCGGAATCTGCTCCAGTCATCGACGAAGAGCGGCCGCTGGCCGTCCTCCTCGGACAGGAGGCTCAGAAAGACGTTGATCATCTGCCGGGTCAGGTCCACGATCGGCAGCAGGATCGTGGTGCCCGGACGATTGGAGATCTGCCGGTTCCAGATGAAGTAGTAGGGCCAGCGGCGGGGAAAATCCAGGCGCTCCTTGTATAACCGATGCTTGACGGCCGCCGCGGCCGTCAGCCAGTTGTCTTCCGTCCAGTCTTCCCACTTCGGCGGGAACTGGCTGAGCAGCGCCAGGGCTTCCCGGTTGCGGAACTGCTTGATCAGCCACGTGCCTTCGTCGTTGATCATGAAGAACGAGACGGCATGCGCGTTGTCGATGCTGCTGGCGGACCGCGCGATGATGTTGATGAGCGGCGCGCCGAACCGGCTGCTGCCGTCTTCGTTCAACGCCGGGACATCGTGCATGGTCACCCGGCCTGTCAATCCCGTCGCGACAACAAGGATGGCCTCCTCGAGCCGGGTGAGTGGCGCCGGTGCGTTCGTGCTGGTGTGGCTGATGGGTCCGGAGGTAATCGAGGTCCCGCGCGCTACTCGCCGTGTCCGCCTTTCGGTGATCGCGGACATCAATGGATAGCTGAACAGCTCCCGCAGTCCCTTGTGCCCCCCGCCGGGCACGGCCGCCTTCTCGGGCTTGTCCGCCATGTGTGTGCTCCTGTCCTCGGGTCTACAAGGTGTGCGCAGCGATGCGTTCGGCGAGAGCCGCGATCGTGTGGGATGGATTGTGGCCGGTTGACGTGGGGAGGATCGCGCCGTCGGCGACGATCAGATTGGGATAGCCCCACACCTGGCCGAGGTGGTCGACGACACCGGTATCAGCTGAGATCCCCATCTTGCAGCCTCCCAGCGGGTGCAGGGTCAGCAGGTTCTTGAAAAGGCTCCAGGTAGGCGGGACGAACCAACGACCGCCGGTCGCCTGGGTCAGGTTTTTCTGCATCTCGGCGATGGCGTCCAGCACCCCTCGCGAGGCCTCGACATCCCAGTCCAGATCCAGCTCGAAATGCCGGTCTATCAACCCATGCCGCTTCAGACGGAACTGGCCATCGGCCGCATCCATGCCAGCTCCCAGCCACACCATCATGTCGCTGAGCAGATGATCCTCGCGGAGGTGATCCTCGAAGCCCTCGAGCAGGGCCTTGCCCATCGAGGTCACCAGTTGGTTGTCGAGGCACGCTTTCAGCGCGTTCAGGATGACATTCGGAAACCCATCGTCCTCGATGGCGAAGCGCTGATTGTTGAAGCTGCCGTCCGTGAAATCGAGCACGCTCGAGATGGTCACGCCAGTGGACTGTTTCACCCGGCCCGCATCCGACCTGTAGCTGCCCATCGAGATGAAGTTGGCGTTGGCGCTCCAGTGCCTCCCCAGGAGGCCGCTGAGGGCCGGCAGGGTCCGGTACTCGTCGCGGCACCGAAGGAGCAGTTCCGTGGTGCCCAGGCTTCCCGCCGCCACGATGACGCGCGGAGCGGTTTCCTCGCCGCGAATCAATCGCCCGTCCACGATGCGATCGAAGACCACTCGATACTTCCCATCCGTCGGCTCGATATAGCGCACCACGTGCAGCGGTCGAAGGTCGGCCCCGTGCTGTTCGGCACGAGGAATGTAGTTGACGTCCAGTGAGTTCTTGGCGCGCACGTCGCAGCCGATGTCGCAGTTGCCGAGATGGACGCAGGTGCCCTGTCGCTGACCGTGAGCGTTCACGAAGGGCTTCGAGTGCTTCGGGTTGGATGCATCGTCGAGATCGGGATGCCAGTCTTCGGAGAAGCTGACGGCCAGGCCGGCTTTCGAGAACCGATCGTCGTAGCCGAGGTTGTGCGCGGCCTCGCGGGCGATCTTGAAGCGGGGCGTCAGCTGGCCATCGGGAACGACCTGAATGTTCATCTCCCTGGCCACCGTGTCGTAGTAGGGCTTCAGCTCGGCGTAGGTGATCTCAGCCGGCCATCCGCGTGTGAACACACCGGGGTTCGCCTCGAGGGCCACGCTGCTGTAGGTCAGCGAACCGCCGCCGACCCCGGCCGCCTGTGCCACGGTCATGTGGTTGAAGAAGCGCATGTCGAGCCAGCCGTTGTGACGTTCCGGCTCGCTGTGGCTGAAGACCCAGGCGTCGCCCGGCTGCCTCGGGTAGGTCGGCGGCTCCCACCGGCGGCCACGCTCGAGGATGAGCACGTTCATCCCTTTCTCCGCGAGGCGCCGGGCGGTGATTGCCCCCCCAAAGCCGCTGCCGATGACGATGACGTCGAACTGCCTGCTCATGGCCCAGCTCCGTGTCAGCGGACGCGTCGCTCGTGCGACCGAATTGCCGTGGACGGGTCGTTCCTGTTGTCGCGCCAGCCGGGATGGTGAAAGTGGATGACGTGATCGCCGTTGTAAGAGGCCACGGCCTCGGTGAATCGCACTGTGCCGATGCGCTGCCAGTCGGTGACCCTGACGCGCCGGAATCCCGGAAAACCCTTCCTCCGGCCCTTGTCGGACACGAACACGTCGAAGGCCATGCTGCCGGTCGGATGCTCGTCTCCGGCATTGAACAGGTGCGCGTAGATTTCGTCTCGGAAATCCAGCTCGTTGCCCTCAATGCGGCGCTGGCCGGTCGTCATCTTCAACATCATGTGGTCGGGGCATCTCGTCGGCACGTTGGCGGGCTGGCCGAGCTCGGCAACCTCATGAAGCTGTCGGACATCGGCCACCTTGTCGAGGCGGAAGAAGTGCGTGCCGGCACGAAGCATGATCAGCACGTAAATTCCGCGCCGATAGCTGTGCACGCTGGGCATGTTCACGAGCTCCGCGTCGTTCATGAACGCCGTACTCATGCCGCCGAGATCTTCCTGCACGATGACGCTGGCGGGGATGAGCGGCGTGGGATGATTCGGGTCCATCGTCGGATAGATCTTCATCCCCAGGCTGATGGATCGCCGCTGACCGCGCTTGGTTTCATTGCCGTCCGACGAGATCCGGCCAATCGTCAGCCCCTTCGCGCCTTTCTGGAAGTAGCCCGTGTACGGATTCTCGACCGTGATCTCCCACGTCCCGAGCACGCAGATCCCGTTGGGGGCAAGAATCCGACGGAATCCCTTGCCGTCGCTCCCCCAGCGCAGGTCGGATTTTGTGTCGATCGTTCTGGCGGACGCTTGCTTCAGAAAGCTTGGTCCGTGGAGTGTGCCACGCCAGGCGTTTCGGATGGTGGATCTGAACAGGGGAAGCGCTCCCGGTTGTTGTCCGCTGGTTCCGCCCCGATAGGGATTCGCGTAGAGGGCGTTTCGCACCTCAGAGTACCGAGAGCCTTTGTACGAGCGGTCCTCGTCGGTCATCTCCTGCTGGCCGTGGAGCGCCTCCAGGTCGAAGTTCCAGTCCTTGCTCATCGCAAGCCCCTTGTCACTTCAGTCTCCGCACGTTCTTTCGTGACTTTCATGGCCGCCTTCATGTAGCGATTCCAAAGGATCTTGATGACCGGGAGCAGGACGAGCGCCCCAAGGACGTTTCTGCTCTCGGCCGTATACGTCCACTTGGCCTTCAGGCCTGAGCCACTATCAGTGAACCACCATTGGCCGCGGGCCTCTTTGACCAGCATGCGGATCATCGGGCTGGAAAACTCGGTGAGGCGGTAGGCAAAATAGTCCGGCGCCGTCGCACTGGTGACCGTTTCACGCACGGTTGTCCCATCGGTCAAGTGGACGATGCGTGTCGAGCCGGCCCTGTCCCACGGACCCGTGGTATCGGTTGTCTTGGCAACTCCGGGCAGGAAGGCCGCATCGCGCAGGACGGTCTCGAGCTGGTCGTAAAACACTCCCGGGATGAGCCACGCGTAGAATGGCTTCCTCTCGGCCGCGATCGACGACACAACAGTGGTGGCGACCTCTGACATTCCGGTCTCCCTTCTGGGTTAGGTCGTTCCTGTCAAGCCCGCGCAGCGCGTAACAATCGGGCTCGGCGAAGCCGAGCGCCGTGCGACGGAGTGCGTCTTTATAGAACATCTCGATGCGTGCGAACAACTCCATTCTTGCTTAGGAGATCGCCGCAGCGAGTGACTGGCGTGCTCTTCGCGACCGAACCCTGACGGCCTTGACGTGCCCACGAGCGCGGCACCTCAACGTCGACTGCAGGGGCCGCCCCAGACGCCAATCAGTCGCCAGGGCGAAGTAGTTGTACTTCGTCGCCTCCGCGGGGCGCAAGTCGGCTCGCTCTCGTGCGCAAGCTTGGCTGATCACGGTCAGGGTCAGCATGCGCGTGGGGCTTTCGGCGATCGAGGCGGCGTTGTCGCGATCCGCTCCCCAACATCGGCGCGACACGATTTCGGAGCCACGTAGATATCCGGCAAGGTGTCCGCCTGTGGACGGACCGGTGAAGCCCGGCTGAAGCCGGCACTACATACGGAAGCGCCGCCCTCAGTCAACCTCTCCGGCCGTCGTTTCTTGACTGCCGATCTCGAAACGCGGCAGAGGGCCGATTTGAGGTATTCGCTGAGGCCCGAGGAATGGGATGATTGGCGGCTGGTGCTCGAGCGGCGGCATATCGCCCCGCCTCGTCTGTCGCGGGTGATGTGAATGGGTGCGGTCAAACGCTATAAGTTCCTTCTTCTGCTCAGCATCGTGTTGAACCTCATCGTCGGGGTCATCATCTTCGTGTCGCCCGACTCGTTCACGCGGTTCGCCGGCCAGCCCGATGCCTTTCCCAAAGCGTGGCCCCGCCATTGGGGGATGCAGCTGTGGGCGATCGACTTTCTCTATCTGCCGGGTTATTGGGATCCGCAGATCCATCGCTGGCCCAACTGGTGTGGCATCGTCATCCGCCTCACGTTCTCGGCCTTCTTTCTCAGCCAAGGCGACGGATTCACCCCGATGGGCATCTACGATGGCTTGTGGGGATTGCTACTGTTGGCGACCTACCTGCCAGTCGCTCGTTCCGGGATGAGGAAGGCCTGACCTCCCGCTACGACTTGATGAACGCGAGCAGGTCGGCGTTGATCTGGTCCTTGTGGGTCGAGCACATGCCGTGCGGCACGCCCGGATACACCTTCAGCGTCGAGCCCTTGACCAGCTTGGACGCCAGCAGCGCCGAGGCGCCGATCGGCACGATCTGATCGTCGTCGCCGTGCATGATCAACGTCGGCACGTCGAACTTCTTCAAGATCCTCGGTGAAGTCGGTTTCCGAGAACGCCTTGATGCAGTCGATGACCGCCTTGTAGCCGGCCAGCATCCCCTGCAGCCAGAACGAATCGCGCAGGCCCTGCGAGACCTTGGCGCCTGGCCGGTTCGCGCCGTAGAACGGGCCGCTGAGATCCTTGAAGAACTGCGAGCGGTCGGCCGAGCACGCCGGCGCGGATCCCGTCGAACACCTCCATCGGCAGGCCGCCAGGGTTGGCCGGCGTCTTCAACATCAGCGGCGTCACGGCGCCGATCAGCACCGCCTTGGCCACGCGCTTCGTGCCGTGACGGCCGATGTAGCGGGCGACTTCGCCGCCGCCGGTCGAGTGGCCGACGTGGATCGCGTCCCTCAGGTCGAGCGCTTCGACCACCGCGGCCAGATCGTCGGCGTACGTGTCCATGTCGTTGCCGTTCCAGGGCTGGCTCGATCGCCCGTGGCCGCGGCGATCGTGGGCGATGCAGCGGTAGCCGCGCGAGGCGAGGAAGACCATCTGGTCTTCCCAGGCGTCCGCGCTCAGCGGCCATCCGTGGCTGAAGACGACCGGCTGTCCCTCGCCCCAGTCCTTGTAGTAGATCTGCGTGCCGTCTTTGGTCGTGATCGTGGTCATACGATTCTCCCCGGCGGTGTTACTGGAGCCCGGCTTCCGCTGATGTCGCAGGGCCGAGGCGTTCAGGTGGCATTCTACCCGGCGCGAAAGCGTTTTTCGGCGGCAGGCCAGTCAGACATTCGTCGCCATCGCCTGGAAGTGCTCCGCGCGGAGCTTGAATTTTTGAACCTTGCCTGAGGCGGTCAAGGGAAATTCCGAGACGAATCGGACCGAACCGGGTACCTTGAACCGGGCCATGCGATCGCGGCACCAGGCAATCAGATCGTCGCTCGTCACCGATGCCGCCTCGCCATGGCCGGGTCTCACGCGAACCGCCACGCCGACGATCTCGCCGAACACGCGATCCGGCACCGGATAGGCATACGCTTCGGCGACGGCCGGATGCGCGCGCAAGCAGTCTTCAATTTCCGTGGACGAGATGTTTTCGCCGCCGCGAATGATCAGGTCCTTGATGCGCCCCGTGATCCGGAACCAGCCGTGTTGATCCATGCTCGCTTCGTCACCGGTGCAGAGCCATCCCTCGGGATCGATCGCGATGTGCGTCGCCTCGGGATCGTTGTAGTAGCCGCGCATGACGTTGTATCCACGGACGCACAGCTCGCCACGTTCGCCTGGAGCAAGCTCCGCCGCGTTTCCGGATCGACGATCTTGACTTCGAGGTCCGGAAGCGCCGGTCCGACCGTCTGGGTTCGCTGCTCGATGGGTGCCTGCCGGGGAGTGTGCGTAATAGTCGGTGAGGCCTCGGTCAGGCCGTACGCAATCGTAATCTCCGGCAGGTGCATGTCGGTGATCACGCGGCGCATGAGCAGCTCAGGGCAAGGCGATCCGGCCATCACGCCGGTCCTGAGCGACGAAAGGTCGTAACCGCTGAAACTCCGCGCATTCAAGCTCGGCGAGAAACATCGTCGGAACGCCGTACAGGGCGGTGCAGTGCTCGCGCTGAATCGTCTCGAGCACGCGCCTGGGGTCGAACCACTCAATCGGACAGAGACAGGCGCCGTGCGTGTAGCATCCAAGCACGCCCACGACGCAGCCGAACGCGTGGAAGAGCGGCACGCACAGGCACAGGCGGTCAGGCGGCGTGAAGCCAAGGCGTTGTCCGACCGCCCAGGCATTGTTGACGATGCCACGGCTCGAGAGCATCACACCTTTGGGAAATCCGGTGGTGCCGGACGTGTATTGTGTGTTGATGATGTCGTCGGGCGATACGATCCGGGAACGGCGCGCGACTGCCGACTCATCGGTTTGCCGGGCGAGTTCGCGGAGACTCGCGTACGGCACGATCCGTCGGGCGCCTGGTCCCCGATGTAAATCAGCCGCTTCAACGTCGGAATGCCGCCAGAGACCGCGCCGATATCATTGAGTGCCGCAATGTAGTCGAGACCGCGGAACCCTGAGATGGTGAT
>CAWFFB010000029.1:0-35470 GCA_963814975.1 uncultured Acidobacteriota bacterium | reverse complement strand
GCTCGATGGCGAGCACCTCGAAGCCGGCGAGTGCCGCCCTTGCTCGACGGTCAAGGTGCTCGGATGCTTCGCCGAGCCGTCCGTGGCCCAGTAGTCCCGCACATTCGCAAAGGCCACCCGACGAAGCTCCTCAAGCACCCGAGCCGCCGTCAACCCGGCCTCGGCGAGCTGCCCCGCTTTGCCAGCGCGGATCGCCTCCGCAATGTCAGGTTTTGACAGGTTCTCGCCCGCCTGCCGCGCGGAGTCAGGGCGGTAGCCCGCCCGGATGGCCGCCTGGGAGGCGTTGAGGTCGATGAGATATTCGACCACGAATCGCTGCTGTTTCGGCGTCAGCACGTCGTTTGATCGCTTGTCGCCCCTAGACATTCGTCATGGTGCCTCCGGTCCCATTCATAAGAATTTCAGAGATTCAAAGCTGCGAGGTCGTCGAGAAGGCCCGGCCCGCGCCTCACACTGCCCCACCGCGCGGGATCGCCCTGTCGGTGGGTGTGAGGTCGCCGTTGGTGATCGTGTCTCTAGACCGATCACGGGCGTCGTCATCAGCATGAGCCTTTTGCCACGTTTTGCCACGAAGGGACGAACACGACGCAACGACTCGCGACGATTCACCGTCACGCCGATCGTTTCGGCGTGTAAAACGCACACTCGCGGCTGTCTACCGCGATACTCAGACGCTTCACACGCACGAGGTCACTGGTTGAGTCCAGTAGCGCCCACCATTTAAAGATCAGATATTAAACGACTTAACTACATCTAGCGTCGAAGGCTCATCGCAATGGGTGTCCGCGAGCCTGCAGTCATTTGACGAGGCCCATCGGCCGCAAATTGTAAAAAGTGTGACCACCTGGGTTAGTGATCTCGTCCAAGCCCTCTTTCCTTCAACGCAGCCATGACGTGCGCTACATACGTTCGCTCATCGCCAGAACCACGAAGGCGAGAAGGCGAATGAATCTGTTCTGTAGCTGGAACCGTCGTGGCTGATGTCTCAAATCGTTCGTGCCCGGCAACTTCGGCGCAGAACGCACGGATAGCGACCTCCAGCACAACGGAACCCAGAACGGGCCCACGTCAGCGTTCACCAGCGGCCACGCCGGGTTCGGTTGGCAAACGGAAAGCGCCGGGACGGCCTAGCCGGGGCCGTCATCGCTGATTGTCCAGCACGCGCTTTGAGGCGAACGGCGGAGCGCGATTCGCCCCCCCACAGTCCCGGAGTCGAACGGCCGATAGATCAACCGTCGCCTGCCAGAGGAGCGGCGTGACGAAATAGTGGACGCCGCGAAACCGGAAATCCGGGTTCCGCGCGTGCCGTTGCACCCAGAAGTGTTCCACGACCGGCGTTTATCTTCGTCTGCGTTCAAACGCCACCCGCAGCTTTGTAAGCTCGGCAATATCTCGAGGAGAGTGACTCATGACTGGCGTTCGTCCAAGTATTGCTATGGTGGCGCTCGGCGCCGCGCTCGCGACGGGCGCCTACGGCTGTCGGAAACAAGTGCCGCCGCAGGCACCTGCTTCCACATCGCCGTCACTCGCCACTTCGGTCAATCTACCGCCGCCGCCGCCAACAGCGCCCTTGCTGCCTCCCGAGGTGAAAGCTCCGGCCCCACTCAACGAGGACGACATCTTCGCGCGGAAATCGCTCGATCAGCTCAATGCAGAGCGGCCGCTCGACGATGTGTTCTTCGATTACGACCAGGCGGTGATTCGGAACGATGCCCGGCCGATGATGCAGAAGAACGCGGTGTGGTTGAAGCGGTGGAGCACGACGCAGATCACCATTGACGGTCACAGCGACTCGCGTGGCAGCTCGGAGTACAACCTCGCGTTAGCTTCGCGCCGGGCGGACGCGGTGAAGCAATATCTCGTCAGCCTCGATGTGGCGGCCAACCGGATCACAGTTGTGAGCAAAGGTAAGGAGCAGCCATTCTGCAGCGAAGACACCGAATCCTGCTGGGCGCAGAACCGGCGCGGACACAACATCATCACAGCGAAGTAAGGAAGGCAGGAGGGGCGGGCAAAGCAGGGAGGGCAGACTCTTATTCTGTTCCTCCAGCCCCTCCCGTTCCCTCCGCACCGCTCGCGGTCCAGGCGCTTGAGCCACGACGGACGGCGTCTTGTTCCCCGGACCGTGGTGGGCGCGGCGCGCCCCGGTGCCGGGTACCTAGAACGGTTTTCTGTCCCCAATCACGCGCCGCCTTTCTCATTCCGTCGCCACTCCTCGACCGCTTGTTGCACTGCCGGCCGCACGAAGTCCTCCTCGACCATGATGCCCTCGGCACACGAGGAAGTCGATCGTGCGATCGAGGCACTCAGCCATCGTCTCGATCGTCTCCGTTTCCACGGGGACCTGGCGATGCGTGGGACGAAACGGACCGAACCACGACGAGCCCGAGGCGTCTCGGCGAATCTTGAACACTCCCAGGGCCCTGACGGCGGCGTCACAGACCGCACACGGCGCCGACTAAATGTTGGTATGCGCTTGATCCGATCCCGTGGACATCTTCCGAAAGGGGAATACGATGGCCACGATGGCGGACACCAAGGGCAGGCGGACCCGGCGCAGCTTCACGGACGACTACAAGACGGGGGCGGTCAGGCTGGTCCTGGATGAGGGCAAGACGGTCGCGGCGGCAGCCCGCGATCTGGGCCTGACCGAATCGTCGCTGCGCAACTGGGTCGAGCAGGCCCGAGCGGATCGGACCAAGGGCAAGACCGGACTCACCGCCGCAGAGCGGGACGAGCTGACGCGACTTCGAAAGGATGTGCGCGAATTGCGCATGGAGCGCGATGTCCTAAAAAATGTATGGTCTGCCCCTCCGTTGCAAGGATTGGGCTCGAGCGATGGTGAAAGCCGTTTGCGTCAATGTATCCGGCCTACTGGTGGAGCCACGGCTCCTGGCCTTGATGGAATCCGCGCGCACCGGTCCTCATAAAGCGTTCGGTCACTCACGACCGCATTTTTAGTCAGGCTGGCGATGCGCCGGTCGACGGTTGGGCCATCACATCGAGATACCCTCGCAATTCGAAGACGGGTTGCGATCTGCTACGCGACCCGTGACGGATATGGCTGATACTGCTCTTCGCTGGTCAGCACTTTCCAACAGATCCGGACCATCTTGTTGGCCAGCGCGACGACGGCGACGTTCCGGTGACTCCGCGCTTCGACGTGTCGGAGCCATTCGCCGAGCGACGAGCGGTCGCGCTTCATATGCAGGTACAGGCGCGCTCGCGCCCTGGATAAACAGTTGCGCGCAAGTACGTGTTGCCGCGCTTGCTGATGCGGCCAGCGTCGGCTTTCCGCCCGTGGAGTACTGGCCGGGGACGAGTCCCGAGCCATGCGGCCATATCTCGCCCGCGCGCAAACATTCGGCCATTGCCGACGGCCGCGACGACCGCAGTGGCGATCATCGGGCCGACGCCCGGCACCGTCTGCGCACGACGACATAGCGTCTGATTGCGTCGGCCCACGTCGTCAGCTCACGCGTGGCCTCGTCGATCTCGACGTCGACGGCGAGCCATCGCTGCCGCAGCCGATGGAGCAGAGACGACCAGGCGTGGCGACAGGCCATTCTCCGCATCTTCGAAGATCGTCGGCAGCCGCCGAGCGAAGAGCGCGCGGCCGAGGGGAATGACGATCCCTTGCTCCAGGAGAAGCGCTCGCATCTGATTGACGATGGCCGTTCGCTCGACGATGAAGCGCCGGCGAACGCGATGCAGGGCCTGGAGTTCGAGCTGCTCGGTCGTCTTCAGCGGGACGCATCGCATACTCGCGCGGCCGCCGGCCTCGGCGATGGCCTCGGCGTCGTTGAAATCGTTCTTGTTCGCCTTCAGATATGGCTTCACGAATTGCGCCGGCAGAATGCGGATGTCGTGCCCGGCCTTCGCAAAGACCCGTCCCCAATACTGCGAGCCCGGACACGACTCGGTCGCTACGACACACCGGGTGATGCCGTCGCTGCATATTCGGCGAGTTGTGTCACGATTCAATTTCTTCCGCAGCACGGTGGCGCCGCGCTCATTGAGGCCGATGAGGTGAAACCAGTTCTTCCCGAGGTCGATGCCGACGATGCTGAGTTCGGTGGTCATCGCTGCTCCTCCTGTTACTCGCGACTATTTTCGTAGAGGAGGGGCAGACCATTCCATTAAGCCGCGGCCTTCTTCGCGAAGGACCACCTGTGAAATTCGCGTGGATCCAAACGGAGAAGGCCACCTACCCCCTCGCGAAACTCTGTCGCTGGCTCGGGGTGACCCGGAGCGGGTTCTATGCCTGGTGTCAGCGACCGGAGTCGCCGCGCACGCGCGAAGACCGTCGGTTGAAGGTGCTGGTGCGCGCCTCCTTTGCGGCGAGCAAGCAGCGCTACGGGAGTCCTCGGGTGCACGAAGACCTGATTGAGCAGGACGAGCATGTGAGTCGCAAGCGCATCATCCGCTTCATGCAGGAGGACGGCTTGGTCGCGCGCGTCCGGAAGCGGTTCAAGGCCACGACGATGAGCGATCACGATCAGCCAGCGGCGGCCAATCTGTTGGACCGTCGATTCGAGGCACCCGGTCCGAATCAGCGGTGGGTCGGCGACACCACCGAGTTCGTGATCGGCAGCAGCGGCAAGCTCTACCTCGCGGTCATCCTCGATCTCTTCTCGCGGTTTGTGGTCGGCTGGGCCCTGAGCGCCATCAACGATCGCCACGTGACGCTCAAAGCGCTGGAGATGGCCCTGAAGCGACGGTGTCCCGACGCCGGCCTGTTGCATCATTCCGACCAGGGCTGCACGTACGCGAGTGAGGACTACCAAGCGGTGCTCGAAGTGAACGGGATCACCTGCAGCATGAGCCGTCGCGGCAATTGTTACGACAACGCCGTCATGGAGAGCTTCTTCTCAAGCGTGAAGAGCGAAGTGGCCGGCCGCTTCGAGAGCTGTGGCGAGGCCAAGATGGAGTTGTTCGACTACATCGAAGTGTTCTACAACCAGCGGCGCCGACACTCAACGCTCGGCCAGATCAGTCCGGCCGCGTTTGAACGGCGGGCCACTCAAGCGGCGTAGCTACACCGTCCACGGGATCGGATCAAGGTCAGTACCACATCTATTACACGCCGCCTTTTTCGAGATGCTTCCGCTCGGCGTAGGCCCATGCAATCGCCAGCTCGCGCGGCGTCCGTGTCCGGTCTAGTCGTGGGTCGAACCCGCGACTGTAGAACAATTCCTCGTTCTTCCAGAGCTGCGCCTCGACCCCGTAGGTCTCACCGTGGTCGCGCAGCTCACATAGATACCGATCGTGCCCACGTAGGAACTCGAACAACCGCTCACCGTGCTGCGGTTGCCGCGACGGCGCTGGCGGTCGGTTGGGTTTGTCGAAATCGTCGGCCATCGTGTGTCGCCTTTCGAGTGTGCTGCTAAGACACGGTGTAGGCAATCACGCCTCTAGAACCTATCTCATAAATGCCTGAGGAGGATCACGGCGCGATGCGAGTTGAATCATCCCGAGGAAGTTGTCCGGCGTGACGTTCCCAGCGCGTGACGAGGCGACGCGAGTTGTGGAGCCAGGCAAACAGCCGTTCGATCTTCCATCGGCGCGCGGCGCGCAGCGGGCGGCCATCTTGGGTGCGCGGTGCGGCGATTCGGCGCGATGGGCGGCGATCATTTCGATGCCGTAGCGTCGCGCGAGCATGCGCGTCGAGGCGCATCGCTGTCATAGCCGCGGTCGCCGATCAGGCGCGCCGGGAGCGTCGTGGAGGAACGCGCGCGTCGAGGGTGGCGGCGACGAGGCGTGGCTTCATGCGGCGAAGCGCTGGCCACGTGGATGGCGAGAGGAAGACCATGGCCGTCGCAGATCGCCATGATTTTGCTGCCCTTTACCGCGGCGAGTAGGGCCAACGGCGGAGCCCCTTTTTTCGCCGAGCTGAAGCTGGCGTCGATGAAGGCCTCGCTGAGATCGAGTTTGCCGCGGTCGCGGAGGTCTTCGGCGAGCCGTTGCAGCACCCGCCGAGCAGGCCGCTGCGTTGCCACTGCTTGAAAGCGACGATGGCACGTCTGATACGGCGGATACCGCGCGCGGCAGATCGTGCCACGGCGCGCCGGTGCGCAGCACCCAGAGCACGCCGTTCAACACGGCGCGGGGATCTGCCCACGGCCGGCCGCGACCATCGGGGCGACGACGCGGGCGGAACAGTCGGTTCGAGGATCGGCCCATTGCGCGTCAGTCAGGTCCATGCCGTCGAGTACGACGGCGATCGTAATTTCGTTCACAACCCCGTTTTGGGGTTTATGAGATAGGTTCCGACCAGTGACAAGTCGCCGCGACGATTCTCGTTTCTGAGCCCTCCACGCCACGGGACATGGGGTTCATCCTCGTTCGTCGCCATATGCCCCTCCACCCCCTCGGGTCACATTCCCCACAATGGCCGGCCGCCGGCCGCGACCGTGACATGCTCGACGACGACGCGCTGCTGCCCGCCCTTGCCCTTCAGCTTCGCCATCGTCTCGACCTGCTCGTTGAACACCCGCATCCCGCCGTCGCGTCTAGTCGTCGCTCAGATTGACTGCCGGCTTGCCCGAGCTATCAAGCACGACCACGTTTCGTGCACGCGGGCGGCCCGCCACCCCAAGCGTCCGGGTAAACTCCACCCGCTGACCCGCGCTGAGCGTTCCTTCTATTTCAGAGTTTGCGAAAAAGATAATGTCGCCGTTTTTAGCGCGAATCTGACCGAAGCCCTTGGAATCCTTCCACAGAACCACCGTGCCTGCTTCCCTTGATGTCAAGACACCCCTCGTTCCACATCGTGATCAAACGGCTCTTTGCCGTCGGAACCGTCCACGAGACAGACAAACCTCATGGTCGCCCACCATAGCGCACTCAGTGCGACCGGGTCATTGCGCCAGCGCAACTTGAGCCTGCCTCGCTCGTGTTTCGACACGGCGTTGGTGGAGGGTGCGCGCCGCGTCAGGCGGTGACGAGCCGCGTCGGTTCCAATCGTTCGCGCCGAATGTGGAGTTCGCCTAGCCGGCGGCGGCTTGGGCAAAGGCGGCAACGTCAGGCTCTGTGCCGACGGCTAGAAGGTCGATGAGATGGGCGAGACTGGAACGGCCCTGATCGGCGCCAGCTCGACCGTACCTGACGCAGCCGCCACCGAAATGTATTCCATTCGCGTGAGGTTACGCTTTAAATCGTGATCCGGCCAATCTGCAGCACACTGGAATACCAGACCTGCGATGACACGGTGTGCTCCCTCTCCAAGTTGGTGCCGGTAACGTACATGGTGAGGGTGCGACAGCTCGATTTGCAACGGGCGAACGTCTCGAGACCGTAGTGGACCAGCGTCGGTCACGCCCTTTTTGACGTTTTCATCTCTTAAGAGGTCATGATGAGCACAACCTTTAAGGCGACCATCGAACATGTCACCCACACAACGTCCAGGGCGACCGTACGGACGCACACGTCCCTCGTGGACCGAGCCGTTGCGAAGGGCGGCCTGGATCTGGGACCGGCGGGGGGAGAGTACATGCTGGTGTCGCTGGGCGGCTGCTTCACCAGCCATTTTCTTGCGGCGATTCGCGCCCGCGAAGCCGCAGTGACGAACGTCCGCGTGACAGTGACGGGCACGCTGGATGGCACGCCGGAACGGTTCACGGCGTTCACCATGGACGTCTCGGCCCAGTGCCCGGATCCCGACCTCACCCGTAAACTGATCATGATCGCCGGGCGCGCCTGTCAGGTCGTCAACACGCTCCGTCAGGTCGCGCCCATCGCGATCACCTATGAAGGGTTGCCGATTGAATTGATCGAACCCGCGGCTGTCAGCTGACGGAGGGTTCGGCCCTGCGTAGCGGTGCCAATGCGTGGACCGCCGATTCGGGTGAAGGGAAAGGGCCATCGAGTAGTAATCAGCGACAGCCGTAATGACAATATCCCCGCGAGAATCTGTGCTGACACGAGTCATCTGTCCTGCCCGCCTGTCACTCGGAAACTGACGGTGTCCTGGAGGCTGTAAGCATCGGGCGGCCAGAAACGCTGACACGGTTCGAGCAAGCGCCTTTCCAGCCTGTGGACTCGGCTCGACAAATCGAACGCCGCAGCCCACTTGTGGATGAACGCGCACAACCTCGGCGTTAATGGCCGTCACGCCCTCGTCGGGAAGGGACAAGAAAAGCTGACAGCGAGAACCGCGGTGCGGCGTCACGACAGTGCTGACGTAGCAACCGCCAAAACTGATGTCAGTGATGCGAGCCGTGGCCTTGAGACCCGCTGGATCGATCAACTGAGCCTCTAGAAAATGCCTTACACGGGTGGAAACGCGGCGTTCGTCCACGATTGGCTCCTTTGGGGCGGCAGTAGAAACCACGGAGGCTACCCACGTTCATGTGGCGGAACCGACGTGTGAAACGGAACGTCCGCCCCATCGTCTTCCCGCCTGGAACGATAGTCATCAGATTTAGCGAATCTACAACCGAACGGAATTCTGCCCTGTGCATTTGGGGACATGGGAGTTTGGCTCACGGTCGCGTTGCCGCGCGTTCGTGATGGTGCCGCCAGGCCAATGTCTACGCGATGGTGGTCGGGTGAGGGCGTTCCGCACGCTCGAGTCGGGCAGCACGATTTCGCAGGTCCTGCCGACGATTGCGGAGACGGGCGGTGGTGACGGTCAACAATGCTTTGAGCCGCGATCGGGCCACCAACCCTCGCTCCACTTGCAGTGCCAGCCGCCTGCACTCCGTGCATCAAGAGTTCGTATCTGCAGGACAAGCCCGTGACGAACTGCAGTCCTTTGGCGTTGGTTCTATTCGCCGTCGGACACGCCACGTCACACTTCAACGCCAACGACCGGAGCAGTTGCATCTCGCGGAGCTGGACGACATCCGGCGAGGAGTCCGCCCGAGAGCTCGTTGCTGATGATTTCACAATACACGTGCACGGACTTTTTCAATGCGTCCACCCGTCGGCCTGCGACCGACAGACAGCGAAGAAACGACTCAGCTAGAGTGCACCGAGATGGAGCTACTGACATCGATTGGCCTGACGATCGCGGTAATGGCAGCCTACTGGCTCTTGTGCCTCGCCTGTGACCGAGTCGACCGCTGGTATTCCCTCCGTCGCATGAACCGTCAGTCGCCCGGGCATTGAAGCACCCGCCCGTCTTGTTGTGGTCCGGCCACAGACGATGCGACGGCCGCCGCGTGGAGAATGTCTCCTTCGCCGGAGCGGTAAGCACCTTCGCGATCTTGCTTTCGATGCGCGCCGGCGACCCAGAGGCCAGTTGATTGCTGGCGAGATCCAGCGACCATCGTAGGTTTACCGCGGCGCCGCAAGACTTCCGCCCAGTGAGTCGCGACGCATGTCGATCGTCGACCTGAAGTTTGAGGAGCAGCATCCCGCTGCCCGGCAAAGTCGGCATCAATGCAGACGGAACACGGACTTCGCCATTCCTTTGTCAGATAAACGATGTCAAAGAATTTAACTGAGCAACTGTCATTGAGCAGACAGAACATTTCTTATCCAGGAAGCATTCTGAATCTCTCGTGTGCCGATGAAGCGCCTCAAGACCTCTCCGCGAAGAACACTCGTGCTCTTGGTGGATGAGCTCCCGGACAGGCTCGCGCTGAATACCCTGGCATTGTCGGCGTCGGGATTCGACGTGGTGTCCGCGAAGGACGGTGCGGAAGCCTATCGACGGGTGTGGCAGACGCTCCCCGACATCATCGTCACTCAACTCCCCATGCCGCACTATGACGGTTGGGAATTTCTGAACGAGCTCAAGCAGAGCAGCGTGACTCGAAATATTCCCGTTGTCGCGTTGAGCGGCTATGTTCACGAGCCGTTCCGCGAGCCACCGCAACACGAAGGGTTCGCCGCCCTTTTCACAGCACCGTGCCTGCCCGACGAACTTTCGGAGGGGCTTCGCCAGATCCTGGAGCGAAAGACCCATGCAGCCGGGTGGTAGCCGCGTGTCGAAACGCTGTCCGCAGTGTCAGCGAGATAGATTGGTGTTTACAAGCCACTACCCGGTCCTGAACACCACAATTGCGTTGACAATTACAGCCCCTGGCACGGACGACGGCAGGGAGCGTTTACGTTATCAAGCGGCGTGGGTTTGTCGGAATATGAACTGCGACTACCGCGAACTTATCGATCAGTGAGGGCAACCGCGGCCAGACACAGGATCAAACGCAAGTGCGGCACTGAATCGCCTGCCATTCGCCTGGGAACCCTCGCATTTGAAATCGAGCTGCCTGCCAATGACCAGTTGGCCCTCTGAATATCTGACGGAAACGCTTCACGCGAGGCACTCTGAATCGGCTCGCTTGTCAGGTGAGAGAAACTTACGGGTCCGACGAGCACTTCATCCACCTACTTTGGATCTTCCCGCGCTTGCCTCCCCGGGGGCCGCAAGACTTCGCGCTCGAGTTGCAGGTTGCAGTGGGCGCAGAGGACATACGTCGCCGGTTGCTCGCCCGGGGCGAGTTCGGCCCGGCACCAGCCGCAGATTCGTTGCATCGGGGAGTGCATCACGCACCGCCTCCTGACCGAGTGTCCAGCGGCCTGTTCTCTATTGCCTCGATGGCATCCGCCACGGCCCGCAGAATAGCAACGTCGAGTTCCTCGGATCTGTACTGCGACACCAATGCTTCGAACTGCTGTTGGTCGAAGCCATCCTCATAGCGGGTAACCAGATACATGAGGCGATTCAGTACAACTCTGCGGAATGCCGGATCGGCAGCCAGCGTGCCCGCAAGGTCCGTGAGCCGCTTCACCAACATCGTCGCAGGAAGATCAGGGGCGGACGGCTGATCGTTCACGGGTGGCCTCGGCAGAAGAGGCCGGCGGGTCGCTACAATAGCGTAGGCCGTCGGCAGTTTAATCGCTGGCGATGGGCTGAGGCGTACGAGGCGATTCACCGTCGCTTCGCGTGCCGTTTCAGAGTCACACTGTACCAGATCACCGGCGCTGTTCGGACTCAACTGGCCGGTCGTGGCGCGCCAGGTCCCGCTCGTTGTGATCCGTTTGAAATGGCAGCCCCGCCGCGACGGGCAGGTCGCACTCCGGCAAGGAGGTATCCACATGGCCAACGACCCCATTCCGCCAGAGCAGCAACGACAGCACGCTGAAGACTTGCGCGAGGTGGCGGAAGAGGTCCGCCAGGACGCCGAACAGGACCGGAAGTCCACAGAAACACATCGCAGTGCCGCGGAGTCGGCCAGGACCGACGCAGAACAGTTCAGACAGCTGGCAGAGGAAGCGCGCACAGCCTCGGAGACGGCACGGGCGGCTAGTGAGGACGCACGAGTCGCGGCCGAGGCGGCTCGTGATGCGACGATGAAGGCGGTGCAGGCCACCGCCGAAACACTCCGGGCAACGCTCGAAAACATGAAGGTGGTGGAGGAAATGCGGCGGACCCTCCGTGAGATACGGGACGTGAACAAGCTCGACTCCCACCTAGGCCGATCCTCGTCGGGCCACGGCCGTGCTTGTCCGTCGTGGCCTGCCAACAAAATTTTGGCGGACAAATGGTCGCCTTTCAGTCCGAGAAACGCTCCGCACGAAGCCTCGCCTGATAAGACGTCTCCGTCGGTTCCCTATCCCCATTGCTCCCAGATGTAGGAACAACTCCGATAGTTTTCGGCGACATTTCTTGCATTGGACATGTGCAATGTTGTAATCGCGTTGTCGACCTATCCGTACTTGGTCGGACCTTGGAACTTTCTCGAGGGTTCTTACCGCTCGGCGCCTCACGCCCGCTCCACAAAGTCCGCCCGCCACAAGTGTGCAATTCGGGTACAGTCTCGAGGGGTACGCCCAAGTATCGTTCTTGCTCTCCAGCGGGGAGCTATGGAACTCTGCACCGAATGCCACAGCGCCGGGCACAAGGTCGAACACGTGAGCGACGTTGCCAGGGTCGACTACTACCGCTGCCCGCATTGCGGGGCGGTCTGGACAGCTGACAAGGACTCCAACGGGTCCAACGGGACGTCTGAAATGGCACTGACCGAGGACAAGAACTTACCTTCCTAGCACGTGCTGCCCAAACGCTCTCGCCACTCGCGTCCTAGGACCCGTGCAGCATCGTTCGCTACACTCCGGACCCGCCTCGCGCGCGTTGAGGCGCTGTGTCATGATCTTGCCTGTGAACTCACTCGTGGCGACGGTCAGAATGCCGGCGTCCGCGCGATGGCCCACACGATCAGACGAGATGCTGTTGCCCTGTTCCGGGCATTGACACAGTGAGCTCTGAGTCAAAGGGACCGCGACACAACCGTCAAGCGCACACCGGACCTACCACTCTCCTCGTTGATCACCGTCACAGAGCTATTTCTTCTCCCGCATCTTCATCGACAAGCGTCACGCGGTCGCGGCCGATTGGTGCGCGAGTTGTGCCGCCGCGTGGCTCGGCATCGGCGGCGCGTCGAGCGGCCACCCGGCGCTTGATCCGGAGCCCCGGTCCCTTGATGTCTGGCGCCCCATCGGGATCATCATTGGGCCTGTGCCTTCCGGAAGTCCTCCACTGCCTTTGCCACTTCGTCGCGTGCCTCCCACTCCGCACGACCGCGCTGCGTGCTCGCTACCGAGCGTGCGAGTCCGGTAATCAATGCCCCGATAGGCACGCTGATGCGGAAGAACTCACCGCGAGTCTCAGGGGCAGAACGGTCAGAATCCCAATGCGCCGCTCGTCGGGTGGTATGGGGACCATCGGGCCAACACTGAGGGGTGAGTGTTGATCTTCGAGGGCAACCCGAACCCGTTCCAGAGAGGCTGGTCCAGACAGGCTGTCGGCTTCCTGGGCTCTGAGCCCATACGGGGCAGCCAGCGCCGCGAGAACCACAACGAGAACGAAGGTCCGCGAGGGTATGCGTGGCGAGCGATGCGCGGCACAACCCGCGTTCAAGGCCCTCTCCTGCGACGTGCAGCACCGCCGAACTCGAGCGCGACTTCGGCGACCTACGGCGGCACCGGCGTCAGTCGCCAGCATCTGCAGAGGCGCCAGGATCGTCACACGATACGGTCCTGGCGCACACGACGCACGCGCACCCGCGAGACACCTGCCGGGCCGGCTCCCCGGCACAAGGGAAACCCGGTGCCGCGGCGGTTTGGCTGCGGCAGCTACTTCGCCGGAGGAGCAGCGTACCAATCGGGGAGCCGGACCTCGACCGCCTCGTTCTTCAACGCCTCCTTGAATGCGTTGAGCGTCTGGGGAACCGTCAAGCCGCCAGGATTGTTCCGCTGCGGTGCTTTCGCGTCCGTAAATCGCGCGGCGCTGGTGTTGTCGTAGTGATTCACGTACACGGCTTTCGGCTTGAGCGCCTTCACGCATTCGGCGGTCGCCGACGGCGTCATCCGAGCGGGCGGGATGTTCATGGGCATGAACGCCACGTCGATGTCCTTGAGCGCCCGCATCTCCGGGATGCATTCGGTCACCCCGGCAAAATAGAGTCGCTTGCCACCGATGGTGATGAGATAGCCGTTCGCTTCACCCTTCGGATGCACGGGATCACCAGGCGTCAAGTCGTACGCCGCAATGGACTCCACCCGAATGCCGGCCAGCGTCGCGGACGCGCCATTGGCGAGCACCGTGCCGTCGGGCACGCGATCCTTGCCCTTGGCCGGAATCACGACAGGCGCACCGGCTTTACGCAGCCGCTGGATCGCCTTGACGTCGAGATGGTGAACCGGGTCGTCCGTCACGAGGATCAGGTCGGCTTGCTTGGCGCGCGACAGGTCGGCCACGCTCCAGGGATCGACCTGAATCACCTTGCCGGCGTGCTCAATTTGTACGCTGGAGTGCAGGAACGGTGTGATTTCGATATCACCCCCGCTCGCCGGATATCGGTCGGCCGGTGCGGCGGAGATCGCGCCCACGAGCAGGGCCAGGCATCCAGCGAGGACGCCAACGCGCAGTACCGGGTTACGCCGTCCTTCTTTCCATCCCGCCATCCTGAAATTGCTCACACTCATAACGGCACCCTCATTGGCAAATAGATCGACGTTCCGTTTGGACAGGGCTCATGATACGCCATGGCACGGCATTCTGCCGCGGGTCGTCAGGTAATTTGAGGCCGGATGGTGGCCCCTCTTGGAAACCTGGGATCGCGAGCGGGCGCGCACGATATCTCGGCTGGTCCGGGACGGGGCCCCACGAGACGCGAAGGGTCCGAGGGAGGCGGGACGCCAGGCAACTACCAGTTCTTCTTCAGATCCATTCCCGCGTAGAGCTTTGCGACCTCGCTGCCGTAGCCGTTGAAGGTCAGCGTCTTGCGCTTCAAGAACTCGCCGATTCGGCGCTCGGTGGCCTGGCTCCATCGGGGATGATCGACGCTCGGATTCACGTTGGCATAAAAGCCATACGAATCCGGATCGACCTTTTGATAGGTCCCGATGGGCTGATCCTCGACGAAGCTGATCCTCACGATCGATTTGATGCTCTTGAAACCGTACTTCCACGGGACGACCAGGCGAATCGGCGCGCCGTCCTGGTGCGGCAGCGGTTCGCGATAGAGACCGATCGCCAGTATCGCCAGTGGGTGGACGGCCTCGTCCATCCGCAGGCCTTCAGTGTACGGCCAGTCGAACGGCAGGCGCAGACTCATCGGCATCTGGCGCGCATCGTAGTGGCTCTCGAACGCCACATACCTGGCCTTCACCGTGGGCTGACACTTGCTGATGAACTCCGCCAACGGAAACCCGACCCACGGAATGACCATCGACCATCCTTCGACGCAACGGTGGCGGTAAATGCGTTCCTCGAGCGTCTGCCCCTCGAGCACCTGGTCGAGCGCGTAATTTCCCGGCCTGGCGCACTCCCCTTCGACGGCAATCTTCCACGGTCTGGTGATCAGGTTCGCGGGAGCAAGCTGCGAAGGCAGGTCCTTGTCATCGCTGCCGGCGAATTCGTAAAAGTTGTTGTACGACGTGATGGCATCCCACGGCGTCGGCGTCTGTGCGGTGCTGAAGCGGCTCGTGCGCACACCGGCCAACTTCTCTCCGTGAGCGGCGGGACGACCGGCCGCAAGCAGGCTTTGGGTGCCGGACATCGCGATCGCCCCCGTGACCGCCGTCCCGGCCGCGGCCCGGAACAACTCGCGCCGGCTCAAATACAGTTTCTGAGTCGTCACCTCTGCACGCGAGACCTTCATCGCGGATCCTTCGGAGCGACGGACATCATGTTTTTTCCACTTCTAACTTCCACTTCACGCTGCGGGCTAGGGCAAGGCGAATACGTAGATCGCGCTGTGTCCGAACACCGGCCGCGGCATGACCTTGTCGGTCGCGACAAGAATCGGCCCACTGGTGACCGACTGTCCCCCGCCCGTGTACACCATGACGTATTGCTTGCCATTGACGGCGTAGGAAATGGTGCTGTTGACAATCATGCCACCGACCACAGCCTCCCACAGGACCTTGCCGTCGTCGGCATCGAGCGCCCGGAGACGACGATTGAGGTCGCCGAAGAACACCAGGTCGCCGGCGGTCGCCAGCGCCGACCCGTTGGTTGGTTGTGCCTGCGAGTAGATCACCCGCATCTCCCCCGTCGCCACGTCGATCTTGGCCACTCCCATGTAAGCCTTCGGGTCCGAGCCCGGACGCCTGACGCCGACGCGCCGCCCATAGCCGGTCGCGCTGCCATTGGCCGCCTGCATCGACAGGCACTGGTCATGGAACGGCACGTAGAGCGAGTTCTTGCCTGGATGATAGGCAATCTGCCACAGGCCACGGGTGTTGTGAAAGCAGCCGAGGATGCTGTCGCCATCCTTCATGAAAAGCTTCTCGGGGTTGACGCTCGTCTTTCCGGTCTTGACGTCGACGACGCTCATGTTGACATTTGGATCATCGAATGGGAACGGCCGCCCCCACAGGAACTGACCGCTCTCCTGCGCGACCGCAAAGATGCCACCGCCTTCGCCGACGGTCACGACGACGTCCCGCTCCGCCTCGCCCGTCGCCGCGGGATTGATCCATTTGACGAATCGGGGGTTCGGGGTTACGCGGGTTCGTACCAAGATGCGTTCCTGGTTGTGATCCGCGTCCCAGTCGTCGCCCGGCAGTTCCTGGAAGTACCAGACCAGCTTGCCGGTCTCGACATCGAGCGCGAGCGTCGAGTTGCTATAAAGCTCTGACGGCGAGGTCAGGGAAACGGCATCGTAGCGGCCGTGGCGTTTCATTCGAGTGTATGGATTGGGATTGGCCACGCCCCAATAGACAACTTTGCGGACCGGATCGTACGAGCCGGGCAGCCCCCAAGGACCGGCCGCCCGCTGGTCAACCGGCAGGTTGGCCCAGGTGTCACCTCCGGGCTCGCCAGGCGCTGCCGTCACATAGAAGCGCCACACCTCTTTGCCGGTCCCCGCGTCGTGGGCCGCGATGAAGCAGAACTCGCGCTTCCCTTGCTGGCAGGTGCGGTTGGAGATCACCTTTCCGTCGGCGACCAGCAGTCCGCCGGCGGTGATCTGCCCCTCATCGACCTTGGTTTCCCAGCGCAGCTTGCCGGTCCTCGCATCGAGCGCCACCAGAAATCCATCGGGCGCGCCGAAATAGATCATGTCCTCGTAAATACCGAGGCTCTTGCTGCGCGCGGCCGTGGCGACGACGGTTCGTGGATACTCGCGCTGATACTCCCACAGAAGGTCGCCGTTGGTGGCGTCGAGAGCCTGGATGCTGGCGCCCGGCACCATCGCGTACATGACACCGCGATAGACGATCGGCGTCGATTCCTGCGTGCCCACCGGCAGGCCGCGCGACCAGGCCATCCGCAGCTGAGCGACATTGGCCTTGTTGATCTGGCTGAGCGGGCTGAAGCGATGTTGGTTGTAGGTTCGACTGATATGCAGCCAGTCGGCGGGATCGGGATTGGCCTGTATCGCCTGGGTGACCGGGACGAACGATCCGGTCTGCGCGCGCGCCGTCGGGATGACCGCACCCGCGGCTGCGATAGCTATCAGCAAGGACGACACAACGAGATAGGACCTGTTCACTATCCTTCCCTCCCAGAAATGCGTGAGGCGCCGCCCCGCTAGCTTGTCGTGCGTGGTCACACCATAAACCTGAACTCCGAGGCTGACAAGTAGCACCAGCCGGGTCCTCGTATCGTTGGTCCCTTCGGGTTTTGGCACCAGACCGTCGCGGCGCTTCGGACCGAGTGGACCGGCTGAAGCATCGTCCCGTCACAGTCGCACGACGATGACGGTCCGCGGCTACCGGTTCGGTGGTGCCAGCCCCTGTAAGTGGCGGCCGTGTGCCTCAACCCTAAGCGTGTATGTCAACCATATACGGGATTTAGCGCACCAACAGTCCCGGGGAGGCGCATCCGTGTGGCGTCAGTCTTGCTCCAAGGTCGAGCTAGGCTGGGTTTCCAGCAGGGCCGACGTGTTTCTGTGCACGGCGGTCGAGTTACCGACGTATTTCACCACGAATCATCCATTTCGAGAGGGTTCACATGGAGATCACCGGACCCATGGCGACGATCGAGTCTGCAAATTTCCCTCTCGGAGCGACGGGCTCCAACGGGGTTTCTCAGTTCTCGAAACAGTTACTCGGCGCGCTCCTCTCACTTCGTGAGGGCGACTTCTCGGTGCGGCTGCCTGCCGAGTTGACGGGGATCGACGGCAAGATCGCCGACGCTTTCAATGAGATCGCCGTGGTCAGCGAGCGGCGCGCACGCGAAACCGCGCGTGTGTCGCACGCCGTCGGCAAGGAAGGCAAGCTCAAGCAGCGGATGATGGTCCCGGGCATCGTCGGCGGCTGGGCCGATGAAGTCGCCGCCGTGAACATGCTGATCGACGACCTCGTGTGGCCGACGACGGAAGTGACGCGCGCCGTGGGCGCCGTGGCCAAGGGGGATCTGGGCCAGTCGATGGCGCTCGAGGTTGACGGCCGGCCCCTCGAAGGCGAATTCCTCCGATCCGCCAGGCTGGTCAATAAGATGATCGATCAGCTGTCGGTGTTCACGTCGGAGGTGACCCGGGTGGCGCGCGAGGTCGGCACCGAGGGCAAGCTGGGGGGCCAGGCGCAGGTGCGCGGGGTCTCAGGAGTCTGGAAGGACTTGACCGAGTCGGTCAATCAGATGGCCGGAAACCTGACGGCTCAGGTGCGCAACATCGCCGACGTGACGATCGCCGTCGCGAACGGCGATCTCTCGAAGAAGATCACCGTCGACGTCCGCGGCGAAATCCTGCAGCTCAAGGAAGCGATCAACACGATGGTCGATCAGCTGCGGGGATTCGCGGCCGAAGTGACGCGCGTCGCGCGCGAGGTGGGCACGCACGGCAAGCTCGGCGGCCAGGCGGTGGTCCCCGGCGTCGCCGGCACATGGAAGGATCTCACCGACTCGGTCAACGCGATGGCCTCGAACCTCACCGCGCAGGTCCGCAACATCGCCGGGGTCACAACCGCGGTCGCCCGCGGCGACCTGTCGCGGAAGATCACCGTCGACGTCAAGGGCGAAATCCTCGAGCTGAAGGACACGATCAACACCATGGTCGATCAGCTCAACGCGTTCGCGTCGGAGGTGAGCCGCGTCGCGCGCGAAGTGGGCACCGAGGGCAAGCTGGGGGGCGCGCGGAGGTGCCAGACGTCGCCGGCACGTGGAAGGACCTCACCGACTCGGTCAACGCGATGGGCGCCAACCTCACGGCGCAGGTGCGCAACATCGCGGAGGTCACGACAGCGGTCGCGCGGGGCGACCTGTCACGCAAGATCACCGTCGACGTCAAGGGCGAGATTCTCGAGCTCAAGGACACGATCAACACGATGGTCGACCAGTTGAACGGTTTCGCCTCGGAGGTGACGCGCGTGCGCGCGAAGTCGGCACCGAAGGCAAACTGGGGGGCAGGCGGCGCCTCGGCCGCCAGCACCTGTCGCGCGGTGACCAGCCCGATTTGACGCCGGTCAAATTCGAAATGCTGGCGGCCTTCGAGCAATCCAATCTTCTCTGTCGAGAGCTTGAGCGCTCGAACGATGTAGGCGAGGGGAAAGGCGTAGGGCTCCCCGGCGACCTCCGCCAGCAGGGTGCGAACGACGGAGAGCGTCACCGGCAACTGCAGCTGGAACCGGGTCCCTTTACCGGGCAGGGAAGTCACGCGCACCGTGCCGTGCACCTGCTTGACCATGTCCTGCACGGCATCGAGACCTACGCCGCGACCGGACACCTCAGTCACGCTGCCCTTCATCGAAAAACCCGGCAAGAAGAGGAAGGCGAGCAGCTCGGCTTCGCTCAGCGCCAGCGAGGCGTCAGCTGTCGTCAGGTTCCGCGCGACGATCGCTTCGCGGAGCCTGTCCAGATTGACGCCCCCGCCGTCGTCCGAAACGATGATCTGCAGGGCGCCGCCGCTGTGCCGGGCCTCGACGGCCTCGACCAGCCACTGGCGCCTTCTCCACACCGACAACCTGACCGAGCGACACACAGATCAGCAGTTCCCCGCGTACGTTGGCGAGGCCGAGCACCGCACCGCTCTGCCGGTGCGGCAGCGAATGGATCGGCAGCAGATTGGCGACTTCCATGACAACCGACGTCGGCAGCGCGAGCCATTCGGAGCCGATGCGGAAGATCACGATCGACCGCGTCTCGATGTCCTCGGCCCGCTTCGGCTGGGCGAAATGACTCGTCCACTCGGCGAGATAGCCGGCGGGCGCATCGCCATCGAGCAACTCCGCGGCGCCGGCGGAGTAGACCGGACAGTTGCGGCAGTGAACATGCTCCCTCAGCTCCGGGCACGATCGATCGCCGCCGACGCCGATCCTGTTCCAGCAATCGTTGACGAACGACCGATCGAGGCGCTGAGCGGTGTCGAGGCGTTCACTCATGGCAGGTCTTGTGTTGCTGTTCCAGCCGGCGCGCGCGGTTTCGCAGCACCTTCGCGCCCGCGGTGTCGCCCTGCTTCTCCATCAGCAACGCAAGGTGGATTTGCGTGCCGTAGTGATTCGGGTTCGAGATACAGCGCCTTCCGGTAGTAGCCGACGGCCTCGGGTTGATTCCCGGTGGCGTCACGCACGAGCCCCATGAGATGAAACGCCGCCGCTGAAGGGCCATGCCGGCGCAGATGCTCTTCACAGCAGGTCGCCGCTTCGACGAAGTGCCCTTGATCGGCGAGCCGCATGCGGCCTCGCCGATGTCGGCCGACTTCTCGATCGCGCACCGCGGTTCGTGGTGCAGCAGCCGGCGCGGCAGCGGTCGCGCGGGCCGGGCGAGGCGGCAGAGTCGGCGGCGCCGCCGGCTGACGGATCGAGGTCCGCTTGAGGGCACCGGGAATCCTGGTTCGGCTCGTGGCAGAATGGCGGCCCTTCGACGAAACGCGAAGGCCAACGGCCCGTTCGTCGAGACGAAGTCGTGGCTCAAGGGCAGGCCGGTCTCCGCCGGGGCGACGAACAACACACCCTTCGGCTTCAGCAGCCGCTTCAGCACGACGATGGCGCGGTCCTGGGTGGCGCGATCGAAGTAGATCAGCACGTTTCGGCAGAAGATGACGTCGTACAGCTCCCCCTGGCAGCAACCCGGCGGCGAACAAATTGCCCTGTTGAAAGCGGACCTGTCGGCGAACGGTCTCGCTCAGACGATAACCGTGCGCCGTCGCTTCGAAATGTCGGTCGCGGAACTCCAGTTCGTGGCCACGGAAGGAATTCCTTCCGTACACGGCGCGCTCGGCCTGAGTCAGGGCGCGCGTGCTGATGTCCACGGCGTCGATACGAAAGCGGTCCGCGGGGATGGAGGCGTCGAGCAGCGCCATCGCCATCGAATACGGCTCTTCGCCGGTCGAGCAGGGCAGGCTCAAGAGGGAGAGGACGCCTGTCGGGCCTTCGCAGCAATTCCTCGTGGGCCAGGCCAGCGAGCGCCGCGAACGTGTCGCGGCCGCGGAAGAACCACGTCTCGGGGACGACGACCGCCTCAATCAGCTGCCTGCAGTTCGGTCGTCGGAACCGCGTACGCGTTCCCAGTAGGCATGCGGATCCTCGAGGTTGCACGCTCCCAGCCGTTCTTGAACCGCGCGCTCGATGGCCGACGAGCCAATGGAGGCCACGTTCAAGCCCATCGACGCTTTCAACAGGTTTTCGAAGTCGGCGGCAGCCATCATTTCGCGTTCGGCTGTCTGAACAACATGTCGCGGACCGAAGCCGGCAAGAGCGTCCGCGCGTCGAGCCATTGCAGCAGGCCGCGCGAGTCAGCCGCCACTGGCCCGAGATACGGCGCTCCTTCGCTGGTGACACCCGACGCGACGAAGTCTGCCGCTTCACGGCGCACCGTCTGCGTCGGCCCTTTCGGCGATCAGCCCGAGCAACCGCGTCTGGCCGTCAGCATCGGGATAGTGGACGAGGACGATACGCGTGCTCAGGCGACGTTCGGCGGGCCGGCCGAGCGTCAATTGGCTCACGTCGATGACCGGTACCGGCGCGCCGCGGTAGTTGAGGATCCCCGCGACGGCCGGCGGCGCCTGCGGAATCTGCTTGATGGCCACGAGCGGCAGCACTTCGGCGACCTGGCTCACGTCGAGCGCGTATCGGTCGCGCGCCAGTTCAAAGACGAGAAACAGCATCGGTGATCACGCGGCCTGCAAGCGTGAAGCGCGAGACGCCGCCGCGCAGACCGATCGCCACACCGTTGAGCTCGTCGATCGCCTGACCCGATTGGCGGAGCGAATCCACCGTTTGCTGCGCCGCCTCGCTCAGTTGCATGAGGGCCTGCGTAATCTGCTCGGCGCTGCGGGACTGCGCCTGCATCCCCTCGTTCACCGATTCGATGCGCGGCGCGAGCGCCTGCACCTGCTGGATGACCTGCGACAATTGGCCGCCGACCTGCTGCATGTCCTGCATGCCGCGGCGGACTTCCTCGGAGAACTTGTCCATCCCCATCACGCCTGCCGCCACCGCCGACTGGATCTCCTTGACCATCTGTTCGATGTCGTAGGTCGACACCGCCGTCTGGTCGGCCAGCCGCCGGATCTCGGTCGCAACCACCGCAAAGCCGCGCCCGTACTCGCCCGCCTTTTCCGCCTCGATGGCCGCGTTGAGCGACAGGAGATTCGTCTGATCGGCGACTTTCGTGATCGTGGTCACGACCTGACTGATATTGCCGGCCTTCTCGCTGAGCACCGCCAGCTTCGCGTTGATGGAGACGGCCGCGTCCGTGACGCGACGCATGGTCTCTTCCATGTGGGTGAGACCGTTCTGCCCGAGGCCCGCCAGCACGGCCGACTGCTCGGCGACCATCGCGACTTCGTTCATGGTGCCGACCAGTTGCTGAGACCTGGACGAAATCTCCCGCGATGTGGCGCCGATCTCGGTGGTCGTGGTCGCGATCTCGCTGGCCGTCGCCTGTTGCTCTTTGGCCGTCGCCGCAATCTGGGTGACCGCCGCGTTGACCTGCACCCCGGATTGCTGCACCTGACCGACGAGGCCCGCCAGCTCGTCGGTCATGCGATTGAATCCTTTCGCGACCGAGCCGAATTCGTCATTGCGTTCGCGGTTGAGCCGGCCGGACAGATCGCCCGTGCGCATCACATCCAGGATGCCGACCAACCGGCCAAGCGGCCGGGTAATCGCCCGGAGCAGGCGTGAAGCCGAAGCAGAACGCGACGACCAACCCCACGCCGACGCTCAGCAGCACACCGGCTTTGGCTTGTGTGACGGCTTGGGTGATGAGTCGCGTCGACTCGTCGGCTGCCGCCTTGTTGTGGTCCACCACCGCTTCAGCCAGCCGCCTGCGCGGCCTCGAATTTCGGATAGAGATCCGACGTCGATCGCTCTGACCACTTCGTCTTGGCCCTTCGGGTCCAGGCCGATCGCCAGAAGTTCGTCCTGCGCTGCCCGATACAGGACCTGCGCGCGCTTGAACGACTCGAACAGACGTCGGTCGTCGGGCGTCCTGATTGTCGTCGTCGTATTGTGCGAAGAGGGTCGCCGTATGGTCTCGGCTCGCCAGAATGGCCGCCTTCAGTTTCCGCTTGATGGCCACGTCGGTTTGAAGCGCGTATTGCTCCGTCAGCGAATAGTTCGCGATCCCATCGACAAGAATCCGGCTGCTGCAATTGAGTCCAGGCAGACTGTCTGCACCGATATCGCCCGATAGCTCCTCGATGCGAATGAGCTGGGTGTAGGCGACACCCGCCGTCACCATCATCAGCGCGAGGATGATCGCGAAACTTGCCGCAATTCGACCGCGAATCGTCCATTTCGTCATAGTGTGGCTCTTGACGGTCCGTGCGAGCGGCGGCGGAATCGCCGAAACGTGTAGACAGCGCGGCCCGCGAATTCGCGGCGCCCTTGCACGAGCGGCCGACGAACCGGCATCACGCAGGCGCCTGCTCATCAGCCAGCCGGTGCCGACCGACCGGACAACCTGCCCCGTGATCTCGCCAATCTCCCACTCTCAACCATTGACGAGGCACGAAAGCCAATCGTATCCGTGGCGACGGACTGGCGGCTGTTCCCGATTGCACATGGCACGCTGGTTGGCAGGGATAGGCTGCGACCCGGGTCGTTCCCGCTCCACACCTGGCTCGCCGTGGAGCTTCAAGATGCGCGGCATCCGTTCCGCACGGTTGTGTTGTATTGAACACGTCATAACCGGAGCGAGTCCCTATGCTTGGGAGATGAAATCCCACCGGCCGGCGGGCTGGGCTCAGCAGCGATGACGACTTGTGGGATCCGGCGGCGCGGTTTCGTGGGTGTCGGACGTGATGTGCGGACTGAAAGGCCGGCTCGAGTGCGGGGAGCATGAACAACGCCACCCGCGGCCTCCTCGCGACCGCGACGAGCGAGGACCTGATGAACATCCTTGTCACGACCGCGTCGCGCGCTCCGGAGGGGATCGCCGCCGCGCCCACGCGGGTTCAGGGCGTGACCGCGGCCCAAATCGAGCGACGAGGATACCGCTCCGTTTTGGACTCTTGAAAGACCTGGCCGACTTCAAGGTGGATCTGGCCGGCGACCCGGACTTTCCGGCTCAAATCGCTAACCCAGAGGAGCTGGTTGGAGCGCCGCAGAACCCGCGGCGCGCGACCGTCCGATTCAGCCTGAGGCTGCGGTGAATGTGACCAGCAGCAAACCACTCAGCCGACTCATGCTCCTCGTGTTGTGCGGCCTCGCGGCCGTCCCGTCGCCAGTCCTCGCGCAGACTCGCGTCCAGGACCTCAGTCAGGTGTCGATCGAAGATCTGATGAACATCGAGATCACGTCGGCGTCGCGGAAGGAACAGCGCGCCGCGGACGTCGCCGCGGCGGTCTTCGTGATCACCCACGACGACATTCGCCGCTCCGGCATGACGACGATCCCCGACCTGCTCCGGCTGGCGCCAGGCGTCCAGGTCGCGCAGATCAACTCGAACAAGTGGGCCGTGTCGGTGCGCGGGTTCAACGGCCTGTACGCGAACAAGCTCCTCGTCCTCGTCGACGGCCGCAGCGTCTACAACCGGATCTTCTCGGGCGTGTTCTGGGACGCCGAGGATCTGATGCTCGACGACATCGATCGGATCGAAGTGATTCGCGGTCCCGGCGCCGCCATGTGGGGCGCCAACGCCGTGAACGGCGTCATCAACATCGTCACCAAGGCCACGGCCGACACGCAGGGCGGTCCTCGTCCGCGTCGACGGCGGGCGCTCTGGAATGCAGGGTGCCGTCCGCTACGGCGGGACCCTCGGCGCGACCCGCTACCGTGTGTATTCGCAGTGGACGGGCCGGGATCAATCGCTCATCGCACCGGGCACGCGCGCCAACGATGCGTCCCACAGCGTCACGACGGGATTCCGCGCCGACTGGGCCACGCAGCCTGGCGCGTTCACGCTGGAAGGCGGCTTCACCGCCGGCCGAGACGCGCGCGCTCTGGCCGAACCTCAACCCGCAGACCGCCGCTCGCGAACCGCTCGCGAACGACCCCTCCGATACGCAGGGCGGCCATCTCCTTGGCCGCTGGACGCACACGCGCGCCAGCGGCGCGTCGCTGCAGATCCAGTCGTTCGTCGACATCGCGAGCCGCCAGGAGCCGGTGGGAACGTACGACCAACGCACCTTCGACGTCGACGCGCAATACCACACGGCTCTCGGTGCGCATCAGGATCTGGTCGCCGGCGCCGGCTACCGGTTCAGCGGCGACAAGTTCGCGGGACACGTCGGCTTTTCGCTGACCCCCGCCGAAGAGACCTCGTCGCTCGTGACCGCCTTCATCCAGGACGAGATCGCGCTCTTCGGGAACCGCCTGGCGGTCACGCTCGGCACCCAGGTGCAGCACGACTCCTACTCGGGCGCGGGCGTGCAGCCAACCGCGCGCGTGATGTGGAAGGCGCTTCCCCGCCAGCGCCTCTGGGCGGCCACGTCCCGCGCCCTGCGGACGCCGTCGCTCTACGAGCGAGGGATTCGCGTGGACTTCCCGCCGGTTCCGAGCGCCAGCGGGTTGCCGCTGGTCGTCGCGGTGCTGGGCAACCCGGCGGCGGAGACCGAGAATCTCGTCGACGCGGAAGCCGGATACCGGCTCGAGATCGGGACGGCTGCATCGATCGACGTCACCGGATTCGTGGGCCGCTACGACCACCTGCGGACCCAGGAACAAGCCGATCCCGTCGTCCAGTTCGTTCCCGTCACCGCACATCCTCGTCACCTCGCAGTTCGGCAACCAGCTGGACGCCGACGACGCGCGGCCTCGAAGTCGCGGGCCACTGGACGCCGGTCCCGGCCTGGCGCCTCGACGGCAGCTACACGGCCTTCCGTGTCACCCCGCAGCTTGCAGCGGCGAGCCAGGATCCCGCTGCCGCCAGGGAAGACGGGAGCGCGCCGCGGCAGACAGTGGCAGGTGCGGTCGGCGTTTTCGCCGACCCCTCGCGCGACGCTCAACGTCGCGATCTTCCATGTCGGTCCCGCTCGAGCAGTTCCAATGTGGACGCCTACACGCGAGCCGACATCAGCGCGGAGTGGCGGTTCACCACCCGTCTGTCGGCCATGGCGATCGGCCAGAACCTCTTCGACGCGGCGCACGCCGAGTCCAGCGGCGTCGGCTCCCTGCTGCTCGTGACGCAGGTCCCGCGCAGCGCCGGCCTGCGGCTGCGAGTGACGTTTCCATGACAGTCCGCCCGGCGTTTGCGTCGGAGGGCGGCTCGGTCGTCGCGAGCATCGCCCTGGCCGCGACGCTCATCGCGGCGCCCGCGATCGCGGCGCAGCACGGCGCTGACGTGGCGCCGGATGTCGCCGTGAAGGCGGCGTTCCTCTACAACTTCGCCAAGTTCGTCGAGTGGCCGGCGCTGCCCGCCGGCGCCCCCATCGTCGTCTGCTTCGTCGGTGACGACGGGATCGCCGCCGCGTTCGTCGAGACGGTCCGCGGACAGAACATCAGCGGCCATCGGCTCGATGTCTCGGTGCCTCAAGACAGCGCGACGTGGCGGGCCTGCCACCTGCTGTTCATCGCGGATGCCGAAACGCGAGCGATCCGCCGGCGGTCCTGGCCGAGATCAAGCCGCTGCCGGTTCTGACGGTCAGCGACGGCAAGGGCTTCGCGCTAGCGGGCGGCATCATCGAGCTCTACGTCGAAGGCGGACGGATGCGCTTCGCGATCAACCTGGATGCGGCCGACCGCTCGGGGCTGCGCCTCAGCTCCCGGCTGCTCGGGCTCGCCAAAATCATCCGGGACGGTCATGTTCAATAGCCTCGGCACCTGGTTCCGCCGCCAGTCGGTCGGGCGCAAGCTGACGACGACCGCCTTGACCACCAGCGGGGTGACGCTGGTCGCGGCGTGCACGGTCTTCGCGACCTACGACTACATCAACAGCCGGTCCCGCCTGGTCCGCGACGTCACGATGCTCGCCGACATCGTCGGCACCAACAGCACCGCGGCGCTGACGTTCAAGGATGCCACGGCGGCGGCCGAGACGCTGCGGGCCACGGCCGCCAACGAGCACATCCTCAACGCCCGACTGTTCACGCGCGACGGCGCGCTGCTCGCGACCTACATGCGGCCGGATCTCTTCCGGGACTCCTCCCTCCAGAAGGGCATCGCGCCGCCGGGCATCGAAGCGCTGCGTCCTGTTCGAGGGAAGCCACCTGCGCGTCGTCCGACCGATTTCCCTGGACCACGAGATCATCGGCAGCATCGCGGTGGAATCCGACACCACCGAAGTCTGGAGCCGGCTCGCGCGCTTCGCGGCCATCGCCGCGGGCACCCTGTTCGGAGCCTTTGGATTGCCTTCGGCCTGTCACGCACGACCGCGCGGCTGATCTTCGGTCCCATCGTGCGGCTGATCGAGGTGACGCGCCTGGTGCGCGACGGCAGCCACTACGACGTCCGGGCCGACCCGGGAGACGACGACGAAATCGGCGAGCTGATCGATCAGTTCAACGCGATGCTCGGCGACATCCAGAAGCGCGATCAGCAGCTGCTCCGGCAGCAGAACGATCTGGAATGCTCGGTGGACGCGCGCACCGCCGAGCTCCAGACGAGCAACGAAGAACTGGTGGTCGCCCGCGACCGGGCCATGGATGCCAGCCGCGCGAAGAGCGCGTTTCTGGCGAACATGAGCCACGAGATCCGGACGCCGATGAACGGCATCATCGGCATGACGGACCTCGTGCTCGACACCGAGCTCACCGCCGACCAGCGGGACAGCCTCGCCACGGTGCGTACGTCGGCCGAGACACTCCTGTCCATCCTGAACGACATTCTCGACTTCTCGAAGATCGAATCGCGCAAGCTCGAGCTCGAAGCGGTACCGTTCTCGACCCGCGCCAGCGATTGCGGCCGCGCTCAAGCCGCTGGCCGTTCGCGCGCACCAGAAGGGGCTCGAGCTGATTTGCGACATCGCCCCGCAGGTGCCGGCCGGCGTCGTGGGCGACCCCACGCGGATTCAACAGGTCCTGACGAACCTGGTCGGCAACGCGCTCAAATTCACGGAGCGCGGCCACATCTTCGTCGCCGTTCGGGAAGACGCGCGCACGGAAAGCAGCACGAGCCTGCATTTCAGCGTCACCGACACGGGAATCGGCATTCCGCCGGAGCAACACGGCGCGATTTTCGAGCCCTTCCGCCAGGCGGACGAATCGACGACGCGCCGGTTTGGAGGCACAGGGCTCGGCCTGACAATCTCGGCGACGCTCGTGCGGTTGATGGGCGGACGACTCTGGGTCGAGAGCGAGCCCGGCGCCGGCAGCACGTTTCATTTCACGGTCGCACTCGACGTGGCCGACGTGGCCGAGGCCCCCGAGGCCCACAGGGCGGATCCCAGCCCGCCGCAGCTTCGTGTGCTCGTCGTTGACGACAACGACATCAACCGGGACATTCTCGTCGAGCAGGTCAGGCGCCTGGGAATGACGGCAACCGCCGTCGGAGCGGACGAGCAGCGGTTGACGCGCTCACGGCCGCGCCGGCCGAGCGGCCCTTCGAGCTTGTCCTGCTCGACGCCAACATGCCGAACATGGACGGGTTCGAGGTCGCGGCCGAAATCGCGAAGCGTCCCGAATTACGTGGCGCCACCGTGATGATGCTCAGCTCGTCAGGGGAATACAACGATCAGCTGCGGTGCGCGGAGCTGGGCATCAGGGCGTACCTCACCAAGCCGGTGTACGCGACCGAGCTGCTGGCCGCGATTGAGCGCGCGATCGGCGCGACAGCCGCCGGCGGCCGGGCCGACGACGAAATCGACCGCTGGTGCCCTGGCGACGGGCGCCGAGGTCCGTCGCGTCCGCATTCTGCTCGTCGAGGACAACGTCGTCAATCAGCGGGTCGCCTCGGGCCTGCTGACCCGCCGAGGCCACCATGTGACGCTGGCCCAGGACGGCCATGAGGCGCTGACGCGGCTCGACCAGGAGACCTTCGACATCGTGCTGATGGACCTGCAGATGCCGGTGATGGGCGGTCTCGATGCGACCGCAGCAATTCGGGCGGGCGAGCGCGCCAGCGGCAGGCACGTTCGCATCGTCGCCATGACGGCGCACGCGATGAACAGCGACCGGGAGCGATGTCTGGCTGCCGGCATGGACGGCTATCTATCGAAACCGATCGACCCGGCCATGCTGTTCACCGTCGTCGAACAGGATGGCGGGACGGTGGCGCCCAACCAGCGATCGTCGCGCCGATCACGTTCGACGAGGCCGGGCTGCGTGCCCGGCTCTCGGGCGACCACGACCTGATGAACGACGTCATTTCTCTGTTCCTCGAAGACCTGCCGATGAGACTCGCAGCGATCAAGAGCGCGGTCACCGGACGGAACGCGGAAGGACTCCGGACAGCAGCCCATGCGCTCAAGGGAGCGGCCGGCAACCTCTCGGCCGGCGGGCTGTTCGAAGCGGCGCGCGTGCTGGAGCGTATCGGCACCGAATCGCGCATGGACGCCTCGGAAGGCGCGTGGCGGCAGTTGTCGGTCGAAGCGAGTAATGTCATCGACGTGATGCGTCGCCATCTTCCCTCAGCCAAGGAGTCAGATTCGTGCGTATCCTGATTGCCGACGACGAGCGCGCCTCAACGATGATGCTCGGCCGAACCCTCGAGCAATGGGGGTTCGAGGTGATCGTCGCGCACGACGGCACCGCGGCCTGGGAGCGCATCGTCGGCACCGAGCCGCCGGCCCTCGCCATCGTCGACTGGGAGATGCCGGGACTCGACGGCATCGAGCTCTGCCGCCGCATCCGCTCAACCATGCTCCGTTCGCCGGTGTATGTGATCCTGTTGACGGCCCGAAACAGCCGGCAGGATCTCGTGGCCGGCCTGGAGGCCGGCGCCGACGACTACCTCACCAAGCCGTTCGATCCCGACGAGCTCCGTGCACGCATTCACGTCGGTCAGCGTACGCTCGGGCTCATGGCGAACATCAAGCGATTGACAGGACTGCTGCCGATTTGCAGCTACTGCAAGCGCATCCGATCCGATCACGATTACTGGGAGCAGGTCGAAGGGTATCTGACCGAGCATACCGACGTCCTGTTCTCGCACGGGATCTGCCCTTCCTGTCTGGAGAAGGTCATGGGCGAGTTCGATGCGGCTGCGGGCCCGCCACAGAACAGCGTCTGAAGTCCTCGCGGACGCGTTCGCGGGAGACCGCTCCAGGTGGAGGGGTGCGAGACAACCCCGGCGGCGATGGAGCGCCGAGTCGCCAGGAAATCAGCGTCCTTGAGGCTGAAGAACCTTGCCGAGCGGTTTGCCTCCCCTGACAAGTTTGCAGAGAACACGATTCCACCACATCACGGCACCGGTCACGAACATCACCGCCGGCACCAGTCCGAACAGGGCCCACACCGCCTTGAGCGTCGAATCACACAGCCCGCGACCGCAGCCGGGCACCCGGCCGCCGAACCGGCCGAAGTGCAGGTACGCGAGCCAATATGTGATCGAATCGCCGACGCGGATCCCGAGATTGTCGTCGGTCGGCGGTTCGACAGCATCGAGAAGTGCCTGAAAAGGATCCGGGGCGCTCAAATACGCGCCGGTGACGCCGAACAGCAGGACGAAGCCGACGGCCCAGAATCCCAGCGCGCTGTGCAGATCCCAGTTGAACCGCGGCCAGCTGACGCGCCTGTGCAGCATCAGACTCCGGCGCCACGTCTGGATACCGGGCCACCAAATCACCATGCCCGTGCATGCCAAGAGGATCAGGCACAGCGCTCCGGCGCCGTTGACAAGGCGGCCGGTCCGATCGAACAGAAGATTGTCGTGCAGGTCCAGCAGCCATGACATCACGCGGATGCCCCATTCGACGGAGTTGCCGAGGTCCTTCCCCGAATACGGATCGAAGAGCCGCTCCCGTTTGTCGTCGCCGCGGGTCAGGCTGACGATGACCGCCTGGTTGGGATTCTTGACCTCGAAGACGCGGTCGACCGTGAACCCTGGGTGAGCGCGAATCGCGGCCTGCGTCAGCGCCTCGGCCGTCAGGCGCGGGCCCGACGGCGACACGATGATCGGATCGCGTGTAGCGGCGCGGTAGAGCTCGTTGCGATAGACGAGGACGCTCCCCGTGAGGCTGACGACCACGATGTAGAGGCCAAGGCCGATCCCGGCCCACAGGTGCACTTGAAAGAGCGCGCGGCGCAGCCAGAGCCGCTTCGGCTGACGGACCCATTGCTTCCACACATTCATGCTGATCTCACCTGTCGGCGATCGAGTAAAACACAACCGCCAAGCAAACCTGAAGGTCCACCTTGTACCGGCCGGAAGGCGTATCGTAGCGCACGTCCGGTCGTATCTTCACGCCCACTGCAGGTGCCCTGGGTAGTGGCTCACGGCCGGACGCCGGCCTTGTCCCGGAAATGCGCGACGATAGCCCGATCGTTCGGATCGAGCCCGATCAGCCGCCACGCAACCGCGTATCCGGCAAGGTAGGCAAGAGCGCTGACAATCTCGGCGATCGTGCCCGCGGTCGAGAGACGCACAAGCAGAGCCAGGGGCAGCGCCGCGAGCGCGGCCGCCCACGGCTTCACCAACGCGCGCCACGGCCACGACCAGGTAAAGAGCCACGAGATCTCCACACTGCGGAGCACGTTCTGAATGGCATAGGGAACGATCATGCCGAGCGCCGCACCCAGCGGTCCCAAGGCCGGAATCAGCAGCAACTGGACCCCAACCACGGCGCCCAAGGCAACGCCCGAGTTGAGCATATTCAGTCCGGGTCGCTCCACCATCAGAATCGTCTCGCCGAGCAGTGCGAACGCGTTGAGCGCGCACGCGACCCCCAGGATCGCGGTCCAAGCTCCCCCACTCCGAAAGGGTTCTCCGAAGATGGTCATGATCGCTCCCCCCGACAACGCCAACACGGCCACTACGGGCAGCAGCACGGCCAGCATCCAGCGCGCGAGGTAGCCGTAGCTGTCCGCCGCCCGACTCACCTCCCCCGCCGCAATCTGCCGCGCGACAGTCGGCGCGAAAATCGGCGCAAAGATCTGGCTGATCTTGCGAAGCCCGGTGGCCACTTCACCGGCGGCGGCATAAATGCCCAGGGTTTCAAGAGTGAGGCCCGGCGCGTGACCGACGTACAGCCCGAGCATGATGACATCGATCTGCATGACGACGATGCTGATCAGGTCGTAGACGGCGATCGGCGCCGACGCACGGATCAACGTCGGAACGAGACCCCGAAGATCCCGCGAGGCAGGCGTCCCAGACGCAGGCAGGTACAATCGCCGCGCGAGCCCGAGCGCGACGCCGCCTGACGCAAGCGTGCCGGCGATGGCAGCCACTTCCGGCGCCAGCTGGCGGAGGCCGAACAGCACGGCGACGAGGAGCGCCGCGATGGTGGCCAGGCTTTCGGTCAGCCCGCGAGAGTAGATATCGTGGTGCATCACGGCCATGCCCCGCGAAAGGCCGTTGGCGACGCGATAGAGGGCAATTCCCGGCAGCGCCAGCAGCATCACGGCGGTCGCGCGGACGAGCTCGGGCTCCAGTCCCATCCGCGGTCCCAGTAGTCCAAACGGCCCAGAAACCGGCAGCCGTCAGCGTGACGCTGGCGCCGAGTGTGAGGAGCAGCGCCGCGTTCAGGATGCGCCGGCTGGCGGCCCGGTCACCCCGCGCCTCGCTCCGGGCGACGAGGGCCATCGTGCTGAAGTCCAGACCGATTGTCGCGAACTTGCTGACGATGTCGGTGACGGCCCAGGCCAGCACGAACGTGCCGAGGACAGCGCTGCCGAGCAAGCGGGCGACGAGCAGGATGAAGATTCCGCGAAGACGAGAGGCGAGGAAGGCCAGCGCGTTGAAGAACGCTCCGCGCGCGAGCGTGGCGCCGGTCTGCACGTCGGCGCGGTCTTGCGGCCCTGGACCGAGCATCTCAGCCGCGCGCGACAGCAGCCGCCTCGCGGTACACGTCGAGCGTTTCCCGCGCACACCGATCCCACGAGAACTCGCCGGCGCGCGCAAGCCCGCTCTCGGCCATCACCCGGCGGCGCTCCGGTGAGATCACGACCTGCCGGACCGCCGACGCCAGTGCTCCGACGTCATCTGGCGGCACCAGGAGAGCTGCGCCATCGGCGATTTCGCGGAACGGCGGAATGTCCGTTGCCACAACCGGACAACCGCAGGCCATCGCTTCGATGACCGGCAGGCCGAAGCCTTCGTAGACGGAGGGCTGCATCAAGGCGCCCGCATTCTGGATCAACGCCGCCACGTCGTCTTGTGCAGCGTGGGACAGCCAGGTCACCCGATCCTCGACGTGCAGCCGGCGGGCGAGCTTTTTCAAGCGCGACAGACGCCTCAAGTGATCGTACGTTCCAGCGCGCTGCAGCATCACGAGCCGCCAGGGGCGCGGAGCCGCGGCCGCGAACGCCGCGAGCGCCAGCGCGTGGCGTTTCGTCGGACTGTCCGCGCCGACGACAAGCAGGTAGGGATCGGCCACGCCCGTGATCGCCACGACCCGTTGGCGGGCGGCGGCCGGATCAGAGGCCGGGCGAAAACAGCGATCGGGCGCGTTCCAGATGACGTGCAGTCGCGCACCAGCCTCCGGCACGAGCGCGCGTACGCGATCCGCCGTGGCCAGGGTCGGGACGATGAGGCGGGTGGCACGACGCAGGGCACGCCAGACGGCCTGCGGGTAGTACACACGCAGCGCCAACCGCTCGAAACCCTGCAGATGGAGACCGGGATGATCGATCGCCATCACATCGTGCACCGTGACGACGGTGGGACACCCCATGCCCCGCGACATGATGTTATGCGGGCTGTGGAACAGGTCGACGTCGGCCGTCTGCGAGTAGCGGTTGGGCCACCAGACCGGCGTGGGCGCATTTGGCCCTGGCCGGACCGTGATGTCGCGCGCATTCGGCGCATCCGACAGCGGACGGGGCGCGAGTGGATGTGCCCAGAACAGGAATCGGTCCGACGCGGCCAGATGTGGCAGCCGATCGACGATCGCCTTCACATACGTCCCGATGCCGCTCGGCTTTTCGCGAATGTACCGGGCGTCGATCGCTATACGCATGAGGGGCGCGGCATCCTCCTACGGTATCATCGGTCCGGGACCTCGCGAGAACGCGAGATGCGCGGCGTGGCGCCTCGCAGAAATCCATCCAGCGAGAACGTCTCGCGCTCTCTCGATATCACGTGAATCATGAATGACGCAGCTCAGGAAGCCGGCACGACCGGTGCGACGGCGGCGGCGCTCCCCTTCCGGCTCGTGTCCGAGGAGCCAAGCCCGCGATTTCTTGGCTTGACTGCCGCCGAACGGAACCTGCGGGTCGCGCGGCGGGTCAGGCCGTTATGGGTCGCCGGTCTGGTGTCCGACGTCGGCATCGACACACGTCCCAGCCTGACGATCCCGCCAGGCGTCATCATCACGCCCGCACTCGTCGCCGGGTTGCCGGCGCCAGCCGGCACGTGGCATCTGGTGTGGGATCCGCTGCGGCCGCCGATCGTGTGGGCGGCCGCCGGTGCGAGGAGCGCCGTTCCAGCCGGCACAACGCCCGTACCGGACGGCGCCGCGCTCGATGTCTCCACGACCGCTGCACGGCGACGATCGGCATGGCGCCTTCTGCGTGCGTCGGGCAAGAACACAGACCGATGGATCGCGCGTCACATCCATCGGAAGATCAGTCGGGTGTTCAGCTATGCACTTCTGCAGGCGGGGCTGACGCCGAACGTCGCCACCTTTCTCACGTTCCTCGTGGGTGTCGCCAGCGCGTGGCAGCTCGCGCAGACCTCGCACGAGACTCTGATTGTTGGCGCGCTCGTTTTCTGGTTCGCGTCGGTGGCCGACGGCGTCGACGGCGAGATGGCCCGACTCACGCTCAGGGAGTCGGCCTGGGGAGAACGGCTCGACACGGCCGTGGATCAGGTCACGTACCTGGTGGCGTACGCCGGGCTGCTGATCGGCTGTTGGCGCCAGGGCATTGGCCGGGCGGGCTGGGCGCTGCTCATCGGCGTCGCGATTGGCGTGCCGCTTCTTCTCTACTGGGGTGTCAAACTGATGCGGCGCGCACGCGGCGCGCACGAGGACGTGTTCGTCGACAAGCCCATCGAGGTGGGCGTCACCGGCGCGGCCGCCGCCACCGGCGCCCCGGCGCTGCGGCTGGCGTCCGGCCTGTTCACCCTGTTTCGGCGCGAGTCCTTCTCGATGACGTTCGTCCTCGTCTCGCTCGTAACAGGTGAGCGGATCGTCATCCCCGCGATGCTGGCCGGCGGAATGCTCGTCGTCCTTGCGACGCTAGTGTGCTACCGGGTTCCGATCGAGCACGCCATGCGGACCCGTTACGTCGCCGCGGCAACCTCGGAGGGTCTCTCGGCGGCAAGCACCATGGCGGCGAGCAGCAGCATTTCGCCGACCAGGTAGTAGTAGTTCATGAAGGCCTGCCAGCCGGTCAGGAAGGTCGCGTACAGCGCGAGCGAGGACGCGAGAAGAAGCCCACCCAGACCGCGATCGCGCAGCCGTACGTATGCCACCCCGGCGACGAGAAACTGGGCGCCGACGCTGAGCCAACGTGTCACGTGGAATCCGGTGAGCAAGCCGACGAGCGCCACCAGCGAAGTGGAATCCAGCCGAGGCTGCGCCGGCGACACCATCTGCACGACCATCCCCTCCATGGTGGACCGCCAGTCCCAGATCAGGAACGGCACGACC
>CAWFFB010000028.1:0-49934 GCA_963814975.1 uncultured Acidobacteriota bacterium | reverse complement strand
TCAGTCACGTACAAGAACCCGTCGGGCCCGATTCCCAGCCCGTTCGGGTGGCCTATCGAAGTCCAGCTCTTGAGGTAGTTTCCATCCGCGTCGAAGACCTGGATCCTTCCGTTCTCGCGATCTGACACGTAGACCAGCCCCTTGGGGTCGACAACGATCGAGTGGGCCAGACTGAACTCACCGGGCTTCGTGCCCTTCTGGCCCCACGATTTCACCAGGTTGCCTTCGCGATTGAACTTCCTCACCCGGGCGACGTCGCCGCCGTGCCCCTCCGAGACATAGATCTCCCCCGCCAGCCCGAACGCGACATCGGTCGGCTCGCTGAAGAGCGGGAACTTGAACGCCTTGTTGAACTCGCCCGCGGCCCCCTGCGCTCCAAGGACGAGCACCACCCGGCCCTGCGCATTCAGCTTCAACACAACGTGGGCGGCTACGTCCGTGATCCAGATGTTGCCCTCGCGGTCGATGCGCAGTCCGTGCGCCCGCTGGACGAGGCCCTCGGCGAGAAATCGCGAGAACCGGCCGTCGGGCCGGAACTCCATGAGCGGATGCGGCCCGCGGTTGAAGACAAAGATGTTGCCTGCCGAGTTGATGGCGACCGAGGCCACCGGACCGAAGTTCACGCCTTCGGGGAGGTGGAAATGATCCGGGGCCGCCACATATTGCAGCGCTGGAGGATCGCTTTGCGCGTGCACGCCGAGAGTCATCAACAGCAAGAGAACGGCGAGGTATCGTGGCGCCGGTCGCATCTCATCACTCCAATTCCCGGAACCGCTGTTCGCGGTGATGGGCGGCGAGCCGTCGCGACCGGGCGCTGCGTCACGAGGGTGACAGCAGCGCGCGGTTCACGCGTTGCCCGCCGCATGATGGCCTCCTCCTCAGCGAGGAAGACGCGCGAGACCTGAGGTCGCGCCTGGCGGAAGCGGCGTGCGGGCCGTGTTCAGCACCATCGCGATCATCGTGTAATAGCCGTGAAGGCTCACCATCTCGACGATGCCCTGCTCGCCGAACTTGGAGAGGGCTCGGGCATAGGTGGCGTCGCTCACGCTGTGATTGCTGTCGAGCTCCGTGCCGAACTCGTACGCGATTTCCTCGTCTTCCGCCATCTTGACGGGCCGTCGGCCTTCCGCGATCGCCTTGGCGACGTCGGCATTGAGTCCGCCTTTCAGCGCGAGTGGATAGTGCGCGTTCCACTCGTACTGCTGCGCCCATTCACGCGCCGTGATGAGAATGACGAACTCGGAGAGCCGGGGCGGCAGGACGCTGTTGAACCGCAGATAGTCGCTCAGCGGCCGTGTCCGGTTCACCAGTTCCGGGCTTCGAAGAAGGACCGCCCATGGGCCGCTGAGGTTGCCTCGCGCCGCCGTGAAGTCCGCGGCGGCCTTCTTCTGGGCGTCGGTCATCTTGTCGGCGGGAATCGGGGTCATGCGCTCCTGAGCGGCTGCCGTCGTCCAGACGGAGAAGGACAGCACACAGGCCAGCAGGATGATTCCGGATTTCATGCTTCGATCGTGATGGTTCATCATGTACGCCTCCCGGCGCTCCCAAAGGTTGAAGTGTCCGCCGATTTTAAGCCTTCCCGCCCTGTTTGGCCAACGCTATCGCTCGTTGCGGAAGCCCTGGCCGGAGGCCCTCCGCTGCTGAACGTAACGCCCGCGCCCCGGGCGCCCTTGGTCTAGAATGAAGCCCAGCCGGCCGACGGAGACGAGAAACCGGCGCCTGAGCAGACGCCGTTCGAAGGACCCGGCACGAATGCCGACTCACCGGAACGTGCAAAGGAGAGCAGCCATGAAACCGACGATGTGGACAGGCCTCGGGATACTGGCGTTTGTGGCGCGCCGTTACCGGCTTGCGCCCGGTCGGCGTGCCGCAGACGCTCGCCGCACAGGCGGGCGGGACGTCGCGCCCGATGCCGCAGTTTCAGGTGGACCCCGCCTGGCCGAAGCTGCCGGCCAAGTGGGTGCTCGGGCTCGTGAGCAACGTGGCCGTCGATTCGCAGGATCACGTGTGGGTCCTGCAGCGTCCGGACACCGTGAAGCCCGAGCAGAAGGCGATGGCCGCGCCGCCCGTGCTGGAGTTCGACGCGGCGGGTAATTTTGTCAAGGGATGGGGCGGCCCAGGCGAGGGTTACGAGTGGCCCGACTCCGAGCACGGGATTACCTTCGATCAGAAGGGAAACGTCTGGCTTGCCGGCAGCGATGAGAACGACGGGCAGCTCCTCAAATTCACAAAGGACGGAAAGTTCGTCATGCAGGTCGGCCGCAAAGGCCAGAGCAAGGGGAACGCGGACACCGTGAACATGCACGGCGCGGCGGACGTCTTCTTCTACGGCAAGACCAACGAGATCTTCGTCGCCGACGGCTACTTCAACAATCGCGTCATCGTTCTCGATGCGGACACCGGCCGGTTCAAGCGGATGTGGGGCGCCTTTGGCAACACACCTACGGACCCACCCGGCGGCAAGAGGCCCGCGCCGGTGTCGGACGGCCCCGGAGCCGACCAGTTCAACAACGTGCACTCGCTGCGCATCTCGAACGACGGCCTCGTGTACGTCACGGATCGGGCGAACAGGCGGGTTCAGGTCTTTACGCCGGACGGCAAATACATCAACCAGGTTTTCGTGAGCCGGAACGTGCCTCCGAGCACGCAGTCCGGAATGGCGTTCGGAAAACCGATCAGTCAACTCGCTGACTCGCTGTTGCCTGGCGGAAGCGCGCTGGCCGCCGCCTTCTCCCCAGACAAGGAGCAGCGGTTCATTTACGTCGCCGATCGAATCAGAGAGCAGGTCGCCGTTCTCGATCGGAAGTCTCTCGAGATCCTCGGCTACTTCGGCGACGGCATTGGCCCGGCACCCGGGCAGTTCTACGTGATCCACGACATCGCGGCGGACTCGAAGGGCAATCTCTACACCGCTGAGGTCAACGAGCTCGGGAACAGGCGAGCGCAGAAGTTCGTGTACAAGGGCATGTCATCGGCGCACTGAGCGCCGCCGTGTCGAGCGTGCCGCTGCTGTACGCCTCCTTCAGCGCGGCGCAAGATCTGGAGACTTTCTGTACGCGGCAAAAAAATGGGCGGCGCTGGCTTCGCTTGGGGTAGCATCGTGGTCCATTCGTGGGGCCAAAATGTCCATCCGTGCAGCCAACGTGTCCATTGGTACGGCCCACATGAACTTCACGGGCTTGAACGTGAGTTCGACGGGCAAGTCCGTGATTGGACCGTCAGGACTCGCCGCGATTGTCGCGGCATTCGTGGTGCTGGGCGGGGCTTTCCCCGCCGCCCAGGAAGTCCCCCAGCTCACGGTCGGCCGTCTGGCCGACGGCCAGCGTCCCGAGATCGACGGGCGCGTCGACGAAACCGTCTGGTCGCTCGCGGAGCCTTTCAGCGCCTTCACCCAGCAGGAGCCTAACGAAGGCGAGCCCGCTACCGAGCGCACCGAGATCCGGTTCCTGATCGATCGCGGCACTCTCTACATTGGGATCGTCTGTCACGACTCGACGCCCGACGCGATTGTCGTCAGCCAGAGCCGCCGGGATGCCGACCTCACCGAAACCGATTCGATCCAGATCCTCCTCGATACGTTCAACGACGGGCAGAACGCGTTCGTCTTCGGGACCAATCCGTTCGGGATCGAGTACGACGGCCAGGTGATGGCGGAGGGCCAGACGGCGGGCAATACCTTTGTCCCCTCCGGCAGCGCCGGATCGCAGCGCGGCCAGCTGAGGGCATTCAACACGAACTGGGATGCCGACTGGACTGTGCGCGCGAACACCACCGAACGCGGCTGGGAAGCCGAGTTCGCCATCCCGCTCAAGACCCTGCGGTACAGCCCGGGGACAGACCGCACGTGGGGCGTCAACGTCATGCGCAACATCCGGCACAAGAACGAACAGGTCTACCTTGCGCCGGTCCCGCGTGGCTATACCCTGCAGCGCGTCTCGGTGGCCGGCAAGCTCAACGGCCTCAGCCTGCCGATCCGGCGCGATGTGAAGTTCACGCCCTACGTGTCCGGGTCGCGCAACGACGACAGGACGGTGCTCACCGATCAGGTCGACCTCTACGGGTGATGTCGGGTTGGACGTCAAATGGGGCGTGCGCGCCGACCTGACGCTCGACGCGACGGTCAACACCGACTTCGCGCAGGTCGAGGCCGACGAGGAGCAGGTCAACCTGACCCGGTTCCCGATCTTCTTCCCCGAGAAGCGGCCGTTCTTCCTCGAGAACGCGCAGACCTTTCAGCTCGGCCAGCCGCAGGCGATTGATTTGTTCTTCTCGCGCCGTATCGGTATTTCGGAGCTTGGCCAGCCGATCGACATCCTGGCCGGCGGACGCTTGAGCGGGAAGCTGGGCGGCTATAACGTCGGCTTCCTCAACATGCAGACCGCTGACGCCGTCAATCGAAGGACGGGCGAGACGATTGCCGCCGCGAACAATTACACCGTCCTGCGAATGCAACGCGAGGTCGGCCGGTCGAACTTCGGCGCCATGATGGTCAACCGCCAGGGCGTCGGCGATCTTGCGCCGGCCGACGACTTCAACCGCTCCTACGGGCTCGATCTGGCCTGGCAGGCCACCACGAACGGCAAACTGTTCGCCTTCATGGCCCGCACGGATTCGCCCGCCGCGAAGGGCGGTGCCGACTATGCGGGGCGTGCCTACTACTTCTACGCCAACCCGGTGTTCAGTGGAGGACTCGGCTACTCGCAGGTCGGCGACCCAGTTCAACCCCGAGGTCGGCTTCCTGCCGCGCCGGGCGTACCGGAGGGCCGAAGGCCGCTACGCCATTTCCTACCAGCCAAAGAAGTGGCCCTGGATCCGCCGTCTCCAGTCCACTCTCGGCACCAACGTGTACGTCGATCTCGACAACAGGCTCGAGAGCTCGAACGGCCACTTCCACGTGTTCGAGATCCTGCCGGCCGTGGGCGGCCGCATGAGCGCTGTCGTGGACCTGCAGCAGGACCGTCCGACGCTGGCCTTCCCGGTGTATCAGGACGTGACGGGCCGGCGGGTCGTCATTCCGGCAGGCGAGTACCCAGTGGTACACCGCGGCGCTGGAATACGAATCAGACCCCAGCGCGCCGATCAACATGTCGCTGCGCACCAAGACCGGCACCTTCTACGATGGCGATCACTACGGGTGGGAGGCGGGGCTTGGCGTGCGGCTCGGCGCGCGGCTCATCTCGTCGGTTGGCTGGAACCGGGACGTCATCACCTTGCCGGGCGGCAGCTTCACGAACGATCTCGTCCCGACCAGCTGTCAGCTATTCGTTCACGAGCCTGGCGAGCGTCCAGGGGCTCATCCAGTACAACAGCCAGACGTCCACCATCTCGTCGAACATCCGCCTGGCGCTGCTCGACCGCAGCGGCACGGGCCTGTTCGTGGTCTTCAACGACCGCCGCGACAACTCGGCCCTCACGCGCGAAGAGCTTCTGGGTCGTTCCTTCATCGTCAAGTACACGAGGCTCCTCGATTTCTGAGTCTCCGCCCCTCGACCTCTAACCGGTCCGCGACCTATCTCACCTTGACGTATTTCCGCAAGACCCGCGGGCGGGGCTCCCCGCCGAACACGTTGCCGTGGCGATCCGCCGTCACGAACTCCGGCCCGCTCCCTGTTTGCGTATTCGGGTTTCCCCCCTGGTCGAGAATGAAGGCCGTCACCCATCCGGTTCGGGCGTCGCCGATCCGAATCCCCTGCTCCCAGCCCGGGTTGTTCACCTGATCCGACTCCGAGTCGGCCACATAGATCTGGTCCTTGTCATCGAAGAAGATCCCGCTCGGCGTTCCGAACTGCGTCCATATCGCCAGGAATTTTCCCTCCTGGTCGAAGAGCTGGATCCGATTGTTTGCCCGGTCGGCCACGAACACCCGGCCCCTGGAATCGATGGCGAGGGCGTGCATCGTGCGGAACTCGCCGGGTCCGTATCCGGTCTTTCCCCACGCCTTGATGAACTTCCCGTCCTTCGAGTACTTCACGACGCGATTGTTCTCGTTGATGCCGTGGCCATCCGCGACGAAAATGTCGCCGTTGGCGCCCACCGCGACAGCGCTTGGCGACTTGAAGTGGTACTGATCGTCTCCGGGAACTCCCGCTTCCCCGAGCGTCATCAACACTTTTCCCTCCGGGCTGAACTTGACGACCTGGTGCCCCGCGCGTACTCCTGCCTTTGCCGCCATGGCCACGCCGTCCGCGGCCACCGCGTCGGTGACCCACACATTGCCGTCCCGGTCCACGTGCAGCCCGTGAGGCCAGATGAACATCCCGCTGCCGAAGCTCTTGACGACGTTGCCCTTCGAGTCGAACTTGAAGACCGTGTCGATGTTCTTGATCTTGTTGTCCCGGCCGAGGCAGTCGATGCCGAACCGCCCGCCGGCTGCCACCGGCACCGGGCTGGTTTCGTCACATCTGATCAGGGCCCAGATGCTTTCCCCGTCGACGTCAACGTGCACCGAGGCCGGCGGTCCCATCTCTCTCCCGCCGGGAAGCCTTGCCCACTCGCCTCCCGGAACGCTCGGACCGCCTCCATCTGCCAACCCCCTGACGGGCCGGTATGGGTTGGGCAATCCGGATTGGGCGAGGGGTTCCACACCAGTGGCGAGGAGCGCAGCGACGGCCATGACCGCCATCAGTCCAATTCGATTTGCGTTCGACATGAGCGCACTTCCGTTCTGAAAACAGTTGCGTAGGAGTCTGACCCTCCGTGGGTCCCTGTCGCTTCCTCGCGTAGCGTCGGCGTTGTTACGGGCAGGACCACCGAGCAGTCGCCGTTCGGCCATCGACAGAGGACGACCGACATCGTGGGGAGGTTACCACGCTCCCGGCGGCCTGGTGAATTGGTCGGCGAGCCGCGAACGTTCATCTCACGAGACGGCGCGCCCGGCAACGGACGAGGCGGGCGATCGGACTCGAGCCCGACACGCGACATCGCTGCCGGTATCGACGTGGCCTCGCGAATGATCGGCATCCGCCCCGACGTGCTCGACTGGCTGTTCAAGTATGCGACCACGAACCCGATTGGGCCGATGGATGTCTCGCAGTGCTGTCCGGGCGCGACGCGAGCCTGAACGTGTGGACGTACGACCGCGCGTTCCGCACGACGTGGCGACGCCCCGACGGGACCGCGATTCCGATGGCCGTCAGCGGACGCTGAACCAGAACCCTTGAGCCCGTCGCGGACGATGCCGGGTGGGCTCGCGGACGGGATTACTTCCGTGCAACGGCGTAACGGCGAGTTGAGCCCCGGCCAGGATCGCTCTCCACTACGCGACACAGGAGTGATGCGAGAAGTCTCACCCTTTCTGCGGGCGTGGCAGTTCGATTCTCAACCGGGTTAGCTATCTCTGGAATGCCCCGAGGGAGTCGACGGGCCACCTCCCGAAACAAACGGATACAGCCGTGACTCGCTCTTTGGCCGAACCCGCACGGCAGTCGCAACGGGCCGGAGAGGCTGCTCGACCAATGCCAGAGCTTCGCGTATTTGACGCGGACTTCGGCGTGTGCCCTGGGCTGTCACATGGAACGTTAGCCAGACGAATCACAGATCGTTTGGCGTAAGGCCGGTGTTCTTGGCAATCTTGCCAAGCATCTTCGGGCCGATCTCGACATCATCGTGAAACCCAAAAACGACATCTGGCCAGCCGTCGCGGGTCAACGTGCGATGGGAACCGGACCGTCGCCTTACTCGCCAGCCGATTTTTTCGAGAGCTGCCAGAAACAAGCCGAGCTTTCTTAGCGGGCCAGCTGCTCACGCGGCGTGGAAGGTGACGGTCAAAAGGTCGGCCGGTGCCTCGTTGTGCTCGAGGCGGTCGGCAATCACACGCAGGACCAATGCCTGGACGTGCGCAACGGCCTCCTCCCGCGTGGCGCCGTACGTCAGCACGCCGGCTAGAGCCGGCACTTCGGCAATCCACCGTCCGTCAACTTCGCGATCGATCTCGATCTCGAACGTCATGGCAACACCCTTCGTCCTTGCGGTAATCTACCACCATTCCACGAACCAGGCATGCCGGTACATCACGGTCGCCGCGTCGACTCGGTGCGGTGTCGCCGCGATATTCCTTCGTCCTCAACCACACGTTCGGGAGCGATTCACGAAGTGCCCGACCTGCAAGGCTTCGACCAGAGTCCGAAAACTCCCGTTGGTCGTCCATGTCGGTGATCCCGGCATGGCGCGATTGGCGCTTCTCAATAAGACCTGCCGCCTCTGCTTACTCTTCGAGACGCTCATCGTCGACCGAGGCGAATTGGAGCGGGTCATCATAGGGGCGGGATTCCGTGCGGCAGTCCACGCACAGGACTACGTCGTGCTCGGCACGATTGAACGCCGTGCTTGGCGTCGAGGTCTCGCGGGCGGCGTGCAACTGTGGGACTGGGGAATGTCGTAGGCAACCGTCATACCAAGGGCTGGGACACCTGTCACGGCGTCGGGGGATTGCCGTCCACGTGACGCTCGGTACACCGCCTCATCCCGCGCGGGACCTTTCGCGTGATGTCAATCCTCATGGTGTTGCCTTCCCACCGCCTGACCAATGGCTGCTTACGCAGATGCCCCAGCGCGGTCTCTTCCGCCATCTCCTGACATCTGAATTCCATCAGCCGGGCATTCGGTTCCAGACGACGGTAGATCGGCATGCTGATCTTCCAGGGGCGGGTGAACACCTTCGGATCCTCGATCGTCGCTTCGTAGCTGAACGCGTCGCGGCTGATCGGCGTGTACCGTTCGACCACATGCAGGGCGTCGCTGTGAAAGTTTCCCGCCCTGTCGAACCACGTCTGGGCCGTGAAACGCGACACGTCGACGACGAGCGTGTCGCCCTCCCAACGCGCGACTGAATGTCCCATGAACGCGTCGGCCGGATAGGGGTCCACCTCGTCCAGATGAATCGTGCGCTGCGCGCCGGCGAACTCGAAGATCATCAGAATCTTGTTCGTGCCCTGAATGATCTGAAACTTGTACGGCATGTAGATCGCTCGCGGAACCCCCGGCAGGTAACACCGGATCTCCGGATCGCGGTCCAACCAGTGGTCGAGGTTCTCCTGCTTCCTCTTCGCCGCCCACGGCTGGTACGGGATCTCGTCGCCGTCGATCACGCCGAAGTCAGGGGGCACCCAGCCGATTGCGCCGAGCGCCACGACCGGCGCGGCGAGGACCGGCACATCCTCGTACACGCCGGGCTGGGCCACCATCGGGCGCGCGGTATGAGTGGCGAGATCCCAATGCGCGCCGTTGTTCGCTTGCCAGATTCCGCTGAAGTCGGGCTTCCCGTCCGACCTCCGCGGTACCTGCGGTCCCTGGACGCCTTCAGTTTGACTGGGGGTTCGCCTCATCGTCAGGGCAAGGCCGCCGACGAGGAGAGCGGTAACGGTCGCGACCATCGCCTCGCGCTGACGATTTCGCACGAGAAGCTCCCTTCGAAACCCGCGAACGGGATGGATATGCGCCAACCGGGGCGGCCCGCGGTTCGAGCGCCCGATCGACGCCGCACTCTTACGAAACCGGAGGCGCGATGTCAAGCTGCGGGCGTGAGTTCGGATGTATCATGGACGCGCTCGAGGCAGCACTGCTGCCGAAGCCTTGACGCCGTCCGATGGGACGCCGCGTCAAGGCCCTCGCCACGCGGCCGCTCGTACCGGATGATACCGACGCGGAGGAGTTCGATGGCCTCTCGCCTTGTCAGTTTGATCGGTGGGCTCGCGCTCGGAGGTCTTGCCGTTGCCCCACACGCTCAGTCGCCGCAGCCGGCAGCGGCTCGTGGGCAGGAATTGCGAACACCCTGGGGCGAACCGGACTTGCAAGGTACTTGGAGCGGCGAAACGTTGACGCCGCTGCAGCGTCCGGCGAGATTCGCGAACAAAGCGGTCCTCACCCCCGAGGAGGCGGCGGCCGTTGCGGCGGAAGTACTGGCCCGTCCGGGCCGCGAAGATCGCTCGTCCCGCGGAACCGAGAAGGACGTGGCGGGCGCCTACAACCAGATCTTTGTTCAACGGGGGACCGAGCTGTCCGATGGCCGCACCTCCTTGATAGTCGATCCGCCTGACGGCCGGATTCCCCCGCTCACTCCGGGAGCGAGAAAACAGGTCGACGCGGTCACGAAATACCTGCAGGCGCTTCTTCAGGGAACGTCGGGTGGCAGGCCGGGACCGCCCTCGCCAGCCCACGCCCAGCCTCCCCCTGTCTACAACGTGGAGCGTATGAACCGCGCCGATGGACCTGAAGACCGGTCGTTGGCCGAACGCTGTCTCGCCGGCATACTTCCGAATCTCGGAGCGGTGTATCAAATCGTGCAGTCTCCGGGACAGGTCGGCGTCTATCACGACTCCGGACAGGGCCAGGGGTTCGCCCGCGTCGTCCCGGTGACCGGCAGCAAGCACGCGCCGGCGTCCGTCCGCTTCTGGAACGGGGACGCGCGCGGGCGGTGGGAGGGCGACACCCTGGTTGTCGACATCACGAATTTTCGTCACACGCGGGACTTCCAGGGGTCTCGAGAGAACCTGCATTTGATCGAGCGCTTCCGACGGGTAAGCGAGGACCGGCTGGAGTACACGGTGACTGCCGACGATCCGACGACGTGGACGCGTCCCTGGACATTCATGGTTCCCTGGAAGAAGCAGTCAGACAAGGCGAACCAGGTCTATGAGTCGACCTGCCACGAGGGCAATTACGGGATGGTCGGCATGCTCGCGAACACGCGCGCGGTGGAGAGACTCTTCAAGCAGGGCAAAGGCAAGGATCCGCGAACCATGGATATAGCCACCGGAGGCGATACCGGCGGTGGGATCGAGCGGGAAAGCATCGACAGGTAGTCTGAATTCATGAATCTCGCTCCGGCTTTCTTCCTGCTCTGCCTCGCCTTGGGTGCTGGCTTCATTCCCTCCGTTCGCGTTAGCGTCGTGGCGACCGGCCTGTTCCGTGGTCTGCCGCCGCTCGCCCGTCAAGGCGATGGCGGTACCAGATCAACGAACGTGCGCGTCGCGCAGGGCGTCCCCGTCGCCACCGGATCGTACAGCGCCAGCCAGGCGGAACGGGGGAAGGCGGTGTACGAGCAGAGTTGCAGCACGTGCCACGGAGCGTCGCTGCGCGGTGGGGCAAACGAGTTCGCAGCGCCCGCTCTCGCTGGTCCGTTCTTCTACGAGAAATGGAGCGGCCGACCGCTTGGGAGAGCTCTTTCGGTATGCGGTTGAGAACATGCCGCCCGACCAGACGAGGCTTTCCGAGGGCGCCTATCTCGACGTGATCGCCTATGTGCTGCAGGTCTTGAAGCACCCGGCGGGCACCACGGATTTGACCGCAGACTCACCTGCCATGAAACGAAGCATCGAGGCGCCAAATAGTGAGCGAGCATGGTCGTAACCGGACAATCGACGATCGACGATTTGACGATCGACGATTTATCGATGGATTGACGATCGCCCAGTCGTAGATTGAAGATTCTTGAGCCCGATCAGAGAGGAACGCACCATGAGCAAGCGACATGCGACCAACCATCCACATTTGCTCTGGAGCGTGGGCGCCGCGCTTCTTGTGATGAGCGTCGGGGCGACGGCGCAGCGCTTCGTGCCCTCCCCCATCCCGGCCGTGGTACCAGAGAAGCTGAAGAACTTCGTACCGGTGACGGACGACATGCTGGTTCGGCCAAAGCCTGAAAACTGGATCACGTATCGCAACGGCTACAACCTTTGGGGTTACAGCTCGCTGAATCAGATAACCGCGGGGAACGTCGGCCAGCTGCGCCTGGCGTGGTCGCGAGCCATGCAGCCGGGGCCGCAAGAAGTCGAACCGCTGGTCTATGACGGGATCATGTTTCTCGTCAACTCGGAAGACATCGTTCAAGCGCTCGACGCCACGAACGGCGATCTGCTCTGGGAATACAAACGCAAGTTGCCTCCAAACATCGGAAACTCTGACCGGCACGCAGTTCAGATACCGCAACGTGTCGATCTACGACGACAAGATCTTTCTTGCGACGAACGACGCCTTCCAGATCGCCCTCGAGGCAAAGTCCGGGAAGGTTCTATGGGAGACCCAGCGAGCGAACTACAAGGATCAGGTCGCTCAGACGACGGGACCGATCGTCGTCAAGGGCAAGCTGATCAACGGCTCACGCTGCAATCCGCAAAGCCCGCTTCCCGGCGGGTGTTTCATCACCGCGCACGATACCAGGCACGGAGAGGAGCTCTGGCGCGTATACACGGCGGCAAGACCGGGCGAGCCCGGAGGCGACACCTGGGGAGGACTGCCGATCGAAGCCCGCCGCCACTCGTCAGCGTGGATGCCCGGCAGCTACGATCCCGAACTGAATCTCGTCTTCTGGGGAACGGGCGTGACCGCTCCCCTGCCAGAAAAGCTGCGCGGCGCGGGAAAAGCCGACCTGCTCTACACGAACTCCACCCTCGCGATCAATCCGGACACCGGCAAGATGGTCTGGTACTTCCAGCACCTGCCCCGGGACAACTGGGACCTCGATCACGTCTTCGAGAGAATGATCGTTCAGACGCAGGTGGCCCCGAGTCCGGACGAGGTGCCTTGGATCAACCCGAGCATTCGGCCGGGAGAGACCAGAAAGGTCATCACCGGGATCCCCGGCAAGACCGGGATCATCTGGACGCTCGATGCCAGGACGGGTGAGTTCCTGTGGGCGAGGCCCACGATCTACCAGAACATCATGACGGGGGTCGACGTACGGACGGGGCGTCCGATCATCAACGAGGACTCGACCCCGCAGTCGGTCGATCATCCCGTCTTCGCCTGCCCGTACCTCCTGGGCGGCAAGGACCAGCCGTCCGGGGCGTTCAGCCCGAACACCGGCGCGATGTACATGCCGATGAACAACACCTGCATGGATATCGCGATGTCGGTCGAGAAAGCCGCACCCTCCGACGGGTATGGTCTCAACACCAAGGTCCGCCACGTTCCCGGTGCGAATCCCGCCACTGCTCCAGTCGGGCGACTTCAGGCTGTTTCCGTATCAACCGGAAAGACGCTGTGGACCTACCAGCAGCGGGCGCCGTTTTACGGGTCGGTCCTGGCGACAGGCGGCAACCTGATCTTTTCCGGCGACGTCGTTCGACGTTTCAGAGCGCTGAATGCCGAGACCGGCGCCGTGGTCTGGGAGACCATCCTGAACGGACCCGTTGCCGCGCGGCCGATGACCTACAGTGTGGGAGGTCGCCAATACCTCGCCGTCGGGGCGGGCGGGGTGACCCAGGGGGCCAGAATCCTCGAGGGTCTGACCCCTGAGCTGAGTACGACGAGCACAGGCAATACGCTTTTCGTATTTGCGCTGCCAGAGCCATGACATCAGACTGTCAGCAAGAAAAGTTCGCGAGGCTAGGTGGTATCACAGCGGATTCCACCGGTTCGTGACTGGGGTACGTACGCTTCACGACCCCTTGCGCGACCCGGCAGCCGAGGGTCAGGGAACTGCTGTTTGCGCGAGCGGCTGACTACCCGCGGGCGTATAATCCAGCGGCCTCGCGTAGGGCCTTGGTAAAGAGGTTCCAATGATGAAGCAGATCATGGCGTCAATCGGTACGACGGGAGCGCTTGCCGGTCTTCTGTCGGTCGGCGTTGCTGCCCAGGCCCAGTCGGGCGCGACAAGGGGAGGGCCGGCCGCCCCGTCAGGGCGCGCGACCGTGCCCCTCTCGCCGGGCGGACAGCCGGATCTGCAAGGACTGTGGCTCAATGCCGCGCCAATGGGAGCGGTGCATAGCATCGAGGATGGACAAGATCCAACCTCCGAAATCATCGTGGGCAGGAGCGGCGCCGTAGAGGCGGCCCGACTATCATCGTCGATCCCGCCGACGGGAGAATTCCTTATCAGCCGGCCGCGGCAGCCAGAAGAAAGCAGCTGCTGGTGGACACGTTCACGCCGACGAAAATCGAGCACATCGACCCCCATGCGCGGTCGGCGCCGGACGGTGTGCCTCGCATCAATTTCGTGCCGGGTGGACTGCAGATCCGTGAAGCCGCCGGATACGTGACGATTCTCTACGAGTCAAACCACGCCTATCGCGTGATCCCGATGGACGGGCGTCCGCACCCCGGAAAGGACATCAAGCTGTGGATGGGGGACTCGCGGGGCCGCTGGGAGGGCAAGACGCTGGTCGTCGACGTGACGAATTTCAACGAGGACACCTGGTTCGACTCTCATGGGACCTTCCACAGCGACGCTTTGCATGTGGTCGAACGCTGGACGATGGCCGGTCCCGACAGGATCGATTACGAAGCGACCATCGAGGATCCGAAGGTGTTTGCAAAACCCTGGAAAATCGCGTTCGCCATCAACCGCAACAAGACGGCAGGTTATGAATTCTGGGAGGACGCTCGTTCCGAGGGCGAGCGCGACGTGGAGCGCATTCTGGAAGGTGGCCAGCGCGAGAAAGACGCCGGCAGAACCGGAATCCACGAGCATCGTCGAGCCGACACCATCCGTTCAAAGTAAACAGTTCAACCCACAGCGGATCACGGCGGCTCATATGCCCAACAGATCTGACGCTCCGGACCAGACCGTCCTCCCCTATCGCTGGGTCATTCTTGCCTTCGGCATCCTGGCGTACGGCACCAGTCAGTTTTCGCGGCTGAATTTCGCCGGCATTCAGCGATTCGTTGCGAACGATCTCAACCTCGACCGCGGAGCGATCGGCCTGCTCGCGTCGATGTTCTTCTATTCATACGCCGTGTTCCAGATGCCCTGGGGCATCGCGTCCGACCGGTTCGGCAACCGGTTGGTCGTCGCGCTGGGCATCGCGCTCACGGCCCTCACCATGGTCGGGTTTGCAACGGGTCAGACCGAGGGATCGCTCATCTTCTGGCGCATCGCCAGCGGCGTGGCAGCCGCGGCCGTCTATGTTCCGCTGACCGGGGCAATCGCGCGATGGTTCCCCGAGCGGGAACGCAGCTTCAGTCAAGGGACCCTGGGCGGCGTGGGCGGCACGCTCGGCGAGGCCGCAGCCTATTTCCTGCTGCCGGTCCTGGCCGTCTACTTTGCGTCGGGGTGGCGCCAGGGCACCAACATGATCGCGGGCGCGATCGGCGTCATCGCGATCCTGTGCGTCGTGTTTCTCAAGTCCGCTCCCGCCGGGCAACAAGCGACGACGAGGAGGCCGTTCGACTGGGCGCTCCTGCGGGATCCGCAGTTGTGGTGCTATGCGTTCCTCTACTCCGGGTTCGTCGTGGGTATCCGCGGCACCCAGACCTGGATCGCCGTGTACGTGGCGGATGTGAACATCGCCGAATACGGCATGTCGCTGAATCAGGCGGTGGTCTACGGCGGGCTCTTTGCGCTGGTCGCGTACTCGGTGCTGGGGCGCGCGGTGGGGTGTCCGCTCGCGGGCAAGCTGACGGACATCCTCGCGAGGCGGGGCATCTCGCGCACGGTGGTGCTGATGGGATGGCTGGCGCTGGCGATCACCCTGCTGCTGTTTCTCGCAACGGGTGTCACCGCCTTCTGGCCCCTTGCGGCCGTGACGGTGCTGCTGGGCATGTCGGTCAACCTGTTCGCCCTCGTTCCTGCCGCGATCTCCGAAACCTACGGATCGCAGCGGACCGCATCGGTCTCGTCATTCGCAAACACACTCGGCCAGTTTTCCGGCGCGACCGTGCTGGCTGCCAGCGGCTACGTCGGCATTTCGCTGAACACACAGCCTGGCAATGCGCTGACGGAATACCGGGGCATCTGGCTTACCGGGCTGGTGGGAATGGCGATCATGGCTACTCTGGGAGCGGCGGTGTACGTCGCCCTCAAGGCCGGCTGGGGAAGCCGGCCCGCTGTGTTCATTCCGGGAGGCGCGCCGGTCGAAGTGCAGCGGCATTGAAACGCCGCCCGCTTTTACACGCCTTCTCGTGGGGACTGACGCAGGAAACCGAAATCGCATCCGAGCTCCGCTCCGAGAACCGACTCCGCGTAAAGCCTGGCGTAGCCCCGCGCGGGCGGTGCGGGCCTGCCCGGGACCTCCGAGCGGCGCCGCTCCAGGTCAGGCTCGGACACCAGCACATCCAGGCGTCGTTCCTTCACGCTGACTCGAATCCTGTCCCCCGATCGCACCAGTCCGAGCGGTCCGCCGATCACGCATTCCGGTGAGACGTGGAGGATGACGGTGCCGAACGCCGTACCGCTCATGCGCGCGTCGGAGATCCGGAGCATGTCCTTCACACCCGCCCGTGCCAGCTTGGCGGGAATGGGCAGGTATCCCGCTTCGGGCATCCCGGCGCCGATCGGCCCGGCATTCTGCAGCACGAGCGCATCGTCGGGATGAACATCGAGATCGGGATCGTCGATGCGGGCCGCGAGATCGTCGAGACCCTTGAAGACGACCGCTCGTCCGACATGCTCGAAGAGACGCTCATCAGCCGCCGCGCACTTGATGATCGACCCGTTGGGGGCCAGGTTGCCGAACAGGGCCAGCAGTCCGCCAGTACGCTGAAACGGCTCCTCTATCGAACGGATCACCGAACGATCGACAAAACCGGCGCGACGGTTCAAGCGTTCCTCGAGCGTCTCCCCGGTCACCGAACGACACGTCAAATGCAAGAGAGGCTTCAGCTCCCGCAGCACTGCGCCGACACCGCCGGCCGCATGGAAGTCTTCCATGTAGTGCTGGCCCGTCGGCTTGAGGTTCACGAGGATCGGGGTGGACTCGCTCAGCCGGTTCAGATGCTGCAGGTCGACGGACAAACCGACGCGACCAGCGATCGCCGCGAGGTGGATGACGGCATTGGTGGATCCACCGATGGCCAGCAGTACCCTGAGCGCGTTCTCGATCGATTCACGCGTCACGATCTGATTGAGCGTGAGGCCCGACGCCGCCAGCCGAACGGCCTGGACCCCCGAGGCTTCCGCGATCCGAAGGCGGTCTGCATGCACCGCGGGGACAGCGGCGCTTCCCGGCAGGCTGATGCCGAGCGCTTCCGACAGGCACGCCATCGTGCTCGCCGTACCCATCACGGCACAAGTGCCCGCTGTGACCGCGAGGTTGTCCTCGACCTCCATGATCTCCGGTTTGGTCACTTCGCCTGAGCGGTGGCGCGCCCAGAAGCGGCGGCAATCCGTACACGCGCCCAGCCGTTCGCCTCGATACCGCCCTGTCATCATCGGCCCCACCACGAGCTGAATGGCGGGAATCGCTGCCGATACAGCCCCCATCACCTGGGCGGGGCCGGTCTTGTCGCAGCCGCCGATCAGCACAACCGAACTCATCGGTTGGGCCCGGATCATTTCCTCGACGTCCATCGACATCAAATTGCGGAAGACAAGGCTCGTGGGGCTCAGGAAAACCTCACCGAGCGAGATCGTCGGGAAGTCGAAGGGCAGGCCGCCCGAGGCCAGCACCCCGCGCTTCACGGCATCGACCAGCTCCGGAGTCAGGCGATGGCAGTTGTTGAACCCGCTGGCGGAGGTGGCGATGCCGATGATCGGGCGCTCGAGCATTTCGCCCGAGTAGCCCATCGACTTGGCGAAGGACCGGCGCAAGTAGCTGGAAAATTCCGGATCCCCGTAGTTCGTCAGACCCTTGTCGAGGCCGTTTCCTCGGCTCATCTCGCGCCCCCACCCGTCCCGAGCCTCGCTGAGGCGAATGTCGCCTCTCCGAAGTTCGTTGCCGCACCGAGGACGCCCAGGCGCCGGCCCCGCAGGACGCGAGGAGGGAGCCTGCCGGAAGCATGTGACCGACGAGCAACGCCGCGAGGCGGGATCCATCGGGGGCCGAATGCAAACGATCTTCGGCGCCCCGACACGGACGCTCAGTCGCTACCGTCTGCGGCCAGGAAGGCGAGCAGACGCTGCAGCCGTTCGTTGGCGCGGCCCTGTAGCTTCGTGGTGTCTCGTCCCGTCCAGTCATAGAAGCCTCTTCCGCTGCGAATACCGATGTCGCCGCGAGCGACCATGTTCTGCAAGAAGGGAGATGGAACGCCCGTGTGGGACAACGACGGCACGATCGACCGTTGCGCCTGGGCGTGCATCACGAGCCCAGCCAGATCTTTCTGTTCGAGCAACCCGGTGATGCACATGCGAGGTCCGAGCAGTCGCTTCGCCACCTTGTCGACCATTTCCGCCGTGACGATGCCATCCTCGATCATGTGATAGGCCTCGTGCAGGATCGAGTGCTGCAGTCGATTGATCAGATATCCGTTCACGGCTCGCTGCAGCAGGATCGGCTCGCGGCCTGCCTGCTCAATAGCGGACACCGCGAGATCGACCGCCGCGTCTTCCGTGCGGTCCGCGCGAACCACCTCAATCATCGGGAACAGATCGGCGGGCATGAAAAAGTGCATGGCGAGGAAACGGTGAGGATACTGGAGGCCCACGGCCAGTTCATTCAGAGGCAGGCCTGACGTGTTCGTCGCCAGCACGGGCCGGCCACCGTAGAGCCGTTCGATATCGGCGTACACCGACTGTTTGGCCGCAAGATCCTCGAAGACCGCTTCGATCACCAACTCGGGCGCGGCGTCCGGAGGGAGCTGCCGGAACAGAGTCACGCCCGGATGCGAAAAATCGACATCGCGTGGATCCACGAGCGTTACGCTGATCCCTGCTTTTGCGAACAGCCGGGCGATGCCCTGTCCCATGACACCAGCGCCAACAATCAGAAGTGCCTTGCACCGCGGCTTTTCGTTAGCTGTCATTCCTGGTCCTCCAACCGGTTGCCACGTTTTCCTCTGGTGGATACTACTCGCCCGGCATCTGCACTGTCATGGGTGTTGCAGGACCGTCTGTCACGACCGTGGCGCGGGCGCGCCCTTGTCCCTGGTGCCCGCCGTAGGGCCCATCAAGGAATAGATAGTAGTGCAGGGTGCTACAGGAGGGATTTTTCCACAGACTCTTCAGGCGAGGGCCCGAACACAGCATCGACATGCGCGACGAGAATGCTCGCGGAACATCGGACGGCGCGACGGCGGCCGCGAGGGGTCAGCGGCTCTGAGCCGATCCGGCGGCGTTCACCGTTACGGTGACCTCACGTATCGACTCGAGCTGGCCGTCGCCGGCGATCGCCCGCAGAAGATATGTTCCGGGCGCGCTGAAACTCAACTTCGTCGTCAGCTCCATCGGCTTGCCGTACGCGGCGGGGACACTGTCGGGATCGAAAGTCACTTTGCCTGGACCTCTGTACTGGATCCACCTGATCCGCAGCCCTTCCGCGCGGCGCCTCCTCTGGTTGACGTCGACATTCGCGGGAGCGGGGCCAGAGGTCGCCGGCGCGGCCGCGGCGACCGCGGCTGGCCGCTGAACCGGTTTCGGAAGGCCATCGTCGGTCGCCGAAACCGTCAAGGTTGCGGGGCTGCCTATCGTGAACGTCTCGGTGGTGCTGCCGGTGATGGACGGAGGCCGGTTGCCTTCGTCGAGCACGCCGCCGCCGTTGTTCTCCGAGTACACGCCGGGGTTCAGCTCCCATTCGGGCTGGAGCCATCCCTTCGCCACGTCGGTGCGTCCGCGTGAGGTGAGCGTCCACTGCACCTTACGGTTCTTGTCCCAGTCCGCAGGAACGGTGACTTTGAACACGAACCGCTGTCGTCTGGGGTAGAAATGCGTCGGCTGACCGCGATCGTCTCCACCGAGGTCGACCCGGTTGTTCGGGCCGATTGGAATATCGACCTCCTCCTCGTAATTCCGATTCAGATAGCCGAACACCATGTTGATCGTCCCGTCCGGGTTACGCTCCCAGCCTTCGAAGGCCGGAGCGACGTTCTGACCCCGCGCGTACCGCACCTGGGCGTCTGCGCTCGTCGCGGCGGCGATGATCAGAGCCACGGCCAATGCCCACTTCGTATGTCGGGAATGGATGCTCATGATGGTCTTGCCCTGTCTGCCAGGGATGGCTGCGCGCGAGAACCGGATTGTTGAGGCACTCTGCTGTGCAGGAAACCTCGCAGAGTGCCTCACGGCAAACGTGTGAACCGCCGGGCGCCTCTACGGTCAGTTGCTCGTGTTCTTGGACTTGGCCGCCTGCCGCGCCTCGACCTGCTGTTTGTACTCTGCGTCGGAGAGGTAGTACCAACTCATCCACGCGAAGCTCATGTCGTCGATCGTCCGTGCACCGTAGGTGACCAGGTTGTCCGGATCGGGGTTGAACTTGTTGGCGGCCGTGTTGTTGTGGATTCCGATCACGTGCAGGACGGTCCCGGCAGGCAGTAGTGGCTGCACGTCGTCTTCGTAGTGATAGTTGACGTGCCACGCGAACTGATACTTGTCCACACAGCTGAGCGTCTCGACTCTGTTCTGCTGCTGCGTGTTCCCGGTGGCCGGAGTGCCGGTGGGGGGATAGATAGCCTCAACGCACATCGATTTTCCACGATTGTGCATATGAGGCTGGAACGACAGGATGCGGGCCGGCCTGGTCAGGGTGAAGTATCCCTCGGACCGCGTGTTGTCGGTGTTGGCCGGAATATCGAGATCCTGGTTTCGCCCGACGCCTTCCGAGTTCTCGATGTACTTCGGGACATAGCCTTTGGGATAGAACTTGAGACCAACCTCGACGTTGGCGCCCATCTCCTCGCCGATCGAATGGAGATGAAGATTGAAATTGATCTTCGAGCCCGCCTTCATGAGACGAGCCGCGCCATCGGGGAAGATGTCGCCGTTCTTCCCGAGCGCATATTCGTTGAGGAAGGCCCCACGGGGGTTGTCGGAATCGTCGATGGACCCGTCGGGTTCCGTCATCGTCTGCACCGAGTGGTGCACGACCTTGAAGCCCTTGCTCGGTTTCGTTTCGACAGCCTTGAGCCATCGGTCTTCCGTCAGACCCGTATCCACGAGAATGTCCAGCCACTTGTCGGGGCCCGCGGCCGGGACGATCTGATCTTTCGGCAGCGTCACAACGAGGTCGGGCGTCCCGATGTGCCACTTGTCCACATCCTCGAACTTCCGGGGAGGCGGCATGTCGGCCGGATTCCCGAGAGGCGCGCCGGCGTCAACCCAGGTGGCAATCGTCGCGATCTCCTCGTCGGACAACGAGCGATCGTCCTTGAATTTCGAGATGCCCACGTTTCGGTCGATGTGCCAGGGCGGCATTTCCCGGAGTCCCGTGCGCTGCTTGATCGCCCTCGCCCAGGGTCGCACCTCCTGATAGGTGAGCAGCGACATCGGGGCGATCGAGCCCGGCCGATGACAGACCTGGCAGGACCGTTGAAGGATCGGCGCCACGTCCTTGGCGAATGTTACCGGCCCCCGCGCGGATGGCGTTTGGGCAATCGCGGTCGCTGGGACGGCAAGCAGTGCGGCAAGGAACAGACCGACAGCAGCAAAACCCGGGAACTTCCATAAGGCGTTCATGTCACCCCTCCTGCCAAAGATCTGAGGCATTCGAACCCCCTGAGGCTCAGCACAGCATAGCACCGCCCCCGGGCGGTCTGTGATTAAATGATGATCGTGAGAGCCAGCCTGATCGCGCTGATCCTGACGCTGATTCTGGCGGTGATCCCCTCGGCAACGTGGCGAGCGGCGGGGACCCAAGCCTCCCAAATCAAGACGCCCGCCTCATCAGGTGGCCCCCCACAAGCAGCCCGGCAAGCACCACCGGCGCCGACACCGGACGACGAAACCGCCTATATGTGTCCGATGCATCCGGACCTGACGTCGGACAAGCCGGGTACCTGCCCCCGTTGTTCGATGAACCTTGTGCTCGCCACGCCGTTCGACATGCGCGACTACGAGCTGGAGTTCCAGACCGTGCCTCGGGTCGTCAAGGCGGGGGCGAAGGCCACGCTGTTGTTCAAGGTGTCTCATCCAGGCACCGGCGAGCCGATCAAGAAATTCGAGCTCGTCCACGATCGGCCATATCACGTGTTCGTGATCAGCCAGGACATGACGCAATTTTTCCATATCCATCCGGAACAGCGGCCGGACGGAACGTGGGCGGTCGACGTCACACTGCCCAAGCCGGGGTATTACAAGGTGCTGTCGGACTTCCTTCCGGCCGGCGGCTCATCGCAGTTCATCGCACGGCCGATCGTCACCGCGGGGTACACCGGCGACCTGGTGGCGTCCAGTGCTCGCCTCGAGCCAGATCGCGAGCTGACCAAGACGATCGACGACATCACCGCCGAGGTAACCTATGACCCCAGCAGGTTCGTGGCAGGCGTCTACGGCCACCTGAGGTTTCACCTGACCAACGCCGCGACAGGAGCGCCGATCAGAGATCTGCAGACCTACCTTGGCGCCTTCGGGCACACACTGATCATGAGCGAGGACATGATCGAATATGTGCACTCGCACCCGATTGAGAACGTCCCCCCCGGGGCGAATGTAGAGGAGGTGCGCGGCGGACCAGACGTCGCGTTCGAAGGGCTGATGCCGAAACCGGGGCGTTATCGCGCGTGGACGCAGTTCCGGCGCCACGACAAGATCTCCACGTTTACGTACACGTTCAACGTGATTGACGTGGGGGAGCTTTCCCGCCAGTAGCTTTTCCGCCAGGAGCTTTTTCCCCGGTAGAGCGCCCGCGCGCGCCCGGACGTTCGTTCTCGATCCTGGCGATCGTCAGTTTCACACCCCCCGGTCGAGGTTTGCCGTCGGGATTCGCATAGTAGCTCGTCACGGCGATCTCGGTACCTTTCGGCAGCGCGACTGGTTCCCTGAAGATGTAGGGCGTCGGCCAGTCCGGCAGGGGATCCTTCAGATACAAGAGCATCTTCGTTCCCCCATCGGGCGTTCTCGCCGCCACCTCCAACGCATTGGCGCCCGGAAACAAATCGGAGCGAATCGCGACCGCGTTCATAGCAGCGGCGAGCGTCGTGGCGGCGCGGAATTTCTGCCCCGTCGTGTTCGCTGGAATATCGCCGGTTGCCTGCAGCACGAGATCCGAGAGGCGATTGGCGGGAGGCGAATCCGCGAAGTAGAGGCCGAGTGTCCCACGATCATCGACGGGTTCGCCGGCGCCCCGGTAATGAAGTTCCACGGCGACATGCGAACCGGCGGGCACGCGGTAAGCGGCTCCCGCCGGCAACTTCGTCACGCCGTACCAGGGCGTCCAGCTTCCAAGCCACTGTCCGGTTTCCTGCAAGGAGAAGAACGCAGCGCGGACGACGCGCCGGTCGCCGGGTTTGAACTCGAGCGCTCGAACCCATCGGTCGGACGCCAGCCCCAGGTCGACGACGACGCGCCTGATTTCGTCCGGTTGGCCGGCAGCGATTGTGCTGGTGGCGAGCTGCTGTGTCAGATCAGGCTCACCGAGCTGCCAGCGCTCGAAGTCGGGCTTGAGCGCGACAACGCCGGGAGTCTTGGGCGTGTCGGTCACGTTCAGCAGGACGGTCTGTCCCGCGCTCCTCGGGCCATTGCCCTCGACCCACGACACGATGAACGCGAATTCACGAAGGGTGAGGCCGTTGTCGTTTGCGAATTGTCCGTAGCCCGGAACGGCGCGCCAAGGTGGCATGTGCCGGCGCAGCGCTTCCTCTTCGATGGCGCGGGCCCAGGGCCGCGTTTCTTCGTAGGTGGTCAACGGGAATGCCAGGCTGTTCTCGCTGTGGCAACCGACGCATTTCTTGTTCAAGATGCGCACGATTTCGCGATCGAACAACACGGTCGTGCTGATCAGCTCGTGGGGCGAAGCCGGGCGCGGCCCCAACGGCCACACGACGCCGATGCATGCCGCCAGAATCCGCAGAAGAGCTCTTCTCATCCTGGACTCGCCGACATTGAACCGCGATGGACGTTCAGGACTATCCCGGCCTCCAGACGAGACAGACGTTCTCGGGCCCGGGACGATCAACCCGCTTCTGGCTACTTCGTTGAGGCGGTCGCTTGCCCCTTGAACACGGCGTCGATCGCCGCCTGGGCGCATTTCTCGCCGTCGGCGCCGGAGACGCCCATCGCGCCGATGACCTGGCCATTGACGATGATGGGGAGAGCCCCCGGTTGCGGGAAATCGTTCATGAAAGTCGGCGCCAGGTTTTCGCCGCTCCGGACTATCCGGTTGGTCTCCGAGGTTGGACGCCGCCACCGCAAGGCCGATTTCGCTTTCAGGAGCGCCGTGTCGATGGCATTCATCGGTGCGCCTTCCATGGCATGGGACTCGATCAGGTTGCCGCCCCAATCCAGAATCGCCATCGCCACGACCTGCTTGTTCTGCCCGGCCCACGCGCTACAGGCGTCCGCCAGCGAACGCGCACCGGCACTCGAGATGATCTTGATGTCCCGCGTCGCCTGGATCGCCGACGCATCGGCGGCAAATGACACCGAGGCCAACACGGAGAGCGAGAGCAGACAAAACCGTGTGCGCATGTGCTTTCTCCTTATCAGGGGTCGTCGCTTCTCAAAGCCCGGGCGGCCATCCCATCCGATACCGGCCTGGTGTTCTCGTGGCCGCGAAGAAACCCATCGATGCCCGACACCCTCCAGCGGGTCTATCATAGATCTATCGGACCGTTATCACACCCAGCCACCACGACCGTCCCCGTGCCCCTCGAAGAGGTCGTGCCTGATCGCTTCAGTCGCCCCGGCGCTGCCAACAGTTGATAGGGCGCGACACATCCAACTGCCCTGATCGGAAGCCCGGGAGTTAGACGCCAGCCTCCGGTACGGCTCCTGTCTTGCACTCTCGAGATGCGAGCGGCCAGACCGGCCGCGGTCGAGAGGGTCTGACGGGTCTTCTGGGGTGAGTGATGGTAAACCGCGGCGGCGCTGCTGCCCTCAAGAACTAAAGGATTTAGTCCGCAATGGACCTGCTGATTATCGTCTCGCTGTTCGCGTTGTCTGTTGCTCTGGGCGCCGCCGGGACCCGCGCGATCCTCGGGATTATGTTCTCGGTCATGATGCGTGCGAGAACCGTCCATGATTACACCGGCAGCTTCGACCGTCGCGCCACGGCACGGGCTGCATAGCTCGTCAGATCGGCCGGGGTCGAAGTCTAGCCAAGGGTCGGCAGCATGAACCCCGGAGAGGCGGCGTCTTCATTCGGCCAGCGCGTCGTCACCGCCTTGGTCCGCGTGTTGAAGTAAATCCCCTCGAGCCCGTGCACGTGGAGATCGCCGAAGAGCGATTCCTTCCAGCCGCCGAACGAGAAGAAGGCCATCGGCACTGGAATCGGCACGTTGATACCCACCATACCGACCTCAACCTCATCCTCGAAATGTCTTGCGGAGCCGCCCGAAGCGGTAAAGATTGCCGTGCCGTTGCCGTAGGGGTTGCGGTTGACGAGATCGATAGCCTCCCTCAATGACTCCACGCGCAGGACGACAAGGACTGGCCCGAAGATCTCGTCCTTGTAGATAGCCATCTCCGGGGTCACGTGATCGAAGAGGGACGGCCCGAGGAAGAATCCGCGTTCGTGGTCGGGCACCCGCACGTCCCGCCCGTCGACTACGAGGGTTGCGCCCGCCTGGACGCCGGCGTCGATGTAGCTCCGCACCTTGTCGCGGTGGGCGCCGGTCACGAGCGGGCCCATGTCCATCCCTTCCGACGTACCCGGACCGACCTTCAGCGCTCTCGCCTTCCCGGCAAGCTTCGCGACGATGGCGTCGCCGGCGCTTCCCACCGCGACGATTGCCGAGATCGCCATGCACCGTTCGCCCGCGGATCCGTAGCCGGCGCCAATCAAGGCGCTGGCAGCGAATTCGAGGTCCGCGTCCGGCAGGACCACCGCGTGGTTTTTCGCTCCGCCGAGCGCCTGGACCCGTTTTCCGTGAGCGGCTGCCGTCGCATAGACATATTTCGCGACCGGGGTGGAACCGACGAACGAGATCGCCCTGATGTCGGGGTGCCGGAGCAGGGCGTCGACGGCGATCTTGTCGCCGTGCACCACGTTGAAGACGCCGTCCGGCAGTCCCGCCTCTTTGAGCAATTCGGCCATCCGGATGCTTGCAGACGGATCTTTTTCCGATGGTTTCAGCACGAAGGTGTTCCCGCACGCGAGTGCGATCGGGAACATCCAGAGCGGGACCATCACCGGGAAATTGAACGGCGTGATCCCGGCGCATACCCCGAGGGGCTGCAGGCGTGAATGCGCATCCACTCCGCGGCCGACGGACCCGGCGTGCTCGCCTTTGAGCAGGTGAGGGGCTCCGGCGGCGAACTCGATCACCTCGATGCCCCGCTGCACGGAGCCCATCGCGTCGAGGAGGACTTTCCCGTGCTCATCGGTAACGATGCTGGCGAGCTCGGCTTGATGCTGCTCCATGAGCTCGCGAAACCGCGTCAGGATGCGAGCCCGGCGAAGAGGCGGCGTCGAGCGCCACGCCGGGAACGCACCGGCGGCCGCCCGCACAGCCAGGTCGATGTCCTCCCCGCTGGCGAAGGGCACGGTCCGCGTCACCTCGCCTGTCGCGGGGTTGGTGACATTGCCGCTCTTCGTGCTCCGCGAACCTACCCGGCGCCCGTCAATCCACAAAGGTACGGACGCGGCCGTTGCGACGCTCCGTGAGGACAGTGGATGATCAACTCCGGCAGGCATCGAGCGCTTCCCCGTGATGAAGTTGTGATCGCGGTATGCGGACCATGCGGGAGCATACCAACATTGTGTCCCCCAATGATGAGCAGCTTGTGGTTGGGGCCGGGCCGAGGGTAAGCACCGCGCGTTTCACAGAGCGCGCATGTCGTGTCGGGTCCGCCTGACGGCGGATCATGACAACCTTGCGACAAGCGCGGTCAGTTGGCGGGGGAATTGCCCCTTCCAGGTGAGGACTGTCGTGGCGATGAGTCCGCCCGTTCGCCATCGACGCGGCACCACGCGTGTCGGCAGTTGCCGCAGGTGAACCACTGGATGACACTGCCCAGAGCCTGTGTTTTTTGAGTGGCTGTGGACTGGCACTTGAGGCATCGGGACATACTTGGCGGCCAATGTAGTTTGAAATCGCCGTACGTCTGTCTCGGCTGCTGACATTCTTCCCTCAGAATGCCCTCCTGCTCCCTCCGTCACAAACGCCCAAATCGCAATGACCTCCGGCATCCCACCGCTCAGCGACCGGGTCCAGCGATCGTCTGCTTGCCAGCTCGGTTCAACTTGAAAAGGAATGTGCACGCAGGGTGGGCAGATTTGCACGTCGGTGCCTGGCGGTCCTCATCCTACGGCCGGCTGGCAGAGGTCGTGCCGGCCCTTCTGCTCACGCCTCTGAACTCACGAGCCGAACCACTTCGGCGCGCAGCCCTTTCGGGTGGTGGATGCCGTCGAACGTCACCGCCGCACCCTGGAGGAGCTGATCGAACGGCTCGCTTGGAGGCAGTGCGCTCCTGTGAAAAACGTAGTCCTGTCCATCGTCGCCAGCGATGAAGCCCAGGCCCTGTGCCTCGACAATGCGTTCAATCTTGCCGGTCATCCGTCGCACCTCTCCCGCGATCGCCTGTCCTCGCGTGGCACGGCGAGGGGGCGGATGTGAAACCACCGACTCTGGACGCGCTCGGCGTTGTACAACTAGTCGCGCAGTCTTGGCAGGCAGGCTCGTCCATGACCAAGAAATATTAGCGCCTTATGAGATGAGTCGCCAACAAGGTGCGCCCATCCTGTAACGCAGGCGCCCGACCGTCGTTCGCGACCGTTCCCGGCCCTTCCCGCAGCCGCGAGGGTGAGCCATTCCGTATGCCGCATCCGAATGTGTAAGCTACGCGCTCCAGCAGGCTGCTGAAGAACGCCGCCTGACGAGAGAACTTCAGGTTGCTTGGCTTTTCAGCAACTTGCAAGGGAGACACCGATGTACGACGTGATCATCGTCGGCGGACGCTGTGCCGGCTCGACGCTGGCCAGGCTGCTCGCTCTGAGTGGCGCGAAGGTTCTCCTCGTCGACCGGGCGACATTTCCGAGCGACATCCCGCACGGCCATTTCATTCACCGTCACGGCCCGAGGCGGCTCCAGGCATGGAATCTCCTTGACGGGATTGCGGCCGTGTCTCCGCCGATCGCGGAACAACTGGTGGATCTGGGCGACTTTCCCCTCGTCTCGCGGAATCTTGCTCTGGATGGAGTCGCGTGGGGATATGGACCGCGCCGCAGTCTCCTCGACAAGCTTCTCGTTGACGCGGCGGTCGACTCCGGCGCTGAACTGCGCGAGGGCTTCAACGTCGAAGAATTCGTGTTCGACGGCGAACGGCTGGCCGGCATTCGCGGACGATCGGCGGGCGGTGAGTTGGTTCAGGAAACAGCCGCGATCACTGTCGGGGCCGACGGCCGCAATTCACGCCTCGCCAGCGCGGTCAAGGCCGAGGTCTACGAGGCGACACCGACCCTGCTCTGTTACTACTTCTCCTATTGGAGCGGTGTCGAGAGCTGCCCGTTCGAACTGTATCAGCGCACCAAGGAACGCCGGGTGATTTTCTCCTTCAAGACCAGCGAGGGTCTGTTCGCCGTATTCGTGGGCTCTCCGATCGACGAGCTTCACCGGGTCCGGCCAGACATCAAGAGTCATTTCATGAGCGCGCTCGAACTCGCGCCCGATTTCTCCGAGCGGATTCGAACCGCGCGGCAGGAGGAGCGCTTCTACGGCGCGTCGGACTTGCCTAACTTCTATCGCAAGCCATACGGTCCTGGCTGGGCTCTCGTCGGTGACGCAGGATGTCACAAGGATCCGTACATGGCGCTCGGGATCTCCGATGCCCTGCGTGACGCCGAGCTTCTGGCCGGTGCGATCGGAGACGGTTTAGGCGGACGGCGGCTGTTGCACGATGCCCTGGCCGACTACGAGCGCCAGCGCAACGAAGCCTCCGCCGTTGAGTATCAGCAGAACCTGAGCGCGGCACGCTTCGAGCCGCTGCCTGCCGAGGTGTTGCGAATTCGCGAGGCGGTCAGGGGGGCTCCGGCGCAAGCCACGCTATTAGCGATGGTGCGCTCCGGGATGATAGAGCGGGAGGCGTTCTTCAATCCCCAGAATCTGGAGCGACTGCTCGGCTCCGCGACGTGATGGTCGGTCTGCTATTTCGCTCGTCGTGTTTCCGTCGCCTCACACCACCGGGACGCGGCCGAGGAACGCAGGAAGCAGACAACGCGGCGGGACTCGGTTGACTGTCGACGTGTCACACGCAGGCCCGAAGCAGTTCGCCGACATCACCAAGGGCTTCCAACCTCAATATGGTGTCGACGACGCCGCGAGCCTGGTCGGCACCAATCGCAGGCGCGGCGTTCCCCAGAAACTTGTCCGTGAGCGCCTGATCCGACATCGGATTGCTCACAGTCCCGGTGGCGTGCGCGATCTGCGCCTCGTGGGTAGCGCCGGACCTGGTGCGCACCGTCGCCGCAGATTGGTCCAGACGGAACGAGGGGTCGGGCTTCACCTGAATCAACCTTCGTAGCGCCTGCACCGATGCATCTCCGGCGCGTTCGTTGGTGAACTGAGTGACCCCGGCGGCCTGATCGATAAACGCGACTGCCGCGGCATGGTTGGCGCTGAACTTCGACATCAAGCCGGAACTCGGCGTGTCTATGCCCGTGATTCGGATCACGTCGGGATGGACCAGCGCTTCCACGCGCTCGACTTCGGAAGCCGGCTGACGGACCTTTCGTGAGACGTCAATCATCGCGTCAATGAGCGGGTGCAACACAACGCCGCACGCGTGCGGTTTGTAGCCATTTCCGGTGATCATCCATGTCCGGCCCAGGCCCGCGGTGATCGTGTTGTTCTGCTGCGTCGCGCTGAAGATCTTGGTGAAACCCAGGCTTCCTTCGAGAATCTCCGGCGAGCTGTTGAAGCCCTTGGACGCCAGCATCGACGCCAGGACCCCATGGTATGCAGATTTGCCGGCATGCAGAGACTTGCAGTCGCTGCCGCGGTTCTGCTGCATCCCGGCGGCTTGGGTACATGCGATACCAAGCGCAAACGTGGTCTGCTTTTCGTCCAGCCCGATGAGCCGTGCGGATCCGGAGGCGGCGGCCACGGTTCCCAGGGTCCCGGTCAAATGCCAGCCGCCGAGGTGGTGACTCGTGGCGGCCTGTCCCACTCGAATGCCCCCTTCGAAGGCCGCCACCAGAGCCACGATGAGTTCGCGGCCGGACGACTTGCGCCGCTCGCCGAGCGCAAGCAACGCTGGAAGGGTGGCGGTACTGGTATGAAGGATCACCCCCCCGAGGTGGGTGTCGTCGAAGTCGAGCACGTGCCCCATCTGGCCGTTCGCTAACGGAGCATCCAGCAGGCTGAGCTTGCGTCCGCGCCGCCCCAATACGGTGGCAACCGGCACGGAGCCTAACTCCTCGAGCGTCGCGAGCAACACGGTGACGGTCGGGTGGGTGCTGCCGGCGAGGGCACACCCGATCCAGTCGAGCACCGCGCGCTTCGCTTCGTGAACCGCCGCAGGCGACAGGTCCTCATAGCGGATGCCCGACAGAAAGCGGGCCAGCGCGCTGGTGATCCCCAATCCGGTGGGCGCGGCGCCGTAGGTGTTCACCTCTTGCGGGTACGCCGCGGTGGTTGCTGCGCGACCCGCCAGCAACGTGAGGCCCGATCCCAGGACGTCACGACGACTCAGGTTCATCTTCGGCTCCTGCTAGGTTGATCAAGTCTATCGTCAATAGGGCGTTCTGCGTTCTGACGTTCTACGTTCTGAGAATCCGCCCTGCGGCGTAGAATCTCTCAACCAAGGAACAGCGCCGGCTCCGGAGCCGTGACTCGTTCAACGGCCCATTCGGCTAAACTCATGACGTTTCCCGCTTCCGGTTGATCTGATGCTCTGACCGTCCTGTCGAAGTCGTTTCCCGAGCCGGGAGTCAGGCAATCAGCACTGTACTGTGAAGGAGCGACAATGAGCGAGGACTTGAAAGACGAAGTGGAACGGCTCAGAGCAGAAAACGAGCGGTTGAAGAACCAGCGGGCAGGCGGGATCAGTTTCAAGGTGAGCGAAAAGGGTGCGGTGTCGGTGTATGGCCTGGGGCGCTTCCCGGTGACTCTCTACAAAGAGCAGTGGGCCCGCGTGTTGGCGTCCGTGGATGATCTCCGCGCGTTCATCAAGGAGAACGACGCCAAACTGAAGACCAAACCCTGACAGGGGTTCGCCTATGTCAGGAGTTGGAGCGGCCGCATGAGGAAGCCTCCCGGGTATCCCAGTCGTAGAAATTGAAAGCGTAGCTGGCCAGCCCCGGTGGCGGGGGAAGAAAGCGATCCGCGCTGATCATCATCTCGACGTAATCGAAAATCAGGTGCACGTGCCAGGGCGTGTTCACCGAGTGGAACCAAATCGAGCGTCCGTCGAACACGAGACTCGCGACGTTCGCCAGGGCACACGGTCCGAGGCACGCGGCTTTCGTCAGGTGCACGAGCTTTCGGAGCTTGCGGCGCAACCACTCGTCCTTGAACGTGTCGGCGGGAACGGGTGCATAGCCGCGGTCGGTGCGTCCGCAACAACACCCGGTAAAACAGTAGGACACGTGCGCCCTGCGCTGCAGGACCTCGACCGCACGTCCGTCTGCCCGAACCACAAGCTGCCGGTATGACAGCGAGCCCAGTTCAACGGCATTGCCGTGAGGGGTGTGCCGGTATGCGTCCTCCCACGCATCCTTTCGAGCCGCCAGCGAATGCGTGTTCGCAAGGCCTTTGTCGATCACGATGCGTTCCAGGGCGTCGAGCCAATGGTGAAAGTAATGCGAACCGTCAAGATCCGGCTCGCCGCGCGTATCGGCAGCGTTCAGTTCGGACGTCAACGCGGCCGTCCATTCTCTCCAGGTGAAATGTCCCTGTTCCGACAGCTTGACTGCGAGCGCGAACGCTTGCGCCTGCCACGGCTCGGCAAACACCGGCCCGTCCTCGTCGCGCGGCAGGCGCGGCAGCGCCGACAGGTTATCGGCTTCAGGAACGTGATGGGACGGCTTCACAGTAAGGCTGACGATTCGCAGTTCTTCTCGGCTCTTCTACGACCAGCCCAGATCTTGCTCTTGCCTTGGCGGAGAGATCGCAGCACTTTACTCCCAGACGTCCCAGCGACGACGAATATTTCTTAGAATGCACTGCGGATAGGGTGCGCGCGGCTGGCGGCCGACGCGTGCTTCACACGCACGGGGTCTCAGCGCCTGCTCAAGCACCTGGCGCTCTCCCCATAGAGCACCTGTTGCATGTGTAAGCGCTCTTTTCCCGAGGAACACCAGTGCATTAGAACGGCAGGCTTCGAACCTGCCGGCCTCTGGTTCGTAGCCAGACGCTCTATCCAACTGAGCTCAGGTGCTGGGAAACGTCCACGTTGCCGACATTGCAGACCTTGCAAGCGGCCTAGACGGCACCCAGGACGTGACCCTTTACGAATGTGATGACGGGGTGTAATGTGGAAGCAGACCATGAAAAAGGGGAGCGGTTCAGACCGCCTCACACACCTCTTGATCTTCCTCGGCACGAGCTTCGGCATCGTGTCGGGTCGCTTCGCCGCGTATTGGTCGATGCGCCGGGACATCGCGGCGATCGAGGGGCACATCGAACGCGGCCTGCGCGCCGCTGCGGCGATCGAAGAACGCACGTCTCACGATCGAAACACCGGAAATGCCGTTGTCCTCGGACCCGAGGCTGGCGTGAAGGTCCCCCTCGTCCAGGACCCAACGCGGGCGTGAAGGTTCTCTCAAACAGGTAACGACAGCGGTGTCGCGGTTCGATCACCTCAGCCACGATCAGCGCATCGCGCTTGCGTCCACACTCAAAGCCGCCTTACACGAAGACCACGCCGAACTGGACACGCTCCGATCTGAAGTCGAGAGCGAAAAGGCCAAGCTGCAGGTGCTCGTCGCAAAAATGGGGCTGAGTTCGGCGGGTGCCTTGACGGCCGCCATGTTGGCGATTCCGACTGGCGGGCTGACGTTGATTGCGGCGGTGCCGAACGGCGCCCTCGCGCTTTTGGAAGTCGCCCAGTTCACAACCGACGCAAACTACATTCGCGGCCTCGAGCGACGTATCAAAGGCCTCCTCAGACGCACCAAACGCACCGCCGACGATCTCGAAGAGCTGGAACGACTGATCTGATTTGTGTGCTTGCAGACCTTGCAAAGCGCTGTCGCGAGAGCTCGCCGGCGGACATCGAAGGAGGGATTGACGATGAGAAGGCTTACAGGTGGGATCGTTGCGATGATGATCGTGGCGGCGGTCGCGCCAGGCACGCCCGCGCTGCAGAAGGATCCGCAATTAGCGTCGCACCAGACCGTGACGAAAGCAGACTATGAGCGCTGGAAGGCGGGGCAGCAGACCTCTCTGCCGTCGAATTGGGGCCGATGGGGCAAAGACGATGAACTCGGCACCCTGAACCTGATTACTCCGGCGAAACGGAAGCAGGCTGCCGCCCTGGTGAAGGAAGGCGTTTCGTTGTCGCTCGCCGTGGACGCGAACACCGTCAAGGCGGTCGACAACGCCAATCCCTACGACGTCGTCATGCTCACGCCGGGATCGGATCGAATTTCCGTGGCTCACCACGGCGTCGCACACACGCACCTCGATTCGCTCGCGCACCATTTCGATTTCGGCGGGGCCGGGTACAACGGCTACAAGCCGGACGAAACGATGGTCATGAAACAGGGCCACCCCAAGAATTCGATCTACAACGTCAAGAACGGCGTGTTCACCCGGGGCGTCCTTCTCGATCTCCCGCGGGTCAAGGGGCTCCCGTATCTCGAACCCGGCACGCCGATCTATATCGAGGACCTCGAAGCGGCCGAGAAGATGGCGGGCGTCAAGGTGCAGCCTGGAGACGCGCTTTTCATCCGAACGGGCGTGTGGCCGTATCGGGCAAAGTTTGGCCCTTATGCCCGCGGCCGGAATGGCAAGGCCGCCGGTCTCCACGCATCGGTCATTCCGTGGTTGAAACAGCGCGATCCCGCGCTGTTGTCGATGGACCAGCCGATCGCCATGAGCCCGTCTGAAATCCCCGGCGCCGTTCACGATTTTGCGATGGTTGCCCTGGGCATCCACCTGATCGATAACAGCGACCCCGAAGCGGTGGCGGTAAAAGCCGCCAACTCGAAGCGGTGGGAGTTTCTGGTGACCTTTGCGCCGCTGCCGATTCGAGGCGCGACCGGTTCGGCTGTCAATCCGATCGCGACCTTCTGACAATCGCTCCGTTCAGATCCAGGTTCGCACAGACGGTGGCTGGGCGTCCCAATGTCACACAGAGACTGATCATTGAGTCAGTATTGACACGCGCCCCTTTACTCGCCCGTCCACTATCGGTGATACGGCCAGTGTTGTCTGCCGGCAGGCGCGCGCGCATCCGCGACTCGAGACGCTCGAGGTCCTCGGATGCCATCGTTGCGAGCTTTGAACGGACGCTCGGTCCACCGAGAAAAGGTTCACCTGCAAGCTGGCTCCACCTCCCCATGTATCGCTCGTAGGCAGCCCCGTCGTCGAAGCGGATCTGGGTGATCACCAGCAGTGTTTCCTCCGGTTGGGACGGCCAAGGCCACGGCGCGCTGGCCAAGAGAGACACGCGCCGCCGTCTGTGCAGGCGATGTTAGATAGCTGACGGTTCAGTCGCCGGCGATGAACGCGGCCAACTGCCACTCATCACCCACGCGTGCGAAGATCGCACGATAGTCGATCGGGCTGCGAACGTACTGCGAGGCTACATAACCAATCCGGCTGTCGAGCAACCGCACCGCGGTCCACTGACGTGCTTGGTCCGCCGCCGGTGGGCGCGCCTCGCGTGGGACTGGGTACGACCGCAAAACTCAGAAAGCCCAACGTGCCGCTATCCTGCAATGGCGCGGCGTGAACTCTCACCCGGGAGCCAATAATCGCGACGTGATCGAACGCGTCGAACTTCCCCGGCCAGCGACTGAACGTGTACGGCGCGACGAACGTTCCATTCGTCTCGAACGTTCCTCCCAGGGCCAGCACGCTCCCCAGCTTCTCCCAAAGCTCAGTGTCGGGACGCTCGGGACGCCACCGGCGCTCAAAGGCCTCCCGCCCGTTATCACCGCCGAATGTATTGCGAATGTTGACATTGACAACCGACAGGACGGCGACCGCGTCATGGCGAGCGATCGCCCCTTGGAGGTGCGCTCGAAAGGTGAAGAAGTCGGCCTGCTGACTGGCCTCATCGACCGGGCGAATCTCTGAATACGCGCCGCCCTGAGCGCCGCGCAAGATGACACTGGCGAGGAGCAACCCGGCAACGTGTACAAGAACTCGGGACCAAAACGCTCATGCGCCTCCCTTGTCTCCACACACTCCGATGCAGCGAAGGTAGATGGACCGAATTAGTCAATTCGGTCCACAATCCAGACAGAACCACCGTGCGCCACAATTGATCTCTGCGCCATCTTGTGCGGGCCCGTGCACCTCACCCAACGGCCCAACGCCCAAGGCCAACTCACTTACGATCGTCTACGTCGTATCCACCACGACGCCGTTGTGTGAAAGGGTGGTCCACCACTGCGTGGCCGGAATCGTGCGCCAATCGAATTCCACGCGTAGATTCTGATTCGCACATCCGAGCACGTGTGAATCGACATCCACGGCCACGCCGTCCGCCCAGAGGGTCAACGTCCACGTCGAGGAGATGCTCCCGTTGTGCACCGTCGCCACCGCGCGGATCGGACGCGTGATCAAGGTCTGATTGGATCGATGCGACTCCCACGCTGTTGTTTTGTCGCAGACCTCGGGCGGATTTCCCCGATCGGTCGGAGGCGTCGCAGGCGGAATGACCGGCGGAATGACCAGAGGAACAGGAACGACCGGTTCTTCAAACCCGCGGATCGACCAGAGGAACAGGAACGACAGGTTCTTCCACCGGCGGATCGACAGACTTCTGACACTTAGGACCGTCGCTGTTCTTGATCACCAGCGTCACGCGCTGACGCAGCTCGCCGTTGACCACGAGGTCGAGAATCTTCCCATCTAACAGGAAATGGAAATCCGCTTGAATGCGCCCGTAGCATTTCACGGCGCTCGTGTCGAATTCGACCAGATCGATCCCGTTCCATCGCAGGTGCCCGTTCTCTGTGCGCTGCTGTTGTTCGGTCGCTTCACAGTTGACGGTATCGTCCCAGTGATATCCCCTTACCAACCGCGCGCCGGCTGGCATGTTCGCCACATTCCACTCAAGGACCTCGGGCAAATCTCGCCGCTCCGCACACCCGAACGGACCTGTTACCGTTACCGCTGGCGGGTTCGTCGGTCCCGAGACGACCGGATCCGCTGCTGGTCCCGACGTCGGAGTTGTCGCCGCCACGCTCGTTGGTGCGATCGCCACCAATCCATCGCCCTGCTTCCCGTCGCACGCACTCACACACACCGCGAGAAAGACCATACACGCGCGTATTCTCATAAGCGTCCCCTTTTGATCGATTTACCCTTGTCAGACTGTTGTAACCGCTCTACCCCTAGAACGACAGGTCGATTGACCACTCCGATCCGCCGCGTTCACGCGTCGAATCAACCCCGGATAGGCCCGCATCAACCGATTCGACGCACGCGCGCTCGGCGTGTGCGGTCCTATAGTCGTGGCATCCGCCTGTTTTCGTCCAGTGCTTCGGGGGCCCATACAGGGCGAGACGTTGAAACGGTGTGAGCAGGCGTTCGACCTCGCGGGGTGTGCACGCTACGGGACGTTGCTCGTGTCGAACTCGCTCAAGTTCACGCAGAGGGCCGAACGTATCGGTTTGAGGGTGAGGACGCCGTTGGGCGGTTGTTTGCTGGGAGTGCCGACCTTACAACTAACTTGGTAGCGGTACGGGGATTCGAACCCCGGTCCCGTGGCTGAGAACCACGTGTCCTGACCCCTAGACGATACCGCCACGCGCCGATAGGAACTCGCAAATTGTATCAAACTTGTATCATGGAGTCCATGTTTCGCTGGCTTGTCGCGCTCGTCGTATCGCGGCGGTGCCGGCGGGCGCGGTTTACGTCGTCGCGGGCCGCAGCGCGCCGCCCGCGATCACGATCGACAAGCCCGATCGCGTGGTCGGTCAGGCGGGACGCTCGAGGTCACGGCCGGTGCGCCCGACGCGCGCTTCACGGCCTCACCGTCTCGCTCGAGCAGAGACGGCCGGACGACGCCGCTGTTCTCGCTCGACGCGCCCGAGCGGCGATCGATCACGCAGATCGACGCCGACCAGCTGCGCATGACGCGGTCCGTTCGGCAAGCAGAGCTGCCCGACCTGCAGCCGGCGCCGCCCGCATCGTCGTCGTCCGCGACCCGCCCCTCGTTCCTCAACCTGCGCACGCTCGCCAGCACGCGCCGCAAGGACATCCAGGTCGGCCTCGAGCCGCCGCGCATCGCGGTGGTGTCGACGCATCACTACGTCAATCACGGCGGATCGGAGATGGTCGTCTACCGGCGACGCCGCCGGACGTCGTCTCGGGCGTGCGGGTCGGCGACGTCGAATACCCGGGATATCCCGGCGCCGGCGCCGGCGTCGCCGGCGCCGATCCGCGCTCAAGGTCGCGTTCTTCGCGCTGCTGCACGATCAGGATCTGACGACGCCGATCGGCGTCTTCGCGCGCGACGAGGCGGGCAACGAGGCGAAGGCGCGCTTCGTCGACAAGGTGTTCCCGAAGCCGTTCAAGCAGAGCCGCATCGAGCTCGACGACCGTTTCATCGAGCGCGTCGTGCCGGAAATCCTGGAGCACTCGCCCGAGCTGAAGGTGCACGGCGCCTCGGGCGAGACCTGCTGCCGGCGTTCCTGAAGATCAACGGCGAGCTGCGCCGGCTGAACGCCAGACCGCATCGCGGGCTGTCGCCGAGACCTCGCCGCCCGGCTGTGGCAGGGGCCGTTCGTGCAGCTCGGCAACTCGCAGGTCGAAGCGAGCTTCGCCGATCACCGCACGTATCTCTACAAGGGCAAGGAAGTCGATCAGCAGGTCCACCTCGGCTTCGACCTGGCGGTGACCGCCCGCGTCCCGGTCGTCGCGGCCAACGCCGGCACGGTGCTGCACGCCGGCTGGCTGGGCATTTACGGCAACTGCGTGATCATCGATCACGGCATGGGCGTGGCAGTCGCTCTACGGGCACCTGTCGTCGTTCGACGTGAAGGCCGGCGACACGGTCACCAAGGCCAGACGCTCGGCCGCAGCGGGATGACCGGGCTCGCCGGCGGCGATCACCTGCACTTCACGATGCTCGTCGAGCGGCCGGACGGTGAATCCGGTCGAATGGTGGGATCCGCACTGGATTGAGGACCGGGTCGAGCGGAAGCTGAGCGAAGCGGCGGCCGGATCGGTCGCGCGGTAGGCTCGCCTAAGGTATCATTGCAGGTCCGCCTCGAGTGCGGTCTTTTCGCACATTCTTTGCTAGGAGAGATCAATGCGTCTACGAAATGTTTGGGTCAGTGCACCCTCGGTCTGGCGCTCGCGGCATCCGTTGTCGCGTGCGGCGGTGGCAGCGAAGCACGAGCACGTCGGCAGAGCCCTCATCGCCGGCCGCCACCGCCGGCGGGACAGAAGGTCGACACCGCGACGGCCGGCGACGTGAAGGGCACCGTCGACGCTCGACGGCATGCGCGCCGAAGAACGAGCCGATCAAGATGAACGCCGATCCGGTCTGCGTGAAGGAGAACAAGGGTCCGCAGTTGCAGGAAACCTTCGTCGTCGGCAGCGACGGCAAGTCGCTCGGCAACGTCTTCGTCTACGTGAAGGACGGCCTCGGCAACTACGTCTTCGACACGCCGACCGAATCGCGCGAAGATCGATCAGAAGGACTGCCGCTACACGTCCGCACGTGTTCGGCATGCGCGTCGGCCAGCCGCTCGAGATCATCAACAGCGATCCGACGCTGCACAACATCCACGCGCTGCCGAAGGCAACCAGGAGTTCAACACCGGCCAGCCGATCCAGGGCATGAAGACGACGCACACCTTCACCAAGAAGGAAGTGATGGTGCCGTTCAAGTGCGACGTGCACGGCTGGATGAACGCCTACGTCGGCGTGCTGGATCACCCGTACTTCGCCATGACCGGCACGGACGGCAAGTTCGAGCTGAAGTCGCTGCCGCCGGGCACCTACACGATCGAAGCGTGGCACGAGAAGCTCGGCGCCGCAGACCCAGAGCGTGACGCTCGGCGCGAAGGAAACAAGGAAGTCACGTTCACGCTTCAAGGCGCCGGCGACGGCAACCGAACTAAGCCAGACAGGCGGGGAGGGCAGGCGAGGCAGGACTGGCAGGAGAACGACCGCTCTGCCCCGGCCCATCCGCCCTTTCCAGCCCACCTGCCCTGAAAGAATGCTTCACCGGTTCGCCAAGTTCGTCGCCGCCTGCACCGTCCTCCTCGTGCTGGCGGGCAGCCTCGTCACGAGCACCGACTCGGGTCTCGCCGTGCCCGACTGGCCGACGAGCTACGGCTGGAACATGTTCACGTTCCCGCCGTCGATGTGGGTCGGCGGCATCTTCTACGAGCACGGTCATCGCCTGATCGCCAGCACGGTCGGCTTCCTCACGATCATCCTGGCCGTCTGGCTCTGGCTGACGGAGCCGCGCCGCTGGATGAGGTGGCTCGGCGTCGTCGCGCTCGGCACGGTCATCGTGCAGGGCGTGCTCGGCGGCTTCACGGTCCTGTTCTTCCTGCCGGACGCCGATCTCGACGGCGCACGCGGGCCTCGCCGAGATCTTCTTCTGCCTGACGGTCGCGATCGCGCTCTTCACGCTCGCCGGGCTGGCTCAGCGGCACGACGCGCAGTGGACGACGCGGCGCTCCGGCGTGCCGACGACGGCCACGACGGTCGCTGATCTACGTGCAGATTCTCGTCGGCGCGACGATGCGGCATACGGGCGCCGGCCTCGCGATTCCCGATTTTCCGCTGATGTTCGGCGGCCTCGTGCCCGACCACTGGGACTCCGAGATCGCCGTGCACTTCGCGCACCGGGTCGGCGCGCTCGTCGTCGCGCTGGCGATCATGGCGACGGCGGCCACGTCTGGTCGCATCATCGCCAGCGGCGCGAGCTGATCGCGGCCGGCGACGTTCCTGGTCGCGCTCGTCGCCGTGCAGGTGACGCTCGGCGCGCTCACCGTCCTGAGCCGCCGCGAACGTGTGGATCAACAGCTTCCACGTCGTCTGCGGCGCGCTGGTGCTGACGACGTCGCTGGTGCTCACGCTGAGGAGCTGGCGGGTCGAAGTTCGCGACCGACACGGTCCGGCTGAAGCCGGACGCTACGATCGGATGCGGGCCCCGTCCGGCCTTCAGGCGGACCTCAGCGGCGGAGCCGGCGCATGAAGGCGGCAGCGCACGTCGACGGTCGCGTCGCCGGTGCCGCTGAGCGTCGGACGCCGGTCGTCGCAGGTCGCTCGCCGACTACGTCGCGCTCACCAAGCCGCGGCTGAACTCGCTCGTCGTCGCCACGAGCGCGGCCGGGTACTACCTCGGCGCCCAGACCGGCCCGATTGCTTCCGATGGCGCAGCGCCGTGCGGAACCGCGCTCGTCGCCGGCGGCGCCGCCGTGCTGAATCAGGTGTACGAGCGCGACACCGACGCGCTGATGCGCCGGACGCGACTGCGTCCGCTGCCCGACGGCCGCGTGTCGCCCCGGCGGACGCGCGCTCGTTCGGCGTCGCTGCTCGCAGCCGCCGGTCTCGTGCTCCTGAGCGTGTCGGCGAACGCGCTCGCGGCGCTGCTCGCGCTCGCGACGCTCGTCATCTACCTGTCGTCTACACGCCGATGAAGCGCCGCTCGTCGTCTCGCCACGCTCGTCGGCGCGGTTCCCGGCGCGCTGCCGCCGCTCATCGGCTGGACGGCGGCGCACGGGACGTCTGTCGCTCGGCGGCTGGTCGCTGTTCGCCATCGTGTTTCTCTGGCAGATTCCGCATTTCATGGCGATCGCGTGGATGTATCGCGACGACTACGCGCAGCGCCGGGTTTCCCGATGCTGCCGGTCGTCGAACCCGACGGCCGGCGGACGGGCCGCAGGCGGTGCTGTACGCCGCGGCGCTCCTGCCGGTGAGCCTCGCGCCGACGGTCGTCGGCCTGACGGGCGCCGCGTACTTCTGGACCGCGCTCGTGCTCGGCGTCGCGCTGCTGTGGCTGGCCGCGCGCTTCGCGCGGTCGCGAACCGACGCGTCCGCGCGGTCGCTGTTCTTCGGCTCGATCACCTACCTGCCGCTCATCTGGATGGCGATGATATTGGATCATCACTAATCAGCTTTCAGAGCTATCAGTTATCAGCTGATCAGTTGTGCACAGTCAAGGACTCATCGAGGCTGAGTGAAGTACGCCTGGCCTCGATTGCTGACTAGCTGTTAACTGAGCTGTTAACTGATAGCCATCCAAATGACCGTCCACGACCTGCCGGCCGTCAACGCCACGCTCAACGCCCTGTCCGGCGTTCTGCTGATCGTCGGCTACGCCTGCATCCGCGCGCGACGGATCACGCATCGGCGGTCATGATCGCGGCGTTCGCCACCTCGTCGCTGTTCCTGGTCTGCTACCTCGTCTACCACGCGCAGGTCGGATCGGTGCGGTTCACGCGGCAGGGTTTCGTGCGGCCGCTGTACTTCACCATCCTGATCACGCACGTCACGCTGGCGGCGGCGGTGCTGCCGCTGGCGATCGTGACCCTGTCGCGCGGCCTCAAGCGCGGTATCGCGCAGCACCGCGCGATCGCGCGCTGGACGCTTCCCATCTGGCTGTACGTGTCGGTGACGGGCGTGCTCGTCTACGTGCTCCTCTATCAGCCGACCTGGCTGCTGTAGGCTGATTGAGCGCTATGCTGGTCGATTCGCGATATACTGCGGATGAGGCTCCGGCGCGTCTCGGGAAGGCGTGAACATGCAGCTGCGTAACTACCTTCGTGCGCCTCGCCATCGCCGCTCGTTTCATCGGCGGTCTCGCTGGTCACCGCCGGCGCCCAGGCCGGCGCGTCGGCGGCATCGTCAAGGACGACAAGGGCGAGCCAATCAAGGGCGCGACCTGATCGCCGAGAACCCGAACTCGGCAGCAGCTTCACCGCGACGACCGACGACAAGGGCCGCTTCACCATCATCGGTCTGCGCGCGGGCCGTGGCGTTCATCGCACAGGCGCCGGTTCGCACCGGAGGCGGACAGATGGCGCGTTCGCATCGGCGCTCCCAACCCCCGTCACCTTCGCGCTTCGCCGCACCGGCCCGGCGGCCACCGGGGCGCTGGCCGGCATCGCCGCGAAGGATCTGCAGGCCGATCTCGCCGCCGCCGATGCGCTGTTCAACCAGCAGAAGTGGGACGAGGCGATCGCGGCCTACCGCGCGATCCTGACGAGGACGCCGGCGCTGACCGTCATCAACCTGCAGATCGCCGCCGCGTACCGGAACAAGAAGGACTTCGACGACGCGATCGCCGCCTACAACGCCCTGCTGAACGTCGATCCGGACAACGAGAAGGCGAAGGTCGGCATCGCCCTGACGAACCTCGAGCAGGGCGACCTGAAGGCGGCGGAGGCAGCGCTGCAGAAGGCCGCGGACAGGTCCGGCTGCCGGCCGCGACGTGTTCTACAACCTGGGCGAGGTGAAAGCGTCAAGCGGGTCAGATCGACGAGGCCGCGAAGTGGTACGAGAAGGCCAGCGCCGCCGATCCGTCGTGGGGCAAGCCGCTCTATCGGCTCGGATGCTGGCGCTGAAAAGGGCGACAAGCGCCGGCGCCACGAAGCTATTGACGAGTGATCGCGGTCGATCCGGTCTCGCCCGAAGCGGCCTGGCCAAAGCCGCTCTTGATCAGCTGAACAGTTAGTTGGCGCGCCCCTTCCGCTACACGTTCATCCTGGTGCTGGCCGCGGTCGCACCGGCCTTGGCCGCGGTCGGCGGCTGGCGGTACGCGCGCGCATCGGCGCCGGTCAACGGCCCGATCATCCTCATCTCCATCGACACGCTCCGCGCCGACCACCTGCCCGTCTACGGCTACCGCAAGGTGCGAGACGCCGGCCATCGATGCGCTCGCCGCCGACGGCGTCGTCTTCGAGCGCGCCTTCTCGCACTGCGCCGCAGACGCTGCCGGCGCATGCGTCGCTCCTGTCCGGCCGGCTGCCGTTCGAGACCGGCGTCCGCGACAACGCCGGCTTCGTCGTCAAGGACGCCGAGCGGCTCGCCGCCGAGATGCTGAGCGACCGCGGCTACGCGACCGGCGCCGTCGTCTCGTCCTTTGTGCTTCGCAAAGGAGACCGGCATCGGTCAGGGTTTCGCATTTTTCGACGACGAGATGCCGGACGGCTCGCCGAATCTGACGAGCGGCCCGCTGCAGCGCGACGGCGTCCGACTCGGAAACGGTCGCCGAGCAGTGGCTGCAGTCGATCGGCACGTCGCGCGCCTTTCTGTTCCTGCATCTGTACGAGCCGCACGCGCCCTACGCCGCCCGCCGCGGTTCGCCGAGTTCGCGCCGTACGACGGCGAGATCGCCTACGCGGACGAAATCGTCGGCCGGCTCGTGCGGTACCTGAAGTCGCATCAGCTCTACGATCAGTCCACGATCATCCTCGTCTCCGATCACGGCGAAGGGCTCGGCGATCACGGCGAGCAGGAGCACGGGCTGTTCGTGTACGACGAGGCCGCTTCGCGTGCCGCTCATCATCAAGCAGGCCGCCGGCGAAGGGCGCGGGACGTCGCGTGAGCGATCCGGTGCAGCACGTCGATCTCGTGCCGACGATTCTCGACCTCGCGAAGGCGCCTGTCCCCGGCAACCTCCGCGGGCGATCGCTCAAGCCGCTGCTCGACGGCACGGGCCGCCTTCCAGAACGCGTGATCTACTCCGAATCGCTGTTCGGCCGCTATCGTTTCGGCTGGAGCGATTTGACGTCGGTGACAGACGGCCGATACCGGTACGTCCGGGCGCCGCGCGAAGAGCTCTACGATCTGCAGCAGGATCCGGGCGAGCGCAGCAACGTCGCCGGCCGTGAGACGCAGCTTGTGCTGAAGCTCGGTGAAGCGCTGGATCGCCTCACGTCAGGGACGACGATTCCTGCGCCAGGCCAGGTGGCGCCGGAGGATTACGAGCGGTTTGCCGCGCTCGGGTACGTCGGCAGGGTGACTGCCGCGACTGCGGGATCGAACGCCGACCGTGCGGACCCGAAGGACACGAGCGGCGTCCTGGAAACCTACCGCGCTGCGCTCGAGCACTGCGATGGTCGGGCATTGGCCACAGGCGATCGAGCTGCTTCAGGGAATCCTGCGTGAGCAACCCGGCATGATCGACGTCTGGGCCGAGCTCGCGTCCGAGGCGTCGCTCGCCGGACGTTACGAGCAGGCCCTGGACGCTCATAAGAAGGTGATTGCGCTCGAACCAAAGGATCCCTCGGGCTACTCTCGGTGCCTCGACCATGCTGCTGCGGCTGCGACGGCTGGATGACGCCCGGGAACTGGCGGGCTCGGCGGCGCGGGTCGCCTCCGATTCCGATCCGCGCGCCAGCGCGTCCGCCCACGAGCTCCTCGCCAGAATTGCGCTGGCGCAGGGCGATAGGGACGCAGCTCGAGGCGAGGCTGAGCTCGCTCGTCGAGCGGCAGCCGGGCCTGCCGCTGCCGCTCTACGTCGAGGCACGCCTGCTGTACGACGAGGGCCGGTACAACGACGCGCTGCCGCTGTTCGAACGCGCCGCCAGCGACAGCGAGCGGGCGGGCGACGGGCCTCAGATCGCGGACCTGCACTTCCACGCAGGCGACACGTTCCTTCGACTGGAGCGATACGCGGAAGCCGAGTACCAGTTGTGGCTGGAGCTCACACGCTTCCCGCGGAACATGCGAGCGCGGTCTGCGCTCGCCACGCTCTACCACACCACCGGCAGAACACGCGAAGCCGCCGACATGGTCGCCGACCTCGTGCGCCTGACGCCCACGCCGGAGGGGTACGCGATGGCGGCGCGGCTGTGGACGACCTTCGGCAACCGTCGCGAGGCGGCCGCGCTGCGGGTCAAGGCGCGCCAGCTGTTCGCTCCGCGCCGGTCCGCTGCTCGCGTTTCGCCGCCTAGTCCCGTGCGAAGCGCAGTTCGCGCAAAAATGGGCAGAGACGTTGTTCGCCGCTCGAGCCGCTCGTGGTCATCGTGCCTTTTTCGTACACGCCACCGAGTGCCCGGCTACATGAAGATGCTTCCGTGATCGCTGCCGTTATCGCCATCGCCGCAGGCCTTTCCGCCCCGCTTGGCCGCGTCCAGCGAGACGCAGCTGAAAACGGCCGCCAGCCGCGTCGTGCTGGCCGCCGTCACCGACGCGCAGGATCGGCCCGCTGGTCGATCTTGGCCCGGACGACTTCGCGATCGCCGAAAACGGGAGCGAGCGCGAGATCGTTTCCGTCTATATTGCCGACTATCCCGTCGTCGTCCTGCTGGACGAGGGGGCCACTGCCACGAGCGATGTGCAGGCGATCCGCAGCGCCGTCGTGCGGTTCATCTCGCGGCTCGGCCCGCGCGCCGTGGCCATCAGCACGCTGGCCAACCCGCCCGCCATCGTTGCCTCCTTCGAGGACGATCGCGCAGCCGCGCTCGCCAGGCTCGAACACGCGGCCATCAATCCCACGGCGATGCTCGCGCCGATCGAAGCGGTTTCGAACGCGGTCCGCCTGATCGGCGAAACCGGCGCGCCCTTCTCCGCCATTGTCGTCGTATCGGCGCGGCCGATCGATACGTCGCAGCCGGCCGCGCCCGGTCTGTCGCAGACGATCTTCGAGAGCGGCGCGTTCGTCAGCGCGGTCGTCAGGCGAGCGCCGGAAACGGCGCCCGGCGGACGCGGCTACTCCGGACGCCCCGGCCAGGACCTGCTCCGCGATCTGTCGGACCAGACGCACGGGCAGTACATCACGGTGTTTTCCGCGGCATCGTACTCGGTGGCGCTCGACCGGCTCGCCGATCGGCTCGCGACCGAGATGATGATCCAGTACCTGATTCCGTCCGGGGCCCCGAGCACTGCAGATGTGCGCGTGGGCGTGAAAACTCCGGGAGCCCGGGTCAGAGGATTGGGAGTATCCAAATAGGCAGGGCAGAAGGGCTGGAGAGGCAGGCACGTAGGAGTGGTAGACGGGCGGACAGGCCGGACGACCAGGTGGGCCGGCGGCGTTCAGTGGCGCGGCGTCTCGACCTGCTTGAGCGCCTCCTCGATCAGCCTCTCGTTGTCTTCCTTGGTGAGATTGCGCTGGATGATCTTCGACGCGATCATCACCGACAGGTCGACCGCTTCGTGGCGGATCTGCTGCAGCGCGCGCTGCGGTCTCGAGCTGAATCTGGCGCTCCGCGTTCCGGACGATGCCGTCGGCCTCGGCCCTCGCCTTCTGCCGCATCTCTTCCCGCAGCCGCTCGGCGTCCGACTCGGCTCTGCGCGATCGATCGGCCTCCGCCTCGACGCGGGCCTGCCGGATGATCTGCGCCGATTCCTGCTGCAGCCGCTCCAGCTCCTGCTTGGCCTGCTGCGCGTCGTCCAGCGACTTTCGGATCGGCTCCTGACGGCTGTCGAGCGCCTGCAGCAGCGGCCCCCACGCGAACTTCGCCAGCAGCGTCAGCAGGACCAGAAACGTGAGGATTGTCCAGATGAACAGTCCGGATCGGGCTGGACCAGCGGATTATCTCACTGCGCTCCACCTTCGGACGCTCAGCTGGTCTGAGCGCGTCGAAGGTCGCTGCCGTGTTCATCCGATCGGGTTCGCCAGCAACAGGACCAGCAGCGCGAACACTTCGGCCAGAATCGCCACGCCTTCGAGCAGGAACAGCGGCAGGTTGACGGCGCCGGTGATCTGGCGGCCGCGCTCGGCTGCCGGGCGATGCCCTCGGCGGCGGCGGCGGCCAGCTTGCCGATGCCCAGGCCGGCGCCGATCACGATCATGCCGAGGCCCAATGCGGCGCCGAGCAGGTGCACGACGCTCGCCGGCGCAGCCCCGGCCGCTCCTGCAGCCTCCTGTGCGCAGACGATCGGAGCTGTAAACGATCGACGCAAGGGCGAAGGCGAGAAACGCGACGACCATCGCTCTGCGGAAGAAGCCTGCTCTGCTCATTCCCGTATCCTTTCGTGTGGATGAGTTGTCTCAGTGATGAACGTGAATGGCCATGCCGATGAACACGGCCGTCAGCAGCGTGAACACGTACGCCTGGACCAGGACGACGATGATCTCGAGCGCGGAGATGCCGACCGCCAGCGGCACCGAGACCGCCAGGCCGACGCCGATGCCGGCGATGCGCGTGCCCGAACATCTCCGTGAACAGGAACACGAACGACAGGATCGCCAGGATCGCGATGTGGCCGCCCGTCATGTTGGCCGCAAGTCGCATCGTCAGCGCGAACGGCCGGACGAACATCCCCATGATCTCGATCGGAATCAGGATGATGTAGATGAACCGGCGCCAGGCCGTGCGGCACCAGGTTCTTCCAGTGCTTGACGAAGCCGTGCGCCTTCGTGCCGGCGACGATGATCGCGCCGAAGGTGATCGTCGCCAGCGCCGCGGTGACGTTGAAGTTGGCCGTCGCCGTCGTGCCGCCGTGCATCACCTGCTTGACGAACGAATCCTCGCCGGTGTGCAGCACCCAGTGATCGAGCAGGCCGAGCACCTCGAAGATCGGGAATCAGGCCGATCGCGTTCGCGCACAGGATGAAGACGAAGAACGTCAGGATCAGCGGCGTCCAGGTGTTCACCCACTTCTGGCCGACGTTGGGCAGCACGATCGAGTCGCGGACGTACTCGACCGACGGCCTCGAGCGCGTTCATGAACCCGGACGGAATCAGGCCGCTCCTGCTTCAGGTAGCGGCGGACGGTCCAGGTCACGACGACGAACACGGTGGCCGCGACCAGCCACAGCATCAGCACGTGCTTGGTCACCGAGAAGTCGATGCCGAGCGATCGTCGGCAGGTGAATCAGCGGATGATCGAGTGCTGCTGTTCGAGACGTGCTCGATGATCATCTTCGCCGGCGTTGAACTTCTCCGCGCCTGCCCGGCCGCGCGGCGTGCTCCTGCGTGCTCTTGGAGGAGCATCGTCGTTGAAGCCGTCGAGCGTCGACTACGGCGTGCGCGCAGGCCTGCCGGCGAACAGGCGCCGCAGGTACAGCGCCTCGATCAGATACAAGCGCGATGAAGTAGCCCGTGAAGCTCGCCACGAACGGCATCGGGCCGCACCGCCAGCACCGCGCAGCATCGACCACCACGTACGCGCCGAAGAACACCATCTTGACCCGCGAACGCCGCCATCATCAGCGCCGGTCAGCGCTCGGGGATCGCGCCGGTACGTCCGCTCCGTCAGCACCCAGGTGCCGATCGCCATCGCCAGCGGACCGAGCATGCCGAGCAGCACCTCGACCCGATCGCGCGTGTCGAGCAGAGCGGTCGCGACCAGCCAGCGACGGCCACGCTCGGCCGACCATCCACCGACGGGCGTCATCGGCGCCGCCAGACGGTCTTCGCCAGCTCGTAGAACCCGACGACGATGCCGAGCAGCAGCCCGCCAAGCAGAAACCAGGGCGACGTGCCGCGCCACTGGTCGATCGCGTAGCCGATGCCGCCGAGCAGCATGATGGCGCCGATCAGCGTGTAGCTGGCCGCCGCCGCCGGGCCCGCCCTGCCGGACGTTTCCTGCAGACGCCTTCAGCGAACGCTGCGAGGAACTGGCCGCGGTCGTCCTCGGGCATGACGGCCAACCGCTGCACGTCCCCGATCGCTGACTGCAGGAGTATACCGTACCTTGTGAAAAACTTCACCAGCCGCTGACGGCGCGAAATCCGCCGTAAAGATCGCGCTGATGCGCCTGCTGCAGCGGATCGCTGCGCCGCCGGCGCCGCGCGCCGCCGAGCGTCCGCGCCGAGGCCTCGGCGAGCTCGAACAGCGGCGCGGGTAGACGCCGAGCACCAGCGTCGCCGGCGACCGCGACCGCCGAGCGTCAACGCCAGCGCCGGGCTCGTCGTCGGCTCCGAGCCGATCGTCTCCTTCTTCAGATACATGAAGACCACGATGCGGACGTAGTAGTAGAGCGAGATCGCGCTGTTCAGCACGCCGATCACCGCCAGCCAGACGTAGCCGGCGTCGATCGCCGCGCCGAACAGCCAGAACTTGCCCATGAAGCCCGGCCGTCGGCGGAATGCCGCCGAGCGACAGCATGAACAGCAGCATCGCGAACGCCGCGAACGGGCTGCGGAAGTACAGGCCGCTGAAGTCCTTCAGCTCGTCGCCGACGACGTCCTGCGCGCCGCATCATGACGATGACCGCGAACGCGCCGAGCTGCATGAACGAATAGATCGAGCAGGTAGATCAGCATCGCCGAGACGCCGCGCGGCGTGCCGGCCACGACGCCCGATCAGCAGGTAGCCGGCGTGCGCGATCGACGAATACGCCAGCATGCGCTTGATGTTCGACTGCGTCAGCGCCGCGAGGTTGCCGACCGTCATCGTCACGATCGCGAGCACCTCGAACAGCAGCCGCCAGTCGGCGCTCATCGACGGCAGCCCCTCGACGAAGATCCGCAGCAGCATCGCGAACGACGCCGCCTTCGACCCGACCGACAGGAACGCCGTGACCGGCGTCGGCGCGCCCTCGTAGACGTCGGGCGCCCACATGTGGAACGGCACCGCGGCGATCTTGAAGCCCGATGCCGGCGACGACCAGGATCACGGCCAGCACCAGCAGCGGATCGCGCTCCTGCCCGGCGAAGCGCCGTCGCCATCGCGCGGAGGTTCGTGGTGCCCGGACAGCCCGTACATCAGCGACATGCCGTAGAGCAGGATGCCGAGCGAGAAGGCGCCGAGCAGGAAGTACTTCACCGCCGCCTCGTTCGATCGCTGGTTCGGCTTGATGAAGCCGGCCAGGATGTAGAACGACACCGCCATCGTCTCGAGGCCGATGAAGATCGTGATGAGATCGATGCCGCCCGCCATGATCATCATGCCGAGCGTCGCGCACAGGATCAGGAAGTAGTACTCGCCCGGGCTCGCGCCTTCGATCTCGAGATAGCGCACCGACATCAGCACCGTCAGCGCCGCGGCGAGCGAGGAACACGACCTTGAAGAAGAGCGCGAACTGATCGACCGCGAGCAGGCCGTTGCGCGACCTCGACGTGGGTGTCGGCGAACGGCACCAGCGACACGGCCGTCGCGCCGAGCACCGCCAGCGTGACCCACGCGAGCGCCCGACTGCTCCGCGGCAGCAGCACGTCGGCGACGAGCACGAGCAGCGCGCCCGCCGTGAGCACGATCTCCGGCAGGATGTAGTAGAAA
>CAWFFB010000027.1:0-110074 GCA_963814975.1 uncultured Acidobacteriota bacterium | reverse complement strand
AGATTTCGATGGCCGTGTTCGCCGTCAACTCGCGCTGGACCGACACGTTCCACTGTTGCGCGTAGCCCGACCCGAGCGTCCCGTCAACGGCGAACACGCCTTGTCCGAGGCCGGCGGTTGGCGTCGGACCGACTGGTGTGACGGTCGGTCCCTTCGCCAGCACGAACGCCGGTGCGATGTTGTCGAGCGTTCGCTGCGACACGTCCTGCAGGAACGGAAAGTTCGGCGTCGTGAAAGGCGTCGTGATCCCCGCCATCTCGATCCAGACCTTCCCGTACCCCGAGCTGACGATGGTCTTGTCCGTCAGGCGGTAGACGGCGCCAATGCGCGGGCCGAAGTTGTCCTTCTTGAGCGGCCGCACCGGCTCCGTACCTGGATAGTCGAGTTGCCGCGTCTCTACATTGAATACCGCGGTTTGACCGTTGATCTCCGTGGACGGGAAATTGAGCGTGTATCGCAGCCCGGCATTGATGGTGAGGCGCTCGGACACTTTCCAGTCGTCCTGGATGAAGTACTCCTGAAAGTGCGCGCGTTCCTGAATATCCGTCTGCTGGAGGTCGATGGCAAAGGTCTGCACCTGTCCGAGCAGGAAACTCGCAAACGCGTTGCCGGTGTTCGCGACCCCGGGTAGATCGCTGCCGACGGTGCTGAAGGCAAACGATCCCGTCGGCCATGGGGGTTGGACTACGTTGAGCCGCTCCCATCGCCAGTCGAGCCCCATCTTCATGGTGTGGCGGCCTTTCAGCCAGGTGAGCGAATCGGCGATCTGTGTGACGCTGGTGCTGAAGTCCGAGGCTGTGTTGTTCGGGGATCCGAGCTGCTGGTAGCCGTTCGGTGCGAAGGTCGGCATCGTGTTGGGAAATTGCGCATTCGACGGGATGCCGGGAATGTTGAGCGCGGCTCCCGCAGACGCAGACAACGACACCGCGCTCCGCTGGACGGATCGCCGTGTATCTCCGATGCGCAGTTCGTTCAGCAGGTTGGGGGAGAAAGTGCGTTGATAGTTCGAAGCAAACGCCCACGCCGTCGTATCCTGCGGACCGACGGCCACGCTGCCGGCCAGGATGGTCCCGCTCCCATCCGGAAAGGCTGTCACCGGTTCGGCGTGACCACGGAAGTACGTCAACCGTCCGAACGCCTGATCACGGCCTGTCGCAAACTTGTGATCGATGCGCACATCGCCCTGATCCTGATTGTCGATTTCGTTGGCCGTCCGGCTGTAGTTGTTCGCGGTGGCGGTGTTTGTCGGGAGCGGGTAGCGCTCGAGAAGCGACAGCGCGACCGGATCCATGGCGCTTCTCGGAATCGTGTTGTTCTGAAACTGCTGACGCGTATTTCCCACCGTCGTCGCCGGATCGTAGATGTTCTGGCGGAAGACACCTGAACGTTCGGCGAGCGTGGGCACGTTCGAGGTCACCGTGCGGCCGATGCTCTGTCGCTGACCCTGATAATCGGCAAAGAAGAACGTCCGGTCCTTCACAATGGGGCCGCCGAACATGCCGCCGTACTGATTCCGCCGATAGTCCGGTTTCACCGGATTGCTCGCCTGGAAGTAGTTCCTGGCGTTCAGCTGCTCGTTGCGAAAAAATTCGAACACGTTGCCGTGAAAGGCATTGGTGCCCGATTTCGTCGTGAGATTGACCACGCCGCCATTGAACCGCCCGAACTCGGCCGCCGGGCTGTTGCTCTCGATCTTGAACTCCTGGATGGCGTCGATGATCGGATAGTACGCGAGCTGCCCCGGCTCGGGCTGCAGCACGGAGATGCCGTCGAAGAGATACTCGTTCGTTCGCGGTCTCCCGCCGTTGATGCGCGGCAGGACGGAATTCGGCGGCAGCGCGACGCCCGGAGCAATGGCCGCGAGCATGATGAACAGGCGGCCGTTCAGCGGCAGCTGCACGACCTGTTCGTTCTCGACGACGGTCCCGAGGCTCGCGGTCTCCGACTCGCACGACCGGCGCGTCTGCGACGACCGTCACCTGTTCTCGAATGTCTCCGACGCTGAGATCGAAATCGATGCGCGCCTTCTCGCCGGTTGACAAGCGAATGCCCTCGCGGCGCACGGGTTTGAAGCCGGCGAGCTCGACATCGAGGCGGTATTCGCCAGGCGCCAGGCTCGGGGCCGTGTAGACGCCATCGTCGGTGGACACGGCCACTCGCTGACGATTCGTGCGTGTTTCAGTGACCGTAATGGTCGCGCCGGGAACGGCTGCCCCGGCCTGATCCTTCACGATGCCGGTGATCTCGCCGGCAGCGGTCTGGGCATCTGCGGGCGACGCGGCGACACACCACGCGCACGCGACGACAAGGCAGATTGAAAGCGCTTCCCTTCGAGTCATACGCATCGTTCCCGCCACTCGGTTCCCTCCTCAATTGGATCGTGACTGTCACGCACGCCCAGATTTGCGGTGTGGTGCCAAGCGAACCGATGCGCACCCCTGCTCAGCCGCAGCCAAACTCTAGATCGGATTGAGATGGTACTCAAATCGACTTAATATAACTCAAACCAGTTCTCGCTGGTGCAACGACAACTGACGTGTGCCTGTTGCTGGCCCGCTGAATGATTGTTGATAGACAGGCGGGGGAAGGGGATGCGTCGATGGGTCGCTACGCGGAGACCCGCGTGCCCCCCCCTCGCTCTGTTACCATGTGCTTCTCCCACGTTATGGTCCGACCGAAGCGCTCACTCGGGCCCACACGACAGAAGCCTCCTGTTGTGAGGCTGATTGAGACGTTATGAGTCGATTGTCAGATCGTGTCAATCCGATCTAATAGTTCGTAGAACTCATGAGGCCTGGATGGTTCATCTGCGAGGGTCTGTACGTGTGGGGCTGTGGAGCAAAGTGCTGGAAGACCGGGCGGAGGCCTTCAATCTGACGAACACCACGTTCTTCGGCGCGGCATTCGGGACGATCACGTCGGCGGGCGACCCTCGTGTCATCCAGCTGGCCGTGAAGTTCGTCTTCTGAGCGGGGTGGCGGCTATGTGGGTCGAATCGTCGATCCTGGTCGGCAATCAACCTGTCGCGCCGTCTGTGCACGTTCTGGAATCCGATGAGTGCGACCAGACAGCAGCAGCGTCCGCGTGGTTCGCAGTGCACGCGTTGGATGGGGCTCCAGCAGGTGACTCCGCGATGTGGCAGACCTTCTTCGAGCGGATCATCTCCCCACACGTGGCGTTCACAGTCCAGGAGGAGAAAGTGGAAGACAGAAGTGGAAGACCTTGGCCCCGCGTGGTGGAGTGAAGCGGCGGCGCGGCGCTGGCGGCGTTCGTGAGGCCCAACCGGCTCGAATCAGCGGTCAACCGCTTCCGGTCCTGATGCTTGATCGACCTGTCTCCGCTACCCCGCGGTAACGTTGGCGGTGAGGAAATCGCGCATTCACGATTCCCTCCGTTGTTTGGTTGAACGGACCAAATAGGGCCGTTCAGCTCCGCTTTTTTAAGCTCGCCAGCTGCCTACTCTGTCAGTCATTGTCTCAACCTGACAATGCCCGCTACACTGGCGTTCTTCGAAAACACGGAGGGAACCTGATGGCGACGCAAACGATGCCTTCTGCAGACATCGTGTTCGACACGTTGTTTGCTTACCAGCGATCGGCGGCGCTGAACAGCGCCATCGAGCTCGACCTGTTTACGGCGATCGACGGCGGCGACCAGACGATCGCTGCGATTGCCACACGGTGTGGGGCGTCCGAACGTGGCACGCCGATTCTCTGCGACTATCTGGCGACCATCGAGCTCCTCACCAAGTCGGGCGATACGTATCACCTGACGCCGGAATCGGCAGCGTTCCTCAGCAACCGATCGCCTGCATACCTCGGCTCAGTGGCACGGTTCCTCTTGCGGCCGGAGTTGAAGCACAATTTCGAGGCGCTGACCGAGGCGGTCCGGCACGGCGGCGTGCCGCCGTCGAGCGAGAACACGGTCCGTGATGACAACCCGATTTGGGTGGAGTTCGCGCGCACGATGGGACCGATGATGGTGCCCGCGGCGCACGCCATTGCGGACATGGTCGCGGGAACATCGGGCCCGCTGAAGGTACTCGACATCGCAGCCGGTCACGGCCTGTTCGGCATCACCATCGCCCAACGCAACCCGCTCGCGCAGATCGTCGCCGCGGATTGGCCGGCCGTGCTGGCCGTCGCGACCGAGAATGCGCGCATCGCCCAAGTGCACGACCGGCATCGCGCATTGCCCGGCGATGCGTTCAAGGTGGACTTTCCCAACGGTTTCGACGTGGCGCTGGTGACCAACTTCCTGCACCATTTCGATCACCCGACGTGTACACATTTCCTCAAGAAAGTGCATGCCGCCCTGGCGCCGGCCGGCCGCGTCGTCGTCCTCGAGTTCGTGCCGAATCCCGATCGCGTGTCGCCGCCGGTTCCAGCCCGCTTCAGCCTCACGATGCTGGCCGGGACACCGAGTGGCGACGCGTACACGTTCGCGGAACTGCAGCGCCAACTCGCGGACGCCGGATTCCGCGACGTGTCTGCGCACGCGTTGCCAACGCCCCAGACAGTCCTGCTGGCGAGGAAGTAAGGCTGAAGCGCACCGGAGCAAAGCGAACACAAGGTGCGTGTGAGCAACCGCTTCGAGCACTCGTGCTCCCGTCTTGCGGGTGCGCCGTCGCCCATTTCCATGGAGTCGTTGAAGGCATAACCGTCAAAGAGGTGTCTTGCAGGTGTGCAATATTGAACAGACACCTCAGGTGCCAATTCGCTACCCTCGCGCGCGCGTCCGGGTAACAAGGAATTGCCAGTTCTGATTCGACGACGGGAATTCCTGATAGGGGCTCCTCCGATCCGAGACCGCCAGACAATCGAAACCCGTGTGAGAGGTGATGAGCCGATGCACCACATCGCACGTCGTCGTTTCCTGAGGTTTCTCGCCGCGAGCCCGCTTCTCTCAGCTCCCGGTCTCGTGTCGTCGCTTCTTGCCCAGGACGAGCTGATTGCCTCGCCGGACCTCGCACTCGATGTCTTCGACTTCGAAGCGGTGGCGCGACGCCGGCTCCCGCCAGCGCACTTCGGCTACATGGCGACCGGCGTCGACGACGATGCGACGCTCCGCGCGAATCGCGAGGGGTTCGCACGGTATCAGCTGCGGGTGCGGCGGCTGGTTGACCTCAGCGCGATGGACATGTCGGTGACGCTGTTCGGGACGACGTGGGATTCACCGATTGTCCTGTCGCCCGTCAGCAGTCAACGGGCGTGGCACTCCGACGGGGAACTCGCATCGGCACGGGCGGCCCGGGCCAGGAAGCATCTCCAGCTTCTTTCGACCGGGACGTCGACCGGCGTGGAAGCGGTGATCGCGGCCCGTGGTGAGCCGGTCTGGTATCAGCTCTATCCAACAGACCAGTTGCCGGTGACGCGCGGGCTCGTCAAGCGCGCGGAGGCCGCAGGCTGTCCCGTGCTCGTGCTGACCGTCGACTTGCAGGGAGGCTCGAACCGCGTCTCGCAGGTGCGTGGGCAGCGCCGCGATTCCCGCCAATGCGGCACATGTCATCAGGGAGGACCACCGGCAGCTCTCGGCCCGCGCAGCCCAAACCCCAACGACCTCCGCGAGTGGGCCGCACGACAGCCGATGTTCTCAGGATTGGATGTCTCCGGTGTCACCGCGTTCGGGCCGCCGGACATGAACTGGGATTTCGTCAAACGGCTCCGTGATATGACGACGAAGAAGCTCGTGGTCAAGGGCATCGTCACGAAGGAGGACGCGGCACTGGCGGCCGAACACGGCGTCGACGGCATCGTCGTCTCCAACCACGGCGGCCGTGCGGAAGAAAGCGGCCGCGGCACAATCGAGAGCCTCCCTGAAGTGATTGAGGGCGTGGCAGGGCGCATTCCGGTGCTCATCGACGGCGGCTTCCGGCGCGGCACCGACATCTTCAAGGCCCTCGCGCTCGGTGCCAATGCGGTGTGCATTGGAAGGCCCTACGTGTGGGGCCTCGCCGCCTTCGGTCAGCCCGGGGTCGAGGCGGTGCTGGCGATCCTGCGACGCGAGCTGATGACGACCATGCGGCAGGCCGGAACCGTCAACCTCGCGGCCATACGCCGCGAGTACATCATCGACCGCGGCAAGTAACGCATGTCTTCGTCGCAACAGCCAGATCGGCGCGCGTTCCTGAAACACCTTGGCACCGTCGGTGCCTCGGGCGTGGCGGCGATGGTATCGGCCGACGCGGTCGCCGAGTCGCAGGCTACGGATCCTCCAAGGGCGGCCGCCCCGACGCAACAAACCGAATCCGCTCACGCCTACATCTTCCTCTCCCCGCCTGAGGCGGCATTCATCGAAGTGGCGGTCGATCGGTTCATCCCTGCGGACGACCTCAGCCCAAGCGGGACGGACTGCGGCGTCACAAGCTTCATCGACCGCCAACTGGCCGGGGCGTGGGGCAGCGGAGACCGGCTGTACATGCAGGGCCCCTGGCGGAAAGGGACGCCGATGCAGGGTTATCAGCTGCCGATGACGCCAGCGCAGTTCCTCCGCGCAGGCATCGCCGAGGCGAACGCGCATTGCCGCACGACGTATCAGAAGGACTTCGATCGGCTGTCACGCGAGCAGCAGATCGCCCTGCTGCAGGAACTCGAGCGGGGCGCCGTCCCTCTCGGCACGTTGGCGAGCGAGCAATTCTTCGGGCTCCTTCTGAACCTGACGATGCAGGGGTTCTTTGCGGATCCGATCTATGGCGGTAACCGTGACAAGGTCGCCTGGAAGATGATCGGTTTCCCCGGCGTGATTGCGATCTACTCCGAGCACATCAAGACGTATCAGAACAAGCGGTACGACGTCGAGCCGATGAGCATCGTCGATCTCTCGTGAGGATGCCATGGCCACACGCCTGAAGGAAGTCGACGTCGTCATCGTCGGGCTCGGATGGACGGGCGGCATTCTGGCCAGCGAGCTGAGCGGGGCCGGCCTGACCGTCGTCGCGCTGGAGCGCGGCACGATGCGCACCACCAACCCCGACTTTTCGATCCCCCTCATCCGCGATGAGCTGCGGTTTGCCACTCGCCACGCGTTGATGCAGAATCCGGCTCGCGACACGCTGACATTCCGCAATCGCCAGTCCGAGACGGCGCTGCCCATGCGAGAACTGGGTTCGTTCCTGCCCGGCGAGGGAGTCGGCGGCGCGGGGGTCCACTGGAACGGTTCGACCTGGCGCTGGACCGCGATCGACCACACGCTGCGTTCGCACTATGAAGGACGGTACGGCAAAGCTTTCATTCCAACCGATATGCCGGCCCAGGACTGGCCGATCTCGTACAAGGAACTCGAGCCGTACTACGACCGCTTCGAGCGAACCGCCGGTGTGAGCGGTAAGGCAGGAAACCTGCAAGGAGCAAGACAGGACGGTGGCAACGTGTTCGAGGCAGCCCGTGCGCGGGAGTATCCGCTGCCTCCGCTCGAATCGAGCTACGCTCAAGTGATATTTGCCGAGACGTCGGAGCAGAGTGGGTATCATCCGTTCCCGCGCCCGTCCGCAAACGCGTCGCGCGCGTACACGAACCCGGACGGCGCTCGGCTCGGCGCCTGCGTCTACTGCGGCCACTGCGAGCGGTTCGGCTGCGAGGCCAACGCGAAGGGGAGCCCGCACATCACCGTCATCCCGCAAGCGATCGCCCGCTCGAACTTCGAGCTGCGCACGCACGCGTGGGTAACCAAGGTGCTCCTCGACTCGACGAAGCGCAAGGCGGCTGGCGTCTTGTACACGAATGTCTCGACCGGCCAGGAGTACGAGCAGCCGGCCGCGATCGTCGCGCTCTGTGCCTACGCGATCAACAACGTGCACCTCATGCTGCTGTCGAGGATCGGAACGCCGTACGATCCGGCCTCGCAGAAAGGGATCGTGGGGCGGAACTACTGCTACCAGCCTCTCGGCGGCGGCATCACGCTCTTCTTCGAAGACAAGATCTTCAACCCGTTCATGGCGACAGGCTCCTTCGGGACGGTGCTGGATGACTATCACGCGAACGAGCAGTTCGATCGCTCCCAGTTCGGTGCCATCGGAGGCGCAACGATCGCGGTTGGGCAGAGCAACGGCCGGCCAATCGGGTACCGCCCCGTTCCCGAGGGAACTCCGCGGTGGGGTGTGGACTGGAAGAAGGCGACGGCGAAGTGGTACCTGCGGTCGATGAATATCGGTGTCACCGCGAGCAACATGCCGAACCGGTACAACCACTATGACCTCGACCCCACCTACAGGAACGTGTTTGGTCAGCCGTTGCTGAGGCTCACGTACAATTTTCTCGAGAACGACAGGAAGGTGATCAGCTTCGTCGACCAAAAGGCCGCTGAGATCGCGCGACGTATGAACCCGACGAGCATGAGTGGGCCAGGCACGGTCGGCGACTACTCCATCGTGCCGTACCAGTCGACGCACAACACGGGCGGCGCCATCATGGGCACGTCGCCGCGAAACAGCGCCGTCAACCGGTACATGCAGTCATGGGATGTTCCCAACGTGTTCGTCCTCGGAGCGAGCGCGTTCCCTCACAACTCCGCCTACAACCCGACCGGGCCCGTCGGCGCGCTGGTGTACTGGACGGCCGATGCCATCAAGACGAAGTATCGGCAGCGGCCCGGACTGCTGGCCTGAATGCGGCTCCTTGCAGCCAGTTGGACGCTCGCGGCCCTGGCCGCGTTGATCATCGCAGGCGCCCAGATATCGGTTCGTGCGGCCGATCCCGAGCGCGGAAAGGCCGCCTTCGAAAAGTGCGCAGCCTGTCACGGTCTCGCGGATGAGAGGGACACCGACGGTCCGACGCTGAAGGCCCTCATGGGCCGCAAGGCCGGATCGCTCGAGGACTACCGCTACTCGGCCGCTATGAAGCGGAGCGGCGTCACCTGGACGCCAGCGACGCTCGACACGTTCATCGCCGATCCGCAGGGCTTCATCAAGGGCAACCGCATGCCGTTTGCTGGCATCACCAATCCCGATGAGCGCGCCGATCTCATCGCCTATCTGGAACAGACCACGATGAACCGGCATGCCGAAGGGAAGAAATGACCCCTCGCTCTGAGGATCACCCCTTCCTTGTCGCGAGGACTACGTCGACGCGTCGGCTCTCCACATCGTGCTCGCCGTGTAGAGTTCCACTGCTGGGCCTATTCGCTGTTGAAGCTCCGTCGGCGATGTGGACCCGCTGTGCGGACGTGACGAGAGTCGCGCGGAAGTAGTCTTGAGATACCGCTACCGCGTCTTGGTGCTGCTGGTGCTGCTGGGAGTCATCATGTATCTGGACCGGGCGCTAATTGCCGTCGCCGGCCCGCGCATGCAGCAGGAGCTTGGCATCAGCCCCGACAGGTGGGGCTGGGTGGTCGGTACCTTTGCTCTTGCCTATGCCGCGTTCGAGATCCCGTCGGGCGCGTTGGGCGATCGCTATGGCCCGCGACAAGTGCTGACGCGCATCGCCCTCTGGTGGTCGGCGTTCACCGCCTTCACCGGGCTCGCCTCGAACTACTGGTTGCTGCTTGCCATTCGTTTTTCGTTTGGAGCGGGCGAGGCGGGTGCCTATCCCAACATCGCGGCGAGCATCTCCCGCTGGTTTCCGAGGGTCGAGCGCGCACGGGCGCTCGGGACCGTGCTGATGGCGAGCCAGATCGGAGGCGCGTTGACGCCTCTGCTGGTGGTTCCGATTCAGGCGACGCACGGATGGCGAGCGTCGTTCTATCTCTTCGGCGGCGTCGGGGTCATATGGGTTGCCTGCTGGCACTGGTATTACCGGGACACGCCTTCGGAGATGTCGGGTGTACCACAGTCGGAGATCGAGGAAGTGGGCTCCGCTGCGACAGAACGGCATGAGCCGCTGCCTTGGGGGATGGCGCTTCGCAGCACGAACCTTTGGTGCCTGATGCTGATGGCGCTCGGCTACTTCTACGCAGCTTACTTCTTTCTCTCGTGGTTTCAGACGTACCTGGTCGAGGGCCGTGGCTTCAGCGAGCAGCAGCTCGTCCTGTCGACGCTGCCGTTCGTGCTGGGCGCGTGCGGAAACCTTGCCGGGGGCTTCGCGAGCGACGTGCTGGTGCGTAAGTGCGGCGTGAAACGGGGCCGCAGGACGATGGGAATAACCGGGGCGGGCCTGTCAGCGCTCGCTATGGCTGGCGCCGTGTTGACGCCCAACAAGTTCCTCGCTCTCATCTTCCTTTCAATCAGCTATCTTGGCGTGACCATCATCCAGCCCACCGCCTTCGCCGTCTGCCTCGATATCGCTCCGCGCCATGGTGGTGCGGTCGCCGGCGCCATGAACACCGCGGCGCAGGTGGGCGCGTTCATATCGTCCATCGCGTACGGGTACCTGGTCACGTTCACGGGCAGCTATGACCTGCCGCTGCTGCCGATGGTGGCCATGCTCGCTTTCAGCGCGTTGATGTGGCTGAAGATCGATCCGACTGAGCCTCTGATTTCCGGCGAGGCTTTGGCTTCACGGTTCGCGTCATCGCCCAACTAGTCGAGACTGTACAAAACGGAACAGCGGCCGCTGAGGGGATCATATTGTGCCCGGCAAGGTCGGCCCGAGTCCAGACCCACCGAAGCACAGCGTGAACGACTACGGCCAGGTATCGGTGACACGCCGACGGGGCCGGGTACCGGCTGAGACGGGGGAAGCTGCTGGCGCTGAGCCCGTTCTGTGTCCGTTGTGTTGGAGGTTGGCATGCAGAGGCTTCATGTCGTCGCGTTATTCGTGGCATCGAGATATACAAAGGCAAGCCGATCTTCTACAGTCTCGGCGATTTCCTGTTCGAAAACGAAACTGTCGAGCAGCTACCGCTGGACGACTACGAGGCCATCGGCGCTGACCCGGCGAAGGGAGTTGCCGCTCTTAACGACGTCCGTAACGACAACGATCGTCGCGGTTTCCCAGCTCAGCGCGAGGTGTGGGAGAGTGTCGTCGTCGTGCCTCGGTGGAGTAACCGAACGCTGACCTCGATTGAGCTTCATCCTATATCGCTTGGGTTTGGCAAGCCGCGCACGCTCCGCGGTCGTCCTACACTTGCCGATGCAGAGCGCGGTCGCAAAATCATCGAAGACGTACGACGATTGTCAGCTTCCTTGGGAACCAGAATCGAATATCGCAACGGCATCGGAGTGGTCTTGCTCGACCCGGTGTCCGCGCAGGGACGGTGAATCTTTCGCGGCGCCGTTAGACGACAACCGATGCCTCGTTCGTGTCACCTTGCAAACTTGGCGGCAAGGAGAAGGCTATCAGGGCTCAAGCACACAGCTCTGCTGGTGCTGGTGGGATTGGCCGCAAGCGGTGCCCTGCTAGTCTCTCGAGATCAGAAAGATTTACGTCGGCGGCGGGCGAACTTCGTGTTCACCGTCGGGATCGTCTCGGTGGTGTGGTTCGCGAGTACGTCTTGGCGGCGTGACCAGTCTTCGGACTCTACAAAGGGCTCTCTCTGTCGCAGAACGTATCCTGGAATCAGGCACTCCAGGTGAATTCGCCTCGGGCGCCTGATTTCGTTTGGAACTGACGCAGGTCCGGGTCGGTCCACCGGCTGCCACTCGGCGCCAGGTCGACCTCCTCCATCCCGAGGCCGCTCACGAACCCGCCTCCCCGCAGCGTGAAGCCCTGGCCCTGCGGGTCATGGAGGCGCCGCGACTCCACACGGCCGGCGTCGCCGACAATGACGGTGATGGCGTCGCCCTCGTCCGCGACGTCGATCTTCGCGCTCCGCGCCGGCAGCCACTTCGCGATGAGCGGGGCGATTCCCGCCATCGGCCCGCCCTTCTGCCCGCTGCAGATCGCCTCCAGCTCCCGGCGCTGATCGGCGTTGGCTTCATCGTCGACATAGAGCCGCGCGGTGGCATTGCCATCGAACATGGTCGGCCCCGGGAAGTCGACGGCGAAGACGACCGTCCGCCCGCCCAGCGCGACGCCGTCGCTGTTGCCCTCACGGGTGCGGAAGGCGATGGCGCCGGCGCACCAGCCTTGGTCCATGATCATCAGCTCCTGCACCGTGAACCAACAGGGGCAGAGCATGTTGCAACTGCAAGTCTCGATCAACTGTCCCGTCAAACGCCAGGCCATCGTCACTCTCCTTGAGCGAAGCGTGTGGACGGATGAGGACCGACCCGATTTTAACACGCGGTCGGCAGACTGCTGGAAGTGCGCCCCGCGGGAAACGGATATTCGCCGTGAGGCTTGTGATAGGGCGACGATCGATTGTGCATCGCCCGATGCGCGCAACCGTGTTTAGGCCTCCTCGGCCACCGACTGGGCCTCACGCGACGCACGCGCACAAGGCAGGTAGAGAACGAAGCCGACACCAACCGCTATGCCTGCGAGCCGCGCCTCGTTCCATGAACTGTTCGAGAGGAGCCATACGCTCAACGCGATCGCGACCACAGAGATGAGACCCCCGGCCGGTGCAACAAATGCCGGTCGCCGCACATGAGGGTTCCGTCGCAAGATCGGCAACGCAGCACACGTCGTGGTGTAGGCCATCAGCCTGATGACCGCGCTGAACGTGAGCGCTGAAATGAACGTGCTGAAGAGCGTGAAGACGAGCGAGACCATGGCGGTGAGCAGGATCGCAACGATAGGCGTGTGAAAGCGTGCGTGCGTCGAAACAAAGGCGTGAGGGAGTTGTCGGTTCTCCCCCATGGCAAAGAGAAGTCGGGGTGTGACAAACATCGCCGCGTTCATCGTCCCGCAAATCGACAACAGCGCGGCGGCCGCGACCAGCGGCGCCGCTGGCGGCCCCAGAAACCTGACGCTGGCATCCAAGAGAGGTCTTTCTGAGGCTGCCAGCTCTGGTAACGTCCCGATGCAAACGGTTTGAATCAGCACGTACACGAGCGCGGCCACACCCATGCCCGTGAGAAGCGCAAATGGAAGATGCCGCGCAGGGTCGCGCATTTCGCCCGTCGGGATGGACGCGCCCTCGAAGCCCGTGTAGGCAAACACGAGCAGCAGTGCCGCTTGCGAGAACGAGCCGAAATCCGGCGGCGGTGCGAGAGCATAGCGCTGAGGATCGACAAAGAACAGGCCGACGACAGCGACGAACAAGAGCGGCGCCAGCTTCCCAACGGTGAGCGCGTTCGTGACGGTCGCCGTCACTCGGACGCCGACGATATTGGCGATGGCGAGGGCTGAGATCATGGCAACAATCACAACCGCACGCCATGAGTCGGTGCTCGCAGCAGGGACGAAGTAGCCAAGGTACCCGACAAAGAGGTTGCATAACGCGGCAAATGCCGCAATTCGCCCGAGCCACATCAACCATCCAACCTGAAACCCCACCAGAGGACCAAAAGCCACGCGTGCGTACAGATAGGGGCCACCCGTGGCCTTGAAGCGGCTGCCGACTTCTGCAAAGCACAGGATGATGAGAGCGATAGCGGCCGCGGAGACCACATACGCGAGCAAGCTGTACGTGCCAGCGAGGGCGAACACTCTCGATGGTAAGCCGAAGATTGCGGCGCCAATGATCGAATTGATCACGAGCGCGACGAGGTCCCACCTTCGGAGGCCTCGTACCAATCGGGCGTGTGCCGATCCTTCCATGCGGGAACGACGCAGTTCTTCTTGAAGCGATACGAGATTAGGATCGTGTTACCGAGCAGCGATGTCGCGCACGACCGCTCGTCCCGGCGCGACACCTTCCACGATATGGCCGTCGTTGACCACGACGGTCCCCGCCACGACGAGATAACGCACGCCGACACTGGCCTCAGTGGGAGCGCGGAACGTTGAGCGGTCCTGGATGGTTTGAGGGTCGAATACGACGAGATCCGCCTGAGCGCCTTGCTGGACTCTGCCGAGGCGTGTCGCCTGCCGAGCCGCTTTCTCGAGGCGCTGCGCCGGCATCAAGGACATCTTTCGAATCGCCGTGCTCAACGTCAGGCTTTTCTGTTCGCGCACATACCGCGACAACACCCGTGCCCGTGTGCCTGCCCCGCGCGGATGGTCCTTGAAGCCGTCGCTGGCGATGGCGACGACGGGATCGGCAACAATCGCATCGACAACGTCGTCCGGATTCTGGTGCAGTAACACCAGCTGCGGCTCGCGCCCCGCGTGTAACTCGTCGAACCGCTCGCGTGTGAGACGTTCTCCAGTCTCCGGCAGCTCGAGATCGCTGTAGTCGATGCCTCGCTTCTCTCGCCAGCCAGGATTGAACACGGCCGAGTTGATGAATGTCATACCTGCGGTATAGGGGTAGGCCTCCGTCGTCACGTCGAGCCCTCTCGCTCGTGCCCCGGCCATCATCGAGAGGCACTCGGCCGCGTCACGCCTGCAGGTGCTATTGACATGGGCGATATGAACGGCCGCGCCGCTGATCGCTGCTGCCCCAATGACCTCGCTCACCGACTCGAGACTCGAGCCAGGCTCGACGCGTCCGCTGCTGCGCACGTGGACGAAGATTGGAACACGACGATTCGCGGCCAACCGAAAGACTTCAATCACCTCGCGCCGCGTCGAACCAGGCGAGTACTCGAGTCCCATGCCAACTCCCAGGGCGCCCGATTCGATCTCCCTGCCGAGCGTGGTGAGGATCTGCGCAATACGCTCGGGAGAGGCTGCCTCATTGGTACTCGGTCCGGACTTCGGGAATATTCCCGCGTCAGGGCCAAGTGTACTGGCCGGCAGCGACATGTCCCAGGCAAGGAGCCGGGCTGCCAGGTAACTCGTGCTGGCACCGAAGTGGATCGGGCTGCGGCCTTGACGCGCATCGATGAATCGGCGCATGTCCGGAACGCCAACTTCGAACTCGAACGCCGCGGTCACTCCGTCCAGCGCCATCAACCGGTACGCATCCTGGCTTTGGTCGTGCTGATGCAGATCGATGAAGCCCGGAGCCACCACCAGGCTGGTGGCGTCAATCGTGCGGGTTCCTTCAAGCCGTCCTTCGGAGATTCGTGTGATGGTGTCCCCGCTGATGCCGACGTTGCGGATCGCGTCCAGTCCCGTCTCGGGGTCGATGACTCGACCTCCAGCCAGCACCAGATCGATCTGTGGGGGTGAGGCACAGGCGACGAACCACACCAACGGAAGCAGACCCAATGCAGCACGACGCATAGAACTCTCCCAAGTTGCAGGATGACGTTGGATTGAGCGCGTGAAAGGGAGGGTGACCGATATGGAACGTGAGCCACAATAGACACGATGCTCTTGACCGGGATTTCCATCTTGGGGCCCACGACGGTAACACCGAGTGGCCAATCGCGCGTCACACTAGCAGAGCCGCTCTCGGGAAACTGTTCGATCTTGAACACCTCACAATCATGGTTCGGTCGCACTTCTCGCCCGTCCACAGCTTCGGTAATGGCCCAGGCGTCATGGAAGGACCGCCGCTGCGCTCGCAGCGATCGAACACGTTCTCGCTCGCTCTTATCTGGTCGCGTGCCTTTCAGCTAGTCGGGCGGGACCGGCAAGCGTAGATCCGCAACATAGCCCGGCGCCATCTTCCGGAGGTCCGCCGGCGCTGCGTCAGCCGGCTATGCGCGCGGGTTCACCAGGGAAGCAACCGCGTCGGTCGCGCGATCGACTTCGTCGGGCGTGTTGTAGAAGTAGAAACTGAGTCGGCAGCTGGCAAGCGGATTCAGGTTGAGGAAGCTGTGCGCGAGCGTGGCACAGTGACATCCCGCTCGCGACTCGACGCCTCGCCTGCTCAACCCGTCGGCCAGCGCCTCTGGATCCCATCCGGCAACGTTGAATGCGACCAGCGACGTTCGACGGTGCGGATCCGCCGGGCCGTAAATTCTCACACCAGGAATTCGCGCGAGCGACTCGTACGCACGCTCGACCAGCGTCCGCGTGTAGTCCGCAATGCGGTTCATGCCGTCGCGGATCTCTTCACGCTGCAACTGGCGCGTCTTCCGGAAGAACCGCGGTTCGTCGGGCGTGAGCGCGAGGTCGATCAGAAGCCGCAGCGCCTGCGAAGAGACAATGGTGCCCAGGATGGTTGGGTGTACCGGCGGAGAATTTCCACGGCAGCTCGTTGTACTGGACATGGTCAGGCGTCACGCCGCCCAGCGCCACCATGTCGCCGCCGTACAGACAGGGACGCATGGATTCCAGCAGACCCCGTTTTCCATACAAGACGCCGACGCCGAACGGTGCGAGCATTTTGTGACACGAGAACGACATGAAATCGACATCCAGATGCTGGACGTCAACGAACGTCGACGGCACGAGCTGGGCCGCATCCACCAGGACATACGATCCTGCGCTGCCGTCGGGCTGCACATATCCACTGCTCGATGCGAGCTCCCGGACGCACGCCAGTCGATTCTTGGTCCCCAGGAAATTCGACGCGCCGGTGCAGCACACAAGCTTGGTTCGCCGATCAATCAGCGACGCGAGGTGTGCGTAGTCCAGCTCACCGGTTTCCGGCTCGAACCGTGCAATCCGATACTCGACCTGCCGGCCTAGCTTCGGCATGATCTCTCGACACAAGCCGTACCACGGTACGTAGTTCGAGTTGTGCTCCATCATCGTCGTCACGACGTTATCGCCCGATCGGAAATCGGTCAGAAGCGAGTACATGACGATGTTGTGCGCTTCGGTGGCGTTCCTGGTGATGACGATATTCGAACGCGATGGTGCGTTGATGAACTGGGCGATGGTGTCGTACGCGCCTTCGAAAAGTTCCGTGGTCAATTGGGATGCGATCGACTGACCGCGATGGACGTTTTCGTAGTCTGGAGCAAGGGTCCGGAACAGATCGACCAGCTCCCGCGGCGGTTGTGTGCTGGCGGCGTTGTTGGTCACGACATGGCGCGTTTCGGGAAAAAAGAAATGCCGCCGGACCCGCTCGACCTGGATCGGTGACGGCGCGATCATCTGCGTGACTCGAGTCATATCCACGCTCTTGCTGCCTGGTTGGTGTCGCGAGGCCCCGTAGCGTTTCAACGTGTCGAGTTGCGCTGTGCGAAACGGAAACTCCAGCGAGAGCGCTTTCAGGGCCTTCAGTGAGCAAGAGGAGCCCAGTGAAAGGGGTGACAGAGAGACCGCCCACGCTCGCCGCCAACGCTAACTGATTGAATATATTGGCCTTCTCCTGAGCACCAGGCTGTATGCCTACTACGCGCGCAACGAGCGCGACCCCGAGCATGCTGAGCTTCTGTTCACCGCCGTCACGACACTCGCAGACGCTATCGATGCCCTCGAAGCCGACTACAAGCGCGAGATTATCAGAACATAGCGTTTCGAATCGTTCGGGTCGGTCGAACGCTCCGCACAACCCGACGTTTCGAACGAAGTGTGCACACCTGAGACCCTCAACGCTCCAGCGCGCTCAGGCACTGCGCCGGCGTCCGATGATCGCCCCGTTGGCCGCAGAATGCACACGTCCGCCGGCGTTCCTTCACGACCCGAGCCTTCTTTGAACCTGATGCGTCCCGCTGCTCCGGGAGTACCTGCCGACGCAATTCCATCTGTCGCACCATCTGTGCGTTGATGGCCGCTTCCTCTTGCTGGGTGGGGATGGTCGTACCGCTGGCGTTCCATGGCGTTCTGAAGTGCGACTGGGCGTCCAAGTCGCGCTCGACTTGGTGCAGCAGGCGCGCGAGCTCGGCGCGGTCGGACCGATTCGTCAGCATGAACGGGATGATAACCAGTGCCGTGGGGTTGCGCTGTCCCAAACAAGACAGGCGATTCACGCCATCCAGGTGTGGTGTGTCGTGGGGATGGCCGGCGGACGCCTGGTAATAGGAAGCAGAGGAGATACGATACATTGCGCCCTCCATGCCCGTGCTGGCACGTTTGAGCAGGAACCGAATGACACACACGCACGCCCGCCCCCGCCGGGCGGCCGCACCGCGCAGCCATCCGCGCGAATTTCGACAGCGCAACGTGCCTCGTAAATGGCGCTACCGGCTGGCGCCCGGTAAACGACGCGCGAAGGGCATCCCCGGTTTCTGGGACCGGGCCCGGCGGCTGGTGTGGTCGTCCTGGGTGTGGGGCCTGGTCTTCGTGTGGGCGACCTGGAACCAGCGGTTAGGGTGGGCGATCGGCAGCGGACTGATGGCCGTGTTCTGTCATCTGATTGGGCAACGCGAGCGGGTGCCCAGCTACGGTCTCGAGCACGATTTCCCCGTCGCCTCCACCGAATTCTTGAACAGTATTGCGGGCGTCACGGGCGTGCCGTTCAGCCCGGGCAACAGCCTCGACATACTCAATAACGGCGACGAGTTCTATCCATCGATGCTGGAGGCGATTCGCGCGGCACAGCACTCCGTTACCATCGAGGCGTACATTTACTGGGCCGGCGAGATCGGAATGACATTCGCGAACGCCCTCGCTGCGCAAGCGAAATCGGGCGTGGTCGTGAAGATTCTCCTGGACGCCATCGGGTCGGCCACGATCGGCGAAGAGATTCTCACGACGCTGGAATCGGGAGGCTGCCAGGTGGCCTGGTACAACCCGATCCGCTGGTACACCCTCGAGCGCTTCAACAATCGCACGCACCGGAAATCCCTGATCATCGACGGTCGGATCGGATTCACCGGTGGCGCGGGCATTGCGGACCATTGGCTCGGGTGCGCCCAGGACGAGGAGCACTGGCGCGATGTCAACGTCCGTATCGAAGGATCGGCGGTCATCCCATTGCAGCAGGGGTTTGGAATCAACTGGTTGGAGACCACCGGCGAGATGCTGAGCGGCGACCTGTTCTATCCGGGACCTGGTGCGCCAGATTCACTCGCGATCCAGACCATCCTGAGCTCTCCGCAGCTTGGGTCGTCCAGCGTACGGACGATGTATTTCCTGTCCATGGTCAGCGCGCGCACCTCGATTCACATCGCGAACCCGTACTTCGTGCCCGATCAGGCCAGCATCGACACGCTCGTCGACGCCAAGAAACGTGGCGTGGACGTCAAGATCGTGGTCTCTGGGAGACGAAACGATAACTGGCTCGCGCGCCACAACAGCGTGCGGCTCTTCGGCCGACTGCTGAGACACGGTATCGAGATCTACGAATACAACCGCACGATGCTGCATCAGAAGACGATGGTCGTCGATGGCCTCTGGGCCACCGTGGGCACCACGAACTTCGACACCCGATCGTTTTCGCACAACGACGAAAACAATGTGTGCTTTTACGACAGTGGTCACGTTGCCAGGTTGGAGCGCATCTTTGCGGAGGACCTCGCGCTCAGCGAACGAGTGACGCTGCGCCGATGGCGACGCCGCGGCTGGTGGCCTCGGATGCAGGAGCTCGTTGCCGCCTTCTTGCAGGAACAGGTGTAGGTGCTCCCGCGCGAGCCTGCCGCTTACTCGATCGGCGGAATACCTCGGCCGTCGATTCGATCCTTCAGTGGGTCATTCCGTATACGATCGCATTGATACCAAATGCGTACCCCTCGACTGAGAACGTCAGGAAGTACTCGTGGCTCTCGCCTTCGCGCTCCCACGAGTCGCCGAAATCAGTGTTGTGCGTCATCAGCACCATGAGTCGCCCGCGTTCGTCCGTGATGCCGCGGACATGCGGCGGCCGGCTACTGGCACCCCGTTCCGATGTGTCGCCGCCGCTCCCCAGCCAGTAATCGATCGAGGGAATCTGCGGAATCCTTGACACGTTAAACACCTGGTGAAAGATCGTGTGATCGAGCGGTAGATCTTTGAACGGGTACGCGCCCGACGGCACCACTTTGCGAATCTGGCTCTCCCAGTTGTCCCACGCGCGCTGCCCCCAGAAATCATCCACCCAGAGGAAACCACCCTTCAGCAGATACGCTCGAAGGTTCGCCGCTTCCGCATCGTCAAGATAGAAGTTCCCAACTTCGAACATCATGATGAACGGACAGCGGAACAACAGCGGATCGTTAATCGGAACAATCAGGTGGTTTGGCTGGCCGGTGCGCTTATCGGCGCTGATAGGTGTCTTCGTCAGCTCGCCGAGCCTGGTCGACAAGTTGAGATCGGCATCTGGATAGTCCGTGCCCCATCCACCGCCGTCGCCTCCGCTGATACCTCGAAAGGCCACGCGACAGAACTGGAACGCTCCGTCGAAGGCTTGGGGCGTTGCCATGGGAAGTCCCCTGGCGCGAAAGCCACCAAACTGAGCGTAGAGGGCGGGCGCCGCCAAGGGCAGCATCGCGAGCATGGCGACAATCGCGAAAGCGCGACGGGCCGATAGTCCTCCGCCCGGCCGAGACTGCATCGGCGTAGTTTACGGCAGGATCGGTGCAGGGCGCGGTGTCCGAAACCGGATCGACCGTTGACGTAGACTCGGGGGCGTGATTCCGGTACGCCTGATCGTCGCGTCTCGGCTGGCTTCAACGCGAACAATCTGAGGCGATTGTGCATCTGCGCGAAAAAGAACCGGATCTTCAAGGCGCAGCTACGAAACCAGCGCGTGCGGCTGCGGACGATGAACGGCAACGCTTGGCGATTGTTCGGCGCGCGACCAACCGCATCGGAGTGGAAACCGGCTACAATCCGGACGCCTCTTAGTGGTTGTGCGCAGTCGCGGATAGGATATAGGTACCAAACCCTCCACCTCCGAGGTTCGACCATGCGACGAACGACCCTCTGCGCCTGGGCGGTGTTGGCAATCCTGGCCACGTCTCCACAGGTGAGCGTGGCCGGTGCCGGCCGGCAAGCCATCGCGACGGCCCCTACATCGGCTGAATGCTCGCTGACCTGGATCGGACGCGAAGACGAGATCGAAGCCTTTCTTGCTTCGGGCAAGGTCCTGAAGATGGAGGATGTGCCGATCGGCGTCACCGAGCCCCAGCGTGCCACGCTCGAGCCCGGACCGGTCGCCACCGGGCATTGTCGAGTTGCGAGCACACCCTGAAACCGGTGCCCGTATGTTGGATCGGTCCTACAGCTGTCGCGGTCCCTGTCCTGGTTCGATGTACGCGGGCGGCCGGTGGCTGAAGGGGGCTACAATATGTCGAGCAAGATGCCACGAACCCGCAAGGCTCTCGCCATACTCTGCATTGGCCTGATCGTCGTCGGAGCATTCGTCCCAGCCAATGCGGCAACGCTCGCTGACTTCATCCTGTTTCCGCTCTGGATTGTCCGCCCTGCCGTAACCGTCACTATCGTCCGCCGAGAGGCGTTCCGATGCGATGAGCAGCCGACTGCTCTTCTCGCCATTCTCGACTCCCGCGCACCTCCCACGCCCCCTTCTCTAGGCCGACTTCGCGAATTCCGGTAGATCTGCGCACATTTCAGGCGTGCGCCGGGAGGGTGTTATGTCCCTTGCGAGGAGACTCCGCGTTCTGTTTCTGTGCGCCACACTGCAGCTGGGAGTGCTGGCTGGTGTTCCGATGCGCCCGGACGAGATTCAGGCACTGATGAACCACATCTACCAGCCGAAACTCGCCCACATGCTGCCAACGGACGAGGACGACGGCGACGGCCGGCCGACCGTGTGATTCCCAACGACCTACCTGCGTCTCATGTATGTATCAGCTTGATCCAAGATCGGCCTTCGAGAAGGCGCGGTTGGATCCGATCGCGCTGACTTCTGGAGCGTGTCAACGCCGCCATTCATGGGACGGTCTAACAGCACGAACGGCATGTACACCGTCCGACCCTCTGGCGGTTCCTTTTGTCTTCCTCCGGGTGTAGGAACAACGCCGACCGTTTTCTGAGACATCTCTTGCATTGGACACCTGCATGGCTCGTACTAGTCGCGATGTCGACGACCAGCGTCTGACGATCATCAAGTGCATATGGCGCGAGCTGAAGGCCACGCGCGAGGGCTGCGAGGAGTACGAGACCCTCGTCCGGCGCATTCGCAAAGAAGCGGATCTGGTTCGGGCAGGCACGGTTCCGAACGAGCCGACCTCGTCGAAGATGACACCGCCCCTCGGTTCGGCGCCGCTCGAGGGCAGCGACGATGGTGCATCGAACGGATCCAACACGAACTCGGCGCCAGGCGCGAGACCCGAAATCTCGGGTAAGCCAGCCGCCATGGCTGGCGCGCTCCCTCCTTGTCCAAGCTGCAAATCGGCGAAAACGATCCAGACCCTCGCACGAACGGAGGAGCGAATGTTCTTCTGCTCGGTCTGTGAGCACGCCTGGATTGTCGGTTGAACGAGACCGCCGGCCGGGACCGATTGTCAGATCAGTCTCGTCCGAAGAGTGCCTTCGTGCTGTCAGCGGCGGTTTTGCTGGAGCATCAGGATAAGCAAGGCACTGACAGCAGCGATAGCGCAGACAGCACGACGACGACGTTGATGCAGTCATTCCCCTCTTTAAGACGACGGATGCCACTATGAGCGCATCGTCGGTCGTCCCTTTCACTGAGCTAAACCGTCTCTCCCAGGTTGGTTAGTGCCGGGCAGGCTGTGCTCCTCGAGCTGGCCCTGATGCGGCGCTCCCCCACGACTTACTGTCTCTTAGTCGTTCCTTTACTTGAGCCAGGCCTTAAAGGGGGACCTTGGTGGACGTTGCGGAGCCTCGCGGCAGTCTGGCAATTGTCTGAACGCTGGGTACAGCGACGGCCAGACGGCGGTCGACCGATACCGGTGGACACACAGCGCGGTCGCGACGGCAGCCGACTGGCGTGTCACCCCGGCGATCGAGTGGCGTGAAAGAAGCGAGGGAGGGTTTCTGCGCGAGTCGCGCAAGGGCACAGCGGAAGCGGTGAAGCCGAGCTTCTAGTGCATCAATCGCGGTCGGGTCGGCATCTTACGAAAGGTGTCGACTTCTCGCCGGATGCGGTCTGCGATGGCTTCGTACCTGACGGGGTCCTTGCGCGCAGCCTGCAGTTCAACCCACCAGCACTGGATGCGTGCCACATGATGGTGATCTTCTCCGGCAACTGGATTGTGGGCCAAGGGGGCAGTATGCGCCAAGATGACCAGATAAGCTGTCCGCTTTACTCCTACGCAGCTGGTCGCTCCCTTCAGACACCCGGCGCCATGCGACACATCTGTGCCCGAATGGAGTGTCCCCAACGCCGGCTGACGGAGAACAGACGCTACGACTCGGGCTTGTGAGGATAGCCGCGTTGCCGAAAGAGATCCGCTTCCCTCCGTATGCGCCGTTCGAGGTCGTTGGATCTCTGCGGGTCCCTGAAGGTGGCTTGAAGTTCACGCCACAACTGCTGGACGAGGACCAGACGTTGAGCGGGATCGTCGGGCAGTGGATTTCGGGGCATGGGGAGCCTTTCAACCGCTAGTCGCGTCTCAGAAGCGTCTCAGTGAAGTCGATACTCGGCAAGGCCCGCGTATGAATACAGAAAGACCCGATGCAGCACGCCAGCCAATCGACGCGCGGCTTCAGTGCTCGATAGATCGCCGGTGCGACCTGAGATATTCAAGGATGCCGCTGTTCGCCACTGCCTGCCGCCTGGAACGATAGTCATCCGAACTAGGAACTCTACAACCGAAAGCGATTCTGTCCTGTGCAATAACGGACATGAGGGTTTGTCCTACGCTCGTCACGAGTTGGACATCGTGCGCCGCGAAGTCCAATGCCTACGCCCAACGCACCTGTCCTTACCCTGCCGACCCGCGCGATCCGCTATTGCCGTGGACGGACGAGGCCTGTTATGAGTGCCTGTGACGCGTTCCGCGTTGGACATACGCGGCTGTCTCACGGTCAGCCCTTCGTCCGCTCGCTGTCGCCAGGTATCGTGCCTGCTTGATCCGAGTCTTGATGGCCTTCAGTTCCTTCTGATCGTCAGCGAGGGCTTGATCGACAGCGGTCAACAGCGTTCTCAGGTGGGCCTGAGCAAACAGATCGCGTTCGATCTTGAGAATCACCCGCTTGAACTCCGCACGGTTTGTAGTCGCCATAGGACCGAAATGGTAAGCAGGCGATTTCGTGGGCGCTGTACAAAAGTGAACACATTTCTCAAGACCGCGAATGTGGTCAAGAACGGCCGCCAGGTCTACGAGCGGCGGGAGCGTGATCTCGCCACTCCCCTGCCACCCTTCGCCATGACCTGCGGCGCACCAATCCGTCGGTTCTCGGACTCACGAGTGCCATAGAGGCGGTTTCGCGATTCGAAGGGAAGGGATGACGTCGATGCAGGCGTATCACGCCGGGCAGATTCGCGTATTCGCAGATGCTGGCGTCGACCTGACGACCGCCATCACGAGGGGAAAGGTGTCTCATGACGATGTCTACCGCTTGATGCCGAGTCCGAGGAGCACAATCGGCCTGAGAATGCTCCACCACCCGATGAGTGGCGTCATCTTCGTGTATCCGAGATGCGCCGGCGGATAGACCTTCGTGACGGGCACCTCTTTCACGCGATGCCCCAGCGCGATCGCCCTATATAGGAGATAGGGCTCGAGCTCGTAATGGTCCAGCCAGTCTTGATTCAGATCGAGTCGCGGATCGTTGAAGAGTGTTACGCGAATCGCCCGGAAGCCATTGGTGCTGTCGGTGAACCGGCGCCGGACCAGGAGAGAAAAAAGCCACGGGTGCACGTACCGGGTCGCCAGAAGGCGGTAGAACGGCATCTGCCCGAAGACGCCGCCCGGAAGATATCGCGAGCCCTGGACGAGGTCGGCGCGACCCGACGCGATCGGCTCGACCACTCGAGGTATCTCCTCGGGTCGATCCTTGTCGTTACCAGCCATGATGACGAGCACATCGAAACCGCCGTCGATGGCGTACCGGATTGCGCGCCGGATTGCCGCGCCGACACCCTGACGCCGCTCCTGTCGAAGCAGGGTGACGCCTCTCGATTCCACCTCGCGGGTTGTGCCATCCGTCGAACCGTCGTCCACGACGACGGCCTCGGTCACCTGACCGGGTTGAAAGCGATCGAGCGCCGAGCCAATTTTTCCGGCTTCATTGAAAGCGATGAGAGCCGCTACCACGCGGGTCTGAGTCACTCAGGGTTCCTCGTCCGGGACGTCGAAATGGAATGGGTTCGAGTTCAGCCGATAGGAAGTCGTCCGTGGCATGCCGCAGTAAGAGGTCACCAAGATGAGCAGTCGAGGCCTGTGAGCGCCGGACATTCAGCGGATCGGCGAGTCCCCCGAGGCGACCGCGTCAGGCTGAGGCTACCACACGGCCGAGGACCACGAGCTCGGGGGAATGCGGGACCAAGGTCGGCGGTGGATCGGTCTAGGACCAGTGGAACACCAGCTGGAAAGTGAGCGACAGGTTCACGAGGATCGACCAGATGAGGAGGAAGAGCCCCACCAGACCGGCGATCGCACCGAGGATCGAATGCCGGCTGAGGAACGGCAGGACGACGCGAGGGGCGAGGGCCATGCCCACGACGCTCGTCGCAAAGAAGTCGCACACGTAGCGGTTCGTGATGCTCACGTTGGTCACGGTGAGCACCGCCATCGCCGCTGCGCTGGCCAGCAGACCGGCTGAGAGCGTCCACTGTTCTGGTGTCAGCGCGCCTGCGAGGGAATTGGCCGCGTCTCGTCGTCCAGTAAAGAGTCTCCGTGCCTCGACACACAGCCAGATCACGACCACCAGCGTCACGATCCACGGCAGCGGCATCGTCGTGGTCACGCTGACCGGACGTTCCACGTACGCGCCGCCTGGGGGAAGGGGTGGCACCCACAGGATGGGTCCCCGCTGGAACCGGAAATCGAAGAACGGCCATCCGGGACGACGGATGACAGTATCGGGCCTGAAGTATGCGGTGAGCGCCGTGGGCGTGAACATCAGCCCGGAGGTTCTATCGCCGTTGCGTTGCAGAATCTCCCGCCAGTGGGGCGCCTCCCGGGCGTGCCTGGTCATCAGCACGCTCGGAATCGGCGTTCTGAGCTTCAGCCAGAACACGCCGGCAGCCGTGAGGCCCGGGAGCAGGCTCAGGCAAAGCGCGGTGGCGAGTACGCGTCTGTTCGATCGCTGTTCCCAACACCACCACGCCGCGACGAGCCCGAGCACACCGCAGGCGGTCGCCGCCGTGGGTCTCGCGTTGGCGGCCATGACGCCGTAGATGACCGCCGGAACCAGACTGCGGGCCTCGCGCGCGTGCCACGCCCAAACGTGGTTCAACGCCAGGAGGAAGAAGGCCATGCTCCACGCAATCGCTTCTTCGTAGACCGCGGGGCGCGCGGCGAACAGCAACGTGCTGCCCGGGCCGAGCGCCAGCGCTCCCGCAACGGCGTAACCGAGCACCAAGGTCCGCGGCAGCATCGACCCGTGTTCGCGCAGCGGCCGCTGCAGTATCTGAAGCGCGGCCCAGTACGCCACGAGGATGGCGACCCCCAGAAACAGCGGTGTCAGTGCTGAATGGAAGAAGCGGTTGATGCCGAGAAAGGGGAGGCGGACCAGGCTCGGCGTGAGGCCGAAGTATCCGTAGCAGCGCGACCCGCGCTCGAAGCATTCTGCGAAAAGGTCCGTGGGCTCGACGTCCAGCCGGGCGTGCACCAGCATCGATTCCGCCTGCCGCCAATAGAACCCACCACTCCATCCGGCCTCGTTGTTCTGCTTGGTGAGGCTCCACGTCCCCTGGGTTGTGAAATAGAACACAACTGGGATCGTAGCGATGAGCGCCAGCGAGGACACGAGGCGAAGCTGCGCGGCGAGGCGGCTGGTCGAATTCCCGAGGCCCGTGATCAATGTATTGCTACCGCCAGCCCCCTCAAGCTGGTGGAAAGCCTGATGGATGGGTTTTTTGCGCCTTCAGGGGATAAGCCACCAGGAGCAAGGCGCCGATTCTTTCGAGCCGTCCACCGCTGCACTCGCGGGGGCCCGAGTTGCGCTTGAATCGAACCGCGAATAATTGTTCACTTTTCGATCCCAGCTCGTAACTTCGCCGTTCTACGTTCTCACTTCAGGCCGGGTTTTTCAACAGCCCGCTCCCAAGAGCCGGGACATGACGTACGGCGTCGTGAAGACCGCCGTGGCCCGCAACCGCCGTGCGGTTTGCAGAAGGCGGTCGACGCAGTCCAGTGCACCCCGTGGACAGCGAATCGGTATAGAGTGTCACGGTAGATTCTGAGTGTCCCGCGTCGAAAGCACTGGCAAGGAGCGAATATGTGCGATCAGGACCATTTTGAAAACGATCGACAGGAGTACGAAGCCCGCGGATTGGTGACACGGCGCGAATTCGGCGTCTTGCTGGGAGCCGGCATGGCGATGCTGCTGCCGCAGGTCGCGAACGCGGTGGCCGTCACGGAGTCGGACGTGAACGTGATGACGCCCGATGGCACCGCCGACTGCTATTTCGTGCACCCGGCGAGCGGCACGGCGGCCGGTGTTCTCGTGTGGCCGGACATCTTCGGCCTGCGGCCGGCATTCCGCCAGATGGGCAAACGGCTTGCCGAATCGGGCTATTCGGTTCTCGTGGTGAATCCGTTCTATCGCGTCAAGAAAGCCCCGACCGCGGAAGCGGGCTCCCAAACGCCCATCCCGCAGCTGCTGCCGCTGGCGCAGGCTCTGACCGAGACGACGCAGATGACCGATGCAAAGGCGTTCATCGGGTGGCTCGATCGGCAATCTTCGGTTGCCAAGAACCGGAAAGTGGGGACGCAGGGTTATTGCATGGGCGGTCCGATTGCGTTTCGCACCGCGGCTGCCGTGCCCGATCGCGTCGGCGCGGTCGCCTCCTTCCATGGGGGCGGACTTGCGACCGACATGCCGAACAGTCCACATCTTCAAGCCGCGAAGAGCAAAGCGCAGTTCCTCATCGACATCGCCGAAAACGACGACATGCGGTCGCCCAATGAGAAGAACGTTCTGAAGGAGACCTTCGCCAAGGCGAACCTGCCCGCGGAAATCGAAGTCTTCGCGGGTGCTGCGCACGGCTGGTGCCCTCCCGATTCGCGTGTCTACAACGAGCCGCAAGCCGAGAAGGCATGGAGCCGGTTGCTTGCGCTGTACGGAAGAGCTCTGGCCTGAACATCGACTCCGACGGCGGATTTCAGGTTGGCGTCGCCGAGACCCAACCTGAAACTCGCGGCTGGCTCAGGGCGCCATCCCTCAACGTATGACGCCACCTACGAATGACGTCGCCGCCCGCGGGTCAGTCCGCCACTTCCTCCAGATCCCTCGGCGCCTTCAGCGACGGTTCGCTCCTGCCTCGAGCAACTCGTAGATCCGCTGCACGCCGATGAGCGGCACACCCGGACCCTGGATGTTCGGGAAGTTCCCCTTGTGACGCGTCAGATCGACGCGCCTGGCAGCCTCGTCCGCCGGCACGCCCTGTTGCTTGAGCCGCCCGACCTCGGTCCACACGTCACGCAGATACGCTTGAAAGTTGTCGATCTTGACCTTGTCGGTGAACGCCTCGCCGTGGCCGGGCAGGACCGTATCGAAGTCGAGCTTCTTGAGCGCGTCGAGCGACGCCACCCACTCGTCCGGGTAGGAGTCGCTCATGTTCGAGAGCGCCGCCGTCAGGAAATCGCCCGTCATGACGACGCGCTCCTTCGGCAGGTAGACGACGACGTCGCCGGCTGTGTGCCCGCGGCCGAGGAACCGTACCTGGATCTCGCGGCCGCCGCGGTACAGCGTCATCTCCGTCCGCAAGGTTACGTTCGGCGGCATCGGACGAAGCTCCTCCTGCGCCGCGACGTTGTTCTGGGCGGCGCGCAGCTGCACCTGAAGCGCGGTCTTCCGGGTGGCGTCGGACTCGGCGGCCACGCGACGCTTGAGATCTTCGACTCCCTGGGGAAGGCCGGCGAGGTAGTTCTTGAACAGCGGCATGGTCGTAGAGCCGCCGAGCAGCATCTGACGCGTGAACTCGTGGCCGATGATGTCCACGTCGGGTCGGAAGATCTGGTTGCCGTGGGCGTGATCGAAGTGGAAGTGCGTGTTGATCACCGTGCGCACCGGCTTGTTCGTGAGCGCTTTCAACTCGTCGAGGAGGACCCATGCAGCGGCGGGTGAAATATGATCGTCCACCACCACGACATCCTGGTCGTTGACGATCACGCTCGAGTTGCCGAGGACGGTGAGCGCTCCCGTCCCGACTGCGTGGTAGATGCCCGGCTTCACCTGATTGAATCGGAATGCCTTGCCCGAGAACCGCGTCCCGGCCGGCGTGCGGGACTCCTGTGCGGCGGCGGAGCCCGAGTCCGGACGTAGCGCCACGAGGGCGACAACGACGAGCGCCGCGGCGAATGCCAGAATCGTTCGTCTCATCGCCTCTCCAGTATTCAACTGCTCAGCGTCGACTTTCATCAGCCCCACCGCGTCGTGCCGCGGGTTCCTGGATCATAGGCGATCTTCTTCGAGTCGAGCTCAGAACTGGAATACCATCCGTCTCGCGGCGAGATAGAGGCGCGATTGGCAGGAGGCTGAACATGCGTGAAACTGTGCTGGGTATCGTTGCCACTTTGATTCTTTCACCGGCGCTGGTGCTCGCGCAGGCAGAGAAGGCTCCCGGGATTGGGGTCGACCTCTCGAGCGGCCAAGTACAGGAAGCGATGAAGAGAGCGCTTGCGAGCCTGAAGCCCGGTGTCTCGGTAAGCGATCGCCTGGTCGAGCTGCCCGACATGGGCAGCTACAACGTGGGCGTCGCCATCGTGGCGCGGCCAGCCGGAACCAACCTGTCGCAGTTTCTCAGCCACGACAAGATCACGGAGATCTACTACATCCTCAAGGGCTCCGGGACACAGGTGACCGGCATGATGGTCGACGGCCGTCGCGAGCCAAACGTGTCGCGGACAATCGGTCCTGGCATGAGCAGCAGCAGCCCCCTTCAGAACTCGCACACGAGCACGCTCGGACCGGGGGACATTCACATCGTCCCACCTGGCGTCGCCCACGGATTCACCTCCGTTGAACCAGGGGGCATCCAGTACATCGTCTTTCGCGTCGACCCGGAGAAGGTGTTGGGCCTGCCGTAAGGTTCAGAGAGCGGGGACATTACCGCGGCCCCGTACGGCGAGCGAGCGATTCGCATTCGGCAGAAGGGAAAGGGGACTCAGTATGCGCAGTTTCTTGTCGATAGCGTCAGGCATGGTGGCGTGCAGCCTGTTGGGAGCTGGTGTGGCGCTGCTCGCCCAAGGGGCGATGAAGCCGGGACACGAGAGAGTCCCGCCGTACAGAGAGCCGTCGCCGTACATGAGCGCGGCGGAGATTCAGACGGAATTGAGCAAGCTGGATCCCAAGCTCGTTGCATCCCGGACGGGTGGCGCCATCGACTTTGCGAAGGGCAAGGCCATCGGCGTCGCTCGACGCCGGATGACCGGTCCTCAACTTGCGATTACCCACCCGCGGACCGTGGAGTACATGATTGTCATCAAAGGCAACGGCACCCTGGTGACAGGCGGCACCCTGATCCCGCCAACGATTGACAGCGATCCGTACCCCAACACGAATCCGAACGCGACGATCAGGAGTGACGCGGGAGTCAAGGGTGGTCTGGCCCGGAGGATCGGCCCCGGCGATGTCGTGGTGAACCTTCCCGGGACGCCGCATTGGCTCAGCCAGATAGACGGCGCCATCGATTACTTCGAGATCCAGATTCCGAACATGGACCCTGCGCCTGGGATCGAGCGCGCAGAAGTCCTTCCGGCGCCTGCCGCCGCACGATAGCTGGCGCGTCGACCTCATTCGATCTCAAAACGATGTCGGCGAGCCGGAAAGCCGCGGCTCTCGCTCGCCCTCTCTTGAGGAGTATCGCCATGCGCAGGAAAATTGCTGGAGCTCTGGTGGGTCTGCTCGCTGCCGCGACGGCGACGACGTATTCGCAGTCGGGCATGCCGCCTGCGCTGGGGACGTTCGTGACGGCGGATGAGATCGAGACGGTGGTAAAGGCGCCTGCCGGGGGGCTCGACCGGGTGGTCAAGATCGTCGACGTCGGCCGAAACAACGTCGGTGTGGCGGTGCTGCGCAGGGGCGCCTTGAAGCCCGGTGGGACTCTCAACGGGATCAACCATACCAAGGTCACCGAGGTCTACTACGTCGTGTCGGGCCAGGGAACGATGGTGATGGGAACCGACGTCAGGGACGTGAGACCCGTCGCCGCCGACAACGAGATCGTCACGACAGCCGTTGGTCCGAGCAACAACGCGACATTCGTCAAGCCCGCGCAGACGAGAACGATCCAGGCCGGGGACGTCGTGATCATTCCAGTCGGCGTGTATCACGGCTTCAGCGAGATCCCGGATCATATCGAGTACGTGACGGTGCGGCCCGATCTCGACAAGGTGCTGCCAGCCGGCTACATCCACCCCGCGATCAGAAAGTGAGACAGCAGTAAAGGATTCACGTCGTCCTTGAAGGCAGATCGGGATTGGCGCGCCTGGAAGTATCCGGTCGCCAGCCGAAATCGGGCAGGTGTGGCAGCAGAGCTCGATGCCGCATCGCCGACGGCGGCAACATCAACCCTGGCAGACGGCGGCCGGAAGCTCTACTTCGGCACCCGCGCACCGTACGAAGAAAAGACGCCCTGGCTGGCTCGCTTCTGTCACTCCAGGAGGAGCGGCTCGCCGCGTTCCTCGACTGCCGGCGCCAGGTGATGGTCGCGCATGAGCAGCCGTGCGCATGCATTCCACCGGAGGAGCGCATCGTCGTTGCCGGCCGACCTGATGGCTTCGGCCTGCTCGTACGACGCCATGGCTGCGCGCAGCCACTGGTACACCCGCGGACCGTATCCCGGCATGCTGTAGCGCAGCTGCGCCTTGGCCCGCCGTTCGTACACGATGCCCGCGTAGTAGGCCTGCGCGTACCCGTCAGTGAGCCGGTCGATCAGCGAGCGCGCATCGGCCACCGCGGCCGACGCCGCCTGGCTGTCGAACTGGTCCGTGAGGGCCAGCAGCAGCATGATCAGCGCGTCCTGGTTTCCCGGGTCGACATCGAGCACATCGCGGCAGATGCTCTCGGCCTCTCCTGGCTCGTTGAGGTATCGGTATAGACGGGCCTTCTCGAGAGCGGCAGGCACGGCGTCCGGCGACAGCGTCTTGAGCTCAAACGTCATATCAACCTCTCCGATGCCTCAATCGGCATGCCGAAGCATTCGAAACATCTTGGCGATGGGATCGTACAGCCGATCGATGACGCGTTCCTTCAACGGAATGATCGCATTGTCGGTAATCGTGATGCCTTCCGGACACACCTTCGTGCAGCACTTCGTGATGTTGCAGTACCCGATGCCGTGCCCGTTCTTCAGGTCCCTGACCCGATCGTCGACGTCGAGCGGGTGCATCTCCAAGGCGGCCGCGTAGACGAGATGGCGAGGTCCGGCGAACGCGTCGAACAGCTGATGCTCGCGCAGGACGTGGCACACGTCCTGACACAAGAAGCATTCGATGCACTTCCTGAACTCCTGCACCCGTTCGACATCGGGCTGAGCCATCCGCCACGATCCATCGGGCGCGTCGGGCGGCCGAGGCTTGAAGCGCCTGATGCTTTTCTTCGCCGTGAAGTTCCAGGAGACGTCGGTCACGAGGTCTCTAATCAGCGGAAAAGCGCGCATCGGCTCGACCGTGACCGGCGCGGACAAATCGAGCTGATTCAGACGCGTCATGCACATCAGCCGGGGATTGCCGTTCACTTCCGCCGAACACGATCCGCATTTGCCGGCCTTGCAGTTCCAGCGCACCGCCAGATCGTTCGCCTGCTCGGCCTGAATCTGGTGCACGGCGTCGAGCACGACCATTCCTTCGGAGACGGAGGTCGTGTACGGCGTGAACTCCCCGCCAGATTGGTCGCCTCGCCAGATCCGGAACGTCGCGGTGGTCGCGGTGGTTGCCATCGGCTGGAACTCCCCCTTACTTCATCTCTTCGACGACGCGCTTCAGTTCACCCGGCATCTCGGGGATCGGCACGCGCGCGATGGTCATGCCGCTGCCGGCAGCCTTGCGAACGACGATGTTGAACGCGGCGTAGGCGGGATCTTTATCCGGGTAGTCTTCGCGAAAATGACCTCCGCGACTTTCGCGCCGCTCGATAGCCGAGCGTGCGATGGCTTCGGAGACGGTCAGCAGGTTGTGCAGGTCGAGCGCAGCGTGCCAGCCGGAGTTGTACTCGCGGTGTCCACCGACGCCGACGCGATTCGCGCGCTCATGGAGCGGCCCCAGAGCTTCGAGCGCCCGCTTCATCTCGGCCTCGTTCCGCACGATGCCGACCAGGTCCTGCATCATTTCCTGCAGCGCGTACTGCACCCGGTAGGGCCCTTCGCCCTCGGGGCCGCGCTCGAAGGGTTCGAGCGCCTTGCGCGCCGCCTGGTCGATCTGCTGGGGATTGATCGTCCCGGGCTTCTGCGCCTTGGCAAATTCCGCGGCATATTCGCCTGCCCGCTTGCCGAACACGATGATGTCGGAAAGCGAATTGCCGCCGAGACGATTGGCGCCGTTGATGCCGGCCGCGCACTCCCCTGCGGCGAACAATCCGGGAACGTTCGACATCTGGGTGTCGCCGTCCACCCGCACGCCGCCCATGATGTAGTGCGTCGTCGGACCGATTTCCATCGGCTCCTCGGTGATGTCGAGGTCGGCGAGCTGCTTGAACTGGTGATACATGCTCGGGAGCTTCTTCCGGATGTGCTCGGCGCCGTTTGGAATTCGCGCCTTGATCCACGCGATGTCGAGAAACACGCCTCCGTGCGGGCTGCCGCGGCCCGCCTTCACCTCGCGCATGATGCAGCGGCTGACGTGGTCGCGCGTCAGGAGCTCCGGCGGCCGGCGGGCGTTCTTGTCGCCCTGCGTGTAGCGCCAGCCTTCCTCCTCGTTGTCGGCCGTCTGCGCGCGATAGTTCTCCGGGATGTCGTCGAACATGAACCGGCGACCTTCGCTGTTCTTGAGGACGCCGCCTTCCCCGCGCACCGCTTCGGTCACGAGAATGCCGCGAACGCTCGGCGGCCAGATCATGCCGGTCGGATGGAATTGGACGAACTCCATGTCCATCAGATCGGCGCCGGCGTCATAGGCGAGCGTGTGGCCGTCGCCGGTGTATTCCCAGCTGTTGCTGGTGATCTTGTAGGCGCGGCCAATCCCGCCAGTCGCAAGGACCAGCGCCCGGGCCTTGAACACCTTGAACCGTCCGCGCTCGCGCTCGTACCCGAACGCGCCGACCACACGGTCCCCGTCCTTGAGCAGCGTGATGATCGTGCACTCCATGTGCACGTCGACGCCCTGATGGATCCCGTGGTCCTGCAGCGTGCGGATCAGCTCCAGGCCGGTGCGATCGCCGACGTGGGCCAGACGCGGGTACCGATGACCGCCGAAATTCCGCTGGAGAATCTTGCCTTCCGGCGTGCGATCGAACATCGCGCCCCACGCTTCGAGCTCGCGCACGCGATCGGGCGCCTCCTTCGCGTGCAGCTCTGCCATGCGCCAGTTGTTCACGTACTGACCGCCGCGCATGGTGTCGGCGAAGTGGACCTTCCAAGTGTCGCGATCGTCCACGTTGGCGAGTGCCGCGGCAATTCCCCCTTCCGCCATCACCGTATGCGCCTTGCCGAGCAGCGATTTGCAGACGAGGCCGACCGACACGCCCGCGGCTGATGCTTCGATCGCCGCACGCAATCCCGCGCCGCCGGCGCCGACCACGAGCACGTCGTAATCGTGGGTCTGGTAGTCGGGCATCAAATGACCCGCACGTCCGACCACACGCCCATCGAACAGAGCCGGACGTACAGGTCCGAGAAGCCGACGGAGAACAAACTCGCCCACGCCCACATCATGTGACGACGGTTGAGGCAGCTGACGCAGGCGTAGGTGCGGAGACCGAGCGGCGCGCGAGACAGCTGATCGATACACCCGCCCGCGACGTGCCGCATCGAATGGCAGCCGAACAGATACCCGCTGAGGAGCACCACGTTCGCTGTCAGCACTATCGTGCCCAGTCCGATGCCGAACGAGACGACGCCGGTTGCGGCATCGGTGAACCACAATGCTTTCCAGGCGTCGAACGCGAGAATGGCGAGCACGCCGAGCGAGATGAAGAGCATGTAGCGATGGACGTTCTGGAGTACGAGCGGAAACGAATTCTCGCCCCAATACGAGGACCTCGGCTCACCGACGGTGCAGGAAGGCGGATCCGCCCAGAACGCCTTGTAGTAGGCGCCGCGGTAGTAATAGCAGGTCAGCCGGAAAAGGCCCGGGATCGGGAGGATCAACAGCGCGGGCGAAAACGGCAACCATCCTGGCCAGGCCGCCGGTCGAGGCCCGAACCAGCTGTGAGGGGAATCGCCGAGGATCTCCGGAGAATAGAACGGGGAGAGGTACGGTCCAAACGTGTAGTGCTCCCCCTGGAACGCCGCCCAGGTGGCGTACACGATGAATGTCGAGAGTCCGAGAAAAACCGCCAGCGGCTGCACCCACCAGAGATCCCGCCGCATCGTGGTGCCGAACGAACGCCGAACGACCAGGGTCGGTGCACTCGACATGGACACCACCTCCTGACTCGGGCGAACGAGTGAACGGTTTGTTCCGGGCGTTGCGCGTGTTTACATGAGGGCCATACGATAGCGGCAACGTCAGACGATTTCAAGGCGGCGTTCCGAGACCGAATCGCACGATGACGGCCTGTGTCCTCCGGCCCTGAGCTCTGCTCACGCGATTCTGCACGACACTGGGAGGTCGAGGACACGGCCGCTCGCCTCGATCCGTAATCGCGCCGCGATGTCTGTCGCCCGTTCGGGTGTACTGTCTGACTATGTTTTCGCCAGCGTCGCGCGGACGCCTGACCGATCGAGACGTCGATCGCTTCCCTGACGACACCCTCTTTCATCGCGTGGCGCGCGCCGTGTGCCATGCCGGATGTTTGCCGCGAAAGGAGCTGTACGAAGCGTGGGAGGTGGCACGGCGGGTACGCCGGCTCTTTCGCGGCGGGCGCGTCGTCGACCTCGGCGCCGGACATGGTCTGCTCGCCCAGGTCATGCTGTTGCTCGACGACTCTTCGCCGGGCGCGCTCGTCGTCGACAAGAGACTCCCGGCTTCGAGCGCCAAACTGCACGCGACGCTGGTGCGGGCCTGGCCGAGGTTGTCCGGCCGCGTCACCTTTGTCGCCTCCGCGGTGGAGAAGGTCGAGATTCTCGAAACCGACCTCGTCGTCTCGAGTCATGCGTGTGGGGCCCTCACCGATCGAATTCTTCAGCGCGCCGTGGCCGCGGGCGCACGGGTCGCCGTGCTCCCCTGTTGTCACGATCTCGGCTCTGGCGATACAGGCGGATTGTCCGGTTGGGTTGACGGCCCGGTCGCCATCGACATCGTGCGGGCGATGCGCCTGACGCAGCAGGGCTATCGCATCTGGACCCAGGCCATTCGCGCCGATATCACCCCGAAGAACCGCTTGCTGCTCGGTGCCCCGGTTGCTACCTCGCCGTAGACCACAGCTATTTGCGGGAACACTTTGACGGCACTCGGTGTATAACCTTGGCGATCAGGGCGGCTCATACGCAATGCTGCCCATCACCATGACCACTGCGGCACACGCGGTGCCAATGCGGCATGAGGAGTCAGGATGGCGAAACCCACGCACGATCCGGCCGCGCAGCGCGGGATCCCGAAAGACACGGCCAGCCCTCCTCCACCCGACGGACAGCCGCCGCAGGACCCTGACCACGACCACCAGGCAGTCCCCTCCGACCTGGCGCTGCGGGTGAAGGCACTCGAATCACTGCTCGTCGAAAAGGGTCTTGTGGATCGCGCGGCACTCGATGCGGTCGTCGACGCCTACGAGACCAAGATCGGTCCGCGCAACGGCGCCCGCGTCGTCGCGAAGGCCTGGGTCGATCCGTCGTATCGACAGCGCCTGATCGCCGACGCCAGCGCCGCGATCGCTGAACTCGGCTACGCTGGCGGCCAGGGCGAGGACATGGTGGTTCTCGAGAATTCGTCGACGGTCCACAACCTCGTCGTGTGCACTCTGTGCTCGTGCTATCCGTGGCCGATCCTCGGCCTGCCACCGGTCTGGTACAAGTCGGCGCCCTATCGTTCACGGGCGGTCATCGATCCGCGCGGCGTATTGCGCGAGTTCGGCCTCGAGTTGGCCGACGACGTGGAGATACGTGTGTGGGACAGCACCGCCGAAGTCCGTTACCTGGTCCTGCCGGAACGGCCGGCCGGGAGCGAGAGCATGAATGAAGACCAATTGGCGGCGCTCGTCACGCGCGACGCGATGGTCGGTGTGGCGAAGGTGACATTGCCGCCCGCGGGAAGCGCGGCGTGAACGGCGTGCACGACATGGGCGGCATGCACGGCTTCGGGCCCATCGGGCACGAAGAGGACGAGCCCGTGTTTCATGTTGCCTGGGAGGGCCGGATCTATGCGATCACGCGCGTCTTGAGAGCCGGCGGAGGCAGATCGAATCTCGACGCGTCGCGTCATGCGATTGAGGTTCTACCCCCGGACGAGTACCTGCGCATGAGCTATTACGAGCGCTGGATGGCGCGCATCGTCGGACAACTCGTCAGCACAGGCGTGGTCACGGCGGCGGAGGTCGCGAACGGCCAGCCGGATGGATCGGCGACGGCCACTCCTCACGTGACGCCCGCGATGGTCCCCGCCATGATCGCACGGCGACGCTCGGCGAGGCGCAACGTGCCGGCGACTCCGCATTTCAAAGTCGGCGAGCGCGTTCGCGCGCGCAACATCAATCCATTAGGCCATACGCGCCTCCCGCGATATGCGCGCGGAAAGGCCGGCCTCGTCGTCCGGGATCATGGTGTCTTCGTGTTCCCCGATACGAATGCGCACTTCCTTGGCGAGAACCCGCAGCACCTCTATTCCGTGCGGTTTGCGGCGCGCGAGCTCTGGGGCGAGCGCGCGTCGCCTTGCGACTCCGTCCATCTCGACATGTGGGACGACTACCTCGAGCGCGTCTGATTGCAGGGGGCGCCTAACCCCGTATCACGCTCACCCAGGTGACTTGAATCGCTCGCTTTTCCGGTGAGCGGCCGCTCACGCGGCTTCATGGTCTTGCTGCGTACGAGCGCGTCGGCCTCTACTTCAGCGCGTAGATGTCGTACTTGATCGCGGTGCCGACTCGCTCGCCGACGCCGACCGCCTGCAGCCGGGTGAGCCAGACGTAGCGCGAATCGCCGGTCTCGAAGAGCGGAGCACGTCCGCAGCGACGCGCCGGCCGCCGTCGTCTGGCCGATGCCGTTGTACGTCACCAGAATCAGCGCCCCATCGTCGGTCTTCAGCGTGAGGCGAACGTCGAGCCGGTAGCTGCCGTCGGCGCGGTTAGTGATCCAGTCGCCGGCCGGCGTCTGCACCGACGCCTTGACACGCGGACCTTCGAAACGGCCGCCGACGAGCTGCACGACCGTGCGCGTCCCTTGCGGGCCGTTTTCGACGACGGTGCGGGTGCCCGGCTTCGGCCCGCAGCGTGCCGAGGTATTCGAATGCGGGGGCACCCGGCTGCTCGGTCGCCTTCTGCACGGCGAGGGCGGCCGTCGTCGGCGCGGCGGTCGAGGTCTGAGCGAGAGCGAACAGACCGGACGCGGTCAGTCCGAAGCCTGCCAGCAACGCGGTTGCGATACGCACGGAGCCCTCCTCTGTTCAAAGCACTGATTATATCGAGCCTGCCTGGGTCAGCAGCCGCATCGTTGCAGGCCGAACCTGTTCGTCCGCGACAGGACGAGATCGTCGGGTGTCAATCGGGCGCGCTCCGCCGGCCGGTCATGCGATCGAGGCGAATACGGAACACAACCCGGGCTCGCTGTTCGTGGGCAACGAGCGGAACAGAGGCCGGCTCCCACCAGGCCGGATGCCTCGCGAAAAGGCGCTCGGCCACCATTCGCGGCTCTTCGTACTCGGGAGTGTGTGGCAGCTCCTCGTAATGTCCGAAGACGACAAGGCTCGTCCATTGTCCGTGAGTTCTGAAGTCCTCGGCCTCGAGGCACACGAGCGGATTCTGTCGCATCCATTCGATTTTCTGACCCAGTGTGGCATAGCAGTAGAGAAAATCACCTGCCAGGTCGACATGAATGGGAACGATGTACGGCTGATTGTTGTGGGCGCACGCCAGCCGGGCGAGATTCGTCCCGGCGAGCATTGCGCGGCACTCTTGCTCCGTCATCTCTTGGATTATCACGGCGAGCCTCACAGATGAGGACGGCTTCCACGAACCAGAATTCGGCGTGGGCGTCGCTCAGGTTTACTCGAGACAGAACAGCGCACGCAGGCGTGGCGCCAGCGTGCATTGGATTCGGTGCGCAGGCTGGTTCCATTATTAGTGCAGCGCCGACCCCGAATGCGTAATAAAATGCCTCCCCTAAGCGCCAACAGACGCGCCCATCTTCGTCTCGTTCATCGCGCCTGCACCGATCCATCCGCAGCCGGCGTCTACCTCACGCACCTATGAGCAAGAGATCCGTTGTGGCATCCCGCGCCGGACGAGCGACCGGCGATGGACCGCGCCCGCGAAGTGTGCGGCGACAAGCGGGCGCGGAAGGCCGCGCCGTCCCCACGACGACACGGCGCACATGGGGCCTGGCGGCGTTGCTCGTCATGGCCGGCCTGGTTGTTTACGGCAATAGCCTCTGGGGCGTGTTCATTTTCGACGACCAGAACTCGATCCTGGCGAATCCTCAAATCCGCCGCCTCTGGCCGCTATGGCACGCGTTCAGCGCGCCGCCCAACACCCCGGTCGCGGGCCGGCCGGTCGTCGCCTTGTCGATGGCCGTCAACTACGCGCTCGGAGGCCTCGATGTTCGTGGCTATCACGCGTGGAACGTCGGCGTGCACATCGTGTGCACGCTCGTGCTCTTCGGCATCGTCAGGCGAACCCTCAGACGCAGCCCCCTTCAGGAACGGTTCGGCAGCGCATCCGATGGAATCGCGACGGCGTGCACGTTGATCTGGCTGGTCCATCCGCTCCAGACGGAGGTGGTCAATTACCTCACGCAGCGCACCGAATCGACGATGGCGTTGTTCTACCTTTTCACGCTCTATGCCTCCATTCGCGCGCTCGACTCTGAGCGACCCGCCTGGTGGCATGGCGTGGCGGTGCTGTCCTGTGTCCTCGGGATGGCCAGCAAGGAAGTGATGGTGACTGCCCCACTGATGGTCCTGCTCTACGACGCGGTCTTTCGATCGGGTTCGTTCCGCACGCTCTTCGAAAAGCGCTGGCCGCTCTATTTCGGGCTGGCGGCGACCTGGACCGTACCTCCTGGCGTTGATGTGGTCGGGGCCGCGCGCTCGCACCGTCGGATTTTCGGCAGGCGCCAGCGCGTGGGATTACGCACTGAACCAGTCCGTCATGGTGACACGCTATCTTCGGCTGGCCGTCTGGCCGAGGGCTCTCGTCCTCGACTACGGCGCCCCGCCGCCGACTTCGGTCCACGAGGTATGGCCGTACCTGCTGGTTGTGGCGCTCATCACGGTCGGAACCGCGGCGGCGTTGATCTACCGTCCGGCGCTTGGCTTTCTCGGCGCGTGGTTCTGTCTGATTCTCGCGCCGACCTCCAGCGTCATACCGATCGCGACCGAGGTTGGGGCGGAGAGGCGGATGTATCTTCCGTTGGCTGCTGTCGTCGTCCTGACCGTGGCGTGCGGATGGCTGGGGCTGAGGCGGCGCCCCGGCGCGGTCCCGGCACTGCTCGTCCTCGGGGTTGCGGGATCACTCGGCCTGGTCTCGGCCCGGCGCAACACGGATTTTCGGAGCGATGAAGTCCTGTGGCGGACCGTGGTCGAAAGGCGGCCGCACTGGCGTGCCCATTCGAACCTCGGGGAGGCCCTGCAGCGAGCCGGCCGACGGACCGAAGCGATTCAACAACATCGAGAAGCGCTGCGTCTCAATCCCGAAGCGCCCGAGGCTCGATACAACCTTGCCCTCGACCTCGAACGGAACGGCGAGCTCGACGAGTCGATCAGCCTCTACAAGGACTACCTGCGGCTGCACCCAGACGATGCGCCCGCGCACAACCAGCTGGGGATCGCGCTGGCGAAGCAAGGCAGGAGCGACGATGCCATTGCCGAATATCGGGAGGCGTTGCGGTTCGATCCGGGGCTTCTCCAGGCGCACCGCAACTTGGGGACGAGCCTGTTGCAGAAGGAGGAGCCGCGCGAGGCGACCGAACATTTCGAGCGAGTTCTGGCGGCGCATCCGGATGACGCGGACGCTCACAACAGCCTCGGCGTGGCCCTCGCCATGCAGAACAAGGTGGACGAGGCGGCGATTCGCTACGCGCGGGCCGTCCAGATCGATCGGGAGAACGTCGACGCCAGGATGAATCTGGGCCGCATCCTGCTTCTGAAGGGGCGACCAACGGAAGCCGCCGAACACTTCCGCGAGGCGGTTCGCCTCAAGCCGGAGCTACGTCCCGCGGTCGCTGACCTGATGTCACGCGCGCCCGAACCCTCCGTGCGTCCGTAAATGGCCGACGCGCCTCACCTGGTCATCGTCGGCGGAGGATTTGGAGGACTGGATGCCGCGCGCGCGCTCGCCGACGCGCCCGTTCGAATCACCTTGATCGATCGGCAGAACCACCATTTGTTCCAGCCGCTGCTCTACCAGGTGGCGACAGCCTCGCTGTCGCCCGGCGACATCGCGTCGCCCATCCGATGGGTGCTTCGCCATCAATCCAACGTGAAGGTGCTGCTCGCCGAAGTTCGCGAAATCGACGTCGCCGCACGCCGAATCCTGCTGCGCGGCGCGCTTGCGGCAACGACCATCTCGTACGACTACCTGATTGTGGCGACGGGTGCCGCCCACGCGTACTTCGGGCACCCGGAATGGGCGTCGCGCGCGCCTGGGCTCAAGACGCTGGACGACGCGCTGGAAATCCGGAGGCGGGTGCTGCTGGCGTTCGAAGCCGCGGAACAAGCGACCGATCCGGTCGCCGCCCGGCGACTCCTCACCTTCGTGATTGTGGGTGGCGGTCCCACCGGAGTAGAGCTGGCCGGCGCGCTCGCGGAAATCGCCCGCCACTCGTTGCGGGAAGACTTTCGCAGCATCGATCCCGGATCAGCCCGGATCGTGCTGATCGAGGCAAGCCGCAACCTGCTTGGTGCCTTTCCCGAGCCTCTACGGCACGCGGCTCGTCAGTCACTCGAACGCCTCGGCGTCGAGGTACGTACCGGTTCCCCGGTGACGATGGTCGACGAGGAAGGCGTGACGACCGGCGGCGAGCGCATTGCGGCGCAGACAGTCTTGTGGGCCGCTGGCGTGGCCGCGTCCCCGCTGGCCCGACTGCTCGGCGTCGCTGTCGATCGCGCCGGACGCGTCCCGGCCGAACCGGACCTCACGGTCCCGGGCCGCCCCGAGGTTTTTGTCGTCGGCGATATCTGCTCGTTGGAACAGGACGGAGCGCCGCTGCCAGGCGTCGCTCAGGTGGCGAAGCAAGAAGGTGTGCACGCGGCCCAGAACGTCCTGCGGGCGATTCGAGGGGAGCCGCTGCGAGTCTTCCGGTACCGCGACTACGGCAGCATGGCCACTATCGGACGCGGCTCGGCAGTGGCAGCTATCGGACCATTGAAGATGGCCGGCTTCGTTGCGTGGCTCATCTGGCTTTTCATCCACATCTTCTCGCTGATCGGGTTCCGCAATCGCGTGGCGGTGCTCACCGAATGGGCATGGGCGTACCTCACGATGCAGCGTCGCGTCCGTCTCATCACGGGTGAACGATACTCCTCTAGCGACGCGGGTGATGCGGGCGCTGCACAAGCACCGCCCGATCGGGTTCAACCCTGAGCGACGCGACGTCAGGTGGGGTCGTCGGATGACCCGCCCGAAAAGTTGAGCTCAGCCGATAGGCCACGCTTCCCGTCCCCCAGCTCCTCCGTTGACTCGCTGATCGACGCAAAACAGATTGGCACGACTGGTGCTGCTGTTGTGGTGCCATGAGGCTGCCGGTCACCATCGCGCTGTGTTTCTTGTTTCTGGCCCCTCTTCGCGCCCAGGAGGCGCCAGCACCCGAGCCGGCGGCAAAGCCCGAGGAAAAATCGTCGTTTGGAAGGGTCTCCAACATTTTCAGCCGCCCCTTGCACCCGGTGATCAAGGGGATCGTCGCTGGCGGAGGCCTGGGCGTGGGCGTGGGTTACGACTTTCCCACCAGCAGCAGATGGGAAACGGTCGCGCAAGCGGTCGTGACGTATCGACGCTATTGGAGCGCGCAGCTCGAAACGGCGTATCGAGGCGACCACGGACGAGTCGGCGTCTACGGGCGGATCAGGGAGATGCCGCAGCTCAGTTATTTCGGATCCGGCATTCAAAGCGATGTGGCGGACCGCACAAATTTCCTCATGCGCGACCCGGTCGTGGGCGCGGTCGCCTCGGCGCGCCTCGGCGATTGGATGACTGCCGGGGTACGGGTCGAAGAGCTATGGCCCGATCTGGGACGCGGCGCCTCGGAACAGTACCCGAGCGTGGAGGATCGCTTCACGGCAATTGACGCGCCGGGGTTGAACGCCCAGCCGCGCTTCGGGCGGTACCAGGCATTCGCGGATCTCCAAACGCCGGCCAGCGACGGTCAAGGCCTCAACCAGGGCGGACGGTACCGCATCGGCTACGCACTATTCCACGATCAGCAGTTCGATCGGTTCAGCTTCACTCGGCTGGACCTCGAGGCTCGACACAAGTTCGCGGTGTTCGGCTCCCACCAGCGGCTCACGCTCCACGGCTGGATCGCCGCGACTGACACGCGGGCCGGCAACACCGTGCCGTTCTACATGCAGCCCTCCCTCGGCGGCACCGGCCAGCTTCGCAGCGTCGGCGAGGAGTTCATTGGATCCGACGGCAGCCGGGGCACGCTTCGCGGATTCGACAATTTCCGGTTTCGCGACCTGAATCTGTTGCTCCTGCAGGCCGATTATCGCGTGCCCGTGTGGGGTCCGTTCGACGCGTCGGTATTCATCGACGCCGGCAAGGTGACCCCACGTCCGGCCGACCTGAATCTCTCGGGCCTCAAGTACGACTATGGCTTCAGCATCAGCGTCATGCGCGGCGTGAACACGGTCGCACGAACGGACTTCGCCTTCGGCGGCGGCGAAGGCACCAAGATCATCGTGAGCTTTGGCCTGATCGACGAGCGTTAGACTGCCCGGGAGGCACTATTGAGCATCTGGTCGCACGCACGGATGGGTCGTCGAGTTCCGCTGCTCGTTGTCTGCCTGGTGATGACGACAGCATGTGGCGCGAACAATCGCCCGACGCTCAGTCCCACCAAAATGGCTGAGTTCTGGCAGGAACCACGCGATGCGGCGCAGCAAGACCTGTTCAACGGCGGCGGGGGTGCCGCGCTTGCGCCCCATCCCAACGGGACGTTCACGTTGTTGTCGGCCGACCCCAGCGGCTTCAGCCCCGGGTTGGACGTCAAGGACGAACAGGGCCAGGAGTGGAGCGTCAAGCTCGGTCCGGAAGCGCGAACCGAAGTGGTGGCGTCGCGCATCGTCTGGGCCATGGGCTATCACCAGCCGCCCGTGTACTACCTGCGGCGCTTTGCGCTCCGGGACAACGGTATCGTGAAAACCGAGGGACCTGCGCGATTCCGCCTGAAGCCGTCCACGCAGAAAAGCATGGGGGCGTGGTCGTGGAGGCGCAACCCTTTTCTCGATACACAGCCCTTCGCCGGCCTCTTCGTGCTGATGACCGTCCTCAACAACTGGGACATCAAGACGCAGCAGAACGCGATCTACAGGACGTCCGGCAAGGGCTCGACTGCGGAATATCAGTACGTGATCAAGGATCTCGGCGCGTCCTTTGGCAAGACCAATTGGTGGCTGCCCGGCACGCGTGACGACATCGACGGGTTCGAGCGGGAGCCGTTCATCGAGGGAATCTCAGGCAATCGCGTGAAGTTTCATTTTCGAGGAGCATGGCAAGAGCCGCAGCTTCTCGACAGCGTGGCGCCGCAGGATCTGCGATGGATGTGCGAGCGCCTCGCGCGGCTGACGCGCGGGCAATGGCTCGATGCGTTTCGCGCCGGCGGGTACACGGAAGCGGAGGCCGATCGATTCGTTCGGAGGCTTCAACAGAAGATCGATGAAGGCCTGCGGGCGGGATCGGGGTCAGCCCCGCGCGTGGCTCGTCGGGAAAAGCCTTGACAGGCAGCCGCCGGCCTCGAATCCTCATCATCGACGACAATCGCGATCATCTCGAGATCCTGCGAACCACGCTCAGCCCAGGGTGTGACGTCGTCACCGTCACAGCCGGCCTCGAAGGGTATACCTGGGCGTGCACCCATCGACCCGATGCGATTCTGCTGGACATCATGATGCCGGTGGTGAACGGCTATACCGTCTTGCGGAAGCTGCGCGCGAATCCGGTGACACAGGCGATTCCGATCATCCTCGTGACCGCTCTGGATCCAGAATCGGTTGCTGCGGCGGCGGGCGATGGCCGGATCACGATTCTTCGGAAGCCGTGCCACGCCGGCGAAGTGCTGGATTCGCTGAACGCCGTGCTCGACCTTCCCGTCGGCTGACCCGGTCCGGCCACAGCCGGCACGACGTAGCCGACGACGGCCCCACTCAGCTTATCGATTGTCGCGCGGTCCGGCGGCGGGCGTCTGAAACGCCGCGACCAATGAAACCGGATCGACCCGCGCCTCGTTGAGCCGAACGGCCCAGTGCAAATGGGGCCCGGTGACGCGTCCGGTCGCGCCCACGAGACCCACAGTTGCACCTGATTCGACCGCGTGCCCTCGCTGGACGTCGATTCGAGACAAATGGGCGAGCAATGAGTAGAGGCCCAAACCGTGATCGACGATGACCGTGTTTCCCGTAAAGAACAGGCTCTCGGCCAGCACGATTTCTCCGGCGTTGGGAGCGCGAACCGGCGTCCCCTCCTGGCTCAGGAAGTCGATTCCTGCATGGGGGTTTCTCGGTTGTCCGTTGAAGATACTCCGAGCCCCGAAGTTGCTCGCAAGATGATCGCTCACGGGCAGCACAAACGGACCGCTCCAATGGTGAGCCGTGACGCGCTGGAAAATCGCCGCCAGGCGTTCGGACTCCTGCCGAATCCGTTCGAGCGCGCTCTCGGGCGGACTCGCATAGCGTGCTGCCACGTTCAGCCGCCGGGTCGGAAACCGTTTAGGTACGACCTGCAGATCGTGCGCCGCCGAAAGCTCAGGCTGCCCTGCACGAATCGCCCTGACGATCAGGACGTACTTGCCGGGCTGGCTCTCCAGGTCGACGCCAACAAGGCCCCGCCACGTCTTGCCGTCCGGGTCGGGATAAAAGACCACGTCTCTCCCCAATGCGGATGCCACCACTCGGTCCGGGGACTCGCGGCAGGTGACAACCATCAACAGGACCGACCCCGGCTGCGCCGACTGCGCCGCCGACGAGATCGTCAGGTCAACCTCTTTCGCTGACGTGCTCGTAACGGCCGGGACGGCGAGCAGGAAAGCCATGAGCCACGCCGATCGCATGGTTCCATTATCCGCTCACCTCCGCGCGAACGCATCCAGTTTCGCGGACGTGTTCACACCGCGCTTGCGTCACGCCCTTTCGATGATGGGGAGGGTGAGCAGAGTCAGACGGGCGAGGTCCACGTCGGGACGATTAGCAGAGCCGATCCTTCGCGAAAGGATCGGCTCACCGACCGAAATCGGGCCTGCCGCCTATCTGCCGGCGCTGCTTGTCGCGGCTGACGTGGCCTGGCCAGGCCTCAACAAGGCAAGGTCGAATGCATCGGCCATCGCCTTGTACCCGGCGTCGCTCGGGTGCAGGTGATCGCAGGAATCGTACTGCGCCAGGAGCTTCTTGGGATCGTTCGGATCGCGCGTCGCCTTGTCGAAATCGATGACGCCGTCGTACGCCTTGCTCGTCCGGATCCAGTCGTTGACGGCCTGACGCTTCGCTTCGCCGACCTCGGTGTAATAGGCCGCGCCGTAAAACGGGGTCAACGTCGCTCCGAAGATCTTCAGACCTCTCGCGTGCGCCCGCTCGATGATCTGCTTGTGGGCGCCGATGACATCGTCCGCGGACGGCGTCGGATTCTGCCGCGCCTGCCCGATGTCGTTGATGCCCTCCATGAAGACCACGTGCGTCACACCGGGCTGCGCGAGGACGTGTTGATCGAACCGCGCCTGCGCGTTGATCCCCACATTGAAGGCGGCGTCGCTCAGGACGCGGTTCCCGGCAATTCCTGCGTTCATGACGCCCATCCTGAGCGCAGGCGCCTGCGAGAGCATCCGTCGCACCAGCTGATCCGGCCAGCGGTTGTTGCTGTCCGGCGTCGACCGGGTGCCGTCGGTAATCGAATCGCCAAAGGCAACCAGACCCCCGATCGGGGCGGGCGCCACGACCTCGACTCGATGCACGAGGAACCAGTTCTGATTCGTGCCGGAAATCGGCAGCTTGGCGGCCCCGGCGTGATTCCCTTGTTGCGACACGTAGTTGGTCTGGAACGCGCCCACGTGCATGGTGAGCGGCGCCGGCATGTCAGTGTTCCCCGGCAGGTACAAGTCGACGGCGAGATCGCCCATCTGCGGCACCGTCAGGTTCACCGGGTCGCTGTACGCAATCGCGCCGGGCGGGATCGTGAACGTTGGCTTGCCACTGAATGTCAGCGGTCGGGCGGACGCCGGCTGGATCTCGGAATCCTTGCCGCGAAGCGCGAGGTGGGCCGCGCCGATCGCGAGCGGCGCCGTGCCGTACCGATTGCTGAACACAACGCGCGCTTTCGAACCGCCGATGCTCGTGTGCACAATCTGACGCAAGGTCTGGTTGGAGAAGTGCACGAACGCAGGCGCCGGCGGAGGCACCGGCGGGCACTGGTTGGCCATGAAGGGCGGAGGCACCGGGACCGCGGCCGGCGGGGTCTGCGGCCGCCCCACTTCCGAGGTGGACCAGGTGCCGACCCAGTGTTCGCCCGGCCCAGGCCCCTGCGCCCTTAGTGGATGAAGCGCGAAGAGAACGACGGCGAGCGTGACCGCGGCCGTAACGGGCGCAGCATTCGCTTTCCAGGCTGGTTGGGTGCTGACCGATCTCATGATTGCCTCTCCTTTGGGGGCCCGCCGACTGATTGCGGCGTTGCTCGTTGCCCCGAATACTCGCAAGGGGCGCCCAGGACCTTCCGTGTGGACCGGGTCATCGGTGGCTCGACTCAGCATACTCGCAGCGACGGCACATGGGGCAGCCATCCACCAGCCGTGCGAAGCCGCTGGGCCGTTCGCGCGCCGTTGCCTCCGCCTCGTTCGGACTGTTCGCCCTCCCCAATCGGCCCGTTCTGTTCACCCCAGCGTTTTCGCCTTGATGGCCCTTGACAACCCGGCCGTCCGGACGATAATCGCCAAGGGACTTTGTGTCCGCCGCAAAGCGACGGCAGGCCGACGTCGCACGTGCCGCCACGGCCGGAAGGCGCGTGCGTCAATTTACGTGTTTCGAGGAGGATTGATATGGGTGCTTCGAGTTCACCTCGCCGTCCAGCGGCGACCCGCCACATCTTGCTCTCGGCCATCGCCGTGACCGGGAGCCTGACGGCCGCGTACGTCGTCCAGGGGGTCGGCGGTTGGATCTCCGCGACGCCGACCACCGTGCAGGCCGCTCCGCTCCCGGGAACGGCAGCCCTGTCCGGCACCGTGGAGTCGACCGCGCCGTTCAAAGCCGCACAGGTCTTCATCCGCAACGTGGACAAGCGAATACTGTACACGGTGTACACGCAGGCGGGCCAGTTTCGCGCGGTGAATATGTTTCCCGGCAACTACGAGATCAGCGTCGCCACCAACGGCCTGGACTCGGAGGTCCAGAAGGTGGTCCTGAAAGCGGGGACCAACCCGAAGGTGACACTCGCGCTACGGGAGTCGAACGCGAAGCCCGCGATGGAGGCGCTTCCCTACGATGAGGTTTATCCACCGGGGCCTGGCCGCGACGTCGCCGAACGGACCTGCATCGTCTGCCACACGGAAAACTTCCTGCCTTCCCGGCCCACGGACGCGGCGGGCTGGAATACGCGCATCGACCGCATGATGGGCAAGGCGAATTTCGAACGCCCGGCTGCCTCCTACGCGCAGGGACTCCTCAGCTATCGGAATTCCTCGCTGCGTTTCTCGCTGCAGGACCGCGAAGACCTCCATGCCTACCTGGTCAAGAACTTCGGCCTCGGCAGCAAGCCGCGTTCGGTCCGCGTCGAGCAGGAAATGCCGTTCGATGAAGCCAAGCTCGGCAAGGCGATGTACATCGAGTACTACCTGACGCCGGATCCAGAGGGCCAGGGAACGAAATCGCCGGAATTCAACAAGTTGACGCAGTCGTTTGTCGGCAGACGTACCGGTCAGGATGTTCGCTTCGATCAGGATGGCAATGTCTGGCTGACCGATCGCAGCTACCCCCATCGCCTGGTCAAGCTGGATCCGCGCACCGGACAGCAGAAAGACTACGTGCTGCCAGACCCCAAGAACGGCATTCATGAAGTGATCGTCGATCGAACCGGCATGATCTGGCTGGCGGAGCACTCCGGCACGCAGCCGTCGAACGAGAAGCGTCTGCTCGGTTTCAACCCGAAGACGGAGAAGTTCGAGCACATCATTCCTCTGGATCCGGACAACGTGGTCAGAAACAAGATCAAGTGGACGCAGTCGATCGCGTTCGATTCGAAGAACAACATCTACGTCGGCTGGATCATGGGCGGGGCGTTGAGCAAGTACGACCGGGAAACCAAGAAGGTGACGGTGTTCACGGTTCCGACCATCAACGCGATCGTCTACGGCGTCGTCGCGGATCGAAACGACAACATCTGGATGGCGCTGTGGGACTCCGGCAACATCGCCAAGTTCGACACGCACACGAACGCGTGGACCATTTATTCCGCACCGACCTATCCCGCGCAGATTCGACGACTGAACGTGGATGCCCAGAACAACGTCTGGTTTGGCCTGTATTCGGCCGGCAAGCGCCCGGGCAAGCTGGTGAAGCTGGATCAGACAACCGGCAAGATGACCGAGATCACGATCCCCCGTCAGAACGCGAATCCCTACGACGTCGCTCAGGACCCCGAAGGCAACATCTGGAGCCCCGACGTCGGCGGGAGCCACGCGGCGATCTGGAAGTTCAATCAGAAGGACTCGACGTTCACGCTGTATCCCAAGCCACAGAAGACGGCGGACACGCCGAAGATCCAGATTACGAGGGAAGGAGCGATTTGGTATTCGCCGCGGGGAAGCCGTGATGCAGCCGCCTTCGGGGTGCTCTATCCCGACATGGACAAGATCACGACCCTTGGCGCGTACTATCTGAACGGTACCCCCGGGATATCAGTTCAAACCTTCGACTTCCGGGCAGCGCCAGACCGCGCAGTAACGACGGCGGCCATTCGTTCGGAAGACCTGGCGCGAGACACGCGGATCGGCATCGGTCGCCCGATGTCACCGCTCATCGCGCCAGGTTTTCCTGCCCGCCTCCCAGCTCTTCCCCTACTGCTTCGCGTATTTCTTGAACATCTCGGTGCTGACTTCCGCGGCGTACAGGTTGCCTGTCGCGTCTGCGGCGACGCCTTCGACCCCGGCGTTGTTGTTCTTCTCGGAGTCTGGCTCTACGAACGGAATCAAGGCGGTCACCGTGCCGTCCCTGGCGCTGCCGACCCGGATGCCTCTCGTGAAGCCCGGGTTCTGCTTGCTGTCATACGTCCTCCAAGCAATGCGCGGGGCTTACGATTGCCGTTCTACGGTGAGGCGCCAATTCCAGCAGTCCGACGCGCTGTGGCACGATATGCACGACGAGGGTTCATGACCCAATCCGCACCTGATCTGATTGTTCTTCACGAGCATCCCGAATGGCAGAAACCGCTGTTTGCCGCGCTCGAGCGTCGCGGCGTTTCGTTCCTCCCCTACGACGTCGCTCGGGCGGCGTTCAACAACCTGGAGGGGGTTCCCACTTCCCTCTATTTCAACCAGGCGAGTCCCAGCGCGTATCTGCGTGGTCACACCCGCGCGGTTCCACTGGCCCTTGCGCGTCTGCGATCGCTGGAGCTTCTGGGCGCCCGGGTTCTGAACGGCGCTGACGTGTTTGCGCTCGAGCTGAGCAAGAGCACTCAGGCGACGCTGCTGCGAACGCTCGGCATCGATTGCCCGCTGTCGATCACGTTCAACGACGTGGGCGCTCTGCGCGCGTATGAAGGCGGCGTCCGCTGGCCGGCCCTGCTGAAGCCCGAGCAGGGCGGAAGCGGCGCGCGCATCCAGGTAGTCGAGTCGTTCGAACACGTGGAGGCGATCTTCAGGGAGGATTCGACCGTGTGGCTGCCCGACAATCTGTTCCTGCTCCAGGAACTAGTGCCGCACGACCCCGATCGGGGCATCGTCCGCCTGGAGTTTCTGGGCGGCGAGCTTCTGTATGCGATGCGTGTCAAGACACATGGGCGCTTCAACCTGTGCCCTTCACCAGTCTGCAACCCCGACGAAGGCACCGGCGTGTGTGCGCCACCAGCCGACCCCGGCGTCGCAGCCAGGCCGGTGGAGTTTTTTCCGTATCCCGATGTACCCCTCGAAGCCGTGGACACGGCAAGACGGATCGTGCGGGCGGCCAGGCTCGATGTAGGCGCCATCGAGTATCTCGACGCGGACGATGGGCGGCGGGTCTTCTACGATATCAACGCCAACTCGAACCTGCGGCCGTCGGTGGCTGCCGCGTTCGGGTTCGACCCCTTCGAGCGGGTGGTCGACTTTCTCGTCAGCCAGCTGTCTCGGTGACAAACGCCTCGATTGGACGGCCCCACGTGTCGCACCGACGGCGACGTCCCATCGCGATTCCGACGTTCCCCAGGACTCGCATCCCTTGGATCACCCAGAGGCTTTGAGAATCTCCTGGGCGGCGAGCGCGCCGGAGCGGCCGTCGAGGCCGGTGCCCGGATGCGTGCCCGACCCGCACAAATACAAGTTGCGGATTGGCGTGCGGTAACGCGCCCAACCGAGCAGCGGCCGCGCGCTGAGCAGCTGATCGATGGCGAGCTCGCCGTGAAAGGGGTGGCCGCCGGTCAAGCCATACGTTCGCTCGAGGTCGAGTGGCGTGATCACGTGCCGTGCGAGCACCGTCTTCTCGAACCCCGGCGCGAACGTCGCGATCGTGCGCGTGGCTGCCTCGCCCAGGCGATCGCGCTCGAGGTCCCACGTGGTCCCGCGAAGGGCAAACGGCGCGAACTGCACGTACGCGGACAGCACGTGCCGGCCGGCAGGGGCCAGATCAGGATCGGCGATCGACGGGATCGCCAGCTCGATCCACGGCTCGGCGGCAAATCCGCCGTATTTCGCCGCGTCGAACGCGCGCTCCAACACGTCCGTGTCCCTGGCGAGGCGGACGCATCCGGAAAGCGCCGCCTGCTGGACCGATTCATCAGCCGCCGCGAGCCCCTTGAACCTCGGCAACGCCGAAAGCGCGAAGTTCACCTTCGCGATCGTGCCGCGCATGCGAATGTGCTGCAGACGGCCGACGAACTCCGGCGTGAGGTGCACAGGATCGACCAATCCGAGCAGCGTGCGCCGGGGGTCGGCGTTCGACACGACGACCTGCGCGTCGATGCGTTCACCAGATGCAAGCACGACGCCGGTTGCCACGCCATCGTCAACGGCCACCTGCCGCACAGCGGCGTCGGTTCGGATCTCCGCGCCGGCTTCGCGCGCAGCAGCCGCAAGGGCGGCGCTGATCGCGCCCGGCCCACCCTCGACCGTCCAGCCCGGAGCAATCGGCTGCCCTTCGCCCGCCGTGAGGGCCAACAGGACCGCCGCACTACCCGCCGACCGAGGTCCGACAAACGAACCGAGCACGCCGCCCGCAGCCACGACCGCCCGGAGCGGTTCGCTTTCGAACCATTCCTGCGCGAGATCGGCGACGGCCATCGGGAGCCACCGGAGCAACCGGTACGCGTTGGTCCGTCCGAGAGCCCGAAACCGGCGCCCGGCCTTCAGGAGCGTGATGAAATCCCGCGCGCCGGGATCGTCCAGCGGCGGTGCGGCCGCGGCCAGCAATCCCCGCAAGACGCCGCTGGTCGCCGCAAGACTGGCCAGAAAGGCCGGATAGCGTTCCGCGTCGCGGGGCGAGAACGCCGCTATCTCGCCTTGAGCGCGCGCCGTGTCGGCCCACAGCGTCAGCCAGCGGCCGTCGGCCGCCGGCGCGCCGACGAGCGCTTCGGGCCGCAGGATCTTCAAACCGTGACGCTGCAGCCCAAGCGTCTGCATCACGACCGCGATCGATCGCCGCGCGGTGCGACAGCGTAGGACATCGAAAGCCTGGCGCGATCTCCCCGGTGACCGCGCAGCCGCCCACACGATCGGCGCGCTCGAGCACCAGGGGCTTCAGCCCGCCCTTGGCGAGAAACGCCGCCGCCACCAGCCCGTTGTGTCCCCCGCCAATGATGACTACGTCACGCATCAGCACTCGACCGTCGAATCAGCAGAACACGTAGTAGCGCACGAAGCGTCACGACATCCGTTCGATCTTCGTCCGTCCGGAGTATGCAGCACGGGCTGCGTTGCGGCCCGGGGCGCCCATGATGCCTCCGCCGGGGTGCGTCGCGGACCCGCACATCCAGAGATTCCGGATGGGCGTCCGGTACCTTCGCCCACCCCGGCACCGGCCGGAGAAAAAACAGCTGCTCGAGCGAGAGCTCGCCCTGGAAGATATTGCCTTCGGTCAGTCCGAACTCACGCTCGAGATCGAGCGGCGTCAGCACCTGGCGGTGCAGGATGATGTCTCGGATGTTCGGCGCATACTCGGCGAGGGTGTCGACGACGGCGTCGCCAAACGCCTCGCGTTGCTCGTCCCAGGTGCCGCCGGCGAGGGTGTACGGTGCGTACTGGACGAAACACGAGAGGACGTGCTTTCCTGGCGGCGCCACCGACGGATCGGTGAGCGTGGGAATCACCAGTGTCGATGTAGGGCCGACGGGAAAACTCGCCGTATTTCGCCTGGTCGTACGCCCGTTCCATGTAGTCGATACTCGGCGACACCGAGATGGCCCCGCGCAGATGCGCGCCGGGCCCCGGCAGGCAGCGGAAGTCAGGCAGCGCGTCGAGCGCGAGGTTGACTTTCCCGGATGAGCCGCGAAACCGGAAGCGCGCGACCTCGTCGAGAAAGTCCCCGGGCAGTTCGCTCGGCTCGATGAACTTCTGGAACGTCAGGTGTGGATCGACGCTCGAGAGCACCAGGTCGGCCTCGAGCTCGTCACCCGTGGCGAGCACAACCCCCGTGGCGCGGCCTTCCTTCGTGAGAATGCGCGCCACAGACACGTTGGTCCGAATCTCGGCGCCGGCTTCCCGCGCGGCGCCGGCAATGGCGTTCGAAATGGCGCCCGTGCCTCCGCGGGAGAATCCCCACGACCTGAAGGCCCCGTCGATCTCCCCCATGTAATGGTGGAGCAGCACGTAAGCCGTCCCGGGCGACCGCACGCCGAGAAACGTGCCGATGATGCCAGACGCCGACATCGTGGCCTTGAGCACGTCGGTCTCGAACCACTGATCGAGAAAGTCCGCCGCGCTCATGGTGAGCAACTGGAGCTGGTTGACGCGATCCTGATCCGCGAGCGCGCGAAATCGCTTGCCGAGAAACAACAACTTGCCCAGATCGCGGGGATTCAGCGACAGCGGATCCGGCGGCGTCATGTTCAGAATCGGCTTGACGAAGCGGGCCATCTCGACCATGGCCTTGCCATATTCGTCGTACGCCTCGGCGTCCAGCTTCGAATGCCGGGCGATCTCGCGCCGGGTCTTCCCATGATCGTTCACGCGCCACAGGTAGTTGCCGTCCGGCATCGGCGTGAAGGTGCCGTCGAGCGGCAGAATCTCGAGTCCGTGTCGCGGCAGATCGAGCTCGCGGATGATCTCGGGCCTGAGCAGCGACACGACGTAGGAGCAGACGGAAAAGCGGAAGCCGGGAAAAACCTCTTCCGTCACCGCCGCCCCGCCGACCACGGCCCGGCGTTCCAGCACCAGGACCTTCCGGCCCGCTCGCGCAAGATAGGCGGCAGCGGTGAGCCCGTTATGCCCGCCCCCGATGATGATCGCGTGATATCTCAACGTCGCAGACTGTAGTTCTTTTCGCGCTTTCGTGCTTTCGTCCCCAATATAATCCGCTCGATGCCGATTGGAACCGCCGTGCATGCCCGGACGGCTGCGCTATGCGAGAGCCTGAATTTCCGCGAGTGGTCCGGCTTCTATGCCGTCAGCGCGTACGAAACGCACCACGAGCACGAATACAACGCGATCCGGAACGCCGCCGCGCTCATCGATGTCTCCCCGCTGTTCAAGTACCTGATCACCGGGCCCGACGCCGTCAAGCTGGTCGATCGTGTGATCACCCGCGACGCCCGCGAACTGGCGATTGGCCAGGTCTACTACACGCCCTGGTGCGACGACCATGGCAAGGTCATCGACGACGGGACCGTGACGCGCGTCTCCGAGGACACGTTCCGGTGGACGGCCGCTGATCCGAGCCTTCGCTGGTTCAGCCAGAACGCCGTCGGCCTGAGCGTGGCCATCGACGACATCTCGGAACAGGTGGCGGCGCTCGCGCTGCAGGGGCCGACCTCGGCAGGCGTGCTGGCAGCCGCGGCCGATGCCGACATCCGGACCCTCCGGTACTTCCGCATGACGCACGGCTCGATTGCGGGCGTCCCCGTCGACATTTCCCGAACGGGTTATACCGGCGACCTCGGATACGAGATCTGGATCCCCTGGGATCGCGCGATCGAGGTCTGGGACGCCTTGATGATCGCGGGGCGCCCCTTCGACATCCGGCCGGTGGGCATGCTGGCCCTGGACGTCGCCCGGGTCGAGGCAGGGTTGCTCCTCATCGACGTCGACTTCAACAGCAGCAAGAAAGCGTTGATTGAATCACAGAAGTATTCTCCCTTCGAGATGGGGCTGGATCGGCTCGTGCAGCTCGACAAGCAGCCGTTCGTCGGCCGCCAGATGCTCGCCGATGAATATCGCCGGGGACCGGCGCGGCGGATCGTGGGGCTCGAAATCGGCTGGGCGGCCGTCGAAAGACTCTACGAAGAGCTCGGCATGCCTCCGCAGTTGACGGCCGCCGCGTCCCGTGTCGCCGTCCCGGTCTATCACGAAAACCGGCAGATTGGCCGTGCGACAACGACGACCTGGTCGCCGGTATTGAAAAAACTGATCGCGTTGGCCACGATCGACGCCCCGCACGCGGCGGAAGGCACCGCGGTCGAATTCGAGATCACCGTCGAGGCCGTCCGCCACAAAGTTCCCGCCACCGTCGTAAAAACGCCCTTCTTCAACCCCAAACGCAAGACGGCACCGGCCCTGGCGCTGGCGGCCCGTGCCGGGTGAACAAGGACTGGATTTCAGAGCGCGGCGCAGGGGGCAAGGCGCGACGACCGGGAATACCGAGTCACCGGGAGTATTTGAGGACGGAGCAATGCAGCCAGCCGGGATGCCCCACCTGGAAGGTGGTCCTTGATCCCCCGATACGAGCCAAGCTTCCTGACGTATCCCGTCATCTCCTGCGACGCTTCAATGCACCGAGACAAGCCCCGCCCAGAACAGCGCCTTGTCGGCGCTGACGTCCAGGTCGTACTTGCGCACGAACTCGAGTTTGCCATCGCTCTGGACCTTGAACACCGTCAGGCCTCCAGGAACGGTCTTCACCGAGTTGCCGTCGCGGACCTGCATCGAGACCTGATTGGCGACGACGAGGAAGCGGCCCGAGGGGTCGAGAGCGAACGTCCGTGGTGTGAAGCCGCGCGTATCGGCGTTCTGGATGAGCGTCGGCTCGCCCGTGGTCTGATTGATCTCGAAGGCGGCGATGGAGTTTTCGCCGCCGGCAAACACCGTCTGGCCCCCGTCGCGCGTCGTGCCAGCCGAGCGGTTACCGAGGTAGACGAACCGGCCGTTGGGATGCACGTGGATGCTGCTCGTCGTCTGGCCCGGCCGAACGTGGGCGGGATCGATCAGCGTTTCTTTCGAAAACGACGGCGCGTCGCTCAACGTGCCATCGGCGGCTTTCTGATACATCTGGAGCTTGTTCTGCCGCTCGAGCGTGAGGTATACCCAGGGACGCGTGGGATGAAAATCCGAGTGGCGAACCTGGAAGCCAAACCCACGGTTGGGGGCGACGGTCTTGCGATTCGCCAGCACGCCATTCTTGTAACTGAGAATATGAATGGAGCCCGGTTCTTCAGCTTTCGTGCTCGTCGGGTTGTTGCCGCGCGACATGAGAAGCACGCTCAGGTTGGACGGATCGACGCGCACATGGTGCGGGTAGATCCCCAGTTCGAGCGGCGCGGCCGGTTTGATCTCCGAACCGATCGTCCCATCCGGCTGAATCCGGTGCACCGTCAGGCCGGGTGGCTCGTTGTACGCGACCAGCACATGCTCACCCGGAGGATCGACCGTCAAGTGAATCGCGCGCGACCGGAGCGTCGTGGCAGGGCCGTGGGGCTTCAGAGCGCCCGACACGCCATCGATCGCGAATGCCGTCAAGCCATGGCTGTTCCCGCCGGGGCTGCCTGCGCCGGGGCCCCGATCGCTCCAGGCCACATACAGGATCGGCTTCGAAGGATGGCGCCACGCCTCCTGTACATTTGCCGGCATCATCACGGACCCACGCTTCGTCAGCGTGGCGTGCTCGACATCCACGTCGTACTGGATCAGCTCTGGCCCGAGGCCGGCAAAGAGCACGACCGCGCCCGGCTTCGACTGCGCAGAGAGCTGAAGCGCGGCGAGGGTGATCATGAACACACCGCCGGCCGCACATACCGCCCACCACGACCGGCTCGAACGGGAGCGAAGGGATCGCATACTCATCACGGTTCTCCTGGCGCGCAGCCGCGCGATTGTACGAGCCATGGTCAACGGAGGCTATAGAGGCAACGGTTCAACAACGGAGGAACCGAGCCACGGAGTCAGTGCCTGACAATACGTCAAATGAACTCTGCTTCTTCGTTGCTTCGTTGTGATCCCGTGACCTCCGTGATCTCCGTTTCTCTCTACGCGGCGCGAGCACTCGGCACGGCGGACGCCGATTTGGCGAACGTCAGCGAGACGAAGGCAACGACGGCCAGCCCGCTGGCCGCATAAAACGCGTACCGATATCCGCCGGATGCATCGTAGACCCGGGCGGCGATCATCGGGCCCAGGATCCCCGCGGCGCCCCACGCGGTAAAAAGGACCCCGTAGTTGAGGCCCAGATTCCGAGTGCCGTAGAGATCTGCGGTCGCCGATGCAAAGACCGATAGTTGCGTGCCGTAGCACCAGTACACGACCGCCACGAGGATGTAGAACAGCAGGACCTCTTGTCGCCAGACGAAGAGCGCGGGCATCGCCAGCGCCGACGCGAGAACCATCACGCGAAGCGTGGTCAATCGTCCCATCATGTCTGACAGCCAGCCTGACAGGATTCGTCCGCCCGCGTTGCCGAAGGCGCCGACGGTGATCGCGAAAGTCGCCGCAGCGGGCCCGAGCCCGGTGCTTCTGGCGAACGGTACCAGCTGGCTGATCGTCATGAGTCCTGCCGTCGCACCGAGACAGTACGCGAGCCACAGCCCATAGAACTGCGGCGTCCGCAGCATCTCCGCGGTCGAGAAATCACGGCGAGCCGCGGCCGTCGCCGGCGGCGTCCATCCGCTCGGACGGAAGCCGACAGGAGGGTTGATCAACAACCACGTGCCGATCATGCCCATCACGAAGAACACACTGCCGAGAAGCCTGAACGTGGGCCGCCATCCCATCGACTGAATGAGGCTGCTCGCGACTGGTCCGATAATGGCGGAGCCTGCACCGTATCCGCCGACCATCAGACCGACAACCAGCCCGCGCTTGTCGGGAAACCACTTCGAGGCCACCGGCATCGGCGCCGCGTAGCCAAAGCCGTTCCCCGCGCCGACGATCGCGAAGATCAGGTAGAGATACGACAGAGAGGTCGTGAAACTGGCGAGAAAGAAGCCAAGGGAGACCAGCACGGCGCCGAGAAGCGCACATAGTCGAGGACCGCGCACGTCCTGCATCCGGCCTGCGAAGATGAACGTGACAGCAAACGTGACAATCGCAATCGTGAAGACCCACGAGGTCTGCGCTCGCGTCCACCCGAACTCCTGTTCGAGCGGCAAGACGAAGACGCTCCAGGCGTACAGGGATCCCAGAGCGAGATTCATCGATACCCCGCCGACGACCACCCGCCAGCGATTCATCCTTCACCTCTCGGAATATGGACGGGATATTTCCCCCGACGGGCGGAGCGTACTGGGGATCGCGAACAACCTTCAAGTCCGAAACAGTGACAGGCTGAAGTCTGTGGAACGGCGCAGATTGCACCCTTCGGATCGAGACCCTCGAACGTGGAGCCCTGGTCTGGTTCCCGAAGCCCTCTGTGCTCACCACGTGCGCTGTGTGGTCACGTCACTCGACCCGACCGACTTGCAGAATTGCAAGCGCACTGTCCTGAATCGGGACACGGAGCGTACGTAAGCGTCCAGGCTGTCTGGCACTGAAGTAATTGGGCATGAAGGACTTTGCCGGCTGTGACGAGGTGGCAATCGGATTGCGACTGTTTATGACATTATGGCTCTTCCCGGCGGCACGAAACACGCGGTCCAGGTACCGCACATCTGCCCGAAATGCGGGAGCCACCGCACCCAGGTAGTGGGACGATCCAACGACGGAGGGACCTCTACCGTGCGCTGTGGCGCCTGCGATGAGCGTTCGTTCGTGATCACCGACGAAACCGCAGATTCGGGTCGTTCCTGAAGGGGCCGCCTGAAGGAATGCCATGCCCAGCCCGATCCACTACAGACAATGCGATCCCGAAGCGGTGACAATGGACAAGGCTGATCCGACCCGGGGGGCGCTCGCGCCCGATCGGAGTTGGAGGCGATGGAAGGCATTGCCGCTCTACTGGCGCGGCTCCCCGACGCTGCCGCACGCCACCGCGTCCTCCAGTGGGTGGAGGCCGTCTTTCATCCGGCGGAGGCTGCCCTCTCTTCGCCGGCGGCCGCGCCGCCGCTTCACGTGGTGCGGCCGGTCCCGTTTCACGATTCGACTGTCACCGCTCAAGATGATTCTGACCTGAGCGTCGGGGATCTGGAAGATTGGTTCGACACGGACAAAACTCCGCCGCCCGACGATCGGTTCCCCCAAGCCGTCAAGACCCAGCCGGTCGTGTCGATGATCCATGGGTTCGTCGAGGACTTCCAGAAACTCGCGCGGGACTGGCAGAGGGACTGAGCTCCCCGTTTTCCTGCGACGTGGCGATCGTCGGGGCCGGCGCGGCCGGCCTGGCCACCGCGATATTCACGCGCCGTCTTGCGCCCTCGTTACGTGTCTCTCTCCTCGACACTGCCAAGCGACCTGGCGCCAAGATTCTCGTCAGCGGCGGCTCGCGCTGCAACGTTACCAATGCCGCTGTCTCGGACCGGGATTTCTGGGGCGGCCGCCGCACGATCATTCGACAGATCCTGCGGGCCTTCCCCGTCAGCGAGACGATCGCCTTCTTTCGCGAGATCGGCGTCCCGCTGCACGAAGAAGCGGACGGCAAGTTGTTCCCTGACTCGAATCGCGCCCGCGACGTACTGGAGGCGTTGCTCACCGAATCGAATGCACGCGGCGTGCAACTGCTCGCCGGCCATCGCGTCCTCGACGTGGCACGCGCGCCCGACGGCTTCACCGTATCGGCGGCGCGCGGTGATCTCCAGGCGAGGGCCGTGGTCCTCGCGACCGGCGGCCGCTCCCTGCCGAAGAGCGGCAGCGACGGCGCGGGGTATGCCGTGGCCGAACGGCTCGGCCACACATCTGTGCCGACGACCCCGGGCCTGGCGCCGCTGCTGCTGCTCGAAACGCAGGGCTCCTCCGCGTTTCACGCGGAGCTGTCGGGCGTCGCGCACGAGGTGGAGCTGACGGTGTGGATCGAGGGCGCGGCCGCCTCGCGGCTCACCGGCGCGCTGCTCTGGACCCACTTCGGCGTCAGCGGACCGGTGGCCTTGAACGCGTCACGTCACTGGGCGCGCGCGCACCTCGAGGGACGGACCGTCGCGATCACCGTGAGCTTCTGCCCCGGCCGGCACTTCGCCGCCGCAGATCGACTTCTGACGGACCTCACCAGGGACCGGGCGAAAGCCTCGATACACGCCGCGCTGTCGACGCTCGTTCCGGCGTCGGTCGCTGCAGCCGTGCTCCGCCGGCTTGCGATCGACGGCGAGTCGATTCTCGCGCAACTCTCACGCGACAACCGGCGGCGTCTGGCGCATGCCCTGGTCGAATGGCCGCTTCCGATCGCCGGGACGCGCGGCTACAACTACGCTGAGGTGACGGCGGGAGGACTGGCGCTGACCGAGATCGACCCGGCCACCATGGAGTCGCGCATCTGCCCGGGGCTTTATCTGGTAGGGGAGATTCTTGATGTGGACGGCCGCCTCGGCGGCTTCAACTTCCAATGGGCATGGGCCACTGCACACGTGGCCGCCCGCGGACTAGCTGCCGCTTTCCGGCAGGAGGGAGATGGTTAGGACGCGGCTTTCTTCGCCTTCGTCGCGCGCTTCCGCGCCGCCTTGGCCGGCGCCGGCTCGTTGGTCGCCTGAAGCACGACCAGACGGGTGGCAAACACACGCCGCCCGTGCTCATCGAAGTCGATTACCGTGTGGTGCTCGTTGACTTCCACGAGCGTACCCGGCCCGTAAGTGGGCTGGACAACACGATCACCTTTGGTCCACGCTTTCATCGCTCTCCTATACTGACACTTCTACTCACACGTTCGCTGGCGGCCGCGGCGCCCCCGCGGCGCCCGGGCCCCCAGAAGGCACACGACGCTTGGACGCGCGCGACCCGGCTTGCCGAAGAGTCGATAGCCGAGAGAGACGGCAGGCTACAGGGGATGGATCCCCATCGCGGCACCGATCCGCACCCGGCGAAGGCGTTACCAGCGCGGTTCGCGACGTCCGCCGCCACCGCCGCCACCGCCACGATTGCCCCCGTAGCCGCCGCCGCCGCCGCCAAAACCCCCTTCGGGCTTGGGCCGTGCCTCATTGACCGTCAGGCTTCGGCCACCCATCTGATACTGGTTGAACTCGGTGGCTGCCTTCTGCGCCTCCTCGTCCGTTGCCATTTCGACAAAGGCGAAGCCGCGCGCCCGGCCTGTCGCCGCATCGCGCATGACACGTACTGATTCGACGTTTCCGGCTTTGGCGAACAATTCCTGCAACTCCGCCTCGCCCGTGGTGTAAGGAAGATTTCCGACGTAGAGCCTTCGACCCATACCCTCTCCTCGTTCGCCCGGGCCGCTTTGACGACGACCCGGTGCAGTTCAACGCGCTTACTCCGGGTCGACCGTCCCGGACGGTGGTTGCTCGTCGGCTCTGCAGAGGCGTGGAGGGGAGAACGAGTCAGGATTGAGGCTCGATCGGCTCTCGGCACGGGCGAAGCAGGCGGGACTGGCCACCAACGGCGCGTAGTCTATCAACCGTCGGTCGGTACAAGCAAGGCCGTGCTTGGGGGAGGGCTACTCAGGATGTCCGGGAGGATCCCCGGCTGCCGAAGGATTTGCCGGGTGTGAAGCCCCGGGGCGCAGGTCCGCGCATGAAATAATCACGCATGGGCGTTCAACTCGGCTCCGAGCGGCTGCTGGCCTCCTCGGCGCTCGACGGCAAGCGCGTCGGCGTCGTCTGTAACCCGGCGTCGGTCGATCACGGACTCGGGCACATCGCCGACCGCCTGGCGGCCCACCCCCGCGCGCACCTCAGCGCGATCTTCGGTCCCCAGCACGGATTCCGCTCCGACGTGCAGGAGAACATGATCGAAACCGCGCACGGCCGCGACGATCGCCGCGGGGTTCCCGTGTATTCCCTTTACAGCGAGGCACGTGAGCCGTCGGCGGAAATGCTGCGCGAGGTCGAGGTGCTGGTGATCGATCTGCAGGACGTCGGCACCCGCATCTACACCTATATCTACACGATGGCCAACTGCCTGATCGCGGCCCGCAAGCATGGCGTCAAGGTGATCGTGTGCGACCGGCCCAACCCGATCGGCGGCATAGCCGTCGAGGGGCCGATGCTGGTCGCGGGCTTCGAGTCGTTCGTCGGCCTCTATCCCATTCCGATGCGACACGGCATGACGATCGGCGAGCTGGCGCGATTGTTCAACGAGCACTTCGGCATCGGCGCCGACCTCTCTGTGATCGCGCTCGCCGAGTGGCGGCGCGACATGTACCACGACACCGCGCAGGGACCGTGGGTGATGCCTTCGCCGAACATTCCAACGCTCGACACCGCGATCGTGTATCCCGGCACCGTCCTGTTAGAGGGAACGAGTGTCTCGGAAGGTCGGGGAACCACACGCCCGTTCGAGCTCGTCGGCGCACCGGGCGTGACGGCGGAGCGCTTTGCCGACGAGCTGAATCGCCGTCGCCTGCCGGGTGCCTTCTTCCGGCCGGCGGTGTTCGAGCCGACGTTCCACAAACATGCACGCCAGAGTTGCGGCGGGTGCCAGATTCACGTGCTCGATCGCGAGGCGTTCCGCCCCGTGCTGACAGGCGTCGCGTTGGTCACCGCCTTTCGTGCGGCCAATCCCGACGGCTTCCGCTGGCGCGAACCGCCGTACCAGTACGAACTCCAGAAGCTGCCGTTCGACATCCTTGCGGGGTCGCCGACGCTGCGTGAGCAGATCGAGGCGGAGGCGACGTTGGAAGATATCGCGCGATCGTGGGAACCGGCGGTGGACGACTTCGCAGCGCTGCGCCGGCAGTATCTGCTGTACTGAGATCGATCTTGGTCCGCGGTATACGCGGGCACACGCCGACGCAGCGTGCTTCGGAAGCGAGATCAGGCCTTATCGTGCTTGCCGGCATTCCGCGCCACGAGAATCTGGTCGGCGTGCGCGTGCGCATGCCCGGCGTAGATTTCCAGCCAGCTCTCGGGCGTGTAGCGCCCTGCCTCGCTGTGCGTGCCTTCGCGCCGCCACTCCGTCTCCGTCAGCCGGTCGAGGATCTCTGCCGTGGATCGGCGCGCGGCGTTGAACGCGTCGAGCGATGCTTCGATGGGTCGCTTGTCGTAATAGAGGCGCCGCGCGAACTCCTCCTGGTCGTACCCCATGATCTGAGGACGCGGGGTCGCAACGAGAAGGCGTAAGCGGACGGCGGCGGTCATCTCGCTGTCACCGAGGTGATGCGCAATTTCGCGCGCCGTCCATTTGCCCGGGGCGGGCGGGGTGTCGAGCTCCTGGTCCGATGCGCCGGCGAGTGCCTCGGCGACGACACGATAGCCATCCTTGTACTGGTCGATCAACGTCTTGCGAGTGTCTCTATCCATGCGTCACCACCTGTCACCACGGCGCCCCGAAAGCCAGCGGTCATGCCGTTTCTGTTCCTCCGTTTCGAACCCGTTTGCTCCGCGTTCTCAAGTGTTCTCACCCTATCCCCGCGTCTTCGCGATGCCGGGCGCCGCGGCCTCCTGTTCGGTCGGCTCCATGTGGTGAGCGAGCAGGTGCGCGCGGAGCAACTCGAAGGCGTCAGCCGGCGTGTCGGCATAGCTGAGAAGCTCGAGATCCTGCTCGGCGATCGCGCCCCATTCGACCATCGTCGTCAGGTTCAGCACCCGGTCCCAATATTCGCGGCCGTACAGCACGACGGCAATCTTTTTCGAGAGCTTGTCCGTCTGCACGAGGGTGAGGATCTCGAAGAGCTCGTCGCACGTTCCGAACCCGCCGGGGAAGACCACCAGCGCCTTCGCGAGGTACGCGAACCAGAACTTCCGCATGAAGAAGTAATGGAACTCGAAGTGCAGCCCCGGCGTGATGAACGGGTTGGCGTCTTGCTCGAACGGCAGGCGGATATTGAGGCCAATCGTCTTCCCCCCGGCGTCGCGTGCCCCGCGATTGGCGGCTTCCATGATCCCGGGGCCGCCGCCGGACGTGACCACGAAACGGTGGTACTCGGACGGCAACGTCAAACTCCACGCCGTGAGCAACCGCGCCAGTTCCAGCGCGTCCTCGTAGTAGCGCGCCCATTCGATGGCCTTGCGCGATCGCATGAGCTCGGCCTCGAACTGCGCGTCGGCATCCCGGACGCCCCGGGCGCGCAGCGTTTGCAGCGCCCGCTCCGCGCGTTCGCGGCTGTCCACGCGGGCCGAGCCGAAAAACACCACGGTATCCTGGATCTTCTGCTCCTTGAAGCGCCGTAGCGGTTCCAGGTACTCGGCGAGAATGCGGATCGGCCGAGCTTCAGCGCTTTCGAGAAACTCTTGATACAGGTACGCGAGTGGTTGCGCCATACGCTTGCACTCTATCAGATGACCTGTGGAGGATCAGGGACGGGCAGTCCGGCCTCGTGCCGCTTCGTGCATTTCGTGTCAGGGCATCGCTCACGAGCGACGCGGTGCGATACCCAGCCGCCAAGATGGTCACACGGTCTGCCGGCACTTGCAAAGGCGGCGCTTCGTCAGATGCTATGATTTCCGCTGACGAGTGACTGATGCCGGGCAAAGCCGCGCGCCCGCGATCCCAAGGGCTCAACGTGTCGATCGTCATCAAGGCACCGCCGAGTCGCGTGCTCGAGGCCTTCTTCGACGCCGACGCGCTCGGTGCCTGGTGGCAGGCGGCACGGTCGGTGACGACTCCGCGAGTCCTTGGCGCTTACGCGATTGAATGGGCGTCGACCGATTTCGCGGACGACGTCCTCGGCCGCCTGGGCGGTGTGTTCCGCGGAACGGTGCTGCAGTTCGATCCGGGCCGCGGATTTCTCGTGGCTGACGCCTTCTGGCTGCCGCCCGACGGCGACCCCATCGGGCCGATGGCGCTCGAGGTCACCTGCTCCCCCATTGCCTCTCCGGAAGGGGTGTCGCCGCCGGCGGCCGAGATTGCCACCGAGATCCGCGTCATGCAAAGCGGGTTCGAGGACGGCGGGCGTTGGCGGCGGTACTACGAGCTCATGGGTGCCGGCTGGGAACGCGCCCTCAACTCATTGAAGACGCTGCTGGAGAAGTAGTCCCGCCCCAAGGAGCCCTGAGGAACGGCTCCGCGACCGCCACGCGACAGTGGCACGTCATGTCAAGCGCGAGATCAGGATCTATCCGGCGTACGGCCGGATCCCCCGGCCGGAGAACGTCGTCATCACACGCCGTCGCAGCTCGCTGGCGACCTTGCTCTGATTGAGCGGGAGCGTCTTGAACTTCATCCGGACGGTCGCGAACCCACCGTCGATCGATTCGACCCCGAGGATCTCGATCGGGTCGATGACCAGCGATCCCCACTTCGGGTCCTGCTCCAGCGCCGCGCCCACCTCGCGGATCGAACCAAACACACGGTCGAGGTTTTCGGTGTACGCGACGCGGACATCGACGATGGCGTTTGAGTAGCCCTTGCTGAGGTTGGCCAGCGCCGTGATGGTGCCGTTCGGAAATACATGGACCGCCGCGTCCGTGTCCCGCAAGACGATCGTGCGGAGGTTGATCTCCTCGATGGTCCCCGTGACGGCGTTGATGCGCGCCAGATCACCGATCCGGACCTGATCCTCGAGGATGACGAAGAAGCCCGAGATCACGTCGCGAACCAGATTCTGCGCGCCGAATCCGATCGCGAGCCCCGCCACGCCGGCGGTTGTCAGGATGGGCATCACGTCGATGGACAGCTCGCGCAACAGCATCAACAGGGCGACGAAGCCGACGGCCACCGTGACGAGCCTCGTGAGGATCCCCGGAGCGTGCTGGCGCGGCGCTGCCACTCGAGATCGGACTGCGAACGACCACCCGCGCCGAGCCGATGCTGCAGCCGCTCGATCGCCAGGTTCGCGGCGCGCATGACGAAGCTCGCGCCGGCAATGATGAGCAGCACGTTGACGCCGTGGGTGAGCAGCCAGCGGCCGATGAGCCGCGGATCCGATTGCAGATCGCTGATGCCCAGCCACGACAGCCCGAGCGAGAGGCTCGCCAGCACTGCGACTCCGTAGGCCAGCAGCATCACGGTGCGAACGAGCTTCTTCGCTCGCTGCTGAAGCGCGGCACGGTTCCCGGCGCTGTTGCCTTCCATTCGATCCAGAACCCGGTGGACGGTGCCGTGGGCGAGGTGGACCGCAAGTGCCGCCAGCCCGAACGCGAGCAGGATGGCGCCAACGGTGATGTATTGGACGGGCATCACACGCGCCGCAGTTTGAGGTAGTTGGCGTCGGAGCGCGTCAAATCGTGGTTGATGCTGACGAACACGACTGAGGCGCCGGCGGGGAGGAGATGGCGGTCCACGAGCTGCTGGCCGATCCCTGGGCTCGCGGCTTCCACATCCTCACCGATGTCGGTGCGGACCGCCCGGACGCCCCGGAAGAGCGCGAGGCGCCGCGCGATTTCGTGGCTGTCGGTGGTCGCCAGGATGGCGACCTGGGGACGGAGCGCCGAGAGGCGCCGCGCCGTGCCGCCACCGCGGGTGACAGCCACGATCGCCTCGGCGTGCCCACGCTCGGCGAGCGTCACGGCAGCCTCGCAGATCGCCTGCAGCGGATCGGGCCCGGTCTCGGTCGGAAACGTGCGCCGCCGCATCTCGGGCAGCAACCCCCCGGACTCCGCATCCTGGATGATGAGGTCGAGGGTCTGCACCGCGCGGGCCGGAAAGGCCCCTGTTGCTGTTTCAGCCGACAGCATGATCGCGTCGACGCCGTCGCCCACGGCGTTCGCGGCGTCGCTGACCTCGGCACGCGTCGGCCGCGGCTCGACCGTCATCGACTCGAGCACCTGAGTGGCGACGATCACCGGGATCTGCCGAAGCCTCGCCCTCCGCGTGATTTCCTTCTGTGCCCGGGGGACGCGCTCCAGAGGCATTTCGAGCCCGAGATCGCCGCGGGCCACCATGACCGCCTGACACGAAGCCAGAATCTGATCCAGATCGTCGAGGGCCTGCGGGCGTTCGAGCTTGGCGATCAGCGGGACATCGGCGCCGTTCATGCCCGCCATGAGCTCCCGCGCCTGCCGGAGGTCGGTGGCGCTTTGTACGAAGCTGACGGCGATCATATCCACCCCGAGCGACAGGCCGAATTTCAGGTCCTCGATGTCTTTGGCTGTAATCGCCGACGCCGGCAGCGGAATGCCCGGTGCATTGATCCCTTTGTGTTCGCCGATCACGCCGCCTTGCATCACCGTCGTCTCGATCTCGACGCCGTCGGATCTCTCCACGCGCAGCTCAATCAGGCCGTCGGCGAGCAGCAGCCGGTCACCTGGCCTCACGCCGCGCGCCAGGCCCTCGAACGTCGTGGACACGCGTCCCGGTCCACCGACGAAATCGCCGGTCGCGATGCGCAGTGTTTCCCCCGGGCGGAGTATCAGCGGGCGCTGCCCTTCGAGCCGGCCGGTGCGAATCTTCGGCCCCCCGAGGTCCTGCAGGATCGCGACCTCGCGCTGGGCCCGCGTCGCCGCCTCGCGGACGCGTGCGAACGTCACGCCGTGGCTGGCATGGGTGCCGTGGGAGAAATTCAGCCGGACAATGTCGACGCCGGCGCCGATCAGGGCATCGAGCATCGCCTCTGAGTCGCTCGCGGGCCCGACCGTGGCGATGATTTTTGTGTGCCGCATAACGACTGATTCGGCCAGATACCGCAGTCGACAGTTGGCGGCCGGCACCGCCAAGCGTCGCCGCCCGCGCGAGGTCTAGCGTTCAAACTGCCAAGCCTCAGGTGTGTACGGCGATCGTCCCAGTGAGCTATCCTCTATCGCGTTATTATGGGCCAGATTGTTCCCGACGCCGTCGAGCGATACTTGAGCACGCTGAACCATCTCGGCGATCCGGTTCTCGAAGACGTGGCTCGCGCGGGCGTGGCCGCGCAACTCCCGCTCATCGACGCGGAAGTCGGTGGGTTGCTGCGCGTGCTCGCGATCGCCATCGGCGCGAACCGCATCCTCGAGATGGGAACGGCCATCGGCTATTCCGGCATCTGGCTCGCCGGGGCCCTGCCCGCCGGCGGGATGCTTTTGACCATCGAGCGGAACCCCCAGCGGGCAGACGTCGCCCGCGAACACTTTGCGCGCGCAGGACTCGCGAACCGTGTCAGTATTCTCGTCGGCGATGCGCAACGAATGCTCGCGAAAATAGCCGGACCCTTCGACCTGATTTTCCAGGACGCCGACAAGGCGCTCTACGAGCCGGTCCTCAATCAGCTGGTGGAGCTGCTACGTCCGGGCGGGCTGCTCGTCACCGACAATGTGCTGTGGAACGGCGAGGTGGTGCCAGGATTCGTCGTTCCGCCCCGGCAAGACCAGGAAGACACCCGGGCAATCGCCGCGTACAACGAACGTCTCAACACGCATCCACAGCTCATGACCGTGACCCTTCCGCTCCGCGACGGCGTTGCGATTTCGTTGAAGAGACCCGCAGAAAGCCGGGCCGTGCGATGACTGTCGACGCCTGGCTGCGGGCCGCCGTCGCCGACGCCGAGGAACGAAGGCTGCCCGAGCTCAAGCCGCTGCTCGAGGGCCTCGCCCTGGCGACCGGCGCGCTGCGCGCTGCCACCTTGACCCACGAGGCTGCCGGCGCTCATCTCCATCACGCCCAGCCTGCGACCACCGGCCACGCCGGTTCAGCGGCTCACCCGCCGGACGGGCCCTCGCGATGATGTCCATCGTCGAGTTCGGGCGCAAGCTGCGCGCGGGCGAAACCAGCGTCGCGGCCATGACCGAGGAGTGCCTGCGGCGGATCGAGCGCGACAACGAAAGCCTCAACGCGTTCATCCTCGTGATGGCCGAGGAGGCCAGGCGGCAGGCGCGTGAAGCCGACGAGGAACTGGCCGCCGGCACCGATCGCGGGCCGCTTCACGGCGTCCCTGTTTCGATAAAGGACCTGGTTGACGTCCGCGGCACCGCGACGACCGCAGCCTCGCGCGTGCGTGAAGGCCATCGTGCCGATCGTGACGCCCCGATCGTCGCCAACCTCCGGCAGGCGGGCGCGGTGATCGTCGGCAAGACCAATCTTCACGAGTTCGCGTTCGGCACGACGAACGAGGACTCGGCCTTCGGTCCCGGCGCGCAACCCGTACGATCCGATGCGATCCCCTGGGGGATCGAGCGGCGGATCGGCCGTGAGTCTGGTCACCGGCATGGCCCTCGGGACCGTCGGCACCGACACCGGGGGCTCCGTTCGGATTCCGGCAGCCGCGTGCGGGACGGTCGGCCTGAAGCCCTCGTTCGGAGAAATATCGAGCGAGGGCGTGGTCCCGTTATCCCCCACGCTCGATCACGTCGGCCCGCTCGCCAGCACGGTGATCGACGCATGGTATCTGTACCGCGCCTTGCTGGGTCGCAGGGCGGTTCGACCCCTGACCGCCTTGCCCGTCGGCAGCCTCCGCCTCGCCGTCGCCCGCCGGTACTTCTGTGATCTGCTCGACGATGAGGTACGCGCGCGGTTCGATTCCGGGCTCGAGGCGCTCCGGGCAGCGGGTGCGCGGATTGAAGACATCGACATTCCGCATGCCGACCTCATCCCGTCGGTCTATCTGCACATCGTGCTCGGCGACGCGGCGGCCTATCACGCCCCGATGCTCGAGACGATGCCCGAGCGCTACACGCCGGCTGTGCGGTCGCGCCTGGAAACAGGCCGTTACGTCCTCGCCGAGGACTACGTGCGCGCACTTGCCGGCCGCGAGATGCTGCGCAGCGAAGTCGACCAGGCTTTGTCCGGATACGATGCGCTGATACTGCCGACCTTGCCGATCCCGGCGCCCCCACTCGGCGCGGCCGCGGTTCGTGTGGGGACGAAAGAGGAGCCGGTTCGGAGCCTCATGCTGCGGCTCACCCAGCTCTTCAACCTCACCGGCCAGCCAGCCGTTTCGTTGCCATGCGGCCGAACCACCGCCGGGCTGCCGTGCGGACTTCAGCTCGTCGGCACGCGCATGCAGACGGACGGGCTCGTAAGGGTCGCGCTGGCGGTTGAAGATGTTATCGGAGGCGAGGAAGCCCCCCTCTCCTCGCCGCGCGTCGAAGACAATCCCATCTGGGGCTTCTGAAGACGGCCAGGGCGGGGGCAGGAAGGTTGCAGGGGGACTCATATGATCGAACAGCCTCAACCGTTGGACGTCCCTCGACCGCCCGACCCGATTGACAAGCCACCACCGGACATCAAGCCGGTGCCACCACCGGACATTCCGCCGCCGGCGGGAGCACCTGATATTCAACCGCCTAGCGGACCCGACCGACCTCAACCGATCTAGTGACTGCGCCCTCTTGAGGGTCGGGGACGGCCGGCAGGCTGCCGGCTGTTCCGTTCCGGGTGCGCATCGCCTCGAGCGCTCTACGTTTCCCGCGCTCCTCCGCCCCTCTACTCTTCGCGCTCTCCTGCCCTTCCCGCCTCAGACGTCCAGTCCGATGGCGCGCATCAGCGCCAGCGCGTTGCTACGTTCGACGACCCCTGCCCGCATTCGAAAATCGAACGTGATCTTCCCATCCTCGAGTCGATCTTCGAAGTGAACGTTCGCCGCACGCCCGCCGAGCGAAGTGACCAGTTCCGTCAGCGCGAGATCGTGAGTGGTCACCAGGCCGATCGCCCCCGCATCGACGAGCGCCTTCACGATCGCTTCAGCGCCGATGCGGCGGTCATAGGAGTTGGTCCCGTGCAGGATCTCATCCAGCAGAAACAGGAGCGGCCGGCCCTCGCGCGCCAGCCCGACAACGGCGCGGATCCGGATGATCTCGGCATAGAACCGTGAGTGGCCTGCCTGCAGCGAGTCCTCGACGCGCAGGGTGGCGCCGATGGCCACGGGCGAGATCGTCATCCTGCGTGCTCTGACCGGCGCGCCGGCCAGCGCGAGCACGGCGTTGACGCCGATGGCCCGCAGCAGCGTGCTCTTGCCAGACATGTTCGAGCCGCTGACGATCAGGACGTGCGGCGCTGTCCCTCCCAGCTTGACGTCGTTCGGCACGGCGTCTCGTTCGACAATGAGCGGGTGCGCGAGCGCATCAGCGTCGACGATCGGGGCCGTGGGATTGTCGATCACCGTTGGAAACGGATCGGCAGGGTGTTCGTACGCATACGTGGCAAAACAGGCGAGCGCCTCGAGCTCCCCGATAGCGTGAAGCCAGCCGCCGAGCGCGCCGCCATGGGCCGCGCGCCAGCGATCGATGGCGGCCGCCATCTGGCTGCGCACGAGCAGCACTCGGCCGATGGGACTCATCAGGAGGTTGAGCGACAAGTTGTCGAGCACCGAGACGAACGAGAGGAGCCGCGCAACCCGCTTCGAGGCAGGGACGCTGTCGGCCGTCAGCGCCTGATGCAGACGCGAGAGCAGTGGCGAGGTGAACGGCTCACGCTCGACACGCTGCAGCAACGCGGTCAGCAGATTGAGATCGTGCGCGGCCGCGTCGATTCCACGCAGCGCTTCGCCGACCTTGCGGCGCCAGAAAGCCGCGACCGCGGCCTGCAAGACCAACCAGCCCGCGATCATCGACAGCGTCACCCGGCCCGGCGCCGGCCGACCGGAGACGGCCGCGCTGATCTCGAGGATTCCCGCGCCGATCAATCCCGCGGTGACCGCCGCGCACGCCCCAAGCACAATCCCAGCCGCCACGGTCAAGCCCGCTGGCGGCGCCGCGGCCCAGCCGGCCAGCACCGTTGTCTGGCCGACGCGTGCCTCGGCGGCGAGCACCGCAAGGTCTTCTCTGAAATCGACACGTGGCCGAAGCTCGGCGACGGCCGCCTGACGCGCGTCGATGTCGCGGACGGCCGCCGCGCCGCCGAGCCAGCCGCCGAGCGTGTCTTCACCCGCTTCGGTGCGCACGGTGTGAAGCAATTGAAACAGTGAGGCCGGACCGAACAGATCAAGGTCCCGTGCGTAGGGATGGCCCGCGAGGAACCGTGCGCCGTCCGGCCCGGTGTTCGCCCATCGGCCCTCCAGCCGGTCAAGCCCCCGCTGGTACAGGCGCTGGGCACGCGCGGCGCGCTCGTTCCGGCCAATCACACGCGCGTGCGCGACCACGAGCGCGAGAAACCCGACGAACGGAGCCGCCATCCACGTGACTGGAATCGTGTCGCGCTCGAACGCCAGCCACGCCATCACCGCCCCGGCCACCGCGACAATCAGCCTGAGATTCGACACGAGCAGGTGCTTCCGCTCGCCCCGCGCGATCGCGTCACTCCAGAGCGCCATGCGGCGGCGATATTCGGATCGCGGATCGGACACGTTCATCCCGGCGCCAGGCAACCCGTCGTGGTGGGCCGGTCCTCTGACGTGTCCACGTTACGCGCGGGCGAGCAGCTGCCGCGCAATGGTCACGTAGCTGCCGACAGCCGCGCTCAGTTCGGCGATGTCGATGAATTCCTCAGCGGTGTGGGCCGCATGGATGGATCCCGGGCCGAAGAGCAACGGCTCGCCCCACCGGTCCAGGAAGGGGATATCGGTCGTGTAGGGAAACACCGCCGTCTCGAAACCGGGCAAGGTAGTCAGGCGTACAGGCGGCACTTCGAGGATCTGTTCGATGGCCACCCGGCGCTCGAGGGGTGCAATGGCGCGGCCGACTTCGGCCGCGTCGTTCACGGTGCGGAACATCACCTCGGCTTCCGCGGACGGCGACACGACGTTCGGGGCGATGCCTCCGGCAATCAATCCGATCGTGTAATGCGTGGTTCCAAGGACCGGATCGGCGGGCAACGTGATCGATCGAAGCTCCACGAGCGCGTCCATCAGCTTGTCGATGGCCGACTCGCCCAGTTCGGGAAATGACGAGTGCGCAGCGCGCCCGGTGGCGCGTAACCTGACGCGCAGAACACCGCGTGTGCCGATACCGAGACGGCTCTCGGTCGGCTCTCCGTCGATCACGAACCGGCTGCCTTCGGCGGCGAGGTTGGCGGCGCGCGCGCCGTCGCTGCCGCGCTCCTCGCCGACGACGAACAGCAGGCCGACGCGCGTCTCGCCCTCGCGCCGAAGGGCATCGGCCGCCGCCACTTGCGCCGCCAGAATGCCCTTGGCATCGCAAGCGCCGCGGCCGAACAACCGCCCACCCTCGAGCCGGCTCGGAAAGAACGGCGGCACGCAATCGAAATGCGTCGTCAGGACGACGACCGGCGTCCCCGACGAAGCCATGATATTGAATCGGGCGTCGTCGACCCGCTGTTCGGTGACCGCGAATCCAATCTGACGCAGATAGCGCGCCAGCCACAGGCCGGCTTGTGCCTCGCGGCCGGTCGTCGAGTCGATGTCAACCAGAGCGCGCGTCAGCCCGACGAGATCGACCACTGCCGGCTGCGCGGTTTTTACCGAATCCACGCCTCGAGCTCCGTCCGCGTATCGATCAGCGATTGCTCACCGACCCACGCGCCGATGTTGACGTACATCGGCGGCATGCAGATCACGCCTGGCGCGAGGTACGCCCCGTCGCGGACCGCCGATCCGCCGGGCACGATGCGGACCTGCGCTGCGAGGCCCGGCCGCTTGATCGGCAGCGTGTCCTTGTCATAGAACGGCCATCGCCCGTGATCCATCGAGACGTCGACCATGTCGCCGACCTTGAACCCGAGCAGGATGCCCTGCTTGACCCATGTGTTGACCCGCCAACCGGCCGGGCTCGAAGCATCGGGCTCGGCCGCACGGACGGTGCCCGCCGAGAGCGCATCGCGGAGCGCGGCGAATGCGGCGCGCGCCGCCTGACGATCGATCGAGGCGCCTGCGGCGATGAGGGTATTGATGTCGGTTTCGAGCATAAATGTTAAACGAGCGCCCCTTTGAGCAGGTCCAGATCCCGCAGCACACCTGCGATCTTCTGCTTTGACTCGGGCTTCGCCGAACACATCGGCAGACGGTAGACCTCCTCGAGGAGGCCCATCGCCGCCATCGCTGCCTTGACGGGTACCGGATTGGCCTCGATGAAGTTGATCTGCATCAGCGGCAGGATGCGGTTGTGCACACGCCGCGCCGCGACGAAGTCGCCCTGCTCCGCTGCCTCGACCATCTGCACCATGTCCGCTGGAATCTCGTTCGCCGCCACCGAGATGATCCCTCGTCCGCCAATCGCCATCAAAGGCAGCGTCACCGCGTCATCGCCAGAAAGGACGATGAAATCGGCAGGCACGGCCCGACAGACATCGCACATCTGGGAGATATTGCCGGAGGCCTCCTTCACCCCGACAATGTTCGGGATCTCGGCAAGCCGCGCGAGCGTCGACGGCTCGATGTTGCAGCCGGTGCGGCCGGGTACGTTGTAGACGACGATCGGAAGTGGTGTGCTCTCGGCGATGGCGCGGAAGTGTTGAATCAACCCTTCCTGCGTCGGCTTGTTGTAGTACGGCGTGACCGAGAGCAGGCCGGCGGCGCCCGCCTTGCGCATCTCTTCCGCCAGACGAATGACCTCCGCCGTGTTATAGCCGCCGGCGCCGGCGAGCACCGGCACGCGGCCCTTCGCCTCGTCGACGAGAAGCTCCACGACGCGCACGCGCTCGGCATCGGTCAATGTGGGGTTCTCGCCCGTCGTGCCGCATGGCACGAGAAAATGAATGCCGGCGTCGATTTGCCGACGGCCGAGGCGGCGCACGGCTGCCTCGTCGAGTTCCCCCGAGCGGGTGAACGGCGTCACAACCGCTGTCCCTACACCGGTCCAGTTGATTCTCATGACACATCTCCGGCAGGCCTGGAGCCTGCACTACGACAGGTCGCCCTACGGACTCGTCCGCCCGATTCCCAGCACGTCGTGCATCGTGAACCAGCCGCTCCGCCCCTGAACCCACTTCGCCGCCTGGATCGCCCCGCGCGCGAACGCGCTGCGATCGCGGGCCGCGTGCGACAGCGTAATCGATTCGGCCGGGCCGTCGAAACCGACCGTGTGGATCCCCGGAATATACCCCGCACGCGTCGACGAGACGTCGATCGGCCGCGGGTAGCCGGCCTTTTCCATGGCGCCTTTCAGCATCAGCGCCGTACCCGAGGGGTGATCCTTCTTCATCGCGTGATGCGCCTCGTGCAGCCACGCCCCGAAGTCGGCCTGTGGGGCCAGAAGCGCAGACGCCTGAGCGACCATCGCTTCGAACAGGACGACGCCGGCGGAAAAATTCGGCGCGACGACGACGCCAATCCCGCTCTCCGCGACCGCCTGCCGCATCGCCGCCTCGTGAGCTCCCCAGCCGGTGGTCCCGACGACGGTGCTCACGCGTCGTCGGGCCAGGGCCGGCAGATTGGTCGGCACCGCCTCCGGCGACGAAAAATCGATCGCCACCTCGATATCCCGCCATCGATCGTCGTCGATGCTGCCGGAATGCGCCGGCGACAGCGGATCGACAATCCCCGCGACTTCGCAGCCTGCCTGGCGCGCCAGCTCCGCCACGAGCTGTCCCATCTTCCCGTACCCTACCAGCAGAATGCGCATATCTCTAGTCTCGCGCGAAAGAGAATCGTCCAAGGGCGTTCCACGGATCAGGCTAGTGGTACCACGAAGCCACCTATTGGTTCCCGAAAAATTGTTCGTGCAGCCGGCCCATCGCCTCGGGCACGTCGCTGTCACGCAGCACGAACGTGATGTTCCGGCGCGAGGCCGCCTGGGACACGAGCCGGAGCGGGATGCGGTCGAGCGCTGTGACCGCGCGCGCGAACAACGCGGCGTCGGCCCGCAGGTTTTCGCCGACCGCGCAGACGATGGCCATCTCCGGCTCGCACGCAACTTCAGCGAAGTTCCGCAGGTTGCGAACGATGTCGTCGAGTCGTCGGATGTTGTCCACCGTCACCGATACGCTGACCTCCGAAGTGGTGACAACGTCGACGGAGGTCCTGAAACGCTCGAATACCTCGAACAGCCGGCGCAGGAATCCGTGCGCCATCAGCATCCGGGTGGAGGTGATGTCGATCACGGTGACGCCGCGCTTGCAGGCGAGCGCCGTCAGCTGGCCGTCGAGCGAGCGGCCCTCGGCCGTGATGCGGGTGCCGGTCACCTCCGGGCGCCGCGAGTTGAGGATGCGGACCGGGATGTTCTTCGCGACGGCGGGCAGGATCGTGCTGGGGTGCAGCACCTTCGCACCGAAATAGGCCAGCTCCGACGCCTCGGCGAACGAGAGCTGCGGAACCAGGCGTGGCTCCGCCACGACCCGTGGATCGGCCGTCAGCATGCCGTCCACGTCGGTCCAGATCTGGATTTCATCCATCTCGAGGCAGGCTCCGAAGATGGCCGCCGAATAGTCGGAACCGCCGCGGCCGAGTGTGGTTGTCACGCCGTGCTCGGTCGCGCCGATGAAACCGCCCAGCACCGGCACCCGGCCGGCCGCGAGCGCCGCGCCGATGAGGTCGCGGCTCCTCGCGCAGGTAGCGTCCATGTCCGGTACGGCTGCGGTGTGCTCGGCGTCGGTGACCAGCACGGCGCGCGCGTCGATCCAGACCGCCGGGATCTTCGCCGACGCGAATGCCGCCGCCACGATCCGGCTGCTGGCGAGCTCGCCCATCGCGACAATCTCGTCGTGCGACCGCGGCGAGACCTCGTGGGTGGCCGCGAGCGCCCGCACCGACAGGATCACGCTCGTGAATTCCTCGGTGAGGGTTGCGGTCAGCGCCTCAAGCCTGTCGGCGACGACCAGCGCCGAGGCGACGCCCAGGTGCCGCGCCAGCAGATCGCCCAGCAGCTTCGCGGCCTCATCCGCCTCCCCGTTGCCGGCGAGACGGCCTGCTTCGATCAGCCGGTCCGTGACCTTCGACAGGGCCGAGACCACGACCACCGGCGGCCTGTCAGCCGGATTGGATGCCAGGTGGCGCGTCACGATCCCGATCACGCGGCTCATCGCTTCGGCGTCGGCGACCGAGGTGCCGCCGAACTTCATCACCACGTTCACAGCAGTCCCTCGCGGTGCATCAGCTCGGCGTTCAGAATCGCGGCGCCCGCGGCGCCGCGAATCGTGTTGTGTCCAAGCGCGACGAACTTGTAGTCGAACAGCGGACACGGCCGGAGCCGGCCCACGGTGATCGTCATGCCGCCGTCGCGATCGACGTCGAGAAGCGGCTGCGGCCGGTTCGCTTCCGTGAGGTAGACGATCGGCTGGGACGGTGCCGACGGCAGGTCGAGCGTTTGCGGCCGCCCTTTGAACGTCGTCCACGCATCGATGATGGCTTCGGCCGCCGGCCGCTGTTCGAGCCCGACCGAGATCGATCCCGTGTGGCCGTTCTGAACCGGCACGCGTGTCGTCGTCGCGCTCACCCGGACGGGATGGAATTCAACCATTCCGTTCGACAAGGTGCCGAGAATCTTCCTGGTCTCGGTTTCGACCTTCTCCTCCTCGCCGCCGCCGATATGGGGAATGACGTTTCCGAGGATGTCCCAAGAGGGGACCCCGGGGTATCCCGCCCCGGAAATCGCTTGCAGCGTCGTGACGATCGTCGTCTTGAGGCCGAACTGCCGGAGGGGCGCCAGCGCCATCGCCAGCACGACCGTCGCGCAGTTCGGGTTCGTCAGGATGCGGCCTTTCCAGCCGCAGGCGGCTTCCTGCGCGTCGAGCAGCGCGAGGTGGTCCGCGTTGATCTCAGGAATCATCAGCGGGACGGTCGCGTCCATCCGGTAGTTGCGCGAATTGCTGACGATGATGTGACCGGCGTGGGCGAACGCGGCCTCGATTTCGCCGGCGACCGACGAATCGAGACCGGAAAACACCAGTCGCGGCGCGCGCCCCGGCGTAGCCGCCTCGACGGTGCGGCGCGCCACCTCCTCGGGAAGGCGGTGCGGCAGCCGCCACGCGGCTGCGTCACGGAACGCCTTGCCTTCCGAACGGTGGCTCGCGCCGAGCCATTCAACCTTGAACCAGGGATGCGCGGCGAGCAATGCGATGAACTGCTGCCCCACCATCCCGGTGGCGCCGAGAATGCCGACGGAAATTGAAGCCATTGCGAATCAGTCCCCCTGCCAGATGGCGGCAGGCCGTTCCACCTGCCCCGAACAGTCAAAAAAAAAGCCGACGCGGTAAACCGTGTCGGCAAGGTCAACGCTCGATGTGATGGCGACTAGCGGTCGAGCACTACTCCTCCGACACGGGCGGCCCGCTTTCGCCAGATGCACTTTCGCGTGTCGAACAGGAGCGGCATGTGATCGGTATGATCTGTCAGACGGCGTTTCAGATGGTTACTTCAGAGACACGCTCATTCGAAATTGCGGCGCCAGTATAGCATGAGGAGGAAATGCTTCAAGCTCTCTTCCATGCGTGGGAGCGGCGTCTCGCGGCGGCCGCAACGGACCGCATCGTCCGCCCCTTCGACTGGGGTCTCGAATGGGTCCCGTCCAACGGAGGCCCACCCGCGGGTGGACCACCGGAGGTGCTGCGCGATTGGGTAGGCCACGTGATGCGCGACACCGACAGATTTTTTACCCCCGACCCGACGACGGAGTACCGGATCGCCGACACGTCCCGGGCCGGCGAACGGCTGCTGACATTTCCAAGCGCGCTCGAAACCCCGCATCATGAGAACAACACCGTCTACGGCCGCTGCTTTCGTGGCCGCGGAAGCACGCGCGCCGCGGTGGTCGTTCTGCCGCAATGGAACTCCGATGCCGAAGGTCACGTCGGGCTGTGCCGTCTCCTGGCGCTGAACGGCATGACGGCGCTGCGTCTCAGCCTGCCGTATCACGATCGGCGCATGCCGCCGGAGCTGGCGCGTGCCGACTATATCGTCAGCGCGAACCTCGCCCGGACTTTGCAGGTGTGCCGTCAGGCAGTGCTCGATGCCCGGCGCGCAATCGCGTGGCTGGCTGCCGAAGGTTTCGATCGCATCGGCATTCTCGGCACCAGTCTGGGCTCGTGCCTCTCGCTCCTCACAACGGCCCACGAGCCGCTCCTGCGGGCGCAGGCGTTGAATCACATCTCCCCGGAATTCGCCGACGTCGTCTGGCGTGGCCTGTCGACGCGTCACGTGCGGGAGGGACTCGACGGCCACGTCGACCTCGACCTGCTGCGTGCGGTGTGGAAGCCAATCAGCCCGCGCTGGTACCTCGAACGCCTGCGCGATCGCCGCACGCTGCTGGTCTACGCGCGCTACGACCTGACGTTTCCGGTCGACCTGTCGGAAGACCTCGTGCGTGAGTTCCAGGGGCGCGGGATCCCTTACGAGCTCGCGGTGCTTCCCTGCGGGCACTACAGCTCGGGAAAGGCGCCCTTCAAGTTCGTGGACGGCTGGGTGCTGGTGCGGTTCCTGAGGCGCGCGCTCGGCGTCAGCGCCCGAACCAGCGGGTAAACAGCGCGCGCCGATCGAGCGATCGGCCTTCCTCGCGCGGCCTGGCTCCGGGAGCGACGAGCTCTTCGAGGCGCGAGGCGGCGTTCTTCAGCTCACTGTAATCCTCGAGTTGATCGCGCGTATCCGCCGCGATCTCGCTGAGCAACGGCCGGATCTGCTCGTAGGGCAGAGGCCGGCTGATCCACTTGTCTCGAAAGAGGAGACAGCGGCGCTGCTCGGCCGCGGCGTTGCTCGCGATCTGACGCAACATGTCGACATGCGCAGCCTGCACACCCTGCGGCAGCTCGGCGACGACGCGTTCGAGGTCGGCGGCCGCGCCGGTGAACACCTCCGTGAAGAAATCGATGTACTCGAACGCAGCGTCTGGACTCTCGAATTGCCTGGCGTGCTCCTCGACACCTCGGCGCGCGACGCGAAGCGACTCGATCGTCTCGCGCGTGTCGGCGTCCCACGCCCGCAAATGCTCGAGGATGTCGTCGACCAGCATGATGCCTTCGCCACTCAGCGGGGGGGAGATGCCGCTCCTGCTCCTCACCATGCGCTCCTCCCTTTCACGCTCGCCGTGGAACAGCCACACGATCGACGCTGCCAGGACCACGTTGACGATCGCCACGGCGCCGAACACCGTCAGGCGGACATGCTCGAATGCCACCTGGCGTCCTCCTGGTGTCCGCAGGACGCGACATCTGCGAGTTGGCGAACGGGTGACTCCGTGAGTGGGCATCGAATTCACCGATGCACCAGCTCACCAATTTCCGTTGATGCTATCAGAAGGTCTCGGGTGGGAGGACTACTGGCTCACCGAGCTCGAGGCGGGCGAGATCGGAGGCAATCACGTCGAAATCGCCTACGATCAACCCGGTGAGCCGCGCAGGGTCGAGATAGCGGGCGGCTACGCGCGTCACGTCCTCGGAGGTGACCTGCTCGACCCGTGGCACGAACTGCGCGAAATAGTCGTCGGGCAGATCATACAGCGCGAGCTGTGTGACCGCACGCGCGACCTGCTCGGCGGTCTCGAAGTTGCGGGCATAGCCGCGCGTCAGCGCCGCGATTCCCAGAGCCAGCTCCGGCGGGGTAACCGGCCGAGGACCCCGAAGGGCGGCGATCTCGCCGAGCGATTCCTCGATCGCGATCGCCGTGGCTGCGGTCTGCACGCTGACCTGCAGTGCAAAAGGCCCGGGCAGCCGCCGGAAGTCGAACGAGGTGCGCGCGCCGTAAGTGATGCCTTTTTCGGTGCGAAGGTTCATGTTGATGCGGCTGACGAACTGTCCGCCCAGCACCATGTTGGCCGCCACCAGCGCGTGGTAGTCGGGCGTGTTCCTCGCAACCGCGACATGTCCGAGCCGCAGCTCCGACTGCGGCGCTCCCGGACGCGGCACGACGTTGAGCCGCGCCGGCTTCGGCAGGACGGTGGCCGCCGGCAGGCTGCCCGCCGGCGCGCTTTCCCATCCGTCGAAGGCATCGGCCACTTGCCGGCAGATCGCGTCGTGTCCGCAGTCGCCGACCGCCACCAGCGTCGCGTCTCCCGGCCTCAGGAGCGCAGCGTGAAACCCACGCACATCGTCGATCGACAGGGAAGCCAGCGCCTGCTCGTTGCCGAGCGGGGTATGCCCGTACGGATGCGCGCCGAACAGCAGACGAACGAACGCCCGATCGGCCACCGCCCCGGGCACGTCGCGAATCTGCGTCAGGCGATGGAGCCGCAGCTGCCGTACGCGGTTGAAATCCTCCTCGCTCAGCGACGGCCTGACCATCATGTCGGCCAGCAGCGTGAGCGCCGGCGCCGTGAAGCGGCTGAGCACGGTAATGCTCGTCAGCGCCGCGTCCGAACCGATGTCGGCGTCCAGTTGCGCGCCGATTGTCGCCAGCGCCTCATGCATCTGAATCGCGGATCGGCCCCCGCTGCCTTCATCGAGCATGTCGACGGTCAGCGCGGCGAGCCCTTCCTTTCCCGGCGGATCGTCGGCGGCGCCGCGGCGAACGAGGAGCATCAGCGTCACGACCGGCACGGACGGATGATTCACCGTCCAGACGCGAAGGCCGTTCGGACGTGACGACTTTTCGATGGATGGAAACGTGAAGCGCGGAGCGGGCCCGGGCTCGGGCAGCCGCGATCGGTCGACCACCGCCGGGACCTGGGCTTTCACGAGACGACCGCCACGACCGAGTCGGGGAGCGCCAGTTCCCGTCGCCCGCGTGGCACGATGCTGAGCGTCACCCGGCGGCCGTGATCGAGATACGCCCGCACCGCGTCCTGCAGCGACCGACTCGTCACCGAATGGTACCGCTCGAGATCACGCTCGAAGAAGGTCGGATCGCCGATAAATGTGTTGTACGCGTTGAGCTGGTCGGATTTGCCACCGAAACCGCCGACCGTTTGAAGACGGAACATGAATTGGGCTTCCGCCTGGATCCGCCCGCGATCGATCTCGGTAGCCGTGGGTCCTTCGGACCCCAGACGCGCGATCTCGTCGACGATGATCTCCTCCAGGTCCTCCAGGGTCGCGCCGGGGGCTGCCGTGGCGGTGAGCTGAAAGAACCCGGCAATCTCGCGAGAGTTCTGGGACGCGGACACATCGGTCGCGACGCGCGCCTCGTACACGAGACGGCGGTACAGGCGGGATGTCTTGCCGTTTGCCAGCACGTCTGCCGCCAGATCGAGATCCGCGTCGCCCGCCGCGAACATCGCGGGCGTCAGCCACGAAATGGACAGTCGCGGAAGCTCGATGCGATCTTCGAGCACGAGCCGGCGCTCTGCCTCGAGTGCCGCCGGGACGGGCCGCACCGCGGCCACCGGCGGCCCCGGCGGGAGGTCCTCGAAATACGCGCGGGCCAATGCCAGGCCCGCCTCGGAATCGATATCGCCGGCGAGTGCCAGCGACACGTTGCCCGCATGATAGTAGGTACGGAAGAACTCCCGCGCGTCCTCGAGCCGTGCCGCGTGGAGGTCGGCCACCTCGCCGATGGTCGTCCAGTGGTACGGGTGATCCGGCGGAAACAGCGCCGCGAGCACCACCATCGGCGCCAGGCCGTAGGGACGGTTTTCGTAGTTCTGGCTGCGCTCGTTGAGCACGACGTCGCGCTGGTTCGAGAATTTGGCCTCGGTCAGCGCCGGCAACAGGTATCCGAGGCGATCCGATTCCATCCAGAGGGCGAGATCGAGCGCGCTGGACGGCACGACTTCCCAGTAGTTGGTGCGGTCGGCGTTGGTCGATCCGTTCAGCGCGGCGCCCGCCGCCTGCAATGGCTCGAAATAGCCCGTGTCGTGATGCTTGGATCCTTCGAACATCAGATGCTCGAACAGGTGCGCGAAACCCGTGTGTCCCGGCAGCTCATTCTTCGATCCGACGTGATACCACAGGTTCACGGCGACAATCGGACAGGTGTGATCCTCGTGCAGCAGGAGCTCGAGGCCGTTGGCGAGCGTGTGTTTGCTGACCGAAATCTTCATTGCACGACGCTAAGCTGAATCACCGGACGCGTGAAGCTCGCGATGGAGACCTGCGCCGCGGTCTGCTCGGCGGCTGCCATGAACGCGCGGGCGGCGGCCGAGTCGGGCTCGCCGATGGTGAGCGGCACGCCGGCATCGCCGCCTTCGCGAATCGGCTGGTAGATCGGGATGCGGCCGATGAACGGGACCCCGAGCTCGGACGCCAGCTGCTCCCCGCCGCCTCGGCCGAAGATGTCCGACTCGTGCGCGCAGGACGGACAGACGAAGTAGCTCATGTTCTCGATGATCCCGAGCGTCGGGATGTTCAGCTTCCTGTACATCGCCACCGCCCGGCGGCTGTCGGCGAGCGCCACCTGTTGCGGTGTCGTGACCACGATCGCCCCGGCGACGGGCACCATCTGGCCAAGGCTCAACGCGACGTCGCCGGTCCCTGGCGGCAGGTCGACGACGAGGTAGTCCAGATCGATCCACTTCACTTCACGGAAGAACTGCTGCAGCGCGCCGTGCAGCATCGGGCCGCGCCAGATGATTGGCGCATCGTCGCCGGTCAGGAAGCCCATCGAGATGACCTGCAGGCCGTATTTCTCTGCCGGTATGATCTTTTGGCCATCGGTTGTGAGCTGTGTCTTGCGCAGGCCCAGCATGATCGGCACGTTGGGACCGTAGATATCCGCATCGATGATTCCGACCTTGCTGCCGCACTTGGCGAGGGCGAGCGCGAGGTTCACGGCGACCGTCGTCTTGCCCACGCCACCCTTGCCGGCGCCGACCGCAATGATGTTCTTGACGCCGATCGGCGATTGCCGCGCGCCGTCGCCGGAGACGGCCTCGCGCACCCGAGCGCTCATCGCGACATCGACGCGCGAGACCCCGGGCAGGCCCATCACAGCGGCGCGCGCCTGATCGCGCATCTGGTCCTTCACCGGACAGGCGGGCGTCGTCAATTCGATGGTGAACGCGACGATCCCCCCGTCGACTTTCAGACCCTTGACGAAGCCGAGACTGACGATGTCGCGGTGGAGATCGGGGTCCTGCACGACCTTCAGCGCATCGAGCACGGCAGCTTGATCGACAGGCATGGTCCAAGAATATCGGCTTTGGTGCGCAAATGACAAGGATGGTACACTCCCCCGCCGATGCCCGATTCGTCTTCGAATCGCGGCGTGATGCTCGTGCTGGCCTACCTCTGGCCGCTCGCGATCGTCCCGCTGCTCCTGGAAAAAGACGATGCTGACGTGCAATGGCACGCCAAGCACGGCCTGGTGCTGCTGGCCGCCGAGCTGCTGCTGCTCATGGGGTTTGCGGTCGTGACGAGCCTTGTCAGCCTCGCCACCTTCGGGCTCGGTTGCGCGCTCAGCATGTTCGTGATCTTCATCTGGGTAGCGATCCTCGGCGTGCACATCGTCGCGATCATCAAGGCGATGGGCGGCACGCGGCTGATCATTCCCGGGGTCAGCGAGTACGCGAGCCGGTTCTAGCGCTTTTCGACGACCTTTTCAGAGATGCGCAGGCGACTGCTCTTTGTCGTGGCGTCGTTGCTGACCCTGCTCTGGCTGAACGGGCAGGCCGTGGCCGTCGGCGGAATCCACGCCTACCAGCGTACGGTTGCGCCGATGCTGACATTCGCCGGTGTGACCTGCCGGTTCACGCCAACCTGCAGCAGGTACGCAGAGATTGTGATCAGGCGCGAGGGTCTTCTGTCGGGCGGCTGGAAAACGGCGAAGCGGATCGCGCGGTGCGGGCCGTGGACCGGGCGCGGGACCATCGACAATCCATGAGATTGCAGATGGCAGATTGAATTTCAGATCAATGTGCAAGAAATCCGCAATCTGAAATCTGCAATTTCATGCTTCGAAGAGCTTCTTCCCCTCCTCGCTGAGGAGCGCCCACAAGGTATAGGCACCGAGGGCGGTGCCGTACGGCAAGAGCGCCAGGTCCACTGAACCGAGCATCAATGCGCCAAGACGCGACCAGTGCCGCCGGCGGCGGAGCGGCAGACCCACCGCGACGTGCATCAGACCCCAGAGGATCGCGATGATCGCCAGCGCGGTGAACGTGGCGGCGGTCAGACCGGCCGCGAATTGGCCGCCGGCCTGGCCGCCGGCCGAGGCGAACAGGGCGGCGGCGGCCAGCCCCAGCGCGAGCGTCGACAGGCCCACCATCGTCGTCAAAGCGCCCCAGACGATCATGAGAACGGCAACACACTCAACGTGCGAAGACATCGTGGTGGGACATGAGAATCCCGGGTCAGCCGCAGATCCCCGGACTTACGCGACCGATGATCGAATGGCGACGCGCACTTCGACACGGACCGGTTCGGCGTGCGGAGAGGTGACGCGGAACCGGAAGCGGGCCCCGTCGGCGACGCCGGCCGGCACCGAGAGGCGGACCGGATGCCGCACGAGTGAATCGCCGGTGCCGCAGCAGTCGGCGCACCGCTCCGTCCAGGTTTCGCCGCGGCCGCCGCATCGCGTGCATGTGCCGCGAAGCGGCACCTCGAGGGGAACGACGGTCCCCGCCGACGCATCGCGCCGAGACAGCCACACTTCGGTGGTGAGCACCTCGGTGCCGCCACCTTCGCCCAGGAACCCGTGGCGCACCCGCTCGACGAAGTGGCCGACGGACGGAAAATCGATCGCCACTTCGTCGGCGAAGCAGTCGTGCAGCCGGCTGGCGGAATTCGATGACCGCCACACGCCGGGCAACGGTTGGAACCGAAAGGAATCGCGGCTCACAGCAAAACCTGAATAACGATAGGAGCGGCTCCGATGCTTGTCAAGGCGACACGCGGATGGTAACGTGCGATCAAGAATCATGCCTGCTGAGAGGGAATGCCCGCTATGCGGCGGCACGATGCAACTCAAGCAGATGCAGACCGTCGTGCAGATCCCCGGCAATCCGAAGCCCACCACGCGGAAGACGCCCGAGTGGGTCTGTCCGGATTGCGACTACTTCGAAGAGGCCGAAGAGGCTGGAACCTGAAGCCGAGGCGCGCGCGTTCAGCGCGCGCCGATGGTAAGCAGGACTTCTTTACGGAGCGTGTCCTCGAACTCCTCGAACTTGAGTGCCGACTCGCACTCGTCGCAGAGTACCTCGAGGACGGCGGGCCGGCTCTCTTCCGACACTTCCACGCGGCCATCTTCGAGATGGACCACGTGCATCTGCAGCGTTTTGACCTGAAAGTTCCGGTCGTTGCCGCAGTGTGGACAAGTCAACGTCACGAACGACTCCCCTCAACCCTTCCGGGTATTGCAGTGAAAGCCTGATTCTATGTAATGGCCGGGGTCTACGCAACGAGAATTCGGCCTGAAATCCGCGAACCTCGCGAAACTGGCGCAAATCTGATACTTTCTTTTTCCAGAATGACCTCGATAGCTGGCCCTTACGAGATTCATGCCGAAGAGCGGGGCCCCCACTGGATCGCCTGGATCACGCGCGAAGGCAGCACCAAGCCCGACCGTTCCGTCGTCCTCGTGGCGGCAAACCGCGACGAGGCACTGGCTCGCGCCCGCCGGTGGGCCGAACAGCCGCTCGCCTGAACACTGAACGGGCCGCTAGACTAGTCGCTTGTACTCGCTGAAGTAGTACCGGTACATTGCGCCTCATGGCGCTGACATTGACGACTGATGAGCGAACCGAACTTCACCGCCGCATGCGGAGTCTCAGCATCCGATCGGAAGACGCGCGCCGCGCGCGGGTGATCCTGATGCTGGCCGATGGCGAATCGTATTCGGCGATTGAAGCGACTGTCCCCTGCTATCGGGACTATATCAATCGCTGGCGCCGACGGTTCCTGGAGGATCGGCTCGACGGCCTGCGTCCGCGCTACCGCGGTCAGCCGCCGACGATCCTGACGCCCACCATGGAGGCCCGCATTCTGGAGAAGACCCGCCAAGGCCCAGCCGACGGGACCACGCATTGCAGTACGCGCAAGTTGGGGCGGCTGCTCAAGATCCATCACAACCTCGTCGCCAAAGCATGGCAGCGCGCGGGGCTGCAGCCGCATCGCTTCGCGCGCTACATGGAGTCGGACGATCCCGAGTTCGAGGCCAAGGCGGCGGACGTGATCGGACTGTACGTGAATCCGCCGCACCACGCAGCCGTGTTTGCCGTGGACGAGAAAACGGCCATTCAAGCGCTCGATCGCCTCGACCCCGTGCTGCCGCTGTCGCCTGGGCGCGCCGAACGCCACGGCTTTGAATATGTCCGCCACGGCACGCTCTCCCTCTTGGCCGCGCTCAACACGCGGACCGGCGAGGTGCTGGGGCATACGGTGCCGCGGCACACGAGTGCGGCGTTCGTCGATTTTCTCGGGGACATCGTCACCAGCCAGCCGGCGAGACGGGAAATTCATGTAATTGCCGATAACCTCTCGACGCACAAGACGCAGGCCGTCCGCACGTTCTTGATCGCGCATCCGAACGTCCATCTGCACTTTACGCCGATGTACGCTTCGTGGCTGAATCAAATCGAGCTCTGGTTCTCCAAGATCCAGCGCGACTTGATCGCGCGCGGCATCTTCACATCGGTCGCGGATCTGGCCCGCAAGATTCGGCGCTACGTTCGCCACTACAACAAACACGCGAAACCCATCCGGTGGAGATACAACAATCCGGCGCATCGCATTGGTGATTATGCGCGATTGCCTTCCGACCCGCGCACCGTACGCGTTCAACAGACCCGGATTGGTTTTGAACTGCCTCGGTGTGACGGCGAAACCGGCGAGCAGAGACACGTCGAGCTCCTCAAGCTGGCTGCGGCAGCAGCTTCGGCAAGCGGATCAGATTGAACGCAGCGCTCGCGAAGACAAACAACCAGTCGACGTTCGCCAGGCCTCGCAACTTCACCGTGCGGATCCAGGCGATGGTCTTCAGCCACCCAAACGCCGGCTCGATACGCCGGCGGGCCTGTTGGCTGATCGCATAACCGACGTGCCGCGTCGTGCGACCGTCGATGGCGCTACCCCCGCGCCGCGTGAGGTTCTGCGTGACATGCGGTGTCGCTCCCAACTCCCGCGTTGTTTCCACGAAGTCCCGCACGTCGTACCCCTTGTCGGCGCCGACGGTGCGACCACCGCCGGGCGCCCGCTTCCACCGCGCGTGCAACATGAGCAGGCCAGCGTCCCGTTCCGCGTCGCCGTCGGCCTGCGTCGCCATCGCGTCGGCGATCAGGCCATGGCGATTCTCGATCAACAGATGCCCCAAATAGGCCAGCCGGGACTCGGCGTTGTTCGACCGTCGATACAGCCGCGCGTCCGGGTCCGTCTTCGAGGCATGGGTGTCGTTCTTCCGTTCTTCCCCTCGAAAGTTGCGCCCGTCGCCATCCGTGCCGCCATCCTTCCGTTGAAAGCTCTTCTGGCTGGCCCACGCCTCAATCAAGGTCCCATCGACCGTGAAGTGCTCATCCGACATCAGGTCCTGAGCGCGCTCCACGACCCGGCGGAAGAAGCCGCGCGCAATCTCCTGATTGAGCAACCGGTCGCGGTTCTTCGTGAACACGGTCACGTCCCAGATCGGCTCGTCCATCTCCATGCCGACAAACCACCGAAACAGCAGGTGGTAGTCGAGCTGTTCCATCAGCAGGCGCTCGCTCCGAATCGAATAGAAGATTTGCAGCAGCTGAGCCCGCAGCAAGCGCTCGGGCGGAATCGACGGCCGGCCGACTGTGGCGTACAGACCGTCGAAGTCTCGCGACATGTCGTGCCACACCCCATCGACGAGCGTCCGGATCGCCCGGAGCGGGTGGGTCTTCGGCACGCGCTGCTCCGCCGAGACGTAACTGAACATCGCATCGGGCTGGCGGTCATCTCCTCGCATGCCCGGCATGGTAGTACGGGATCAACGCGCTGTCGATCCCTTATAAAGAGCCGTTTTTCCGCGGCCTCCTAGTGGCCTGTATCCGCTGAACAACTACCAGATTCCGGAGCGCGGCGCCCGGATGGCAAGGCGCGACGACCGAGCATACCGGGAGTATGTAAGGGAGGAGCAACGCCGCCAGCCGGGATGCCCCGCCCGGAAGCTGGTACTCGATCAGCGGATACAGGCCACTAAACCGCGAAGCGATGCTCGGTGCCGCTGGGACCGGCCCAGGTGAGTGACCTTCGGCCGATCGGTCACTGCCGCGGCGGCGACCAGAACCGCCCTGAACGATGGCGGCAGTACTTCACCCAAGCTGCCCCGGCCCATCCGACACACCTCGTCCTGTACCGGCGTCGACAGGTAGAGGCGATCGCGCGCGCGTGTGAGCGCCACGTAAAGCAGCCGCTTGGTTTCCTCGCGGTCGCGCGCCTGAGCGTCCTCGTCGGCCTCCGACTGGAAATCGGCGATCGCGACCGACGCTTCTCCCGCCGGTCCCGCGCTTACCCGGATGGGCGCGCGTGCCCCACCCGTGCCTCGCCCGAAGTTGACGAGGAATACGATTGGGAACTCGAGACCTTTTGCCGCGTGCACGGTCATCAAGCTGACCGAGTCGCGAGCGTCAAGCGCGGCGTTGGACTCGTCCCCGACCGCCAGCTGCTCGAGATGGTCGGCGACACGCGCCATCGTCGCGTAACCGCGGTTCTGGAAGCGCGCCACCATCCCCCGCAGCTTCTTGAGGTTCTCGCGCGCCTGCGGCCCCCGCGCGCCCCCCATCTCCAACCGATATGCCGTTTCGGCGAGGAGCGCGCCGAACAGTTCGGTCGGCGTCATCCGATCCACGGATGCGAGCCAGCGTGGTACCGCCGCGCGGAGCCGTTCCAGTACGCGCCGGTCATCGTCGCCCATGCGGCTCAGCGCAGGCGGCGGATCCAAGTCGGTCAGCGCCCCGGCGATCGCCGGCGCCAGGCTGCTAATCGCGCCGTCGGACAGTCGCACGATGCGCGATCGGAGGAGCGCCGCGGCGCGAAGATTGGACGTTGGATCTGCCAGATAGCGCAGCAGCGCCACCCCGTCCTGCACCTCGTCAGCCTCGAAGAAGCCGAGACCTTTGTAGACGTATGTGGACACACCGCGCCGTTCGAGTGCCTTCTCAAACTCACGGTGGCTGTCGCGCGACCGGAAGAGAATGGCGACATCCGACGGCTGCACCGACCGGCGGATCCCGGTGGCGCGGTCGCGCACAGTCGTGTCCGAGAACAGGCGAACGATCTCGGCGGCGACGCGCTCGGCCGTCTGCCCCGCGGTCTCCGCCACTATCAGCCCGAGCGGATCCTCATCCGGCTGAACCGCTGTATCGACGTCACCGCCGGACGTCGTGTCCGGCTTCACGCCTTTTCCGAAGGCCTCCGCCGTCGCTGTAGCTTCAGCGGACCGCCTTGGCGGAGGATGGTCGCCGAGGCTCGACGAAGGGCGCGTCACGCGCGAAGGCGGCAGCCGGACTTGAACCCCGCCGACTGGAAAACGGTCGCTCCCTTCATACCGGAAGGCGTCGGATCGTTCTGGCACCTTCTCGATCGCCCCGAACAGGTCGTTCACGAACGCCAGCAGCGCAGGAACGGCGCGGAAACTCACCGAGATGGCGCGCCGCGGATCCGCGTCGGCCCTGAGTCCCTCGATGAATGCCGCCGCCTCGTCCAGAACGGTGACGTCGGCGTCACGAAACCCGTAGATCGACTGTTTACGGTCGCCGACGATGAAGATGGAGGGCGGCACGCTGTCGGCTGCAGCGCCGAGCCCCTCGCTCCAACTCCTCACCAGGTGCGACACGAGCGCCCATTGCGCGCGGCTCGTGTCCTGGAACTCGTCCACGAGGACGTGGCGATAGCGCGCTTCGAGACGAAAGCGGCTCTGTGAAAACTCGTCCATGTCCTTCAGCAGCGATACCGCCCGCTCGAGCACGCCGGAGAAATCCAGCAGCGCACGCGATTCGAGCGTCCGCTGATACTGCTGGAGGGCGACCGCGAAGATTCGCCACACCCCTCGGGACATGACGACATTCAGATCGCGGCGAAAGGCGCGGATGCCCTCCCCGATCGCCGGCGCGAGGGCCGCGGCAGAGTCACGATGCCGCTTCCACGCGTCGTCGGAGTCGCAGTCGGCGGCCTTGAAGCCGGTTCCCGCAAAGGCCTTCTCCCGCGGCTTGCCTTCCTGCGTCAGGAAATAGGCGCGCAGCCGATCAGTCAACGCGCGGAATGCGGCCTGACCGCGCGGGCTGTCGAGTTCATCATCGATGACGCCAGCGGTCAGACCCCGCAGGTCTTCGGCCAGCATCGCGAACTGCGGATGCCGGGCGGGGCCGTCGGCGAGAAACGTCTCGACGCCCCCGCGGACGCCGATGATCGCCGCGCGAAGCCGCTCCGCTGCCTGGCGGCATGCGAGGGCGGCGGTCAGATCGCGAGGTCCCAGCTCCAGGTATCGGCGCAGCGCCTGAGGCGCGACGAGCCGCCGGCCGAGCAACGCCGTCAATCCCTGACGAAGACGCCGTTCCCCCAACTGCGCGAAGACCAGAGCGACTGCCTCGTCGTCGCGCGCGACCGCCCGGCAGATGCGGAGCGCCTTGTCCAGCGATTCGCTGATGAGGCGGGGCACCTCGGTGTCGTCCGCGAGCTCGAATCCCGGATCGACGTCGGCCTCGAGCGGGAATTCACGCAGCAGCGACAGGCAGAAGGCGTCGATGGTGGAGATCGAGATGTCGCCGAGGCGATCCTTGAGATCGCGCCACCGCGCGAGGTCGAGCGCCGAGCTCCGGCTGGCCTCGCGCAGCCGGGTGATGATGCGCTCGCGCATCTCGGCCGCGGCCTTTCGGGTGAACGTCATCGCGAGAATGTGATCCGGGTCCACGCCCGCGCGCAACAGATTCACGTACCGCTCGACGAGGACACGCGTCTTGCCGGTGCCCGCCGACGCCTCGAGCACGACGTTTCGCGACGGATCGACGGCGTCCTGCCGCGCCGCATCGTCAGGGAGACTCGCCCCTTGAGATGTGAGCATTGAGTCTTCGGCTGTGAGACTTGGGGCTGCAGGCGTGAGACTTGAGACTTCAGGCTTGAGGCTTGAGACTTGAGACTTGAGACCTGACGTCGTCTCCCCGTCGTCGAACGGCAGACGCGTCTCAGAGATCGCCGACATAGTCCTTCCTGCACACCGACACGAAGCTGCATGTTTCACAGCGGTAGACGTCGTCCGGCGCCGGCGGGAAGTCGCCACGCCCGATCGCGTCGAGCGTATCGGCGAGCCGCTGCTGCGCTTTGGCCAGGACTTCGTCTCTCTGCGAGCTCGTGGCAAAGAGCGGGACCACCCGTTTCGGACCCTTGAATGCAAGGTACGCGGCTTCGCCGAGGCGCCAGTCGCGGCCGCGTTCGGCGGTCAGGCGCTGCTCAGCGCAGATGCCATAGATCGGCAATTGCAAGGCGCGGCCGCGATCGGGCGGCCACCCGAGCTTGTAGTCGATCAGCCGGAACGTGCCGTCCTCGAGCAGATCCAACCGATCGGCCTTGCCGCGAATGGCGACGACGCGTGGACCCGAGGCGGTGGCAATCGAAAATGCGCCTTCGAGGCGGTGTTCCAGAAGCCGTTCGACCACGGCCACGGGACGCTCTGCCTCCATTCGCAGCACTGCCTCGCCGAGCCCGGCCGCCGCCGACGATCCGAGAAGCCGGGTTCTCTCGAGCCCCGCCTCCGCGTCCGGCAACCGCTCGAGGATATGGTCGACGGTCGCGGTGAACATCGTGCGAGCGTCGTCCAGATTGCCTGGAGTGATGGCGCCCCGTCCGGCCATTTGCCACTGGTCGAAGAACGCTTCGAACACATCATGGAGCAATTGGCCCTGACGCCGCGGATCGATGACTTCCTCGTCGTCCGGCTCTTCATCGAGACGCAGCATGTGCTGCGCGAAGAATTTGAACGGACACCCGAGGTACGTCTCGAGAGCACTCACCGACCACGTGCGGGGATCCTGCGGGCCGACGCTTCCGTGGAATTCGGGCGAATCAGCGGGCGCCCGCTCGCGTCTTCCTGCCGCCCAGCGGTCCTCATACGCATCGGACCGCGGCGCCCCGGCGAGCATCTCGTCGATCGCCACGCGCGAGAAGGGGCTCTCCGGCTGGTCAGCGGGCGGAACCAGTGTCGATAGTCGAGCCCTCGGGATCTCGTCGAGCTGGCTAGATGGCATGACCAGCGCCTCGTCGTCGAGGGTGATGGTGGAGACCCTCACGTCGCGCGAGGCCGAGGCGAGCAGATCGAGAAACCGCGCGTCCGCGGCCGCACGGCGATCCTTTTCCGTCGGCCATCCGAGACTTTTCAGCAGGCTCGGCGAGTAGAAGATATTGCGGTGCGGCCGTTCGGGCCAGTCGCTTTCGACGAGACCGACGAGCGACAGGCTCTCGAACTCCCCAAACCGGGACGCTTGATCGTCAATCAAATGGATGCCGCCCTCGCTCGACGCAGGAACGAAGGTCTCCTCCTGGATCCAGCGCCGCACGGCGGCCGACAGATCGGAGATGTTCCACATCGCGTCGTGATGCGCCTCGCGCGCAAGAGCGAGCGCACCGAGGACTGCAGCGACAGCTGCGCGCGCGCGCCGCGCCCGCGGCTCGAACGGATCGCCGGGCTCCAGAGCTCGCGCGTGGAGGCTGATGAACGCGAGCACCCGACGAATCTGGGCCGACGCGGGCGCCGGTTCAAGAAGCGGCGCAAGCTCGCGAGCGGCTTCAAGCCCGAGCTCGAGCGCGGGAAGAGCCTCGGCAACCGTCCACCTGGAAGCCAGATCTTCGAGGCGTGGCAGTTCGCCCAGATACCGGGCGTCGCTCAATCCGCGATCCAGCGCGCTGACCTGCTCGCGGGTGAGGGTTCCCGTCTTGGTCTCGAAGCCGTAGTGCGGCGACCGAAGCAGGGCGATGAGTGCATCGCGAGAGAAGTTCGTCTCGACGAGATCGAGGATCAGGTCGAGGGCCGCGGCCGTCGGCTCGGCTGCGAGCGGTAGCGCATCGGAGGTCTGATATGGGATCGCGACCGCACCAAACGTCTCGGGGGCAAGATACAGATACGGCAACGGCCGCTTGTACACGACCGCCTGGCGGTCGAGTGCTGCGCTGTTGAGCGCCTGAATCTGTCCGGCAATCGAGAGCAGTTCCTCCTCGCGATCGCGCAGCGTGAACCACGGTCGATCCGGTTCCGCGCCTGCAGGTGCGAGAAGTACGGGCCTGATCTCGGGCAGCCGTCCGGCGATGTCGGCGCCGCTCGCCTCGTCGAGCCCTGGCCACCAGTTGTGCAGTCGCTCGTGAAACCCGGACCCGAGGAGCGCTTCCGTGCAGACAATGTCGATGGCTTCAACGCCAGGCAAGCGGGCCAGCAGGTCGAAATCGGCGGCGAACAGCCCGTCCGGGTCCGCAATCCAGTCTTGAATGGTGACAATGATGTGTCGGGGAGGAGGGTCGATGGGCTGGGCGATCAGATGCTCGCGAAGCGCGTGCTCATCGCACGCATGCGCCTCGAAGACCCGGCGCTCGTACGCGCGAAAGGTCGAGGCGAGAAACCGAGTCTGCTGCAGAATCCGTTCGACGCCAAGATCGACTGGTGACGCCGCGCCGACCGCCTGTTCAATCAGCTCCGCGAAGCGCCGGATTTGCTGGGACTGGCGTCGCAGCTGATCGTAAAAGCGCAGAATCTCCGCCACCAGCCCTGGACGAAGCTGAAACGGCACCCCCGTCGCGTGGCCGGTGGAAGTGCGCTCCGCCGAAGTTTCAGCCGTCGGCGAGTTCGGGCCTGCGCCGACGGACGCCTCGACCGCTGCGGCTTGCGCGATGGCCTCGCGCTCGAACAGCGTCAGCCGCCTCGGCGGGCTGCGGCAACCGGGCGTGAAGACGTTCATAGAACTGATCGCGCGTGACCAGGTTGGCGCGAGCCTCTTCCCCAAGAGACGAGCCCGCCCGTTCAAGGGTCCGGCGCAGCTGGCGTGCTGCTCCCTGCGTGGGTACGATGACGAGCGGCGGCTCCGGACCGGCGCCGGCACGCGCCTCCCAGACCATCGAGAGAATGCGGCGGAACGTGTGCAGGTCGGGAACGCGAATGAGCCGCGTCAGACGGGACGTGATCACCGTGACAACTGAGGAAGGCGAAGCAGCGTCTGCATCTCTGTTCGAGCGCGCGACGTCAGCATCAGCGCGCCCGCCGCTGCCGCGGACGCATCCCACGCGCGAGCCATGTTGCCGAAGATGATGGCCTCGCGCCGGATGCGCGCGGCGCTATCGGCAAGCTGCGCCGCGCTGATCAGCAAGTCGTGGGCGGCTCGAAATTCCTCGGGAGGCACGATTTCCGACATGGTTTTCAAGAACTGTGCTGCGATCTGCTGAACCGATCCGAGAGCGGAAGGCGTCGATCCGGCCAGCGCCTTGATATCCTCGAGCGCGAGCTTCAGTGCGTCGAGCCGTCTGACCGGCGTGCCGATCGACGCTTGATAGCTCTGGAAATCCGCAAGCCGCAGGAGCCACCGGTCGCGTTCCAGGCGTAGCCGGCGCGCGGCGTCGAGCTCGGCTTCGACCGCCGCGACGAGCGCATTGACCGCCTCGGGCCTCTTCGTTCCAAGCTCGCGGTCGCGCCACTCCACCTGGGCGAGCAGGCGTTCGATGCCGCGCACATCGGCGGCTCGCGCCCGCACCGTGGCCAGCCGCAGCATCTGCGCGGTCAAGGCCTGGTATATGCGATCGGTTTCAAGCTCGGCGACGATGCTTGCCCTGGCCGCGTTCCGGGTGATCGTCCGCCAGTCGCCCGGCAAGAGGTCTGCGTCCCGATCGATGCCCGCCAGGGCGACCGCCATCAACGACACGCGCTCGGAGGGCGAGTCGGACAATCGCGCGGCAGTCAGCACCTGCTCGATCGCTTCCTTGGGAGTCGGCCGCGGGAGCAGCGGCTCCCGCGCCGGAAGCATCTGCGACGACGCCACGAAGCTCAGGTCGAACCGCTCGACTCCGGCCCTGACCCGGAGCTCGGCGATGGCTTCGTCGAGCGTCGACAGCATCTGACTGATTTCCGCCTGCTTGTAGTTGAAATGGGCGGCGGGCCAGTCGGCAAGAACCTTCCTGGCCCGTTCGACGATTTCCAGCCGCTTGGCAGGATCGCTGGTGAGCGAGAGATCGTTGAGCGTCTGGCCGATCTCCACCGTGAGCATGGCGTAATGGCTGTCGGCCATGGTCGCCAGGTAATGCGTCGCGCGAACCGACTCGGCGTAGCGGGTCGTCCGTTCCCAGTCGACATGGTCGGCCGTGATATTCACGAGATGCAGCGACGGATTGGCGGCGGACGCGGAGGTCGGCATCGAAAAGACGACCCGATTGTCGACCCGCGCCAGCTCGCCGTAGCTGAGGAGCGAGGTGCCGTCCTTCAAGAAACACGCGAAAAATCGTCGCGCCATCCAAGGTCGCGGCCAGATCGTCGGAAGCACGTGGCTGAACGGTGATCGTCACTGACAGACACACGAGGGCGGCCGCGAACCTGGATCCTCTCATTTGAATTTCAAGGGTAGTGTCGGCATCATACGCCGTCAAGCCAAGGTTTCAATTGAGCTTACAGCTCTCGGCTCTCGGCTCTCGGCTTCTCAGCTCTCAGCTTGCGGCTCTCGGGTTGCGGCTCTCTGCTCTCTCGCCTCTCGGCTTTCAGCTCTCAGCTCGCGGCTCTCAACATGTCGGTCAGGATCGATTCGTTGAGGAGCCGCGAGCTGCTTCTGTGGAAAACCTGTGCACGAACAGTGCATTTGCTGTTGACGGCCTGTCGAGCGAAATTTTTTTTCAAGATGATGTCGCACAAACTCGCGCGCGACAGGATCGCGGCGGCACCTTCGTCAATGGCTTCGCTTGATCGCGGCGGCTGCGTGCGTACAATTCAGCCTCGCTCCCAGAACACACCGCCGTGAACACTGCTATGCATCGTTTTCAGGAATCCATTTTCGGACAGCCATACCTGTTCGAGGTCGCCGCCGTCGCGCAGGATCGTTGGCGCGCCTGCATCGTTCGCATTCCGGGGGTGCCGACCGCCCTGATGCCGTTTTACGGACCGACGCCAGACGAAGCGGCAGACCGGTTGCGACAGTGGCTGACCCGCGCGCACGCTCAAGCGTCTTATGGGGTGCGTCGCGTGTAAAATCGGGTGGCTATGGCCAGCAGTCGCTTCGTTGGTGGCCCGGGGACGGCAGCCGCCGCCGTTCTCACCTTGGGCATCTGCATCGGCGGCGTCGGGTTTCCGACCAGCCTCCGCACGCTATTTCCGGAACAAAATCGACTCCAGGCCCAAGCTGAGCCGTCCCAGACGCAGCCGCCAAGCTTTGCTCGGATGCTGCAGGAGCAAGCCGAGACCGATCGCGTCTGGCGCGCGGCCAGCGTGGGACACATGCAGATGACGAAGATCGCCTACCGAAGCAGCGTGGGCGACCTCGATATCCCGGCGTTCGTGTTTCAACCGCTGACCCAGCGAGGCGCCAGAGCACATCCGGCGATTGTGTGGGTTCACGAGAACATTCGCGGCCACTTGTACGAACACTACATCCCGTTCATCCGGGAAGCGACGGCCAGGGGGTTTGTGGTCATCGCGCCGGAGTATAGAGGGCAGCATCGGCTACGGCAAGACGTTCTACGACGCGATTGACTACGGCGGGGCCGAGGTCGACGACGTGGTGACGGCGGCCACCGTGCTCGCGACGCGGTACACGCAGGTGGATCCATCGCGTATCGGGATCATCGGGTGGAGCCACGGCGGCATGATCACGCTGTTGTCGGTGTTCCGGAACCCGCTGACGTTCAAAGCGGCCGTCGCCGTCGTGCCGGTCGCCAACCTCTTTCAGCGGCTCGCCTCAAAGGGCGTGGAGCAGCGGCGCCTGTTCGACCCGCAGAACCGGTTTGGCGGCCCCCCCTCGGAACGGCCTCAGATCTACCGTGAACGGTCGCCCGTGTTCCTGGTGGACAAGCTGCAGATTCCCTTGCTGGTGCACCTGGCCGCCAATGACGCCGACGTCACGAAGGAAGAGGGCCTGCAATTGATGGACGCGCTGCGCGCGCGTCAGCCCATCCTCGCGCGAGCGAAGATGTACGAGAAGCCCGCGGGAGGGCACATCTTCGACCGCCTCGTCAATCCGACGACATGGGAGCCCGAGAACACACCCGAACAGCGCGACTCATGGAACCGTGTCTGGTCGTTTCTGGCGTCCAACCTCGAGCCGGCGAATGACGGCGTCAGCCGCCACGCGCCGAGAGGCAGCGCGCTGGCCACCGAATGACGGCATCAGCCGACCCTGGCGGCACGCGTTGACCGTCCCCAGCCGCGGCGTACAATGGACGATCGCAGTCGCTCCTACCACCTGACGTGGGCCAGTAGCGCAGTTGGGAGCGCGCATGAATGGCATTCATGAGGTCACCGGTTCGATCCCGGTCTGGTCCACCAAATTTTCATTCGACCCGTCAAGCGGCCGTAAGTACTCGAAGAGAGAAGACGTTACGACGGTTCGATCGAATGCTTTTCCGCTGAACGCCACGCCTTCCGGAAAAAACAGTCGCTGAAGCCGCTGCCGCTGCTCCAACGACGCCTGGATCCAGAGATCCGAGGCACGCGGTAGCACCCGCTCCGCGAAGTTCAGGATGCCCTCGACGTCGAACTCCTCGACCTTGGAACCGTGCCGGTCAATCTCGACCAGCGTCAGTTCCTCGCGAAGCCGATCGCGTTGTCGTTCGTACGTGCCGAGGTCGATCGACTCCTTGTAGATGAACGCGTCATCGAGGCGATCGAGTTTCTGCTGGATCGCTTTCGCTCGATGCTCAGCGCTCGCCACCTCGTTCTTGACCGACGCCTTGCGGTCGTGCCATACGCGCAGCACTGATTCCTTGAGGAGCCGCATGTAACCCGGCGTCGGCTGGAATCGCTCCAACTCGTCCACGAACAGCCCTTCGAGTCTCGCCTTCGTGATATTCACTGCCCGGCAAGGTGGCAGGCAGTGGTAGTACGCGTATCGAGCGCTGCGTCCCTTCGACCAGCTCGCCGTGACACCGCGTCCGCACGCAGCACACTTGATGAACGCCCGTAAGCGGGAACTCAGGCCGACGGCGCTGGTGTGGGCCAGTCGTGTGCACTCGTCCTGCCAGGATCGCCTGAACTCGATAGAACACGTCGTCGGGAATCAGAGGATCGAAGTCTCCACGCTTTCCGACGACGCCGTAGCCGGGCGCGTCCACGATGCCGACGTACAGCTTGTTCTGCAGCATGGTGCCGAACGCCTGAGAACTGACCGGCAGGCCCTTTCGCGTCTTCAGCCCTCGACGGGTCATTTCGTCCAACAGCTCTTGCTTCGTAAATCGTCCGGTGGCGAAGTCGCGGAAAATCTGCTGGACAACCGGAGCTCGCTCGGGGTCCGGTATGAGGCTCTTGCCGTACGTCCTTGGAACGTTGATGTAGCCGATGGGGGCGAGGAACGTCCATCGTCCCAGTTCAAGAGCGGCCTTCATCCCCGCGCGGGTGCGATCCGACCGCACGTCGTTGTCGAACTGTGCGAAGGACGCGAGTACGCCCTCCATCAACTTGCCAGTGGATGTGTCGTCGATAGGTTCAGTCGCCGATCGCAAGGAGATGCCGAGCGATTTCAGATGCGACCGGAGCGCGAAGTGGTCGTACTTTTCGCGCGCGAACCGCGTGAGGTTGAAGACAACGACGAAATGAACCTTGCCCTTGTGCGTCCGGCAGTACTTGAGGAGCCGCTGCAGCTGAGGACGGTCGGCGGTCTTTGCGCTCTCGCCTTCTTCCCTGAACCGCTCGAGAATCTCGTAACCCTCCCTGCGGCAGTACTCCTCGCACGCGCGAAGTTGTGTGGGCAGGCTGAGATTCTCGGTCTGCTCCTTCGTGCTCACGCGCACGTAGATCACCGCGCCGACCATCATCGGCAGCTTAGACCCATCACCGGACGCCGGCAAGGTGCGTCGTCTCGCCATGGCAGTTAGTGGATGCGAACGTCCTGCAAGGCGAGATCGATCACAAGATGCGCCAGCGATTCCGCGTGACGCGCGACGATGAGAACTTCCTCGTCCGACAACGTGTCTGCCTCATCGCCGAGCAGTTCCCGGCACCGCGCAACGGAGATCGGTTCCGGCTCTTGTTCCGCACGATCGGGTACGTCCATGGCGCTCCCCTTTGAACGCGAGTCGCGACGATTCGTGTTGAATGGGTGGCGCGCTCTGGCGCGTCGATGTGGCGGTCGACGCGCCGATGTCCGTGTGAGCGCGGATGCGGGCCTGGAGCCGGCATCGTCCCGACGGGAGCTGTGCTCCGAGCGGTGACGATCGTGAATGGTTCGACCGTCTGTTGCGTTCAGTCAGACCAGGGCACGGCCATGCCGCTGGTGAACGCATCCCCTTCGCGGCGCGTGATCCTGAGGACGATGCGCCGCGAGAGGTCACGAGGTTCGCAGCTCATAGGCGTGCCGACCAACCGTCCTCGGTCGTCGTGCAACGGACTGCGATGCGGTGAGGATTGCGCTCGATGCCGTGCCCTGAGGGCGCCGACCGGATGCGCGCTCCGTTGGCCGTTGGGGCGAACGGAGGGAGTGCCGTGCGGCACTGACGTGATAACGCCAACATACGCCTGCGCGATTCGCGCGTCAACCTCGTTCGAGTGGTCATCATGCTGACCACCATCGCGTAAGAGCCCGACGACGTGCCGCGCGGAGGCGTCGTCAATGCCCGAAGGCCCGGCCGTCGGCCGGGTCGAAGCGAAGCGAAGAGCATTGACGACGCCGAGCACGGCGCCAGCATGAAAGGCGCGATGGTGCGACGGCAAGATCTGGATCGCAAGAACGCGACGTTCCTTCCGGGAAACATGGGCACGCGCGCGAACCGATTTCTGTTCGATTCGTCGGCCGCATTGTTCCGGCGAATCTGGACACGAAGACGTGCACGCGGGCGGCGCGTTCGTCCTGCACGAACTGTGCGCGCAGACAGCGACATGCGGCACGACCAACGATGGCGTGAACGACCCCGTCTCGACGGCCTGGGGTCACTGGCGGGGCAGGACAGCGGGGTCGTTCACGCCATCGTTGGTTCAGCGACTGCGACACCGGCTCCGACAGCGACGGCGGCACAAAGCGCCGCCTCGATGACGCGCTCGCGGCAAGTTGCTGCGATAGAGACGCTTGCACACGGTTCGCGGTCATGGGGCTACCAGGGGTGAGGGAATGTCTGGAGAGGGCGTCGAAACTGGGGGGCCAACCTGACGCGATTTTCGCTTGGCCCCTCTCTTGGCCCACGCCTCTCGGTCCATCGTGCCGGTGAGTTGCAGGTACTGGCCATTCAGCATCTGGATTTCGCAGGCCGAGCAGCCGTGCATGCGATCGTCACGAAGGCTGGTCGATGACGACCTCCACAGCACGACGTCGCCCTCTCGTCGCCAGGCTCGATAGAGGGCCATGATCTTCGCCATCCCCTGTTGCCGGAACTCCTGTGCGATGTAGCGATCGGTCGGGTCTCCGAGGTGTCCGCCCTGCTCCTTCCGCTCGCGAAAGTACGTCTCCAGAGCCTTGCTGACGCTCGGATTCAGCGGGGTCCAGAGCTCTTCTCGGAGCGCGGCCTTGTAGAGCGCCACGGACTTCTTGAAGCGCCGCGGCACGAGCAGACGCACCGTCCACCTGTGCAGGTTGAGAAGGAGGTTGTGGTGACGGATCAGGAACTGGCGGAAGTCCACGGGGATTCGCCGGTTCACAAGGTAGAGGAACACGAACCGACTGGTGTCCGCCTTCTCGATGCCGATGGGCAGCTTGTCGGGAAAGCAGCGGACGGTCTTCCGTGAACCCGACCCGAACGTGATGTGCGGATACTCCTCTGGGCGCAGACCTGTCTCCTGCGTGACGTCGAAGAACGTTCGCTTGTCCGCCTCGGGACTCAACCACCAGCAGCGGCGATCGCTCAGCACGGCGTCGAGAATCATCACCCTCTCGACCATGCGGCCGATCGAGTGCAGACGGCGATTGCGGTTGTCCGGCTGCCCGATCGCCTCGTAGAGCGGCTTGTGGTGAACGTGGTAGAGACGCCCTCGCCGGACGGGTCCTGGCTCGATGGCTCGGGCGAATCCGCGCGCGACCAGGCGGGCGACGAATTCGCGGCTGTTCTGGCCGCGCGCCGTGCCGGTGAACGCGCAGTACTGCCGTTCCAGGAAGCACCCGGAGTGGACCATCACGGTCACGAGGAACTCACGCTGCCGTCGCGTGAAGCCGAAGTCCGCGAGGCCGGTCACCCGGCTGATAGTGACGCTGTCGAACGTCGGGTTGTGCGGGTATTCGTGCGTCACAGGAATTCCTCCATGACGCGCGGATGCGGCGCGGAACGACCGCCGCCCCCGCGGGATCCGACGACGTAGATCCGGAAGCCGGTCTTGGCGCGGCTGGCGGCGTGAGCGCCGCGGTAGTGCGGCGTGAACAGCTCGACGTCCTCGTGGCGTTCCCGCCCATCGACCTCGTACTCGATGCGGTAGTCGGGGAAGTGCACCTGGCCGTCGAAGTACGGCAGGTCGTGTTCGCGCGCCCAGTCGCGGATCTCGTCCTCGTCGCGGTCAGGTCGGCCGTCGCTGTCGGAGCGGTTGCGGTTGTGCTCCTGCAGGAACTCCTGGTACTCGCGCTTCAAGTCCTGCTCGAGGATGACGCGCCGGATGTCGAGGCCGCCGTGCTCGTCTCGGAGGCGTGCCTCCTCCTGGCGGTACGTCGCGTAGAGGTTCGAGTCGTGGTCGATTTCGCGGGACCGGCTGACGCCAGCGTAGAACGCCTGCGATGGTTCATCGCCCCGATCCATCAAGTGCGAATCGAGAAGGTCCCGGCCGTCCTTCGTCAGGGTCGCGCCGCGCTCGTCGTCGCCAAGGTCAACGACATCGACGAGGCCCTCATCGCGCAGGTGGTCGAGCGTCTCGTGGTCGATGTCGAGGTCCTGTTCGGGCACGACCCGGAAGGCGCCGACGGCGGCCAGCGTGCGGCTGTCCTCGCCGTTCAGCTCGTAGGCGCGATCGCGATCAACGACCAGTTCGCGCTCCTCGCCGCGCGGCAAGTCGAGGTCGTGCATCAGGCCGTCGCGCGGATCGTGGTCGTCCCGGTCACGCTCGTCGTACACGCGCGGCCGCCCGTCGTCGCGATCCCGCTCGCCGTATTCGCGCGGATCACCCCATCGAACGTCAGACATCGCCCCCTCCTTGCTTGGGTGCTGCTGTTTGGGTTGTCCGTGAAGACGCCCTGGCAGTCGCTGCGAGGGGTGATTCAAGGAAGCGCTGAAGCGCCGGGGCGTTGCGCCGCGGCGTTCAGAGCGTGGTCGTGTGGGAACCTCGGCTTGAGGCCACTGGTGCGAACAAGCGGTGGGTTCGGTCCGCGACGCTCTGACGCGCATCGAGACCGCAGCCGACCAAGAACTGCTTCAGACGTTATACGCCCCAAGGGGTCGAAGGGCAAGCTGGGTTGCGGAGAAGCGCTCGAAGATCATCGTTTCAGCCCGAACAGTGCCACCGACGTTTAAGCCAGCCCAGCCGTCGCGGCACACTGGCGCCGTCGAGAAGAGCAAAACCATGTGAGACCGCTATGGACGCAACGTGGAACCTACCTCATTAGTCGAACCGCCGGTTGTTGGAGGTCCCATTGTGCAGGCCGCGGCCGACGGACAGGCGTTTGACCGTCGACAGCAGATCGCCGTTGTCCCCCAGCTTCGAGACGAACGCAGACGCTCCCGCCTCTAAAAACCGTTCGATGAGATGCGGATCGCTGTGTGCCGTGAATACGATGACTCGTGTCTGCGGATGAGTTCGCGTGATCTGACGGCAGGCCTCCAGTACGTTGGCATTTGGCAGGCTCAGGTCGAGCAGAATCACGTCAGGCTGAAGTCGTTCCGCGGCGTCTAGCAGCGCGCTGCCGTCCGCGACCGTCCCGACGACGTCGCAGTCCTGCGCCAGGACGCGCGAGACCGCTTTCACCATGTCCGGGTAGTCGTCCGCAATCATGACGCGGGGCCGTGTGGACAACCTGGACCTCCCATGGGGCAGCGTTCGCGAACCTGGATGGGAGCATATATCGGAACTGCGTCCGCACTCCGCGGGGTGGTATGGTGTCCGCGACGGCCATGAGAACTCTTGCGTTCCTCGTATTCGTGGTCACTGTCCCGGTCGCGGCCTTCGGCCAGCCAGCGATCGGCGGCATGGTGAGCGATCCCTCGGGTGCGCCGATGGCCGGGGTCCTCGTTGAAGCCAGCAGTGCCGCGCTGATCGGGAAGGCCCGGAAGACGCTGACCGATGCAGCCGGCCGCTACCGCATGGAGGATCTGGTGCCCGGCACGTACCGCGTCAGGTTCACCCTTCAGGGCTGGAAGCCCTATCAGCGGGAAGGGGTCGAGTTGGCCGGGTCCTTCACTGCGGTCGTGAACGCTGAACTCGCGGTCGGATCGATGAACGAAACGATCACGGTCATCGGTGAAACCCCGGCGATCGACGTCCATCGTGCGGGGCGCGAAATCACGCTGAGCGGTGACCTCGTCCAATCGATTCCAACAGCTCGTAGTTATAACGCGTTGCTATCGCTGATCCCCGGCGTCCTCACCAACGCCAACGATACGGTGACGGGCACGGCAGCGACATCGTTCCCCATTCACGGCGGCCGAACAAACGAAGGACGCCTCTCGCTCGACGGAATGACCGTGGGGAGTCCACCGAGCGGGAATTCAGCGACCAGCTACGTTCTCGATGTCGCGCAATCGCAGGAAGTGACTTTCGTGACGGCGGGTGGTTTGGGCGAGTCGGAAACCGCCGGCCTCACCATGAACATCGTTCCGAAGAGCGGCGGCAATGCGTTGCACGGCTCGTTCTTCGCCAGCGGCACCGGCGCGAAGTTTCGGTCCAACAATCTGACACCAGAGTTAACCGCTCAAGGCGTCACGGCGCCGACGCCGTTGAAGAAGGTCTACGACGTATCGGGGACGATTGGCGGTCCGATTCTGACAGATCGGTTGTGGTATTTCGTAAATGGCCATACCGGCGGCAGCACGAAAGACAGCGCCAGCGTCTACTACAACCTGAACGCCGGCGATCCCAATGCGTGGCTGTACGCGCCCGACGTCAGCCGCAGAGAGTACTCCGACCGAACGTTCGAGAACGCGAGCGGCCGCCTTACCTGGCAGGCGACGCCGCGCAACAAGGTGAGTGGCTTCTGGGACGCGCAGTCCCTGTGTCGAACCTGCACCGGCGCCACGGCCGGCCTGCCGGAGCCCGCACGCGTGTCGCCGGAAGCCGTCGGCGTCCTCGCCCGACGGCTGGATGTGACCCAGGCCACATGGTCCTCCCCCATCACGAATCGGCTGGTTGCCGAGGCGGGCTACAGCGGCATCTTCTTCGGCGTCGGCAACTTCGAGCGCGACCCCAATCCGACACGGGATCTCATTCGCGTGGCGGAGCAATGCGCGAGCGGATGCGCCGCGAACGGCAATATTCCCGGGCTGGTCTATCGATCGCAGGACTTCAGCGTGGCGCACACCGGCTCCTATCTGTGGAAGGGATCGATCGCCTACGTCACCGGCACGCATAGTCTGAAGATTGGTTATCAGCGGACGTTGATGACCGACGATCGGCAGTGGTTCACGAACAATCAGAACCTGAGCTACCGCTTCAACAACGGTGTACCGAACCAGCTCACGCAATCGATCTCGCCGTGGGTAAACGACACGCGCGTCGGCCTGGACGCGCTGTTCGTTCAAGAGCAGTGGACGCGTCGTCGTCTGACGCTGCAGGGAGCCGTGCGATTCGATCGTGCACGGAGTTGGTTCCCGGCGCAGCAGGCAGGGACCGTCTCGATTCCTGCCTACGCCGATCGTCATTCCAGAAAGCCGCGGCGTCGACAGCTACAAGGACATCACCCCCAGGATGGGCGTCGCCTACGACGTGTTCGGGACGGGTCGCACGGCGATCAAGATGACCATCGGCAAGTATCTCGAAGGAGCTGGCGTGTCGGGCCACTACGCGAACTCGAATCCCAGCTTGCGGATGCCCCAGACGACGCCGGTCTTTGGCACCGCCGGTGTCACACGCGCATGGACCGACACGAATGGAAACTTCGTGCCCGATTGCGATCTGTCGAATGCGGCAGCACAGGATAATCGGGCCACCGGCGGCGATGTCTGCGGCGTCATGTCCAACACGAATTTCGGCAAGAACGTCTTGTCCAACAATTTTGACGCGAGGCTCCTGAACGGCTGGGGCGTTCGTCCATCGGATTGGAACCTGGGCGTGACGATTCAGCAGCAGATCGGACCCCGCTCGTCAGTCGACGTGACGTACAGCCGCCGCTGGTTTCGCGGCTTTTCCGTCGTCGACAATCTCGCCTTGCAGCCATCTGATTTGACCCCCTTCAATATCGTGGCGCCGCTCGATCCGCGCCTGCCAGGCGGCGGGGGCTACGTCGTCTCGGGCCTCTATGATGTCGTTCCGGCAAAGGCTGGACAGGTCAACAACCTGGTCGTCGATTCGATGCCCTATGGAAAGTGGTACCGGTACTTCAATGGCCTCGACGTCATGATCAATGCCCGCGTCGGCCGGAGTCTCACGGTGATCGGCAGGAACGAGCACGGGCCAGACGGTCGCCGACAATTGCGACGTCCGTAGGCACCTGCCAGAGCTCGCGACGACCGCCACCGCAGCGAGCGGATTCGGCGCCGGTCTGAACACGTCAGCTGTGACCATGGCGAGCCCGTACTGCCACGTTGCCTATGGCGTGCTGACGCAGATCGAGAGGTCTCGCGTCGTACGAAGTCCCGAAGATTGGCGTGCTACTCGCGGCGACGTTTCAGAGCAAACCCGGAGCGATGTTGGCAGCCAACTATGCGGCGCCGAACGCGGTTGTCGCGCCTTCACTCGGCAGGGATCTCTCGGGCAATGCCGCCAACGTGACTGTCAACCTTGTGCCTCCTGGCACCGCGTACGGCGATCGGATCAATCAATTCGACGTTCGAGTCGCTAAGATCTTGAAGTACGGTCGCTCGCGCACGTTGATCGCCTTCGACCTGTACAACGCGCTCAACTCGAGCGCCGTGTTGACCTACGACAATACCTTTGTACCCGGCGGCCCATGGCTGCAGCCACTCACGATCCTCACGCCACGTTTCTTCAAGATCACCGCGGAGATCCGTTTGTGAAGGCGGTGATGTCACGTCTGCTCCGCCGACGTGCCCTCGGACGCGCGCTGGTAGGGATTGCGCTCCCTCCTCGATCGGATCCGGTCTTTCGCTCGGCGCAGGACGCGCACAAGCAGGTGCTCGTTCTCTATTCGACGAGGACGGACAACCAATTTTCCATCATCGGCGAGGACGAGCTGCCACGAATCCTCGATGTCGGACCGAAAACGGACCTCGACTACTACTCGGAGTTCATCGACCTGTCACGGTTCCCCGACCCGTCGCACCCGATCCGGATTGCGAACTTTCTCCGTGAGAAGTATCGAGGCGCCCGCTTCGATGTCGTCATCGCGTTGCAGGACGTCGCGGTCCAGTTCCTCAAAGAGAATCGCGAGAGCCTGTTTCCCGATACGCCCGTCGTGTACTTGGCCAATGACAGGCGAAACGCTTCCTTCGGGCCGAACTCGACGGGCCTAATCCAAGAGCGGAAGTTCACGGGCACCGTGGCGCTGATCGAGAAACTGCAGCCTGACGCCACGAACGTCTTCGTGATCGCGGGTGCCGCCGCAGGCGATAAGGCGTACGAGGATGCGATGCGTTCGCAGATGCAGTCGTTCAACTCCAGACTGAAGGTGAACTACCTCTCAGGGCTTGCGACCGACGAGCTCGAGCGGCAACTAGCCCGCCTGCCCGAACACTCCGCTGTGTACTACCTGCGCGTCACCGAGGACGGCGCAGGAAACAAGTACCACCCGCTTGAATACATCGACCGCGTCGCGGCCGCGGCGAACGCGCCGACCTATTGCTGGGTCGACTCGGCGCTGGATCATGGGATCGTCGGCGGGAGCCTCTACAGCCAGTTGGAGGCGATTCGCCGGACAGGTCAACTCGCCCTGCGGGTGCTCGGCGGAGAAAAGGCCGAGAGCATCGACACTTCAGCCATCGATCTGAACTCGAGACCAAATCGACTGGCGCCAACTGCGGCGGTGGGGCATCGACGAAGCGCGCGTTCCAGCTGGAACAATCGTCAGATTTCGCGACCCATCCATCTGGGATCGCTACAAGCGATACATCCTTGGCGCTCTCGCCCTGCTCATCCTGCAGTCAGGGCTCATTGCCGCGCTGCTCATTCAACGGCGAGAACTGCGCCGAAGCCAGGGTAGTCTCCGTACGAGCTACGAGCGGATCCGTCACCTCGGGTCGCGATTGCTCAACGCACAGGAGGCCGAGCGTTCGCGGATCGCACGCGAACTGCACGACGACATCAGCCAGCAGCTGGCGTTGTTGACCATGGATCTCGACGAGGTAGGCGGCGCCGATCCCGGCGACGCCAAGCGTCTCGCGACCGAGGCACGGGCGCGCACGCAGGAGATTGCCAGCAACGTGCGCGATTTGTCGCACAGTCTGCATCCCGCCAAGCTCCGCCTGCTTGGCCTCGTCGCCGCAGTCGAGACGCTTCGCCTCGAGTTGTCACACTCCGGGAACGTCATCGCATTCAGGCATGACAACGTTCCGTCGACCCTTGCGGCCGATGTGACGCTATGTCTGTTCCGCGTCGTTCAAGAGGCGCTGCACAACGCGATCAAATACAGCCAGGCCAAGGAACTCTCGGTATGTCTCGCTGCGAACGAGACCGAACTCAGCCTGAGCGTCGTCGACGATGGCGTCGGGTTTGACGCTGAGGTCATGTCGGCCAAAGGCCTCGGCCTCGTTAGTATGAAAGAGCGACTGGAAATGATTGGCGGCTTGCTCGAGGTTCGCTCCAGCCCTGGGTGTGGCACTCGGGTGGAGGCCACCGTTCCCCTTGACGTCGCGCAAAGCGGCGTGGCGACTCGGCCCCACGGCCACACGCAACCGCAGTTGACGGTGAGTCATCAACGATGAGGGCAACCGCTGGTTCGTCTGAACGGCCGCGCGTTCTTCTCGTGGACGACAACGACGCTATTCTCGCTCGTGCGCGCACGGTCCTTACGCCGGCCTGCGTGGTGGTCGGGACGGCAACGGATGGCCCATCTGCGCTGCGAGCCGCGAAAGCCCTGCTGCCGGACGTCATCGTGCTGGACATCTCGATGCCGGATATGACCGGGTTCGAGGTCGCGGCCAGGCTTCTCAAGGCCGGCTCGACTGCCGCCATCGTCTTTCTCACCGTCCACTCGGAGGAAGATCTCGTCGTGACGGCGAGAGCCGCGGGCATCACCAGTTACGTCGTGAAACCACGCCTGGTCCTTGACCTGGTGCACGCCGTGGCGGAAGCGCACGCGGGACGCGGGTTCGTTTCGCCGCTTCGCTGATTCTCAGACTGTCTCACATGAAGTGCCGTGCCGGTCGCGTTCGGATCGTGTCGGCAGCCTGTACCTCGCCATCGTCAACGAGGCCCAGGGAGTAGCGAGCAGCCGGCGCGTCGGCGTGGGCTGTGCCACGCACTGTGGCGACTTCGCGCAACGGGCTCTCAGACCACCCGCGCCACACCCCTTTTAGGCACGATACCTGCTCCATCCTTAGGTGTCCCCGTCGTCTCGATGGCTGCCCATCGAGTTTCGGGCGCAAATCGCACGATTGGTCGGAAACGACCCACGATGGGCCGTGATTTCCTGGAGGTACTGCGGCAGGCCGGAGGAGCACCGAGGAGGATGCTGGTTTTGACATGCGCCTGCGACATGGCACTCCAGCCCATATGAAACCGCCTATGGTCCGCTGCTCGGCTTGGCTTGTGGCGGCGCTGGTCGCGGCGCCGGCGGTAGCTTGGTCCCAGGACCCGCGAGCGGCGGGCCTAGGACGATCGCCGCGGCGTCGAGCGAAGCGCAGT
>CAWFFB010000026.1:0-233990 GCA_963814975.1 uncultured Acidobacteriota bacterium | reverse complement strand
ATCGTTGTGATGGTGATCGAAAGCCCGATCCTCGCTCAAGTCAGCAACGCGGAGGTGGGGACGTGGACACTGAACCTCGCAAAATCGAAGTACAAAGAGGGTCGGCGCACCCGGGCCACGCACAGATTGAGCCGGCGGGCGCGGGTATCAGAACGATTGTGGACGGCGTCTCTGGCGATGGCACCGTGCGACATTACGAGTTCACCGCGAACTATGACGGGAAGGACAATCCTCTGGTTGGCAACAGTGCGAACGGCGACATGATCGCGTTCACGCGCATCAACGCCACCACGACACAAGCCGTTACCAAACATGGCGGGCAGGTAGCGGTGACCATGACCTTGGTCGTATCCCATGACGCAAAGACGTTGACCATTACGTCCACAGGCACGAATGTGTTTGGCCAGGCCGTCAACAACGTGTCTGTCTATGACCGGCAGTATGATGGGTTGTCATCCGACGTAGAGATGATGCGGTTATGGCACGCGAACACAATGGCGACGAAGTAATGTCTGTTGCTGTGCCGGCGTGTGGAGGTCGGAGGGCTTACTGGCGTTTTCCGTTTCTCAACCCAGTAAGGATGGGTCGTGTACCGCCGTAACCGCTTCTCCACGAGGGCCAGCAGCGATCCCGATGTGAATGGTTTCAGAAGGAACGTCGCCCCGAACTGCCGGGCCTGCGCTTCAATAACAGGATCAGCAAACCCGGTGATCGCAATGGTGGGCATAGACTGTCGGCTCATGGCGATCAGTTGAAGCCCATTGGCATCGCCCAGTCGTACATCAGCGACCAGGAGGTCCACCCAAGTTTCTTCGAGCACTTGCAGGCCCGCCTTGACGCCACCAGCCACCACGACACCGTAGCCAGCCCCTTGAAGCAACGTTGAAAGGAATGTGCGCGTCGACTCGTCGTCATCCACGATGAGAATGGTGTTGAGCATGCCTCCAGCCCACAGGGCGGTTGATTGCCGCAGGGGTGCCGTTGAACGTCTGTCAATGCACCCTTGGAGCCACCATTTGGGCTGAGAATCATTGAGAATATCAGCGACTGGTTGGGTAGCTGGTGTGTAAGAACGTAACATCTGTCAGGTAGCCGACAAATCACCGATCAATAAGCCCGGCAAAACACGCGGTTTATTGGGTGTATCCCTTGCAGTCCTCTTGAATCGAGAGGATACACCATGATCGAAGATCGAGGATTTGCGTCGATGGACCCTGACAAGCAGCGCGAGATTGCGAGCAAAGGTGGTCGGGCGGCGCATCAGAAAGGCACGGCGCATGAGTGGACGCGGGAACAAGCACGCGAAGCGGGACGCAAAGGTGGGCTGGCGACTAAACGGCGGTTGTCGAGGGACGCCCCATCGACGCCTGAAGCTCAAGACGCGAATCTGACCGACGACTTGTCGCACACAACGATTTGATCAGGTGGTCCGCGCGTCGACCTCACGTGATCGTCAGCTCGGGACGCGAGAACGCGGGTGCCAAATCTCATCGTCGTGGCGCCTGTGTCTATCGACATTTCCTAGACACTCTCCCCGCCGCCATCGTGATGTCCGCTTGTCCAGTGATGGACAGGGTTGATGGGACGAAGGCCAAACGAGTACGCGGCACGTCACACCGAACCAGAGCTGCCCGGCCCCTCTTCTCACGCATGACCCTCCATACCACTCACCGAACTCACCGACGCTCAGTGACGTGCTCACGGCGAGCTGCAATTTCTGGGTGACTACTCGCTCCGTGCTGCCCATGCGGTGGAACTGAGGTGCGCGATCCAATGAAGGCTGAAAAATACCGGCGCGCACTGATCGCACTCGACCAAGGCAGTCGTGCCTTGGAATACTTCTTGCCGTTGCGGGCATACTTCTTGCGCCTTTGCGTCAGGTAAATTCGCACGGCCCACGCATATCCCAAACGTGTTTTGATACTGCAAGTTGCGGTTACCGCTAATCCCGCACCGCACCTCCGTCCGAATGCTGGAATACGGCTTGCTGTATCCCTTGCCAGCGGATTGACCAGCGCAAATCGGCGCGACTCATTCTTCTCCGATTCGCACCAGATCCGCAGCCCAACGCGATGTCGAACATGCACAAGGGCTCACCGGCTTTCTAAATGGTCTCGACCCCCTTCAACGCGCCTATGTGTTGGGGAATACATCCGACGCGGCGTTGCAGTCAGAGTTCTTCACCGTGTCCGTGCAGCGGGATCGGGAATATGCGCGCGTCCTGGACGTGTACTACCGCTTGGTCATACACATGCCCGACGAGTGGCGGCGCGTGTGTCGGCGGCTAAGAGGCCGCGGAAAAACGGCTGATGATGCGCGATTGCCTTCCGACCCGCGCACCGTACGCGTTCAACAGACCCGGATTGGTTTTGAGCTGCCTCGGTGTGACGGCGAAACCGGCGAGCAGAGACACGTCGAGCGCCTCACGCTGGCTGCGGCAGCAGCTTCGGCAAGCGGATCAGATTGAACGCAGCGCTCGCGAAGACAAACACCCAGTCGACGTTCGCCAGGCCTCGCAACTTCACCGTGCGGATCCAGGCGATGGTCTTCAGCCACCCAAACGCCGGCTCGATACGCGGGCGGGCATGTTGGCAGGCCCGCGTCCCGTTCCGCGTAGCCGTCGGCTGCGTCGCCATCGCGTCGGCGATCAGGCCATGGCGATTCTCGATCAACAGATGCCCCAAATAGGCCAGCCGGGACTCGGCGTTGTTCGACCGTCGATACAGCCGCGCGTCCGGGTCCGTCTTCGAGGCATGGGGTCGTTCTTCCGTTTCTCCCCTCGAACGTTGCGCCCGTCGCCATCCGGGCCGCCATCCTTCCGGTGCAAGCTCTTCTGGCTGGCCCACGCCTCGATCAAGGTCCCATCGACCGTGAAGTGCTCATCCGACATCAGGTCCTGAGCGCGCTCCACGACCCGGCGGCAGACGCCGCGCGCAATCTCCTGATTGAGCAACCGGTCGCGGTTCTTCGTGAACACGGTCACGTCCCAGATCGGCTCGTCCATCTCCATGCCGACAAACCACCGACACAGCAGGTGGTCCGAATCGGAAGGTCCGTTCGCTGGGTTCAGACGCTCACGATCCAACCATCACCCTGAGCAGGGTGATCCCAATAACTCGGTCATTGAGGCCAAGGGAGAATAGATGACAATTTCTGCCACCCATCCAAACACCCTGAACGGCCCGGCATCATCGATCACCCTTCTGCCTTGACGCTCGACGTGCTGTTCATTGAGGATGTCGCTGCAGTTGTGCGAACGTCTCGATCAACGATAGAGAGACGGCGACGCGCGGGCAGCTTTCCGATTCCCGAGCTGCCGAGCATTGATGGCCGCCCGCGTTGGAGTCGGCACGCCGTTGAGCGATACTTGGCATTTAGCATGAGGGGATGCGGCCACGACGGGGACGACCATCGAGACCCGGGCGGGTGAACTCAAATGAAATTCGAGGTCCTCGCTCCGGGCGTGTACCGCGTGGACAACGGTAGCTACCGTGTGGTCGCTCGTGCAGGTGACCGAAAACGGGACCGCCGCCAAAGGAGAAGCGGTTTCGGGTTGGCACGGCACTCCGCGTGATGAAGCGGTGGCAGGAGGATACGCGCGCCGAACTTCGACGCGAAAACATTCGACCTGTGCTCGGAAGTCCGCTGCCGATGTCGGACGCTATCTCAATAGAATTGAGGTGACGAAGCTCGTATCCTCGAAAGCGCGCGCTTCCGACACGAATGCGTGGCTACGAGGTCTAGGGCACCTCCGCCGAGACGAAGTATCAGAAGAGATTATCCAAAAACAGATCGACGGTTGGCTTAAGGCGGGCGTGGAAGGCGTGGACTGTTCGCCACCGAATCAACGCTCTGAGGCGAGCTTTACAAGGTCTTGGACCGAGAGGGTGGATAGGGCGGCGATGTGGCTGTCGTGCCCCTCTCAGCGGAGGGAGTCCTCGCGTGGCAAATGTTCACCGATCACGGCGGCTTCGACAGGCAACCGTTGCGCCCGCGAACGTTTCCGAACGCAAACCGCGACTGGAAGACGGCGATGGTGCGCGCAGGCTTCGCACCAACGCGTTGTTACAACCTTGTGCATTCCTACCTGTACGCATCTGTTGCAATTCGGCGGAGGCGACATATCACTCGTGCAGAAGGCGCGGGGTCACCGAGACATTCGCACCACGCTTATCTACACCCAGGTCGTTGTTGATCCGCGATTGGACGATGCGGTGCAGAAGGCTTTCGCGGTAAAGCCAGGTGTCGAATGAGCGTGGCAGGCTCGCGTGGCAGCAGCAGTAAGCAACTCAAAGCAAACAACTTTTAGGCTGGCTCTCGGGCCTCCGGAGCCAAAGGTTGCAGGTTCGAGCCCTGCCGGGCGCACCACTTTTCAGGTCCCGCCACACCAACGAGTTCGCTGAATATGCAGGTGTTGTGACTGAGCGCGGTTGGCTGCGACGCCTCGCACATGACCGCGCAATCCGCAGCGAGTCAACCGTCACACGACCACCGTCGCTCACGCCCGGATCCGTCGTGGCGCCGCGCGATTGCGTTTGCGCCATGGCGGCGACAGTGGCATCCTCCTTGTGAGCCAAGCTCCCGGGAGACTGGATGCGTCCGACACAATTTCTTTTTCTTTCCGCGATCGGCGTGAGCCTCTGGTCGGTCATGGCTGCCGGGAGCCAGGCGACGGACGCCGGCGCGCTGTCCGGGGCGTTGCGGGCCCACGTGCAGGACGAGCGGTTCGGTATTGTCACGTCCATCAGAGGACTGCCGCTCGGCGTCCGCGACGGGCTGCAGTCGTTGTTCGGCAGCCGGGACCTCGACATCGCCGAGCCCGGAGCCGAGTTTCAGGTGACCGATATGGTCGTCAATCCGAAGCTGCCGATTCGTCGGCTGGTCGCGGCTGGGTGCTCGACCGATCACTGCCTCGTCTACTACGAGCGCGGCGGTAACGACCACACGTGGCATGTGGCGCTGCTTCACTGGACGCCGGCCGCGACTCGATTCGAGTGGGGCGGTACCGCGCCGGGGGGCTTGGCGACAATCGACGACGTTCGGAGCGCGATCCTCTCGGGAGGGATCAACGGCCAGGCCAGGTTCTGGTAGTGCAGTCGCCGGCGAAGGTGTGGGGCACCTCAATCTACTGGTATCCCCCACCCACGGGTCACCAACGTCGCGACGGCGCTGGCGTCTAGCGGGAGCGGTCTTCCCTGGCAGAAATAGGAAGCAGCTGCATCACGGCCTCGTAGATCCACCCGCGGCCAACAGACAAATGGAGGTGACCATGACGATTTCCGTTGCGTCCACTCTCACCCCTGAGGATCGTGAAACGATCCGAACCTTGACAGAACAAGAATGGACCGCGGCGCTGATCGAGCGGGACTGGGACAAGGTGCTCGCGCTATGCGATGAGGACATCGTGTACATGCCCGCCGACCACTCGGTCCTGCGCGGTCATGCGGCGTTTCGAGCGTGGCTGGACCAATTCCCGCCCATCGTAAGATTCACACAACCCCTCGAGGATGTGGAGGGACAAGGGAATCTGGCGATTGGGCGCGCCACATTCGCGGCCACGGTTGACCTGGCTGGTCAACGCGTTGACAACAGAGGGAAGGCCCTCTGCTGGTTCGAAAAGGATAGCGTTGGGCGGTGGTTGGTCAAGGCGGCTTGCTGGAACTGGGACCGACCCATGCCATGACGACGAGGACGGGTACTGACTCACGCTGGGTCACGTTTGATTGTTTCGGGACGCTCGTGGATTGGCACGCTGGGTTCTCAGCCATTCTCAATCCGCTTGTCGGCAGCAGGAGATCGGACATCCTGCGCGCCTATCATCGATTCGAGCGCCTGTTGGAGGCCGAAACACCGCACCGGCTGTACAAGGACGTTCTCGTGACTGCCTTGTTGCGCGCGGCCGAGCATGTGGGCGTCACGCTTTCCGAACCGCAGGCCCGTACACTCCCGGATTCGTGGGCCACGTTACCGATCTTCGACGATACCGAACCGATGCTCGCGGATCTGCGCGCGATGGGCTGCCGGCTTGCCGTCCTCACCAACTGCGACGAGGCCCTCTTCGAGCAGACCCATCGCTCTTTCCGTCAGCGGTTCGACGCGGTGGTGACGGCCGAACGAGTGTCCGCTTACAAGCCGTCATTGACGCACTTTCATTTCTTCGCTCAGTCGTCCGGGGTCGCCGACAGCGACTGGGTTCACGTGGCGTGCAGTTGGTATCACGACATCGCACCAGCGCGAGAATTGGGCATCAAGCGAGTGTGGCTCGATCGCGATCAGACCGGTCAGGACGCGAAGACGGCATCGGCATACGTTCGGTCCGCCGCCGAGGTCCGCGGGGCGGTCGCGGCCCTGTACGGCAACCCCGACTGACATCCCGCGACGTTCCGGTCGGATCCAGGGATGAAGCCTCGATGGAACAATTTCCGAGTCCACGGATATCATCGATTGGGAACATCCGGCGGTACTCGATCAGGTTCGAAGGCTCAGCGAAGGCGTGACAGACGCGATCGCGTTGCTCGTCGTCGCTGCTTCGAGTGCCCGGACGAGATCAGGCAATGAGCCATTTAGGCGAGGATCCGTCCGCGTACTTTATCTGTCGCCGAAGCACCCAGAGGGCCGCATACTAGGCGGTAGCAGATGCCATCCGGCTGACCACTTTTGAGCAATGGGGGACGGATATGCCTATCTCACGACGTGACGCGATCTGTGGCATTTCGGGGGCGACGCTTGCCGGCCTTGCGTTGGGCGTGACGCCCGAGGAGCTGCAGGCGCAGGCGGCCCAGATGCCGCCGGGACAAGAGCCGTGGCCCGATCGACTCGTCGAGCGGCCGCTCCGGCAGGGATTTCCGGCGCCGCTCCCGCTCAATCCGGATGGTTCCGCCCCCGAGCATCAGGACAGCGAGGCGGGGCCGATCACGGACCCGTTGATGTGGCGTACACCGAACCGGCAGGCGCCGGACGTCGAATTCGACTATCGGAAGATGGCGATCAAGCTGGATACCCGTGGTCTGGCCAAGCTCACCGGAACGTTGCGTTTCGAGGATCTGGACAAGCTGCCCCGCGTCTCTCACACCTTCCTCCTGCAATGTGGAGCCCCAAACCCGCGCGGGATCGTGAAATGGACCGGTGTCCGCTTCAGCGACTTCGCGGACATCCTGGGCCTCGTCCCAGGCGCGCATTACTGCCGTCTCATCGCGTCCGACCGGCACTACGTGGACGAGCCGATCGCCACGTTGCGGCACCCGCAAGTGATGCTGGCGTGGCTGATGAACGACGCGCCGATTGCGCCGAGGCACGGTGCCCCGCTCCGGCTCGTCGTTCCGTTTCGCTACGGCAATCGGAGCATCAAGGCCATCACGGAGATCATCTTCTCGACGCCTGGTCTGCCGGTGATCCCTCTGCCGGCCTGAGCGATCGCGCGCGCAGAGGGTAGACGAAAAAGCCACCGGCGAGGCTTCTGCCGCCGTAGCGTGTCGGCTTCGTTGTGAACGGGCACGCCGCGGGTGAGTCGCAGGTCATCCCTGTGACCGCCGGCGTCCGCGAGTCGTCGCCATATGCTGGGCAGTTTCGCGCTGACCTACCCCAACTAATCCCCGTCTTCTGCACTGGTCTGTTCGTTTACCCTCCCGCCCGCGTTTAACACAGAGAACAACGGGCAATCAAGCTCGTGCGGTGATGAGGAGGGTAAGACGATGTTTTCTTGCAGAGGGCTCGTGGCCGCGGCGGGCACGATCATCCTGGGTCTGGCCAATACGGCGTCCATCGGTGCGGGCGTGCACGACAACGACACGATGTACGTCAGCTTCAGTCAACCGGTCGGCCTGCCTGGTGTGTCGCTGGGCTCCGGCACCTACATCTTTGAAAGGCTCGACATACACGCGCACAGTGTGGTCCGCGTGCTCAGCCGAGACCGTAGGATCGTGCACTTCACCGCCTTCACCTCCCCGGTCGATCGGCCCGCCGACCTGAAGCGCGATCAGGTGATCACGTTTGCAGAGGCGTCGCTCAAGAGCCCGAGGCCGATCGCGGTCTGGTGGCCTGAGGAGTCCCCCGGACGGCAGTTCATCTATCCGGACAAGTAGTCGTGTTCCGACGTCCGGACTTCAGCGCCTGCAGGCACGACCGCGGACTCCCCCCGCTGGTTGTGCCTACGGTTCTTGTGACGATCCGCGGACTGCAACGGCGGGCATATCGACATCGATGTTTGGGCCTGCAATGCTGGTCGTTGACGCATTCATGTGTCGGCACTCCCACCCGTCATGGTGGAGGTCCCTCGCGAACCTTAAACGCGTTTCGCAGGCTCGTCTCGGCGGATGACGAACACTGGGCGCCCGGCCGCGAGGAATGCTCGAGAAAGGTACCAACGCGGTAACCTCAAGCGGCACAACGGGTACAGAGCTTTCTGGTGGGAACAGTCGCCAGAACGTCTGTTGGATTCGGCCGCGAGATGCGTTAGTGCTCACAAGAGGGTTTACACCCCAAGATCTTGTCGCAACGCACGCGGGAGAACATATGATGACAGCACTCATGACTTCGCCAGCTGGACCCATGCGGACCGGCTTCCCACCATCGCTAAAAGCCGCCCCAGACGGTCAGCAGGAGCTCGACCCCGAATCCTCCTTTGACCTCGTCGTGCGCGCGAGGCGCGGTGACGAAGCGGCACTCAACGACCTCTTCGAGCGTTACTCCAAGCGGCTCCGGATACTGGGCCCACGGCCGTCTCCGCCTTGGGCCCGTGGACCGAGCGACACCCAGGACGTCGTGCAGGACACGTTGCTCCAGGTGATTCGGAAACTCGATACGTTCGAGCCTCGCCACGAGGGAGCGTTCCTGGGCTACGTGCGCCAGACACTCCGCAACAACATCACGGACCGGATCCGTCAGGCTCAACGCCGAGGGCACGTGGAACCGCTCGAGTCGTCGAAGTCATCACCTGCGCCGTCGCCTGAGGAGGATGCCATCGCCGCAGAGCTCATGGACCGGTACGATGCCGCGCTTGAGCGAGTGAAACCCGATCAGCGCGAGGCCATCATCGCGCGCATTGAACTTCGACTCCCCTGGCCTGAGGTTGCCACGGCACTGAACAAGCCCAGCGTTCCAGCCGCACAAATGGCGGTGAGGCGCTCATTAGTTCGACTGGCTTGGGAGATGTCGTATGAACGCAAAGCCTGACGGCATTCGCGACGAGAGCGTGAGAGAGCTGTCCGAGCAGTACTCGTTCTATCTCGCGCGATGGGCTCACGGCCGGACCCCGCTGTGGGCAAGAGGCTCGATCGACCCTCGCGACCTCGTCCGGGACACTCTTGCCGAAGTTGCGCAAGAAATGAACGGCGCGGAACCCGGCCACGACAGAGCGTTCCTGGGACGCCTCAGGCGGACGCTTTACGACAACCTGCTGGAAAGAGTGCGCAAGGTGCGGGACGAAGTCTCAACAGGAATGGAGCAGACCGTGCCACAGTCGGCCGAACCTTCCCGGCACGACCTGGCCCTGGGGAGCGAGCGGCTGGCACGATATGAGGCCGGCCTCCAGCGTCTGTCACCCGTGGACCGTGAAGCCATCATCGCCCGAGCCGAACTAGGCCTTCCGTGGTCGGAGGTGACTGAGCTGCTCGAGACATCCGGCGTGGCGGCGGCGCGAACGACGGTGAGCCGCGCGCTCGTCCGTCTCGCACGGGAGATGTCATATGAACGCTGAAGATGACGTAGACGACCCCCTCCTCCCGCTCGCCGAGAAAATCGCGGAAGGGACGACCGTCGATCCAGACGAAGAACACGAGCGCACCTATCAGGACAGCCACCGCGACGCGTTGAACGCCCTGCTGGACATCGCCGCCATTGGAGCCGCCCACCAGAGGGCCGAGCGCTCTTTCGATCGGATGCAGCCTGACGCGCTCGACGTGCCGCGACGGTGGGCCCATCTGACCATTCTGGAGAAGATTGGCGAGGGCGAGTTCGGCGACGTCTACCGGGCCCACGACAGCAGGCTGCAAATCGACGTCGCGCTGAAACTCTCGGCCGTCGGCGCCGGCCAGTCGCTCGAGGCCTCAAAGGTCCTGGACGAAGCGCGGCTGCTGGCCAAAGTCCGGCACCCGAACGTGGTGCGGGTCTACGGCGCGGATCACAAGCAGGGTCGTGTCGGGCTGTGGATGGATCTCGTCCAGGGTCAGACGCTCGAGGAGCTCACGAAGACGCAGGGCTTTGGCGCCAGCGAGGCGACGAACATCGGCATCGAGTTGTGTCGTGCACTCGCAGCGGTACACTCGGTCGGCGTACTCCACGGCGACATCAAGGCGCACAACGTCATGCGCCGGGACGGCGGACAGATCGTGCTCGTGGACTTCGGCGCTGGTCGTCCGCTCGCGGCCGAGCCCCGCAAGGGGAACGACATCATTGGGACACCAGTTTACATGGCCCCGGAAGTTCTGAACGACCAGCCGCGAAGCGCGGCGTCCGACATCTACAGTCTTGGGGTCCTGCTCTTTCATCTCGTGACCAACGACTACCCCGTGTATGCCACCAGTCAAGCAGCGTTCATCGACGCTCACAAGACGGGCGCGCAGAAACGCCTGCGTGACATCCGGCCCGACTTGCCGGACGGCTTCATTCACCTCGTGGAGCGGGCGACGGCGCGACCCCCCAATCACGTTTCTCATCCGCCGGTGCGCTGGAGACGGAGCTGGTACACCTTCTGGCGCCACCGGAGCCGGTGCCCGATCCTTCGACGAGCCACCGCTGGCGGCTCTGGGTTGGAGGCGCGACCGCCACGGCCATCTTGTCTATGGGAGCTGCATTCTGGGGCACGAGCCGAGGTCCAGGGACAACGGCTGGGGCACCAACGGAGGCGAACCGTCCCGCAGGAACTGATGTGTCGCTGCGGGCTGATTCGTATGCGATCGAGGCGGCGTTCTACCGCATGAACGGCGCGGCTGGGAGAGAGCTTCTTGGCGTCGGCCAATCGGTCAAGGTGAGTGACGAGATCAGCTTGTCGGTGAGCACGTCGGCGCCGACGTACCTTTACGTCGTCAACGAAGACGAACAAGACGAGGCCTATCTACTGTTCCCGATTCCCGGGCAGACTCTCACCAATCCTTTGCCGGCCAATCAGGAAGTGCGCGTGCCCGCCGGCTACAACTGGCAAGTCTCGAGCGCTGGGGGAAAGGAGCACTTTCTCGTCTTCGCCAGCAAGGAGCGACTGTCGGCGTTCGAGGATGCGTTTCGCCTGCTGCCGGCGCCACGCGTTGGAGGGTCAGGCCAGAGCCAGCGGTTGCCGGCTGCGACGATCGAGAATTTCCGCGGGTCGCGGCGTCGGCGGGCTGGCGCCAACCGAGCCCGACCGGTCGACTCCGGGGCCAGGTTCCGCACCCTGTTCACGCAGCCCCTCAGCGGACGTGAAGTTGTCGAGGGTTTGTGGGTCAGACAGCTCACGCTCGACAACGCTAGCGGCAAACGGTAGCGCGAGGTCGTCGCCCCAGTTCTTGGAACAGCCTGAGAAATGCCTCTGGCCGCCGCGATGAGCAGTCTCGGTGCCTCAGATCCGACAGATACGCGAGACGAATCCACTTTGAGAGCGCCAGCAGAAATGCCACAAGTCGAAATTACAGAAGTTCGGCTTCACGCGCAGGCACGGTGGCCGCGAAGTATCTGGGTTGTCTCGTTGGTCCGCCAGTCTCAATCATGGCGCACCTTCACCAAGCACGTCTCCAACTCACCTCGATGGACTTCTTCACGGTCCAGACCGCCGCCTTCCCGTCGGTTTGTGTTCCGTGGTGCTGTCCTACGACCCACCGCACTGCTGTCTTGACGCGATGGAATGGTGTAAGCCGGTTTAAGCCTTGGTCCGACCTCGAACGTCACGGCGCATCAGACGGAGGCGTGGACCGCGCAACAGCACCGTGGGGGCGTGGCCGTCGGACACCGCGCACGATTCGACATAGGGGACCGTGATGCGATCTACAGAATCAGATCCTCGGCGTGCGACGCAAGCATGCGGTTCGATCCAGGTGTAGGACAGTCACGAGCACCTGATTGTGCGGTTCCGACGCGCGAGTATCAGAGTGCTCGCAGGTGACCGATTCCTATTCCCAGTCTCCAGCAGCCACGAACGCGGCCCAATAGAACGGGTGGGTGCTCTGGCCGTGGGCGCGCCGGTTGCGCAGTATGGTTTGGCTTGCCTCGCGAACGGCATTGGCGGTGCTGAGGTTTCTCTGCAGGCGACCTTCGGTACAGTGCACCCATCCACACACGTGTTGCCTCGTCTTCAACCGACCACAAACTCATGATCATCGTGCGGACTCCAGCAATCTGGAACGCGCGACGCAATCCGAACACGCCTTCGCCGGCCCTGGATCTCCGCCAAGACCCGTATCACAGGCGGAGAGCACCGCCCACTCGACTCCTGCGAGGTTCAATGCCGCAATTTCCTCCGCGGTCAGAATCCCGTCTTCTTCATCCAGCGCTGACTGGGTCCGGTGGTTGGCGCCAGCGAGAGCCAATCCAGTCTGCAACAGGGGACTCTCGGTGTTAGCGATGACGACGCTCTGTCGGTCCGCAATCTTCAATCCGGCGACGGCCCTGCCGCCCATGGCTCCGGGTGAGCAATCACCTCCGAGAAAAAATCCGTGCGTAGCTAGGTGGAGCACGCGATGCCCTGGCGCCTGCTCCTTGAAAGCACGTTCGTTCGCAGCTGCCCCTGCTCAGGAGATCCACGTGTCGTAGTGGTTGTCTTTCAACTTCGCTCCAACGGCGAGCCGAGATCCTTCAACCTCGCGGAGCGTTCCAGGCAGCGGGCTGAATTGCAGCGAGTGAAACGAACCACAATGTGAGCGTGTACTCGTTGCGCTCAGCTCGACCGTGGAGAGTATCGAGGACGGCAGGCGACTCGGTGCGTCAAAGGCTGCGCCTCCAAGCGCCAACAAGCCTTGGGCGGTGGTTGGCCGCTCCTGCGCCAATTGCACGATATCGCGCTCCGACGTGAGGTAGTGAATCAGCGGGCCACGATCGACCAGAGTACTGTGACGTGCCGACCGGTAGGGCGACGAGGTTGACCAGATGAATGGAACCGTCCGGCACGACAAAGACTCGATCGGCGCCACGGATATGCGGCTCAAGAGGCTTCCAAATCCGTCGTTTTAGGCGGTCACCGATCAACCGAAGGCTCCGTTCCGCTGCCGCTGGGCCCCTCGACTGAATGACTATCGCTGTGGCTTGGTTCCGCCACTTCCCAATGTCCGCGTCGATCAAGCTTGCAGGGCCAAGCGGAACAACCGCAGGTTTCGTGGACGTCGGGCCGATTACAAATGCCACATACGATGAGACAGCGCGCTTGGAACCTACGACCGTCGATACCACATCGACAGCGCGATCATATTTGACAAACGACACGAGCGCGCTTCCTCGAGGAACTTACCTTGTAGCTCGTTCAAGTTAATCGTGGATTTCTTCTGGTCGGCCTGGAACGTCGCGCTCTGCTCGGCTAGCGCACGCTCAGTACGTTCGGCTTCACGGCGCGCTTCTTGAAGCATGGAGAGCTGACTCGGCAACCATTGAGCTTGACCAGCACGGACCGCAAGGTTGGCGAGTCGCTGCCGTGCGGAGATCCAGGCCGTCCAACGAACTGCTAGATTCCCCTCTGGAGCGGCTCCGACCATTCTGCGCCGTGCTGCAATCTCGTCGAAGACTAGGGCGCGACTATTCACGACCGCATCGAACACCGACGTGGAATCTGACGTTCCCATTCGACTGGAGACTACGGCGATGGAAAGGGCGAGGTTCAGGCCACTTGGTCTTCGCAATGCGTAACTCACGGCCTCGCGCTCAGGCAAGTATCGAAGCGTTAGCAGCAGAAAGCGCCGAGCGGCGTCCTCAGCAGCCAGGGCTTGCTCTCGGGCAAGTTCATTCTGGCCGGCATCCATCGCTACCGCCGCGAGTCTCACTCGAAGGTCCGCGCTGTTGGGATGGTCTGACCCAAGAATACGCTCCGTGATCTCTAGGGCACGAACATAGTATTCTCGCGCTTCGCTGAGCTTGCCGGATACAGCCAGAACATTCGCGCGCAGCTTCAGAGCAGCGGCAAACCCGGGCGAATCGAGAGTCCCATCACTCTCCCAAATGCCAATGGCGCGGGCAGACACTTTAGCTGCTTCCGCCGTCCGGCCCAACGCCATGAGCGTGTCTGCCAGATCACCGAGTATGTCCGCGGTGTCGGGATGATTTGCGGCCAAGGCTCCTTTCACGAATTACCAGAACCTCCTGCTGGAGTGATAGTGCCTGCTTTTCGCGCCCATGCCTTAGCAGTGTTTGCGCAAGGCTTGCCATCGCGACCGCGACGAACGGGTGATGGGAACCAAGACGGTCCCGCCAAATCGAGATAGCGCGGTCGAACTGACGCTGCGCCTCGTGGAGATCGGCGAGGTCGCTGCTGACCAATGCAAGATTGTAGACAACGGTCGCCACATCCTGACGGTCGGTCCCAAGATGATGCTCGAGGATACCTAGTGCCCGCTCGTACAGGGAACGCGCAGTTCGGAAGTCCATTAGGGTTCGATGGGCTTCGGCCAAGTCGTTTAGGTACCGAGCAAGCAGCGGGTGCTCGCTGCCGAGACTGTGTTCGGCGATGCTAGCCGCACGCTCCAAGAGCGCCAGTGCCCTGGTTATTTCCCCAAGGTTGACGAGCATGAGGCCAAGTCGCCTCGTGCAAAGAGCGATGTCCGGGTGATCCACTCGGAGAGCTTTCTCGGCGATCGACACACAATGCTCAAAGGCCTCGCGCGCCGGACTGGCTGACCTTCAAACCAAAGCAAGTCACCAAGGAGCGCATACGTCGTCGCGGTTTCCGGGTGTTGGGGTTGCGCCCGTCGAATTGCAAGCGCACGTTCTAGCGGTGCGCGCGCCTGTGTGTATCGCGCTTGTCGCAGGGACACAAGCGAGATAAGCTCGAGGGTGCGGGCGATTGAGGGACCTTCAGGGCTACCCGCACCCTGTTTGAGGTCGAGCGAGCGCCTAAGGACCCGCTCGGCCTCCTGGTACTGAGCTAGTTCCATCAGACCGGGTGCGAGGGCGTCGAGCGATTCTGCAAGGGCAGGGTGGGTGGGACCAACGGAAGCTTCCAAGACGGCGACACCCTCTTGCAACGCCGTAACCGCTTCCGCTGGGCGGCCAGCCAGGAGCAAGACGCGGCCCAGGTTGCGGAGGCTCAGCGCCTGACCCTGGGCGTCCGACTTGGCGCGACGCATCTGCACCACGAGTTCGGCCCTCGACAATGTGTCGCTCGAGGCGTCGCCGTTTCTCCAGCGGGTCTCGACGAGTAGGTCTAGGGTGAGCGCGAGCGTTTCCGAACGTGCATCGCCAGTCTTCTCGACGGAACGCAACAGATGCGCTGCAGACAACTCCGCGTCGGCGTACCGTCCCCAGATCAACAAAGACCCGAACGGCGCGCGCACCCGTTTCAAATTGCGCTAGCTGTGTTCGTTCTGCAGTGTCGACGCACGCACCACTTGGGAGTGTCAACACGTACACGAGGATCATGGCGCTACGCACCACGATCCTCTGGCCGACGTGCAAGCCCGACAACCTCACAGGGAGGCCCCGCTTCTTTGCTGAGACAGCGCCTGGAGCGCTTCAAATTAATCGTGAGGCCCCAGTTCGACTGGCTGCTATCGCTTCTTTAGACGCTTGGTACTTCTTGCTACTTGTGCGCTAACTTGCTTCTCAATCTTGGCGAGAAGCGCATCAAGTTTTTTCCCGGCCGACGACAACGCCAACTCCATTCCCTTAGAACGAGTTTCGACCTGTGTGAACATCATCTCCTCCTTCTCCGATTGCCAGATGCATGCGGTTACGTCCGTTTAGCAGTTACTTCAAAGTCTTCGAGTGATCGCGCTGATTTTTGTGATCGAGGCCTTGATGTTTGTAGGACGTTCGTATTTCTTCCCCATGCTCAGCCTCCTACTGCACGCTATTCCAGAAATTCCGGAGGTAGTAACATCGCGAACCTGTGAACCTCAGCTGTCATCTTCGGCCAGCTCGTTTCATGCCACAACCAAGGTCGCCTTCCGGACTTGACGTTCCACGAGTCTGCCCAGTTTTTGTCCTTGAAATCCGGAGCAATGATGCTCAGGCCGTTCAAGGCACCGAGTTTCGGGCCAGCACGCGCATTTTCAACGACAAACGGTTGTGCGCCTCGATTGATGACGCTTCGAGCTTGATTTCGAACGTGCTCCGCTCCGTCATCAAGTCCACTCTGCTCGACGAGCTTGCGACAAAAGTCGAAGAAATCCACAAGCTCCTCGTGCTCCGTACGGGAACACGTCAAGTGCTTGACTGAAAGTGTTGAGCACACACAGACTAAGCCTAAAACCGAGCAATTGGTCGGGCGCAAGACTTGTGATGACACTGTCGATTTGGTCAGCGTCACCGAGCTTCTTAAGTCGCCCATCCCCGGATAGTTGCTCGGGTTTGAATTTGGCAAGAACGCCGAGGATAGCATCGGACAGATCGTTGACTAACGGTTCTTTTAAGTCCTGGCTCTGCCGGAGATTCAGCACGGTCAGCGCGATTGGAGGCGGTTCGTAGGATTCCTCGAAGCATTGTACGATTTGAACAGCCAGGGATAGAGGTTCGATTTCCGGACTCATAACCAGCCGCCGGACGACCTCGTCGAACGGCGAAGTCATCAACGTCGAGATGCCGATTTGGGACGACACGAGAAAGTCGACCTCGTCTCGCAGTTCGAGGGCAAACTCTGCCTTGCTCAGTGCACAGGCGCAGAAACCAAGGATTCTCAAGCTTCTTCCCGTCGTGGCGACTCAGAAATTTTTCCAGCACCTTCTTCAGCTGGTCGAGCTGGAGCAAGTCGTCTTCGGACCTGGGTTTCAGCTGCCCAAACCGAAGCCTCCTGCGTGACCCCACAAGACCACCAAGTAGTGCTCTCGCTTGGAAATTCTCCAAGACTCGACTGTAAGAACTGGCCTAACCGTTGCGCCAGCGGACCTTCCAGCGATGTCCCGACTCGTTTTTGATGCTTGGGGCTACTATCGGTCAGAGCCAGGATTTAAAAGACATTCGTGGCGCTGCCGGCTGTCTTCTGTTGCGCAACAACAACGTTGACTTGGTCTGGTGGAAACCCACGCTGGCTAACTCCACCAGATCCCGCTTCATTGGAGATTCCAGTTCCGGGTCGCCGACCATAAACACTGCAACTGTCCAAGCCTTACGATTGGCACTAACGGGCGCCGCTTTCGATGCATTGCTTTGGCGAGCCATAGGCACCTCAGTCGCTTTCAGCCGGTGAGCGCATTTTCAAATCTAGGGCAGTCTAGCCCCTTGACCCGCAAACCTCAACAGCAAACCGCGGCGGTTATATAGGAATAACGGTTCCAGCTAAGCTTTCTGACACCACCCCCACGGGGTCGGGCGGCAACCACTGCAGCGCACAGCGGTATCCACGACGCTGCTCGAACCAGCGCTGCAAGCCTTCCAAGCCTAGCCTTACGATGCGTCGCCGGATTCGGCGCAGCGCTGATGACCCTCTTCATGGGCGCGCCGGCTTTACACTGCCGCGACTATCCGCGCTGCGCTCAGAAGCGGACGCGGGCGCCGAGAAACGCCCGGCGCGGAGTGACGCCACTGAATCGGCTCGCCGAAGCTGGTCGTCCCCGTGCCGGCCACTAGGTCTTCGTTTCGAATGGCGGCCTGGTCGTTAAATAGATTGAAGATGTCAACGAAGAACTCTGCTCTGTACCGGCTGAACGATGTTATGTACCTGAAGCCGGGCGTCCACCGATCCCCACGATGGGTTCTCGACTCCGCCGATGGAATCCGGGGCAATCCACCGCGTGCGCGGCAGCCCTCCAAACTCAAACGCGTCGGCAGCTGAGACCCTGAGTGGAATTCTGGTCTGGGATGCCAGGAACGTCCTGTTCACAACGGTTCCCGAATTCCAGTGGTACGTCGCGCCCATCTGAACGCCCCACCTGGTGGTGTAAGAGCCAGCCGCTTTGATCAGATGGTCAATCGTTCCAGGCACGATACCGTAGATGTTCGGCGCCCGCGGATTCGAGAAAGAGGACGTCTCCAGGGAATCCGGCGGTGCCGTCAGAAACGGCGTTACCCTCGGCGGCGAGCCAGTTGTACAGAGACGAGACTCTGCCAGTTGTTCGCAAACCGCCTTCGGAATGCGATCTCTAGGCCTTTGTACTTGCGCACGGCACCTGGCAGAGTGCCGAGGATGAAGTTACTGCCCGGATCACCAGTGAGCCCGAAATAGCTATAGCCGAGAAACAACGAGTTCGGGTCGCTCGTCGAACCGGGATAGACGCTGGGTTCGGTGGACAGATGCGGGTCGAAATCCTCGAATATGTCCTTACTCTGCCGCCAGTAGAACGTCGTGGAGAGGCTCATACTCCCGCCGAGGCCGATCTGTGCTGAACCTGGACTTCGTCGGTATACGGCGTCTCCGTGCTTGGCGAGAAGATCGCGTCGGCTTGGGTCGGGGCCGCCCGCACACGGTACGGGAGCCACTGGCCGTCGATGAACACCTGCTCTTCGATGACGTTGCCGGAGAGTGAGCCGGCAAAAGCCGTCATATCATTTCGGATGGGGTCGTAGTAGCGGCCGTAATATCCGGCGACCTTCTGCGTGCCATCGCCCAGTAGGTCGTACACCGCACTCAGACGAGGTGCCCACGTCCAGTCAAAGGTGAAGACCTTCTCTCCGGTCGTGGCGAAGTGCGACCACTGCTCCGCACGCACTCCAACATTGAACGTGAACCGTCCGTAGTTGAATTCGTCCTGACCAAAAAACGACCAACCTTTCGAGGAGAACACCTGCGCGCCTAACTGCGACATGAAATCGCGCTGGTAGTTGAGCTGCCCGTAGGGTTCCCCGCCGTGCTGTTGAAGCGCAACGCCTTGCCAAGCTCGTCCTGCGTGATCGTCCCGTTCCGGTCGGTATCGAGCAACGTATAGAACCTGGCCCGGTTCGGCAGCCGGTCGATTGTATTGATCAGGCCGTCGAAATCGCTCGGGTTTCGAATAGTCGAACGCCAGCGCCGTCCAAGAGCCCTCCACGATGTCGGCCGCCGTCACGCCCTGACCGAGATATCGGTTTGAAGATCGAGATGTAGCGCGCGCGGTCGGGCGAACCCAGATAAATGAGATCCGGGCTGTGCTCATGCTTCGCCCAGCTCGAGGCCGCCTTTGACCTTGTGGTTCTGCCAGATACATTGGGCCGCACTCCTCGCCTGCCACGTCGCCCGATGTTCCGGTGAATCCTGGCCGTATCCGCCAAGATTCTCATCGGCCTGGGTCCGCACATCGGCAGCTTGGAAGACCACGGTGTTGCGGGACTCGCGGACGGTCGAGAAATCTGAAATCTCCGCATCGTGGTGGCTGAATGTCACCATCGAGCAGGAAGCGGCTCCACACGCGGCTGTAGGTCCCCGAGAAGTTCTTCCCGCCCTGCTTGCGCGATGGTCTCGAGAGTTCGGGACATCGCGATCCCGTCGACCGGTCTGGTCGAAGGGGTCGTTCAAGAACATGCCGCTCACTAGATCGTTGTTCGACGCCGCCCATGTGGCTTTGGCGAAACCCTGCTTTTCGGTCGACGTCACCTTTCGCAGAAACGCATTGGTATTGAGCGCAAACACTTCGTCCTTACACATCGGTGTATCGGAAACTGCCTAAAAAACCACACGCGATCTTTCATCGCCGGGCCACCTACGGTAAATGCCGTATCGTCGGTGCTGAAAAATCTGACCGGGGCCGTGCCGGTTTTCGGCAACTAGACGATCGTTCTGAAAGAAGTAGTTGGCTGAGCCGGAGTATCGATTGGTCTCAGACTTCGTGATCACCGTAGAAATCAACCCGGGAGCGCCGATGTACTCCGCCGGAATTCCGCCCACAATGACCTTCTGTTCCTGGATGATCTCGGTATTGAGGTTCGCCCCAAAGGTCCCCGGTGACGGGATCCGTCATGTTGATGCCTTCGAAGTAGTACGCGTTGTCGGACGAGATTCCGAGGTTGCCGTTGGTATTTGGGTCCTGCCAATTTATGCCCGACCGCGACGAGGGGTTCCCTGCCTGGTTAGGGTTATCGGGCAGCACGCCGGGAACCAACTGCAGGTAGCTCTGGTACGAACGACCAGTCGGGAGTGACTCGGTGAGCTGCAAGGTAATATCAGTGCCCGATACCGCACGAGTGACGTCGACGATGGGGGTCGTCCGGTTGGGGTCTAGGACGGTCACAACCGTCGCCACGGTCGACAGCATCAACTCGAGCATGGATCGTCGTCGTCTGCCCACTGCTCACGCGCAATGGCTTCCCTAGTGTAGTCCCTGAAGCCCGAAATCCTAGCGCTCACCATGTACAGCGCCGAGGGCGCCAGCGCCTCAAGCGTCGCGACGCCTTCCGCGTCGCTGACGACCGTGCGGGTCGTCACCACGTCACTCGCCGACGCGGTGACCGTCACGCCAGGGAGCCGGCCGCCTTGTGGATCCTCGAGGATCGATTGAATCGTCCCGGTGCGTGACGACCTGGGCCAGAGTCGGGATGGCGCTGGTAAGCATCTGGCCCACCAATAGCACGCCGATACGGCTAAGGTCGGCATGACTTCCGCTCCTTTCACACTCATGAACAACTGCTGCAATAGGAATGAAGGCATTGTCATCGCCACACTACCACCGTCTATTAGACATTGTCTTGTTAACCTGTGCCCGAAATTACAGCCCTTGAACAACGCGTCAGCCGTCCGCGGCGCCTTGCCAACCGGGGGAGGGGTAGGTCTTGCTTCGGGGTAATCCGAGCTGCGTGGGTTAGCGCCGTGGTGGCCCGATGTAGGCGTGCTTGCGAAGCCGGTGAAGAGACTCGCGACATCGCTACACACGCTAGCTCAATCACCGCTATCATCCTGCGCAGCGCTGAACCGCTAGTGGCCTCGGACAGTCGGGGCGTCGCGTGAGTGTTGTCGGATCGAACCTCGCGAGAAAGTTCTTCAACACTCGCAGTTAGTTCGACTCTGTTAATATCGATTGGCTTTGCTCTGTCAACCGCGTGCGAGTGTCGAATCGCCTTGAGACATCACAGCTGCGGACATGACTGCTTTGATGGGACTAAACCTCGGAGGACGCCTAATTGAACAGCCTTCGAGTGCGTGGGCTGGCGCCAACCGACGCACCTCGTCACGGATCCGGTTGACAGCCTGGCGCCGATAAAGCCGCATCGCGTTCGCACCGGACTCAAAACAAGACTGCAGGCACAACCGGCGGAGAAGTCCGCGGTCATGCCTGCACGTGCGCAGGCCGGACATCGAACCACGGTCTACTTCCTCGGATAGATGAACTGCCGTCCAGCCAGAGCCTCAGGCCACCAGATTGCGATCGGCTGAGGCACGTTGGGCGCCGCCTCCGCAAACGAGATCACGTGATCGGGTTTCAGGTCGTGAGGCCGATCGACCGAATTTGTGAGCCCTGTGTAGTGAATGAACCTGCGGTCTCGACTGAGCACGCGGACCACATTGTGCCCGCTTTGTTCGAGCAGTTCAAAGATGTAGATGCCGGATCCGAGCGCCACGCCGGGCAGGGATACCGGTCTGTTGAAGGTCAGGTACATCGTGTGCTTCCCAGGCACGCTTGCACCGATGGATGCCTCGGCGGCCAGTCCAAGGATCACCGCAGCCAACGCCGCCGCGAGCCGATTGCGAGAAAACATCGTCCCGCCCTCCTCATTACGAAGCGGGCCTTATTGCCCGTCGTTCTCTCTGTTAAACGCCCGCGGCAGGGGAAACGAACAACCGCGGCTGGGGAACAGTGGTTTTCTCGATGCTGAAGCGCCCGGCTTCAGGCGGTCGTCGGCAGGGTCCGAGCTTAGAGCCGGACACTACATTGCGGCATTGTGAAAAGCGCAGTAAAGGTCGGCTGCAGCGTGAGGCAAGCGCGCCTTCCCCATCCGGACCTGCGCTTCGGAAGACCCGATGGCGTGGTTCGAGTGCGACGCAGGTGGTTGATCGTCCCCTCTGACCGTGTCACCTGTCAGGCAACGTCTGGGCGATCGCGAGCGCCGCCCAGCTGGTCGCCGCCGTCGAGATCCATTGATGCCTGCCGTACGGGAATCCACTCTCGAAATACCGCTGCAGAGGGAAGGAGTGGGTCTTCACGAGCCAGGTACCGTCTTGGTACTGATTCCCGAGCAGGAACGCCACGCCTTTGCGGTACGCCTCGTCGGCCGCGGGCACGCCCGCCACGTGAAGCGCATACAGGGACAGGCCCGTAGCGTAGGCATCGGGCTCCGCACGAGCGAGCTGGGGCCAGCCGCCGCCCGCGTTCTGGTTCGCGCGAATCTCTCGAATCGCGGCCTGGATGCTGGACCGTCCCGCATCGGTCCACACCAGGCCCATCAGGCGCATCCCGCGTTCCTCCGCCGACTTCGGCTGCGCGGCGAGCAGCCACTGCCGTGCCCGCCGCAGGCTTTCCTTCATCTCGTCCCGGCGACCGGGGAGGGGATACGAGATCAAGCCGCCGGCGGCGATCGCGGTATGGCTGATCGAGCTGTATTCAATCGGCGGGCGGTTGACGCCGTTGCCCACCCACCGTCCATCCGGCATCTGCCGTGCGATCAGCCAATGCGTCGTGGCCCCCGTCACCTTGTCGAGTGGATGACCTTCTGCCGCGAGCCCCAGCTGGACGTAGCCTGCCGTCAGCGCTTCGCCCCCGACCGCTGGATCCCCCAACATCATCCGCGACGCACCGTTCTTGAAGAACGTCACCATGTCGTCGAGATTCTTGCGCGCCCGTACCTCATCGACCTCGATGCCCTTCCGTCTGGCGGCCGCAGCGGCAATCGCCGGCATGGCGTTGTGGTGGCACGAAACGCAGGTCGCCTGTTCGCGGAACCGTGGAGCAACGTCGAGCACTCGCGCGACGCTTCTGGTCACCGAGGTTCGCGGGTCCGCGATGCCGCCTTTCGCGGGCGGGGGGATCTCCTCGCGTCGCGGACCGTTACCTCGAGTGGCGCCGTGCTGCTCCAGAATGTCGATCTTCGCGCGGTCGCCCTTGTAGATCGCCCAATCGAGCGGCGATTCCCCTTCTGTCGTCCTGACGTTCGGGTCGGCGCCGTGGTCGAGCAGCAGCTTCAGCGTATCGGTCCCTTCCGTCTCCGAGGTGACGGCCGTCAGCAGTGGGGTTCTGTTGTATTGAGCCGGATTGCTGGCGTTCACATCCGCCCCGAGATCGATCCAGCGGCCAATCGCCGCCGCAGGCTGCCACGTGACAGCCGTGACCAACAGATCGGGGGCGGGGGTCAGTCCTTTCGACACCAAGTAGTCGAAGGTCGGCCGATCGTTGCGGACAAAGCCTGGCCGCCGCGCCACAACCGAGAGAGCGTTCGGATCCAGACCTCTCTCCACCAGGAAGCGAACAACATCGACGTCGGCTGAGCGTACGGCGAGGGCCAACGCCGTCGCGCCCGCGCGGTCCTGCGCGCGAAGATCAGCCCCGCGGTCCAGGAGGATCCGCAGCACGGGTACGGTTCGGGGCAAGGAGGCGGCCACGAGCAGCGGCGTCCGGTCCGTGTTGGACTTCGCGTTCACATTGGCCCCGCGCCCCACGAGGAGCCGGACCTTCTCCTCGTCGGAAACCGCCCACATCAGTGCCGTGGCACCCGAGGCATCGGGTTTGTTTGGATCCGCACCTCGTTTGAGGAGGAGGTCGACGGTTTCGGCGTTGCCGAACAACGCCGCCGCCATCAGAGCGGGCGTGCCATCCGCGTCAACGAGGTTCGGGCTCGCGCCGCCGGCAAGGACACGCCCGACTTCCTGGGAGGCTCCACGCTGGAGCGCCAAAAAGAGCGCGTCGCGGGAGGGGTCGGTTTGAGCCGAGACCGCGGCGGCGAACAACGCGACGAGCGAGAATCGAACGACGATCATGGTTGCCTCACTGCTCACAACCACCGCCACTACGTATCCCGGGCGTCATTCCGCACGCTGACCTACACCCTACACCCGCCCCGCCGGGACGGATAGGTGAATATCGGGCGCGGCGCGCCCTGGGCAGCTGAGAAGGATGAGACAACATATCGCCCCTGTCGGCCTCGAGCGGAAGGGTCGCGGCCTGAAGTGGGACGGGGACAGGCGCACCTGAAGAAGTGACTGTCCGGCTCCGTTCAGCGACGCTGTGCCGACGTGGGCGACGACCGCCCCGGGCGCAGGAGCAGCTTCTGGACGCGCCAGTTGTTCAGATCGGCGACATACAGCACGTCCTCCGACGGGCAGGCGATGCCGTGCAGCCAGTTGAACTGGCCCATCTCCCGGCCCGACTCGCCGAGCATCCCGACAATCTTGCCGTCCAAGGTCAGCTTGTAGATCCGTCCGGGTTCTGCATCAGAGGTGTAGAGATACTGGGTCGGACCCTGCGTGATGCAGATCGTCCACGGGTTGGTCTCGTCGGGCGGATTCGGATCCCGGTTGCCCAGAATGGGATGCCGCGTCTTGTCGTATGGCGCGTTCAGATGAATGAACCGCTGGAAATTGCCGTCGCGATCGAACACCTGGATGCGGCGGTTGCCGCGATCGGCAATGTAGACCGTGTTCTGGCGATCGATCCCGATGTTGTGGGGGTTGTTGATTCGGCTGGGGTTTTCGTTCCCATGCGGCCCACCCAGTCCGCGCGAGCCCCACGACTTGATCCAGTTCCCGTGTTTGTCGAACTTGGCCACCCGCGAGTTGATGTAGCCGTCGCTGACATAGATGTTGTCGTCGCTGTCCCACGCGATATCGGTCGGCGCACGGAACAGTCCGTCTACGTGCTGCGGCGCCGGGCGTTCCTCGCCACCCGCCAAACCATTTCCCTTGTAGTAGTCGGGCTCACCCACCCCTTCCGGCCGTCGTCCCAGGTTCAGGGTGACGTACCCCGCGGGGTTGAACTTCATGACGGTATGCGTCCCCTTGTCGACGACCCATAAGTTGTCGTACTTGTCGTAACGCACGCTGTGGGCATAGCCGAGACCGTACACGCCGTGACCGATCTCCCGGACGAATTTGCCGGCCTCATCGAACTCGAGCAACTGCGTCGTGGCATTGCCGTAGAGCGGGCCCGAGGTGGCGCTGCCGGGATGATTCAGGACGACGACGCGGCCCTTGGAGTTCACCGCCACGCCGAGAACTTCTCCGAGGTTCATCTGTGCCGAGTACTTGAAATAGTCGGGCACCGACTCGAACGGGATCCTGGGGACGTTGGTGTTCTGCACCGGCTGCGGCTGCTGTGCCGTCACAAGCGGGGCCGAACCCATGTACACCGGCGGCAGCAGCGCCGCGATCACGAGCGCGATCAAGCCGAATAACCAGCGTTTCACGATTGAACTCCTGATGATCTCGTACGTAGTGAGTGAGGAAATCGTCGATTTCCTAACCGGCTCTAACTGAAGGTCTGCACCACGGGCCAGGCTAATCTTGCAATGCGCTCTCAGTCTTTCGCAGACGACTGCGCCTTCGGGTCCGTCCCGCCTTTCGCGCCCTTCTCGAACAACAGATCGACAACCGCGTCGTACCCCAGGACCTCTGCCCCGTCGAGCGCCGTGCGGCCGTCGGTGTTCGCGGCATTCACATCGACGCCAAGCTCAATCGCCAGCTTCACAGCCTCGAGTGTCAGCGCTTCGCGCACGTCGCGGTCTGGCCGAACCCACGGCGTCCCGCCCCCCATCCCTGCGGCGGCCATCAGAGCGGTCGTCGCCTCCCGCCGTCGGACAGGGTTGCTCTCCCCCGCCGCGTAGTCGGCATGGTGTACGAAGAGGGGATCGGCGCCGTGCTTTACGAGCAGGCGCATCACGTTGGGTTGGCTGAAGCGGGCGGCCAGCCAGAACGGTGACGCTCCCACCAGCGCGGGCGGAAAATTGAAGTCCTTCGAGGCGCGGCGCGTGGGGGTCCAGGTCCGAAGCCGGGCGTTCGGATCGGCGCCGTGGGCGAGGAGAGCGGTCACCATTCTCTCGTCCCGGCGCATGATCGCCTCGTGGAGGGCCGTAAAGCCGGCCGCGGCCGCGTTCGGGTCAGCGCCCTTCTCCAACAGGAATTCGACGAGCTCTCCGTAACCGGAGTGAGCGGCAAGCACCGTGGCGCTGACACCCTGAGCATCCGCATCGTTGACGTTGGCGCCGGCAGCCACGAGCAGCTTCGCCGAGACGACATCGCCCACTCGCGCGGCGAACATCAACGCGGTATCGCCCCCATGCGGGATCGCGCGGTTGTACTCGAGGAGAGCGTGCGGCGGCACAGCCATCACCTGGCTCCAGACCTCCGAGCGGGCATGGACGTCCGCACCGCGCGCGATCAGCACCTTGACCACATCGGGATGTTTCTGCGCCACCGCCCACATGAGCGCCGTCTGGCCGCGAGCGGCACGCGCATTCGCGCCGGCGCCTCTCGCCAGCAGCTGTTCGACCACGTCGGGATTGCCTGAGCGGGCGGCGACCATCACGGGCGTCTCACCAAGCAGGAGCCCCAGGTTCGGATTCGCCCCAGCGTCCAGCAACGTCCGGACCATGGCCGCGCTTCCGTTCAGGCTGGCCGTCCAGAGCGGCGTGGCGCCAAGATCGTTCGCCGCGTTGACCTTGGCCCCGGCGCGAAGCAGCAGGCCGGCGCTTTCCACATCATCCCGGTAGCTGGCCCAATGGAGGGCGGTCGTGCCGTCCGCATCCGCAGCGTTGACGCTCGCTCCTTGCTTGAGCAGAGCCCGCACCGCTTCCCGGTCAGCGTTCCTGGCCGCGTCAACCAGCGGCAATTCGCGGCCCGCTGCGCCACCGGACCCAATGGTGACGAACACGGTCAGCAGGGGGAATAGGCGTCGCCAACCAGCTGTCATAAGAGCTTCCTTGGAAATCTGAAGTCTCAAACCTGAAATCTGATCAGACTTGAGACTTCAGACTTCAGACTTTCATCCACTACTTTCCTTGCTTCCCTATTTCATCTCCCTACACCCCCGAGAGCGTATCGATCGGAAGCCTGCCGGTACTGCCGCCGAGCCGCTCGACAGGCATGTCGAGTTTGTCCATCAGCGTCACCAGCAGGTTGGCCATCGAGGGCTTGTCGGCATATCTGAGATGCCTGCCGCCCTTGAGCGTTCCCGCTCCGCCGCCGACGACCAGGAGCGGCAAGTTCTCACCCGAGTGCCGGTTGCTGTTGGAAATACCCGAGCCATACAGGATCGTCATATGGTCGAGAAGCGTGCCATCGCCGTCGGGCGTCGCCCGCAACTTCGCCAGATACTGAGAGAACAGTTCGGTGTGATAACGGTTGATCTTGGACATGTGCGCGATCAACTCCGGATTATCACCGTGGTGCGACAGCGGATGGTGCGCTTCGGGCACGCCAATCTGGGGGTAGGGACGGGCGCTCTGTTCCTTGCCGATCATGAACGAGATGACGCGCGTCAGATCGGACCGGAACGCCAGGAGCTGTAAGTCCATCATCAGAGCCAGGTGGTCCTCGAAGATCGGTGGCACGCCCTGCGGTTGGTCCATCTCCGGCAGTTCGATGTCACGCTGTTCGTCGGCTCTCTGGATGCGCCGCTCGACGTCGCGAATCGACTCCGTGTATTCGTCGACCTTGACCTGGTCCTGTGGTCCCAGCTCCCCCTTGAGCGCCGCCAGTTTTTCCGACACGGAGTCCAGAATGCTCTTGTGCTGCCGCATCCGCGCTTCCCGCGCCGAGCGCTCCGTGCTGCCGGTATCGCCGAACAACTTCTCGAACACCGCCCGTGGGTTGTATTCCACCGGCAGCGGCTGCGTCGGGCTTCGCCACGACAGCGTATGGGTGTAGACACAACTCAGGTTGCCCGAGCACGCCCCCGCGTTCGCCGGCGCATCCATCGCGAGCTCGAGCGATGCCACCTGCGTCTCCCTGGCGAAGCGTCGCGCCAGCAGCTGATCCATCGACACGTCAGCGACAATCTCGACCTCGTTTCGTCCCCCGCGCATCGTGCCCGTCAGAAACGATCCGGACGCGCCTGCGTGAATGTAATTCCAATTGGCTTTGAGGCCGGTGAGCACGAGCATCTGATTCCGGAAGGGCGCCAGCGGCTCGAGAATAGGCGACAGCTCGAAGGCGCTGCCCTCCCCTTTCGGTGTCCAGTGCTGCATGGCCATGCCGTTCGGCACATAGAACGTTTGGAACCGATGCACAAGCTTCGCAGCGGCCCGCCCGCGCGACGCGAACGCGGGAAGCATCGCTTCCAGGAACGGCAGCGCGATCGTTGCGCCGAGCCCCCGCAGCACGGTCCGCCTCGGCAACGATTTCGCAGTGACATAAGACATCGTTCGACTCCTTGGTTCAGTTCGTCGCCACCTGGGATGCCCGCATCAGAAAGGTCGGACTCTTCACAATCCCCAGAATGAGCGACGACCAGCGATAGTTGTCGGTGGCTGCGTCGCGGACGATCCTGCGCACCGTCGGCCGATCGTAGTACTCGAGCCGGCGGCCGAGCGCGTACGCCAGGAGCTTTTCGGTAACGGTGCGGGGAAACTGATCGGGCTGTGCCAGCAGGTGCTTCCGCAGGCCGGACAATCCGTCGATCTTCTCGCCGCTCACCGTGGTGCCGGTCGCGTCAACCGGCCTGCCTGATTCGTCAACGGTCCTCCAGCCGCCGATGGCGTCGAAATTCTCGAGCGCGAAGCCGGGAGGATCGATCACCGAATGACACGTGCTGCACACGGGGTTCCCTCGGTGCTGCGCCAGCCGCTCGCGGATGGTCGGCGGGACGGTCCCCGGCTTGACCTCCGGAAAACTCGTGTCCACGCCGGGAGGCGGCCCCGGAACCGACACGCCGAAGATGTTATCCAGCAGCCATTTGCCGCGTAAGACCGGCGATGTTCGGTCGGGATATGACGTCGTCGCCAACAGCGCGGCGTTCCCGAGCAGCCCGCCGCGCTGATCGAGGTTCGGAAGCATGACACGCCGGAAACGGCTGCCGTAAATGCCGGGAAACCCGTAATGACGTGCCAGCCGCTCGTTCACGAACGTGTAGTCCGCGCGCAAGAGATCCAGGACGCTTCGATCTTCGCGCAGCGTGCTGGCGACAAACAGCTCCGTTTCCTTCTTGAAGGCTTCCAGCAGGCTTTCGTCGAAACTGGGATAGAAATCGGGATGGACCGTCACTTCGTCGACACGGCGGAGATTCAACCACTGGGCGGCAAAATCGTCGATGAGCGCCGCGGCAGCGCGGGGATCAGCCAGCATGCGCCGCACTTGCTGTTCCAGGATTACCGGTCTCGCGAGCTGTCCGCGCTCGGCCAGGTCGAGCAAGCGGTCGTCGGGAACGCTGCTCCAGAGGAAAAAGGACAAGCGCGAAGCGATTTCCACGTCGCTCAGCCGATAGGCCGCCCCTTTTGACGCGGGCGGATCCCGATGGACGCGCAGCAGGAAGTCCGGGTCGACGAGGACGCGCTCGAGCGCGAACTGAATTCCAGCGTCAAAACTTCCGCCGTCCTGCCGGCCGGTGGTGAAGAAGGCGAGAAGTGTCTGGACGTCGGCTTGTGTCACCGGCCGTCGATAGGCCAGCCGGGCGATCCTCGAAAGGATCTTCGAGGCACACGGCTGCTCTTCCGCCGCAAGCCGCGGTTGACAGACGAAAATGGCGCGACGGCTCGGCGTCTCCGTCGTCGCCCGGACGGCGTCGTAAGGGCCGCCGATCTGGACGGAACCCACGCTCGCGTAGTCCATGTAAATCTGATCGTTCGTCAGGACCCTGCCCCTTTGCAGTGGTTGAGGGATGCCTTCCGGCTCCCACAGCTCCCTCACGAACGAGACGCCGACGACGTGGGGTCCCGCCTCCACCGGCACGCGGATCTCCAAGCCTGCGTCGCCGCCGATCTGCATGTACGTTTCCCATTCGGGATCCCCGGCAAATCCCGGCTCACCGTCGCCGGCGTAACTCGCCGCGGCGGGCCTGCCCTGGGCTCGTCCTCCGACGGTAAACCGTTTCAGCAGCTTGCCATCGAGGCGAACGTCGAGCTGCTGCGGCCAGCCCATGCCCATGATGTAGTCCTGATACTGCCTTCGGAGACGAACTTTGATCAGGTACTCGGCACCGACGGGAAAGACATGGCGAATCGCGATGCCGCCTCGAGATCCGAACGGCAGCTCTTCGCTCTGCCTTTCGTCTTGCACCACGTGCAACGGAATCTCGAATGTCTCGAGCCCCGGGCTTGTGGGAGGCAGACCCGTCGCAAGCCGCGTGATCTGACGCGCCACCGACAGGTATCGCTCCAGGTGGGCCGTCGAAATCGTGAGGACGTCCGCGAAGTTGTCGAAGCTGCCGTCCGCCGTCTCGTCCCCCGGCAACAGCGACCTCACGTTGAGGTCGAGCGCGAACAGGTCGCGAATCGCGTTGTTGTATTCCGTGCGATTGAGACGGTGGACCGCGTTGATCCGGCCGGGATTCGGATGGGCCGCCCACGCCCGGTCGATTTCAGCCTCCAACCCGCTTGCCACGCTGAGATAGGTAGCCGCTTCGGGCCGCGGCCTCCCCGGCGGCGGCATCGAGCCCGCCCGAAGCTTTGCAATCACTCGCTCCCACACCTCCGCATTGGCGCTTGGCTTCGCCACATCGAGACTGTCGAGTGCAAGTCCGGCGGTACGGAGTGTCTGGTTATGGCAGGCGATGCAGGTACTTGTCGAGGACCTCCCGCGCCGCGGGAAGCGTTGCTGGAATGGCCGGGGGCCCCTGTCGCGTTTGCGGGGCCGCCTCCCCTTCTTCGCGCTTCGGTGAGGTCTGAACGCTCGAGAAAGCGACGACGATCCAGCCGGTGGTGAAGAGCACGAAGATCGCCGCGCCCCTCATCCGAGAAGGCGCGAACATCCGCCGCAACCGGTGTCTCAAAAGCTGCATAGGGCGCTCTCGTGGGTTGTCCAAAGGGGCCAGACCCCCGGTCATTTTGCACGATAGGTTGCGTGGAAGTAAACGACTCCTTTCTTGGCGATCCGCGACTTTTCGGCCATATTCGACGTGCCGAGACGTGCGAACCGGAAAGTTGGCACTACCCCAGCTGCACCGCGACGTAGCAAGCGGAGCTGACGGAGGCAACGGTCCCACTACGGAGGAACGAAGCAACGGAGGCCCTGCCTGGTCCAGGGCGACTCCGTTTCTTCGTTGCTTGGTGTGATCCCGTTCGCTCCGTCTCCTCCGTTGGCGACACGGGAATGAAATCGGGGATAAATGTGCTTGTTGACATGCCGGTTTGAAAAACACAACATCTCCTCGAAACGAGGCAGGAGGGAATGACGATGATGAACAGGCGCCAGTTTGTCTACGCAGCCGCGGCGGGCGCTGCGATGTTGACCCGCGTTTCGAACGTGCTCGGAGCGACCTACGATCTGATCATCAAGGGCGGCCGCGTCATCGATCCCTCGATCAGGCTCGACGCGATCCGCGACGTGGCAATCGCGGGAAACCGCATCGCGGCGGTCGAAGCCAGCCTCACGGACGCCGCCGCGGGAACCATCGATGCACGCGGCAAGCTCGTGGTCCCTGGGTTCCTCGATATCCACACTCACACCGCCCGAACCGAGGCGGGCCCGGGGCTTTGCCTCGCGGACGGCGTGACGGGGTGGATCGACGCGGGATCCCAGGGGGCCGATCGCATCGGCGACACGGTTGCGGTCGCGAAATCCTCGCCGCAGCAGGGCCGGGTACTGATCAACATCGGCCGCGCCGGCATCCTGCCCGAAGGCGACACGATGGACATAACCCGCGCCGACGTCGGTGCGGCAAAAGCCGCGATTGCGAAGAACCGCGACTTCATCGTCGGCGTCAAGGCACGGCTGTCGGATACCGTCGTCGGCAAGAACGATTTCGAGGTACTGCGTCGCGCGCAGGAAGTCGCCTCATCCTTCAATCTGCCGGTGATGATCCACATGGGTCAGACGGTCTCGCCGCTGCCCAAGCTCATCGACCTGCTCAAGCGCGGTGATGTCGTTACGCACATGTTCGCGCCGCCGCCGAACAGCATCATCGACGACAGCGGCCACATCCTCCCCGAAGTGCTTGCCGCCCGCCGGCGCGGCGTCTGGTTCGACGTCGGCAACGGACAGACGGGCCATCTGAGGTGGGACATCGTCGAGCGCGTCATGAAGGCGGGCTTCTGGCCCGATACGTTTTCCACCGACTGGAATGTGAACAGCCCGAAAACCGGCGTCATCGACTTCCCCAATTGCATGTCGAAGTTCCTGGAATTCGGGATGTCGGTCTCCCAGGTGATCGCGTGCTCCACGGTGAATCCCTCACGCACCTTCGAGGTCTTCCGCGACCGCGGGACGCTCAATGTCGGCGCGCCGGCCGATGTGGCGCTGCTCGAGCTTCGGGAGGGGACGTTCGAATTCCTCGACAACTATCAGAACAAGCGCGCCGGCCGCCAGAGACTGTTTCCGGCCGGGACCGTGCTCGGAGGCAAGCGGGTTCCGCGCCCGTAACGCGCCCCGCCGTTGGATGTTCGAAACCGCATGAACGCCCGGTGCCCAACGCACACGTCAGCGGGCGTAGTCGGCTGACACAAGGAAGACGGCCGCGCCCCGATTCGCGACAGACGCGACTCCTTATGGAATCGTAATAGTCTCGCGCTGTAGCTTGGGCGTGTGCACCGGGAGGCGGCGCGCACGGGTGGCCTGCTCGAAGCTGTAGCCGAGCGCGAGCAATTTGGCCTCGCTGAAGGCTGGTCCGAAGAATGACAGTCCCACCGGCAGATCGTCGCCTGTGAATCCTGCCGGCACGATCAGGTCGGGGAAACCGGTGAGGTTGGCAAGGTTGGCGGGCGAGCCCGGACCGCCGCCGGGCACCTCGGGCGGTGCCACGATGAGCGCGGGCCGGCGCGGTGCTGTCGGATAGACGATGGCGTCGAGCTTCTGCGATGTCAGGACGCCGTCGACCACCGCACGCACCATCGGCAGGGCGTGATCACGCACCGAGGTGTAGCCGTAGTCGTCCAAGGTTCCGCTTCCGGATTCGCGCTTCATCACTCCCCAGCGACCCGGATTCGGACCCGCGCCGTCCGCACGCAGGGTGGTCACGCGCGTGGCCCGCTCGATCAACTGATCGATGTTCTTCGGGTAGGTCGGCCCGATGGTGGCGAGATAGTCGGCGATCTGCCTCGTGAATTCGGGATACCGGATGGCGTTGTAGAACTCACCTTTTGCGTCGAGGAGCCATCTGGGAAAGCGCACATCCACCACCGTCGCCCCCTCGCGTCGCATGGCGTCGAGCGCGGCGTCCACGACCCAATCCACATCGGGGTCCTGGCCGATGAAGTCGCGGGCAATGCCAATGCGAGCGCCCTTCAGGGCGTCCGCCTTCAGGTACTTCGTGTAGTCGGTTTCGAAGCGGCCTTCGCTCTTCCTCGTCGCCGCGTCAGCGGGATCGACGCCCGTCATGACACCGAGAGCCACGGCAACGTCGTGGACGCTGCGCGCCATCGGGCCACCGGTGTCGAAGCTTAGCGCGAGTGGGATGATGCCATCGCGGCTGAGCAGGCCATGCGTCGGCTTCAGGCCGACGATTCCGTTGGCCGTGGATGGCCCACGGATCGACCCGCCGGTATCGCTGCCAAGGCCCACGGTTGCGTACGCCGCTGCGATGGCGGCGCCTGTACCGCCGGAGGATCCGGAGGGTGTGCGCGTCAGGTTGTGTGGGTTCAGAATCTGTCCGCCGAGCGAGCTGTGAGCAGCGCCGGAGGCGAACTCCGACAGATTGGTCTTGGCAATGATGATCACGCCGGCCGCACGCAGCTTCTTCACCAGGAACGCATCGTCGGGCGGCACGGATCCCTCGAGCAGTACCGAGCCGCCGGTGGTCGGCATGTCGGCGGTGTCGAAGTTGTCTTTCAGGACGACGGGAATGCCATGCAGCGGCGACCGCGGCCCTTTGCTCTTGCGTTCTGCATCCAGCGCGCGCGCGGTCTCGAGCGCTTTCGGATTGATCGCAATCACCGCGCGGATGGCCGGACCCTGACGGTCGTATGCCTGAATCCGCGCCAGGCACATCTGCACCAGCTTTTCAGCGGTCAGGGTGCCGGCCTTGAACGCCGCATTGACATCGGCGATGGTCGCCGAATCGAGGTCGATCGCTTTTTCAGCTGAGACAGGCGCCATCGCTGCCATCAGCAGCGCAGCCACGAGCGCCATCAGGCATGCAAAGACACGCATGAGGAGAACTGTAGCCCGACTCGCGCCAGACCGACAGAAATAATAGAGGTGTGTCGTCACCCCATGGCTGACAAAGCCGGAGTCATCCGAGCGGGACCTGTGCCGAAGACGCTGACGCGCACTACGGCGGGCACGGGGTGCCCGAACGGAGGAGGGGATCAACGGGAGCGACCTTGCCGATTGTGCCTGCGCCCGCGTCACGTTACTCTGTAGCCGCTGTTCAAAGCGCCATTCCGGCCTTGTCTTGCCGGGTGACGTGGCTGAGGGTCGGCTTGTCGTCGCACGAAGTGTCCGGCTTTAGCCGGACTTAGCGACGGTCCGCCTGAAGAGTTGCGAACAAATCGCTGTAGTGCAGGCCTTCAGGCCTGCCGTGTCGGGCGGACCTGAAGGTCCGCACTACCTCAGGAGCGATTTCTCACAGGCTCTGAAGGCGGACACTACGGTAGTAAGGTTCCGGCTTTGTCGTCTCGTCGTAAGTAGTGTCCGACTTTTGGACGGACCTCTTTCCGCACGAAGGCGGAACTGCAGCATGGTGAATCGGGCTTCAATCATCGGCGTCGGCGAAGTCGCGCGACCAACCGACCGAGGGGTGATACCGTGACGATGAATCGCAGGCAGTTCATGGCCGCCACGGCGGCAGGATTCGGTGCTCAGCACGTGTCGGCAACCCCTGACGTCCTCGCGCAAACGGCGACGCCGGCATCCACGACGCGCCAGCTCCCGCCCGACAGCGGCCTGTTCAAGGGCTTCGAAGCCAGGTGGGTTCGCACCAAAGGCGCGGATATCTTCCTCCGGCACGGTGGCAAGGGCCCGCCACTCCTGTTGCTGCATGGCAACCCGCAGACGCTCACCTGCTGGCACAAGGTCGCCGGTTCGCTGGCCAGTCGATTCCACGTCGTCGCGACCGACCTCCGCGGCTATGGCGACAGTGTCGGCCCCACCGATGGCGGCGCCGAGCACGTCAACTACTCGTTCCGCACCATGGCTCAGGATCAGGTCGACGTGATGGCCGCGCTCGGTCACGATCGTTTCTTCCTGGCCGGTCACGACCGCGGCGCGCGCACCGCGCACCGATTGGCGCTCGACCATCCGGATCGCGTACGCAAGCTCGCGCTGCTGGACATCCTGCCCACGCGGTACGTGTGGGACCACGCCTCGCGCGAGTGGGCCCTCAACTCCTGGCACTGGTCCTTCATGGCGCAACCGGATGAAATGTTCGAGCGGATGATCGCCGCGATTCCGGCCCGCGAATTCGTGTCGCGGCATCTCGGCCGATCAGGAAAGCCCGCGTTCTTCGATGATCGGGCTGTCGCCGAATACGTCCGCTGCTTCACACCGAAGACGATTCACGGATCCTGCGAGGACTATCGCGCGGCCGCCGGGATCGATCTCGAGCATGACGAGGCGGATCGCCGGGCCGGGCGCACGATCGCCGCACCGACGCTGGTCATGTGGGGGCGCCGCAGCCACACGGGAAGATTCTATGGCGGCGACCTGCTGTCGATCTGGCGCGAAGCCGCGAGGGAAGTGACCGGCGGTCCCCTCGATACCGGCCACTATCTTGCGGAGGAGGCACCGCAGGCCGTCAGCGAGGCCTTTGAACGTCATTTCGTCTAGGAGAAGTTGAGAGCCTGCGAAGAAATCGCCTGCACTACAGCAATTTCTTCACAGCCTCGTGACGTGCCGTATCGGAGGATCGATGCCGGATTCGGACCAAGTGATGCGTGAGATCGCCTTTGAAATGGCCGCCTCCAGCGTGCGCTTCGGCGCCGGCGTGACGAGGGAAGTCGGGATGGACCTCGTCGATCTCGGCGTCCGCAGGGCGCTGGTCGTCACCGATCCCAACCTGATGCGGCTCGCACCGGTGCAGACGGTGCTCGCCGCGCTCGACGCGGCCGGCGTGGAGGCGGTGCTGTACGACCGCGTGCGCGTCGAGCCCACCGATGTGTCGTTCCGTGACGCGATTCAATTCGCCGAGGGACACCCGGTCGACGGTATCGTGGCCGTCGGCGGAGGCTCGGTGATCGACACGGCCAAGGCAGTGAACCTCTACACGACCTATCCGCCGGTGGATTTCCTCGACTACGTCAACGCGCCGATTGGGAAAGCGATGCCCGTGCCGGGCCCGCTCAAGCCGCTCATCGCGATCCCCACGACTGCCGGAACCGGCAGCGAGACGACCGGAGTCAGCATTTTCGATCTCACCGAGATGCACGCGAAGACCGGCATTGCAAGCCGCCGGCTCAAGCCGACGCTGGGCGTGCTGGATCCGGACAACACACGCACGATGCCGCCGCAGGTGGCGGCGTCCAGCGGGCTCGACATCCTGAGCCATGCCATCGAGTCGTTCACGGCGGCGCCCTATACGTCGCGTCCGCGCCCCGAGCGTCCGGCCTTGCGTCCGGCCTACCAGGGGTCGAATCCGATCAGTGACATCTGGGCGCTTCAGGCGCTGCGAATCGTCACGCAGTGCCTCGTGCGGTCAGTCGAGGATCCGTCCGACGATGATGCGCGCGCGCAGATGATTCTGGCGGCGTCGTATGCGGGCATGGGATTCGGCAATGCGGGCGTGCACCTCCCGCACGGCATGTCGTACCCCGTGTCGGGTCATGTGAAGAATTACCACGCGCCCGGCTATCCCGGCGATCACCCGCTCGTCCCACACGGGGTCTCGGTGATCCTCAATGCGCCGGCCGTCTTCCGTTTCACGGCGGCCGCCAGTCCCGCGCGACATCTGCAGGCCGCCGAGGCGCTTGGCGTCGATGTGACTGGTGCGAAGGAGGCCGACGCCGGAACGATTCTCGCGGACCGCCTCACCTGGTTCATGGAGCGGCTCGGTGTGCCCAACGGGTTGAAGGCCGTCGGCTATACCTCGGCTGACATCTCCGGCCTCGTCGAGGGGACGCTGCCGCAGCACCGCGTGACGAAGCTGTCGCCACGACCGGCTGGGCCGGACGAACTGGCCGCGCTTTTCGAAGACGCGATGGTGGCGTGGTAGTACGTCGCTAAACCGCTATCCTCGTCGAGAGCACGCTGCAAAAGGAGATGGAGTGCAGGCCGGGCGGGGGCGGACCTAGAGGTCCACACTACATTTGCAACGTGTTGCGGAAGGGAACACTCGACGCCGAAGTGCCGGCTCGTACATCATCGGATGCGATACTGCAAGGAGGGATCGATGCGCGCTTCTAGCTTCTTTTCACGTCGGGACATGCTGGCAATGGCAGGTGCGTTCGGCGGCCTCGCCGTGACGGGCGGCATCCGCGAGATCTTGGCCCAACACGCGAGAAAGATCGAGTCGATGGCGCCTGAGCTCGACCGCATCATCGGCACGAGCGAACCGATCCGCGAGCTCGCCAGCGGTTTTGGCGGGGACATCGGTCCTGCCGAAGGGCCGCTGTGGTGGGCGGAAGGCCGCTATCTCCTGTTCAACGACATCCAGACCGCGCGACGGATGAAATACACGCCTGGCCAGAGCGCCAGCGTCGCGATGGAGAAGACCAACGAGGCCAACGGCATCACCCGCGATCTGCAGGGCCGCCTCATCTCCGCCGAGCACCTGACGAGACGCGTGACACGCTACGAGCCCGACGGCAGCCTCACCGTCATCGCCAACAGCTTCCAGGGCAAGCGCCTGCTGCGGCCGAACGACGTGGTGGTGAAGTCCGACGGCTCGATCTATTTCACCGACCCGGGCGGCACGGCGGCTCCCGAGCAGTGGGACGTGACGATCTCGGGCGTCTATCGCGTGTCGGCCGATCTCGGCTCCATGTCGCTCATCGTCGACGACATGGTCCGGCCCAACGGCCTCGCCTTCTCGCACGATGAAAACATTCTCTACGTCGCCGACTCGCGGCGCCGTCACGTGCGCGCCTACGACATGCTGCCCAACGGCACGGTCGCCAAGGAAACCAGTCGGATCTTCGCCGACTTGGGCGGCCCCGAGCCCGGCGTGCCCGACGGCATCAAGGTGGACACCGCAGGCAACCTCTACAGCGGTGGCGGAGGCGGCCTCTACATCCTCGACTCGAAGGGCAAGAAACTCGGACGGATTGTCCATGGCCACCCCGCGACGACCAATCTCGCGTTTGGCGGCGAGGATTGGAAGACGCTCTATTTCACCAGCAGAAGCACGGTGTTCTCGGTGAATGTGAAGATCGCGGGCGTCCCGGTACCGGTGAAGAAGAGATCGGCCTGAAGCCTACAGAAGGTTGGCGTGGCCGTGAGACAAGGGCTGCGGTGCCAGGAAAAATCCTGAGCCGCAGCCGTCAGTCTCTGCCGAGCATCCTCGCCAGCTGCCTGCCTGCGCGCCGGCCCTCGGATGCCGCGCCTTCCATGAACCCCTGGAAGTCGATAGAGGTGTGCTCGCCGCAGAACAGCACACCGCCCTGCCGCGCTCGTTCGTAGCCGCCGAACGCCGTGTATTGACCGACTTTGTAGAACGAGTACGAGGCCCGGAACAGCGGACTCTTGTGCAGGAGAGACTGCGTCGCCTTGCCATTCCACGAGAGCCCGGGATACACCGACGCGACCTGTGACTGTGCGATGGCTGCGTCGGCTCGCACTCCCCCGTTGCCGGCATTGGCGAACGCTTGATTGGTGACCGCCGCGTCGGCCGTCGATCCGCCCGAGTAGAAGACCAAGATACCCGGATTGCCGCTTTGGGCGCGCGTCGCTTCCCAGCCGACCTGGTAGCCGGTGTCCGCATAGCTCGAGCCGTTGGACACGCCGGGCCACGACCCGGCACCGAGCCAGTCACGCCGAGCGAACTGAAGATGCAGCTTGCCGTTGTGACCGCGGCCCTGTTCGGCGATCGCTCGGTGCTTGAGGGCGTTGAAGCCCGCCCCGGAAATATCGAGCTCGTTCGGATCCCGCAAACGGAAGCGCCAGGACCACGAAGTCTGCGACCACGTCGGTCGAGCCGCTGGGGCGGTCGAAGGTGACCCTGTACCGGCCGTTCGCGGTTTCCCTGATCCTCACCAGGCGCTGCCCCGACTTGACGAGGTCGCCGCCAAGGTAGCGGGCAATGGCTTCAGGCAACTGCTGATTTCCGCCGCGGATGTGAAACTTCTCATCGGACTCGCCGAAGATCGACAACGAGTTGGCAGCAGGCTGAAAACCGAGCAGGAACACCAGGTTGAGAGCCGACTGCTCGGTCGAATCGGCGCCGTACTCGATGACGTACGCGACGTCGAGCAGCATCCCCAGGGGCGAGCGATGCCCCCCGGGAATACGCCGCTCGATGTAGTCGTGGAGGCTCATCCGATCGAGCGCCCGTCCGGCCGCCGTGTTCGAATCAAACGTCGTCGGAAAGCCGGCCGCCTCGGCGTCGGCCGCGATCGTGTCGGACACGGCGAGGAAATCCCGATCCGCCTGACGCTTCGGATAGTAGCCTCCGAAGAAGTGGTAGATGTCATCGGACCGGTGGGGTTGAGCGGCAAGCAGGTTGTCGAGCGGCAGGTCGAAGCGTTTCGCCAGCCTACGGATCGTCGTATGGCCGGTGTCGATCAGTTCACCGCACCACTCCGTGATCTGGTTCGCGTTCCAGTAGCCGGTGTTGCTGAACATGCGGCCGCCGATGCGGCCCGAGGCTTCGTACACGATGCTGCCGATGCCGAGATCGGCGAGTTCGAGCGCGCAATTCAAGCCGGCAATGCCGGCGCCCACGATGACAATCGTGGGATCGCCAGACGCGAACGACAATCGCGGGACGAGGGTCGCGGCCGCGGCGGCACCCGCGCTCGCGAGGAAGCTGCGACGAGAGATACCGCGTGCCTCGACGCCGTCGGTGTGCGCGGCTCGAAGCTCGTGCAGTGCCGCCAGCGACAAGCTGTTGGCCCTTGCGGTGCGGGCGTCATGGAACAGACAGCGAAGTGCCTTCAGCAGCGGAGTCCTGGCCATCGTGATACCTCACCGAAGGTTGAGAGGAAGGGTCCGATCTATCGATACATCGGGCGGCGATCCCTTAATGCCAGCCAGCCGCGGACGATCCGATAGATGAACCAGACGCCGACGAGGCTGAATGGCAACCATGCGATCAGCAGGCCGATGCCCAAGGTGGCGACGACAAAGAAGAAACAAAGCGAGACCCACAGCAGGCCGAACCAGAACGTACGAATCTGCCACCGGAAATGCGACTCCAGCCAGGTGCCTCGCGCCTCGCTGCGCTTCACATAATTCAGGATGACGGCGATGATCGAGGGCCAGCCGGTAAGAAAAGCGCCGACGACCGTGGCGGCGCCGATGATCCCGGTGATCAGGCTCAGCGCGTGCAGGCCGTAGATGAATTGGGTCCATGCCACGAGAGAATTCAGGCGCGACGTGGAACCGTCGGTTGGCGGTAGAACCGTGAGTTCATCCATGAGGCGCTCCTCCCCGATTGTCCTTAGCGGCCTGTCGCGACCGATCAAGGTACCGTTGCGCCAGGTCGCGCGTGAGATCCGCGGCCGGAATCTCCCGACACCCGCTGGCATTCTGACCCGACCACAACGGCGAGAAATCATCGCGGCCCTGCGCTTCCGCCTTCGCGCGCAACGAAACCAGCGCCAATATCGCCAGCGGAAAGTCGGGCACCCGCTTGCTGACTGGCCCGAGCTCCCGCATGATGCGGTTCACAATGCTCCGCGCCGGCCGGCCGGTGAAGAGATTGGTGACTGCGGTGTGACGGGCGGCGTCGCTCTTGAGCGCCGCCCTGTGCACGGCAGTGGTCGTGGCTTCCGGACACAGGAGGTAGGCCGTTCCGACCTGGACGCCGGCCGCGCCAAGCGCCATCGCCGCCTCGACGCCTTTCGCGTCCGCGATCCCGCCGGCGGCCACCACCGGGAGGTCGACCGCCTGCACGATTTGCGGGAGCAGCGCGAAGGTTCCGACCTGCGTGCTCAAATCGTCGGACAAGAACATGCCGCGATGTCCGCCAGCCTCCAAACCCTGCGCGATGATCGCATCAACCCCGTGCGCTTCGAGCCATCGCGCCTCGTCTACGGTAGTTGCCGACGAGAAAATCTTCGAGCCGCCAGCTCGCACCCGCGCAATCAGATCCGCCGAGGGCAGCCCGAAATGAAAGCTCACAACGGCCGGGTTGAAGTCGTCGAGCACCTCGGCGGCCTCGATGCTGAAGGGTGTGCGCAAGACGCCGGAAGGGATGGCCGCCACGTCAAGCTGGCACTCTCGATAATACGGCGCCAGCACCGCCCGCCACTCGGCTTCGCGTTCGGCGTTCGCCCTCGGCGGCGTGTGGCAGAAGAAGTTGACGTTGTACGGCCTTGTTGTGTGGATCGCGAGGTGCGCCAGCTCCTTGCGCATGGCGTCGGGGCTGAGCATCGCGCAGGGAAGCGAGCCGAGGCCCCCCGCGTTCGAAACCGCAACGGCCAGGCGGCTGTCCTGGACACCGGCCATGGGTGCTTGAATGATCGGGAGCTCGATGCCCAGGAGAGTCTGCAGCGTCACCATCGGATACTGACTCACGCCAGCGCAGCGCGTCGAAAGAGCACGTGTCGTGTCGATCTCCCTGACGCGAGGACTTCGGCTTCACAGTGGAGCCCGCCGGGCTCGAACCGACTCACCAGTTCCGTGACGATGGCGTCCATCGACATCCTCCTTGCCAAAGCGCATCGAGACCCAAGTACTAAGGCCGTGCCGTTCGCGGCACGAACCGCGGCATCGCGTCCTCCCAGCGGCTGTCGGTGAGCTGCCGCAACCCGGTGCCGTCAGCCTTCATGATGAAGATGGCCGCGTAGGGTTGTGGGCAATTGTCGTACGACGCGGCCTCGTCCTTGAAGCCGTATCGCGAACTGCTCCACATCAAGTATTGACCATCATCACTCCAGACGGCGTGCGCGTCGTTGCCGGGGGAGTGTGTGACCTGACGGAGCCCAGAGCCGTCGGACCGGATCGTGAACAACTCGAAGTCACCGTTGTGCCTTCGCGTAAACACGATGCGGTCATCGTCGGGCGCCCAGAACGGAACGTTATCGTACTCGTTGGTGAGCACCTTCACCGAACGGTCCCCGAGATCGAGGATGCGCAGACCGCGCTGCTCCCCTCCCCACACGCGGTACACGATCCGCTTCCCATCGGCCGACCAGCTCGGGAACCCGGCATTGGGCGAACCCTCGGTGAGATCCTCGGCGCGTGAGCCATCAGCGCGAACCCTGACGATCTTTCCCGGCTTGCTGTCACGCGTGTTGAGGAACCCGCCGAACCCGAACACCAACCATTGCCCGTCTGGCGACCAGGCCGGCGAGTACGCCGTGCCGCTGAAATCCGAGAATACCCGACGCCTGTTCGATCCGTCGGCGGCCATGATGGAAATCGACGAGGCCGGATTGGCGAGCTTCGATTCGAAGTCGGTCACCATCAGCATGCCGTCTCGCGAGAAGCTCGGAAACACATCCGTGTACCGGTATTCGTGGTTGGGATCCCAGCTGTAGAGACGCTGGTTTTGGGGACGCGGCGTGAAGTCCTCCCTCTGATAGATCACCTGACGGCCGTCCGGCGACCACGCGGGCGAGCGCATTCGGCCTGGCGCTTCGATCGGGCTGCCGGTGTACGCCAGCCCTTCCTTCGGTCCGGCCTTGACCAGATACCCGATGCGATCTCGAGCGACGAACTGCGGCATCACCTTCAACCCAGGCCCCGCCGTGTGTTCGGTTCTCATGCCGGTGGCGACATCGATGGAAACGATCTGCGATGACACCACCGCGGCAAACGGCATGCGCGCCGCGAACGTCAGCTCCACCGGAACCTCGTAGAACACGACGCGCGTCCCATCCGGCGACCATTTCGGAGCGCCCGCCGACACGCCCGGCCGACTCAGTCTGCGAAGCCCACGCCCGTCGGGCTGGATCACGTAGATACCGAGTTCCTGGATGTGCTCCCATCCACGGCCGTTGTTGTGCCCTCTCCACTCGGTGTTGCGATCCGAGGAGAAGGCGATCCACCTCCCGTCGGGCGACCAGGCCGGGCGGAAGAAGCCGCCGGGCTTGTCTGGCGCTCCCTGCACGTCTGGTCCGCCGGTCAGATTCCGGAGTTGACGAGTGGCCAGATCGAGGATCCAGATGTTGGCCTTGCGCGTGTCGCGCGTGGAGACAAACGCCAGTTGCGTTCCGTCTGGCGACAGGGCCGCCTGGTCGTCCATCGCCGGGCTGTCCGTCAGGCGTTCCAATCCGGTGCCGCCCGGACGAACCCGGTAAATATCGCTCTGGCCGAATCCGTTGCGTTCGGATGTGAACACGACCCACGTGGCGTCCACGGAGAAGGACGCGTTGTAGTCGAACCCGGACGCGGACAGAAGCGGACGCTCTCGGCTTCCGTCAGCATGTGCGATGTAGAGCACCGACGCCGACGGACCGATCCGATTCATGAGCATGACGTCGCCGATCGCAGGGGACACGCTGGCAACCAGTCCGGCGAGAACAACGCTGATCACTCTCATCTCAGGCCTCCGCACATCATCGGGCAGCCAATCGCCTCCAACCGTCCAGATTTCTCATGTTTTCGGACGTCTCTGCACAGTGGACCGACACACTCTCGCTGACCTGGACCGGAGAGATTTCGGTGACGGAGCCGACGCAATGGCGACGTCGCGGCGATCCAGTTTCGTGTCGCGCACTTCGTAGACTTCGCCATCCCGCTTGCGCCGATGCGCGGAGAGGATCTCGTACGGGCCGCTGCAGGTGCCGGGAGTAATGGCCGGCCCTGGGCAAGTGGCTTGACGTTCCCTACCGCATCCCACCCGGGGGAATCGACCGTGCCCCGCGGGCGTGCTGGAAGTGTCCAGAGCTGTTCCGGTCCGTCTGTGCCATGGTCCCCAGGGCGGGACCGCCCTGCGCAAAGATGCTGTGGCGGAGCGCCATCGTAACCCAGTCGTCCACCTCGATGACACGATAATTGCGGTCGGTGAACTGGGCGATCACCTCGTCGATGGCGGCACGGACATTCCCGACCTTCGGATGAACCAAGATGTCCGCAAGCACGTCGTGCATCATGTTCAGGTTGTCGATGATGGCCGCGGCACGCAGGTGGGTCGAGACGAGGCCTGGGGCAATGGAAGGAGCGAGCGGGAGCTCCGTGGGATAAGCATCCGGCGGCTTCCCGTTAGAGAGCTTTCGCTGAAATCGTTCCGTCACGATCTTCAGGCCCTCAAGACGCTCGGTTGAGTCGGCAGTGACCTCCAACGGTTCCTGGACCGCCAATTGGAACCAGTGCGAGGCCCAGACGAAGCCAGTCAGATTCGGATACGGCTGCATGCGCCGTACGTTGAAGCCCTCCACGACGAATGAGGTGTACGGGTGGTCATAGAGGATGGTCATGTCCTTCGGCACGTCCGGAAGCGACACCTCCGGACGACTCAGGTATCGTCCGACTGCTTCGTCAAGCGCACGCTCTCGCCCCGATGCGTCCATACCCGCGAAGATCGCCAGCACCTCTCGATGGAACACGTGCGTTCTGCCGATGACCTCGGCTGCTCGCACACCGAGCGCGGCGTACCCCTGCTCTGCCTCGGGATCGGAGCGCGAGGTTGTCGCGCCCGCCGCAATACGCTGCGTCATGAGCCGATAGACATCCGCCTCCTTCACCTTCCCCCGCCCTTGTAGCAGCGCGCCGTAGAGCACGCCGTGCGCACGTTCCAAGCCGACGAGTCGCATGTACAGATCGGGCCATTCGCGGCTGAAAGACGCGACCACGCGCTCGGCGGCGGCAGCCGCTGATACTTGACTCCGCTTCGGCGGCGCGGCAAAGGGCGACAGAAGAACCAGCAGAAGGGCCGCGACACTCCGCAACCCCTTGCCCCTCCCAGTGGAAGGATCGAGTATGGCCACTATCGCGTCACCAGAACCTTCCAGTAGCCGTTCGTCCAGCAACACTGGTCTGCATCGGAGCTGTCGACATTTCCGTGGGTATCGCCGCGCACTCGGATGATGTACTCCCCGGGTTCGCTGAAGGTCGCGGTCGTGGTCGCTCTGCCCTGCGGATCCGCCACCGCCTCTTCCGGCGTGCTGAAGACCACGGGCGCCGCCGGCCCGCTATGCTTGATCCACATCACGTTCATGCTTGGCATCACCTGACGCTTGACCACAACGGGCTCTTTCTCGTGAACCGCGTCGTCGGTCAGCCACACTTCCAATGGGAGGGGCGCTCCGACCTTGACTCCCAGGGCAGGTCCCTGGATTCCGGTGGGACCCCGACCGGCAGGCCCGCCTTGCTGGAAGCGAAGTTGGGGCGGCACCGACCCCATCGCCATCGGCCAGCCGAGCTGATAGGGGGTGGACCTCGCCCGCCCCGGAACTGACCAGGTCTGGCCCTGGTAGCTCAACGTCCAGACGACATCCCCCTTGTACGTCGCCGGGATCGTGACGGTGAACACGCCTCTCGGTCGAGCGTAATTGTTGGCGCCACCGGGCGCGCCCCCGCCAGTGGCCGTAACGAGGCGGCGGCCGACCGGGAAAGATGTCGGTTGGCGTCCGTCGTACTCCTTCGGTGTGATGACGTTGTTCGGCCCCAGTGGGATCTCGACTGTCGTTTGGTTCAGATTAGAGTAGCCGAACGAAAGGCTGATCGTGCCGTCCGGATTGGCGTACCAACCGTCGAAGAACGGTGCGACCCGCGCATGCTCGGGCACCGGACCAAGCGGTCGCGGAAGCTGCGCCTCGAGCACCGGCGAGCTGATGAACATGACCACGAGACCGCCGACCATCCACCGTACACGCACCTGATGCCTCCTCGAAAACCAAACGAGACTCACAAAAGCGAAAGAGCCTCTCGACGTTTCGAGAGGCTCCTTCGATGGCACCAAACTCTCCGCTCCAGACCTACTGCTGCTGGCTCGCCGTGGCCTTCTTCGTCTGCACGCGACGCTCCCGCTCGGCCGCAATCTGCTTGTAGCCCTCGTCGTCCAAGTGCGTGACCGTGATCCAGGCATGCGACATCTCGTCCGACGTGCGGCTTCCACCGCCCACCCATTGGTCAGGGTCGGGGTTGCCCTTGTTCTTCGCCGTGTTGTCGTAATACCCCGTCAGCACGAGAACCGCTCCCTTGGGGATGAGCGGTGCGTAATCGTCTTCATACACGTGACTGGTATGCCACTGGTTGGTCCAGTTGGAGACAGAACTGAGCATCTCCAGCCTGCCAGTCTCAGGGTAGAAGACTTCGGCCGTCATCCCCACGAGGCGCGTGTGGCCGTGCGGCTGGAAGCTGTCGATACGGACCGGGGTCTTGAAGGAATGGAACCCCTGGGTCATGGCGGTGCCGTGCGGCGGAATCTCGAGCTCGCGACCCTTCATCAGCAACGTGTAGAGCTTGAGATCCTGCTTGTACTTCGCCTTCTGCTTGTGGTCCTCGGGGTAAAGCCAGATGCCGAGCTCGACGACGTCGTCCTTGACTTCCTCGCCAAACGGCCAGTAGTGGACGTCCCATTTGACCATCGCGTTGGCCGGAAGTGTCCGGCAGCCATCTGCCGGCACAACCTCGCCCGTCTTTCCGGACGCGTACTCGGAAAGCCGTTCGAGCAGGACGTATTGCCCTGTCTGTTCGTCAGGGACCAGGAGGTCGCTGTTAGCGTGGTGCGCTCCGGCGCGGCCCTTTTGTGATGGCTTGACGGAGACGGCCCGTATGCAGCGGTCCGCTGTGGTGCCGACGGGCACAATCGGCTGCCACCACCGATCCTGACCCTGGGCCGGAAGGGTGTATGGCTTGGTCCGTACGACAAGATCTGGCGGACCGAACTGGTCCGCGTACGCCCACCTGGCGCGATCGGGAAACTGCACAGGCGCGGGAAGATCGGCAACATCGCCCGGGGGGGCCCCGCTGTCCACCCAGCGCACGATCGTCTGGATGTCCGCGTCGCTCAGGCGCATGTCGTTCTTCAGATGCTGGATGCCGACCTTGTCGTAGCGGTAGGGCGGCATTTCCCGATCGGCGACCCTCCGCTTGATCGCTCGAACCCAGGGGCGGACTTCCTCGTAGCTCCTGAGCGACATGGGACCAATCGAGCCCGGCCGATGGCACTCTTGACAGCGTTTCTGAAGGATGGGCGCGACGTCCTTGGCGAATGTCACGGCCGACGGGGCGGGTGTATTGGCCTGCTGGGCCATTGCCGGCTGGACCAATACCTGAAGGAGAAGTACCGCTATCGCGCTGATCCCGGCGCCCGGAACACGACTACCGAACTGCGATCTATTCATGCGAGGCCTCTCGTGCGAGTTTACAACGACATGGCCCTCTTGGGGCCCAAAGGTGAGGAATTGTCGCCCGGGCCTGTGCAATACCTCAATCTGGCTAGACATTCTTTCCGGGGGGCAGAGGCAGCCTCAGACTGCGACGGTCATCGCCTCGATTGAGCGGTCCACAGGAGGTCTACAAGGCGTAGCGGCGGAGCCCAGTACTCTGACCCACGAGGGGCGCGGCTGGTCACTGTGCCATCGCTCAGAAGTTGAGCCCGTCGGATAAATCATCGGCTTGCCGTGGCGCCGACGTCACGACACAATGGCAGGCCCGTGATCTCAAAGGAGTTCGCAAATAGCGAAAGCGACGAGCGCGGTCCCCGAAGGGTACCATGCGGTGACGCCGCAGCTCGCCCTCTTACAATGCCGCGCAGGCGATCGATTGGTATAAGCAGGCCTGCGGAAGAGGTGTCCCCCATGGTCGGTCCAGATAGGGAAGATCGTGCAGGCCGAAGTGCGCATCGGCGATCCCGCATGATGAACGACGCGACGATGGGTGAAAAAGGCCCCACGGCCGACGGTGCCTGAATCGCTAAGGCTGCTGGGGCTCCTGATCCTGGTGATCGGCCTGCTACTCCGGCTACGCCCGACAGTGGTGGTCGTCGCGGCGGCCGTGGTCACCGGCCTGCTCGCCGGCATGCCGATCTATGCACCCGAGCTCTCGGACAGCGGAGGCACACCAGCGGCGGAAGGCATCGTCAACATGCTCGGGCGAACCTTCAACGAAACCCGGCTCGTCTCGCTCTTCATCATCACGTTCCCCGCAATCGCGCTGTCCGAGCGGTTCGGTCTGCAGGAGCGCGGCTGCGTCCGTGATTCGACGAGTCCGTGTTGCGACCGTCGGCCGGCTGCTGATCGCTTACCAACTCTTCCGGGTGCTGGTCGGAGCGCTGGGCATCAGACTGAATGGGCACGCCGCCTTCGTCCGTCCCTTGCTCTTTCCGATGTCACTCGGCGCGGCGGCGGCCGAGTCCGGCGAGGCCCTCGACGAGAAGCGGCTCGAGGAAATCAAGGCGACCGACGCAGCTGCGGAGAACTACGGCAATTTCTACGGGCAGAACCTTTCGCCTGTGCAGCCTGGAATCCTGCTGGTCTACGGCACCCTCAAGGGCCTGGGTTACGACGTCAGCCTGTGGCGGATGATTTTCTTCACCACGCCCATCGTCTTGAGCTCGGTATTTCTCGGGGCCATCCAGTTCCTGCTGCTGGATCGCCGCGAGAGAGGGCGCAAGGGCTGATGAGATCCGTCGGCGGTCTCATTTTCAGCCTCGGCGCTGTCTATCTGATCACCGGGCTGGTGCTGATCTGCTTCGCGATCCTGACCGGTGCTGACCGGGCCCACCCGCGCCGCTGGGGCACCGGAGCTTTCTGGCTGATTCTCGGCGTCATCTTCTTCGGCGCCGGTGACATGGTGCCTCACTGGGTCACAGGCGTGCTCGTGATCGCGATGGTCGTGCTCGACGGATCAGGACAGGTGAGCCATGGACCGATGCCGGACCGGAAGGCGGAGCAGGCACGCCACGCACGCGAGCTGGGCGACCGGATCTTCCTGCCCGTGCTGGCCATTCCGACTGTCACCTTCGTGTTCGCGATCATGTTTCGCGTACTGGGCCTCGATGCAAACCGCGGCGCTATCATCGGACTGGGTTACGGCAGCGTGCTGGCGATGGCGATCGCCGTGAGGCTCACACGATCCACGGGCCGTGCGCTGATGGGAGAAGGGCGGCGCCTCAACGAACTGATGGGCTCCGCCAATATCCTGCCGCAGCTCCTCGCGTCACTGGGTGTCATCCTCGCCGCGGCGAAGGTGGGCGACTTCATCGCGGGCGGCATCGTGCGGCTGGTGCCCACCGAACACCTGTTCCTCTTCGTGCTTGCGAACTGCCTCAGCATGACCGTGCTGACCATGGTGCTCGGCAACGCATTCGCGGCGTTTCCGGTTATCGCGGCCGGGGTCCTCGTCCCGCTGATCATCCGTCCATTCGGGGCCGATCCCGCTGCGGTTGCGGTTCTCACGCTCAGCGCGGGCGCAACTGGCACGCTGATGACCCCGATGGCCGCGAACTTCAATCTTGTGCCGGTCGCGCTGCTCGGAATGAAGAGCGACTACGGGGTGATACGCGCGCAAGTCCCGTTTGCGATCGCGCTTTGGGCCGTACACGTCGTGCTGATGTGGAGCCTGATTCGACTCATGTCGTGAGGCAGAGGCCTGACGCGCCAGCCTCCAGCGGCTCTTCAGCGTGAACACGGCACGCCAGAGCATCGACCAGCCGGATTCGCGTCGTGCGCGCGCCTGGCGCGTGGACGCTACCCGCCACGTCCGTAAACTTGGCTCGATCAAAAAATGTTGCACAGAACGGCACAGCGGCGTATGGTTAGCGTCTCATGCTGACAATCAGCGCGGCCGTCGGCGTCCTGATCGTCATCTCCCTGTTTCTGTTAAGCGTGGCGAAGGGTTGGCGGCGGCGCCAACCGACTGCACTTGTGCTCTACTCACTCGGCGCGGTCAGCCCGCGATGGCTGATCGACCATCGACACAACTCTTGAATATCACGTATCGCGAGTTCGGCCGGCATTTGCGAGATGAACGGGAGCGTCGCGGCCTCAAGCTGCAGGCGATCGCCGAGGCCACGAAAGTTCCGCTCGCCTTGCTGGCAGGCCTCGAGCGCGGCGACATCGAGGATTGGCCCGGCGGGCTTTTCGGACGCGCCCATCTTCGCGCCTATGCGGTCGCCGTTGGTTTGTCTCCCGAACCCTTGATCAGCGAGTTCCTCCGGCTGTCCGGGAACGACGCGGTTCCTGCTCAGGCACCCAGTGCGATCATTCCTGACGACGGCCTGCGACTGACGCTGGCGGCAGATCGACGCTGGGACTTCAGGGCCATCGGCAAGCGTGCATTCGCGGTGGGTCTGGACCTGTGCGGAATCTTCACCATCGCAGCGGTTTCCACGCGGCTCCTCGCGACAAACTTCTCGCTGACCTGCGCACTGGTCACCCTCACCTACTATGCGCTCACGACGATGGCTCTGGGTCAGAGCGTGACGCTTTGGTGGCTGGGCGGACGCGTTGTCCAGCGCACCATCAGAAGCACCGCCAATACACGCAATCTGCTTCTCATGCCGCAACGACGGGTCAGCGACTCACCGCGCCGTCTGGAGAACCCGGAGGACTTTCGGGAAACTCCCGCGGCGCCGGTGGCACAGGCCGCTTCTCGCTGACAGCGCGACGGTCGCATCGACATAGTCGCCTGTATCCGTTGAACAACTACCAGCTTCCGGGCGGGGCATCCCGGCTGGCGGCGTGGCTCCTCCCTTACCTGCTCCCGGTATGCTCGGTCGTCGCGCCGTGGCGTCCGGGGTCCCCGGCGCGGCACCCGCGCTGGGGTGGCGTCCGGGCGCCGCGCTCCGGAGTCTGGTGCTTGTTCAGCGGGACAGGCCAACTTAGTCAAACCGATACCCTTTGCAGACGACGACGATGCCGTGATCGGAGACGGTAAAGCGCTCCGCATCGCGCTGCAGGTCGAAGCCGATCCTCTCGCCCGCGGGAACCACCACGTGTTTATCGATAATGCAGCGCCGCAGTTCGGCTCCCTCCCCGACGGTGACATTCTGGAAGAGGAGCGAGTTGTCGATCATGGCGCCCTCTTCAACGCGAACGTTCGGGAATAAGATGGCGTGTCGAACGGTTCCCCCGACGATCAGAGTGCCCGAAGCGAGCATGCAGTTGACAATTTCCGCCTCCCGCCCCGAGCTGCCGGGCACGCTGCGAGCCGGAGGATGCTGTCCCTCGTAGGTTCGGATCGGCCAGTCCCCTTGATACAGGTCCATCGCCGGCACAGGCCGCAGGAGGTCCATGTTTGCTTCGTAGTACGCATCGATTGTTCCCACGTCCCGCCAATAACGATCGGCCGTGACCCGCCCGCTCGTGCCGCCAAAGCGATAGGCCGTGACCCGGTGCCGGCCCACCGTCGAGGGGAGAATGTCCGCGCCGAAATCGTGGGTCGAGTCGCCGCCGTGATCCTCGTGCAGGAGCTCGGCCAGCATTTTCATCGAAAATACGTAGACGCCCATGGATGCAAGCGCGTGTTCCGAGTCTCCTGGCATGCTCTGTGGTCGTTCCGGCTTTTCCTGAAAGGAAACAATCCGGTCCTCCTCATCCACCGTCATCACCCCGAAGGACTTGGCCTGTTCGAGATCGACCGTCAGACACGCGACGGTCAACTCGGCTCCTGAATCGCGGTGGTGCTGCAGGATCGCGGCATAGTCCATCCGGTAAATGTGATCGCCCGAAAGAATCAGCACGTACTCCGCACCGCTTCGCTCCAGCAGGTAGAGGTTCTGGTAGATGGCGTCGGCCGTGCCCCTGTACCACGATTCACCAGTCCGCATCTGTGGGGGGACCGGGGTGATGTAGTCGCCCAATTCGGCGTTGTAGATGGACCACCCGTCACGCAGATGCTTTTGCAGCGACTGGGATTTGTACTGCGTGAGCACAAGGATGCGGCGCAGTCCCGAATGCAGACAGTTGCTGAGCGTGAAATCGATGATGCGGTATCGCCCTCCGAAGGGCACGGCCGGCTTGGCTCTATCGGCGGTCAGGGGATGCAGACGCGAACCGATGCCGCCCGCCAGGATGATGCTGATCGTCTGTTCTTGCATGGGAGCCTACCGAGCATACGCGTTTCCATCGCCACACGGCGCGCTCCCTCATTTTCTGCGAGCCTGCGCAGAACCGGAAGGGCCGCTGGAGGCCGCTGCCTGGCCAAACCCCGCCAATGAGCCGGCTCGTTCGACACAGACTGATCGTGCCCGGGTAGAGTATCCTTCGGCTGCTGGAGGCACCGCATATGAACCGCAGGACGCTCCTCGGCGTGATGGCGATCGGTATCCTCTCGTCAGCCGCGGTTGGCGAAGCGCGCGTGACGCGCATCGAGATCCTCAAGGTCGAACCAGCGCCCGCGCCCGCCGGCGCGGCCGGCCAGTACGAGAAGATCACCGGCAAGGCTTACGGCGAGCTCGATCCGGCCGATCCCAAGAATGCCCTGATCACCGATATTCAATTCGCCCCGCGGAATGCCGGTGGCAAGGCGGAGTACATCGCGACGTTCGCCCTGATCAAGCCGGTCGAGATGACGAAGGCGAGCGGCGTGCTGATGTACTCCGTCGTGAATCGAGGGAACGGCGTCCCCACGGCCAGCCCCGATGGACACGTTTCGCTCGTGAGCGGCTGGCAAGGCGACGTGCTGCCAACGGCGATCAATCAGACGATCCAAGTGCCGAGAGCCCGGAATCCGGACGGCAGCAGCATCACCGGCCCGTTCCTCGTGCGGCTCACCGATCAGACCGGCAGCACGGCGGCGTTGATCATTCCGCGCAACACGCCATCCCCGTATCCGCCAGCGAGCCTGGACACGACAAAGGCGTCGCTCGTGTCGGCCGCCTCGGAAAGCGCCACCGGCGTCAAGGACGGCGTCGTGAAATATTCGAGCAGCGACTGGGCGTTCGCCGATTGCACGACCGCACCGTTTCCCGGAAAGCCGGATCCGGCCCACCTCTGCCTGAAGAACGGTTTCAACCCCGCGCTCTTGTACGAGCTGCAGTATGTCGCGAAGGATCCGCTCGTGCTCGGGATGGGGTTTGCTGCCACCAGGGACGTCAATTCCTTCTTCCGCTACGAGAAACAGGACGATGCCGGAACGCCGAATCCGGTGGCGGGCAGAATCCGGTGGGCGATTTCCGAAGGCAGCTCGCAGTCGGGCACGTTTCTCAGGGCCTACATCCATCTTGGATTCAACCAGGACGAGAAGGGGCGGATCGTGTGGGACGGCAGCAATCCTCACATCGCGGCGCGCGTCATCGATCTCAACAGACGCTTCGCGCTGCCGGGCGGGACCGTGCAGCTCTACGAGCTCGGTCACGAAGCGCCCGCCTGGTGGGAAGACTGGGCCGATACGGCGCGCGGACGTGGCACGGGGGGGCTGCTCGATCGCTGCCGTGCAACGCATACCTGTCCGAAGATCATGGAGACGTTCGGGTCTGCCGAGTTCTGGGGGCTGCGAGCGTCGTTCATGCTCGTGGGGACAACGGCCAAGGCTGATCTGCCGTTGCCGGACAACGTTCGCCGGTATTACTTCCCTGGTGTGACGCATGGAGGAGGGCCGGGGGGCTTCAGCACGACGAGCGGTCCGGCCACCGGCTGCGAGCTGCCCGCCAACCCGGCGCCCGCAGCTCCCATGCGATCCGCTCTGCTCGCGCGATTGACCAATTGGGTCACCAACGACACGCCGATGCCGCCAAGCAAGTACCCAACGCTCGCCGACGGCACGCTGGTGGCGGACACGAACGCGGCGATGGGATTCCCGCGCATCCCGGGCAAGCCATCTCCGGAGCATCTCGTGCACCCGCTGCTGGACTACGAGCTGGGGACTCATTTCTCGTACCACGACCAATCAGGGTTTCTGACGAAGACGCCGACGATCAAACAGGTCCTGCCGCTGCTCGTCGTCAGGGTGGATGCCGACGGCAACGAGGTCGCAGGCGTGAAGTCGCCGCTGCAGATGGCGCCGCTCGGTACCTACACCGGTTGGAACGTCCTGTCGTCGGGTGTGTTCAAGGGCCAGATGTGCCAGTTCACATCGCCGGTCGGAGGATTCATTCCCTTCGCGAAGACCAAGGCGGAACGTCTCGCGAGCGGCGATCCGCGTCCCTCGCTCGAGGAGCGGTATCACACGCACGACGGCTACACGCAGGCCGTGACCGCGGCGACCGGCAAGCTGGTACACGAAGGGTTCCTGCGCCAGGCCGATGCCGACGCGATGGTTCGCCAGGCGGAAGCGAGCGATATCCTACGGTAGCGTCCCGAAGACACGATCTGTCCGGCCGGCGGCTTGCGAGCGCGACTGATGATTCCGTTCGTCAACTTGAGCACTCGACCGGCTGAGACCGCGGAAGCGGCGGCGCTGGTCGCGCTGATCAATTCCGCGTACCGCGGCGACAGCAGCAAGGCAGGGTGGACGACCGAGGCGGATCTGCTCGACGGGCAGAGAGTCGACGTCGAAGGACTGGCGGAAACGATCGCCAGACCCGGCAACGTGATCCTGCTGCACGAGCGGGATCACCTGCTGGTGGCCTGCGTTCACCTCGAGCGGACCGGTGAGGACTGTTATCTCGGGTTGTTGACGATCCGGCCGACCATGCAGGATGCGGGCCTTGGCCGTCAGATGCTCGAGGCGGCCGAACGCTGGGCGATCGAGCACTGGTCTTCGCGAGCGGTGCACATGACGGTGATCGCGCAGCGCACCGAGCTCATCGCCTGGTACGAACGCCGCGGCTATCGTCGGACGGGGGAACGCAGGCCCTTCCCGTACGGCGATCAACGCTTCGGTCTACCGCGGCGGGACGATCTCGCGTTCGAGGTCTTGCGCAAGCCGCTCTGACATTGAATCCGTGGTGCGAGGGGAATACACTGCCGTCCGGCTGCTGAATCTGGCGGCCGTGCCGGTCATGCACCCTGGAGCCGGACACAGCCGAACCGATCATTCATCGCGAGGTAGACCATGAGAGGTCGTTGGCGCGCGTTCGTCCTCGGCGCGGCGTGCTTCGTGGTCGGCTTCGCCGATACGAGCACCACGCAGGTCCCGAGACAGGATCGTCAGCCGGCCGGGTCGGCGTTGCGGCCCGCCGTGATGGGGCCGTCCGGTGGCGTATCCACCGGCCATCCGCTGACCACCGCCACGGCCTTCGGCATCCTGCTGAAAGGCGGCAATGCGTTCGACGCCGGCGTGGCCGCGCTGCTCGCTGGCGGAGTGCTGGAGCAGGACCTCTATAGCCTCGGCGGCGAGGCGCTCGTGTTGGTGTACCCGAAGAAAGAAGCCAAAGTCACCTCTGTCGTCGGCCAGGGCTGGGCGCCTCACGCGGTGGACGTCGACTGGTACCTGTCGCGCGGGAAGACGTTGCAGGGCGAGGGCCTGGATCCCGCAGTGGTGCCCGGCGCCCTTCACGCCGCGCTCACCGTGCTCGAGAAGTGGGGCACGATGAGCTTCGAGGAGGTCGTCGCTCCGGCCATTGGATACGCGGAGCGCGGTTTTCCCATACGGCCGAGCACCACCCAGGCCATACAAAACGAGCGTGACTTCTTCGAGCGGTGGCCCGGGAACAAGACCTACTGGCTCAAATCCGACGGCTCGCCGTACGCGCCTGGCGAAACCATCAAGCTGCCAGCCACCGCACGCACGTTGCGACGCATGGTGGAGGCGGAACGTGGCGCGCGGAGCCGTGGGCGCCAGGCCGGCATCATCGCGGCGCGCGATCGGTTCTACAAGGGCGACATCGCCCGCGAGATGGTGGCCTTTCTTCGAAAGCACGACGCGCCCTTCGACGAGCGTGATTTCGCCGAATACTTCGCGCGCATCGAGGAGCCGGCCCGCACGACCTATCGCGGCTACACGGTCTACAAGCACGGATTCGGCAGCCAGGGTCCCGTGCTGCTGCAGACGCTCAACATCCTGGAGTCGTTCGATCTGCACGCGATGGGCTACGCGAGCGCCGACTACCTCCACACGGTCGTGGAAGCGATGAAGCTCGCGTATGCGGACCGTGATTCGTTTTACGGCGATCCGTCGTTCGTGAAGGTGCCCTCCGAGGGGCTCCTGTCGAAGGCTTATGCGAAAGAGCGGGCCGCTCTCATCGATCGGACACGCGCGTCGACCGCGTTTGCCGCCGGCGATCCTCTCCGATACGACTCGCAGGTGAAGCAGTGGCCGTACTGGAAGGCGGACGTCCCGGCCGGCGCGACGACCGCGCGCGCGCACCCCGACCCGCTGATCATGGCGTCGCGCGGACAGGACGCCGCGGGCGTGCTCAAGGACACGACCCATATCGCCATCATCGACAAGGACGGAAACATCTTCGACGTCACGCCGAGCGGCGGGTGGGTGCCGGGCGCGGTGATTCTTGGAGAGACAGGCATCGGCATGAGCGTTCGCGGCGAGCAGTTCTGGCTCGACAAGACTCGAGCCAACCAGATTCGCCCACATGCGCGCCCGCGCTACACGCTGACGCCGAGCCTGGTGTTCAAGGGCGACACGCCGATGATGGCGCTGGGCACGCCCGGCGGCGACAATCAGGACCAGACCATCCTGCAGGCGTTCTTGAGCGTGGTGGAGTTCTGGGACGACTGGTATCCCAATCTGCACGCCGCCTTCGAACGGCCGCGAGTGCAGACGCTGCACTTCTATGGGTCGTTCTGGCCGCACGCGGCGGGGTTCAACCAACTCAACGTGGAGGCGACGGTATCCGACGCGGTGTACGAGGACCTCCGCGCGCGTGGCCACAACGTGAGCCGGTTGCGGCCGTTCGGGATGTCGGGCTGCGCGACCGCGGTCATGATCGATCCCGCCACGGGCAATCGGTTCGCCGCTGCGGATCCACGGCGAGACTGCTACGCAATCGCGTACTGATCCTCGCGTGCGGGCGGCGTGCTGATGACACGTGGTCAGAACCATGGAGTGTCGGCCGTCGGCGGGGCATCTGAACTTGCGTCTGTGGAACCGCGACCGCAACCGGAGCGCGGTTGCTTGGGCGGCAACCGACGGTAACCACGAAGGCACGAAGAACATCGATCGTTTCTTGGAGACTCTGTTCCGTTAGGAGGTCACATGAGATCGACCGCGAGACGCCTGGCTCTGGTTGCATTGGCCGGCTTGTTGTTTCTCACCTGGCGCGCACGAACCGATCAGGATCACCTGTCGGCCCAGACGGGGAAGCCGATCATGGTGACGCGCATCTACACCGGTCCCGACGGCCAGAGTCATTCCGAAGAGGTGCCAATGAAGCTGAACGGAAACGTGTCGGAGATGATGAAATCAACGGGCGTGCAGTTTCGTCGAACGCCGCCCGGGACGTTCAGCGATTGGCATGTGGGGCCCAGGCGCCAGTACGTCATTACCCTCAGCGGTCGGGGAGAAATTGAGGTGGCAGGCGGCAAGAAGATCACGATGGGTCCCGGTCACATCAACTTGATCGAAGACACGACCGGCAAGGGCCATACCACGAAAGTGGTGGGCACCGAGGATCGCGTCACGATCGCGATTCCTCTCGCGAACTAGTGGCCCGTATCCGCTGATCCCGGCCGCTACGGCGTGCGCGAGAACCGGTAATTGCCCGACACGTGCATCTCGAGCAGATGCGTCAGCTTGCCCTGGCTGTCCAGGACGAAACTGATTCCGAGTCCAAAAAAGCCGGAAAACCTGGTTTCCGACTGCGCGACGAGCTGGGTTTTTCCCCGTCCTTTCAGTTCCGCGAACAGCGCGCCGTCAGAAACGGTGATGTTGATCACCCTGGGGTGGGGTCCGGGTCCCCAGAGGTCCAGCTCTTGGTAAGTGCCGACATATTTCGCCAGCACCTCCGGGGCGACGGGTACTTGCGACTTCAGATCGTCGGAGGCCTTGCCGATCCAATGCTCACGTTGGGAGGGGCTCTCGTTGCAGACCGTCTCGAGCAGTTCGGTATCCGGGGTCAACTCCGCGCGGAGCGGCACGGTCCATGGCCGGGTGTACGCCTCCGGGTCGCTCAGCGTCACTTCAATGTCCATGTGGCCGAAGTCCGTGCGGCGGTAGCGTTCAGTCGTACGCAGCGCTTCGGTATGGGGATGGCCGATCGCATCCAGCCAGGTCCGGTCGTTGAATCCGAAACTCTCGACCACCAGCGTGTCGCCTTCCCATCGGCCCACTGAATATCCCATCCAGCTCGGATGCGGTTTCGTCTCGAGTGGGCGGCCGTCGAGATAAATCTGCCGGTAGGTGAGATCTTCGTCCAGGATGAGGATGAGACCTGGAGTCTGAACGATCTTCGCCCTGCGCTGGCTGGTGCTGTAGTTCGGGCCCCAGGGCAGGCATAGATGCGACATGTGGTCGATCCCCAGATCCTCCAGGCGGCGCTCGACCAGCGCTTTGGCCCACGGCTGAACCTCCCCGGGCTTGAGGTCCACCGCGACGTCGCGGCCATACGCCGACATTCTCAGCCACACCCCCGTGAGATCCGGTTTTCCGTCGGGGGTTCGAGGCGCCGGAGCGGTGAGATTCGGCTTACCGTCGGCGGTGCGCGGCATGCCGGGCGTGGGATACGTCAGCCACTGCGCCGCCAGCGGTGTCGTCACGGCGGACAATAAAATCGCGAAGGCGATGGTCTTCATGTCCTACCTCCTGCGCACGGCCCCGCCGAACGTTCATCAGGGCCAGGTCTCCACCTTTTGCGTGTCGCGGTCGCCTGATGTCGGAACTGTCCCGTGGGAATCGGCCCGTGAGCCGCGCGAAGGGGCCGTATCAGGGCACCGGGCATGATTTTACGCGATCGGTCGCGACAAACGCCCGGGGAAATCTCGGGTGCGCGGGCCGCGCCGCGGCGTCGACCGCGCGACAAAGGGACCGGAGCACCGCTAATATGGACGCATGTGCGCGTTCTCGTTGCCTCCTCCCGTCCTCGTCGCTGATGAAGACAGCCTCGGGACGCTCGTCCGCGATCTCGCCCCCTATCCGGTCGTCGCCGTCGACACCGAATCCAACAGCCTGCACGCCTATCGCGAGCGCGTGTGCCTGATCCAGTTCTCCACCCCCGCCGCCGACTACATCGTCGATCCGATCAAGCTGGCGGACCTCGAATCCGCTCGCGCCCTTCTTCGCCAATCCGAGCCAGCAGAAGGTTTTTCACGCCGCCGAATACGACCTCATCTGCCTCAGACGGGACTACCGCTTCGAGTGTGCGAACATCTTCGACACGATGAGCGCCGCGCGCACCCTCGGCTGGCCGCAGGTCGGCCTCGCTGCCATTCTCGACACCCATTTCGGCGTCACGCTGAACAAGAAGCATCAGCGTGCCGACTGGAAACGCCGTCCCCTGACGCCGGAGCAGTTGGACTACGCGCGGCTCGACACGCACTATCTGGCGGCGTTGCGCGATCGTCAACTCCAGGCGTTGACCGAATCCGGCCGCTGGCCTGAGGCGCACGAGGAATTCGAACGGTTGGCGCGGCTGCGCGGCTCCATCGACCACGCGGGTCCGGATCCGGCGGCATTCTGGCGCGTCAGCGGAGCGCGCGATCTCACGCCCGCGCAGGCGGCGGTCCTCCAGGCCCTTTTCGCGTACCGCGAAACGCAGGCCGAGCGCATGGACCGCCCGCCTTTCAAAGTCATGGGAGAGGCGACGCTGATGGAGCTCGCACGCCGCGCGCCGTGTCAGACCGACGACTTGCGGCGGCTGCCCGGGATGACCCCAGAGCAGATCCTCCGGTACGGCGACGGCGTGCTGCGCGCCATTCAGGACGGACTCCACGCCCCGGTCCAGCGCGCGCCCCAGGCCGATCGCGAGTCCGACGAGGTGCGCGATCGGTACGACCGCCTGCACACATGGCGGAAGGACAGGGCGAGGGCGCGAGGCGTTGAATCGGATGTGATTCTTCCGCGCACGGCGCTCTGGGACCTGGCCCGCCGTCCACCGCGCACCCACGGCGAACTGGCGGACATCACCGACTTCGGCCCCTGGCGGCGGGAAACGTACGGAGACGAGATTCTGGCGCTGCTCTCGAGCGCCACGCCTTCGCCTGGTCGCACCTGAACACACCTGTCGGCCCTCGACGCCGCGGCCGCATGCGCGCCGTTGCAAAGGCGGTTGCGACGACGATGAACCTGGTGCCGCGTGCGCTGCCGCCGATGGCCCCGGCTGCAAGGAGAGCTGCGTGAATTTTGGACGTCGCTGGCTGAAGGAATGGCCGCTGGATTCGCGGGGAACCTACCTGAACCACGGCACCGTCGGCGTCACGCCCCTCCGCGTGATGGCAGCGCGGCAAGCGATCCTCAACGAGATCGAGCGCCATCCGAGCCGGTTCATCCTCCGGGAGCTCACTGCCGTCACAATGGGCAGGCACGCTCGCCACGTCCCTCGGCTGCGCGAGGCGGCCGCTACCGTCGCCGAATTCCTGGGCGCCAGAGGCGAGGACCTCGTGTTCGTGGACAACGCCACCACGGGCGCCAACGCCGTGCTGCGCTCATTTGCATTCCAACCCGGCGACGAGGTTCTCGTCGCCGATCTCGGCTACGGCGGCGTCACGCGGGCCGCTATCCATGCGGCGCGTGAAAAGGGCGCGACCATCCGAACGGTCACGATGCCCTATCCCTTTACCGCGAAGGGCCTGACGCAGGCGTGGACGACGGCCGTGGGACCGCACACGCGCCTGGCGATCGTCGACCATATCTCCGCCGACACCGCGATTGTGTTTCCGTTGGCCGAGATTGCCACCGCGCTGAAGCGTCTGGAAGTAGCGGTCTTGGCCGACGGCGCGCACGCTCCCGCCTCAATCACCCTGGACATTCCGTCGCTGGGCGTGGATTGGTACGTGGGGAACCTCCACAAGTGGGCGTGGACCCCGCGCAGCAGCGGCGTGCTGTGGGCAGCGCCAGAGCGGCAGCCGGGCCTCCATCCCGCCGTGATCTCTTGGGGACTCGACGAAGGTTTCACCACGGAGTTCGACATGGTGGGCACGCGCGATCCGTCGGCACACCTGGCTGCCCCGGCTGCCCTCGCGCTCTTCCAGGAGTGGGGCCTCGACGACATCCGCCGCTACAACCACGACCTGGCTTGGATGGGGGCGCAGCGTCTCGCCGAGCGCTGGGACACCGAGTGCAGCGCGCCCGAATCGCTCGTGGGATCGATGGCGATGGTGACGTTGCCCGTGGCGGCGGGCACCTCGCGCGACGAGGCGATCGCCATGCGCGACTCCCTCCTCCTCGACGAGGGGATCGAGGTGCACATGCACGCCTACGGAGGCCGGGTGCGGGCGAGGATCTCGGCGCAGATCTACAACGACGGGGCGGACATCGATCGGCTGGCAGAGGCAGTACCGCGGCGGCTTTCGTGACGCCGCTCCGGCACGAAGCCGTGTCGCACGCCTCGCCCGGCTCCTTCCCTCCTTGACGCGATCCGTGAACGCGTGGAATCCTCCGGGCCATGCACAGCGAAATCGCCGACGCACTGCACCGCAGCGCGCGCAGTGTCATCGCGGACCTTCGCGAACTGGCGGCCTTGACCTCGACTCCACTCGGAGCGCAACGCCTCGCGTGGGGACCGGTGTGGAGGCAGGCGCGCGGGTGGCTGCAGGACAAGGTGTCGCAGCTGGGACTCACCCCAGTCACGGACGCTGCGGGAAACCACTGGGTGACGCTTCCCGGCGCATCGAGCAGGACGGTCATCATCGGCGGACATCTGGACTCTGTGCCGAACGGCGGCTGGCTGGACGGCACCCTCGGCGTGCTGGTCGCGCTGGAAGCGCTGCGCCGACACGGACAGGGCTCGAGGCCGCCGGTGACGCTTCGGCTGGTCGATTGGGCCGACGAAGAAGGCGCGCGCTTTGGCCGCAGCCTCCTGGGCTCATCCGCCGCCGCCGGCCGGCTCAACGTTGACGAGATCAGAGAACTGCGAGACGCGGAAGGCACCCGTCTGGAAGACGCGCTGCGCGATCACGGCGTGACGCTCGACACGATGCTGAACGCCCGGCAGGAGCTCGAGGCGATCGACGCGAAGGCGTACCTCGAGATGCACATCGAACAGGGGCCGGTGCTCGAGTCACTCAACCGATCGGCCGGGGTCGTCCTGGGAACCTTCGGGCTCGAGCGGAACATGGTGCGGTTTGTCGGCCAGGCCGCCCATTCCGGGTCGACGCCCATTGCCATGCGGCGTGACGCGTTCCTGGCCGCGGCGGCAACGGCGCTCGAGTGCCGTGAAATCGCCAGACGTCACTCCAGGCCCGACGCCGGCGTGGTGTGCACGGTTGGCGTGGTCAAGATCACCCCGGGAATCGTGACCGCCGTGCCAGGCGTCGCGGAGATATCGGTCGATCAGCGCGCGCTCGATCCCGATGTGCTCGCGGCGATGTACCGCGAGGCACACGAAGCGTCGCGCCGTTTTTCAGAGGAGAACGGCGTGTCCGTCGAGTGGAGACCACTGTTCCGGATCGAGCCGCGTCACTTCGATCCGCACCTGCTCCGGCTGTGCGAGGAGTCGGTTCGGGAGGTCACCGGAGACGCGCCGACGCTTCCGTCCGGCGCGCTGCACGACGCCGCGGAGATGGTGCCGCACATGCCGGTGGTGATGATGTTTGCCTGTTCCGCCGGAGGGCTCTCGCATTGCCGGGAGGAAGACACTCCCGAAGAACATCTCGAGAAGGCGATCAGCGCTTTTCTGCTGCTGGTCGACAAGACCGTGGCGAGCGTCGCGCGGAACTGACCGGGCGACACCGCCAGGGCGTGGGACACGCGCCGCGGGTTTTCGCGTACGTAGTGTCCGGCTTCAGCCGGTACTCGGGCGTCGATGTCACTGCCAGCGGAGGTACTAGATGGCCTCCCGCCAGCGGTTCGTGTGAGGCCAGGGTCCCTTGCCCACGGCGACTTTTGATGTTGATCTCCCGGAAAGCACGGCCGCCTCACGGTATACTGCATCCCCTGGCAACACTACGGTCATGGAGGCATCGATGAAACACATCGTTCCGCTTGTTGTCGGTATGCTGGGATTCCTGCCCAGCGTGTTCGCGCAAACCCCGTCCGAAATCGACACGGCCTTGCTTGCCGCGCCGCCCAATCTGCGCGAGGGGGCGACGGTCATCAAGTGGAAGCCGGACTATACCTACGAGACCCTGAGGAAGGGCACGAACCGTCTGGTCTGCATGGACCGATCGGGACAGCCTAGCCAGCAGCCGTTCATGATTGAGTGCACCAGCATCGCCAACCTGGACCGGCTCGCCCAGAACATGAAGTTCGAAGCGGAACCCGACAAAGTCAAGAGACAGGCGCTGCTCGATGCCGCCGAGGCGAACGGTACCCGCGTGAAGCCCGAGTTCGGGTCGGTGTGGTATCACGTGATGGGCCCCGACCGGGAGCACACGCGAAACCACATGACCATCGCCGTGCCGGGCGCGACGACTCAATCGATGGGGTTGCCCGACAATCCCAAGCAGGGTGGCGTCTGGATCATGAACGCGGGCACGACCACGGCCCACCTGATGACGCCGGGAGAATAGGAAACGTGACGTGCGAATGTCCGGCTTGGCAGGCTGTTGAAATACCCAGCCTGAAGTGAGAACTCAGAACCGGGAAGTTAAGAAGGCCGCAAGTTCTTCTCACCTCAGGTTGCTGGCTTTTTCAGCAACCTGTTCGCCGGACCGTGGAGACGATCGAGAATCCGGAGGGCCATTGAGATGAAGCACCTCACCTTCCTTGCCGTTGTCCTCCTCTGGGCCACACCGTCGGTGGCACAGCTCGCCGAGCCCAATCAGGTCGGCGTCACGATGGGGCACGTTCATCTCGCGGTGAAGGACGTCGACGCCCAGAAGCAGTTCTGGATTTCCGCGATGGGCGGGACGCTCGTGAAGAACGGCCCTCTCGAGCTCATTCAGTTCCCCGGCGTGTTCGTCATGCTGCGCAAGGCGGAATCGGCGGCCCCTCCCGCCGGCAGCATCGTCGATCACTTCGGCTTTATCGTGAAGGACATGAAAGGCGCGCTGGCCAAATGGAAGGCCGCCAACCTCAAGATCGAGCCGACCGAGAATCCCAACGAGGTGTACGTCGTCGCACCAGACGGCATCCGTGTAGAGGTTTACGGTGAGCCGGCCTTGCCGACTGCCGTGAGCATGAACCACATCCATTTCTATCCCGTTGACATTCCGGCCATCAAAGCCTGGTACGTCAAGGCATTCGGCGCGAATCCCGGCCGGCGCCCGTGCATCGCCTGCATCTCCCAGCCGCGCATGATCGAAGCGGGCGACATGCCCGGGGTGAACCTGTCGTTCTCGCCAGGCAAGACGCCGCCCCTCCCGACCAAGGGACGCTCCCTCGATCACATCGGCTTCGAGGTGAAGGATCTCGAAGGCTTCGTACGCAGCCTCGAGGCGAAGGGAATCAAGATCGAGGCCCCGATCCGGCAGGTCCCCAACACCGGTCTGAAGATCGCCTTCTTGACCGATCCCTGGGGAACGTATATCGAGCTCACCGAGGGTCTGGCACCCTGACCGGGTTGTCGCGTGAGGGTTCTCGGAACGCTCGTTCTGACTTCAATACCGTTAGCGCGGAGGCGGCGAAGCGAACGGCGCCGCTTCTTCGTCCCGTGTGTCGGTCGGTTGTCTCCGTCCGCTCAGCGTGCCACGCCGCGGTGAAACGAGGGGCTGGGGTCGCGCGTGTTGAAGAGGCCACCTGACGCGCCCCCGGTGCACGTGCGGCGCCCCAGATACCCGGGCAGGAACCCCCGGCGGTTCGAAGACAAGTACAAGGAACTGAACCCCGAGCGCTACGCCTCGGAGGTGCAGAAAGTCCTCGCGTCCGGCAAGACGCCCGCGGGTACGCACCGGCCGATCATGGTGGATGAAGTGCTCCGCTGCCTTCAACCGGTGCCCGGCGACGTGGCGGTCGACTGCACGCTCGGCGGCGGTGGGCATGCGCAAGCGATCCTCGAACGCGTGCAGCCTGGCGGGCGCCTGATCGGACTCGACGTCGATCCTCTCGAGTTGCCGCGCACGGAGGCGCGCCTGCGCGCCGCCGGCTTCGGCGCCGATGCGTTCGTCGCGCGCCACGGGAACTTCGCGGGCCTGCCGCAAGTGCTCGCCGCGGAGGGAGTCGCGGCCGCGGGCGTGATCCTTGCGGACCTCGGTGTGTCCTCGATGCAAATCGACAATCCAGCTCGCGGCTTCAGCTACAAGGAGCCGGGTCCGCTCGACATGCGGATGAATCCATCGCGTGGGGAACCCGCTTCGCAACTGCTCGCGCGCCTGAGCGAAGAGAAGCTCGCCTCCCTGCTCACGGAGAACGCCGATGAACCGCACGCCCGGCTCATCGCCAGCTGCTGAAGCAGACAGCCAGTCACGACGACCCACGCGGTGGAACGCCTGGTGCGCACCGGACTCAACAGGGCACTGCCGCACCTGGCGAAGACCGACGTGAAGATGTCCGTCCGCCGCACCTTCCAGGCGCTGCGCATCGCGGTGAACGACGAGTTCTCGGCGCTCGATGCGCTGCTGCGGTCGCTGCCGCAGTGTCTCGCGCCAGGCGGTCGAGTCGTCATGCTGACTTTTCACTCCGGCGAAGACCGGCGCGTGAAGAAAGCGTTCCAGGCGGGCTATCGAAGCCGGCGTGTATTCCGCGATCGCGAACGAGGTCATTCGTTCCACGAAGGAAGAAACGTTCGCGAACCGGCGGGCCGCGGCCGCGAAGTTGCGCTGGGCGGTGCGTGCGCCACCATGAAGGCGCCGGCGGCGGCGCTCGGCTCATTTTTCGAAGACAATCATTGTAGCGATGACTAAGCCACAATCAGCCCGCGCGAGAAAATCGCTGCTGATCAAGCTCGCTGTGGGCCTCGGCGCCGCGACTGCCTTCGGATTTCTCTTCATGCGCTCGCTGCACGATACGACCAGGGCCGCGTACACCGCGCCACGTCAGCATCTGCAACGTTGGACGCTGGTACTCGAGCCCGCACCCCGCCCGACCGATCCACTGTTGGCGTTGCGGCCCACCCCTGAGTTGGCGAGCGGCTTGTTCCACCAGGTGTTTTCCCGCACGATGGAGTCGTTGGAGGCGCCGGGCGCGCCGGCCGTTCCCGTGGTGCTGCGCGACGAGTTCGACCGAGTGGTCCGCGATCAATTCACGCAGGAAGCACTCCTTGCGGCCGCCCGGGGGGCGGGGCTCGAGACGGCGGGCATCACGCCGCGCTGCCTTGTGCACCGGCGCGTGAGCGAGCCAGGTGGAACACGCCAGGTGTTCTTCGTGCTCTTTGACGCGCCGTCCGTATCGCAGTTTCGCCAGCAGCTCGGCCTCGAACCGGCTGCGCTTGCTCCAGTGTTGTTCATCGCCGGATCAGGAGCAGACTTCAACAGTTGGCTGCCACAGCGGGTGAATGCTGAAGCAGACTGTCTCGCGCCGGTCGAGACCGCCGACCGAGCGCAATGAGGCCCCCAGACAGTCCGCCTGACGCTCCGACCTGAAGGCGACGCTGATTATTTCGCAAAGCGCTGTCACTGACGGTGGCCGCCCCGGCGCGGCCGGCGGTCATCTGCTGCGCGGCGGGGCCGGGGCCGGAAATCTCCACCCTTCCGAATATCCGGTGGTGTAGTACGACTGATAGCGAAGCGGCTTCCCCGTTTCATCAAGGAATTGCAGCGACTGCTGAAACAGCCCCGGCGGTGGCATACCTTTCGGCACAGTTGCCTCGAGGATGTACAAACGGGTGCCATGCCTGTGGATCGCGGCGAAGGTCCGGGATCCATCGGGGTTGAGGAGCTGCAGCCGATGTCCTTCAATCTGGTCCGAGTTATACCAGGCGTAGTGGGTCACCTTGGCGTTCCTCTGAAAGAATTTCCAAGATGCGTAGACGATCGATCCTTGCACGTCGCCCCGCCAGCCGTTGTTGCAGGCGTCGCCTTCTCCCCCTTTTTTCCGGCACTCGTCGGCCCGGGCGGTGTGAATCTTTTCCGCGTCCGCGTAATTCACCACCGTCACGGAATAGCGGCTCTGGCCGCTCGCGGCGTCATAGACACGCCCCGGCAAGGTGATGTCGTATTCGCTGGGGTAGGTGATGTCCTGCACCTTGGGTTCGCCAGGAAAATTGACACCGAAGAAATCTGTACGGCTCTGATACTGGATCCACTCCTGCGCGAAGGACGGGCCCGAGAGCAACACGATGAACGCCGCCGTACTGACTGAAATCAGGCGCATGATTCATCCTCCTCCGATCAACGGGCCACAGGCGACTATTTCTTGGGCTCAGGCGTACCTGGGCCTCCGCCGCCGTCCCAATCTCTCTCGACCCCGTGGCCGCGCGCCTTGTCGCCGTGCATGGGCGTCACAAACCCGAGCAGGCAGCCGTTGGCACCGTCCCTGAGCACGTGGCACCGGATGGTGACCCGGTCGCCGGGTTTGACGTGATCGCGCTCGACGCCCACCTTCAGGAGGCCGCCGGGGCCGGTGGCTTCGAGAGCCCAGGTTGTCGCCTCTCCTTTCGGGTCCTTGACTTCGACGTAGAGCCAGGAATGCGGGACGAGCAAATGTAGTTCCTTGACCGTCCCCTCCATCGTCGTCCACGTCGTGACGTCGTAGTTGCCGTGGGAATGATGCGCCCAGGCCGGCCAGGCTATGGAAACCGCACAAAGGGCCGCAAGGCTCAAGGATCGGACCAACATACTCCCCCTCCTCATAAGAAAAATCGTTGCCGATATCATCGGGCTCCAGCCGCGGCCGGCGGTCATCGGCTGCGCGGGGGCGGCGGAGCCGGGAATCTCCATCCCTCCGAATATCCAGTGGTGTAGTACGACTGATAGCGAAGGGGCTTCCCCGTTTCATCAAGGAATTGCAGCGACTGCTGAAACAGCCCCGGTGCAGGCATACCCTTGGGCACGCTGGCCTCCAGGATGTATAGACGGGTGCCATGCCTGTGGATCGCGGCGAACGTCCGAGAACCGTCGGGGTTGAGGAGTTGCAGCCGATGTCCTTCGACCAGGTCCGAGATTGTACCAGGCGTAATGGGTCACCTTGGCGTTCCTCTGAAAGAACTTCCAGGATGCGTAGACGATCGCCCCTTGCACCTCACCACGCCAGTCGTTCTGACAGGCGTCGCCTTCTCCTCCCTTTTTCCGGCACAGCTCGGCTCGTGCGGTGTGCATTTTTTCGGCGTCCGCGTAATTGACCACCGTGACGGAGTAGCGGCTCGAGCCGCTCGCGGCGCTATAGACGCGCCCCGGCAAGGTGATGTCATATTCGGTGGGATAGGTGATGTCCTGCACCTTGGGTTCGCCCGGAAAATTGACGCCGAACAAATCTGTCCGGCTGCTGATACTGGATCCAGTCCTGGGCGAAGGAAGGCGCCGACATCACCAGGATCAACGCCGCCGTAATGACCGAAATCCGGCGCATGATTCATCCTCCTGAGCGTTCATTCGCATCGGGTTCCCCCGCTCCCCTCGGTGCCGCCCTTGTCGCGATACACCTTATGGCAGTTCGCGCACGCGTCGTTCAGTTTCTCGCTGACCTCGATGAAGGCCTTGTAATCCCTGGCCTGTGATGCCCGATGCGCGAGCCTTCCGGCGTCCGCGAGCGCTGTCAACATACTGCTTCCAATCGGCGCGATCCACCGGGACGGGCTTGCCGTTCTGGCACCGGCGTCCAGGTGTCAAGAGGAGGGCTGCGGTCTCGGTGATCGCCACGGCCGCCTGATCGACCGCCAGCCATCCGGCATACACAGTGGACCCCCACTCGGCATAGTCAAAAGACGAGGAGGTCAGATTTTTCTTCGGCTGGGCGCCTGGATCCTTGATCTGAAGGTTGAAGATGATGTTCGAATTGGGAAACGCGATGGCTCTCATCAGCTCGGCAAGATTCCCTTCTGGCGGGGGAAGAGCGATGCCACCGGACGTAACGGCGGCAGACGACGCGGACGCAGAGGCTGTTCGCGCCGTCGGGGAAGCACGATCTGCGCCAGCCGTGGCGTCGCTCAATTCGACCTGTCCAGCGGGAAACTTCCCGGCCTGGAGCATGTACGCCGCGAGGTCGGTCGATTGCTGCCGGGACAGGCTCCCTGGCAGATTGAAGGGCATCGTCTTCTGAATCTTGTCGACGAGAGTCGCCAGCGGGCGCGCGCTCCAGTTCGAGAGGAAACTCTCTCCGGCCAGCGGCGGTCCGATGGTGCCTTCCATCGCCTTGCCGTGACATTCCGCGCATTGGGCCTGGTAAATCTGCCTGGCCGCGCGCTGCCTGCCCGCCGGAGTACACACCCTCCGTCACGGACCGCAACTGCCCGGCGCGCGCCGTCATCGAGAGCGCTGCGACGAGCGCGCACACGCACGATGCCACGGCCAGCGTGCAACGAACCGCGACCAGGCCCGATGGATTCAAGCGCATCATCTGAATCTCCTTGGTGACCCGTTTCATAATTACGGTGGCATTCGGCCGCCGATGCATTGGTGCGTCACCGTATCTAAGAAACGGACCACTCAGTTCCGCCCGAAGCCGTCGCCGCGCGTGCAGGGGACGATTCTACGCCTCCGGTCGGTTCTCCTCCAGGCTATTTCGTGGCGAGAACGTTCCCCGGAAACCGGACTTCGACATACGTAATATGGCCGTTGATCTTGCTGAACCAGTGGGCTGTGCCGGGAGGAATGACGACGAAATCGCCTGCCTTGACGTCGCGCGACTCGCCGCCCTTGATTCCGGCCGTGCGATTCTTCGGGTCGGGCATCGTCCCGCCGGTGACATAGGTGCCGCTGCCATCCAGAATCTGGTAGATCTCGGTGACATCCTGCTTGTCGCCTTCGGCGGTATGGACGCTCGCGTTGTTCGGGCCCGCAAGCCGGCGGCGAATCACCAGGTTCGGGACAATGGTCGCCGTCTGACCCGCGACGATGCCCAATGCCGGCTTGCTGTCATCCAGATCTTTTTTCCATTGCGCGCTCGGGATGTATTTCCCGGGCGGCGTCACGGTCTGAGCCAGCAGCACCAGACCATGCACCAGCGCCGCCGTCATCGCGATCAGAATGGTCGACACAACGAGGCTCTTGGACACGATTACCTCCAGGACAACACGAGATAGAGACCGTCTGAGCGACGCCGCGTTGAAATCGGCGCTAATGAGCCGGGCCCTGGAGCAGCGGCGTGACCCCTTCAGCATCGATGCGGACGACCGTGTAGCTGGTGAACTCTTCGGCCATCATCCAGCGGTGTGGCGTGCCGGCGGGGATGATGAGCATATCGCCCTTGGCGATACGGACTTGCTTCGCGCCCTCCGAATTCGTTCCCACGCTGCCCATGCCGTTTCCCGCGCTGGTGGGCCGCCGCTTTCCGTCCGTCAACTTGCCGCCCAGAAGCATCGTCCCGGCGCCCTCGAGCACGTGATACACCTCGCCCACATCGTCGTGAACCGCGTAGGTGGGATTCGATTGGCCCTTGAGCCGATACACGACGCTGATGCCGACCTGATGCTTGTCTCCGGTACCTCCCGACTTGACCATGTTGAGCGGCACATCTTCGTCCTTGTCGGCGAGCATCTTCGCCTTGTGCGCTTGAATCTGGGCCGCCGTCACGTGCGTGGCCGGCAAATCATAGCGATGATTGGGCAGGTACAACGGTTCGGTCGGGATCGCCGCCGTTCCGCGTGCACCGGCCTGAGGCTCGGCGCCGACGCTGGTGTCCGGGAGAGCGAATACCAGTCCTGTTAGCGCGACCACGACCGCGAGCAAGAACGACGCGCCTTTCCATTCGATTCTCGTCATCACAACGTCCCCTTCTTTAATCGTGATACCCCGGACTCTTCTTGAGCTTTGCATTGGCCGCGAAGTCGTGCTGTATCCACAACTGCGCGCCCGTCCTTTTCAGAAACGCGTCGATGGCTGCTCTCGTCGCGCTCGTTTGTTCCTGATTGAACTCGAAGGTGGGCACGCGCCCCAGCGTGCGCTCCTCCGGATAGTGATATAGATCGCCCGACAAGACGACGCCACCGCTCTTCCTCAGCTTCACGTACAAGACCTGATGACCAGGCGTGTGCCCTGGCGCCAGCTTGATGAGGACGGTCCCGTCGCCGAACACGTCGTGCTCGTCGGCTTTGATCGTGACCGTCTTGCTCGACCGAAGCGCGGCGTAGCCGGAGGGCTGCGTCAAGGGCGTCGGCTTCTCAGAGAACATCGCGTCACGCTCGACCTGCCGCACCAGCCACGTCGAGCCGGCGAACGCACTCCCGTTGGCCGTGTGATCCCAGTGGTAGTGCGAGAACGCCACGTAGGTGATGTCGCCTGGAGAATAGCCTGCTTCCGCCAGCTGCGCGATAAGCGGCCTGACCATGGTGACCTCCCGCGCCTGGGAGTCGGGGAGCACGATCCGCTGCGCGAGGGGAGCGCCCGTGGGCTTCCAGGCTGCGTCCGGGACCGCGCCGGCGTCCCACATCAACGTGCCCTTCGGATGCGCGACCAGGTAACATGCCACGGACATCCTGATGCTCGACACCTCCTCGTTCTTCAGCCTGTATCGGCCCATATCCGCGCGCTCGAGCGTCCCGCAGTCGAACACGTAGAGCCTGACGGATTCCGGCGGTCCCGCGCGCCGCGCCCCGGAGACTGCGCTCTGTCCGGCACCGTGGGCCACGACACCGAGCAGCAGCACTGCCACGAGAGCGACGACTGCTGCCGGAACCAGGCCACATCGTTCGACGTTCTTCGTTCGGCGTTCGCGCGTTCGCCGTTCGACGTTCAGGCTCGCAATTGCGATGCATGCTTCCTCCGGCGGCGCTGCGACCGGCCCTGGCTGCCCAGGCGCGATTCTACCGCACGGCGCGCACCGAAGACCCCGGCATCGACCGACGGGCGTGCACTCGCGACCTGGCACGGCCGGAGCCGCTACTGTGCTGAAATCGCCGGCCGGCCGCCGCGGAGCACGTACTTCTGAATCTTCCCGGTGGCAGTCTTGGGCAGCTCACCGACGAAGCTGAACCCGCGCGGCACCTTGAAATGCGCGAGACAGCCGCGCGCGAATTCGCGCAGCTCGTCCTCGGTCGCTGCCGCGCCGGGCTTCAGCACCACGAACGCGTGTGGCGCTTCACCCCAGGTAGCATCGGCGACGCCCACGACGGCGATCTCGAACACGGCCGGATGCCGGAGCAGCGCGCCCTCGACCTCGACCGACGAGATGTTCTCGCCGCCGCTGATGATGACGTCCTTGAACCGATCGCGAATCTCGACGTAGCCGTCGGGATGGACCACGGCCGCGTCGCCGCTGTGAAACCACCCGCCCCGCAGCGCGGCGGCCGAGGCCTCGGGGTCGTTGTAGTAGCCGGCCATCACGACGTTGCCCCGGACCACGATTTCGCCGAGCGTCCGGCCATCGTGCGGCACCTCGCCTCCCTCTGCGTCGACGACCAGCAACTCGCCGGACGTGATGAGCTCCACTCCTTGTCGCGCCTTGATCACCGCGCGATCTTCCGTCGAGAGCCGCTCGTGCTCGGGACGGGGCTCGCAGACGGTGATGAACGGCGAGGTTTCCGTGAGCCCGTACGCCTGCGTGAGGCACCAGCCGAATTCGTCTTCGAGACGCTGGATGGTGGCCGCGGCTGGCGGCGCCCCGGCGGTCACGACGCGAACCCCGCGGGGCACATCGAGCCGAACGTCCTCCGGCGCGTTGGCGAGACCGATGAGCACCGTCGGAGCGGCGCACAGCATCGTGATCCGCTCGCCGCGGATCAGCTCGAACACGCCCCGCGGATCGATCTTCCTCAGGCAGACATGAAGGCCGCCAACGGCGGTGACCGCCCAGGTGAATGTCCACCCATTGGCGTGGAACATGGGCAAGGTCCAGAGGTACCGCTCCGCGCACGTCATCGGAAGATGGACGAGGATGCCGACGGCGTTCATGTACGCGTTGCGGTGCGTGATCATGACGCCCTTGGGTCGCGACGTGGTCCCGCTGGTGTAGTTGATCGTCAGCAGATCGCGTTCGCGTACCTCTGGGGCGTCGAACGACCCGCTCGCCGCCTCGAGCAACTGCTCGTACTCGAGCCATCCATCGCCGCCTCCCTCGAGCGCGACGAAGCGCTCGACCGACACGAGGTCCGAGCGGATGCTGTCCACCGCCCCGAGGTAGTCGGCGTGCACGCACACGACGCGCGCACCGCTGTGATTGAGGATGTAGGCGAAGTCGGCCGCGGTCAGCCGGAAATTGATCGGCACGAGCACCGCGCCGATCTGCGGCACGGAATAGAACGACTCGAGCTGCCGGTGAGTGTTCGGCGCAATGTACGCGACCCGATCGCCCTGGCCCACGCCCAGGCGCTGCAACGCCTCGGACCAGCGATCGCATCGCCGGAAGAACTGCTCGTAGGTGAGGCGCAGCGCGCCGTCGACCAGGACTTCGCGTTCTGGATACAGCCGGCGGGCGCGGCGTGCGAACTCGAGCGGGCTCAGGGCGGTTTCCATGCCGGGCCTCCGACTTCAGCCTCGCACAGGACGTCGTACAGCCGCTACCCTCGTCCCGCCGGGCCATGAAAGCAGCCAGAGCAGACGGGCTGGCGCCGCGCGTCCAGCGATCGCGACGGTGAATCTATCCCACGCCACCTCGGTTCGCAAACGCTCCACCGGGCGACACGCAGAGGAGAAGCGCTCCAAAAGGGGAGACGAAGCGCTTGACGTTGCAGCAATAAGGCGCGTATCGTGCCGGTGCTGCGCGACTCGGGCAAGGGGGGATTCCATGAAGAGCCGAATTCGTCTCGCCGCCAGCCTGCTGACGTTCGCGATGACGGGTCTCTGGGCCGCCGCCCAAAGCACACCGATCAGGGACTTCAGACCGATCACCGACGAGCGGCTGCGCAATCCGGATCCGGGCGACTGGGTGAACTGGCGCCGTACGCTCAACGGCTGGGGGTACAGCCCGCTGGACCAGATCAACCGTCAGAACGTCGGCCAGCTCCAGCTCGCGTGGTCGTGGGCGATGCAGCCGGGCTCGAACCAGCCGACGCCGCTCGTCTACAACGGCATCATGTATCTCCCCAACCCGGGCAGCATCGTCCAGGCGCTGGACGCCGCCACGGGGGATCTGATCTGGGAATATCGCCGCGAGTTTCCGGCGGCACAGGGCCAGTCCCAGCCGGGTGGTGACGGAGTCGGCCGCCCGCAGCGAAGCCTCGCGATCTGGGACGACAAGATCTACATCAACACGGCTGACGCGCACATCGTCGCGCTCGACGCCCGCACCGGCAAGATCGTGTGGGACACGACCGTCGCCGATTCGAGCAAGGGGTACGGTTATACGAGCGGACCGCTCATCGTGAACGGCAGGGTCGTATCGGGCATGACGGGTTGCTCGCGGTACAAGGACGACGTCTGCTTCATCAGCGCTCACGATGCGAGGACCGGCAAGGAGCTGTGGCGTACGTCGACCGTCGCGCGCCCAGGCGAGCCGGGCGGCGACACGTGGGGCGATCTGCCGCTCGTCTTCCGGGCAGGCAGTGACGCCTGGATCCCAGGCAGCTACGACCCCACCACGAACCTGATCTACTGGGCGACTGCGCAGGCCAAGCCCTGGGCGCGCGCGGTGCGTGGCACCGACGGCGACGCGCTCTACACGAACTCCACGCTGGCGCTTGACCCGGACACCGGCAAGATCGTGTGGTACTACCAGCACCTGCCGGGAGAATCGCACGACATGGACGAAGTGTTCGAAAGCATCCTCGTCGACAGCGGCGCCCGCCAGTCGCTGTTCAAGATGGGCAAGATCGGGGTGCTGTGGGAGCTCGATCGCAAGACCGGCAAGTTCCTCAACGCCTTCGATCTGGGCTATCAGACGCTGATGAAGATCGATCGGACGACAGGCAAGATCGCGTATCGTCCGGAGGTGATGCCGAAAATCGACGTCGAGGTGAACTGGTGCCCGAGTACCGCCGGCTTCAAGAGCTGGCGCGCGATGGCGTATCACCCGCAGACACAGGCGTTCTACCTTCCCCTGAACCTGACCTGCGAGAAGGGCACGTTCCGCGCGGTGGAGCGCGTCGAAGGCCGGGGCGGCACGGGCCCAGTCAGGCGCATCAACGAATTCCATCCGGAATCGGCGAGCCAGCTCGGTGAGTTCGCGGCGATGGCCAAGACGGGCACGGTCCTTTGGAGCCGCCGCGTCCGCACCCCGTACAATACCGCCGCGCTCACGACGGCCGGCGGCCTCGCGTTCGTCGGCGACTGGGATCGTCACTTCTACGCGCACGATGCGCAAACGGGCGAGGTGCTCTGGCAGACGCGGACGCCTGTCTCCGCGCAGGGCTTTCCGATCACCTACGCAGTACGGGGACGGCAGTATCTCGCGGTCCCCGCTGGTCAGGGCGGCGGCAGCTGGACGTCGCTGATTCCGATCGAGCTGACGCCGGAAGTCAAGCGGCCCTCCGGCGGCAATGCCATCCTGGTTTTTGCGTTGCCGGAGGCCCGGCGGTAGTCCGCGGAGACCTTCTTTTCGGCGGAGCCGTGACAACCAAGGCCTCTAGCATGATCCGTCCCGCATGTGCCATCGTCGCGGCGGCCGTCGCGATCGTCTTCGCCGCCGGGCTCGATCACCGTCCCGCCCGCGCACAGGCGGCGCCGTCTTCCGGAGGTCCCATGGATCCGGCTCTTCTCGAAGACCTCGTCGCAGCCAACCGCATTCTTGCCGACGAGGGAGTGCTCGATGCCTACGGCCATGTGAGCATCCGGCATCCGGGCAACCCGAGCCGCTACCTGATGTCCCGCTCGCTGGCGCCGATCCTGGTGACCGCCGCGGATATCATGGAATACGACCTCGATTCCAACCCCGTCGATCCCAAGGGCCGCACCAGCGTTCTGGAGCGATTCATCCACGGCGAAATCTACAAGGCCCGGCCGGCCGTGAAATCCGTCATACACAGCCACTCTCCAGCCGTCATCCCGTTCGGGATTACACAGGTGCCGATGAAGCCCGTCTATCATCTGGCCTCGTTTCTGTGGGTGGGCGTGCCGGTTTATGAGATCCGCGACGCGGGCGGGCCGGCGACCTCGATGCTCGTGCGCAACGGCGCCCTCGCGAAAGCGCTGGCGACGACGCTTGGCGACAAGCCGGTCGCGTTGATGCGCGGACACGGCAATGTCGTGGTTGGCCTCGACGTCCAGATGGCCGTTCGGCGTGCGATTTACACCGAGGTGAACGCGCGGCTGCAGACAATCGCGATGGGAATCGGTGGCCCGATCAATTACATCTCTGCCGAAGAGGGCGCCGCCAGAGAGATGTCGGCCGATGACGCGGCACGCGCCTGGGATCTCTGGAAGAAGAAAGCGCTTGGAAAGTAATCCGACACCCGGCGCGAACCATCGCGTTTGACGCTCTCGAGAGCGGTCCATCGCTTCGAGGAGAATCCATGAAACGAGGAATAATAGAAGAGACGCGGCAGTCGGCTATCCGATTGGCGGCAGCCTGGCTGGCGGTTGCATGTCTATCGCTGCCTGCGGTCCCACTCTTCGCGCATCATTCGTTCGGGGCAGAGTACGACGGCACAAAGCCCGTCACGGTGACGGGCGTCATCACGATGGTCCAGTGGACGAACCCGCACTTCTATTTCTTCATGGATGTGAAGGACACGAACGGCGAGGTCGCGAACTGGAAATTCGAAGGCTATCCTCCGACCGTGCTGAACCGGATTGGCTGGAAGAAGAACGAGACGATGGTGCCCGGAGATACAGTCACCGCCACGGGCTGGCGCGCCCGGGACGGCTCGAACTGGGCCCACTCCAGACATGTGACATTCGCGAAGAACGGTAAGAAACTGGAGGCCGGTCCTCCCGCCGGCAATGGTGATGGCGGCAGCACGCCTCCCGTGGTTGTCCCGTGAAAACGGGGACGGGGATATTGTCCGCGCACCAGGTTCCGAAGAGGAGATACCAACGTGAGAAATCGTTCCTTGCTCTTCTCGTGGCTGGCTTGGCCCTTCTTCTGACGGCTGCATACGCCGCCGCCCAAAACAACACGTCCAAGAGTATGGCTGGCGCCGGCAAACGCGACACCACCTGTGCCCCGCACAGCGGATGGAAAGCCGGATCTGTCCGGAGTTTGGCAGCCTGCCAGTGACCGGGTCGGAACCTGGGAGGAGGCGAACCAGGGGGTTGGCATCCCGGAGCCCGGGCGCCCTCCAGTCAGGCAGGGGGCGAATCCTCCTTACCAGCCCTGGGCCGCCAAGAAAGTACTGGAGGCCTATAACCGTCGGAACATCGATGACCCTGTCGCGCGCTGCATCCCGGAACTGGACCTCGGCGGCGGGCCGCTCTATCCGAACCAGTTCGTTCAGACGCCAACCTCATCGTGATCCTCGTCGAATCACGTCATGTGTTCCGCTTGATCCCGCTGAACGAGAAGCATCCCGACGATCTGGACCCCAGCTACCTGGGAGACTCCGTCGGTCATTGGGAAGGAGACACGCTGGTCGTCGATGTGACGGGCTTCAAGGAACGACTCGTCGGGTCGAAGATCAGTACGGATGCCCTGCATATCACCGAGCGCTTCACCCGGGTGGACTACAACACCATCAACTACGAGGCCAGGGTGGAAGATCCAAAGGCGCTCACCAAGCCGTACACCATCACCAGCAAATACATGTTGCGGCCGGGCACACGTTTGCAGGAATACGTCTGCGAAAACAATCAGGATCCGGCACACTTCGAGCGGCTCGACAAGCAAGGTCTGGTCGCGAGGTAAAAGTCCTGATCGCCTTGTCCTGACCGAATTACTTTCCGGCTTTTTGCCGTTCCTCCTGAACGGCCCTCGCCGCGCCGTCCTGAGTCCGTTTGACCCATTGCGCAAAGGTCGCCGGATCCACGAACGGGTGCGGGGCGCCAGGTTTACGGGACTTCAGCATCACGGCACGCTCGAGCACGCCGCCGCCGGGATACCCGTTGTCACCGGCCCAGCTATGGATCTGCAGGTTCACCTGCACACCCGTTATCTGCGCGACCTTGTTGGCGCTCTCGACCGACTGTTCCGCCTCGGCAAGCCCGCCTCGATAACCTGCTCCGCCCCACACAATCGCCTTGTAGGGCGTGCCGCCGTCGTGGACGATGATTCCTTCGGTCGTCAACACGCCAGGCGTGTGCCCAGGGGTCAGATGGAATTTGAGGGTCTGGCCGCCCAGGGTCAGCGTGTCACCTTCCTTGACCACCATGTCCCTCTTCGGCACCCGCGGCGGCGGTCCGCCGGCCCGGCCCGCACGGCTTCCGACCTGCTCGATCAACTTCCAGTCTTCTTCGGCCGCGACGACGCGGGCGCCTGAGACTTCCTGAATCTTCGCCGCCCCGCCGAAGTGATCGAGATGCCCGTGGCTCAACACGATGTATTTGATGCTCTTCGGCTCGATACCGACCTTTCTGATGTTGTTGATGACAAAGTCGACGAATGGCTCTTGAGCTGAGTCGAAGAGAAGATTGCCCTCCGGCGTCGTCAGCAGCCACACGGAGACATAGCCCGGCCCGACAGAATAGAGATTGTCGAACACCTTGACGGGTTCGATCTTCTGGAACTCGACGTCGCGGGCGCGGGTGATCCGATAGGTCTTGCTCAGTGGCTCTGCCGTGGTTTGGGCAGCGGCGAACATCGGGCTCCCGAGAGTTCCGCTCGACAGAACGATCCCGAAACAGCTGGCGGCGAGCATCATGGCGGGTATCGAATTTCTCATGGGTCCCTCCCGCTTGGCAGCGGCGAGGATAGCATGAAGCCAACGAAGGATGCTGGAAAGCGCGACTCTGCTCGACTCGCGTCAAAGGACGTGCGCCAGTATCATGGGGGCGGCGGCAACGCCCAGGAGGAGTCATGAGGAATCACAGAGTCCTTCCCGCGATACTGCTCACGATTCTCGCCACCGCGCGGTTCGGCCGCGGCACAGCACGCAAACGCCCAGCCCCCGAATTCCGTCCGGCTTTACGTGTTCGATTGCGGCAGCTTGAACATCCCGGACACGTCAAATTACCAGCTCAAGAAGGAAGAACTGGCCACCACCTCCATGGCCGTTCCGTGCTACCTGGTCGCGCACCCGAAGGGTACCTTGATGTGGGACGTGGGCGCGGTACCCGACAGCAGCTTCAAAACGGGCGGCGGCCCCGCAACCCTGCGATCCGCGAGTTCCGTCAAGCCTCTGACGGTCCAACTGGCCGGCATCGGATATGTCCCGGCCGACATCGCGTACCAGTCGTTCTCGCACTTTCACTGGGACCATGTTGGGAACGCGAACGTGTTTGCGAAGGCCACCTGGCTGGTGCGAACGCTCGAACGCGACGTCATGTTCTCGGATCCTCCGTCTCCACGCACCGAGCCGGCCAACTACAGCGCGCTCAAGAACAGCACGACCGTGATCGTCACGAAGGATGAGCATGACGTCTTCGGCGATGGAACGGTGATTCTCAAATCCGCACCCGGCCATTCACCAGACCACCAGGTGCTGTTCTTGAAACTGGCGAAGACCGGCCCGATCGTGCTCAGCGGCGATCTCTATCACTATCCGGAGGAGCGGAAGCTCAACAGGGTCCCGACCACCGAATTCAACGTCGCGCAAACCGTCGCGTCGAGAGCCGCCGTCGAGGCATTCCTGAAGAAAACCGGCGCGCAGCTTTGGATCCAGCACGACTTCACCGCCGATGCCAGGATCAGGAAGGCGCCGGCGTTCTACGATTAGATTTACTCGAATTTTCTCCCGCCCAGGTAGACGGCGGCAATCGACCGCATGTTTCTGATGTCTTCCAACGGGTTCTTGTCCAGCACGAGCAGGTCCGCTGCCTTGCCCTTGGCCAGCGTCGCCGAAGTCCTTGTCGATCCGCAATGTTTCCGCCGCCTTCTCAGAGAACGATTGAATCACCTGCATCGGTGTGAGCCCCGCTTCCACCATCAACTCCATTTGATGATGTTCGGCGAATCCCTGGATGAAGTACCGCTGCGGATCGCCGCCGCTGTCAGTGCCGAGAGCCACGCGGACGCCGCCGTCCACGAGTTTCTTCAGGTTGATCTTGTCGGTGTCGAAGGCCTGTCTGAGCCTCGCCAGATTTCCGGCCTTGGCCTGCTGTTCGATCTTCAGACCCAGCCCCGCCGCCTGATCGTCTCGTAGACCCTTACGGAAAAAGGGATCAGCCAACCACGGTGGCGATTGCCCGTAGATGAAGAGGAACTCCTCGCGCGCCAAGGTGGGAACGACCGAGACGTTCTTCCGTTTCAGCGTGGCGATGAAATCCGCGTCGAGGGTGCGGTCGCGAACGCCGTGCACCAGGATGTTCACGCCCAGCTCGACCATCTTCATGGCGTCTTCGTGCTCGACGATGTGCGCCATGGTGATCTTGCCGTGCTTGCGCGCCTGCTCGAACACGGCGGCGCAGAATTCAGGGGTCAGTCTGGGCACTTTCCCCTCTTGCCCGTCCACCCACACCTTGATGTAGTCCGCGCCGGCCGCCACGATCTCATCGACTTTGGCACGAGCTGCCTCCGGAGTCCGTATCGCGGGACCAGGGACCGGCAGCGTGGAAAAGCGGTACTTCACCGTGAGAATACGTGCGCCGCGGAGATCGCCTCGTTCTTGCTCATCCTTGAATTGGGCGATGTCGTCGGGATCGATCGCCATGCTCGTCGTGGTCGTCACGCCGTACCGGGCGTACTGTCGCAGCTGAGGATCGCGATTTTCTCCCACATGACCGTGCGCGTTGATAATGCCTGGTACGACGAACTTTCCCGCCGCGTTGATCACATTCGCCCCCGCAGGGAGCCGAAGCGACGAGGAGGGGCCGATGTCGCGGATGCGGCCGTTCTCGAGGACGAGGGTCACATCGGCACGAGGTCCCGCGCCCGTGCCATCAATCACCGTGGCGTGCTGGATCGCGGTGACCTGCGCCAGCGCGATCGATGCTGGGAGAAGAAACGTCAGAAGGAGTCCGGCCATGCGTGCAGCGGTCCTAACGTTCATGCGACCTCCGTGAGACGTATGGATTAGGGAATCGGGAGCTCGATGCGTTTTGGCCATCGGCCATCATATGCTGCCGGCGAACGCTGCGAAACGACTGGATGACGCGACGCGTTTCTTCTTTACCGGCGCTGGCCCTACCCCCAAGCACGACTTTGTCACTTTCCGGAATATAGGCCGGAAACATGCTGCTCGGCGAACCGCTCGACGGCGCGGGAAAACGCCTCTCCGGGAACGTGGGCACGCTTTCGGCCTCTGCACACGAACAGAAAGTGACAAAGCAGTAATAGTCTAGAATCAGCGTGTTTCACGGTAGCCTCGACGGAGGGCAGCGGCATGCATCCTGACCGCTGGCGGCGGATCTCGGAGGTCTATCATGCCGCCCTGACGCGTGACCCGCGCGATCGCGCCGGATTCCTGCGCGAGGCGTGCGCCGACGATGACGTGCTGCAGCAGGAAGTGGCATCGCTGCTGACGAACGAGAGCCACGCCGCGAGCTTTCTGGCGGAGCCGGCACTCGCGGTGGCGGCCGGGATCGTCACCCACACCGACGGAACGATCCTGACGGGTCGACGGATCGGCGTCTATCAGATCCACACGCTGCTCGGCGCCGGTGGTATGGGCGAGGTGTATCGCGCGCGCGACACGAAGCTCGGGCGCGACGTCGCGTTCAAAATCCTGCCGCGTGTGTTCACCTCGGATCCCGATCGCCTGGCGCGCTTCGAGCGCGAAGCGCGCGTGCTCGCGTCGCTCAACCATCCGCACATCGGCGCGATCCACGGAGTCGAAGAGAGCGACGGCGTCCACGCGTTGGTCCTGGAACTGATCGAAGGCGAGACGCTCGCCGATCGCCTGGCCAAAGGCCCAGTCTCGCTCGACCAGGCGCTGCGGATCGCGATCCAGATCGCGAGCGCGCTCGACACGGCGCATCGCGCGGGCATCGTCCATCGCGACCTCAAACCCGGCAACATCATGCTCACGCGGAGCGGCGGCGCGTCCGCGCCGCCGATGGCCAAGCTGCTGGACTTCGGGCTGGCGAAGGCCAGCACCCGGGCGGTCGCTGGTGCGGATGGCTCGATGCAGCCGACATCGCCGCCCAGTTTGACGGCGCCGGGCACGATCCTCGGAACGTGTCAGTACATGGCGCCGGAGCAGCTCGAAGGCCGCGAGGCGGACGCACGCACGGACATCTTCGCGTTCGGTGCGGTGCTCTATGAGATGCTCGCGGGGAAGAAGGCGTTCGAGGGCAACAGCCACGCGAGTGTGAGCGCCGCGATCATGTCGGCGGACCCGACGCCGATCTCCGCGCTGCAGCCACTCACGCCGCAGGCGCTCGACCGCGTCATCGGCGCGTGCCTGGCGAAGGATCCTGACGATCGGTGGCAAAGCGTGCGCGACGTGCTGCGCGAGTTGCAGTGGATCGCCGAAGCCGGCCCGCAGGTCAGCGGCGCGGCGCCGCGTGCGACGACCGCTCGCACGCGAGAGCGCGTGGCGTGGATGATGACCGCCGTGGCGACCGTGGCGGCCCTCGGTTTCGGCGCGCTGCAATTCGCTCGCCCTCGCCCGGAGCCGGCCGCCGCGAGCCGATTTCAGGTCTCGCCGCCCGTGGGCAGCTTGATGGGCGGCGGGATTGTGAGGCAATCTCAAGCGCTGTCTCCGGATGGCCAGCGCATGGTCTTTGGTGTCAATACCAATGGCCGAAGCGCGCTGGCAGTCCGGTCGTTCGACGCGGTAGAAGCGCAGATGCTTCCCGGTACGGAAGGTGGGGCGTTTCCGTTCTGGTCGCCCGATAGCCGCTTCATCGGCTTCTTTGCCCAAGGCAAGCTGATGAAGGTCGACGTGACCGGCGGGCCGCCGGTGACTCTGTGCGACGCCAGCGCTGCAGAAGGCGGGAGCTGGAGCCACGATGGCACCATCGTGTTTGCGCCGAATGAGACGAGCGGACTGTTGCGCGTCCCGGCCGCCGGAGGCGCCCCCACGCCGGTGACCACCCTGGATGCCGCCAGGAAGGAACAGGCGCATCTCTGGCCGTGGTTTCTTCCCGACGGGCGGCGCTTCCTGTACGTGGCGGCGCCGCCGGCCACCGTCTACGTCGGCTCCCTCGATTCAGACGAGCGGACCCCGCTATTCGCGACGGATTCCAAGGCGATCTACGCGGACCGATACCTGCTGTTCATCCGACAAGGGACGCTCCTGGCGCAGCCGTTCGATGCCGCGCGTCTGCGGACCACGGGCGACTCGTTCCCCGTGGCCGAAAACGTCGGTTTCAGTTCTGTGAACGCCCGCGCGACCTTTTCGGCATCAGCAGCTGGCGTGCTCACGTATCTGCCTGTTCGGCGGTCCGACGTACGCACGCAATTGACGTGGGTCGATCGCGCCGGCAAGGCGCTGGGTGCCGTTGGACAACCGGGCCGGTACCGCAATCCTGAGTTGTCACCGGACGGGACGCGCGTGGCCCTGAACGCCGTCGATGCGCAGGGCGGCACCCAGGACCTCTGGCTGGTGGAGCTGGCGCGCAGCGTCATCTCGCGCTTCACGTTCGATCCGGGGAACGACATCTATCCAGTCTGGTCGCCGGACGGCAGCCGGATTGTGTTCGGGTCCGATCGCGACGGCGGCGTCTACCACCTGTATCAGAAACGGGCAGATGGCGTGGGAATAGAGGAACCCTTCATCAAGTCGAACCAGAACATGTTGCCGCACAGTTGGTCGCCCGACAGCCGCTTCCTCGCCTACCGCACCCCCGTGAATGGGCGCTCCCAGATTGGGATCTTGCCCCTCGTGGGGGAGCAGACGCTGCGCTGGTTCGCGCCGTCGCGGTCTATTCAGTTCCACAGCCAGGTGTCGCCGGATGGCCGGTGGCTGGCGTACAACACCGACGAATCGGGACGATTCGAGGTCTACGTGCAGAGCTTCCCGGCGGCGGGTGGCGGCAAGTGGCAGATCTCGAAAGACGGCGGCTGGTTTCCCAGATGGCGGCGGGATGGTCGAGAGCTGTTCTATTACGCCAGCGATGAGCGGCTCATGGCCGTCCCGGTCAAGAGCGCCACCAGGCTCGACGTGGGTGCCGCCGTTCCGCTGTTCGAGGCGCGGATGTTGAACGGCCCCATTAATGCGGCGGGCTCGCGGCACCAGTACGACGCGGCGCCAGACGGCCAGCGGTTCCTGCTCAACGTGCCGCTCGAAGACGCGGACGCCTCATCGATCACCGTCGTCCTGAACTGGGCGGCAGGTCTCAAGAAGTAGGAGAGGTCGTCATCGCGCTCGACAGCGGCGGCTTAGGCGAGATCACCCTTACCCTATGGTGGTCATGAACCGGAGACGGATCTGTCGCACGTGGTTCCTCGTGAACGTCTGCGGCCGGCTCTGGCGCGGATTCCAATTCGCCCGCATCAAGCCCTCACCGGCATGACTGTTGACGCCCATCAGCACGTGGCCCACCTCGTGGGCCATGACGTGGCCGAGCCCGCGCATGATCGGCGCCTGATGTGCCATCGCGACGCGTTCGATGCGGTCGTAGAAAACGTATGCCACCCGTCCTCGAGCCTCGCTCGCTCCGCTGACCGCGACACCCAACACGCTGTCGCCCAGATTTTCCTCGCGGCATTTCTTCTCGGCCATGTCGGCGGGAACGATGACGAGGCGGACGTCGATCGACAGTGGGTCCACCCTTTGGCCCGCCCCAGGTTTCCACGGTGCCGACGACCAGACGATGTGAAGGCCGGCGGCGCGGTAGGCTGCGGTTGCGTGAGCCTGGGCACCGGCGAGCTCCGTGGGCGACAGGTCCGCGTTGTTGGTCACATGGATGGTGACGGTGAGCGGCGCCGGGCTTCCCAGGGCCTCCTCGACGAACACGACCGAGGCACCCGCCAACATCGTCCCGACCGTCCACGCCGCCATCCAGATCCTCATGGCCGCTCCCTCCGTCGCGAGCGCCCATCGCTCGCTGCTGGAGAAGGCGGGAACGGCCGGAGAAAACTGGCATCGGCCGGAGAGCGGCCAATTTGGGCGTAGAATCGCAGCTATTCATCCAGATCCCCCATGTGACGGGCTCCTGCTAGTGTGGGGACCGGTGACGGAGGCCGGCTCTTGAGTGACTAACTGGTGGCGTGTTCGCAGACCGTGATGGTTATCTATGGAGGCTGGATATGCCTTACGCCCGCGTGCTTCTCGTCAGTGCATTCCTGTTACCGTCCGTCCTCTTCGGGCAGACCCCGGCCAACGCGCCGCCTGACGCCGTCTTCCACGCCGTCACCTACGTCGAGACCAGGGCCCCGGCGGCCAAGGCGGCGCGCGCGACGCTCGAGCAGTATCGCGACGCGAGCCGGAAACAGGACGGCGTCGTGCGGGTCGAGTTCTTCGAGCAAATCGGCCGGCCAGGTCATTTCGCCATCATCGAGGCGTGGCGCGATCAGAAGACGTTTGACGCGCGCAATATCGCGCCGCAGAAGCAGCTCCTGAGCGCGCTCGAGCCCATCCGCGTGAGCGACTACGACCAGCGCCCCTACAAGACGCTCACAACGGCTCCGGGGTCCGCATCCACGGGCCGGCAGACGGTGTACGTCATCGCGCACGTGGACGTCGGGCAGAGCCCGCAAGTGCCTGTGATGCTCAGGCGCCTGGCGGAGGCTAGCCGGCAAGAAGCCGGCAACCTCCGGTTCGACGTCGTGCAGCATATGATGCGCGCCAATCACTTCACGGTGATTGAAGGCTGGCGGAACCAGGAGGCGCTCGACTCGCACGTAGCCGCAGCCCACACTCGACAGTATCGCGACGAGCTGGCGCCGATGACGGGCAGCCCGCTCGATGAGCGCGTTTACACGTCCGTCGAGTGACGTTGGCTGATCGAGGGTTCAAGGCTGACGCATCGTGTCGCCCGCGGCCGCCCGATCCCTCGCTGGTGACGAAGAAGTACCGAGGAGATGGCTGTGACCAAGATGACAGTATCCGGAACGGTTCTACTCGTGCTGTGCGCGGTCGTCGCGTTCGCCCAATCTGGCGGCGGTCGGGGTGGTGGCCCCCTCGTACGCCATCAGGCGCCAACGGACCGGGCACTCGACTTTCCGCTCGGAGCGCTGCAGGCAGAGTTCGCGGACATGAAAGCACAGAGGCGCAACACGACGCGACTCCTGGAGGGAGGCGCCTATAGTCTCAACGCGCGGCATCAGGTTGGCGCTGAAGCTCCCCGGATTCACAAGAGCATCATCGAGCTCTACGTCATCGAAGACGGCGCGGGAACTCTGGTGACCGGCGGTTCGATCGTCGGCGAAGCCATTCGCGGCGGTGTCGAGCGGGTCGTCAAGGCCGGCGACGTCATCTTCATTCCACCCGGTGTGCCGCACGCCTTTCGCGAGGCCAAAGCACTGTCGTACTTGAACGTGCATTTCGGTGGAACGGACTAACATGGAACGGACTGACGATTGACTTGCCGATGCGCTCACCCTACACTCGGCCCGATTCGACCCATTAGCACCGGTAGCCGAAAACGGTTGTGAACGTCGCGCCACCAGCTCCATGAAACAGCCGCTCGTTGCCGGGCTTGACCGGCACACGGAGGACGCCATGAAATCGACCGCGATACGCCTGGCAGTGGTTGCACTTGTCGGCTCGTTGTTTCTGATGTGGCGAGCACAAACCGATCAGGATCTCGTGGTCGCCCAGACGGGTAAACCGATCATGGCGACGAGGATCTACACTGGCCCCGATGGTCAGAGCCACGCCGAAGAAGTTCCAATGAAGCTGAGCGGCAACGCGACCGAGATGATGAAAGCGACGGGCGTGCAGTTCCGTCGTACGCCGCCCGGCTCGTTCAGCGATTGGCACGTGGGGCCCCGGCGCCAGTACGTCATCACGCTCAGCGGCCGAGGGGAGATTGAGGTTTCAGGCGGCAAGAAGATCACGATGGGTCCGGGTCACATCAATCTGATCGAAGATACGACCGGCAAGGGTCACACCACGAGAGTGGTGGGCACCGAAGATCGCGTGACGATCGCGATTCCTCTACCAAACTAGTCAACGAAACGAGATCACATCGACTGCTATCATCGACGGGGGCTGTCGCTGCTGCGCGAGGGTTAGGGAGTCGCCATCGTTCAGAACTGGACAGCGGCGCTCAAGACGTGAACGTCCGAGCGAGCTCCTACCCATGCACAAGCGAAGCGTCGAGGCCATCGTCGAAGCGCTGAGCGCTCATCACGTCCGCTACCTCATTGTCGGTGGACTTGCAGTGGTCGCTCACGGATACGTGCGTTTCACGGCTGACGTCGACATCATCCTGGACTTGCGCACAGAGAACGTGCAGCGGGCCATCGCCGCATTTGGGAGTCTGGGCTATCGTCCCCGTGCTCCGGTCCCGCTGGACGATTTCGCAGACCCCGGCAAACGCTTGCAATGGGTGGGGGAAAAAGGATTGACGGTCTTTTCGCTGTATAGCCCCGACCATCCCGCCACGGAAGTGGACGTGTTCGTTGAAGCTCCGCTCGACTTCGACCAGGCGTTCCGCGCGGCCGCTCGGATGGATGTGAGTCCTCGAGCATCCGCGATCTTTGTCGGTCTTGACGACCTGCTGTTGTTGAAGAGACAGGCCGGACGACCGCAGGATCTGCAGGACATCGATCGACTGCAGGCGATTCGGCGGGAGGAGGAGTGAGTCACGGGGAGCAGAGACTGGAGTGGGAGCGCGGGTGGGAGGCTCACGAACGGGCTCAGCGTCAGAGGCTGGCGAAGCTTCCGCTCGACGAGAAGCTCCGATGGTTGGAGGAGGCGCACGATCTCGTCCGTCAGTTGTCCCGCCGCGGCCCGGAGACGGATCGGCCTGTCAGGTATTCTTCCGAAACTGAGACACCGAAGCTGGGTGGCTCGTAGCAAGTCCCACGCCGGGAGCGGTCGGGTGCGCACCGCCGGGCTCGACGTGGGCGCCGCCGTTCCGCTGTTCCAGGCGCGGCTGTTGAACAGCCCCGCGCCCGGGCCGCGCTTCAGGCAGCAGTACGACGTGACGCGCGACGGCCGATTTCTGCTCAACGTGCCGCTCGAAGACGAGGCCACCTCATCGATCACCGTCGTCCTGAACTGGACGGCGGGTCTCAAGAGGTGAAAGCAACAGCGCAGTGATGTTCCGTTCTCGCTCGAGACGGAATCGCTCCTTGGTCGGACTGATGGGCGCCGGCAGGACCATCGCATACCCCCACATGTCAGGCTCGACACGTCAGATTTCGGCACATTTTCATGTGACTGTTTGGTGAGGATCACTGACGTTGTGTGGTTCCTGGTGCCCGGTACAAGCGACGCGCGATCGTGTTCTATTTCAGCACTCCTTCCACGATCACTTGAGCCATACTGGTCGCGCTCGCGAATCCCGTGAGGTCGTGCGCCGTTACCGGGAGGCGTCATGGAAGTCGAACGCTGGCGAGAGATCTCGCAGATCTACCACGCGGCGCTGCTCAGGGCCGTGCCGGACCGTGCCGCGTTCGTGCGCGAGGTGTGCGCCGGCGATGACGCGCTCCAGCACGAAGTGGAATCGCTCCTCTCGAACGAGAGTCACGCCGCCGGCTTCCTGTCCGAGCCGGCACTCGCGGCGGCGGCCGGGATCGTCACTCACGCCGGCGGAACCATCCTGACGGGTCGACGGATCGGCGTCTACCAGGTCCACACGCTGCTCGGCGCCGGCGGCATGGGCGAGGTGTATCGCGCGCGCGACACGAAGCTCGGGCGCGACGTCGCGTTCAAGATCTTGCCGCGTATCTTCACCGCAGATCCCGATCGCCTGGCCCGTTTCGAGCGGGAGGCGCGGGTGCTGGCGTCGCTCAACCATCCTCACATCGGCGCGATCCACGGGGTCGAAGAGAGCGCCGGCGTCCACGCGTTGGTGCTGGAACTGGTCGAAGGCGAGACGCTCGCCGATCGTCTGGCGAAAGGCGCGCTGCCGCTCGACCAGGCGCTGCGGATTGCGATGCAGATCGCGAGCGCGCTCGACACGGCTCATCGCGCGGGCATCGTCCATCGCGACCTCAAGCCGGGCAACATCATGCTCACGCGGAGCGGCGGCGCGTCCGCGGCGCCGATCGCTAAAGTGCTCGACTTCGGGTTGGCGAAGGCCCACGCGCCGGTGGCCCCCGGTGCGGACCTCACGATGCGGCCGACGCCGCCGCCCAGCTTGACGGCGCCAGGCACGATCCTCGGGACGTGTCAGTACATGGCGCCGGAGCAGCTCGAAGGCCGCGAGGCGGACGCGCGCACGGACATCTTCGCGTTCGGCGCGGTGCTGTACAAATGCTCACCGGGAAGAAGGCGTTCGAGGGTACAAGCCACGCGGGCGTGAGTGCCGCGATCATGTCGTCGGCCCCGACGCCGATCTCCGTGCTGCAACCGCTCACGCCCCCCACGCTCGAGCGCGTCGTCGGCACGTGCCTGGCCAAAGATCCCGACGAGCGGTGGCAAAGCGCGGGCGATCTGGCGCGCGAGCTGAAATGGATGGCTGAAACCAGCACGCAAGTCAGCGGCGCAGCGCTGCGGGCAACGACAGCTCGCCCGCGCGCGCGCCTGGCGTGGGTGATGGCCGCCGTTTCGACCACGGCGGCCCTCGGGATCGGCGCGCTCCTGTTCGCTCGCCCTCGCCCGGAGCCGGCTACCGCAGTCCGATTTCAGGTCTCGCCGCCTGCGGGGAGCTCGATTGCCGGCGGCGGGGTGGGGCTTACTCACGCGTTTTCTCCGGACGGCCAGCGCATCGCATTTGTTGTCAGCACCGCCGGCGGACCCGCGCTGGCGGTCCGGTCGTTCGACGCCGTGGAATCGCACGTGCTTCCAGGCACGGAAGCCGGGTTCTTTCCGTTCTGGTCGCCCGACAGCCGGTTCATCGGCTTCTTTGCGCAAGGCAAGCTGAAGAAGGTCGACGTCACCGGTGGGCCACCGGTGACCCTGTGCGACGCGCGCTACGGACTAGGCGGGACCTGGAACCGCGACGGCACCATCGTGTTTACCCCGAAGGCAGCGAGCGGACTGTTCCGCGTCTCGGCCGCCGGGGGCACCCCCGCGTCGGTGACGATCCTGGATGCCGCAAAGAAGGAACAGGCGCATCTGTTGCCGTGGTTTCTTCCCGACGGCCGGCGGTTCCTGTACGTGACGACGCCGCCGACGATGGTCTACGTCGGCTCCCTCGATTCTGAGGAGCGGACTCCCTTACTCGCGTCGGAGTCCATGGCCATCTAGGGATGGTGCCGCCACCGGTTGAGATCTGTGCCGATTTCCGCGCTCCGGATACCGCTCGACATAGAATCTTACTGTCGGCCGGACACGTTCGAGTGGTACGCCATCCAGAGTCCGTTTGGCGAGATGGCCGCGTAGTCGCTGCAGAACTCGCTTTCACCAGCACGTTCACGTCGGACGGGCGTTCGGTCGCAAGCCGGCCGATCGAGCACTGACGGGTCGGCGACACTTCGGTGAACAGAAGCTGGCTGCCGTCTGCCGAACAGCCGTTGGCGCGTAGATTGAGGAGATCTCTCGCACGCGCGAGGAACCGCTCGTCGCGGCCGGTGCCATCCGCCGCCCGCCAGAACAACTCTTGGTAGCCCGCTCGTCTCGACGTGAAGATGATGCGCTGGCCATCGGGCGTCCAGATCGGACTGTGGTCCGGCGCCGGGTCGGTCGTCAGCCGACTCGTCGTTGCGCGGGCAAAATCGTACGTCCAGACATCGTTCTGAGTGGCGAGTGCGAGCCGCGCGCCGTCGGGCGATACGCGGACGTCGTCGTACGCGTCCAGCGGGAGGCCAGGGAGCGCTGAAGCAGCGATGCCACTTCCCCGCGCAGCGCGGCGTCGCCGTCACATGCCTGATTCAAGAACGACGTGCGCTGACCTGCGTCGCGCTCCAGCGCAGCATGAAAGAGTTGTCGATTCGCTGCCACCGATCAGGCGTCATCACGCCGCTTTCCCTTCAGCTCTCGCAGCAGCCAGACCTTCGCCAGCTTCCAGTCGCGCATCACGGTTTCGGGTGAGACGTGCAGCGCCTCGGCGGTTTCATCGACGCTGAGCCCGCCAAAAAACCGCATCTCGACGACCCGCGCTTTTCTCGCGTCCACCACCGCGAGGGCCTCCAGCGCATCGTCGAGATCCACCAGCTCGTGGCCTCGCTCCGGCGAAAGGATCAGGGCTTCGTCCAGGGAGACCTTCTGCGCTCCAGCGCCACGTTTCAGGTAACGGCGCGACCGGGCGAAGTCCACCAGGATGCGCCTCATCAGCCGGGCGGACATCGCGAAGAAATGGGCGCGGTTCTGCCACTGCACCTGCCGGATGTCAATCAGCCGGAGGTACGCCTCGTTCACCAGAGCGGTGGCCTGCAGGGTGTGGCCTACGCGTTCGTGGCCCATGTGCCGGCGGGCCAGGCGGCGAAGCTCCCCGTGAACCAGGGGCATCAACTGCTCGAGCGCGGCCCGATCGCCCTGGCCCCAGGCCAGCAGCAGATCGGTGACTTGCGGGGGACGTGACGGCGTTCTCGCCCTTTCACCCGACGCGTAGTTACGCGGAACTCCAGTAATTTTACGCTCCAGTGCGGTTCGACCACGACAAATCCCTACGTCATTGACGATCTGGTACTGAGCGTGACGCGGAGCGCGATCCCGTCACTGATCCAGATGTTGCCCTTTTTTCAGGCGCTTCCGGCCGTGTGCCAGTTTTCCGACTCGTTTCCCGCCTCCCTTGGCGAGGACCGCAATGGGCTGGTCCTCGGGGGGAGACGCCATGACGAGGACCACGAGGCACTTGATGGTGGGCGTGATGACGATGGGGATGGCAGGCGCGGGACTGACCGCGGCCGCGGCGGGTGCGGAGGACACGTTGGTCAACCCACGCGTGCGATCCAGCAATCCCTCTATAGCTATGGTGATCAAGCAGGCGACCGAACGATCAAAGATCTTCCGTCGCCTGGTGGAGATTATCAGCGCCAGCGACGGCACGGTCTATGTCGAGGCGGGTGAGTGCGGGCACGGCGTGCGGACCTGCCTCGTGGCGGTAACCATGGCTGCCGCACGTCGCAACTTGTGGGTGAAGGTCGATAGAAGCCTGAAGGAGTGGGACTTGATGGGGTTGATCGGTCACGAGCTGCAGCACGCCATCGAGGTACTGCGCGATCGGACCGTCACCAGCAATACCGCCATGTTCTTCTTCTATCGCCAAACGGGGAAGCCGCACCCCAAGCACTTTGCGTTCGAAACCGATGCGGCCATCGAGGTGGGCGAGGCGGTGCGCACCGAAACCCGGAAATACAGGCCCCTCGTCGAGGCCAGGTAACGTGTTCCGGGGCTTCAGTGCTCCGCTTCAAGTCGGGTCAGTAGCCGGTCGTCAGTTCGAGGTCTTCTTCGCGGCCGCTTCGGCGGCGACTTTCTCCTGGTATCGAGCCACGCCGAGCATGTTCGTGGGAGCCTTATTCCCCTCGTGGCAGGCGTGCTCGAAGAACGGACCTTCGGGGTCCATCTTCACGAACGGCATTTCGGCGGTCCAGGGCCGCGCCCACGTTTTCGCATCCTCGAGGGTGAACCGATAAGTCATCGAGTCGGCGCCCTGACGCGTGAACCGTTCGATCACCCGCAGGTCCTCGGTCGCCCCATTGATGGGTCCATTGGGCCCCACGGCCGCCTCCTGGATCTTGCCGTTCGAGTTTCGTGTTTCGACCACGAGCGTATTGCCCTCCCAATGGCCCCGCGAGAACCCAATCCACGAACGCACATTCGACGGAGGAAACGGGCGGCCATCCAGGGGGATGACGCGGGCCTCGTGAAGCCGCTCGGCGATAATCGTCACGTAGCCCGGCGACTGGAGAATCTGGTAGTTCGCCAGATACCCCGGATCCAACATCGGAGGCGCGTTGCCCGTCATGATGATGCAGCGATTGCCGTAGCTCATGTTCTTCACGGTGTCGAACTGAGCCCCCCGGGCCTTCCTGGCCGCGGCGATTGCGGCATTCCTCTTCACGGCCTCGGGGATCTGGGGCGGTATCCTGCCGTCCGGGGGATCCACAACGAGCGATGTCCGCAGGTTCTTCACGACCGTGGTCTGGCCTTTTTCGAGCCCGAACTGCTCGTTGTCATAATGCACGTCGCGCGCGGAGCCGGTCTCCCGTGCGGCGGCCCGTCGCGCCTCTGCGGCCAACTCCTCCAGGTCCTGTGGCGTGTAGAACTCCTTCGTGACGCCCTTCGGCCGCTCCAGCGGCGTAAGGGTGGAATTCGTCCAATATCCCGACAGGTCGGGCTGGCCGTCCGGCGTCCGGGGCGACGTGTACGCCTTGGTCGCGGCGCCGTTCGTTTTCGCAGCCGATGGCGCCTGCCCAGCGGCAGGAACTGTTGCGACCAATGCCAGGGCCGCTGTCAGCGCGGCGAATGCACTCAACGAAACGAGGGTTCGAGGGGCCATCTGAATCTCCTTGTCTCTGGCGCTTCCTCAAGCGTGCAATTCTCGACTGACTCTACGCTTCTGATCGAATAAGCGCAATGATCCTGACTTTTGTACTTTTCCATCGGGCACGGGGGAGGCCCAACCCCAAGCATCTGACGTTGGAAACCGAGGCGGCCGGCGAGAGGTAGGCGAGGCGGTGCGCACCGAAGCCCGGAGAATACAGACCCCTCGTCGAGGCCAGGTACCGTATTCCGGGGCTTCGGTGCTCCGCGTTCAGGTCGGGTCAGCCGTCGGCGTCAGTTCGAGCTCTTCTTCGCGGCCGCCTCGGCGGCGAGCTTCTCCTGTTGTCGCACGACGCTCATCATGTTCGTGGGGGCACGATTCCCCTCGTGACAGGCGTGCTCGAAGAACGGCCCTTGTTGCTCCATCAACGCGAACGGCAGTTCTGCGCTCCAGGGACGCTCCCATGTCTTCTCATCCTCAACTGTAAATCGATAGTCGATCCTGGCGGCGTCCGTCCGGGTAAAGCGTTCGATCACCCGCATGTTCTCCGTGGCTCCTTGAAAGCTTCCATTCCCGATGGGGCCAACGGCTGCCTCCTGGATCCTGCCGTTCGAGTTTCGTGTTTCGACCACGAGCGTATTGCCCTCCCAACGGCCTCGCGAAGCTCCCCTCCACGCACGCACGTTCGACGGGGGAAACGGCCGCCCATCCAAAGGGATGACGCGCGCCTCGTGAAGTCGTTCGGTGAGAATCGTCACGTAGCCCGGCGACTGGATGATCTGGAAGGTTGAGAGGTACCCCGGATCCAACATCGGCGGTGCGGTGCCAATCATGACGATGCAGCGGTCGTCATACCCCAGGTTCTGCACCTTGTCGAACTGCCCGCCCCGAAGTTTCCTGGCCTCGGCAATCGCCGCGTTCCGTTTCACCGCCTCAGGGATCTGGGGCGGTATTCTGCCATCCGGCGGATCGACGATGAGCGACGTCCGCAGGTTCCGCGCGTACGTGGCCTGGCCCTTGTCGATTCCGAACTGCTCGTTGTCATAGTGCAGGTCGCGTATCGTGCCCGTGCCGGTGTCCCGTGCGGCGGCCTTGCGCTCCTCGGCGGCGAGTGCGTCCATTTCTTCCGGCGTGTAAAACTCCTTCGTGACGCCTTTCGGCCGCTGCAGCGGCGTATACGAAGCGTTCGTCCAATATCCCGACAGATCAGGCTGGCCGTCCGGCGTCTTGGCGGGCGTGTACGCCTTGGCTCCGGCGCCATTGGTTTTCGCAGCCGATGGCGCCTGCCCAGCGGCAGGAACAGTCGCGACCAATGCCAGGGCCGCGGTCAGCGCGGCGAATGCACTCATTGAAACGAGGGTTCGACGGGCCATCTGAATCTCCTTGTCTCTGGCGGCTCCTTAAGGGTCCATATCCTCGACTGACTCTACGCTTCTGATTGACTAAGCGCAATGCTTCAGCCCGACGGCCAGGTGAGCGGTCTGGGTGATTTTCGCCCGGATTCAGGCGAGTTTGCCCCGCCGCGCCACCAGGCCCCAGGCCGGTGCCACGAACGGGTGATTCTGCACTGCACCTCCGGCCGTCCGCCCCCCCTTTCAGTTGAGTGTAAACAGCATCAGATTTGACACGTCCTTCACGTACAACCGGTTCCCCGAAATCGCGGGCTGCGTCCAGGTTTCGGTGGTGGAGACGTCGTAGCGACGGATCGGCTTGAACCCCTCCCGGTTCGCATTCATGACGACCATCTCGCCATCGTCCTCCAGCGCGAAGATCGTGTTGCCAGCCCGGACGAACGCGACGTTCTCCGCCTGACGAGGATCGCTCGTCCAGAGCACTTTTCCAGAATCGAGATCGAGGGCGAAGTACTGCCCGCTGTTGCGGTGCGAAAGCCCGTACAGCACTCCATCGATCGCCACCCCGTTGGTCATGTGCTGCGAGACTTGATCGGTGCGCCAGACGTCCTCGGTCGCGAAGCCGTCACCCTTGCGGACCACTCGAAACGCCACGAAACCGTTCTCGCGGCCGGCTTGAATCAATGTGTCGCGATGGAGAATCGGCGTCTGCGAGGTCGTATCGGATGGGGTCGAGAACGGACGGCTCCAGAGAAGCGCCCCAGTGGCCGCCGAAACCCCGACCAGGTTCTTGTGGGTGAAGGTCACGATCTGCCGCGTGCCCGCCAGTTCGACGGCGATTGGAGAGCCGTAGGCCGGGCTGTCGCCGGTCCAGCGCCACCGCGCCTCTCCCGTGGCGACATCGAAGGCGGTCAGCGCCGTGTCCCCGGGCCCGCCAACATGGATGATCACCCGATCGCCGTCGACGAGCGGCGACATGGCCGTGTGAAAGGCCGGCTGCGCCTTCGTGGCAGGCTTCTGCCAGATCTGCTTGCCTGTCGCGGCATCGAAGGCCGTGACGATGCTGCTCATCCCCAGCGTGAACAGGCGACCGTTGGCATAATGCGGGAGTGGACTTGGGGCCGGCCCGGTGCCGGGCGGTGGAGGAATTCATCTGCAAATGGGGCCGGATAGCTCGTACGCCAGATTGCCTTTTCCGGTGCTGGCATCGAGCGCCTGCATCACCTCTTCTTCACCCTGACGGGTGAAGAGATACAGGCGGCTGCCGACGACGAGTGGGGTGGCGTAGCCGAGTCCGACATCCACCTGCCATTGCCGCGCGAGCTGCTCCGGCCACGAAGAGGGTGGCTTGAATGACGCAACCGCGCCGTCGCGGTTGGGTCCGCGCCATTGAGGCCAATCCTGAGCCGCGAGTGGAGCGATCAGGAAGATCACTCCAGCCAGCAAGCCTGCGACCCGTGTGCGATACGTCATGTGCCCCGCCTTCCCGAGTTTATTTGGTTCTGGATCGAAATGTTACGAGAGGACGAAATCCAGATCAATCGGAGTTTCGACGCTCCCGGCACCAGCCCGCGCTCTCCAGCTCCATTGCGGAAACCTCATCGCCTCACCGCCGCCTGGCGGATGTCCTGGCGCTCTTCTCTTGAGCACGCGCGCCGGCCAGCACGTTCTCCATGCTGTAATTGCCTTCGTGGCACGCGTATTCGTACATCGGCTCGTTGCTCTTCGACATGGGAACCTGGACGGTCCACGGCCGCGTCCACGTCTTCGGATCGTCGACGGTGAATTCGTACAGCAGCGTGGCCGCATCGACGCGGGTGAACCTTTCGACGAGGTGCAGCGTATCGCTCGAGGCTCGGAAGGCGCCCCTGAGGTTCGCTGTGTCGACGACCAGCGTGTCGCCGTCCCAGTGACCCCGCGAATCCCCCATCCACTGGCGGATCTGGGCTCCCACGTGTGGACGGCCGTCCAGCGGGATCGAGCCGATGATCGTGAATCATCTCGTTGAGGATCGCCACGTGGTCGCGGGTCTGAAACAGCTGCACGTTGTTGTTGTAGGCGCCCGGCAGCATGGGCGGTCCCCCGGTCGACCACGCGAGACACCGTTCCTGAAGCGGCCGCTCCGACGCCGAATCGTAGCTGCGGCCAGCGGCGCCGCCGCCCTCTTCGTCACGTGTCCACAATCCGCGTCGGTCCTCAGCCCTCTTCCGTCCCTCCGGCGTCAAGGGTGGGATCCGCCCATCCGGCGGATCCACGATGAGCGAGGTTCGCTTCGTTCCCACGACGTTCGATCCGAAGTCCCACCAGAATTTGTTGTACGCACGGTCGAGGTCGGTGCGTCCATCCGGTCCCTTCCCGCCCTCGCCTGCGTCCCGACGATCGCGATCTTGAGTCTGGGCCGTCTCTTTTTCGAATGCGGCCGCTTCCTGCTCGGTGAAAAATTCCTTCCCTCCAAGCTCGCTCGGTCGTTCCAGAGGAGTAATGGTCGCGTAAGCCCAGAGTCCGCTCAGATCCGGCTTGCCGTCGGCGGTACGAGGCGGAGCACCCTTTTCGGCCGCCGCCTCCGAGCTCGCCGCTGGACGCGCCTGGCAGCCCGGGAACGCGGTGGCCGCCAGCAGCGCGCATGCGATCGTGCCGATGAGCCGTGCGTGCATCACTTCGATCCCTTCTGCGCGCCTTTTTCGGCGGCGCTCGTCCTTCGCGCGAGCTCCCGCCAGGACGTTCGGGAGGGCATAATTCCCCTCGTGACAGGCGTACTGGTACAACTGCCCCACCGTCACGCCGCGTGACGCCTGATTCGTCGTCAGCGGAAATGCCGCCGTCCATGGCCGCGTAAACATCGCCGGGTCTTCCATCGTGAACTGGTAATCGATTGTTTCCGCGTCGACACGCGTGAAGCGCTCTGTCAGGCGCAACGTCGGACGCGATGCCCTCCAGGCGGCAACCCACCAGTAGTGTGCCTTGTCGGCGAATCCGGTGGTCTCGACCACCAACGTGCCGCCCTCCCAGCGGCCGCGCGAATCGCCCAGCCACTGCGGGACGCCTGCGTGCGGCCGGCCGTCCAGGGGAATGATCCGGCGGTCGCGAAACATCTCGGCGAGAATCACCACGTGGTCACGAGACTGGAAGAGCTGATAGTTGTTGTTATAACCGGTCCAGTACGGAAACGGCATGCCATCTGTGAGACAGCGCTCGCCGGTATCCAGATCCACCCAGGAGTCGCGGGGACCGACGCCATACCTGGCCGACGAGCGAATCTGGTGGCGCCGCCCTGCCTCGGTGAAAGGAAGTCTTCCATCCGGCGGATCGACAATCAACGACGTTCGTCTCGTCGGTACCACCCTGCTTGCCGGGTCGAACCAGATCTGATTGTACGTGCCGGGATCGCCCAGGCTTGGGAGGACGATCGACGCGATCCCGCACCGCCCGCTCTTCAATCGCCGCCGCTTCCGCCTCGGTGAGGAACTCGCGTCCTGCAAATTCCTCCGGCCGTTCCAGCGGCGTGATGCTGGAGCCCGTCCATACCCCCCGCAGATCCGGGTCGCCCCACGCGGTCCGCGGCGCGGTTCCCGGCTTCGATGCGGACCTCGCCGGCTCCTCGGCCCTGGGCGCGAGACAGCCCGCTGATGCCGCGCCGAGCGCCACCCCGATGACGACTGCCAGGTACGTTCTTCTATTCACTTGCTCGGCTGCTTCTTCAGATGCCCGTACATCAGCTCCTCGACGAACTCCACGCACTTGTATTCGAAGAGCTGCGCATTCTTTTCCAGGCGCCGGTAGAGGGGCATACTCATCTTCCAGGGACGCGTGAACACCTTGGGATCCTCGAGCGTGGCCTCGTACTGGATCGTATCGGGACCAACGCGGGTGTACCGCTCGGTCACATGCAGCGCTTCGCTGTGGAAATTTCCGGCCCGGTCCAACCAGGTCTGGTCGTTGAGACTCGTCACGTCGACGACGAGCGTATCTCCTTCCCAATGTCCGTTCGAATGCCCCATCCATGTGTCGACGGGACTCTCCGACTTGCTATCCATGTAGATCGTGCGGCTGGCGCCCGCAAACTCGTACGCAATCAGGATGTGGCTCGGAGTCTGCACGATCTGGAAGGGATACGGCATGTACGTCGCGCGGGGCACCCCCGGCATGTAGCACTTGACCTCAGGATCGAGTTTGACCCACTGCTCGCCGTTCTCTTTCTTCTTGGCCGCCGCTGCGGGTTGGTACGGGATCTCGTTGCCTTCCACCACGCCGAGCCCGGCGGGCACACTGAACGCCGCTCCAAGCGCAATCACCGGCCCCTGGCGCGCCGGGTGATCCTGAATATCCCAATTGGCCGTGTTGAATGCCTGCCAGATGCCGTTGAGGTCGGGCTGGCCTTCCGGGGTTCGCGGGGTCTTATAGCCCGGGGCTTGTCCGACGGCCGGAATTCCCCCGAAAGCGATCACACCGGCCACGGCCGCCGCCGAAGCGGCAAGGATCACGCTTCTTGTCCGATTTCGCATCACATGCACCTGTCGTGAAAACGGTCTTAGCGCCAATTATCGTGGCGGCACAACGGTTGTCAAGGGTGAAACGGATAGGATGAAACGGATTAGGTGAAACGGATAGACGGATACGCTCGGCGCGGCATGGCGAGGCCGGGCTGACGCAGACGCCGGTTCCGCCGGCGTTTGACTGAGCCGCCGATCGGCGCTAGTGTTTTCGTCAACGCCGATGTGAAGAAATCGCGATTTCGTTGGTCAGGGTGAAACTTATGGAAATTGATCGCCGGACGTTCATTGCGAGTCTTGGGGGCGCCGCGGTTGTCGGTGCGATGGACCACGAAGCTCGGGCCGACGCGCTCGAAGACTACGCCGTCGAGCAGTTGAACACCGGGGTCGCGCAGACTCAGGGCGCCGGCCAGAAATTCCCCACCGTGGCCGAGCTCGACGCGCTCATCGAGACGAGAAGCGAGCGGCGAGGGGCAGGCAATCTCTTCGTGGGACGGGGTGACACGGTCACGAGACTGAAGCCGATGCCGGCGAAGCCGACGTTGAAGGATTTCTTCGAGCTTCGGTTCGCTCCAGCCAATCATGTCCTTCAAAGCGCCACACGCGCCCTGAAGACCGGCATGAGCGAAGAGATCATCCTCGCCTGTCTCCTGCACGACACCGTCCAGTCGATCATGAAGACGGATCACGGATGGTGGGGCGCACAGCTCTACGAGCCCTACGTGCCCGAGAAGACAACCTTCGCGGTCCGCTATCACCAGGCGCTCAGGTTCTACGCCGACCCTCAAGCGGGCTACGAATATCCCGATCTGTATCGCCGGGTGTTTGGCGTGGATTACCAGCCGCCGCCGCACATCGAGGCGACCTACAAGATGGTCAGGAACCACAAGTGGTACATGGAACCGCGGCTGGTAACGGTGAACGACCTTTACGCGTTCGATCCGAAGGCGGTGGTGTCGCTCGATCCGTTCATCGACATCATCGGGCGGCACTTCAAGCAGCCGAAGGAAGGTCTCGGCAACGACAACAGCGCCGTCGCCCACATGTGGCGGACGATTGCGAATCCGGACGCCCCGCTCTAGCGCGGCTTTCCCTGTGCCGTAGTGTCCACCCCGGAAGCCGTAGTGTCCGCCTCGGAACCTATTGCTTCACGGCGCCTTTTCCGCGAGCGGCGCCCTTCATCACTTCTCGGATCGCGGCTGCGGTTTCTTCGGACACCCGGAAGTGGTCGCCATTCCCGGTCGGCGCGCGCAGGATCCCCTCGGCGATCGTCAGCGGGTCGTAGCCAAATTCATCCTGAAGATTGAAAATCTCGACGCGCGCGCCCTTCTCGGCCAGGAACCGCACGACGGAGGGAAAGAACTTGTAGGCCGCGCCGTGCATGGCCGTATTGCCCTTTTCGTCGACGGCGTTGACATCGCCCCCCAATTCCCAGGCCAGCTTGACCGCTTCGAGCGCCTCGCTCTCGGTGCCCGGATCTTCTCCGGGTGAGTAGGTGCCGCAGCCGGCGGCCGCCATCAGCGGCGTCGTCAGATCGTCGTTCGGCAGCAGCGGGTCGGCCCCGGACTTGACCAGCAGGCGCATCAGCTCCACATCCGCTGTTCGGGCGGCGAGCAAGAACGGTGTGGCCCCGAGATTGCCCAACTCCGTCGTCCCCATCGACGCTCTCTGCGTCATCCGCGCATTCACATTCGCGCCGTGCGCGACCAGCCGTCGCGTCAACTCCAGGCTGTCCATGGTCCCCGTCCCAACCGGACACGGATTGTTGTCACCCTGGCCGCACTTGCGCACCCACGTCATCTCATGCAACGCCGTCCAGCCCTGTGCCGCGGCATTCGGATCGGCGCCCGCCTCGAGCAGGACCGACGCCAGCTCGAAATGCGCGCTGCCCACGGCCAGCACCAGCGCGCTGGTCGGGCCCTGCGGCCGCTGGCCCAGCGCGTACCCCGGGATCGAGGTCCTGGTGATTCCCCGCGGTCGGATCGTCGTGTCGTTCACATTGGCGCCCGCCTTCAACAGGGCCCGAACCGTGCCGATCTTCCCTTCACGCACGGCAAACAGCAGCGCCGTCAATCCTCCGGTGGAACGCGCCCCGATGTCGGCTCCCTGCCGCGTCAGCGCCTCGACCACTGGGGTGTGTCCTTCCGCGGCCGCCCACATCAGCGCGGTTTGCCCCCGCGACGCTTCCTTCACGTTCACATTCGCGCCGGTCTCCAGCAGCACCTTCACCGCGTCCAGTTTTCCCGTACGCGCGGCGGTCATCAACGCGCTTTCCCCTTCGGGCAACGCGGTGTTCGGATCGGCGCCTGCCTTCAGCAGCAACCCGATCATCGCCGCGTTCCCGTTGATCGCCGCCAGCGCGAGCGGCGTGACACGATGCCGATTCGCCGCCTTCGGGTTCGCTCCGGCGCCGATCAACAGCTCCGCCGTGCCCAGATCGTCCATGTAGGCGGCCCAATGCAGCGGCGTGGTCCCGTCCGGTTCCGGCGCATTCACGTCCGCCCGGCGCTGCAGCAGCGCCCGCACGGCGGCCCTGTCCTCGCTCTTGATCGCCTCCACCAGCGTGGCCGCTGCCGCCGCACGCCCCTCGGCCCGTGCCAGCGGACTCATCACCAGCAGCACCATCAGCGATCCGGTCCACCAGTTCCTCATCATGCGCGACCCCATTTTTCTTCGTTCGCGGCGGTTAGCAGGGCTGCCGAAGCACGCAGCTTGAAGCGAGAGCTGAACAGTTCGATCCCGAGCTACTCACTTCTGACTTCTTCAGTAGCTGACTTCCGCATTCAGGTTGCTGGCGTCCCAACAACCGGTTAGAGACTGATCGGCTCCATCAGTTCGGGGATTTTGCCCACGCTGTCGCCGAAGCTGTCGAGTTTCACGCCCACCTTGTCGAGCAGCGTGAGGTGCAGATTGGCCATCGGCGTCCGTTCCGCATAGCGGATGTGTCGGCCGCCCTTCAGCTTGCCATTCCCGCCGCCGGCCACCAGCGCCGGCAGGTTCCGATGATCGTGAACATCGGGATTGCCCATCCCGCTGCCAAGCATGTAGACCCCGTGATCCAGCAGCGAGCCGTCGCCGTCGGGTGTCGTGCGCAGCTTCTCGAGGAAATACGCATAGAGCGACATGTGATACGTGTTGATCTTGGCCAGCTTTTCGAGCTGTTCGGGCCTGTCCCGATGGTGGGACGTCGGATGGTGCGCATCCGGCACGCCGATCTCGGGTAGGTACGCGAGCTGGCCTCGCGCGCCAACTGGAACGTGATCACCCGCGTGATGTCGGCCTGGAAGGCCAGCACCTGCAGATCGAACATCAGCTTCACATGATCGCCCCACAGCAGCGGCAGGATCGACGAGGGCCGCTCCGGATTCACCTCCGGTGAGTCCGCCGCCTGTTCCTCCGCTTTCTGGATGCGCCGCTCCACCTCCCGGACCGTATCGAAATAGTTGCTCACCTGTACCTGGTCGGCGCGATCGACTTGCAGTTTCAGCCGGGCGATATCCTGCGTCACCGCATCCAGGATGCTCCGGTTCCGTCGCGCGTCGGCGCTCCGCTGATCGGGCGTGCCGCCTTCGCCGAACAGCCGTTCGAACACCGTCCGCGGGTCCGCCTCGGTCGGCAACGGGGTCGTCGGCGAGGACCAGGACAGATTGTTCTGGTAGGCGCACGCCAGCCCGTCGTCGCAATGACCGACCTGCGCGATCAAGTCCGTACCCAGCTCCAAGGACGGCAGGCGCGTGTCCCGGCCCAGCTGCTTGGCCGCGATCTGGTCCGCGGTCGTCGCCAGGTAGTAGTCGCTGCCTTCGGTCACCTTCGCCGGCGCGCAGCTCAAGAACGTCGAGTTCGACATCGCGTGATCGGCGCCGGTCGGGCCGTACGCCTTGGCCAGCTCTAGATTCGTCAGAATCGTCAGCTGATCGCGAAACGGCAGCAGCGAGTCCAGGATCGGCGACAACGCGCTCAGTTTTCCTTCGCCGGGGGGCGTCCATTTCGCCATGACCGCCCCCATCGGGATGAACGTGAACACCAGGCGCTCCTTGCCCGCCGGCAGCGCCGTCAGGGCCGGCACCATCGCATCCAGAAACGGCAACGCCGCCGTCACCCCCATCCCCTTCAGGAACGTCCGCCGCGGGAGGGCCTTCTTCGTGATGATCATTGCGATTTCCTCATTTGAAAGGGGGTGCTATTCACGATATCCACGACGAGTGATGAAAACCGGTAGTCGTGCTGGCCGGCGTTCCGCACGATCCCCCGCACCGCCGGCGCGTCGTAATACTCCAGACCCCGGCCCAGGCCGTAGGTCAGCAGCTTTTGCGTGACCGTCCGCACGAAGGCCTCCGGATGCTTCAGCACCGCCTGCCGCAGCCCGGCGACCCCTTCATACTTGGTCCCGTCGGGCAGGCTGCCGGCCGCATCGATCGGCAGGCCGTCGTCGCCGTGCGTCCGCCACCGCCCGATCGCGTCGAAGGTTTCCGCCGACAACCCGATCGGATCCATCAGATTGTGGCAGCTCGCGCAGACCGGATTCGTCCGGTGTTGCGCCATCCGCTCCCGCATCGACAGCACCTTGCCGCCCGCCGCGGGCTCCGCCAGCGCCGGCACGTTGGGCGGTGGGGGTGGCGGCGGCGAGCCCAGAATATTCTCCAGGATCCATTTCCCGCGAAACACCGGCGAGGTCCGGTTGCCATAGGACGTGACGGTCAGGATGCTGCCCTGACCCAGCAAGCCTCCGCGCATGCTCGATCCGTCCAGCGTCACCCGCCGAAAGCGGCTCCCGTACACGTTCGGGATCCCGTAGTGCTTCGCGAGCCGCTCGTTCAGAAACGTGTAGTTCGCCGTCAGCAGCTCCAGCACGCTGCGGTCTTCCTCGACGACGCTCTCGAAAAACAACTCCGTCTCGCGGCGGAACGCCTGGCGCAGGTTGTCGTCGAAGTCCATGAACAACCGCGGATCCGGCACCTGCGTGTCCAGATTCCGCAAGTGCAACCATTGCCCGGCAAAGTTCTCGGTCAGCGCGTCGGCGCGCGGGTCCGCGAGCATGCGCTTCACCTGTCGTTCCACCATCTCCGGCTCGTGCAGTTTGCCGCGCGAGGCGACATCCAGCAGCTCATCGTCCGGGATGCTGCTCCACAAGAAGAACGACAGGCGCGAGGCGAGATCCAGGTCGCTGATGCGATACGCGGTGTTGGGCGCGACATTGGCCGGGCTCTTTCCCACGCGGAACAGGAACTCCGGGTTGACCAGGATCGACTGCAGCCCCGCTTCGATGCCCGCCTCGAAGCCCCCCTCCGCGCGGGCTTCTTTATAAAAGCGCAGCGGCGTCTGCAGGTCCGGCTCCGTCACCGGCCGCCGGTACGCCCGCCGCGCCAGGCGCGACAGAATCGTCTTCGCGCACGCCTCGTCGTTCGAGACGCGCGTCGGCCGGCACACGAAGATCCGCTGGCGGCTGGGCGTCTCCGCCACCCCCACCTGGTCGAAGGGACCGGCGATCGCCACCGAATACAAGGCCAGCTGCGGCCGCGGGCTCCGGTCCATGTTGAAGTGCGCCTGATGGGGCTGCCGCTCCGTTTCCAATAACGTCGACGGCTTCTTCAAGAACCCCGCGCCAATCTCGTGCCGTCCCGCCTTGACCGGAATCCGCACGTGCAGCGCGTCGTCCGCCTTCTCTTGCAGCGGGTCCCGGGCCCCGCCCTGCGGCTTCAGCGTGAACACCTCCACCTGCACGCCGTCCAGAATCAGCTCGATCTGATGCGCCTCATAGAACCCTTCGATCACTTCATTCCGATCCCGCGCCAGCCGGAGTTGGATGTCGTACTCCCCGTCCCGCGGAAAATTGTAGGGAAACACCGTGCCGCCGCGCGTGCCGAACGGCAGCCCGTCCACGTGCTCCTCTTGCGTCCGATCCGGCGGCACGACCACGGTCGTCGCACCGGGAAATCGCACCGGACTCCCGACGGCCAACCGGCTGATTTTCTGCGCCGCCGTGATGTAGCGCTCCAGCAAGGTCGTCGACAGTCCCGGCAGGCTCACGTTGTCGAACCCGTGGTTCGCATCGTCTTTCGGCAGCAGCGACGACACCTCCACACTCAGCCCAGCAGATCCCGGATCGCGTTCTGGTACTCGGTCCGATTCAGCCGCTGCAACCCGTCGGTCCGCCCCGGATTGGGCGCCGCCGCGGCGGCCCGGTCCAGCGAGGTCTCCAGGTACGTCACAAGCGCCTCGTAGGTCGCCTCGTCGGGCCGCGGCCGGCCCGCAGGCGGCATGAACCGCGCGCGCAGCTTGAACGCCACTTTCTCCCACACCTCGGCGTGCTCGCCCACGCGCCCCACATCCAGCGTGCTCAGCGACAACCCCGCTGTCTTCAGCGTGTCGTTGTGGCAGCTCACGCAGTAGCGTGCGAACACCTGCTGGTGGTCCGACACCGGAGCGGCGCTCCCTGCGCCTGGTTGTTGAGACGGTCCCTTCGCCAAGGGGCTGCTCGCGGCGGTCAGCGACCGTCAGCACAACCCCCGCGAGAGCGAGCCACCGATGTCCCATCAGTTCCTCCGACTGCCGAGCGTATTTGAAAGGAGCTATCCAGCTGGGATCATAAGGCATTTCGCCACCCGCGTGACACCATATTCTGCGCGTTTCTCTCGCGAGAACAATCACCCGGCCACCGTCAGACGATCGATGAACAAGTCCCTTCCATTGAGAGGGTTCAACGGGTAAAGTAAGGACCGTCCGGGCCAGCAAAACCGCCGGGAGGGAAGGTCATGACGCGTGGCGCGCTTGTGGTCCTATGGCTTGTGCTTGCGTCCGCCTCCGGGTTCGCCCAGGACCCCGGTGATGGCCTCAACGACCAGCAGCGCCTCGGTCGCCAGATCTTCGCCCAGTCCTGCGGGATCTGCCACCTGCGGCCCTCGCTGGAGGTGCGGACCTACGGTCCTCTGCTGAGCAAGACCACGGCCGGAGGGGACGAGGGCCGCATGCGGAACATCATCCTCGAGGGCACGACTCGAATGCCGGCCTTCAAGTACTACCTGCAGACCGACCAGGTCGCCGCGATCATCGCTTACGTGAAGACTGTACCGCCGCCCGCAGCTCCGGCAACAGGCCAGGAAGCAGCGACACCGCCCGCAGCAGCCCCACCCGACTAGGCTGACGGTTAGAGAAGGGACACTATTTATGACGAACCTGCGACGCATCCTCGTGGCCGGTGTCAGCAGCCTGGTCGTCGTGACGGGGGCCCAGGCTGCCGACCGTCCGCTGAGCGGCACGATTACCTCGGCGTCGGGGCAAAAACTGGAAGGCGTGACAGTGTCGGCCAAGCAAGAAGGATCGACCATCACCACCAGCGTCTACACCGACGGGACGGGCACCTATTACTTCCCGCTGCTGCCATCCGGCCGGTATCAAGTCTGGGCGCAGGCGCTCGGCTTCGAGAGGATCAGAAGCTCGGTCGATTTGAGCGCCGGCCGGCGCCAGGATCTGGTGCTGCGGCCCATCACAGATCCCGAGCGGCGGATTCGCCAGCTGCCAAGCGAGCTGCTGGTCGCAGCGCTGCCTGAAGGCACCGACGACGAAGCCCGCATGAAGAGAGTCTTCATGAACAATTGCACCGGGTGCCACGCACCGGGCTACGTCCTGCAATTCCGCTTCGATCAGGCCGGGTGGAGCAAGGTCATCGACCTGATGAAAGTCGTGCCGGTCACCGGCGTATACCCCGGACCGAACACGAAAGCCAACAAGATCCTCGACCACAACCAGCAGGAACTGGCGGCCTACCTGTCGCGTGCGCGCGGGCCGTCCGAGACGTCGATGAAGTTCGTCGCGCGTCCGCGCCCGACAGGCGAAGCGGCGCGCGCCGTGTGGACGCTCTACGATCTCCCGCTCAATCCGGACGCGGGCATCGGGACCAAATACAACGACAACGACGGCACCGACTGGGCGCTTGGCACCACCTCCAAGCTCGGCCAGATGCCGCACGACGGAGGAATGGGGTTTGACGGCGCGCTGTACTTCACCGTGAACAACCCGAACACCCTCGCCACGATCGGCAGGGTCGACCCGAAGACCGGCCGCGTGTCCTATTTGAAAGTGCCCGCGGAGGGCGGACGAGCGGCGAACGCTCACGGGTTGACGCGTGATGCCCAGGGCAACTTCTGGTTCGACGTGAATCCGGGCCGCCGCAGCCTCGGCAAGCTCGATACCGCGACGCAGAAGATCACCGTCTACGAGACGCCGAAGGACATGGTTCCGCTCGGGGGCGCCGTGACGATGGACGTCGACGGCAAGGGCAAGATCTGGGCGTCGGCGGCCGACGGCGCCGTCCGCTTCGATCCGGTCACCGAGAAGTTCGTCGCCTTCAAGTCGCTGACGCCCTATCGCAATTCCAAAGGCACCGCCACGACCTACGGGGCCGCCGGCGATCGCGACGGCAACGGCTGGTGGGCCATGATGTCGATGGACACCATCGGCCACGGCGACGTGGCGAGCGGCAAGGTCACGGAGGTGAAGCTGCCGCCGGTCAAGGACGAGATGGGCCGCCTCAAGCCGGAGGAGCGCGCGTTCTATGAAGGCGTCGACGACTTGACCTTCAACGCCGCGCTTCCGTGGGCGCAGGGGCCGCGGCGCATGGGCACCGACAAGAACGCCGACGTGTTGTGGGTGGGCAATTCGTGGGGCGCAAGCCTCACGCGGATCAACACCAAGACGTCCGAAGCGACGATCGTCCCGCTGCCGAATCCGACGATGCAGGCCTACCATGTCGCGGTCGACCGGAACCACAACGTGTGGGGCGATCTATGGAGCTCCGATCAGATCTACAGGATGGATCCGGCCACCCAGAAGGTGACGACGTTCGACCTGCCGGTGCGCGGCACTGAAATCCGGCACATCTCGCTGCTCGAACGCGACGGCCGATTGAACGTGGTGATGCCGGTCTACCGTTCGAGCCAGATGGGCATGATGACCGTGAGGAGCGAAGCCGAGATGGCGGCGATCAAGGCGCAGGCGAAGTAGCTGAACAGCTGTCAGCTTTCACATTCAGCTCTCAGCTGTGGCCGAACGCCCGGCTGAGAGCGAGCAGCCGCACTCGCTCGGGTCATCCATGTTGATGGCGATGTAGCCAATCGCCTCCAGCGGACCGAAGGCGTTGTTCCTGATCGACACTCACTGGTGCGGCGCCTTCGCCGGCATAATCATGATGCCCCCTCCTTGAGCTGATGAAAAGTCGGAGTGGCCACGGCTTTGCCATTCTCAGCGCAACACTCTCGTCGTGTTCCGGTAGTGTTCCGTGGTGTCGATCGCCGCACCGAGGACCGGCCTCGTTGGGATTTGAGCGCCGCAGGATATACTTGCGCCGTTTCGGCGCTGCCGATTGATCGGCGGGCAAGAAAAAGGACACGCAATGGCTGGGATTCGCGCGTTGGTCAGTGTTCTGTTGATCGCGGGGGTCTGCTCATCGGTCATGGCGCAGCCACCGGCCGCACAGACACCTCCCCCGCCGGCCCCTGCCGCGCCGGCGCCTTCCACGCCCCGGCTCGACACCATCAAATTGCCGGCGGGGTTCAGCATCGAGCTGTACGCCAGCGACGTGAGAAATGCGCGATCGATGGTGCTGAGCCCGAATGGAACGCTCTTCGTCGGTTCGAGGGTCATCGGTGTCGGAAACGTCTATGCCATCGTCGATCGCAATAAGGACAACAAAGCGGACGAAGTGATCGTGATTGCCAAGGGCCTCAATATGCCCAATGGCCTGGCGTTCCGCAACGGGTCGCTCTTTGTCGCCGACACGACGCGCCTGTTACGTTACGACAACATCGAGGCGCAACTCACCAATCCCCCAGCGCCGGTCGTCCTTTACGAGAATTTTCCCAATCTGCGGCTCCATCAATGGCACTTCATCGCCTTCGGTCCCGATGGCTTGCTCTACGTGCCGATCGGATCGCCCTGCACCGACTATTGCGATCCGACCGTCACCGAATACAAGAATCCGGCAGGCGATTCGATCCCTGCAGACAAGCGCTTCGCAAGCATCATGCGGATGAAGCCGGACGGCACGGGACAGGAGATCTTTGCGAGTGGCATCCGCAACACGGTGGGTTTCGATTGGCACCCGGTGACCAGGGAATTATGGTTCACGGACAACGGCCGCGACGGGATGGGCGGGGAGATTCCACCCGACGAGTTGAACCGTGCCCCGCGGAGCGGACTCCACTTCGGTTATCCCTATTGCCATGGAGGAACGATCGAGGATCCCGCGGGGCCCGGCACACCCTGCAGCAAGTTCGAGCCGCCGGCTCAGAATCTCGGACCACATGTCGCCTCGCTGGGAATGCGCTTCTATACAGGTTCGCTATTCCCGCCTGATTTCCGAAATCAGATAATCTTCGTGGAACACGGCTCTATCCCGGCTCAGCGTCCCAAGCTTCCAAGGATCGGTTTCCGCCTGATGCTGGCCCGCCTCGATGCGAGCGGCAAGAAGGTGACCAAGGACGAGCCGTTCGCGGAAGGATGGCTCCAGGCAGATGGTACGGTGTGGGGACGCCCGGCGGACGTGCTGGTCATGCCGGATGGCTCGGTGCTGGTGTCCGACGACCAGGCCAATGCAATTTACCGCATTACCTACAAGAAGTAAGCGGCGGCGTCCCATGCTAAACTCCGAAAACGCTCGAATTCCTGGGTCGATTGACGCTCAAACGCAGCCAGATTCCTGCCCTGTTCGGCGCTTCCGTCGGCGTTTGTAAACATCTTGCAAAGGACACGTTGATGACACGCTCATGGTCGATCAGATGGGTCTGCCTCGTCTTCGGGACGTTGATGTTGACGGGCCCCTTGGCATCCGGGCAGTCTGCGAAGGTTGACCAGTACGGGTTCGTCGCGGCGCAGCCCGACGACCTGCGGCCGGCCGAAGGTGCCACCCAAATCAGAATCGCCGGCGATCCCACCAAGCCGGGGATGTATGTGGTGCGGAATACCTTTCCTGCCGGGCGCATCGGCACGCCGCATTTTCATAACCAGGATCGGTACGTCACAGTCCTCAAAGGTACCTGGTGGGTGGCCCTCGGACCGGAAAGCGACAGCGGCGACCAGAGCAAGATGATTCCAATCAAAGCCGGTGGCTACGTCTTCCATCCTGCCAACGGTCATCATTTCGATGGCGCGAAGACCGAGGACGTGACGGTGCAAATCATCGGGATGGGCCCTGTGCAGACGACTCGAGTCGAGAAAGCCGCCGGGACGGCGCAGCGGTAACCGTCTCATATCTGCAAGTCTGAAATCTGAAATCTGAAGTCTGACCAGGTTTCAGATTTCAGGCTTCAGATTTTTCCTCTTCCGCATCCTGAAATTTCGCGACTCGCTGTATCCTGTCATCATCGGGTCAGGAACAACACGAAGAGGAGGGGCGATGCGCAGCAGTCGCAAGACCAGGCGACGGGAAGACCTGGAAGCCGTGGCGGGAAACGGGTTGCTCGACCGCCGCTCCCTGCTCAGGGGTGGCGCCGCCTTCGCCGCAGCCATGACCGGGTATGTGCTCAGCGATTCAGCCGCTGCCCAGCAGCTCGCCGACGATCCGTGGAGCGCGAGCGCCGGCACCCTGCTCACTGACTACGAAGCGCCCTCGCGGTTCGAGAAACAACGTGTCGCGCGCACGCTGAGCAATCCCAAGGGTGAGACGCGCACCTCGCACGCGCGAACGCCGCACCACCTGCTGAACGGCACGATCACGCCCAACGGGCTGCACTTCATCATCTCGCATTCCGGCAACCCGGACATCGACCCCGACAAGCACCGCCTGGTGATCCACGGACTCGTGCAGCGGCCGCTCGTCTTCACCCTCGACGCGCTCATGCGCTATCCGATGGTGTCGCGCATGGCGTTCGTCGAATGCGGAGGAAACGGCGCGCTGCTCGCCTCGAAGGAGCCGCTGAATGTCAATGCCCAGGCGCTTCACGGCCTCGTCTCCTGCGCCGAGTGGACAGGCGTCATGCTCTCCACCCTGCTCGGCGAAACCGGCATCGACCCGAAGGCGAAATGGCTCATCGCCGAAGGCGCGGACTCGCTGGCCGTGAGCCGCAGCGTGCCGATCAGCAAGGCGCTCGACGACGCCATGATCGCGCTGTACCAGAACGGCGAACGGCTCATGCCTGGCAACGGCTATCCGATGCGCCTGCTCCTTCCCGGCTGGGAAGGCAACATGAACATCAAGTATCTGCGGCGGCTCGAGCTGGCCGACGCCCCCGCCATGAGCTTCTACGAATCGCGGACGTACGCGCAGATCCTGCCCGGCGGAAAGGCATACCAGTTCTATTTCCTCCAGGAGGTGAAGTCCTTCATTACTCACCCGTCGCCTGGCCTGAAGTTGAGCGGACCCGGCCTCTACGAGATCTCCGGCGTCGCGTATTCCGGGAACGGACGGATCTCGAAGGTGATGGTCTCGGCCGACGGTGGCAAGACCTGGGCACCGGCGGCCTTGCAGGAACCGGTAAACTGCCAAGGCGTTCACCCGGTTCCGTGCGCCGTGGCGCTGGGATGGCGGACCAGCCGTCTTGCAAAGCCGCGCGTGGGATGAAGCCGGCAATGCGCAGCCGACGCGCGCCGAGATCGTCGCGCGACGAGGCGAGACCACCGGGATCCCGAACGTGATGGCGTTCCCGACGCAGCACTACAACACCCTCACGAGCTGGGGGGTTGAGCGCAGCGGCGAGGTGAAACATGTTTACGCCTAGTGGCCTGGCGGCGCTCGCCGCCGTCGTGATCGCGCTCGCCGTCGCGCCGGGTGCGGCTTTCGCTCAGGGGCCGAACCTCGGCACGCCGATTTCGCCCGCCGACATCGCGGCCTGGGACATTACGATCAAGCCGGACGGGGCCGGCCTGCCGCCAGGCAGCGGCACGCCGGCGCAGGGCGCACCGATTTACGCTCAGAAGTGCGCCCCGTGCCACGGCGCGAACGGCAAAGGCGGCGTGAACGCGGCGCTGGTCGGCGGACAGCCGCTCGCCAACGGGATCGACACGACGAAAACGGTCGCCAACTTCTGGCCGTACGCCACGACCTTGTTCGACTTCACGCGGCGCGCCATGCCGTTTCCGAAGCCGCGAACGCTCACGAACGAGGAAGTCTATGCGCTCACCGCCTACATCCTCCGCCTCAACAACCTCATCGGCGAGAACGACGTCATGAACGCCAACACGCTGCCGAAGGTCCGCATGCCGAACCGGGACGGCTTCATCGTCCGCTTTCCAGACAAGATGCCGTAGGGAAGTTCAGAGGAAAGTCTCAAGTCTGAAGTCTCAAGTCTGATCAGACAGGTCGTAGCTACAGGGGAAACTCTCCGGTCTCATGTCTGAAGCTCTGAAGTCTGATTCAGGTTTCAGATTTCAGGTTTCAGGTTTTTCCTACAGCCACCGCGGGACGACGAAGACCAGCCAGGTCACGAGCGGGGCAATGGCCACCATCGAAAAGCCCCAGACCATCAGCTCCTTGAAGACCCGGTCGCGCTGGTCGTCGGGAGAGTGCGCCACCACCAGGGCGCCGCTGGTCGAGAACGGGCTGGAATCGACCACCGACGAAGAGATCGACAGCGCGATGATCAACCCCACCGCACCGATCTCGCCGGTGAGCAGGAACGGTACCGCCAGCGGGATCAGCGCACCGAGAATGCCGGTCGTCGAGGCGAAGGCCGACACGACGGCGCCGATGTAGCAGATGAGCACGGCGGCGAACGAGCGGAGTGCCGATGCGGGCGACGCTGTTGCCCAGATAGTCGATCGTGCCGATCCGCTCCATCAGCGAGACGTAGGTCACGATCCCGCAGATCAGCAGCACAGTGGGCCACGCGACCTTGTTGACGGCGTGCTTCGTCGCGTTCGGCGCCGCCAGCGACAGCAGCACCGCGACGGTGATGGCCATGAAGCCGACGTCCAGGCCGTAGAACAGCGCCCCAATGGCAAGTCCGGCAATCCCGATCAGTGTCAGAATCCGGTGGCGGTCCAGGTTCGTCACCCTCACGTGCACGTCCGGCGGGCTGTCGTCGCCGGCTGCGGAGGTCCTCACATCCCGCTGGCCCAGCAGCGGGCGGCCACCGAAGAGCATGAACACGACGGCGCCCAGCACGAGGTTGAACAGCATCGAGCTCAGAAAGAGCAGCGGCGGGCTGCCCGGCAGGCCATTCCGCTGGACCACCCCGTTGACGATACTGCCAAAGATGCTGAGCGGCGAGAACCCGCCGGCGCTCGCGCCGTTGATGATCATCAGCCCCATCAGAACGGGCTTGATCCTGTAACGCAGCGCGAAGCCCATGCCGATCGGCGCGATGATGGCGACAGCCGCGGGGACGACCGCACCCACGCACGTCATGAGGCCGGTGACGCCGAACATGACCCACGGGATCAGCGCGACCCGGCCGCCGACCGCGTTCACCGCGATGTTGACCAGCCAGTCGACGGTGCCGTTGTCCTTGGCGATTGCGAAAAGCAGGGTCACGCCGACGAGGATCAGAAACAGATCGCCAGGGAAGCCTGCGATGATGTCGCTCGTCGACTCGCCGGCGCCGATGGTCCCCACGACGAACGCCGCGACGAGCGCGAGCGCCCCCATGTGCACCGGCAGCACGGTGGCGATCAGGAAGATGGCGACGAGCGCGAGGATGGAGATGACTTCGACAGACATGCTCAATTGGTTATCTGGTTATCTCGTTATCTGGTTATTGCACCATTCAAACAGCCATAACCAAACAACCAGATAACCAGATGACCAGATTCATGCGTCGCGATTGGTCTGATTCTGCTCCAGTGTCAGCACGACTGCGGCGGAGTCGAGGGTTGCGCCGCCGCGTTCCTGGAGGGCCGTGAGCGATTCGGCGGCGAGCGCTGCGGCGGGCAGCCGAAGCCCGAGCGCACGCGCGGCTTCCAGAGCGATCAGCGCGTCCTTGTGATGTAGCCGCGACTCAATCTGACCCTCGAATTGCCGTGCGGCCATCTTCGGTCCCTGCACCTCCAGGACCCGGCTTCCCGCGAGTCCCGCCATCAGCGCGCGCTGCACGCGGTTGAAATCGATCCCGCTCTGTTCGGCGAGCAGCACCGCCTCGGCCACCCCGAGCTGGGTGACGACGATGCAGATCTGGTTGCAGGCTTTGGCGATTTGGCCCGCCCCGGGCCCGCCGATATGGGTGATGGTTTTTCCCATCAGCTCGAGCAGCGGGAGACAACGGGTGAAGACCTCGTCGTCGCCGCCGACCATGATCGACAACGAGGCGGATTCGGCCGCCCACCAGCCGCCGGACACGGGCGCGTCGAGCATTGAGACGCCCCGACCCTGCAAGACCTCGCCGATGCGACGACTGCCTGCCGGGGATATCGTGCTGTGGTCGACGAGGATCGACCCCGGATGTGCGGCTTCAGCGATGCCGTTGCGCCCCAGGGTGACGGCTTCAACCGCTGCGGTATCGGTGAGCATCGTGAAGATCACGTCGCTCCGCTGCGCTACATCGGCCGGCGAGGTGCAGTCGATCGCGCCAGCGGCCACGATCGGCTCGGCCGCCTCCCGACGGCGCGCGTACACCGCGAGCGTGTGGCCGCCGCCAAGTAGATGGGATGCCATGTACGAGCCCATTCGGCCGAGACCGATGAACCCCAGGTCGGCCATGGGTCGCTAGCGGGACTGGCCTGTCGAAGGGAGCGAAGCGGGCGTGCGAATCCTAGGACTGCTGCCGACCTGTTCGTACGAGAAGCCGTCCGAAGGTCGGTCCAGCCTGCGGACGTAGAGGCTCTGCGGCTGCCGGCGGGCAAGGCTCCCGATGACCACGAGCCGCTCGCCCGGCTTGAGGGTGTCGCTGGTGAAGCCGATATCGGCCAGTTCCCGCTGGTTGTCCATCTCGAGCCGCCACTGCTGTGCTTTTCCGGAGCTATCCTTCACATCGATCACGACAATCGGATGAGGATTGACGAACTGAAACTGCGTCACGACACCTTCTATGGTCACGCGCTGGGTGTCGTCGTAGACAGCGGAGATGGAATGATGGGCCTGTGTCGCTACGCCCAGCAGCGCGCATGCGGCAACGACCGACAGGAGGCGACGCTGCATGGTTTGAAGTCCAACCTCGAGGGCTCCAGCCCCCGCGGGCGCTTCGTCCACTTGGTCGATTCTGGTCCGAGGATGCATCACGGGTCCGAAGACCGGCCAAGCTACGTTAGACAACGACAGCCGCGCACGTTAGCCACGGCCGTGTCGAGGCCGTCAAACCCAAAGCCTGAATTCTGATCGGACTCGAGACTTGAGACTCGAGACTTGAGATTCTTTCCCTGTCGCTCCAGACCCGCGTTACTTGTCGAGTACCGAGCTGGTCACGGTGCTGCCCTTCTCCAGCTCGGTCGAGAAACCCGCCGCGACCATGAGCTCCTGGATCGCCTTCGCAGTCGGCGCGTCGAACCTGAAGTTCCCGGCTCGCCAGACACCGACGGCAATGCGCAGCGGCGTCCAGCCCGAATCGTTCGGCGAGTTCCACATCACCGGCAGCGCTCCGCGTTCAGCCAGCAGCTTCACGACCGCCGGCATCTGCTTGGTCGCTGCACCGTGCATCGCGGTGTTGCCGTAGCCGTCGTAGGCGTTGACGTCGCCCCCGAGTTCCAGCGCGAGCTTGACGGCTTCGACGCATTCCGGTTCGGTGCCCGCGTCTTCCCCGGTCGATCGCGTGCCGAGCCCTGCTGCCGCCATGAGCGGGGTGACGCTGTCCTCGTTCGTCGCCTTCGTATTGGCACCGAGCTCGGCCAGCAGGCGCATCAGCTCGACATCGCAGGTCCTGGACGCGAGGAAGAACGGGGTGCCCCCGTTCAGGTTAAGGTGCGTCATCACCGATTCCCTGCGCCGGCCGCTCGCCTCGGCATTGATGTTCGCGCCGCGCGCCACGAGCCGTCGGACGATCTCGAGGCTGCTCATGGCGCCGGACCCTGGGGGCGTCGGGTCGTTGCTGCCCTGACCCGGCTTGCGCACCCACGACAGCTCGTGTAACGCCGTCCATCCCTGCGGGGCGAAGTTCGGGTCGGCACCGGCGTCCAGGAGTGTCGCCGCGAGCTCGAAATGCGCGTTGCTGACGGCCAACATCAGTGCGCTCGGGCCTCTTCCGCGCGGAGCTTCCGCCGCTCTGCCGATGTTCGTAATCCGTGGGGGGGGGCCGCCGATAATGGTTTCGTCGACCTTCGCTCCGCTGGCCAGCAGGGCGCGGACGACACCGACCTGACTCTCGCGGACGGCAAACAGGAACGGCGTCAGGCCTCCCTTCGAACGGGCGTTGAGGTCCGCTCCCGCGGCAACCAGCGCCTGCACCGCCGCCACGTGGCCTTCCGCTGCGGCCCACATCAGCGCCGTCTGACCTTTCCATTTTTCCGTCGCGTTGACGTTCGCGCCGTGGGCGATCAGCGCGCTCACAGCCGGCGCGATGCCCGCCCGGGCCGCCAGCATCAGCGGCGTTTCACCTTCAGCCGACGCGAGGTTCGGATCGGCGCCGGCCTTCACCAACGCCTCGATGATGGCCGCGTTGCCATTACTGCTTGCCAGAGCGAGCGGCGTCACGCCGTACCGGTTCGCCGCCTTGGCGTTGGCGCCGGCCCGAATCAGCAGATCGGCGATCTCGAAATCGTTGGCGTAAGCGGCCCAATGCAGCGCCGTCGATCCGTCCGGCTCCGGGACATTCACGTCGGCGCGCTTCTGCACCAGCGCGCGAATCGCCGCCTTGTCCGCCTTCCTGACTGCATCCGTCACGGAGACCGGCGCAACAGCCGCATCACTGCCGCTGACGCACAGGAGCAAGCCCACCACGCATCCGCCAAGACCGTTCAGGCGCTTCATCGGTTTCCTCCGTCGGATTCCAGAATTCGAGGCTCCTATTCTATACCCTCCCAGGTGGTTCGAGCAGGTTTCTGGAAAAGCCACCAAGTGCTCGCTTCAGTCTGTGTTTTCAGCCGCGCGCGAGAGGGTCTTGGGGGTTCGAGAGTCCGCACGACGCCCAGCGCCCCCGAGGAAAAAATCTCAGCTGTACGCCGGGTGCGTGGTGTATAACGAACGCATTCCGGACGGTCGACACTGGACCCGTCCGATGAACGGGCGTTTATGAGCAACCGAATGAAACTTCTCCCGATCGCGGCGCTGCTGGCCTTGACCGCGGTCCCGCAGGCGCAAGTGCCACTGACCATTCCGAACGGCCTGCCGTCCTGGGCGTTCAATATCCCGGACAAGGATCAGCCCCCTCGAGTGGAAGCGACTGGCCCGATCCGCCTGCCGGGCAGCAGCAAGGAGTTGGACGCGAAGGCGGTGGCGAGCAACGCCACCCCTCCGGACTGGTTTCCGGATGAACACCCCCCCGCGCCCCGGATCGTGAAAGGGGAAGCCGGGGTCGCCCTGCCGGCCTGCGGTGCATGCCATCTCATGTCGGGACAGGGGCATCCCGAGTCCGCCGATATCGCCGGCCTCCCTGTCGAGTACTTCATCCGCCAGATGAACTACTTCAAAAGTGGAGCCCGGAAAGAAGAAACGCGGATGGGCCCGATTGCCAGAGCGGTCTCTGATGAAGATGTGCGGCAGGCGGCGGAGTATTTCGCCGCTATCAAGCCCATTCCCTGGGTAAAAGTGATCGAAACGAGCACGCCGCCGAAGACCTTCGTCAGCATCGCGGCACGCCATCGTCTCGTGGTTCCGGGCGGCGGCACGGAGCCTATGGGCCATCGGATCGTCCAGATTCCGGAAGATCCATTCCGAACCGACCAACGCGATCCTCACTCCGGATTTCTCGCCTACGTGCCGCCCGGCAGCATCGCGAAGGGCGAGGCGCTCGTCAAGACCGGCGGCTCCGGCAAGACCATTTCATGCGGCATCTGCCACGGCGACGACCTGAAGGGTCTCGGCGAAGTGCCCAGACTCGCGGGCCTGCAACCGGTATACATCGCACGGCAACTCATCACGATGCAAAACGGCACGAACGCCGGCAAGGCCGCCGCGCTGATGAAGAAAGCCGTGTCCAACCTTTCCGAGGACGACATCATCTCGATCTCGGCCTACCTGGGGTCGCTTCCACCGCGGTGAACAGGAGGCCCGGCCGTTCGCGCGCGGCGTGGATCGTCAATGTGTCGGGCGGCGTGATACTGACGGTCCTCGTGAGCCAGTCACGCGCCATCCAACCACAACCCGCCGACCGACCGGGCGATGACTGGCCGATGTATCGCGGCAGTTATACGGGGATCGGGTATTCGCCGCTGACACAGATCCATCGTCAGAACGTGGCGAAGCTCGCGCAAGCGTGGACCTATCAACTGCAAGGCGACGCACCCGCAGCCGCCGAGAAGGTCGGCCCTGGCGGGGTGAACTCGCAAGCCACGCCCATCGTCGTGGACGGCGTCATGTATCTGCCCGCCGCGAGCCGCGTCGTGGCGATCGAACCCGACACCGGCAGGGAGATCTGGCGCCACCCGGTCACGGGTAGCGCGCCTTCACGTCGCGGAGTGGCGTATTGGCCAGGTGAGGGCGGCAATCCGCCGCGCGTCATCTTCGCCGCGGGGCGACGGCTGGTTGCGCTCAACGCCAAGACCGGGGCGATCGACCGTGGGTTCGGCGAGTCCGGCGAAGTGGATATGGGGGTCCCGTACAACTCGGTCCCGCTCATCTACAGGAACATCGTCGTCGTCGGAGCCAACACGCCGCCGGGAACCATCGGCGGGATCGGCAACGCCCGAGCCTATGATGCCCGCACGGGCGCCAAACTCTGGGAGTTCAGTTCAGTCCCGCAACCAGGTGAAGTCGGTCACGACACGTGGGAAGGCGACAGCTGGAAGGGTCGCTTCGGTGTCAATGCGTGGCCCTTCTACTTCACCGTGGACACCCAGCGCGGTCTTCTGTACCTGCCGCTTGCGTCGCCGATCGCCGGCGTTTACGGGGGCGACCGGAAAGGTGCCAACCTGTTCGGCAATTCCGTGGTCGCCGTGGATGTGCAGACCGGCAAGTACAGATGGCATTTCCAAACCATCCATCACGACCTCTGGGACGCCGACCCGCCCGCGCCGCCCGCGCTGTTCGACATCACGAGAAATGGACGCGCAATCCCGGTTCTCGCGCTGACGACCAAATCGGGTTATCTGTACATCCTGAATCGCGAAACGGGCCAGCCAATCTTCGGCGTGGAAGAGCGCCCGGTGCCCAAGAGTGATGTGCCGGGCGAAATCGCCTATCCCACCCAACCCATCCCCGTGAAGCCGACAGGTTTGGCGCGCGTTGATTACGACGCGGCCGATGTCGTCACCGCGTCGGACACGACGCCCGAGCACGCCCGCGCCTGCGCGGAGCTCATCGAGAAAAGCGGTGGCGTCCACAATGCCGGTCCGTTCACGCCGTGGCGATACCGCGCCCCGAGCGATCCGCCGCAGACCACGCTGGTGTTTCCCGGGGGCCTTGGTGGGCCGAATTGGGGCGGGGCGGCATTCGATCCCAATACCAAGTACGCCTTCGTGATGACCCAGGACGTCGGAGCCCTCGGCTGGATCCAGCCGGCCAAGCCGGGCTCGCCGACACCCTACGAAAAAGCAAGCCCTGGACGCACCACCTTCGACGTACGGATAGGCGATCAGAATTGGCCGTGCCAGAAGCCGCCATGGGGCCGCCTGACAGCTGTGAATGCGGCGACGGGCGACATCGCGTGGCAAGTGCCGCTCGGCGTTACCGAACAGCTTCCGGCAGGGAAACAGAACACCGGGCGACCGGCCTTGGCGGGTGCCATCGTGACTGCCGGGGGCGTGTTGTTCATCGCGTCCACCGATGACAATCGCTTCCGCGGGCTCGATGTGAAGACCGGCCGGCAATTGTGGATGACCAAGCTCGAGCGGAGAGGCAACGCCAACCCGATCACCTATCGCGCCAGGACCGGCAAGCAGTACGTGGCAATCGTCGCCACCGAGACGCTGGCGGCTTACGCGCTGCCGTAGCACGCACTCTCTGCGTTCTACGTTCTACGTTCTACGTTCGGCGTTCTACGTTCGCGTTCTACGTTCGGCGTTCTACGTTCGGCGTTCGGCGTTCGGCCGTTCCAGTTCGATCCTAGAATCGGAGCAGACGATTGACCTTGACGACGAACGCTCGATTCCTGAGCTCGGGAAACCCCTTGGGCACCATCTCGCGGCCGTCGCTGTAGACGACGAACATCTCGCTGCCGGGTCGGTACTCCCAACGGAACCGGGCATTCGTGCCGAGCGTGCTGAGGCTCGAGTTGTACTGGATGAGCACGCTCATGAACATCCGTGGCGAGACCATGTAGGTGGAGCGCGCGCTCACGACCGTACTGGTGAAGGCGCCCCACGGCAAGCTGACCCAGTTGGCGGAAACGCTCGGCTCGATCTGAAATTGGGACGACAGCACGACCCGCGCGCCGGAGAAGCCGATCGTCCGCTTCGTCCCGTCATAGAGCGAGCCTTCCTGGTACGAGAGCGTCCCTGCGATCTTGCGCTGCTGACCAAACAGGTAGGACACCACACCGGACTGGTAATCGTAGCCACCGACCGGCACCACGACGCCGGGCGCGATCGGAAACGGCCGTGGGATGAGCTCGTAGTCGTTCAAGTAACGCAGCGTCAGATTGTCGCCGCTCTGTAGCTGGACCGCAAACGAACCCTGAGCTTCGCGCATCTCTGGTGTGCCGGCACCGTCCTCGAAGTACTCGAAGCTGCCCAAGTAGACGAACCGGCGCACAGCCTTCATGTGAGTTCTGGCCGGTCGCGGGCTGAACCGGGCCTCCACGTAGTCGCGTGTGAAATCGGTCCTCCGAAGGAAGCCCACCTCAGGGTTGAAGCCGCCGCCGACGTAGAGATGTTCGACCTGGGCGCCATAACGGTCGGTGTTGTAGTCGAAGTGGCCGAGGTAGCTGCCCTCGTCTCGCCCGACGCCAGGCGTGCGGGTCCGGGCGACATACCCGTTGAGGTTCACGCTGCGCGACGCGGAGTACAAGGCATCGATCCCGAACGTCTCGCCCGCTCCCCTGTCGCCTTGCGTCTCGTCGCGCCGCGTGTAGAGCACGCCGATGTTGCTCCGTCGGAAGATGTCGCGCTTCACTCGCAGCACGGTGAAATTCGTGGGTCGCGCGGCTGCCGCGACCTCCTCATCCGTTTGGATGTTGAGCACCCCGATCGAATAGGCCCCGGTCTTGCCGGTCATCCGTCCGCCGCCCCTGATCGGCACCGGACGTCCGTTGTTGAGCCCGATGCGGCGGCTGAAGAACAGCACCGGCGTGTTGTTGGTGACACTGATCCCACCGCCGCCCGCCGAAACCCCGACCCCGCCGAATCCGAAAATGCCCTGACCTTCAAGAAAGAAATCCCGGCGCTCGGGAAAGAAGAGGTTGAACCGCGTCAGGTTGACCTGCTGGAGGTCGTCTTCGACTTGCGCGAAATCGGTGTTGTAGGTCAAGTCGAGCGTCAGACTCTTCGAAAGGCCATACTTCACGTCGAACCCGACATCGCCGTTGCCCTCGTTGACAAATGACGGACTCGCGTCCTGATCGGTGCGGACGCCGGTGATGGCGTACGGCTTGATCTCGACGTTCTTGCCGCTGGCCGGGACCTCGAGGCCGACAACCGTGGCCGCGAGCGAAACCGCCCACATCCCGGTATTGCCGAGAAACGCCGGCACCAGCGTGAGGAACGACGTCTCGTTTTTCCACCGCACTTCACGCCTGACCTGAATGCCCCACTGCTGATCCGACCCGGGCTTGTAGCGCAGCGATTTGAACGGAATCACGAACTCCGCGATCCAGCCGTTTTCGAATCTGGCGGTTCTCGCGTCCCAGACCGTGTTCCAGTCGATGTTGTTGGCGGATTCGTCGGTGACCGCCGAATCGCGGAGGCCGCCCAACGAGCTCGACATGAACAGCAGTCCGTTCCGCTTGTCACCGAACGTGTCCAACGTGATGCCGAAGCTTTCGTTCTGAACGATCCCGCTCGCATCGCGGCGCATCTCGTTGGCGACCTCGCGGTGGGGAGCCGAGTCCCAACAACGGGCGGAAATGTAGAGGTTTCCCCCATCGAACAGAATCCACACGTCTGTCTGCTCGGTCGCGAGCTCGCCTTCGCGGGGCTCCTGCTGGATGAAATCACGGATAGGCGGCACTGTCGTGTAGACGCTTTCGTCGAGTCTGCCGTCCAGGACGAGGGGCTCGGAAATGCGCACGGCTCTAACGATGGCGGCGCCTTCGGCGCCGCGCGAGATGGTGGCCGGCGGCAGCGGCGGAGACGGAGGCGCGGCGCCGCTCCCCGCTTGGCCGGCGACAAGCGGCGGGGCGCACAGCAGAAAAAATGCGATCGTCGGGCTGGCGAACCAGGGGCGTCTGGTCATTCGAGGCCGTGATTATAAGTCTCCTCCGGCGACCCCCTCAGCACGGTTTTTCCCTTGGGTGCGCGCCGTCTCGACTGGCGGTCTCACGTTTCCAAATCGCGCGGACGCGCGCATCGCCGGATACAATGGTGATGTGTCCGCGCGAGTCCCGACGGGCCGCCGTTCCTTCGTTGCTCCGTGTGAGGCTCGTTCGCGCCATGTAGCAGGTCTCATCGCAGCGTCCGAAAGCACTTCCAATCAGACGAGGAGCCAATTGCCATGACATCCTGGACACCGCTGTTCGCCATGCTGCCGCTCTCCGCAGTCATGACTCTTGCGGCCGCTGCGCCCACTCCACAGACGCCGGCGTCAGAAGCACGTTCGGGAGGTGGAGGATCAGCCGGTTCCTCCTTTTACGATCTGAAAACCACTTCGCTGCTTGGGGAGCCCGCCGACCTGGGATCGTATCGGGGCAAGGTGACGCTGGTGGTGAACGTCGCGAGTGCATGCGGCTATACGCCGCAGTACTCGGGGCTCGAGAAGTTGCACCGTGAGCTCTCGGGAAAGGGCTTCGCCGTGCTGGGCTTCCCCAGCAACGACTTCGGCGGCCAGGAGCCGGGCACCGCAAAGGAAATTGCCACGTTCTGCCGGCTGACCTACGACGTCACCTTCCCGATGTTTGCCAAGGTCTCGACCGTGGCCGGCCCCGGCCAATCGCCGATCTACAAGTTCCTGGGGGCATCCGGCAACCTGCCCGCGTGGAATTTCAGCAAGTACGTCGTCGGCAAGGATGGCAAGGTCGTCGCGTTCTTCCCGAGCGACATCACGCCGGAGGCGCCCGCGCTCCGCAACGCGATCGCGAAGGCGCTTGGATCCCAGTGATGAGGAGACGACTGCTCGCGGCGGCGCTCGGGGTGGTTGGCGCCGCCGTGGTCGCCGCCGATGAAGGGATGTGGCGATTCGATCAGCTGCCGACCGGCGCCGTGAAGCGCCAGCACGGCGTGACGCTCGCGGCCTCAGACCTCGAGCGGCTGCAGCGTGCGCCGGTTCGCATCCTCGGCGGCGACGGGGCTGGGACCGGGACGTTTGCCTCGGCCAACGGCCTGATTCTGACCAATCATCACGTGGCGCTCGATTGCATTCGCACCTCGACGCTCGCGGAACAAGCGAAGAACGGGGCGGAAAACCTGATCGAGCAGGGATTCACCGCGAAATCGCCGGCTGACGAACTGGCGTGCAAACGCTTCCGGGCACAGGTCGAGCGGAGCGCGCAAGACATCACGGCGACGATGGACGCGGCCGTGAGTCCAGGCATGGACATCGCGGCCCTGCAGCGGGCGCGTCAAACGGTGCGGCTGGAGCTCGAGCGCGACTGCCAAAAGGAACGGGGTCCGAATTTCTCCTGCAGCGTCGTGGATTTCAATAGCGGCGCTCGCACGTTGTTGATCGTCTATGAGGAGTTCAAGGACATCCGTCTCGTCTACGCCCCGGAGAAGCAACTGGGCTACTTCGGCGGCGACGAAATGAACTTCCGCTTTCCGCGCTACGTGGCCGACATCTCAATCCTTCGCGCGTACCAGGGGACCGATGGGTCGCATGGCGAGTTCGACCCGGCACACGTGCCCGTCAGGCCGGACAGCTACCGTCCGATCGCGATGGAAGAAGTGCGTGAGGGCGATTTCACGCTGGTCGCCGGTTTCCCCGGCAACACCAATCGGTATCGAGAGAGCCTGTCGGCCAGCTACAACCTGCGCAAGGGCATTCCGGATCAGATTCACAGCCTCGAAGAAGAGCTGCGGATCCTGCGCCGGCATGCGGCCGCGGATCCCAAGACTCAAGTGATCCTGCAGAGCCGTATCTTCGGTCTGGCGAACTCCCTCAAGTACGAGCAGGATCTGCTTGCCGCTTTGAAGGCCAGCGACGTCGTCGCCGGACGCCAGCGCCGCGAACGCGATTTCATGCGCTTTCTCGACACCCGGCCCGATCTCAAGCCGCTGTATCGCGATGTGATCGACGCTCAGGCCGCGGTCTACGCCAACGATGTCGAGGCCCGTGCCGAGCTCGACGCCGCGCTGAACTGGATTCAGAAATCCAGCGTCGTGAGCTACGCGTCGGCGCTTCATGAATTTGCCGAGGCGCGCGCGCAGCCCTCCGATCGCGAGCGCGACCCCCAATTTCAGGAGAGGAACTGGCCACGGGTCCGGGAAAGCCTGCTCGACGATGAGCCGCTCGTGCCCGCTCTCGAGGAGGACCTGCTGACGGAGGGTTTCACCAGGGCGCTGAAGCTGACGGGCGATCAGGCGATTCCGGCGGTCCAGCGGCTGGTCGAACGCCATGCGCGTGACGGTGCGGCGCCAAGCCCGCGGGATCTCGCGAGAGCCGTCCTCGCGACGTCGAGCCTGTCGTCGCCGGCTGGCCGGAAGCCGCTTCTGGACGCTCCACTGGCCACCTTCGAGTCCTCCACCGATCCGGCGATCGTGTTCGCTCGCGATCTCGCGAGATCGCTCTCGGATCTTCGCGCGCGCGTCCGCATCCTGAACGAGAAGATTCTCGGGAACCGATCGCGTTTCGCCCGGGGCCTGCAGGCCTGGCGGGGGGAGACGATGTATCCCGATGCGAACCTGACATTGCGGGTGAGCGCCGGGAAGGTGTCGGGGCTGGTTGATTCGAAAGGCGTTCGCGTGCCGTTTGCCACGCGCTTCGGCGATCTGTTCGCGCTGGCCGAGCGGCGTGGCAACCAGGGCGACTTCGCACTGCCTCCGAGGTTGCTCGCCTGGCGGCAACGCGTCGGCGATGCCGCGTTCAAGTCGAAGTACGCCAGCATGATTGTCGACTTCATCTCGACGAACGACATCACGGGCGGCAACTCGGGCAGTTCGACCTTGAACCGGCGTCTCGAGATCGTCGGCCTGATCTTCGATGGCAACGAAGAGTCGATCGCGAGCGACTGGGTGTATAACGGCGCGGCAGGACGTGCGCTGAGCACCAGTCTCCGCTTCGCGCTCACGATCGCGCGCGAGGTCCACGACGCCGGGTGGATTGTCGATGAGTTGCAGCACCCTGCCAGGCCGCTGTCCTCCAAGGCCGCAGCGCTCCAGAACAATGAGGCGCCTCGCCAGGTCTTTCGTTAGAACGGGCCTTCTGTGTGGAGGCCTGGTGTTCACTCTGGCGGCCTGCGCCTGCCAGAGTGAACCCGCAGGCGCCGGATCGGCGGCCGCCAATCCGGAGGCACGTGTGACCGACCCGTCCGAGCCCGCCCGCGACATCCATTCGTTTGCCAGACCGACGGATGCCCGCGTGACCCATGTCGCGCTCGACCTGCGAGCCAATTTCACCGAGCAGCGGCTCAGCGGCACGGCGACGCTCACCCTCGAGCGGCGACCGGGCGCGACCGAGCTCGTCCTGGACACTCGCGATCTCGATATCCTGCGGGTCGCAGATCGCGGCGGCGTCCCGCTGACCTACGCCCTCGCCGATCCCGATCCGATCCTTGGCCGCGCGTTGACGGTGACTCTCTCCGCACAAACGAACGCGATCGTCGTGAGCTACCGGACCGAGCCCGCCGCCGCCGCGCTGCAGTGGCTCGCGCCGGCACAGACGGCGGGAAAGCGGCTTCCGTATTTGTACTCACAGGGCCAGGCGATCCTGACCCGGACATGGATTCCCACGCAGGACAGTCCGGGGATCCGACAAACCTACGAGGCACGCATTACGGTTCCACGGGACCTCCGCGCGGTGATGAGCGCCGAGGCGCTCACGCCCGAGGGTGTGGTCGCTGGCGGCGATCGGACGTTCGAGTTTCGATTGACCCAGGCCATTCCGCCGTACCTCATCGCGCTGGCCGTCGGCGACATCCATTTCCAGTCGCTCGGCGCACGCAGCGGCGTGTACACCGAGCCAGCGGTGCTGAAGGCGGCGGCGCACGAGTTCGCCGACCTCGAAGAGATGGTGAAGACGGCCGAGTCGTTGCTCGGTCCCTACCGGTGGAGCCGCTACGACCTCCTCGTGCTGCCGCCGTCATTTCCGTTCGGCGGCATGGAAAATCCACGGTTGACGTTCGCCACGCCGACGGTGATTGCCGGCGACCGTTCGCTGGTCTCGCTGGTCGCCCACGAGCTGGCCCATTCGTGGTCCGGCAACCTGGTGACGAACGCGACGTGGAGCGACTTCTGGCTGAACGAAGGCGTGACGACGTACGTCGAGCGCCGAATCATGGAGGCTCTGTACGGCGCGGAGCGCGCCCGGCTCCTCGAAGTACTCGGGTGGCGTGAGCTCCAGGACGAAATCAAGCGGCTCGGCGAGTCTTCGTCACCTGAGACGGTGCTTCATATCGACCTGACGGGGCGTGACCCGGACGATGGAGCGACGCAGATTCCCTACGAGAAGGGCGCCGCCCTGCTTCGCTTGATCGAGCTGACAGTGGGGCGCCCGGCCTTCGACACCTACCTGCGATCGTACATCGACCGGCACGCATTCCAGTCGATTACAACCGCTGCGTTCCTGGCGGACCTGCGCGCGCATCTGATTCGCGGCGATTCGGCGCTCGAGGCGAAGCTGCAGCTCGACGACTGGGTCTATAAGCCCGGGCTTCCGGCTAGCGCTGTGGAGCCCCGCTCGGAGACGCTGGAACGCGTCCGGGCCGACGCGGCTACCTTCGCGGCCGGGGCGCCGGCTGCCTCGCTGAAAGCCAAGACGACGGGGTGGAGCACGCAGGAGGGGCTGTACTTCCTCGGCAACCTGCCCGATACGCTGTCGCCGATGCAGCTCGCCGACCTCGACAGGACGTTAGGTCTCACGCGGACCGGCAACAGCGAGATGCTCTTTGCGTGGCTCCGAATCGCCATTCGCCATCACTACGAACCCGCCATGCCGGCCCTCGAGCGGTTCCTGACAACGCAGGGACGACGAAAGTTCCTGAGGCCGCTATACGAGCAGCTTGACGCTCAGCCATGGGGAAAAGCTGAGGCGCGGCGGATCTATGCGCGCGCGCGCCCGCTCTACCACTCGGTCGTCACCTCGACACTCGATCCAATCCTGCGCTAGCGCGGCAGAGGTTTCGGTTGATAATGTGACCGTGCCGGTCCGGGCGCAGCCCGGACGGCCGCCGGTGGGAACGGCCAACAGGACTCAACCATCTCGGCACAAGGAGGTTTTCCGATGATTCGTATTTCGGCCCGCTCCGCAGCGATGCTCTTCGGCACCTTGCTGGTTCTTGCGGGCTTCGCTTTCCAACCGTCCCTGGCGCAGACACCGGCCGGTCCGGTCGCGCTCACCGGTGCACGCCTCATCGACGGCAACGGAGGCGCTCCCCTCGAGCAGGCCACGGTGCTTATCAGGAACGGCCGCATTGAAGCCGCCGGCGCGCCGGCGGCCGTGACGATCCCCGCGGGAGCGACCCGCGTCGACTTGTCGGGCAAGACGATCATGCCAGGAATCGTCAACGCGCACGGCCACCTGAGCGCGGATCAGTCCACCAAGCCGACCCGCGACAAGCTGGCGGGTCAGCTCCGCGTCTACGCCGACTACGGCGTCACCACGGTGGTCGTCCTCGGGACCGGCCGCGACGATCTCCCGGACGCTGTCAAGCTGCGCGACGAACAAGAGCGTGGAACGCTCGATCGTGCCCGAGTGTTTCCCGCCGGCCAGACGATCAGGGATCTGAAGACGGCAGATGAAGCTCGGACAAGGGTCGACGCCTACGCGGACCAGAAAGCGTCCCTCATCAAGATCCACATCACCGGCGGCCCGAATGACATGACGCCTCCCGTCTACGGCGCCCTCATCGAGCATGCCCACAAACGGGGCCTCAGGGTCGCAGCGCATCTGTACTATTTGAAAGACGCGAAAGGTCTACTCGACGCGGGAGTCGACGTGCTCGCTCACGGCATCCGCGATCAGGACGTCGATGCGGCCTTGATTGCGGCCATGAAGAAGCGCAACGTCGGATACATTCCCACTTTCACCCGCGACCTGGCGGTGTTCGTCTACGACTCGACGCCGGCGTTCTTCAAGGATCCGTTCTTTGTACGGCATGAGGACGCTTATCGCCGGGAAATGACGTTGATCAGCGATCCCGCGCTGCAGGAGAAGACACGAAACAGCAAGGAGGCCGCGACCATCAAGGTGGCGCTGCAGCAGGGCAGCCGCAACATGAAGACGCTGTCCGATGCAGGCATCACGATCGCGATGGGAACCGACACCGGCACGAACCTCGGTCAATGGCAGGGATACTTCGAGCATGTGGAGCTCGAGTACATGGTCAAAGCCGGCCTGACGCCGATGCAGACGCTCGTCGCCGCCACCGGCGGCGCGGCAAAAGTGATGAAGCTCGACCAGCTCGGGACGGTCCAGAAGGGGAAATGGGCCGATCTGCTGGTGTTGAACGCGAATCCGCTGACCGATATCAAAAACACGCGCCAGATCCACTCGATCTGGATCGCCGGCCGGCAGCTGACGAACGTACCCTGAAAACCGGCACACGATCGTGAACAGAGGGAGTCACCCGATGCGCCAGCTTGCTGCTTGTCTATTGGTTGTCGCCGCGTTCACGGCGTCTGTTGCCGTGCAGGGACGGAAGACGTTCGATATCTACTCGATCGACGTGGAGGGTGGCGGGGCCACCCTCTACGTGTCGCCTTCGGGGGGATCGGCGCTGATCGATTCGGGCTACCAGAGCAACGGCCGTGACGCCGAACGCATCATCGCCGCCGCCAAGGATGCCGGCCTTGCGCAAATCGACTACCTGATCACGAGTCACTACCATGGCGACCACATGGGTGGTCTGGCCGAGCTTGCCGCGCGGTACCCGATCAAGCACCTCGTCGATCATGGACCGAACAGTACCCCTCAGAGCTCCGGCACCGCGTTCATTCAGGGATACATGGAGCTTGCCGGCAAGCTCGCTCGCACGTCCGTGAAGCCCGGTGACAAGCTGCCTATTGCCGGACTCGATTGGCTCGTGGTGGCGTCCGACGGCCAGCTGCTCTCGAAACCGCTGCCGGGCGCCGGCCGGCCGAACCCGGCATGCGCGGGCTTTCAGAAACAGGAAGAGACCAATTTCGAAGATTTCCATTCGGTCGGGAGCGTCATCTCGTTCGGAAAGTTCCGGATCGCGCATCTTGCGGATCTGACCGTGAACTATGAATTCCAGCTGATGTGCCCGAATAACCCGCTGGGCACCGTCGACGCGTGGATCGTGTCCAACCACGGGCAGCCGCGATCGGGCTCCGCCGTCCTCGCGCACGGCCTGCAGCCGCGGGTGGCGATCATGAACAACGCCGCGCGCAAGGGCGGTGTCCCCGAGGTGATGAAGATCGTCTATTCGATCCCGAATCTCGAGGATGTGTGGCAGCAGCACTTCTCGCTCCTCGGCGGACAGGAGTATGCCGTGCCCGGAATGTTCATCGCGAACACCCTCGATGAGCAGCTGGAGACCGTGCCGGTGGCGCCAATGGTGCCGGTGCCGCCGGGCGGGACCGCTCCACCGCCACCGGCGCATAACGGGCGGGCGTACTGGATCAAGCTGTCGGCGCAGCAGGACGGGACGTTCACGGTGACCAACGGCCGGAACGGCTTCGTCAAGACCTATCGAGCACGAAGCGGCACTTGACGGCGGGGTACCATGGACACCATGCAATGCTGATTACGATCTTCTCGGACTACGTTTGACCGTACTGCTACCTCGAAGAGCCGGTGGTCGACCGGCTGAAGCAGGAGTACGGCGAACGGATTCAGGTGGTGTGGAACGCCTTCGAGCTGCGGCCCGAGCCCGTTCCGCTCCCGGAACCGGCATCGCCGGCGCGAGTCGAGCGTTGGAAGACGTCGGTCCTGCCGATGGCGGCGGAGCGCGGGCTGGTCATGAAGGTGCCGCCCGTGTCTCCACGGACGCGGCTGACGTTCCAGGCCGTCGAGCTGGCGCGCGAACATGGTGCGTTCGACGCCATGCACCGCGCGATCTTCGAAGCGTTCTTCTGTAGGGGTCTCGATATCGGGGACGCCAATGTCCTGGCGGACCTTGCCGGGACTATCGATCTCGACCGGGCGCTGATGCTGCGAGCGCTGCAGGCCGGGACCTATCTCAATCCCGTCCTGCAGCAGGAACAACTCGCACGGCAACTGGGGGTGGCCGGTGTCCCCGCCATGTTCGTCGGCGACGACCTCACGGTTGCGGAGCCAGTCATCGGAGCCGTGCCGTACGACTGGATGAAGGCGACCGTGGACCGCGCTCTTCAGGGCGACTCACTCGAGTGGCGACGGCGATCGCTCACCTCGGCGATGCCCCTCAAAGTCGACGAGTAAACGACGCGATCAGGCCGACAACTCGTCGAAGACGATCCCGACCGTGTTGCCGAGTGTGAACCGCCCGACGGCGCGGATGTCCTCGAACGTCGGGAGCGACTCGCGCTTCACCAGTTCTGCCTTCGACGCTCCCTTGGCGATACCCTTCTGCACGTAGTCGAGCACGGCCGTGTAGTAGTCCCGGAAATGCAAGACGTCGGCCTTCGCGACCACGAAGCCGAGGTCGTCGCCCCCGTTGTGGCCGGTGACGTAGAGCGTATCGGCGGGGAAAGCGGCCGTTATCCTCTCCAGCCACGACGACCCAGTTGCGCACAGACCCGCCGGCCTCGCGATCGATGTTCGGATGGCGCTTGTTGTACATGAGATCGCCCATGGAAGCGACGTGAGCCTCTTCAAAGAACGCCACCGTGTCGCCGCTGGTATGGCCGGGCCCATGGTGCACCAACGACAACGTGACCTTGCCGAACGACTGCCGCCACTTGTCCTTGTAAGTCGTGTCGGCATAGACCTGCGGCGGCGCCTTGGGATCCTCGGCGAGCTTGCGCTGCAGGATCGGCAGGCGCTCGTGCGCGATGATCATCTTCGCGGCCGGTTTGAGCACGGCATTGCCGCCTGTGTGATCGCCGTGATAGTGCGTGTTGACGACGGCGTCGATCTGGCTGCGCTTGGTGCGCGTTTTCAGACCGTCGAGCAAGACCTGCGCGGAATCCATCATCTGGCTATCGACGATGAGGACGGCATCGGGCGAGATCGCCCAGGTCGTTGTGCCGCCGCGACACAGAAAGGTGCCAACGCCGCTGCGCAGTTCCTTGAACGTGCCGACCAGCGGCTTTTCCTGACCGAACAGGGGACCTGACCGGAATCCACCGGCCAAGGCAAGAGACGAGGTCGCCAGAAACTCACGACGGTTCCACTTCATGTTTGAACCTCTCCTTGAGTGAGGAAGTTGCCGGGGGACGACCGACGTGCGTCGCTCGCCATCTCGCCGGGGCGCTTCGCATTGGCCAAGGCTGGAAATCAGCCCTGTTTTCCCTAGGTACGAGTGCAGCGCCCATAATGCCACAGTCCGGCCGGGGGCGTGGAAGAAACGCCTGCCGTGCAGATTTCAGACTTCAGATTCTCGGGCGACTGGCGCGCTCAGGCGCACGGTCTCCGGCACGTGCCCCCGCTTGTACACCATGAAGGTGCGCTTGAACTCGATGACCGGGGTTCCGTCCTGGTTGAAGCCGGTGCTTTTGATCCGGACGATGCCCGCGCTCGTTCGCGACTTCGACTCCCGCTTCTCCAGCACTTCGCTCTGTGAGTAGATCGTGTCGCCCTCGAAGACGGGGTGCGGCAGGCGCACCTCGTCCCAGCCGAGATTCGCGAGGACGTTTTGCGACACGTCCGCGACCGACTGGCCGGTGACGAGCGCAAGGGTGAAGGTCGAATTGACCAGCGGCCGCGCAAATTCGGTCTTGGCCGCATAGGCGTGATCGACGTGGATCGGATTGGTGTTCTGGGTCAGCAGCGAAAACCAGGTATTGTCGGCGGCCAGAATCGTTCGGCCGAGCGGATGGCGGTAGACGTCGCCAACCTCGAAATCCTCGTACACGCGTCCGGTCCAGCCTTGTTTGACGCTCACAGCGTGGAGCCTCCTGATGCCGGGCGAATCAACCTCCGGGAGTCGGGCCGAAAAGGATCCGGTGTAGTATTCACTTTTCAATCCCGGCGGACAACATGAGGAGCGTCGCGGCGATGCACAGAATCATTCTCCCGGTGGTGTTCGCAGCCGCGCTCGTCGGCTGTGACAGACAAGAGGCCTCCGTCAGCATGGCCGCCTCGACCAGCCCGCCCTCGAACGCGGAAGACAACCTCGTGCTCGGCACCGCAGTCGATGCCGAGACCGAGAAGGACATTCTCCAGCTCGACGCGGAGGAGAACGAAGCCAGCGGCAAGGGCGACACCGAGGGCATGATCGACCGTATGCTCGCCGACGACACGCTGCTGATCAACGCAACCGGACGCATCGTCACCAAGCCTCAACTGATGGCCAGCATTCGCCACGAGTTCCAGAAAGACCCGAAACGGGCGGCCACCGCGCCGCGCCCCAGGCACGATGAATTCTGGATGAGGCGCTTCGGAGACGTCGTGATCGCAGGCGGACGCAGCACCACGGTGAATGCCGACAAGTCGTTCGGGCCGATGCGCCGATACATGGCGGTCTTTGCCAAGCGGCGGGGCCAGTGGTTCGTCCTCGGCCGCCAGGTGATCCCCATCGACCACAAGCGTCCGGCGGACTCTCCCGAGATGCTCGCCGTCATGGCGAAGGCGCAGTCCTCGCCCACGAACACGATCGTCCTGGGCGTCGAGCCGGAACCCGATCTTCGGGACCAGATCAACAAGCTCGCGATCGCACAGAACGACGCCAATTTCATCGGCGACGGCGAGCATTTGATGCGCGACCGCCTGCTTGCCGACGATATCTGGTGGGTCACCCCGACCGGACATGTGCAAACCAAGACCGAGTATCTGGCCGCGGTGCGCGCGGCATTCGAAAAGAACCCCAACCGGAAGGCTGACGGGCTGGTCAACAAGCACGACGACTTTACCGTAAGGCGCTTCGGAGACCTCGTCATCCAGCTTGGTCGCAGCACTACCGTCAATCCGGATATGTCCGCCGGACCTCAGAGACGATACATGAATGTGTTTCTCAACCGGCGCGGCCAATGGTGGCTGATCGCTCACGGGCCGACCCCGATCGTCTCCTGATCGAGGGACCCAAGGCGGTCGGTGAGCGGATTGTTCGAGAGGGCTGGTCGCTGGATGTGAGGCTGAGCCTTCACCCAGCGCGCGCTGCCTGCGGGTTGCTTCGTGGTCGCGGACCCTCAGTCAACCCCGAAGCAATAAAACAGCCCGGCGCCGCCTGTGCTTTGCAGGTCCTCCTGGCTGCACCCGCGCGAAGGGTGCACTGAGTTCCACGAATTCACGCCCTGCCCCAGGCCTTTCCGATCGTGATGCCCGACCTGGGCGCGACCGGTCCCACTCGACGTCCAGTTCAGGCACGTCAAATCCTCATTGCCGCGAAAGGCGGTGCCGTCGGGTTGCGAGCCGGTGAGGATATCGTGCCTGTTGGGCGTGTCGCCCACCCCGTTGATCGGATCGAGCCGTTCGGTGACGGCCGTCTCCTTGGTGATCGGGGTTTCGGCGCCGTGAAGCTGTGCGAGGTCGGCCGCGATCAGCGTGCCCTCAGCGTTGTACCAGGGACCCTTGCCGATCCGGTCCCGAGCGTTGACCGCCGGCTCCGTTTGTGACCCGACCGTGCTGAGATAGGCTCGCCACGTGTGGTCCCCCGCCCCCTCGGCTTTCGCGAGAGCCAGGCAGTGGGCATCGGCTCCAGCCAACCCGCCAAGGTCGCCGCCCTTCCCGCTTCCCCTGCTGGTGACGAAGAACGTCATCACGGATTTGGCGCCACCCATCGAAAGAGACTGAGGAACACCCTGTGGACTTGCCGACGGCGCTTTGTCCGCGGGGATCTGGGCCTCGTTGGTCTGGCTGCAGGCCACGAGGAGGACCGCGCCGGCGAGAACGCCCGCCCTCCGAATGCACGCCATTCTGCCGATCCATGTCATCTCTGTACCCCGTAAGTATCTTAAAAGATTTGGGCCGCGGCCAGCGTGCCGGGTGTAGGATTGGCCCGTTTCCAGACGGCCAACAGTTATCCCGGTTATCAGGAGGACGAGCACATGGAACAGATCATCGGCAAGCTGCTGCAGGACTTCGAGCACGGAAAGATGACGCGTCGGCAGCTCATTCAGACGCTGGCGCTCGCGGCGACGGCGGCGTCCACGGCAAGCACTTTGGAGGCCGCCACGCCGAAAGCTACCTACATCAACCACGTTTCGATGCAGGTCGCCGACTATACCAAGACGCGTGATTTCTATTCAGGTCTGTTCGGGATGAAGGTCACGGACGACAACGGCAAATCACAGTGCCGCCTGGAATTCGGGCCCAACATCCTCATCGCCCGCACTGCCAGCAGCCGGCCTGGTGGCAAAATGGGAATCGATCACATCGCGTACTCACTCGAAAATTGGGACGCCGATAAGAGTGTCAGGCCGGCTATGGAAGCCGAGCTGAAGCGTCGCGGGTTGAAGATGACCTCGAACGACAACGGTTTCCACGTCACCGATCCGGACGGCATCGGTGTGCAGATGGGCGGTAAAAAGCAGTAACGAGCAGGGATCACGCATCGGGACAGGGGGCCGCCGTGACAGCGGCCCCGCTGTTACCCGACGCCGAGTGGCGCGGTGCGGCTATTTCTTCCCTTTTTCAGCGTTGTCCTGCGGGACGTCGCCGCCCGACGAGCCGGTGAAGAAGTTCCGGCCATCCGCGGTGGTCACCGATCGACCGTTCGCCGTGGTCGAACCATCCTTGGCGCGGTAGCCCTGGACGGTGAGCTCGACTCCGATCGGGAAATCGGTCTTGCGAAGACCTCGTCTCAGCAACGCGTTCGGAGAACCGGTCTCGATCGCCCACTTCTCGACCTTGCCGTCCGGACTCTTGACGTCGACGTGAATCCATCCGTGCGGGTTCACCCACTCCATCTTGGTGAGGGTACCCTTCAAGGTGACCGGCTTATTCGCGTCGAACTCCGCTGAGAATGAGTGATGGGCAAGCACTGGCATCGTCGCGGCCAGGATCATGCCGACACCTAACCCGAACAAGCGTGCTCTCATCTGAATACCTCCGCTGTTTGGCTACTGACATTCATTAAGATACCAACAAACGCGAAACCACGCCAGACCTGAGTTAAGAGCGTCCCACCCATGCCCGGAACGAGACCGGGAAAAGCGCAAAAAGGTCAACAGATCGTCGTATACTGCCCGGGACGGCCAGATCTGCTCGACAGGACGCCGAAACCCGCGCAGGGGCCGCATCATACTGTTGTTGGCACAATCGTCATAAATCGAGTAGCAGAAGGCTTGATATGAGAAATCGGCTGTTAGGTCTCAGCGATGGTTCTGGGGGTGACGTGGGCGGGTCTGGTCGCTGGCGTCGATCCCCGCGCCAGGCCAAGAGGCACCGGCCAAACCGACAAGCTTCGGAGGATGCCCGGCAGAAACGCTGGCATTTCATGCGTGTGCGCAGGATAAAGCGAAAACCTTCAATCCGCCACGCACGCCGGACGGCGTTCCCGATCTGCAGGGATACTGGCGGGACCAACTGACCCACGGGTTCTCCGTCGAGGGAGTCGACGAATCCGAGCCCGAGGCGCGCAACAAGGTGCAGCCGTGGCCCATCGGGCCGGGCATGATCGTGGAACCTCCGGACAGAAAGATTCCTTATCAGCCGTGGGCGGCCAAGGTCGGCCGGAAGGGCGTGAACTTCTCAAAGTATATCGACCCGACCTCGAGCTGTCGTCCGTACAGTCCGCCGCGCGATGTCCAGGTGTCGCCGTTTCATCAGCTCCTGCAGCCCCCGGGCGGAGACACGGTGTTGTGGCTCATGGAAGAGGTCCACGCCTATCGCGTCATCCATATGGGGACGCGTCCGCATCTTGGAAAGGACCTCAAGCTCTGGAAGGGCGACGCGGTTGGCCGCTGGGAAGGCAATACGCTCGTCGTCGACGTGACCAATTTCAACGGCTACACCTGGCTCGACGACTTGGGGAATTTCTATACCGACGCGGCGCATGTGGTCGATCGCTGGACGATGATCGACCCGGATACGATGCACTACGAGGTCACGATCGAGGATCCGACGGTGTATACGCGACCGTGGAAGATGTCGTGGCCCATCACCCGCGACAAGACACCGGGGCTCGAGCTCATCGAAGAGGCCTGCTGGGAAGGAGAACGGGACCTGGTCCGTTTTCGTTCACAGGGCTACAGGACGTATTTCGGACAGTCCTGGCGATCATCGCGAGAACGCCCGGCCAACTAGAGCCATCAGGAACGACCCGCCAGCACATAGGGGTGAATCGCGTCCCACAGCGATCGACCAATGAGGAAGCGCGCTTGGAATCCGAACAGATGACGCACAGGTTTATCGGTTTGCCGTTTGTCGCGGCTGCCGTTGTGGCCGCTCTAGCCTGTCAGGCGCCCCCGGGCCCTGCCGAGACGGCTGCTCAAACTTCTCTACCACGCACGCCGGAGGGCAGGCCCGACCTGACGGGGATCTGGCAGGCTGTGAACACGGCCGCGTGGGACATCCAGGATCATGTGGCGCAGAAGGGCGTGCCCGCCGGGCAAGGGGTTGTGGAGGGCAACGACATTCCGTATCAGCCCTGGGCGCTTGCCAAGAAGCAAGAGAACTTCAAGAACCGCCTGACCGCCGACCCGGTGGAAGCGAAGTGCTTCCTCCCCGGCGTGCCGCGGGTCACGTACATGCCCTACCCATTTCAGATTATCCAGACTCCCAAACACGTCGCGATGCTCTACGAATACGTCCAGACGAATCGCACCATCTATACGGACGGGAGCCAGCATCTTCCGGGCGCGATCGATTCGTTCTGGATGGGCGACTCACGCGGTCGCTGGGAAGGGGAGACGCTGGTCGTCGATACGATCCATTTGTCCGACCAGACCTGGTTCGATCGGGCGGGCAATTTCCATAGCGAAGCGTTGCATGTCGTCGAGCGGTATACGCTGATGGGCCCGGACCACATCAACTACGAGGTCACGATTGAAGATCCAAAGGTGTTCACGAGACCCTGGAAGATGAGCATGCCGCTGTATCGTCGCAAGGAGCCCCACGTTCGACTCCTCGAGTACCCTTGCTTCAGTTTTCTTCAAGAAGAATTGCAGCCGAAAAAGTGATGCCCGAGGGCGCTCTGGTGAGTGAGAGCGGCGGAGACAGATGAATCAACAATCGCGTGCCGGCAGGAGGTGAGGGGTGAGAAGTCGATTGCTCGGTACGGTGTCGGCGGTGGCGATCGGGATGGCTGCGTTGTCGCTCGACCCGGAACCGGTTGTTGTCGCCCAAACCGGCGAAGGGGCAAAGGTGACCACCATCGGCGGCTGTCCGACCGAGAATCCCGTGGCCTTCCACAAGTGTGCGCTGCAAAAGGCGGCAACATTCGAGCCCCCACGTACTCCGGATGGGAAGCCCGACCTGCAGGGGTACTGGCAGGGTTCCCCTACGACTGACGCCGTCGACTACTCCCTCGAGGGCGTCCTCGAATCCGATCCCGAGACGAAAAGACCGATCATGACGTGGGAGCCAGGACCGCCGCTGATCGTGGATCCGCCGGACGGCAAGATTCCGTATCAGCCGTGGGCAGCCGAGATCGGCAGGAAGAAGCTGAACTTCACCAAATACATCGATCCGCGCACCGCTTGTACTTCTGGGCGGAGTGTCCCGCGTCATGCATTACGATTTTCAGATAGTCCAACACAAGGACTACATTGCCGTGCTCGTCGAGGATCACCACGCCTACCGCGTCATCGCCACCAACGGCCAGCCGCACCTCGGAAGCAGCATCAAGACGTTTCACGGAGATGCGATCGGCCGCTGGGATGGGAAGACCCTGGTGGTCGACGTGACCAACCTCAACGGCCACAACTGGCTGGACGACTCAGGAAACTTCTACACTGACGCCGCGCACCTGGTCGAGCGCCTGACTTTCATTGATGCGGACACGATCCACTACGAAATTGTCTTCGAGGACCCCAAGGCGTATACGAGAACCTGGAAGATGGCCTGGCCGCTCATGCGGGAGAAGGAGCCAGGGTTTCAGTTCCTCGAAGAGGCATGCTGGGAGGGGGAACGTGACGTGCCGAGGTTTCTCAAGGGCGGCTACAGGTTCTATTTTGGCGAACCGTGGAAATCGCGATAGCATCGTCCGCGAGCGCTTGACGCTCTCAAGTCTCAATCGGTCCCGACTTCAAGACCTCGACACGCGAGACGGTTCAGTCCGGAAATATAGTACCCAGATAGATCGTCCGGACTCGAGACCTGGGAATGAGACTTCCACTCACGGCGTCTTGATCTGCTCCTCGGGTTTCTCGGCGTCTTCTTCCATCAGCGCGCCGGCCTCGTATTCAAGGATGCGCACATTGGGCTCCTTGCGACGGTAGAGCGGCATGCTCATTTTCCACGGTCTCGTGAACACCTTCGGGTCCTCAACCGTGACCTCGTAGTTGATGTGGTCGGGGCCGACAAGCGTAAAGCGTTCGACCAGGTGCAGGGCCTCGCTATGGAAATTGCCCGCCTTGTCAAACCAGGTCTCGGCGTTGAAATGGACGACGTCGCTGACCAGCGTCTCCCCTTCCCAACGACCGCGCGAGTCCCCCAGCCAGAACTCGATGGGGCCCTCGGGATGCTTGGTCCCGTCCGTGTAGATGACCCGCACGGCATGGCCGTACTCGTAAACCATCGTGACGTACTTGGGCGTCTGAACGATCTGAAACGGCAACGGCATGTACATGATGCGGGGCACGCCGGGCAGGAAACCTCGCGCTTCGACCAGGTCGGCGGTCAGGCGATTCTTGAAGTTCTCCTGTTTCTTCGCGAGCGCCCACGGCTGATACGGGATTTCATTCCCTTCGACCACTCCCTTGGCCGGCCGGCACGCCCTTTTGCGCGGGATGATCCTGGATGTCCCACGAGGCGGTGGTCAGCACCTGCCAAACCCCGTTCAAGTTCGGCCGGCCATCCGGTGTTCGCGGCAGCGACGAAACCGATGTCTGGGGCGGCGACGCCGGCTGACTCGCGACCCGGATCAGCATGAGCGCGGCGATGGCTGCGATGACCGTCACCAGCAAAGCCAGGAGCCATCTTCTCATCCGAAACCCTCCTGCTCCAGATTCAAACCGGACCACTATACCTAAACGGACCTGTCCTGGATGAGGGTGACTGACGACAACCCAAAAGACCGCAGTTCCGGCTATCCTCCACCTGGGACGACCGACAACTGAAATACCAAACGTTAAACGACGCACACATTGGCGTCAGACGCCCGCAACGGATGGGAAGTGCAAAAAGGCTAAGGAATCGTCGTATACTGCCCGGGCGGGATGGGCTCGACGGCCCGAAGCCGCGCAGGGCTGGCAACACTGGAAGAAGAAGTGGTTCGAGAGACGGAAGGCTCTCATATGAGAAATCGGCTTCCTCGTTCAACGATGGCTCTGGCGGTGACGTGGGCAGGCTGGTCGTTGGTGTCGATCCCCGCGGCCGGTCAAGGGGGGCGAGAAGCCGGCACCAACCAACTACGGCGGCTGTCCGACCGAGAATCTGGCGTTTCATCTGTGCGCGCTGGAAAAAGCCAAAAGCTTCAATCCGCCACGCACGCCTGACGGGAAGCCGGATTTTCAAGGATACTGGCACGGTCGCGAGACCAAGAACAATTTCTCGGTCGAGGCCGATCACCGAAGATGAACCCCTCACGCGCAGCCCCATCATGCCGTGGCAGGTAACCGCCGGCATGCTCGTGGATCCGCCGGACAGAAAGCTTCCCTATCAGCCGTGGGCCGCCGCGATCGGCAGAAAAGGGGAGAACTTCAAGAAGTACATCGACCCGCGCACGGCGTGTGGGTCGGCCGGGGTGCCCCGCGTGGTGTCCGGCCTGAGCCTGATCCTTCAGCCCCCGGGTGAGAACTCCGATCACGTTCCTCTTCGAGGATCAAGGCGTCTATCGCGTCATTCCGACAGACGGCCGTCCGCACATCGGCAAGAACATCAAGCTGACGAACGGGGACTCGGTTGGCCGCTGGGAGGGAAATACCCTCGTCGTCGACGTGACCAATCTCAACGGCTACAACTGGCTCGACGACTCGGGGAATTTCTATTCGGATGCCACGCACGTCATCGAACGCATGACGATGATCGATCCGAACACGATCCACTTCGAAGGGACCATCGACGACCCGAAGACCTACACCAAACCCTGGAAGATCGTGTGGCCGATGGTGCGGGAGACGGACCCCGAGTTCGAGTTCCTGGAAGAGGCCTGCAGGGAAGGAGAACGTGACGTGCCTATCTTTCGCAGGCTTGGCTACCGGTTCTACCGCGGGAACAACCTACCAGCTTTACGTCCTCGCTGACGTTCAAGTCTCAGGTCTCAAGTCTCAAGTCTCAAGCGATTGAGACTTGGAATTGAGCCTTGACTTTCTCCGTTACTTCTTCTTCTCGTCCGCTTGTCTCTCGGATTCCTCGTCGAGCAGACCACCGGCCTCGTACTCCAGGATGCGGACGTTCGGTTCCTTCCGGCGGTACAGCGGCATGCTCATCTTCCAGGGTTGCGTGAACACCTTCGGATCTTCGACCATGACTTCGTAGCTGATGTGGTCCGGACCGGCGAGGGTGAAGCGTTCGACCAGGTGCAGGGCCTCGCTATGGAAATTGCCGGCATGGTCGAACCACGTCTCGTCGTTGAAATGAATGGAGTCGACGACCAGCGTGTCCCCCTCCCAACGGCCGCGCGAATCCCCCATCCAGAAATCGATGTGTCCGGGGGATGCTGGGTCCCGTCGGTATAGATAATCCGCATGGTGCGTGCATACTCCGAGACGACCGAGACGTACTTGGGGGTTTGAGTAATCTGAAACGGGAACGGCAGGTACATGACCCGCGGCACGCCGGGCAGGAGACCTCGTGCTCTCACGGGATCCGCTGTGGCGCGGTTCTTGAAGTTTTCCTGCTTTCGTGCGAGCGCCTCCGGCCGATACGGGATTTCATTGCCCTCGACAATGCCCTGCCCGGGCGGCACGTCCAGTTGCGCATGATGATCCTGAATGTCCCACGACGCCGTGTTGAGCACCTGCCACACGCCATTCAAATTGGGCCGGCCGTCCGGTGTCCGAGGCAGCGAAGAGGCCGGTGCGCGCAACTGATGAGGGCTGAGTCGCGCCCCGCCGGATCAGCGTGAGCGCGGCGATGGCTGCAATGAACATCACCAGCGAGGCCACGAGCAATCTTTTCATCCGAAACCCTCCTCGTCCAGATTCAAACCCGACCACTATACCTATGCCGTCAACCTGCGTCACCTGCCAGTCGAGACGAGACAAGATTCCGGACCCGATCCGGAAATTTGGGCACGAGCTTCCCGGCCGCGTGTTTTGCGTGTCGATCGCGCTCTTTGAGGCTTGCGTCCGGCGCGAGGCCCATGATATACGCTCCGTGATTTCGTTGTAGCGCTCGATTTTCATACCCGTCGACGCGCTGATTACTTTCAGTACCCAGCCGCTTCATACCCGCCTTCATACCCGCGAGTACCTCCGTACCCGCGAATACGTTACCGGCGCGCTCTCATCGGTAGATACGTTCAACACAGCGCTCTCAGTCGGGCGTCCGCGCGTGCAGGAGGACGCGGCCGGCGAGGTTCTTTCCCAGGGAATCCGCCGGCGTGAACACGCCCTGGGGCCGGAGAGGTCAACCATGCGCACTAGGACGTCAGATGTACGCGGTGGGCTCGTCGCATTGCTTGTCAGCCTGGTCACAATTGCCGGTTCGCCGGCTGCCGGCCAGGGCTCGGGCGCGAGCATCCTCGGTCAGGTAACCGACCAGAGCGGCGCCGTGCTCCCGGGCGTGACGGTGACGGCGACCAGTCCGGCCTTGCAGGTGCCGCAGGTGACGGCCGTCACGAACGACGTGGGCGAGTACCGCCTGTCGCCGTTACCGATTGGGGTCTATGCGGTCGCGTTCGAGCTGTCGGGCTTTCGGCCCGCCCAGCGACCAGATATACGGCTGACCGTCGGCTTCACCGCAAGAATCGATGTGCAATTGGGGCTGGCCTCGGTGGCCGAAACGGTCACCGTATCGGGCGCGTCGCCCTTGGTGGACGTCGCGTCGACCGCCGGGAGCACGCTGCTGACGAGAGAGGTGCTCGATGTCGCGGCCACGGCCCGGAATACGCACGGCCTGTTGACCATGGCGCCCGGCGTGCGCACCTTGCTCGATATCGGGGGCAACCAGCTGGTGGAGACCCCGCAGCCGAAGGTGTTCGGGCAGGCCGGCGCGAATTGGTTCACGATCGAGGGGATCGCCGGCGCCCAGAGCCTGTGGGACACGCAGACGCTGCAAGAGGCGAAGGTCGAGAGCCTCGGCACCGATGCGGAGGTCTGGGAGCGCGGCGTGCAGCTCAGCGCCCTCGTGAAGTCCGGCGGGAACGACTTCCACGGCGGCGGGTTCTATAGCCAGACGAACCACAATTTTCAGAGCAACAACATCGATGCCGAGTTGGAGGCCGAGGGCATCGAGAGCGGCAAAACGCTCGAGAACCAGTACGACATCGGCGGAGACCTGGGTGGCCGCATCGTGAGGAACAAGTTGTGGTTCTATGGCGCCTCACGGAAGCGCAGCCACCTGTATCACGTGTTGGACGCCTTCAAGCCGGATGGGACGCCCGTCGAGGAGTCGAACAGACAGTGGTGGCACACGGAAAAGATCTCGTATCAGGCGACCCCGTCGAACCGGTTCGTCTTCTTTCACCAGCGGCTGTACACGCACGAACTGACCTCCTCGGACGCGCTCGTGTCCTGGGATTCGCGAGAAGAGAAGGACGTCAGTGGGCGCTGGGCCAAAATCGAGTGGGAGGGCGTGCGCGGCAGCTCGCTCATCGCCTCGTTGCAGTACTCTGACACGTATTTCCCCCGAACCGTGCCGTTCAACACCAACGGCATTCCCGGGCGATGGGACCTCGTCACCGAGACGGTCACCGGCGAAACCATTGCCGCGGGAGAGGATCAGAAGACGTACCGGAGACACACCAAAGGCGCGGTGACCTGGTACAAACCGAATTCGTTTCACGGGAACCATGAGCTCAAGGCGGGCTTCGACTACATCAGATTCTCCGAGGTGGCGGGGACGAACGTGAAACCGGTCAACTACATTCTGCTCTACGAAGACAGCGTCCCCTACCAGGTGTCCTTCTTCAACTCCCCAACCTTTCCACTGGTGGTCAACAACTATACGGGCCTGTACGTGAAGGACAGCTGGACCGTCGGGCGCCGGCTGACGCTGAATCTTGGGCTGCGGTACGCCCATGACGACGGGCACGTGCCAGACCAGTGCCGCCAGGCTGCGGGGCCCCCATCGGACCCCATCTTCCCCGCCGAGTGCTACCCCTCCGTGCAGCTCCCGATCTGGAACACCGTGGCCCCGCGCCTGCGTGCGGCGTACGATCTCCGGGGCGACGGCAAGACCGTCATCAAGGGCGGGTGGGGACGATACGACAAGCAGCGCCTGCTCACGCCGGACATCGACCGGCTGTCTGGGGGCTTGATCACCTATGGCATCTTCAACTGGCGCGACCTGAACGGGAACAACGACTTCGATATCGGTGAGACGAACCGCGATCCGAACGGGCCCGACTTCATCCAGCTCGCCGGCGAGGACTTCGACGCCGCTTCACCGAATGGCGTGGTGAACCCCAACGAGAAGGAGCCCAAGCAGGATGAGTTCTCGGTTTCGTTCGAGCAGGAGCTCGTCGCGAATCTGGCCATGCGGGTCACCGGCGTGTACTCCCGCGCGATGAATACCTATCGGATGCAGAACAACCGTCGCCCCTACGAGGCCTACAACATTCCGATCACGAATCGGGACCCGGGCCCCGATGGCGAGGTGGGGAACGGAGACGACGGGGGCCTGATCACCTATTATGGTACTCGACGGACTTGACGGGCGTCGACAACGAGGTGATGATGCCCATCAACGACCCGAAGGCCGATCCGACCTACAAGAGCTTTGAAATTGCGGGTATCAAGCGGCTTTCGAATCGGTGGCAGTTGATGGCTTCCTACTCGGCCACGAAGGTCAACCGACCCATGAACTATGATTTGTCTATCAGCCCCGAAATCAACGGGGATGAACAGCGATCGTCCATCTATGCCGCGAACTACGAGCCCAACGCCGAATTCAACACCGCCGTTCGCACCTGGGACTGGGATGCCAAGATCACCGGCTCCTACCTCTTCCCGGCCGAGGTGTTGCTGTCAGCGAACTTCCACCACAACAGCGGCGAGCCGTTCGCTCGGCAAGTGCGCTTCGAGGGCGGCGTGACCATTCCGGATATCGTGATGAACGCGGAACCGATCGGCACTCGGCGCTTGCCCAATATCAACCTCTTGACCCTCCGGATCGAGAAGGCTTTCCGTGTGGCGGCTACGCAGAAGATTTCGGTCCAACTTAATGTGTACAATGCGTTGAACGCGAACACGGCGACCGAGTTGAGGGAACGCGCGGGAGACGATTTCCTGGCGACGCAGGATATCATGCTGCCCCGCCTTTTTGAGTTCGGCTTGACGTACACTTTTTAACCCGCTCGTCGTCACGAAGCGGGTCTCACGGGCCCCATGCGATCGAACATGGGGCCCCGATCAGCTACAACAGCGTGCCTCTCAGGACGACGAGGGCGACGCTGAAGTAGATCACGAGACCGGTTACATCAACGAGTGTCGCGACGAACGGGGCAGACGACACGGCCGGGTCGAAACCCAATCGGCGCATCAGGAACGGCAGCAACGAGCCCGTGAGTGTCCCCCACAGCACAACGCCGACGAGCGACAAGGCTACGGTGATGGCGATCAGGAGCCAGTGTTGCCCGTAGATGTCAGAAAACGCGGACCAGAGGGTAATGCGCAGGAACCCGATGCTTCCAAGAATAGCGCCGAGCGACAGCCCCGGCCAGGAGTTCGCGGCGCATCACGCGCCACCAATCGCGGACTCCGACCTCGCCAAGGGCCAGTGCACGGATGACCAACGTCGCTGCCTGTGATCCGGAGTTGCCGCCGCTCGAAATGATGAGCGGCACGAACAGGGCTAGCACCACCGCTTTCTCAATCTCCGCTTCGAAAAACCCCATCGCCGTGGCGGTCAACATCTCGCCGAGAAACAACGCGGTGAGCCAGCCTGCGCGCTTTTGAATCATTCTGCCGAAGGCAATACTGATGTAGGGCTCGTCCAACGCTTCCGATCCACCGATGCGCTGGATCTCCCTGGTCGCCGCCGCCTCCGCCACGTCCAAGATGTCGTCGATCGTGACGATGCCGATCAGCATGCCGGCGGTATCGGTCACGGGCAGCGCCGTCCGATCGTACTGACGGAACACCGCCACTGCGGCCTCCTGATCGTCCGGTGGCCTTCAGCGCGACAAAACGTCGGTCCATGAGGTCCGCGATGCGTTTGTCCAACGGAGCCAGCAGGAGCTCACGAATGCGAATGTCGTCGATCAACAGACCCTGCTCGTCGACAACGTAGATAACGTTCAGGGTTTCGCTGTCCTGGCCGTGCGCCCGGATGTAGTCGAGCACCTCGCGAACGGTCCACTGTTCACGGGCTGCTATGTAGTGGGGCGTCATCAGCCGGCCAACCGATTTCTCCGGGTACCCGAGGAGCGTCAGGGCGACGGACCGTTCCGCGGGTGTGAGCAACGCCAACAGCTGACGGGTGACCTCCGCCGGCAGTTCGTCGAGGAACAACGTTCGATCATCAGGCGCCATGTTGTTGAGCAGCTCAGCTACGTCCTCCTGCGCCATCGCTTTCAACAGCGTTTCCTTCGCGTCGTGCGACAGGTACTCGAAGACGGCGGCAGCGTCCTTCCGAGGGAGCACACGAAAGACGACGACCTGGTCTTCGAGGCTGAGGGCCGTCAGCAGCGCGGCGACGTCACCCGCGTGCCGATTCCGCAGCATGTCGCGCAGGCGCGCGTAGTCGCGGGCCCGAAGCACCGCGATGAGTTCCTCGGCAGGCCGCGCCTCCTCGCGGATCGCGGCAATGGCCTCGTCACGCTGGGGACCGGTGAGCTGTTGTTCCATTTGTGTCAGCGCTGCTCTGACGACGTCGTGATGATGCACATGTGGACCGACCGTCTTGACGGCGTCGAGCCACAGGCGGTGAATCAAGTCGAGGTCGCCCGATGTGAGGGAGGGCGGATGGGCGCCGAGGTGATACGTATCGGCGCGTCCGCTCCGGTGATAAATGACAAGTCGGACATCAAGGGCATCAGGCTTGTCGGCTCGCTCCCAGGCCTCGCCCAGCAAGCGGGCTTGCTCCTCGGCCGAGAGGGTCGACGATTCGCCTACGTACACGTCTGATGAACGAAGACGGACGACGGTGCCAACGATCGCGTCGACAACATTGCGGGCGGGTACGATGAGCAGACGCACCGGACGACCGAGGCGCTCGGCCACCGTGACCACGTCCGACAGCAGTCGCCGCTCGAATAGCGTGGGCGTGCTCTGGCCAGCCGTTTCCTCGCTGACGTCCACGTCGAGCAGTCTCGCCGTCATGACCACGACGTCCCGATCGCCTGACGTCTGAAGCGCTGCGACCACGTGAGCAAGCGAATGCGGATTGCGGACCGGCACCAACACGTTTCCCGGACGAGCCTCGATCTGTTCAAGCGACAGGTCCGCGGCGACTCAGCAGGTCGAACGTGTCCTCGTGTGAACTCACCGCGGCAGGCGCGACGTTTCGCCAGACGACCGTGAACCACAGGCCCAAGGCTGTGATGAGGGCTCCTGACGCGATGGACGCGACGTCGCCGACCACGAGCATGACCAGCGCGCTCAGGCTGACGATCAGACCGGCTCCAAATAGACCCAACGGATGCTCGCGGCCTCCGAAGCGCAGGTTCACGGGCGCCTTGAACGGCGTCGTGCCTGGGCGGGTTCGCCGAAGTCGGGCAAGCGCCGCAATCGTGAGCACGAGCACCACGGCGATCGCTATCGCGTACGCGCGCGCCAGCCAGGTCACTCGGCCACCGCTTACGAGGATCACGAGGATCATGACGGCGACGGTCACATCGAAACCACGGGCGGCGTACCGAAGCGCGTATGAAGGGAGGCGAGCCCGGATGGCAGCGTACCGTCGGCGGATAAGCGGTGAAGCATCTGTTCGGCGTCACCCAGCGCGGCGTGAACCGCCGGGAGAAGCATTAGGACCGCGGCACCTGCGAGAGCGAGCGCCATCAGATCTCGTATCCAAGGAGGCCCGGCCAAGTGCTGCGCCAGTCCTGCCAAAGGCGCATTCACCCAGAGCGCCTGTTCGGCAATGGGCACGAGCAAGATGAGCAGGAACGTACCAAGGGTTGTCACCAGGAGCCCGAAGAGAGAGGTCAGGAAGCCGATACGTCGCAATGCGTACACGCGGGGCGGCGGGAATTCATAGGCGGTCCGCGCCAACGCCTCACCGCCGCCAATCACGGTCAGCGTCAGAGCGAGTCCCAGCAGGTAGGTCAGCGGCAGCATCGATCCGCGACCAACCGGTGATGGCCGCTGGTGGAGGGAGCGACGCGAGAGCCACGACCGGCGCGGCACCGCCGCCGGCGAGCGTGACGACGCCCCAAACCATCGTGAGCGCGACAATGCCGATGCCGATCCAGACGCCTCGTGCCATCGTGTCGCGACCGAAGTCGCGCCCGATACGAGTCCGGAGCCACAGCACTCCGATTGCACCGATGGCGAGCAGCGTCGCGAGATCCTCGGGCCTCACGTACCTGTGAAGCGCCATCCGGCGATGGCTATGGCCGACACGCCTGCCAGGTAATGCCCAACGACGACGCAGGCGAGCGCACCGAGGAGCACGCGCTCGACCAACGCCGCCGCTCTCGCGAATCCGGCGGCACGTGGGCCGAATGCGCTCGTGACACGGCCCACGAAGCCGCCAGGAATGAGCAGAGCCCAGCTTTCGATGTCGATGGCTCGCACGAACGCCGCAAGCACCGTCGCTGCGAGGACGAACCACACAGCTGAGTCGCCAACTGCCGATCGCGTGACACCGGCGACGAAGAATGCCGCCACCCCAAGCTGCGCGATCGCCAGCGCGGCGGCCTTCCGTACCGACATGAACGGGAGAAGCAGCGCCGGCGACGAGAGGACGACGCGTATGGGATGACGGCGGAATCGGTGAGAACGGAGCCATCGGAGACATTCGGGATGCCGCAGGGAATCGAACGGATGATAGCCCGAATACACTGCGGCCCACATGACAGGCGGTGGTCGTGAGAGAACTTCGCTACGGTTGCGGCGAGCGCCGATCACCAATGGTCGTGGAGTCGAGGTTGTCGGCTGCGGCCGCGCGTGCGATCCTCTCCGAAAGCGCGTGGAAGAGCCCGAACGTCGGGCGTCACGGCGTTTTGCAGGCGGTGTTTACCACTCATCCAGCACTTTGCCGTGACGTGACGCACGTCCTGTTATTGGGAAAGAGTTCGCAGCACTATGGGGTCTGAACGGATGGCTGAACGCTTGCGACACGAAACCATCGACCGTCCTTTGGAACACCCAGCACGGCAGGACATCAGCGCGTCACTGCCAATCACCAAGGCTCCTTGGGCGGCCTTGGTGATTGACGACGACGCCGGCGTGCGGCAGTCATTGAGGCTGTGTCTGGAGGCTGCCGGTGCGCGCGTGCTGGGGGTCGCGACGGGTGGCGCCGCGCTCCAGGCTCTGGACCGCGGGCACTTCGACGTGGTGTTCCTGGACTTGTGGCTGGGCGCCGAGGCTGGCATCGATCTCCTTCCCGAGATCCTGGCGCGTCAACCCGATATTGGCGTGATCGTCGTCACCGCGTACGCCTCCATCGAAAGCGCCGTCGACGCGATCAGGCGTGGCGCCGTCGACTATGTCCCCAAGCCGTTTACGCCCGATCAGATCCGACTGGCCGCGCATCGCGTGGTGGAGGCGCAGCGTCTCCGGCGTCGCCTGGCCGAACTGCAGGAGGAATTGGACGAAAGTGGGGAGCCGGCGTTTTTTGAATCTCACAGCCCGTCCGTTTCTGCGATTCCTGCACACCGCCGGCGCGAGCGGCGGCGTCAGACGCCGTTCTCCTGTTGACGGGAGAGAGCGGCACGGGCAAGAACGTCCTGGCGCGCTGGATTCGCGCGAACAGCCCGCGCGCCGACGCGCCGTTTGTCACGGTCAATTGTCCAGCCCTCTCCGGCGACCTGATGACCAGTGCGCTCTTTGGCCATCGGAAGGGCGCGTTCACGGGAGCGGTGGCGGATGTCGCCGGCAAGGTTCAGGAAGCCGAAGGCGGAACGTTGGTCCTCGATGAAGTCGGCGAGCTCACGGCCGATGCCCAGGCGCGCCTGCTCCGGTTCCTCAACGACCGGACGTATCGAGCGGCTGGGCGAGGCACGGGAGCGGCAGGCGGATGTTCGCCTCATCGCGGCGACGAATCGCGACCTCGAAGCCGAAGTGCGAACTGGCCGTTTCCGCGAAGACCTGTTCTACCGCCTGAACGTGGTCACGCTCACCCTGCCATCGCTCCGCGAGCGCCGCGAGGATGTGCTGCTCTTGGCCCACCATTACCTGTCCATCTTCAGCCAGAAGCAACGCCGTCCTGCCTTGAGGTTTTCAGCAGAAGCCGAGCAAGCGATGCTGAGGCACCTCTGGCCGGGGAATCTTCGCGAGCTGCGCAATGCCGTCGAGCGCGCCGTCATTCTCGCACCCCGAGATGTGCTGGATCTCGCCGACCTCGGGCTGTCGGCCGGTTCGCAATCAGAGCCGGACAGCGTCACGCAGGCCGTGCGGCTGGGCGCGCTGGTCTCCATTGAATCACTTGAACGCGAACACATTGCCCGCGTGGTTGCTCAGTCTGCCTCGCTGGAAGCCGCCGCACGGATCCTGGACATCGACGCGACCACGCTGCAGCGGAAGCGCAAACGATATGGATTGGCGTGACCGCATCATGATCCCTGGCCGGCTGCGGCTCCGATTTGTGGTCGCGGCAGGTCTCCTGGTGCTCACGACAGTCATCGCGAGTGTCTGGACGTTTTTCGCGCTGACTCGTCTGAGCGGTGTTGTCACCGATACGGTGAAACAGAGCGAATCCGTCACGGCGGTGACGTCGAGGCTGGCAGGGGCGCTCGAACGGGAAGACGACGCCGTGTTGCTGATCCTCGCGGGCGACGATCGCGGCACGCAGGTGTTGGCCGGCGAGCGCGCCGTCGTCGACAGGGCGCTTGACGATCTCTTCGATGTCCTTGACCCGGATGATGAGCGCGAGCTTGCGAACCCGCTTCGGGCGGAGCTGCGAGCGTACCGCCAGGCCTCGGACGGCGTCATCGCCGTCGCGTCCGAACGGGAAGCGCTCGTGCAGTACCACCAGAAGGCGAATCCGGTCCTGCGACGTGCGGTCGCCTTGACCACGACTATTCGTGATCGACATTTCGCATTTGCTCGAGAAGCCGTCGCCGGAGCGCGCGATGAGGCCGGTGGGGCGCGGCGGGCCGTCCTGTTGATCACGCTTGCCGCCCTTGGGATTGCCGTGGCCGTCGCATGGCATCTGACGCGCACCGTGGTGGGACCCGTGCGACGGTTGACAGAAGGCGCGAATGCTATCCGGGAGGGAGATTTCTCCGCGCGGATCGATGTGGCGTCGCGTGATGAGCTCGGCGAGTTGGCAGTCGCGTTCAACCAGATGGCCGAAGATCTCGCCGAGTTCCGCCGCACGAACGTCAGCGAAGTCGTGCGGGCCAAGAATACGCTCGAAGCGACCCTCGAGGCGTTGCCTGACGCCGTCGTGCTGCTTGACGCCGCCGGAACCATCCAGTCGATGAATCGAGCCGCGGTGACGGCCCTGGCCTCGGCGGGCCTGCACGAACCACGGTCCCTTGATGATCTCCGGCTCGAAGGATTGGACCTGAACGCTATGACGAGGGCCATCGCCGCAGGCTCAGGCATGGTCCCGCCGGCCGACTTGACCCAAACTATACGAGTGGAGCAGGACGGCGCGGTCCAGCGCCTATTGCCGCGCGTCGTTCCGGTGCCCGCGCTGAACCCCCAACAGCGAGGGGCGGTCCTCCTGCTCTATGACGTCACCGATCTCGTACACCTCGACGAGATGCGGTCGGAGTTGGTCGCCGTGGCCTCTCATGAGCTCCAAACCCCTTTGACGACGCTTCGCATGACGCTGCTTATGTTGCAGGAGGCGTCGGACCTGCTTCCCGAGCGGCAGCGCCAGCTGGTCGCCACATCGCTCATCGGTGTCGAGCAGCTGACGGAAACCGTTCACGAGTTCCTGGATCTGACCCGTATCGAAGCCGGCGAGCTTCGGCTCAATGCCGAGCCGGTCCACGTGTCAGCGGTGATCGCTGAGGCACTCCGTCGGGTTGAGGGACAGGCGAAGGCTCAAGGAATCGCCATGAGCACTCTCGAAGATCCAGAGCTGCCGCGGATCGTGGCCGATCCCCTCCGCCTGCGCGCCGTCTTCGACAACATCCTCTCGAATGCGCTCAAGTACACGCCGAGCGGCGGGAGCATCGCCATCGAGAGTCATCGCATGGCTGCCGATGTTGCCAACAAGCCGGATACCGTGTCCATTAGCTTCACCGACACAGGCCCCGGCATTCCCTCGGCGTTCCATTCGCGCATCTTCGATAAGTTCTTTCGCCTTGAACACCACCACACCGAAGCCCGTCCAGCGGCCAGGGGCGCAGGCATCGGCCTTTACATGTGTCGGCAGATTGTGGAACTGCACGGCGGCGAGATCTCGTCCGGTGGAGGCGCTGACGGACGCGGGACACGCATCACAGTGGCACTACCCGCGAGCGTGCGCGGCGCAATCGTTGCCAGCGATGCGGCGACCTATGCGAGCCGTTAGGAAGAAGAAGGTGTCACTTCACTTGAGGTTGCCTGTCGCCGTTGGATTTGCGTTGACCGCTGCACTGTTTCTCGGGGGACACATGTGGGCCCAGCCGCAGGGCTCGGCGTTTCGCGTTGGCATCGATCTCGTATCGCTCAGCGTGACCGTGACCGACGCTGGCCAGCGATACGTAGCAGATCTCAGCCGAGGCGACTTCGTCGTCATCGAAAACGGAGTTCCGCAGGAACTCACGTTCTTTGCGAGGACCGCTATTCCCCTGGCATTGGCACTTCTGATCGACACGAGCGCGAGCATGGAGCACACCCTTGCAGCCGCTCAAGAGGCGGCGATTGGCTTCGCGCATCAGCTCGGGCCGACAGACATCGCGACGATCGTCGACTTCGATAGCAGAGTTCAGATTGCCCAAGGCTTTACCAGTGACTCTGAGGCCCTCGAAGGCGCGATTCGCCGGGTCACGGCAGGTGGGTCAACCGCTCTCTACAACGCGGTGTATATCGCGCTCAAAGAGCTGAGCAAGCTGACTCCACAGGACGACCCGCGGACTCCGCGTCGTCGAGCCATCATCGTGCTGTCCGATGGTGACGACACCTCGAGTCTGGTTAATTTCGACGAAGTGCTCGATCTTGCCTCGCGGTCAGACACCGTCGTGTACACCATTGGCCTCGCTGCCCCTGAGCCTGCGAGAACGCGGAATCGTCAGGACGGGCAATTCGTCTTACGGAGACTGGCTCAGCAGACCGGTGGCCGTGCCTTCTTCCCTCAGGATATCAAGGACCTCGCCGCTGTCTACGGTGACATCCGTCAGGAGCTTGCGAGCCAGTATTCGCTGGCGTACGAATCGAGCAGTGCGAAGAGAGATGGCCAATGGCGACGCGTCACGGTTCGCGTCACACGCAGGGGCGCCATAGTGCGCACGAGGCCGGGCTACTACGCCCCGAGCAGGTAGCAGCGGGCCACCGGCGCGCATCGTTTGTCGTCGGACTCGAGCCTTGACTCGTTCGGATGGACCAATCGGACAACCTGGTGGCGCGAGCGCACCCTGTCTCCTACGCTCAGCCGAGCCGTGATCAGCCGCCAAAGCAGCCGCTTCGGACCTTGACGTTGCCAGTAGGATTCTTGACGCGGAGATGAGGCGACGGCGGGAACGGCGAGGGGCAAGACTATGCCGGTGGCTCCCAAGTGCACCGAGTCAATTCGACTGCGAACTTCCGACTCAGTCCAAAGACGACATACGCCCAGAGTTCAGAAATGGACTGGACGACCGGCTGATTCGTGGCCGGACCAAACCTTTGGAACACTACGTGGGCGGCAAAGGTGCGCTGTACGTTCATCTGGAGACTAATGGGCACAAAGACTGCGGGGTCGTCTGGGCTTTTCGCAAATCTGGCGCCAACCATGTCGGAGGTGACGAACGGCCGACTAGCCCCCACCGCAACCAAGAGGGCGTGGTGCCTGTTGAAGTTGTCCAGCGCCTTGAGAATCGAGAGCGGGTGACTCTCCCAATCAGATCCCACCTTGAATGGTTGGAACCCGTCGATTAATGCCTTCGCGCTCCAGCTCATGCCCCGCATGTGTTCCTCATAACGGAGAGACTCTTTTTCATGAGAGGGCCTGTATTTGTAGATGGGAAACTGAGTTTCTCTGTTGGTCTGATGCTTGTTCACGAGGACCAAGGCCGATGCGATATGGTCCAAGGCGCTACGGGTTTGATGGATGGCTTCGCCAGCGAGAACGCTGATTCGTGGTGGAACGCGGATTCTAGAAAGCATACGCTCAAAATCGTCGAGCGCTTGCGGATCGTCGTGGGGGATGCTTCTGTAGGGTGCGGAGTCGAGAAGGGCTTCCACTTCGACATTGAGTTGATTGATGTGCTCTTCGGCCCGCTCTAGTTTTGCCTCGATATGCTCAAGGAGGTAGGACATGGGCACAGACCCAACGGACACGACATCGCGCGGCGCCGTCCTGGTCTCGTGCGCGCGTGATCTGAGTGTTGGCGCGACCCGCCGATCGCTGGCGCCGATTCGTGCCGACGGCAAGGACCGCGCCATCCCTTGGGATTCGCGATTTCCTTCAAATGCTGATGCGGAGACGCATCGTGCGATCGATGGCACTGAGGCGTCCGTGCAGAATGCCGGAGCAGCGTCCACTTTGCACCAGCAAAACGCGCAGACGTCACGCCTCCGGATGCTGTAAATCTGCAAGAGAGGTGGCCCGGTTCGCCGATTCCAGCATCGGCGAGCACCTCGATGCCGATGGACGACTCCGCGCGCGCGCCGATCATCCATAAATTTGGTCTCCAGATCAGGATCGCATGTTTTTGCGGGTCATCGATGACTTTGCGTCTTGCGGCTGGGATGACGGCCGATATACGCTCGACACTCTTTTAACTTGTCCATGCCTTCATAACTGTAGACGCACTAATTTTGACAGGCTCACCTTTTTCATCCCGCGAGTACTTCCGTACAGGTGCGATCCTTCGTGCACGCGACGGCTTTCGTACGCGCCGTCTTCGATGGCGCGGCCATTCGGCGCGCCCGTTTCGAGCTCCTGACGTAGCGCGTCCACTCGAGACTTTCGAGGCGTCCTCGGTCGGACGCCTCGCGCAAGCGCGGCAATTACAGCGGCCGGCGAGGTTCTTCCCCCGGAATCCGCCGGCCTCGACACATCATGGGGCCGAGGAGGATAACGATGCACAGCAAGGCGTCCAAGGTTCGATGTGAGCTCGTTTTCATGTTGGTCGGATTGTTCTTATTTCCAGTTTTCAACTCGGTCGCCGCCGGCCAGGGCTCGGGCGCGAGCATCATCGGGCAGGTGACCGACCAAAGCGGCGGCGTGCTCCCCGGCGTGACGGTGACAGCGACCAGTCCCGCTTTGCAGGTACCGCAGGTGACGGCCGTCACGAACGAGGTGGGCGAGTACCGCCTGTCGCCGTTACCGATTGGGGTCTATGCGGTCGCGTTCGAGCTGGCGGGCTTTCGGCCGATCCAGCGACCAAACGTGCGGCTGACGGTGGGCTTCACGGCGCGCATCGATGTGGGGCTGGAGCTGGCCTCGGTGGCCGAGACAGTCACCGTATCCGGCGCCGCGCCCGTCGTGGACGTCGCGTCGACCGCCGGGAGCACGCTGCTCACGAAAGAGATGCTCGAAGTCGCGGCCACGAGCCGCAATACCTTGAGCTTCCTGACGATGGCGCCTGGCGTACGCAGCCTGCTCGACGTCGGTGGCAACCAACTGGTGGAGACCGCGCACTCGCGCGCGTTCGGGCAGGTCGGCAATACGTGGTACACGATCGAGGGCATCTCCGGCGCCCAGGCGTTGTGGGACTCTCAAACGGTCGACGAGGCGAAAGTCCAGAGCCTCGGCACGGATGCGGAGTTCTGGCTGCACGGCGTGCAGCTCAACGCCGTCGTGAAGTCCGGCGGGAACGAGTTCCACGGAGGCGGGTTCTGGGCCCAGACGAACCACAATTTCCAGGCCGATAACATCGACGCCGAGCTGGAGGCCCAGGGCATCACGAGCGGCAACACCCTTCAGAACCAGTACGATTTCGGCGGGGACCTGGGTGGCCGCATCGTGCGCAACAAGCTGTGGTTCTACGGGGCCGCACGCAAGCGCAGCCATCGCTATTTCGTGTTGGACGCCTTCAAGCCGGATGGGACGCCCGTCGAGGAGGCGAACTCGCAGAAGCATCACACCGAGAAGATCTCGTTTCAGCCGACCCCGTCGAACCGGTTCATCTTCTTTCACCAGCGGCTGTACACCCACGAACTGACCTCGTCGGACTCACTCGTGGCCTGGGAATCGCGAGAAGAGAAGAGCGTCGGTGAGCGCTGGACCAAGATCGAGTGGGAGGGCGTGCGCGGCAACTCGCTCATCGCCTCTCTCCAGTACGCGGATACGTATTTCCCCCGGAGCGTCCCGTTCAACACCGACGGCGTTCCCGGGAGGATGGACCTCGAGACCGAGATGGTTTCTGGCGAGACCATCGCGGCGGGGGAGGAGCAGAAGACCTACCGGAGACACACCAAGGGCTCGGTGATCGCGTACAAGCCGAATTGGTTTCACGGGAACCATGAATTCAAGGCGGGCTTCGACTACGTCGCCAGCTCGGAGATTGCCGGGACCAACGCGAAGCAGGTCAACTACTTGTTGCTCTACAACGACGGGGTGCCGTTCGAGGTGTCCTTCTTCAACTCGCCGATTCACCCAAAGGTGGCCACCAACTATTTCGGCCTGTACCTGAAGGACAGCTGGACCGTCGGGCGCCGGCTGACGGTGAATGCCGGGCTGCGGTACGCCCATGACGATGGGTTCGTGCCGGACCAGTGCCGCGAGGTCGCCGCGGCGCCATCGGACGTCATCTTCCCGGCCCAGTGCTTCCCCCACGTGCAGCTCCCGATCTGGAACACGGTGGCCCCGCGCGTGCATGCGGCGTTCGATCTCTCAGGAGATGGCAAGACCGTGATCAAGGGCGGATGGGGGCGATACGACCAGATGCGCCAGTTCATTGTCGACGTGAACCGGGTATCGAAGGGCGGGATCGCCTACGGCGTCTACAAGTGGCGCGACCTGAACGGGAATAACGACTGGGATTTCGATGAGACGAACCGCGATCCGAACGGGCCCGATTTCGTCGAAACCGCGGGCGAGGACTTCGACGCCCCGCCACCCACCGGCGTCCCGAACCCCAACGAGAAGCAGCCCAAGCAGGATGAGTTCTCGGTCTCGGTCGAGCGGGAGCTGGTCGCGAATATGGCCATGCGGGTCACCGGGGTGTACTCCCGCGCGATGAACACGTATCGGATCCAGAACAACTTCCGGCCCTATGAGACCTACAACATTCCGATCACGAATCAGGACCCCGGACCCGATGGCGAGGTCGGGACGGCGGACGACGGGGGCCTGGTCACGTACTATGAGTTCGCTGAGACCTTGCAGGGCGCGAGATTCGAGGAGATGATGCCCATCAACGACTCGAGAGCCGATGCGAACTACAAGAGCGTGGAGCTGGCGGCCGTCAAGCGGCTCTCGAACCGATGGCAGTTCATGGCCTCCTACTCGGCCACGAAGAAGAATAGACCCTTCATCAATACGTTGGCGGTCGGCGGCTTCAGCGAAGTGGAGCGTATCTCGTCGGTCACCGCCGGGGACCTCAATCCCAACGAGGAGTTCAACCGGGCCGATCGCACCTGGGACTGGGATGCCAAGTTCTCGGGTTCGTACACGTTCCCGGCCGACGTGTTGCTGTCGGCGAACTTCCACCATTTCAGCGGCGACCCGTTCGCCCGGCAAGTGGAATTCGAGGGAGGCGTGACCATTCCGTCGATCGAGCTGAACGTCGAACCGATCGGGACCCGGCGCTTGCCGAATATCAACCTTTTGACCCTCCGCGATGGAGAAGATCTTCCGCGTGGTGGAGGGGCACAGGTTGGCGGTCCGCCTCAACGTGTTCAATGCGTTGAACGCGAACTCGGCGACCAGAGTGCAAATGGGTGTGGGAGGGGACTTCCTGCGGCCCCGGGCCATCATGCTGCCCCGCATCGCGGAAATCAGCGCGTCGTACAACTTCTGAGACGTCCCTCGCAAGTAGATCTCCCAGGCCCCACGCGCTTCTCGCGTGGGGCCCCGTTTCCCCCCCAAACCAATCATCTCGTTCCGCGGCAACCACTTGCGGCTTCTTGCGTTTTCCGCCTCCAAAACCAATCAGCCTACTGGCGGGGAGGGTTGGTGACCGCCCGGTCGGTTGGCGCTCTACGTGCATGTCGTTGGGGTCGCGAAGGAAGTTTCTCGGTGCAACTTCGTCGACTCCGGCCGCTGGACGGGAGCAGTAATGTAAGAGGACAGACGATTCTGTAATTTGCTCCGCGCGGAGCAGTCCGAGCTGGTCGGGAGATTCAGCTCCGCCTGAGGGTTCAACCCTGTAATCGGTAGCCACATGAGCACAGCCGTTCATCGACTCGCCATCGCCATGACCATCAATTGCACGCTGCTGGGACAGGTCAACGCTCAAACAATTCCTGACCAGGCACAGGACGCATTCCGCAGCTCGCTCGACGTGGTCACGATCCAGGCATCGGTCCGTGACGCGCGCGGCCGCGTCGTGCAGGGGCTCACCCGCCTGGACTTCGAAGTCCGCGATAACGGACGACTCCGACCGATCATCGAGTTCCGGTCCGACCGCCAATCGCCGGTCACACTGGCCATCCTGGTCGACATGAGCGGCAGCATGGGCATCGGCCCGAAGATCGCCATGGCGCGCCAGGCATACGAATCGGTGCTGTCCCAGCTCATGCCGGGTGACGAAGCCGCTCTGTTCACGTTCAACTCCTCGCTTCACGAGCGGCGGGGCTTTACGCAAGATCTCTCGCGGTTGCGCGATGGATTGTCGGACTTCGAAACCTTTGGCGTCACATCCCTGTACGACGCCACCGCGGCCGCGGCGCGGCGCCTTGCGGATCGGTCCGCGACACATCGCGCGATGGTGGTGTTGACCGACGGGACCGACACGAGCAGCCGCCTCACCGCGCCGGAAGTGTCGGAACTGGCGGGCTCCATCGACGTACCGGTCTATATCGTGGCGACGGTGCCGTCTGTCGATCAACGCGTGATGATGGAGGCTGCGGAGCGCGGCGGCCCTTCCGGTACCGCGGATCTTCGCGATCTGGCTGAATGGACCGGCGGACGATTGCAATTTGCCAGCACCATGACCGAGACGGTTGTCGTCGCCGCCGGTATCGTCGGCGATCTCCGTCAGCAGTACGTTCTGGCGATCGAAGCCGCAGTGGAGCGTGAATGGCGTCGCCTTCATCTCCGCGTCAAGAATCCTGCGGCGACAGTCAAGGCCCGCAGCGGATACTTTGGCGGCTGATCGCTACCCGACCGGACGGGAAGGACAGGGGCGCGCTCGCGTCATTGGCCCGCCGCTGCCGAAAGGTCGATAGACAGCACGACTGGCCTGCCCTTCGCCTGCCGCAGCCACTGAACGAGCGGCAACTCTTTTCGGCCGGTAATCACGACACTCTCCCCCGAGTCCGCACGCACCTCCCAATACTCGATCGGCTCCTCGATGGTGTTCCCGTCCTTCACGGCACCTCGCATGGTGATGCCGGTCGATCCGCCTTGCGCGGCCATCCCCGCGCCAAACCCGACCAGCAGCGCCAGTGCCATCGCGGTCCATTTCATGGTGTTATCTCCGATTTCTCGACGATTGTCGTCGTCTTTCCTGAGATCGGCCTGCGGACATTGACAATCGTGAAGAGTGGGTGAGCGGCGAAGAGTGTATCGTAATATGATTCCAGTAACGCGGGGCGAAGGCTCAGATGCAAAGCGCACGTTACGTCCGGGGCCAGCCGGTCGTGGTCGTCCTGACAGTCGGGCTGCTCCTCGTCTCCCTACGCGCCCAGCAGCAGACTCCCGAATCCGAATTCCGCTTCAAGAGTGGTGTCGAGCTCGTCAACGTCACCGCCACGGTGTCCGACGATACCGGCCGCTTCGTGCCAGGTCTTGGACAGGACGATTTCACGGTGTACGAAGACGACCGGCCGCAAACGGTCTCGCACTTCAGCGCCGAGCGCGTGCCGGTCAGTCTGGGTATCGCGCTCGACACGAGCGGCAGCATGGCCGGGGAGAAAATCCTGGGGGCTCGAACGGCGCTCGATCGGTTTCTCTACGACCTGCTCGGCGCAGAGGATGAACTGTTCTTGTACCACTTCAACGATCGTCCTGAGCTCCTGCAGGGCTGGACGACCGATCGACAATTACTCAGTCGAGCTCTGGGCCGTCTCGTCGCCGACGGCACCACGGCCATGTACGACGCAGTGGCGCAGGCCCTTCGCCTCACGGCCACAGGACAGCATCGGAAGAAGGCGCTGGTCGTGCTCTCGGATGGGCACGACACCACGAGCTATGCGAAGTTGCGGGACGTGAAAGAGCTCATTCGCGAGAGCGATGCGATGCTCTACGCGATTGGCATCGAGTGCGCCAGCGACGGTGACCGGCGCTATCAGCCGCGTCCACAACTGCAGCGCCGCGGGCCGATTCCGTTTCCTTTCCCGCCGGTTGGCCGCCGCGGCTGGCCGATGCCGCCGCGGCCACAACCGATGCCCAGCCCGCCACCGCAGGGTCGCAGGTGGAGCCGGGGCTGCACTGAATCGGTCGACGTGAAGGCACTCCGCAACATGACGGACGACAGCGGAGGGCGCACCGAGGTGGTCAATGATCCGTCGGGCCTGAACGCGGCGACTGCCGCGATCGCTGACGAGCTCCGCCAGCAGTACTACCTCGGCTATCTCTCCAGCGAAAAAAAGGACGGCCGGTGGCACACGATTCGTGTGGAAGTCCGCAATCGGCATTACCGCATCCGCGCGCGACGCGGCTATATCGCTTCTCCGGATTAGGCGAACGTGGGCATGCCTGGGAATTCCCAGGGCGGCGATCAATCAGAAGTCGTGCACCATCAATAACTTAGAACAGATATCGGTGTTCCGCACCTCCCGTTGGACATCGCCGACTTTCGCGGGCGCTGAGGACTTTTTCGTAGCATAATCACCCGAACTTTCGAGGCCCACATCCGTTGGGGGAGGAAGAAGTATGGCAAGAACACTATTCGTTCTCTTTGCACTCATGGCGCTAACGGCTGGCGACGCGGTTGCCCAGGATGCCAAGACGGTCTTGCAGGCCGCCTCCACGGCGATGGGCGCCAACAACCTGAAAACCATCCAGATTTCCGGGACCGGCTTCGTCGCTGGAGTAGGTCAGAGTTACAGCGCGGACGACGATTGGCCGCGGTTTCAGGTGACAAGCTATACGAAGACCATCGACTACGACGCCAAGTACTCACGCGAAGAGCTCACGCGCACGCAGGGGAACTATCCGCCCCGTGGCGGCGGCGGGACACCGATCCAGGGAGAGCAGCGGCAGATATTTCTCGTCAACGGCAACTCCGCGTGGAACATGGACGGGACCAATCCTGTGCCGCTGACGAACCTGTATCTCTACGCGATCCCCTTCGCGGAGCTGCGGCAGCTGGATATCGTCATGACCCCGCACGGCTTCTTGAAAGCCGCCATGGCGGCGAGCAACCCGACGGCAACCCGGATCACCGTTGCCGGATCATCGAACCCCGGCATGACGCAGGGTGGAAAAAAGGCGACCATCATCTCGTTCACCGCGCTCGGGAAGTACAGAATCAACGGCCAGATCAACGACCAGAATCTGGTCGAAATGGTCCAGACATGGGTGGCCAACCCCGTGCTCGGGGACATGCTGTACGAAACCCGCATGACCGACTACAAGGATTTCGCCGGCGTGAAATTCCCCACCCTGCTCCACGCGCATCAAGGCGACCTCAGACGGAACCGGGGCGAGAATTCCATCGAGATCAGGGTGAGCAACGTGCAGCCGAACCTGAACGTTCAGGCGATGGCAGTTCCGGATGCGGTTCAGAAGGCAACCGTCGCACCCGTCCGTGTTGAGTCCCAAAAACTGGCGGATGGAGTCTTCCGCATTGCCGGCGGGACTCATCACAGCCTCGCCCTCGATTTCCGCGATTTCATCGCGGTGATCGAGGCCCCTCAGAATGAGGAGCGCTCCCTGGCGGTGATCGCGGAAGTGGAGAAACTCATTCCCAACAAGCCGATCCGGTACCTGGTGAACACCCATCACCACTTCGACCACCTGGGTGGACTTCGCACCTATGCCACCATGGGCACGACCATCGTCACCCACGCGGGGAACCGCGAGTTCTACGATCGTACGGTGTTGGCCTCGACGCCACGGACGGTGCAGCCCGATCGGTTCTCCGCTCAGCTCCCCTACTGGACCGGCGGTCGACAGCCCGAGTTCGAGACGCTGAATTCGAAGTACGTGATCAGTGATGGCGTGCGAGTGCTGGAAGTTCACTACGTTGAGGGCCTCGCCCACAACGCGGGCATGCTGATCGCGTATCTTCCGAAGGAGAAGATCCTGGTGAATGCGGATCTGTACTCGCCGCCGGCCCCTGGAGCCACAGCTCCAGCTCCCAACGCCAGCATGATGACCTTCTTCCGAAACATCCAACGATTGAAGCTGGACGTGGCGCAGCATGTCGGACTCCATGGGGCGGTCGCGACAAATGACGAGTTCCTGAATATCGTCAAGACAGGAAAAACACAATAGGAGTGTCCGTCGGATTCAAGGAGAGCTCAGATGACTCTAGAAAGGACGTTGATTCGGCGGGTCGTCTTGCTCGGCGCTCTCGCCGCCGTCACGGCAGTGGCGGTGGCCGAAACTCCGTCGACCGCGCTCTTGGTCGTCAACAAGGGCGAAGACTCGATGGCCATCGTCGATCCGCAGACGCGGAAGGTTGTGGGCAAGGTGACCACTGCGGGGCGACCTCACGAAGTGACCGTATCGACCGACGGCAAGATGGCGTTTCTCGCCAACATGGGGAACAACACCCTTTCCGTGGTTGATCTGGCGGGCCAGAAAGTGGTTCGCCACGTCGACCTGGGCGGCCTCACGCTGCCGCACGGCATCCATTTCGCCGGCGGAAAGGTGTACTTCACGGCCCAGGGCTCGAAGGCGATCGGGCGATACGATCCGGCCACCAATAAGATAGACCTGGTGCTCGGCACGGGCCAGGACGGCACACACACGGTCGTCGTCAGCAAGGACCTGAACCATATCTTTGCAGCGAACATGGCGGCTAACAGTGTCGCGGTCTTCGAGCGTACCTCGAACCCGCCCGACTGGAAGCTCACCACGATTCCGGTTGGCAAGAGGCCGGAGGGGATCGACATCTCGGCGGACGGCAAGGAGTTCTGGGTGGCGCACTCCGACGCGGTCTCGATTATCGATATCGCCACCAAGAAGGTGAAAGAGACCTTCAACGTGCAAACGAAAGTCTCCAACAAGCTGACGTTCACGCCGGACGGCAGGCAGGTGCTGATTTCCGACAACACGGGCAACGAGCTCGTGGTCCTCGACGCTGCGACCCGCAAGCAGATCAAGCGGCTGAAGTTGGGCAACAAGGTGACGAAGTTCCAGGTAGAGCCGGATGGCTCGCGCGTGTACGTAGCGAATGCCGACGACAACATCGTCGTCACGATCGACCTGAAGACGTTTCAAGAGGTTGGCCGCTTTACGACCGGTATCGATCCCGACGGAATGGCGTGGACGAAACTGCAGTAGGCCGATGGCGACGCGTATTCTTCATCGGATTGGTGCGTAACGTCCAACGCAGGAGGTGAACAGTGGTGCAACGATTTCTACTGGCAATACTATTGGGAGTTACCTTTGTCGGCTGCAGTGCGCAGGAAGCTTCGGTAACCACGGCCGCCGCCACCAGCGAAAGCACGGCTGCTCCGGCCGCAGCAGATACCTCGCGCATCCTCGGCACTGAAGTGGACGCGGAGACTCGAAAAGACATCATTCAGCTCGATCTGGAGCAGAACGACGCCAATTCAATCGGCGACTCCGAAGGCATGATCGATCGGATGCTCGCCGACGATACGCTTTGGATCGGAGCCACCGGGCGGGTGGTCACCAAGCCGCAGATCCTGGCAGTGACGCGGCACAACTTCCAGAAGAACCCGACGAAAACGAAAAAGGATGCCGCCCCGCACGACGACTTTGGCATCAGGCGGTATGGCGACGTCATCGTCCAGCACGGCCGGAGTACGACGATGAAGCCGGACGGGACCAAAGGGGATGCCAGACGATATTTGATCGTCCTCCAAAAACAGCGGGGCCAGTGGTTTGTCGTCGGCCGCGAGACGATTCCGATCGACTACAAGGCTCAGCCGGAATCACCTGAGATCCTCGGCGTCCAGGCGCGGGCAAAAGCCTCGCCGACGAACAAGATCATCCTTGGAAAGGAAGTCGCGCCGGATGTCGAAAAGGAAATTCTCAGGCTCTCGGCGGTCCAGAATCAGGCGGCTGGGACCGGCGACAGCGACAATGTGACGCGCGACCGCCTGTTCGCCGACGACATCATGTGGATGAGCTCGACCGGGCACGTGCAGACCAAGGACGAGTTCATCTCAGGCGTGAAAGCGAACTTTGCCAAGAACCCGAAGCGGACAGTCAACAAGCACGACGACTTCACCGTGCGCCAGTATGGAGACACGATCATTCAACTGGGGCGCAGCACGACCATCAACGACGATGGGTCCAACGGGCCGCGCCGCAGGTACATGAATGTTTTCATGAACAAGGACGGGCAGTGGTGGTTCGTCGCGCACGGTGCGACGCCGATTGTGTTTCCGGTTACTGCAACCAACTAACGCGTGACACGGGCGCAGTTGCACGGCAACTGCGCCCGCCTTCCCCAGGCCCTACCGCGATTCTCGAGCACCGTCGAACGTGTAGCACTCGTATTCCAGGAGCTGAAAACCCGGTTCGGTATGCCGGTAGATCATCATGCTCATCTTCCAGGGTCTGGTGAACACGGCGGGGTCCTCGATCGTCGCCTCGTACCTGAGATGGTCGCGATCGATGAACGAGAACCGCTCGACGACGTGCAGCGCCTCGCTGTGGTGGTTACCGGCCCTGTCGAACCAGGTGTCGGCGTTGAAGTGCACGGTGTCGACGACCAGCGTGTCGCCGTCCCACCGCCCGCGCGAGTCTCCCAACCACCATTCGATCGGGCCCGGCGGGTGCGGCGTGCCGTTCGTGTAGATATAACGAATGGCGTGGACGTACTCGAACAGGATCGTCACCTGGTCGCGCGTCTGGAGGATCTGAAACGGGAACGGCATATACATGATGCGCGGCACCCCGGGCAGATAGCATTTCGATTCCGGATCATCGGTGGCGCGCTTCTTGAAGTTTTCGATCTTCTTCGCCAGTCCGGCAGGGGTATACGGAAGCTCGTTGCCCTCGACCACGCCCTGCCCCGCTGGAACCCCCTTCTGCGCGGAATGATCCTGGATGTCGAAGTTGGCCGTGTTCATGACCTGCCAGATGCCCGAAAAATCCGGATGACCGTCCGCCGCGCGGGGCAAGGCTGGTCCGGGGGCCTGGGCTGCTCCGAGGGCCGGCATCCACGAGCAGACAGCCAGGACTGCCGCGGCTGCCGTCATCCGGCCAGACGAATGTTTCACCTGGTACCTCCGGGTTTGCTGATTTCTTGTATCCGTTCGCCCGGCTGAAACGGCGGCGGCCGCGGAATCGGCAGCAGAGCGCTATGGCCGCGAAAGTGTAACGCGGTTCGGCCTTTTTTGGTATGGTAGCCGTGAGGTTGAACTTGCGAGCGGTAAGCAATCGACTGAACGCTCCCGTGGGTTCAGCGCCGGGCGCCTCTTCCCAAACAGCGCGGAGAAACAGGATGCGTAATCGCTCGTGCGTGTTCGGCATGCTGAGTGCGACCGCGATGGCCGCGTCGCTGCTGCAGCCAGTCGCGGCCGCCGGCCAGGCGACCGACGGCCCCGCGCCGCAAAACAGCTGTCTGTCGGACAACCCGGCGCTGTTCTGGCGGTGCGCGCAGGAAAAAGCGAAGACGTTCAATCCGCCGCGCACTGCAGACGGCCACACCGACCTGAGCGGCTACTGGCGCAACCGGACCAGTGCGACCGTCAGTCTCGAAGGCTCGACCCGGGCCTTCCCTGTGGAGGAGAACGAGGCCTTCGGCGCCGGTTCCAACCCGAACGGCGGCTATGGCGGGAAGGCCGTGGTGGTGGACCCTCCCGATGGAAAGGTGCCGTACCAGCCGTGGGCGCGCGCTCAGAGCCAGGAGAACGCGGCTAAGTATATCGACCAGAACACGCACTGTTTCTTGTCGGGCGCGGTACGCCACATGTACGTGGCGCCTGCGTACCAGATCATCCAGACGCGTGATTACATCGCGATCCCGTCCGAAGAAGCGCACGCCACCCGCATCATCACCATGGCGAACCGCCCTCACATCGGCAGGAACATCCTGCTCTGGCAGGGCGACGCGCGCGGGCGATGGGACGGCAACACGCTGGTGGTCGAATCCACCAACCACAACGGGCGGGTGTTTCTGGACCGGCAGGGCACGTTCTACACCGACACGGCGATCCTGACCGAGCGCTTCATGATGGTCGATCAGAACACGATCGCCTACACGGCGACGGTGGACGACCCGCTCGTGTATACCAGGCCGTTCACGATCGCGCTTGCGTTCACGCGTCACACGACACCGGGTTTCGAGATCTGGGAAGAATCGTGTTTCGAAGGTGACACGGCGGCGAAGAGTCTCGAGAAGTTGGGCTTCAGGATGTACCCGGGCATCACGTCCAAGGATGTTCCTGCAATAAAAGATCGGATGCCAGGCTCGCGGTAACTGACACGTCATTTGGCCGCCCTGTCATGAGGCCGGGCGTTCCTAGGCCCCTGAAAGGAAGCTTGAGATGAGCCAACGCCTCTTCGTGCTCGGGATTCTGGGCGCAGCCGCGGCGGTTGTGCTGCTGCTGCCGCCAGGGGCGACCGCCGGCCAGGCTCCAGCCCCACGGGCGGCCGAGGCACAAAACAGCTGCCTGTCAGATGACCCTGCACTTCTGTGGCGATGCGCCCAGGAAAAAGCGAAGACGTTCAATCCCCCTCGTACGCCCGACGGGAACCCTGACTTCAGCGGCTACTGGCGTCATAGAACGGAGGCGAAGGAAGGTCTCGAGGCGCCCTGGGACGACACGAGTCGGGCTGGAGTCGCCCGCAGATCCCGCGACTCGGATGTGCCTCTCGGGCCGGGAAAGAGCCTGGTGGTCGACCCTCCGGACGGGAAGCTGCCGCTCCAGCCGTGGGCGGCGGCGCAACGAAAAGAAAACGCCGCCAAATATATCGACCAGAACGTCCAGTGTTTCTTGTCGGGCGCCGTACGCCATATGTACGAGGCACCCGCCTACCAGATCATTCAGACTCCCGGGTACATCGCGATCCCGTCAGAAGAGTCGCACGCGACCCGCATCATCACCATGGCGAACCGCCCGCATCTCGGCAAGAACATCCGGCTCTGGCAGGGAGACGCGCGTGGCCGGTGGGACGGCACCACGCTGGTCGTCGAATCAACCAACCACAACGGCCGGGTATTTCTGGACCGCCAGGGCACGTTCTATACCGACAGCGCGATTTTGACCGAACGCTTCATGATGCTGGATCAGGACACGATCGCGTACGGAGCCACCATCGACGACCCACTCGTCTATACCAGGCCGTTCACGATTGCGTTCCTGCTCACACGTCACACGACAAAAGGTTTTGAGATCCTGGAAGAGGCCTGCTTCGAGGGTGAAGCGAACACGAAGCGCCTGAACACGCTCGGCTTCAGAACCTACCCGGGCATCACATCCGACGATGTTCCCGCCATAAAAGCTCGGACAGTGCCAGGGCTCTGACCGTCCGCGATCGCCGACGCCGTGCCCGAGGTTCCACGCACGGAAGACACGGGGCCGTTGCCTCCCTCTCATCTCGTTGCGGTTGTCCACACGCAGCCCTGCAGCTGCTTCTTGCTTGACAGCCGCAGTCCGTTCGTGACAGCCTCCACCGCCTTCAAATAGATCAGAGGGACTCGACCGGCCCTTGTGGCGCGCGGAGCTCGTGAAGGGTCACGACGTTCCCGGCCCGGGACGGTTGCCGGTTGTGCAGATTCATGGAACCGGAGGGAACTAGTGATGCGCGGCACTACTACTGACAAGTTTCGGGTTCGATACGCGTTCATCGCCGCAATCGTCATCCTGGCCACTGCTCTGACGCATTCGCCTGCCTCCGGCCAGGGCTCTGGCGCAAGCATCATCGGTCAAGTCACCGACGAGAGCGGCGCCGTGCTCCCCGGTGTGACGGTCACCGCCACCAGCCCTGCCCTGCAGGTACCGCAGATCACAGCCGTCACGAACGAGGCTGGGCGAGTACCGCCTGGCGCCGTTACCAATCGGGGCCTTCGCGGTGGCCTTCGAACTGGCCGGCTTTCGACCGGCCCAGCGGCAAGAGGTGCGGCTGACGGTCGGCTTCACCGCGAGGATCGATATCGTGCTGGGGCTGGCCACGGTAGCCGAGACGGTGACCGTCTCCGGAGCGACACCGGTGGTGGACGTCGCAGCGACCTCCGGCAGCACCCTGCTGACGAGGGAGATGATCGACCTGACCCCGACAAGCCGGAACGGGGTGATGAGCCTGTTGACCCTGGCGCCTGGTGCGCGCACCTTTCTCGATGTCGGCGGCAACCAGATCTCGGAGAACCCGAATGCGCTCGTGTTCGGGCAGGGCGGCGCGCATTGGTACACGCTCGAGGGCGTCCCGTCGCAAACCTTGTCGGGCCGCGCCGACGGACAGGGCGCCAACTGGGACTATCAGACGATCGACGAAGCGCGGGTGCAGACGCTCGGCACCGACGCGGAGTTTCCGACGCGGGGCGTGCAGATCACCGCTGTGGTAAGGTCCGGCGGCAACGACTTTCACGGCCGCGGATCGTGGGACCAGACGAACCATCATCTACAGAGCAACAACGTCGACGAAGAACTGAGGGCACAGGGCATCACGACCGGCAACGAAGTCGCGAAGCAGTACGACTTCGGGGGAGACCTGGGTGGCCGCATCATCAGGGATCGCCTGTGGTTCTACGGTGCGGCGCGGCGGCGCTACCAGGGATTTACGGTCATCAATTCCTTCCAGCCGGATGGGTCGCCCGCCCTCGAAGAAGGCCAGAGCACGTGGCACACGGAAAAAGTCTCGTTTCAGGCGACCCCTTCGCACCGGTTCATCGCGTTCAACCAGTGGGCGCGAAAGCCCGAAACGAACCAATTCACCGAGCTCAATGCCTGGGAATCGCGCATGAGGAAGATTGTCGACTTTCACTATGCCAAAGGGGAGTGGGAATGGGTGCGCGGCAACTCGTTCATCGCCTCCTTCCAGGGTGGTTATTTCAAGCTCGATTCGAAGGTGCCGTTCAACGCGGACGGGGCGGTCGGAGTAAAGGACCTTGCAACCGAGAGGACCTACGGCGAGAGCGAGGTGGCCGGGGAAAATGATTACAGCAGCCGGAAATACGCGAAGGCCGCAGCGACCTGGTACAAGCCGAACTGGTTTTACGGGAACCATGAATTCAAGGCCGGCTTCGAATATCGGGACGAACTGAACTTCCGCTCGCTCGTCGCGCGATCGCCGAACTACTATCTGCTGCTCCAGGACGGCGATCCCTTCGAGGTCTCATTTTTCAACGGCCCGACGTTCCCACGTCTGTCCGGCAACATGATTGGCAGTTTCATCAGGGACAGCTGGACCGTCGGGCGTCGGGTGACGCTGAATCTGGGGCTGAGGTACGACCATCAGGATGCGTTCGCGCCGGACATCTGCCGCGAGGCAGCGGCGTCTCCGTCGGACGTTATCTTCCCTGCCGGGTGCTTCGCCCGGATAGATATGCCGGTGTTCAACAACGTGGCCCCGCGCCTGCACGTGGCCTACGATCTCTCTGGCGATGGTAAGACCGTGCTCAAAGGCGGGTGGGGGCGCTACTACGACATGCGTCACCTCAACCCGGACGTGCTGCGGGTCACCAAGAACGGCATCGCGTATGGCATTTTCCTTTGGCACGACCTGAACGGGAACCTCGACTATGACGACGGTGAAGTCGACCGCGACCTGAACGGGGACGATTACGTCGAAACTTCGGGCCGTCAGTTCGAAACGCAACAGCCGCCGGCCGTGACCAACCCGAACGAGAAGCAACCCCAGAACGATCAGTTTTCGCTCGCGATCGAGCGGGAGCTGATCGCGAATTTTTCGCTCCGGGCCACGGGCGCCTACACCCGCGCGACGAACATCTACCGCATCCAGAACAACCTGCGGCCCTATGAGTCCTACAATGTGCCGGTCACGAATCGAGACCCGGGCCCCGACGGCCTTGTCGGGACCGCCGACGACGGGGGCATGTTCACGTACTACGAGTTCCCGACCGAGCTGCGTGGACAACAATTCGAGGAGTTGATGGCCATCAACGACCCGAAAGCCGACCAGAGCTACGCGAGTTTTGAAGTGGCGGGCACCAAGCGGCTCGCGAATCGCTGGCAGTTCGCGGCCTCCTACTCGGCTACCAAGAGAACCATCCCCATTTTTTCATCGTTGGCGGTGACCAACTTCAACTCGTCCAACGACGCCGGGAGCCTGACACCGAACGACGAAATCAACCGCGCCAACAACACCTGGGACTGGGACGCCAAGGCGCTGGGCTCCTACCTCTTCCCGGCCGACGTGCTGGTGTCGGCCAACTTCGAGCACCGCAGCGGGAACGTGTTCGGGCGGCAAGTGCAATTCAGGGGCGGGGACACGATTCCGCAGATCGTGCTCAACGCCGAGCCCATCGGCACCAGGCGCACGCCGAGCGTCAACCTCCTGACCCTCAGATTCGAGAAGACATTCCCTGTGCATAATGCGCAGAGGTTGTCGCTCCGTCTCAATGTGTACAACGCGCTGAACGCAAACTCGGTCCTCAACCTGCAACGGCGCTCCGGACAAGAGTTTCTGCGCCCCCAGCAGATCATGCTGCCGCGCATCGCCGAGGTGGGCGCGTCGTACACGTTCTAACCCGCAACCGGAAGATCTGAGACCTGAAATCTGAAGGCTGGGCGTCAGCCTTCAGGTTTTCCCAACGGGGGCGAGTCGTCGCGCCTAGAGGGGCTTCGTTCAGGTCGGAATACGGAGTACGAATACGGAATCGATAGAGCCGGCTGGAGCCGACCTCACGCACATCGAACTGGCGTCTGCCGAGGCTGCGCGCCACGCCTCAAGCGTCCGCCGTGCTAAACTTGTCCGGCTAGCTTGGTTCCGGCCCGGGTTCAGGAGTCCCAATGAAAAGGATCCAAGTTGTCCTGGTCTTAACCGCTCTACTGGCGCTCGGCGCGTACTCCGTGCGCTCAGAGCAGGCCGCGCCGGTCCCTTCCCTTCAGACTCCTCCGGATCTTCCTTTATGGGCGTACGGCTGGGCGTCCCCCGATCAGAGTGTTCCAGCTGTGCCAAAGCCACAGCCTGTGCGGCTGCCGGCCGATGACAGTGTCTTGTTGCGAATTCCAGGAAGCAACCTCGCCCTCAAGCCGTCGCTGTTCCGTCGCGTCCGCGGCGACGAGGGTGTCAAGGAGGTCCCGGACTGGGCTCCGGAATCCCACGAGCCGATGCCCGATATCGTAAGGTTTGGACGGAGCGTGAGGAACAGCAGGGGCGAGTTGATGGAAGGCGAGGATGGCGGTATCCGCGGATGCGGCGTGTGCCACAGCGCGACGGGAATCGGCCGTCCCGAGAATGCCGGGCCCGCGGGCCTGCCGCTCGCATATATCCTGCAGCAGTTGGAGGATTTCCGAAACGGCTTGCGGACAACAGCCGATCCGAAGAAAGAAAACGGGTTCCGGATGGCTTCCTTCGCCAGGCTGATGACGCCGGAAGAGTCCAGGGCTGCCGCGCAATATTTTGCGTCGCTTCCCTTCCCGCCGACAACAAAGGTCGTCGAGACCGACACGGTTCCGAAGACCTATGCGGCCGGGGGCATGCTCGAAGTGCTGGAAGGACCGCATGCGGGAACAGAGCCGATCGGTGAGCGCATCATCGAAGTGGCGGAATATCCCGAGTTGACGGCGTTGCGTGCGCCGAACGCCGGCTATATCGCGTATGCGCCTGTCGGGAGCATCAAGAAAGGGGAGGCGCTGGTGGCCCGCGGACAATGCGTCTCCTGCCATGGCCGAGACCTCGGAGGAAACGCACCTGGGGCACCGCGGGTGAAGTTAGGGGCCCTCGCCCCACCACTTGCCGGACGTTCGCCGACCTACCTGGTCCGCCAGCTTTACGAGTTCAAGACCGGGACCCGCCGGGGCGTGATGTCGCGTTTCATGCGACCGGTCGTCACCGATTTGAGTACCCTCGATATGCTGAATATCGCCGCGTACGTGGGGTCCCTGGCGCCGCCGCCCCGGGAGTCCGTCAGCATGCAGTCAGCTTCCCGCTGACGCGCCCCTCGAGACGAGGCCCGGTACGCGCTCCAAAACGAAGTAACAACGGGCATCGGCCCGTGAATGCCTCGCGCCGCGGCACGCCGGGGTTCGGATCCGTGGAAGATCGCCAGTTGTCGCTGGATTTGTGCCATTCGCCGCCGGCACCAGGCGCGTTGCCAGAGGGAAAGGATTGTATTGACTCCTGGCTAGCTGGCTCTCAGAATCAGGTTGCCATCTTGCCGGCTGGCCGTCCGGTCCCGCTTCCCCGGGGAGTCCGATGAGGCGTCCACGACTCGCTCAAAAAGTTTCGCGGGATCGTGGTGCTTCGAGTCGAGTCATTGTATGCTAGCCGGAAACAATTCGGTGCGCCTCGTCCGTTTGCAGCTATAGCCATGGCGGTCGCCAGTCGGCCGCAGAAAGAGATCAGACAATATGACGAAGAGGGTCTTATATCCTGGACTCGGCGGGGTCGGTATCGCCGTGTTCCTGGCTGCCTCGCTGGTTCGGCTCGGCGCCGTCCAGGTTGGCAGCGGGCCGGTTTCCGTCGACGCCGACGACGTCGGCGGAGTGGTCACCAGCGCGAAGGGTCCTGAAGCCGGCGTGTGGGTGATCGCGGAAACGACCGATCTGCCCACCAAGTTCGTCAAGATCGTGGTCACCGATGACCGCGGTCGCTATCTGCTGCCCGACCTTCCGAAGGCGACCTACGACGTGTGGGTGCGCGGCTACGGGTTGGTGGATTCGCCGAAGGTGAAGGCTACGGCGGGCAAGGCGCTGAACCTGACTGCAGTCGTGGCGCCGAATCCTCATGCCGCGGCGCAAATCTATCCGGCCAACTACTGGTGGTCCCTGCTGCAGGTGCCCGCCGCCAGCGAGTTCCCGGGCACAGGAACCAAGGGCAATGGCATCTCCGAAAACGTCAAGAGCCAGTCCCAGTGGACGATGCGTATGAGAACAGAAGGCTGCCTGGGGTGTCACCTGATGGGCACGAAGGCGACCCGCGAAATCTCCAAGGGCCTGGGCTCATTCCCTTCCACGAAGGACGCCTGGGATCACCGGGTGCAGGCCGGACAAAACGGCGGCAATATGAGCAACCAGCTCAACAATCTTGGCCGCCCCCGGGCATTGACGATGTTGGCCGACTGGACCGATCGCATCGCCAAAGGCGAGGTGCCGCAGGCGCCGCCGCGGCCGCAGGGCACGGAGCGCAACGTGGTCATCAGCATGTGGGATTGGGCCGACCCGAAGGCGTATCTCCACGATGAGGTGGCAAGCGACAAGCGCAATCCGAGGGTCAACGCCAACGGGCCCATCTACGGGTCGCTGGAGGCCGCCGTCGATTACCTGACCGTCCTGGATCCCCTGAGCGGCCGGACGAACCGCCTGGAGTTGCAGCTGAAAGATCCGAAGACCCCGCCGGTTCCGGCATTCATGCCGAAGCCCTCAGTGGCGTGGGGAAACGAAGCCACCTGGACCAGCCGGACGAGCGCACACAGCTTTGCGATGGATCAGAAGGGGCGCGTCTGGACCGCCCAGAAGATCCGCCAGAACACCACTCCGTCCTTCTGTCAGCAGGGCTCGAGCCATCCGTCGGCCAAGGCCTTCCCGATCAAGGAAAGCGGCCGGCAGGTGTCGGCGTGGGATCCCCAGACCAAGCAGTTCACGCTGGTTGACCTCTGCTTCGCGACCCATCACCTGGCATTTGCAGAGGATGCGAACAACACCCTCTGGTTCTGCAGCGGTGGCGGCGAGGTCGTGGGCTGGCTGAATACCAAGGTGTTGGACGAGACCAAGGACGAGCAGAAGGCCCAGGGCTGGACGGCGTTCGTCCTGGATACCAACGGCAACGGCAAGCGTGACGCCTACGTGGAGCCCGACCAGCCGGTCGATCCCACCAAGGACAAACGGATCATCACACCGTTTTACGGTGTCATCCCGAGTCCAGTGGATGGATCTATCTGGGGGTCGATCCTGGGCTTCCCCGGTTCCGTCGTTCGGCTGACCCTGGGTTCGAACCCGCCGGAGACGGCGCTGTCGGAGATCTTCGAGCTCCCGTATGGGAACCCGAAGGCGACGATTCAGGGGTACGGTCCGCGCGGGATCGATATCGACCGCAACGGCGTCGTCTGGACGGGTGTCTCGAGTGGACACCTGGCCAGCTTCGACCGCCGCAAGTGCAAGGGGCCGCTCAACGGGCCGACGGCAACCGGCCAACACTGTCCGGAAGGCTGGGCTTTCTATCCAATGCCGGGACCGCAGTTCAAGGGTGTCACGGAATCGGGGAGCGCGGACAGCGGCTACTACAATTGGGTGGATCAGCACAACACGTTGGGCCTGGGTGCGAACGTGCCGATCGCTCCTGGCTCAGAGGCCCTGATGGCCCTGAACCCGGAGACCAAGCAGTTCACCGTTCTTCGCGTGCCCTATCCGAACGGGTTCTACGCCAAACTGCTCGACGGCCGCATCGACGATCCGCAGGCCGGCTGGAAGGGAAGAGCAGTCTGGTCGACCTTCTCCTCCAAGGCGATCTTCCACACGGAAGGCGGCAAAGGGGTGACGAGCAAGGTGGTGAAATTCCAGGTTCGCCCGGACCCGCTCGCGAAGTAAGCTCGCCGTTGCACGAGACAGCCTGGGGACGCACGACTGCGTCCCCAGGCACCATTTCCAGACCCCACCTGCTCGTTCCTCTGGTAGTGTCCGCAGCGCGGGCTGCAAGCAGCCTTCCTATAGCTGTCAGTGCGTGGTTGTCTCCGGCGTGGGCGAACTTCACGGTCCGGCGGACCGCCGTCAGGGCTGCGGCGTTCCGCCGAGGCTGACTGGCTCACGCCCAGTCGAGCTTCGTCGAGTCTGGCCGTATCGCTTCGCGCGAAGGCGGACGCTACGGGGTGGGCCGCCGAAGCGTCAGCAAATGTGGAAGGCTGCGGTTCTGGCGCAATACGACGAGGGCCTGCGCGAGCGCTCCGCAGGTGTGAAAACGCTTCGTGACGCGAAGTGTCGGCCGCGCTCAGGGAGTCGGCCGCTGATCCCGTGGAGTGTCGTGCAGCATGCGCGTCGCGTCGCGCTCGCCTTCGACGCAAGCCTCCTCCAACAGCTCAAAGCCCGGCTCCTTGTTCCGCCTGAGGGCAAGACCCAATGTCCACGGAGCTGTGAACACCTTCGGATCCTCGAGCGTCGCTTCATACCGGATCTGGTCCGGGCCGGTGAAGTTGAACCGCTCTACCACTTTCAAGCTGTCGCTGTGGAAATCTCCGATGATGTCGAGCCACTTGCCGTTGGTATTGATGGTCTCGACGATCAGCGTGTTGCCGTCCCAGCGGCCGCGCGAGCTCCCCTGCCACAACCGGATTTGTTCGCTGAGATGCGGACGGCCGTCCAGCGGAATAATGCGCGGCGAATGACCGAACTCGTTGATCAGCACCACGTAACCAGAGGGCTGAACAATCTGCGAAATCCCCGAGTAGATCGAGCGCGGCACACCCGGCAGATGACACCGCGCCCGGTCGTCGATGTGCTCCGGTTTTGTCGGGTGCGTGTGGTTCTCGAAGTTGTCCTGCCTCTTCGCTAACGCCCAGGGTTGATAAGGAATCTTCCCGGATGGCGGGTTCACCACGACACTGTGTGGCCGTAACGCCTCCCCACCGGGTCCCCTCAAGGCCACTCCCTGACCGAAGGTGGTCGTCTGCGCTTGATCGTATAAATCGCCGCCTTCGAGCGTATAGGTTGGAAACGTAGGAGCCCCGGGCGTTGGCCCTCCCGCAATCCAATATCCCTGGAAGTCAGGCTGGCCGTCTGGGGTCCGCGGTGGAGTCCATGTCCCGGTCGCGGCCGCCGGCGTCTGAGCCACCGCAGGCATCGGACCCACAGCGGCAACGGCCGCCACAATCGCCGTCGCCGCGATTGAAACGAAGAATCCAGTCTTCACGGGAGGCTCCCTTCACAAGACACGCGTCGCGTTCACCCCGCCTAATTGGTCCCAGGAAACCGCGCAACCTTCCGGGCCGCGCCCGTCAACTCCAGGATGTGCATGCCGGTGTTGGCCCGATCGATGATGTAGATGTAGCCGCGATCGTCGACCTCCACGTTATTGGTCTGGATCGCCACCCCGCAGTGCTGCTCCGCGCCGGTGCCCACGCATCGCTTGTCGGTCTTGCTGGTAATGCGCCGGAATGTAGATAGCCGATCTCCTTCGGGTTGAACGGATCGCGAATGTCGATCGCGCGCACCCCGGCGTTGAAATGCGCGAGGAAGAGCACGCGCTTGTAGTAAATCGGCGTGAAGTTTTCGTTCGACGAGTGCGTCCCGAAACGCCCGCCGCGTGCGCAGAAGTCGGCGCTCTGCCCCGGCACGGTCCACGAGGATGCGCCAAATGGCCTCGTTTCAATCGTCGTGTCCAACATCCGCAGCATCTGCCTGTTCTCCAGACACTCGTTGGCCGTCGATTCGCCGGTGACGGCGATGAAGTCTCGCCGCCCCTGGGTCTGGTTCGCCGGAACCGAGGCTTCATGGTCGTGAGGCCCAGCCGCCGGAGGGGGCACGCCGCGTGCGGGCGGTGCTTTCTGCCTGCTGAACTCCGTGACATCCATCCCGAGAAGGGGGAACGCCGTGTGTGCGCCGACATCCGGCGGAAGATCGAGCCGGGTGATCTGCGGGTACAGGAGGTTTGCTTCGGTCGGCTCTTTGGGTCCGTTCAACAGCTTGTCGCGATCGACGATCTGGACGATGCCGTTCGAGCCGGTACCGTAGCCGAAATAGACGCGGTTGACCTTCGGGCCGAGGGAGATCGGTCCGTGAAGCTCCGTAGGCACGGGCCCCGTCGATCCGGGCTGCTGCCCTGGCAGCCCGAAGTCTCGGATGAAGACCGGATGCGCCGGATCGCTCAGATCGTAGATCTTCGTCATGCGGCGCGTGCGCCATTTGGGATCGCCGCCGATGATGTAGCCGATGCCCGTGTCGCACTCCCACCAGTTCTTGTGGGTGTTGACGAGGCCGTTGACGACGACCGTCACACGGCTCGGGTGTGACGGATCGGTGACGTCCCAGATTTCGTGGGCGGTGCTCCCGAACGAGCGCAGCAAGTACACCTTGCTCTTGTCCGCGCGCGGAAGGTCGCGGCCATCGCACAGCCGCACCATCTGAGCGCCACCAGCCTCGCCTTCGCCCGTCTCGCCCGGAATGTGCATGAGATACTTCGGCCGCTTCGGAACCGTCACGTCGATGATCGAGGTGCCGTTGCTCTCGGACTGTCCGGTGAGCGGGTTGGGCTGAGCGCCGCCGTGGTGGCCGACGTACGCGATCCAGCGATCCCCCTGCTTGTGGATGACCGGCTGATAGCCGGAACGCGCCTGCAGGTCGTTGTAGCCGACCAACTGCATGTCGCGCATTTCGGGTCGCTGCTGCGCCGTCACGCTGACGCCGCGGGCGATGCCGAGCGCGGCCAGGGCCATGCCGACCATCGCGGCGGCCAGATGCGAACGTCTCATATCACAGTTCCTTTCGTGAGAAGCTTCAGCCAAGAGCTCCGGATGCCGGGAGCTCGCTCGCTCCGGCCCTTTCATAGAGGGTACCGGCACCAAAGTCAAGCTCTCCTCTAGAATGTACCCTGATGCTACCCCCAGAACCCCTGGCCGTGGTCACCCCGGCACCGTCGTACCATTCGGAACGAACTCTCGGGACCCAGGCTCGTCCCGCGTTCGCGATTCTGACCGCGATAGGCTTCTCGCATCTGCTCAACGACACCATCCAGTCGATCCTCCCGGCGATCTACCCGTTCCTGAAGTCGGCCTTTGCCTTGAGTTTCACCCAGGTCGGCCTGATGACACTGGCGCTGATGCTGACCGCTTCGCTGCTGCAACCGGTCGTCGGCGTCTATACGGACCGGCGGCCCATGCCGTACGCCCTCGTGATCGGCATGGCGTTTTCGCTCGCCGGCTTGATGCTGCTTGCGTTTGCGACGTCGTTTGCCCTGCTGCTCGTCGCTGCGGGGCTGCTCGGCGTGGGATCGTCCATCTTCCATCCGGAGGCGTCCCGCATCGCCCGGATGGCCTCCGGCGGCCGGCACGGGCTTGCCCAGGCGCTGTTTCAGGTAGGCGGCAACGTGGGGTCCGCCATCGGCCCGTTGATCGGCGCGTTCCTGATCGTCCCACGGGGCCAATCGAGCATCGTGTGGTGTTCGCTTCTGGCGGTGGCCGCGATCGTAGTGCTCTGGAGGATCGGGGACTGGTCCGCGACGCGTGTCTCGCGAAGAACGCGGGCCGGTTCTCCGGCTGTCAGGCATCCGGGCGGCGTGTCCACCCGGCGGGTCGGCTGGTCCCTCGCGATCCTCGGCGCGCTGATCTTTTCAAAATATTTCTACCTGGCGAGCTTGAACAGCTATTACACGTTCTATCTCATCAGCAAATTTCATGTTTCGGTTCGCGCGGCGCAGATCCATCTTTTCGTGTTTCTCGGCGCGGTCGCTGCCGGCACGATCCTGGGCGGACCGCTCGGCGATCGCTTCGGCCGGAAGTCCGTCATCTGGGGCTCGATCCTGGGAGTGCTGCCCTTTACGCTGCTGCTTCCGCACGCGAACCTCTTCTGGAGCTCGATCCTCACGACGATGATCGGCATGATCCTGGCTTCCGCCTTTCCGGCGATCGTCGTCTTTGCCCAGGAACTGGTTCCGGACCGTGTGGGATTGATCTCGGGCGTCTTCTTCGGTTTCGCATTCGGAATGGCCGGTCTCGGAGCGGCGGCCCTTGGCCGGTTGGCTGATGGAATCGGGATCGAGTCCGTCTATCGCCTGTGTGCGTTTCTGCCGGCGATCGGCCTGCTGGCAGCCTTTCTGCCCGACTTGGGCAAGACGCCAGACCATCGTCTGTCTGCGTCCGGCGACTAGCGCGTCGTGCTATTCTGCGCTGATCCTTTACTGACCGTTGCGCGGAGGACGACCATGAGATTACCCGCGGTTCGAACGTACGCCGTGATGATGGGAATAACCCTTTCGGCCATCACACTCGCGGCCCAGGCTCCGGCCGGCCAGACGCCTGCCCCGGCACCCGCGCAGGACTTCAGCAAGGTCGAGATCAAGACCACCAAGCTCGCGGGAAACTTCTATACCCTCGTGGGAGCGGGCGGTACTATCGGCGTCCTGACCGGCCCTGACGGCGTGTTCATGGTCGATGCGCAGTTCGCGCCGCTCACCGACAAAATCGTGGCGGCCATTCGTCAGATCTCCGACAGGCCCATCCGGTACCTGGTCAACACCCATCAGCATGGGGATCACACCGGCGGCAACGAGAACCTCGCGAAGATGGGCGTCACGCTCATCGCGCGGGACGAGCTGCGCGCCGGGCTCGCGAAGATTCCCTCGACGCCTCCGGGAGGGTTGCCGCTCATCACCTACCGCGGATCGATGACTTTCCATATGGACGGAGAGGATATTCAGGTGATCCCGGTGCCCGCGGCGCATACCAGCGGAGATACGATGGTGCGGTTTCCCGCCGCCGACGTCATCATGACCGGCGACTTCTATCGATCGCTTGGCTATCCCAACATCGATCGGGCGAACGGCGGCACGGCCAAGGGGATGATCGACGGCTTCAATGCCATCATTCAGCTCGCGGGCCCCAATACCAAGATTGTTCCCGGCCACGGCGACGTCGTCGACAAGGCGGCTGTCGTTGCGCATCGAGACATGATGATGGTGGTTCGGGACCGTGTGGAAGCTCTCGTCAAACAAGGCAAGACGCTTCCCGACATCATGGCGGCAAAGCCGACGAGCGAGTACGACTCGAAGGTACCGCAGGGCCCCATGACGATCGAGCGCTTCGTGACTCAGCTCTACGGAGAGCTCGGAGGCAAGTAGACGCGACGGACGCTGCATCGGCGGAACGTGACACGGCGTCAACCTTTGCCGCGAATGGTCCTCGCCCGGGAGTCGCGAAATTCTTCGACGATTTCGTGAACGTCCCTAGGAAGGCTCACCGGCTTCCGGGCCACGCCTGCGCGCTTCTTGCGCCTCTGAGGGATACCCTCGCTTCCGTTGCCTCGCCGTGAGGGTCCTCGCTTCGCCACCTCAGCGGTCTCTTCAAATTTCGATCCATCCCGGCTTTACGCGTTCATGACGCCGCGCGTCGCTCTCGATCTACGGCCCAGGTAGCAGAACGAGGGCCAGATTCCAACGTGGCGGATTCGTCTCACCCTCAGCTAAAGGTCCGTCCCACACCCAAGTACGTGCGCCAACGTCCGTCGAAGCCCCACGAACCGGCGACCATGACCGGCCCCACGAGCGTGTCCATTACGAGCCCGACGGCACCGTTCGTTCGCCAGCCTGCCTGCGACCATTCGGCGAAGGCGTCGCCGTTTTCGAGCCAGCCCCCTGCGAAGACTGGTCCGCCCATGAAGTCCGGCAGCCGACCGACTTGCCGCAGGTAGCCACCTGTCGCGACGTAGTAGTGAGGGCCTCTCAACTCGCCCAGACTGTACGCGCCGAGCCTGAAAGGCGCGCCCAGTGCGAACTGATTGATCGGCAACGGAGCGTCATCGAAGGACGTGCCGGCGCCGCCGTATACGAACACCCGATTGCGTGGACCGACGCTCCAGAATCGATTCGCCACCGCCGACAACTGGGTCAGCGAGGCATCGACGTCGGAGGTCTCTCCCTGCACCGTGATGTCGGGACCGTTGAACATGCGCGACAGCCGAACCTGAGACAGCATCCCGCCCGTGGGCACAACGGGACTATCCTGAGTGTCCAGACGCCACACAATCTCTGCCCCGGTCTCCTTGCCCCGTAATTCCGGAAACCCGGGGTCCCCCACTTTGATCGAGGCGGTCGTGTACCCGGTGTAGGCGCCCACACGCAGATCGCTCCGCGCCCCAAGGTTCACTCCGACATTCAGCCCGACACGGGACAGGGTCTCGCGATACCGCGCAATCACCGCGTCGTTGTTGATGACATTGAACGTCACGCTGCCGACCCCCGCATACGGCGCGACGAACAACGGCGTCGAGCCGACGGGCCGATAGAGCTCCACGGCGAGAGTCGGGTCGGAACCAATCGTGCCGTCGAGGCGCAGCTCGGAGCCAGATCCGACCGCGTCGAACGCAAGATAGCGGGCGGTCGCGGTGATGCGGAAATCACTCGACGTCGTGTTCTCGACGTTCAGTCCCAGCAGCAGGAACGGTGGAGCGTAGGCCTTGGCGCGGCCGTACACGCGCAATCCGTAGCCACGCGCGCCGTCGCGCGTCATGCGCCAGGTCACGGTCTCGTACCGGTCCAGCCCCGTCACGAGGGCAATATCTGCCTCGAGTGAGTTCATGTCCAGCGGCACACCCACGTGCCGAGCGAGGAGCGCATTCAGTCGCGTCGCATCGCTCGTGCCGAAGCCTTCGGCCTCGATGAACGCGGGGGATGGCAAGTCCGTCAGGCGCCGAGCCTGACGGCCGCGGCGCCACGCGTCGAACTCGGATTCGCTCACGGCGAATGGCAGCAGTTGATCGCGCATGCTCTCGGCCGCGCGGTAACCCTCGTCAACCAGCGCGCCGGCCCGCCGCCAATCGAGCGAGCCATACTGTCTGAGCGGCACGTTGATGACGACGTCCGCCGACGCCAGCGCGCGATTGGTCGAGGCGCGCATCATCGCGTCGAGCGTCTCTTCCGCAACGCCGAACATCGTGTAGCTCACGCCCTCGGGATCGGAGAGATCGCCGACGTTCACGGCGATCACGCGGTCCGCCCCCATCTCTTTCACGATGTCCGCTGGCACGTTGTCCATGGTGCCTCCATCGATGAGCACCTGTCCGTTCACTTCGGTGGGCGGGAAGATCAGCGGCAGAGACATCGTCGCGCGCATGGCGTCTGACAGTGACCCGCTTCGCATGACCACCGGCTGCGCTGAGAGAAGATCGACCGCCACCGTTCGAAACGGCGTCGGCAGGTCGTCGAAATCCTGAGTGTCGAAGTATGGCGCGGCAATGCGGCCGAGGAGCAACTCGACGTCCTGGCCGCTGTTGAGCGCGGTCGGCGGCACGACCCCACCCTTGAGACCGAATTCGAGGCGCGATGGATACGCGCGGGCGTCGGCCTTGCGGCGGATGTTCTTGTACGGGAACGTCGACGAGCCGAACAGCTGATCCCAGTTCAGGGTCGTGATGAACGTGTGCAGTTCATCGGCATTCATTCCGCTGGCGAACGCGCCGCCGACGAGACCGCCCATGCTGGTCCCGGCCGCCACATCGATTGGGATCCGATGCTCCTCGAGCCAGCGGATGACCCCCACATGCGCGATGCCGCGCGCGCTGCCACCACCGAATGCGACCCCCACCGTCGGTCGGTCTTCTTTCAGCACGACCCGAGGCGAGCGTTCGCCACCGGGTGCAGCTGTCAGCGGCTTCGCGGCTCGTCGAAGTGGCGCGGCGCATCCGGCGCACCATAACGCCAAAAGTCCCGCCACCAGTCGTTCAATCCACCGGGGTCCTCCTCCGTGCGGGCGCGTCACCCCTCTTCCGTCGCACTCCGATGTCAGCAGTGTCACTTGGGACGCGCTCACGTAGCTCTCCTGGTGGGTCTGATCGACTGAGGGCTTCAGACTTGAGACGTTCGGGCATCAGACTCTCTCGCTCTCGATCAGCCGCATGCTCTCCGGCGGGTAGCGTTCCCCGGCAACGTTCTCGGAAGGAAACGCCTCGTCCAAGGCCGCGAGGTCTTCCGCAGCTGAGCGCGATCTCCATCGCACCGACATTTTCTTCCAGGTAGCGACGGCGCTTCGTGCCTGGGATCGGAACGATCTCGTGGCCTTTCGCCAGCAGCCAGGCCAGGGCGAGCTGCGGCGCCGAGCAACCCTTCGACCGAGCCATCGCTTCGAGACGCTGGACCAGCACGATGTTCCGCTTGAGATTCTCCTCCTGAAATCGCGGGAGACGCCGCCGCACGTCGTTCTGTTCCAGCTTCTCCGTTTCCTTGACAACGCCTGAGAGGAAACCGCGTCCAAGCGGGCTGAAGGGCACGAACCCGATGCCCAGCTCGCGACACACCGGCAGCACCGCCGCCTCGGGCTCGCGGGACCAGAGGGAGTATTCACTTTGCAGCGCCGCGATTGGGTGGGTGCGGTGCGCCCGGCGAATGCGTCTTGGGACCGGCTTCCGAGAGACCGAGAAAGCGCACCTTGCCCTCGCGAACGAGCTCGGACATCGCGCCGACCGTGTCCTCGATCGGGGTGTTCGGATCGACGCGGTGAAGGTAGTACAAGTCGATCACGTCGACGCCGAGGCGGCGGAGGCTCGCTTCGCACGATGGCCGGACCCGCTCGGGTCGTCCATCGACACTGGTGGCGGGGCCGCTCGGGCTTGGGATGAGCCCGAACTTGGTCGCCGAGAACGACTTCCTGCCTGCGTTCGCGAATGGCCTGGCCCACGAGCTTTTCGTTCGCACCCTGGCCGTACACGTCCGCCGTATCCAGATAGGTCACGCCGAGATCGAGGGCGCGATGAATCGTGCGCACCGGATTCCTCGTCGTCGCCCGCGCCATAGCTCTGCGACATGCCCATGCAGCCGAGGCCGATCGCCGACACTGTCAATCCGCTCGTTCCGAGGTGGCGTTGTTCCATTAGTTCTCCGCAAGAATCTGATTCAGCAACGCAACATCCTTCGCGGCCGGTGACCGTGGGAGGGTCTGGAGGTAGGCCCATATGTCGGCCAGCTCCCGATCCGGGCACAACCTTGGCTGTATAGGGCGGCATCTGGCGCGGATTGCGAACGTACGCCGTGAAGGCCGGAAGGGTCATCCGTGTCGGAACGAGCCGGGTCCCTGGGCCATTCTGGCCGGAGTAGCCATGGCAGGCGTAGCACTTGTAGTTCAGATAGAGCCCCTTGCCGTTTTTGGCGTCCCCTCCCGCGACGCTGCCCTGCGAAGTCGCACCGGGCGTCTGCGCCTGGGCGGCGATCGAGAGACTCAGCACCGCCGCCATCAGAAGAACGAACAACTGCATGGGTACCTCACCGCGGTTGCGTGATGACATCGATCAGCGCCGGCTCGCCCCGCCTGACCCTTTCGAGCCCACGCTTGATCGCCGGCGCAAGCTCCTTGGGATCGCTGATCGGCCCTTCGCCGTACATGCCGTACCCCTGCGCCATTTTTGTATAGTCGATGTTGGGTTCCCTGAGCGTGGTGCCGATGTGGACCCGGTCCACGCCCCGATTGCGCTCGCTCGCCACTCGCTGGACCAACATGACCTCCTGATGATAGGCGCGGTTGTTGTGCATGACGGTCAGCAGCGGGATCGGTGATGGACCGCCGTCCACAGGACACCCGGGGCGTAGTTCAGGTCGCCGTCGGTCTGAATGTTGATCGACAGCCGGCCGTACTTCCTGTTGGCGAGCGCGGCGCCCACCGCCGCCGGCGCGCCGTAGCCGAGCGCGCCTGCGCCCTGCCCGCCGATATAGTGATAGTGCTTGTCGATGTTCCACAGCCGGCCGGGCCAGCCGCTGATGAATCCCTGCCAGGAGACGAGCGACCAGTCGTCGTTCTTGATCTGAGCCCACAGCTCCGCCGACAGACGAGCCGAGGCTGATCGGGCTCGCATCCCAACCGTAGGCGGCAGCCTCGATGGCCCGAGCGCGAGCCTGCCGGTGCGCCTCGGCCAGCTTGGTACCCGCGCTCTTGCAGCACCCGCTTGCGATCGGCCGTCAGCTGACGCTTCACCTCCTCGATGAGAGCTGGCAGCGTGGCCTCGGCGTCGGCGCCGATGGCGAGGTCGACTTCCGCCATGTGCTGGAAATCCTGAAGGTTGCTCTTGATGAAGAGATCGGCTGCCGGTGATGCTGATCTTCTTTGTCGCGGTTGCGTCTGGACCTGGGACCACCCTGGACCTCCAGATCGAGGATCAGATCGGGCTCTCCGATGCTGGCACCGGCAAGCGGGTGGCGAGAGGGAAAGTTCACGCGGTCTCCTCCGCCATTGACCGGGGCTTGCAGCGTCTCCGCAAGCTCCACGAGCAACTGGATGCCGTTGGGCGTTCGCGCAGCGCGCCCGGCGTTGATCTGCGGATTCTCTGCCGCCACCAGGAGGCGCGCCACTTCCCTGACGGCGCCCGTCTCGCCGGCAGGAGGCGACGTCATCGTGAGTCGGGGAATGCGCACGCCGGTTCTGCGGAAGCGGGCCGCTCCTGCATGTCGTGGTCTACCACCAACACCACCGGCCCCATCGGCGGCGTCATTCGCGAATCTTGTAGGCTCGAACGGCGGATTCGGCGAAGTGGCCCAGCGAAGCGGGTTCATCGTCCCACTTGACGTAGTCGCGGACCATCGCGGCCATATCCTGAGCGCTGTGGTACGAATTGACGCCGTTTGCCCGCGTGCCGCCGTCCATCCAGTTGCCGACGATGATGTAGACCGGCACCCGGTCGGCGTAGGCGTTGTAGATCGCCATCGAGGCGTGCTGCAGTCCGATCGATGCCGTGCAGCATCGCCATCATCGGCTTGCCCTCGATCTTGGCGAAGCCATGCGCCATGGCCACCGACGACTCTTCGTGGCAGCAGGTCAGCAACTCCGGCATCTTGTTGCCGCCGTAGTTGATGATCGATTCGTGTAGACCTTCGAAGCTCGACCCGGGATTCGCGGCGACGTACTCGAAGCCGAGCGTCTTGATGACGTCCACCATGAAATCGGATCCGGGGTTCTCGATGATCCGCGATGACACCCGTGGGGGAGGGTCGCCCGTGTCGGCCGCTAACTGGGCATTGGAAGGCAGCGGGGTCCCCGTGCGAGGCGGCGCGGCCGGCTGTGCCTCCGGAACCGCGGGCGTCACCAGCGCCGCCGCGCCGACAGCCGCGCCTTTCAGAAAACCACGGCGATCGACGTGATGATCTCTGCGTTTCACCATGTGCCGCCCTCCCGGAGCGCTCCATCCTCCCGCGCGGAAACCTGAAAGTCAACGGGTTATGGCGTTTTGCACGTCGGTGTGGCGTCGTTCACGGACAGTTCACAGTTGACAGATCGTTGACGTCGACGCCTGCGCTCTGTTGACTGTGAACTGTCAACTGTCGACTACACCAACGTGAAAATCGGAGAGCGCTTTCCACATGTACGTAGTGTCCGCCTTCAGGCGGACCTCGTGAAGTCCGGCTAAAGCCGGACACGACGTATACGGGAATTGAAAACCGGTCTAGGGTTGGCCGTCACAGATGGGCACGACACAAACGGATTCAATCGTGCGATTTGACGGTGGAACGGCGATTCCACGTTCGGTCATCAATTTGCGAATGAGCGCCGCCGTTTCTGGCCGTGCCACGGCAGACTGCACGCCGGCACGAACGAGACCATCGGCGTAGTCCACCGCCTGCCACGTGTGGCCGGCGAGCGCGGAGACCACGGTGTCGGTATCTCGACTCCCCTTGTCCCGCGTCTCGAGCCTGGCGTCACGATCCACCAGGAGCTGCACGACCTCGTTCCTGCCCTTGAGCGCTGCGCCCATCAGCGGCGTGCGGCCGTCGTTATTCGCCGCGTTCGGATCCAGCCCCAGATCCAGCAGCATCCTCACCGCGTCCACGTTGTCCTTCGCCGATCGTTCGTACGTGACACCCTCGACCCAGCCGATGCCCGCAGCGGCCGTCAGCGCGGTGTCGTTGTAGTCGGTCGGTGTCTTCGGATCGGCCCCGTACTTCAGGAGGAGCTGCATGAGAGCGATATCGCTCGACTGCGCGGCGCGCACAAATGGCGTGGCGCCCGATTCGAAGAACCACTGCATCGTGAATATGGTTCGACTGAGCGTGTCGTCCTTGATCCGGCCATTGGGGTTCGCTCCCCGATCCAGCAGGACCTTGATGAAATCGAGGTGGTCCATGTCCGCCCTCGGCACCGGATAGTCACCACCTTCGATATTGCGGTTGTCGGTCGCCAGGTAGAGGGGCGTCCAGCCGCCCTTGTTGGCGAGGTTCACGTCGGCGCCACGCTCGATCAGGTTGGTTGCCAGCCCGTAGTGCCTGTTGTTCGTCGCGGTGAGCAGCGGCGTCCAGCCATACTCGGTCGTCTGGTTTACGTCGGCGCCGGCGTCGAGCAGCAGCCTGGCTGACGCCAGATCGCCTTCGCGGGCCGCAAAGACCAGCGCAGTCAGGCCACCCCCCCCGGAACCAACCAGGCCAGCGAGGATGACCTCGTCATCGGGATCCGGCGCGGGCGGAGCACCGGCTGTACCGGGGGCGCCCCGCTGGCCGGGACCTGGCGCGAAACCACGACCACCGGTGGTGATCCCGTTCGCCCGCTCGAACTCGAGTTGTTCCTGGTACGTCCTCCCGGCGGCAGCCGCGGCGAGGCGCCGCTTCCGCGCTGCCTCGACGTTTCCGGCGAGGACGCGCATGGCCATATAGTTTCGCGGAAGACCTGCCGGACCCGAGCGCGCGCGAAAGTCGGCGCCCCCGTCAAGCAGAGCCTTGACGGCGAGGGGATGCCTCTGCTCCGCGGCCCACATCAGCGCCGTCGTCCCGCGCAGATTCTCGGTCGCGTTCACGTCCGCCCCGGCCTCGAGCAGGACCTTGATCGCATCTGGATTGCCGTTGCGCGCCGCGTACATGAGCATCGTTTCCCCGCTCGGACCGCGCTCCTTCGCATCGGCCCCCGCCTTCAGGAGCGTGCCGATCATCGCGGCGTTTCCGTAAAGAGACGCCATGGCCAACGGGGTGACCCCCTCGCGATTGGCCGCTCTTGCGTTCGCTCCGGCGCGAATCAGCAGGCCCGCCGTCTCCAGGTCGTCGCGGTAGACGGCCCAATGAAGCGCCGTCGCCCCATCCACCTGGGGAGCATTGACATCGGCCTTCTGCTGGAGCAGCAAGCGAACGGCTGTCCTGTCGCCTTTCATCGCCGCATCCGCGACATCGCTCCGGCCGGCGCCGATGATGAAGGCGGTGGCACCGAGCAGCAGCACCACGACACAGCCGGGGATCTGGCGTCCCTTCGTCATGCGTGGCCCGATAGTTCACAGTTGGCAGTTGACAGTTGACCATCTGTGAACTGTGAACTGTCGACTCTGAACCTGAATCCTTGCTTCCTTGACTTCCAAAGCTCCTGGGCTTTCATACTCCTACAGGTTCTCGAGTCGGCCCGTGCTGTCGCCCTGTCGATCCTGGTGAACGCCGAACAAGTCCAGGACGCTCAACAGGAGATCGCCTGTCATCACGGATTTTCTCGGGTACGCGAGGTGACGGCCTCCCTTGAGCGCTCCACCGGCCCCGCCCACCAGAATGTGCGGCACGTCGAAATGCTGGTGCTGATTCGAGTTGCCCATGTTGGTGCCGTAGAGAATCAGCGAGTGGTCCAGAAGGCTGCCGTCGCCGTCGGGTGTCGCCTTCAGCTTCTCGGCGAGGTACGCCAGCGTCGAAACGTGATAGCGGTTCAACCGGGCGTAACTCCGCATCTGGATCGGGTCCTCCTGATGGTGCGAGCCCCCATGGAAGCTCACGCTGGCGCCACCCTCGGGGAACAGCTGACCTTTCGGAAACGGATAGATCCTGCTGGTCAGGTCGCGGGCCCCCAGCAGCGTCACGACGCGCGTGATGTCGGCCCGGAACGCCAACGCGATCAAATCAGAGTGCAACTTGATGTGATCGTCGAATTGCTCCGGGATGCCCGGCGGCAGATCCAGTTCGGGCACATTGGTCGAGGCCTTCGCCGCGAGCTGGATGCGACGCTCGATCTCGCGGATCTCGTCCGTGTACTGGTTGACCGTCCTGCGGTCTCCCGCGCCCAGGTTCTTCCTGAGGCCGGCCAGTTCACTGCGGAGCGAATCGAGAATGCTTTGACTTTGTTTCATTCGAGCGGCCCGCACCTCCGGAGTGGCGCCGCTGCCGAAAAGACGCTCGAAGACGACCTGCGGGTTGAGCTCCATGGGAAGCGGGCTCGTCGGCGGCAACGAGCCTGTTGCGGTGGAAGGCAATTCGACCCACGAGATGGAATTCGTGTACGAGCAGCTGTAACCTTCGCCGCAGTTACTCGAGCTCGAGTTCGGGTCTTCCACGGCAAGCTGAAGGGACGGCAAGAGGGTGTCCTGGCCGATCTTCCGCGCGATGACTTGATCGATGGTCGGGCTTCCGACGGTCGCGTCGGAACCGGCGGTCTTCTTGGGTTTGATGCCCGTCAAGAACGCAGCCGCGACCCAGTGATCGGATCCCGTCGTGCCCTCTGGAGGCTCGGCCGACTTCGACCACAGTCCGCTCAAAATGACCGTCTGATCCTTGACGTTCTGGAGCGACTCCATGATGTAGGGCAGCTTGCCTGACAGGACTCCCTCCGTTGCAGGCTCCCAATGTCCCGGCGACATCCCATGGGGAAAAAAGATCCCCACGAAGCGGCTCTTCGGACGGGCAGCGGTCTGGGCCAGGACCGTGGATGCCGGCACCATGGCTTCGAGCAGCGGCAGGGCCAATGTGGCGCCCGCGCCTCGCAGGAAGGTCCGGCGCGGCATGTATCGTTTGGTAATAAACATGTGAAAAGCCCCTTACCGCGAAGCAGCCGTGTCCTTTGCGGCAACAGCGCGTTCCGCCACCTGCATGTTCATCTGAAATGGCTTGCTCTGGACGACGCCCAGGACGAGCGCAGAAAACCGGTTGTCGCGGCGGGCGGCGTCCCGTGCAATCGCGCGAACCAGCGGCATGTCCTGGTACTCGATCCCACGGCCCAGAGCGTACGTGAGAAGCTTCTCGATCACGACCGAGACAAACTGACTGGAATAGCCTGTCGTCAGCCAGTTGCGCAGCCCCACCGGTCCGTCGATTTTCGTGTTGTCGAAAACCTCGCCCGACGCATCGATCGCTGTTCCCTCGTCCTGGCTGCGCCAGGCCGCAATCGCGTCGAAGTTTTCGAGCGCGAAGCCGATTGGATCCATCAACCGGTGACACTGGATGCAATCGGCGCGCACGCGATGGTCGAGCATCTTCTGACGCATCGTCTGGTCCCGGGCATTGCCGGTCGCGTCAACGGTGCGCGGCTTGAGCGGTGGAACGTCCGCCGGCGGGTCCGGGGGACTCATGCCGAGGATGTTCGTCATGATCCACTTGCCTCGCGTGACCGGAGACGTTCGCTCAGGCTTGGATGTGGTCGTCAGAAAGGCGCCTTTCCCGAGCAGCCCTCGTCGTACATCCATCTCGGGACCGAGCGTCACACGCCGGAACTGGCTGCCGTAGATGTAGGGGATCCCGTAATGTCTGGCCAGCCGTTCGTTGACGAACGTGTAGTCGGCCGTCAGCAGCTCGACCACGCTGCGGTCCTCTCGGACGATGGTGTCGAACAGCAGTTCCACCTCACGCCGCATCGCCTGTCGCAGCGGGTCGTCGAAGTCGGGATACAACATCGGCAGCGGCCCCACGCTCTGCAGGCCCCGCAGGTTGAGCCATTGCCCGGCGAAGTTGACCGCCAGCGCCTCGGCTCGCGGATCCTGCAGCATGCGCCGCGCCTGCCGCTCGAGCACCGCTGGATCCTTCAGATTTCCCTGGCTGGCGAGCTTCATCAACTCATCGTCGGGGCCGGTGCTCCACAGGAAAAACGACAAGCGTGACGCCAGGTCCTGGTCACTGAGGCGATAGGCTTGACCTGCCTTCAGGTTCGCCGGTTCCTCTTCGATGCGGTACACGAACTGGGGAGATGCAAGGATCCGAGCAAGCGCCATCTCGATCCCCCGATCGAACTGCCCCGACTCGCGGCCCGATCGGTAGAACCCCATCAGCATCTCGAGTTCGGAAGCCGGCGCAGGCCGGCGGAAGGCGCGCATCGCAAGGTTCGCGATTATCTTTCGCGCGCATGCCGCCTCACTCGCGGCTCCGGCCGGGCGGCACACGAATATCCGGTGCCGGCTGGGCGAATTCACGGCCGGCGTTGCCCCGTACGGGCCCTCGATTCGCACAGTACCCGACGTGCGGAAAAAACGTATACCCCGGCGTCGGTCCCGTCTGGACCGTGGACCGCGCGAAATGCTGATCCAGGTCGAGGATGGGCGCCAGGTTGGTCTGGAGGAAGGTGACGCCCACCCTGTGCAGCCCCGCCGTGGTCTTGAAGCGGACACGCATTGGCGTGCCGCCGCGTCCGCCGAAGAATGCCTCGGGGCCGGCTTGCCCACTTCGTACCGCCGCCTGCCGGCGACCGCCGCAATTGGCTGCCGGCGCTCGACCTCCACCTTGCCAATCCATCAACTGCAGACGCTCGCCGTCCAGCATGATGTCGAGCTTTTCACAGGGAACTGAGCCGAAGCCCGCCGGCGACATGTTGTCCCCAAAAATCGGGGTCACGGTCACCGTGTACTCTCCATCAGAAGGGAATACATGCCTGACGAGCATTCCGCCTCGCGTGCCGAACGGCAGACCCTCGATGTGATAATCCTGTGAGGTATCTTCCGGAGCTCGGTACACCACCAAGGCCGGTGTCTCTGCCTCGCCGATCGCCAGCCGGCTGATCTTCCCCGCCGCCGAAACGTAAGCCTCGACGAGCGTCGATGAAATCCCCAACGCCCCCGCGATATTGTCGAAGCCGTGTGTCGAATCATCAGACGGGAGAAATTTCGCCGGATCGATCTCGAGGTCGATCAGATCGCGGATCGCATTTGCGTACTCGGTGCGATTCAGGCGGTGGAGGCCAGGCGGGGGCAAATGGACCTGGGGATTGCGGTCGAGCTCATTCTCCAGCCAGACGATCAGCGATTCGTAGGTGGCAGGATCCGGTCGCCGCGAACCCGAGGGAGGCATCATGCCGGCCCGAAGCTTTCGCACCACCTTTTCCCATATCGCTGCGTTTTCACCGACATGGGCGAGGTCGAGCACGTCCAACATCAGACCCGCGGTCTTCAACTTCTCGTTGTGGCAGCTCACGCAGGACCTGATTGATGAGCGCACGTTGCGGGGAGAGGGATGGTGCAGGAGCGTTCGAGGATTGTTGCGGGACGGGTGCCTGGCCGTGGAGAAGGAGCACAGACACCGTCATCATGCAGCTGACGACGAGAGACCTTGTCTTCACGGGATCGCCTTGCCTCACGGACTGGTGAGCGTCAGCGACGGGCTGCGCGCCTCTGGTTTTGAGGCCGCGCGCGGGCTCGGCGACTGGCAGGATGCCGACCTGGGCGATACGCTTGAATAACGCGAATCACACCCGCCCACGGTGCCCATTCTCGTGGGTCAACTGCCAGGTGTCAATGCTTCAGACATGCTTCAGGCAGAGGAAGCCTCAGTCACGACGTCACACGCGGCGGCCCACGCTGAGCGACTCGTCACTCCGGCAGCTCGGCCTTCTGAGGCTCCGGCAGCCAGAAGGAGGCGATGAAGCCGACGAGATACACGCACAGCCCCACGGCCGCGGCGACCAGCGCGACTTTCCTCGGCGCGTAGGCGCGATCCGCCGTGATCGCCAGCGTCGCGGTCACCCACGCGAACGAGGTGCCGATCAGGCGGCCGCCGAGGTTCGCGGCGAAGCTTTCACCCGTCCCTCGGAGGTGTGTGGGTACACGCGCGGCAGGTAGTTTCCCCAGAAGCTGAGCTGTCCGATCGTCAGCAGCCCCGCGATGAACATCGCGGGGTACATCCACGTGAGGCTGGACGTCGCGGCCAGCGCAAAAGCCAGGGGTACGACGATGAGGCCGGGAAGCTGGAACAGCCGCAGCAGACGCCGGCGGCTCGACGATCACGACCGCGAGGTACGCAAGAAGCAACCGCCCGGCCAACCCGCCCGCTTCCTGCACCTTGAGGACGCTGGCAGCGACCTGCTGATTGATCAAAGCGGCTTGCGCCGGTGGCACAGCCGCGGTCCTCTCCCGCACATCGGAAAGACCGGGAACGATTTGCGGGACCTGCTGCAGTGCGCCAAAGGTGGCGCCGTAGACCATCGCAAACATCAACGTCGTCACGATCGTCGTGCGGCGCAGCTCGGGTGAGAACAGCGCCGCGATGCTCGGCCGCCCGAGGGTGCCTGCGGCCTTCTTCTGCCGCCACGCTGGCGATTCGGGGAGAAAGGGCCGGACGAGGATCAGAGGAATCGCCGGCAGCACGCCGGACATCAGCGTGTACCGCCACGGCGCATGTGGATCCGCGATGCCTGCGCCCAGACCGAAGCCGCCGATTGCCGGAAAGGTTGTGGCGTACGCGACGCAAAGGCCGTTCGCGGTGGCGACGAGCAGACCGCCGAGCGACGAGAAGGCCTGCGTGTAACCGAGCACCCTCTCGCGCCGATGCGGCTCGGGAAACAGTTCCGCCAGCCAGGCGACCGCGGCGACGAACTCCACGCAGACGCCGACGTACACGAAACAGCGCAGCAACAGCAACATGCCGATAGAGGTGGAGTAACCCGAGGCGAACGCCCCGACCGCATAGATCAGGATGCTGAAGGTCAGCACACGGCGGCGGCCGAACAGATCGGTGAGATAGCCGCCGAGCAGCCCGAAGATGCCCCCCGCGACGGCGGGAATGTAGAACAGGCGGCCGACCCACATCTGGAACACGGGAGAGCCGGGCGTCGCTCCCGTCAGCTCGAGCAGGGCCGGCCGCACGATGAGCGGCAACATCAGGATCTCGTAGATGTCGAAGGCAAAGCCGACGGCGGCGATGACGCAGATCAGCCATTGCACCGGCGTGAGGCGCGAGGTGGAACCCGGATGCGCCTCGGCGGCGGTGGCCATTTGAAGGGCTCATACCCGCCGAGAACAGGGATGTCGTGTTCCCAGGATGGGCGATGAGGAAGGAAGGATTATAATTTCGCCACTGAATCTTGTCATTCAAGAAGGGGTGCGCCTGGAATTTTCAGGCGACAAACAAAAGTGCGTAAGATTGACGTCTTCACTCACATTCTGCCGGAAGCCTACGTTGCCCGGATGCGGGAAGTGGCCCCCGACTGCAAGGACCAGGGCAAGCGGGTGCGTGGCGTCCCGATGCTGGTCGATCTCGACGTGCGGTTTCGCGTCATGGACCTGTTCGAGGGCTATCAGCAGATCCTGTCGATCGCGACCCCGCCGGTCGAAGCCTACGCGAGTCCACCCGATGCCGTTGATCTGGTGCGACGCGCCAACGACGGCATGGCCGAACTGGTCTTGCGTCATCCAGACCGCTTTCCTGGCTTCATCGCCTCCCTGCCGCTCAACGATCCCGATGGCGCCGTGCATGAAACCCACCGCGCCGTCCGCGATCTGGGCGCTCGCGGGATCCAGTTGTATAGCAACGTGCGCGGCAAACCGATCGTCGCTCCCGAATTCCTGCCCCTCTTCGAGACGATGGCCGGCTACGATCTGCCGATCTGGCTCCATCCCTACCGCGGTTCGGACTTTGCGGACTATTCGACGGAGACTCGCTCACAGTACGAGATCTGGTGGACGTTCGGTTGGCTTTACGAGACCAGCGCGGCGATGGCGCGCATCGTGTTCGAAGGCCTCTTCGATCGATTTCCGCACCTCATGATCATTACGCATCACATGGGCGCGATGGCGCCCTACTGCGAGGGTCGGCTGGGACCGGGGTGGGACCAGCTGGGGGCTCGCACGTCTGACGAAGACCTGTCGGTGGTGCTGAAACGACTGAAGAAGCGGCCGATCGACTACTTCCGGATGTTTTATGCCGACACGGCCCTGTTCGGAGCATACGACGCCACGGTGTGCGGGCTTGGTTTTTTCGGCGCCGATCGGGTGCTGTTCGCGTCCGACTCGCCGTTCGACCCAGAAAAGGGACCGATGTACATCCGCGAGACAATCGGCATCGTCGATCGGCTGCCGATCACGCCGGAGGAGCGTGAACGAATCTACTGGGGCAATGCGGTGCGGCTCCTGAAGCTCGGAAAATGAGTGAAATCTGATCAGACCCGAGGTTTCAGACTTGAGACTTGCGGGTAATCAGGTTCCGGGAACCCGCGCCACCGGAACCCTCTAGTGCCCGGCGGTTTCGGCGGCTGCCGGACCAGGGGCGTAAACGGTCGGCACTCGAGGAATATGACGCCGCACTGACGCCAGGGCGACAAAGACCAGTGTCATCGCCGCGGCGATCATCACGAACAGCCGTGACGCGCCGCCCGATTCGAGCGCCCACGACCCGGCATACGGGCTCAGCACGCCGCCGATTCGGCCGAACGCGACGGCCGTGCCCACGCCGGTGGCGCGTATGCCCGTTGGAAACACGTGCGCCGCCAGCGCGTACATCGTGGTCTGGACGGCGTTGATGAGCCCGCCGGTCCACGCCAGCATCACGAGCACCACGAGGGCCGATTGCATCCCGATCGGCACGACCGCCATCGCTGCCGCACCCGCGACGGCGCCTGCGGTCATCGCGAGCATCGTGAGCCGTGAGCCCAGGCGGACGATGAGGACCGCGCCGAGAATGGCGCCGATGACCCCGCCGAGGTTGAAGGCCGCAAGGCCGCTGCTCGCGACCCCGACGATCGAACCCGGCGCCGGTGAGCAGCGACGGCACCCAGTTGGTGCCGATATACACCGACAGCAGACAGAAGAAGAACGACCCGCACAGCGCCAGCGTGTCGCGTCGGAACTCGGGCAGGAGGAGCTCACGCGCGGACGCACGCCGAACGGACCTTTCCGCGCCGTCCACGAACGCGGCATCCGGATCGCACGTCGTGGCCGAGCCGGCGCAGGAGCGCGGCGAGCTCGGGCCACCGCTCCCGGCGGCGCGCCAGGTAACGTGGAGATTCCGGAAGGACCTTCAACAGCACGGCTGCCAGGATCAGGGGCAGGATGCCGCCGATCAGAAAGAGCGCGCGCCAGCCGAATCGAGGCAGGATCTGCGCGCCGACGATACCCGCAAGCGTGCCGCCGAGCGGGATGCACACGATCGTGAGCGTCACGGCGAATGGCCGGTGCCGCCTGGGGACGTATTCGGACGAGAGCGCGGCGGCGTTGGGCATCGCGCCGCCGAGGCCGAGGCCGGCGAAGAAGCGCAGCACGCCGAGCATCAGGACGACTGTCGGCGATCGAAACCAGGACGGTCAGCACGCCGAACGAGATGACGCTCGCGAGCAGCGCCACGCGCCGGCCCAGTCGATCTCCGATGAACCCGCCAAGCGCCCCGCCGACCATCATGCCGGCCATGCCGCTCGTCAGAATCGGGGCGAACGCCGGGCGCGGCAGCACCCCATTCGCGCATCAGCGCGGGAACGGCGGCGCCGAGCAACTGGTTGTCGAAGCCGTCGAGGATGATTGCCAGCGCCGTTGCGAGCACCAGGCGCTTCTGGTAGCCGCTCCACGGTCCCTCGTCGAGCAGTACGCCAACGTCGACCGTTTTCATATGGGCCTCAAGCGGCGCTAAGCTCACACCAGAGAGAAGGCTCGATCACCTGCGTGCTCCGCAGGAAGGACCCGGTGGTCCTTCGCCCATGCCAAGGAATCAGCTCTTCGTCTATTGTGGGACCGCGGGTTGCCGTCCACGCTGGTGACTCATCGAAAAAATGACATGCAGCGACATCAGCGCCTGCAGCGGATGCGCCCCGGCTTCGACGAGCGGCCTCACGTGCTCGCTCACCAGGCCGCCCTTTCCGACGTTGATCAACTCCTCCGCCGCCTTTCGCTGCGCGGGTTGCAGCTCGTACTCGGCCGCGACCGCCTCCGAGGTTCGTGAGAATCCGGCGCCCGAAGATCGGCGCTGTGGCGGACCTCGAACAGCAGCCGGTTGAGCCCGTACGCCTCGGCCGGCGGATGCTTGTAGAACTGGAAGCCCTGGTTCTGAAACTTGAAGCCGCCATACGGCTCCGACACGGTCGTCGGCGCCGTCTTCCTCGCCCGATGTGGCAGAAAGCGCATCATGCAGAGACCGTGATGCCACGTCGGGAGGTACTCGATCAGCTCGCCCGGCTCGGAGCCGATCGCGCCGAACATGGTGGCCCAGTTGAGCGTTTCGGTGTTGCCGACCTCGTCGAGCTGGGTTCCGGTCATGTTCAGCAGCGCGTCGGTATTGCCGGCTTCGAACTGCGCGACGAGCCAGCGATCGAAGTCGAACTCCGGATGCAGATACTTGCGCGTCCCCGGGAAGTGGGACATCCCGCCGCTGGCAATGATCGCCACGCGCTCCTTGCGGCCCTTGATGATCGCGGCAATCGCCTCCCCGAGCGCGGCGCACCGCTTCGGCGTCGGCAGCGGCGGAACGTAGACGTTCGTGAAGAAGGGCACCACCGGAATGTCGCGCTTGCCGATAACGTATTCGAACGGGACCGCAAACGCATGTCCAAGCTCGGCGTCCTCCGAGTAGGCGATGTCGAAGCTGTGCTCGACGACCAGCTTGTTGAGCAGGTCCTCGGCCATCTCGCGATGATTCGGCAGGTTGTACTCGCGCCCCGCGAACCTGGCGACGACGCGGCTGCCGGTGATGATCGCGAACGTGGGGACGCATGTCACCGAAAACGTCTCGACGTGGTCGCTCCCGAGAAAGATGATCACGTCGGGCCTGGTCTCGTCGAGCACCTTGCCGAGCTCCTGCATCGCGGCGCCGGCGGCATCGAGCTGCTGCGGATTCTCGTCCGGCGGCCGAGTGAACATGTAGGGGGTATGACATGTGCCGACCGCCGCGACGATCTCACCCATGGTCCGGCTCCTTTCTCCTCTCGTGCTCGCTCATCGACGCGTCGATCCGATCGAGCAGCGCCATCGTCGGCAGACAGCTGGCCGCGCTCGATTCCGGCTCGCGGCCCTCGCGGATCGCGCTGGTGAACTCGATGTCCTGGCGATCGAAGGCGGTCACGGTGTCGAGCGGCACCTCCTTGCCTTCGCTGTCCGTCATCGAATCACGGTACACCTTATACGTCTCTTCTTCACCGATGTATCGATAGAAGCCGCCAAACGGCCCCTTGTTGTTGAACGACATCGCCAGCGTGAAGAGTGGTCCACGCTCCGACTTCATGGCGACGGTCATGTCCATCGGGATGCCGAGCGTCGTGTGATCCGGACCCTTCTGTCCCCAGACCTCGAAATTCGGCTGGTCGAGCACCCAGCTGGCGATATCGACCGAGTGGCACCCGTGATGCCACAGCAGGTTGTCCACCCACGATCGCGGTTCGCCGTGCATGTTGAGGTTCTCGCGGCGGAAGAAGTAGGTCTCGACCACCAGGTGATGCAGACGGAACGTTCCTTCCTGAATCCGCCGGCGAATCTCCCGGTGCGGCGACGAGAACCGGCGTGTGTGCGTGACCATGCAGACCTTCCCCGACTTCCGGGTCGCGTCGACCACGCGTTCGGCGTCGGTCAGGTTCAGGCTCATGGGAATCTCGACCTGGACGTGTTTGCCTCTGGCCAGCGCCAGAAGTGTCTGCTCCGCGTGCAGGTTGCTGGGCGTTGTGAGAATCGCGGCGTCGACGACCGGGACGATCGAGGCACGCCTCCAGATTCGTCGAGTAGTGCGGAATGCCCCATTCCGCGGCGAACGCCTTCCCGCTCTCTTCGGAGCGGCTGTTCACGGACACCACCTCGACGCCGTTGATCTTCTTCAGCGCCTTCATGTGAATGACGCCCATCGCGCCAGTGCCAGCCAGACAAATCTTCATCGAGGTCCCCCTCGCCGACTTGCTCGTCGGGTCATCGAGTCACGGGGAATCAAATGGCGATTGAGCAATCCACTACCAGATTATCCAATTACCCACTTCTATTCGTCGACGAGCCGTGTCGGAACCGTCACCGCCATCGTGCGGACCTCATCGACCGAAAACCCGGCGTCCAACAGACGTTGAGCGAACATGGCAAAGCCTTCGGCGACCGGCGGATTGATGGTCTGGCCGAGATCGGTGGAGATCATCGTGCGCGAGACCCCGGTCTGACGGATGTTGGCGAACGTCGCTTCCCAGGTCGCCTTCCCGGTATGCGTGGTCGTGAAGCAGTGTTCGATGATCGCCCCGAGGTCGGCCAGTTCCTTCTGCTCGTCGCCGCTGAGATTCTGTGATGGAAACTCCGCGTGCGTGACGACGACCTTCCTGACGCCCATGTCGGCGGCGGCGCGAACAAGGGCGAAGATCTCGCGGCGTCCGAGGTGGCCCGTCGCCAGGATCATGTTGTGCCTGGCAATTCGTTCCAGGCACCGGCGGGCCGGCTCGCACACTCCTCCGGTCGCATCGACGACCGACAGGGGCGGGGGCGAAATACCGTCCGCGGCCAGCTCACGCTGAATGTGCGCCCAGAACGGCAGCTTCTCGGTACCGCCATCGAGCCGCCCGGCGGTTTCGTTCGCCGCATCGACAGTGGGCATCCAGACGATCTTGCATCCCGAGCGCCCCGCGATCTCGACCGCGACCGGATTCAGGCCCCCGACGCTGTGATTGAGCGCGACCGCGCCGAAGGCGCGTATGCCCGGAACGGCCTTGGTGACGACCTGCGCCCGCTCGCCAGTCTGAACGTAGTGGGACTTCAGGACGAATCCTCGCATCCCGTGGGCCAGGAACTCCCGGGCGCAATCGATGTCGTCAATCCGCCGGCCGATGACGTCCGGCCCGACGTGGATTTGAAGATCGTAAGCGCCTTCCAGCGCCTTCCACGCAGCGTCGGACACGCGTGTGGCTTCCCTGATGGGGGACGGTGGGGTCATGGTCGCCTCCAAGGCGATACTTCCCGCTCCCTTCGCGGGTGGGCAACGCAGCGACGGCAGGAACCGGACAGATCCACGACGGGGTTGAATTCTAACTCCAGACTTCTTCCACGGCTGGTATCGTGACGCATGAAGCCCCTTTCTTGCGGTGCCCCTGGAAACGACTTGTGTTGCGTCCGCGAGGCGGTTGCGGGTGGCCCGAAACAAAAGTCCGTGACGCTTTCGCCCACGTGGCGGTAGTATCGCGCATCATGTGGCGCGTGCGAGATACCGACGGCGAGGCCGATGTTGGTGACCAACCGGCGGTCGGACGACGATCCGCGCTCAAGACCGCGATCGCGTTGGGCGTCGGGATCTGTGTGCCCCGACCGATGGCCGTCGGGCAGGACGATCAGGCGGTGCTCAGACCGCAGGCCGGCGACTGGCTGATCAAAATCGGCGACGCCAGCCTCACGCCGTTGACGCCCGACGCCTTCCCGGTTGCCGCGATGCAGACGATGGCGTGGGCCATGGATCCTCGAAGCGGGGTCGTGCGGAGCGGATCGCGGCTCAACCGCGTGCTGCTCCTCAGGTTCGAGCCCGACACGCTCGCCGCAGACACCCGTGCGCGGGCCGCCGGCGGCGTCGTCGGCTACACGGCCATCTGCACCCATAACGGCTGCGAGGTCACCGACTGGCTGGGCGAAGACCAGACACTGTCCTGCCCCTGCCATGCCACCAAGTTCGACCCCAAGAGACGGCGCCCGTGTGATCGACGGTCCGGCGCCACGTCCGCTGCCCGCATTGCCGCTCGCGTTGGCGGAGGGGAGGCTCGTCGTCTCGCGGCCGTTCACCACCCGCGTCGGATTCGAGTTGGCATGAACGGCCGCATCTGCGGCGCGACTCGACCGGGCGCAGTGTTACCAGGAGCTGCCTTGATGTGCGTGAAGCCAGACCGTTACCGTGTGGTCTCCCTCGTCGCCGCCGCCCTGTTCCTCTCGGCCGCGGCCGAACCCGGCCAGCAACCACCGCAAAAGCCGCCGCTCGCGGCGCCCGTTCCGGACATTCTCCGCCAGTACAAGACCGTGACGGCCGAACGTCTGAAACGGCCCGAGGACAACGACTGGCTGATGATACGGCGCACGTATGACGGATGGGGCTACAGTCCCCTTTCTCAAATCACCACCGGGAACGTCGCGCGGCTGCAGCCGGCGTGGGTGTTCTCCACCGGGGTGACCAACGGGCACGAGGCGCCCCCCATCGTCAACAACGGCGTCATGTTCGTTGCGACGCCGGGCAACCAGGTGATTGCGCTCGACGCGAAGACCGGCGGATTCCTGTGGAGATACCGGAGACCGCCGCCCGAGGATGTGATCGTGCTGCACCCGACGACAAGGGGCGTCGCGGTATACGGAGACAAGGTATTTCTGGCCGCGAATGAGTGCGTGCTCGTCGCCCTCGATGCGCGCACGGGCTCCGAGGTGTGGACCACGAAGGTCGAAGACAACAGCAAGGGCTACTACATGACACTGGCGCCGCTCGTCGCCGACGGCAAGGTGATCGTAGGCGCGTCGGGCGGCGAGCTCGGCGTCCGCGGTTTCGTCGTCGCGTACGATCCTGAAACGGGCGCCCAGGTCTGGAAAACGTACACCGTTCCGGCACCAGGGGAGCCGGGCAGCGAAACCTGGCCGAAGGGCGATCAATGGAAGACCGGAGGCGCCTCAATCTGGGTCACGGGCAACTACGATCCCGACACCAACCTCACCTTCTGGGGCACCGGAAATGGTGGCCCGTGGATGGGGGATCAGCGGCCCGGAGACAATCTGTACACGACGTCAACCGTCGCCATCGACGCGGCCACGGGCCGAATCAAGGGCCATCACCAGTATCAGCCGAATGAATCGTGGGACTGGGACGAAGTGTCGCCGCCGATCCTGGTGGACTTCCGGCGGAACGGTCGAACGGTCAAGGGCCTCATCAACGTCGCCCGCGATGGCTACCTCTGGTTCCTCGAGCGCACCGACGGAGCGATCAACTACATCGAAGGCACCCCGTACGTCGCGCAGAACGTGTTCAGAAGCCTCGATCCGAAAACGGGACGGCCGGACGTCGATCCAGCTCGCAAGCCAGGAACCGGTAAGCCCGCGGATTTCTGTCCTTCGCACTGGGGGGGCAAGAACTGGCCGCCGATCGCCTTCAGCCCCAAGACACGGATGATCTACATTCCCGCCAACGAGAACCTGTGCGCCGGCATCGTTGGCCGTGAGATCGAGTACATGGCCGGCTCTCCGTTCACCGGCGCTACGACGACGCTCTCGATCGCTCCCGGGGCTGACCACATCGGCGAAGTCCAGGCGTGGCACGTCGACACGGGGAAGCGGGTCTGGACGCACAAGTACGCCAAGTCGCAGAATTGGGGTCCGATGCTGGCGACCGCCGGGGGGCTCGTCTTCACGGGCGGCACCAACGATCGCAAGTTCCATGCGTTCCATGCCGAGAGCGGCAGGTTGCTCTGGGAGTTTCCGACCAATTCAGGCATCACGGGCCAACCTTCATCGTTCATGATCGACGGCCGGCAATATGTCGCCGTGCAGTCGGGCTGGGGGATCGATTCGCGTGCGATGCAGACGCGCCTGAACGGGCTGCTGCCGGGCGAGTATCCGGACGTGCCCGAAGGCGGCGCGATCTGGGTCTTCGCCGTCAAGTAGATGATTCACCCGATCCTCGGTCTGCATCATGTGACGGCGACGGTTGACGACGCCCAGGGTGATCTGGACTTCTGTCTGGATCTCCTTGGCATGCGGCTGGTCAAGAAGACCGTCAACTTCGACAACCACCACGTCTACCACTTCTACTACGGCACCGAACGCGGCGTCCCCGGTACGATCTGGACGACGTTTCCCTATAAGGGCCGCGGCGTGCGCACCGGCGTCAAAGGCGCCGGCCAGGTGGTCACAACGTCGTTTTCGGTGCCGGTCGCGTCGCTCGGCTTCTGGCGCCGCAGGCTGATGGACCGCGGCGCAGAAGCCAAGGACGTCGAGACGCGCCTCGGCGAAGAAGCCATCCGCATCGCCGATCCGTCCGGGCTGTCGTTGGAGCTGGTTGCCAGCGATCGAGATTCGCGGATCCCGTGGACGGGCAACGGCGTCGGCGCGGGCGAGGCGATTCGAGGGCTGCACAGTGTGACGATGGTCGTCCGGTCTTTGCGCCCCACGCTCGAGCTGATGACGGGTCTGCTCGGCTTCCGTGTCGTTGACGAAGCCGCGAACCGGACGCGCGTTGCCGTGGGCGGCGACGGCCCCGGCCACATCATGGACATCGTCGTCGATCCCGATGCCGAAGCGGGACTCAACGGCCTCGGCACCGTGCATCATGTCGCCATGGCCGTTTCGACCGATGACGAACAACGACGATTGCGCGAAGAGTTGCTGCGCATGGGACTGAACGTCACCGATATTCGAGACCGCTGCTACTTCCAGTCGATCTACTTCCGGGAGCCGGGTGGCGTGCTGTTCGAGGTGGCCACGATCCAACCGGGATTCACCGCCGACGAGGACGTGTCGTCCCTCGGGCGAGCATTGATGCTGCCGCCGTGGGAAGAACAGTACCGGCCGACGATCGAGGCAAAGCTGCCGGCCGTGGAATATCGCTGACGTGGAGCCGCATGCCGGGCATCCGGTCGTCGAAGCCGGAGCGCCGCTGGGACAGGCGCCAGCCGCCGTCATCATGGTGCACGGCCGCAACGCCGGGCCGGCGAACATCCTCGATCTGGTCCCCCGACTGGCGTGTCCGAACCTCACGTATCTGGCACCAGCCGCCGCCAATCGTACGTGGTACCCGCACAGCTTCATGGCTGAGATTGCCAGCAACGAACCCGGATTGTCGTCAGGGCTGGGCGTGCTCGGGTCGGTCCTCGCACGTATCCAGGCGGCCGGCATTCCGCAATCGCGCGTCGTCCTGCTCGGATTCTCACAAGGCGCGTGCCTCACGGCGGAATTCGTGGTCCGGCAGGCTTCGCGATTCGGCGGAGTGCTGGTGTTCAGCGGTGGCGTGATCGGCCCCCCCGGGACCCTGTGGGATGACGCCGGCCGGTTCGACGGCACGCCGGTGTTTCTCGGGTGCAGCGATCACGACAGTCACGTGCCCGAGTTGCGGGTGAGCGAAAGTGCGGAGCTCTTTCGCCGCATGGGCGCCGACGTGACCAAGCGCATCTACCCGGGCATGGGGCATGTCATCAACGACGACGAGATCGCGTTCGCGCAGGAACTGCTCGCTGCCGTGTCAGGCTGATCGATGCCGGACGTAGTGCCGCACGCGCGCTTCACAGCGGAGTGGTCGAGAACGCGGATCGTCTTCGGCGCCGGAGCGGCGGCGGGACTGGCAGCTGAACTCGACGTGCTTCGAGCCGTCAGGTCGGTGATTCTCACGACACCTGGCCGTGCGCCGGCGCTGACATCAGTGCGCACTTACCTGGGCGCTCGCGTCGCAGGCGTCTGCGACCTGGCTGCGCTGCACGTGCCGATCGAGCGGGTACGGGCCGCCCTCGCGGAGGTCGACCGCAGCGCGCCCGACGCCCTCTTGGCCATCGGCGGTGGATCGGCGATCGGGCTGGCAAAGGCTGTCGCGCTCGAGCGGCAACTGCCCATCGTGGCGGTGCCGACGACCTATGCGGGCTCCGAGATGACGAGTATCTGGGGCGTCACCGACGGCAACGTGAAACGCGTCGGGCGTGATCCCGGGGTGGCGCCGCGCGTCGTGGTCTACGACCCGAGCCTGACGCTGTCGCTGCCCGCAAGCGTGAGCGCGGCCAGCGGGATGAATGCGATCGCGCACGCGGTTGAAGCGACGTACGCCCCGCAGGCCAGCCCGGTCGCCACGGCCGCGGCCGAAGACGCGTTGAGGTCTCTGGCGCGCGCGCTGCCCGATGTCGTCGCCCGCCCGGAGGATCTCGAGGCCCGAACACTCGCCTTGCGAGGCGCCCATTCGGCGGGCGTTGCGCTCGAGCTCGCCGCGATGGGCCTTCACCATAAGATCTGTCACGTGCTTGGAGGCACGTTCGGGCTGCCGCACGCGCCGACGCACGCGGCGGTCCTGCCGAAGGTGGTGGCGTTCAACACCCCTGCCGCGCCGCTCGCTACCTCTCGCATCGCCGCGGCGCTTGGCGTCGCCGATGCCGCAGTCGGCCTGGACGCGCTCAATCATGCACTGGGGCTCACGATGTCACTGGGAAGATTGGGCCTTCGCCCGGAGGACGTCGACCGAGCGGCTGACCTCGTGGCGTCGTCCTCATTTCCAAGCCCCCGCTCCGTGACGGCTGACGACGTGCGGGCGCTGCTCCGGAGCGCTCTCTAGGCTGGGCGAAGCCGACCTCGGTGCACACCCTGGCCCCCGACGAGCGCGCTGAACGTAGCCGAAGTGGAGCTGGCCAACTCAACACGGGGAAACGCAAAACGTCAGGCAGCAGCCGATCTGAGGCCCGGTTGCGCTACACTTGACGCTCACCCGTCCAGGTCCCGGGCACACGTCGTGACTTGACGAGGGCGGCTGCATTCTGATGGCGGTAGAACAAGCGGAAAGGGCTGAGTATGTCGAAACGAACCACGCGGCGTGACCTGCTCAAGGGCAGCCTGGCGGTAGCGGGATTGGGCGTGCTGGGAATGCCAGCCTGGGCGGTGCCGGCCCTCCCGGAGGGCGAAACCCTCGTGCCCTTCACCGATTTGCCGCCCACCATCAACCTGACGCCGGCGCCCGACAGGCGGATCATCGACGTCCAGAAGATCGACGGCGTTTTCACGCCCAAAGATCAGTTCTTCACGACGCAGCACTACGGCCACCCGGTGATTGACCCGGCGGCCTTCCGCCTTCGGATCGCGGGCCTGGTCGATCGGCCGACCGAGCTCTCACTCGACGAGTTGCGCAAGATGAAGAGCACGGAACTGGTGTTTGGCTTCGAGTGCTCGGGCAATCGTCGTCCGCTACAGGGGCTCACGAGCAACGGGCGCTGGACGGGCGTCCCGCTGCGCGCGGTGCTGGAACGTGCGGGCGTGAAGAAGGAGGCGCAGGAGGTCGTGTTCTTCGGCGCCGATCACGGCGAGGAAGAAGTCGAGTTCCGCGGGCAGGTCACGAAAGTGGACCAGCAATTCGGCCGGAGCCTGCTGCGCGACAAGGCCTTGTCGCCCGAACCGCTTCTGGTCTACGCGCTGAACGGCGAGCCGCTCACCCGCCATCAGGGTTTCCCGCTGCGACTGCTCATTCCCGGATTTTACGGTGTGTCGAACGTCAAATGGCTGTCCGAAATCCACGTACAGGAAGACCGGTACCTCGGGAAGTTTCAGGCGCGCTGGTACCGCACCTTGAAGGGCGAGACGGTCAACGGCGAAGTGAAGTGGAAAGAAACCGCGATCAGCACGTTGCACTTGAAGTCGTTCATCGCGCGCGTCAGCCGTGACGGCAGCCGGCACAAGGTGTTTGGCATCGTGCTGAACGACGGGACGCCGATCAAGAGCGTCGAAGTGCGCGTGGACGACGGTCCGTGGCAGCCAGCCACGCTGGATCCGGCGACAACGGCCAACAAGTATTCGTGGAAGCAGTTCAACTACACATGGAACGGCGCGACGCCCGGCGAACATACGCTCGTGTCGCGCGTGACCGACGTCACCGGTAAAGTTCAGCCAACCACAGAGGAGCTGGAGGTCAAGAAGACGTTCCTCGAGGACAACTCGCAGCATCCTCGAAAGGTGATGATCTCGTAGAGGCCAGAAAACCTGGTGTCCACATCACGGACGACTCCCGCCCGAACGCCCGCCGGGAAGGGTGACGCCATGAAACGACGTCTCATCGTGGCCTCGACGACGGCGATGCTGGTGGCGATTGCCCTCGCGCCAGCGCCGATGAATGCGGCACCGCAGCAATCCTGCGCAAGCCTCGCCTCGATCGCCCTGCCGGACACGACGATCAAGACGGCCGTCGAAGTCGCCGGCCCGTCTTTTGCTCCGGCTGGCGCCGCAGCGCTCACCAACCTGCCCGCATTTTGCCGTGTGGCGGGCGACACCGGGCCCGCCGTGAATTTCGAAGTCTGGCTGCCACTGTCGACCTGGAACGGGAAGTTTCAGGGCGTCGGCAACGGCGCCAACGCGGGAACGATTGCTTAAGACTTCAGGAAAATTCTGAAATCTCAAACCTGAAATCTGATCGGATTTCAGATTTCAGAATTTGGCATGCGGCTCGTACGGGAGAACGCGGGCATGCCCCGCCAACCTCAATAACGGGGCACGGAAGGGTCGACGAGCACGGACCACGCGTCGATTCCGCCCTGCAGGTTGTAGAGATTCCTGAAGCCCTGCTCGCGAAGGCAGTATTCGGCGGCCGACTGGCTGCGAATTCCATGATGACACTGGAACACGACGGGGGTGTCCCGGTCGAGAGTCAGGAGATACTCGTAGCCGTTCCGATCGAGGAGCCGGGAACCCTCGATCATCGCCAGCGCACGTTCGTCCTCCGTTCGGACATCGAAAAGCTCGAACAAGCGACCGCTGTCGATCATCGATTTGAGCTCCGGCGCGGAAATCTGGCGGATCGCCGGTAACGCGCTCGGCTGATCGTTCTTGAAGTCAGATGTGCTCACCGCTCGTCACCCGTCATTTTCTTCGAGGGCCGGCCTTCAGACCGCCAGCCCATCGAACCAACAATCCCGAGGATCGCCTGGTCATCGTCCCATGCACTTTGCTCGTTCATGATACGGCCGCCTGCTCCGGCGTCAGTCCACGCGGGAGACCCCGGGCGGATCATGCGACGCCGCGGTCGTGACCCTCCCTCCAACCATGTTTGATTGTCGATCAGAAGCTCTGTTGATGTCTTGACCCCACCCTCGAGGAGCGCGACCTGCTACGATGCGTCCCGACGTGAACACCCCTGTCTTCGATGTCCGCGAACTCGCCAAGGTCTATCGCATGGGCGAGGTCGAGATTCACGCCCTTCGCCAGGTCAGCCTGGTGCTCGATGAAGGACATTTCGTCGTCCTGCTGGGACCGTCGGGCTCCGGCAAATCCACGCTCCTGAACATCCTCGGCGGTCTCGACGTGCCGACGAGCGGTCACGTCTTGTACCGGGATACCGACTTGACGACCGCGGATGAGGCAGCGCTCACCGCGTATCGCCGTCGCCACGTGGGTTTCGTGTTTCAGTTCTATAACCTGATCCCGAGCCTGACCGCGCGCGAGAATGTCGCGCTCGTCACCGAAATCGCCGAACATCCCATGGCACCGGACGAGGCGCTCGGCCTGGTGCACCTCGATCAGCGGCGCGATCATTTTCCCGCGCAGCTCTCCGGCGGCGAGCAGCAGCGCGTGGCGATCGCACGCGCGATCGCCAAGCGGCCGGCTGTGCTGCTCTGCGATGAGCCGACCGGAGCGCTCGACATTTCGACGGGCATCGTCGTGCTGGAGGCGCTCGCCCGCGTCAACGACGACCTTGGCACCACGACGGTGGTCATCACCCACAACGCCGCGATTGCCGAAATGGCCGACCGCGTCATTCGCCTCGCCGACGGCAGGGTGACTGCAATCGAGGAACACGCCGAGAAGCGTCCGCCGCGTGAGCTCTCGTGGTGAAGTGGATGGCCTTTTCAGCGCTCAACCGGAAGCTCCTGCGGGATCTGCTCGAGATGAAGGGACAGGCGCTGGCCATCGCCATGGTCGTCGCCGCCGGCGTGGCGATGTTCGTGATGTACCTGTCCAATTTCGATTCATTGCGACGAACCCAGCAGGCCTACTACGAGCGCCAGCGGTTTGGCGATGTGTTCGCCTCCCTGAAGCGAGCGCCCTTGTCTCTCCAGGATCGCATCGCCACCATACCCGGCGTCGCCGACATCGACGCGCGCGTCGTTGCCATGGTGACGCTCGACGTGCAGGGCCTCGACGATCCGGCGAGCGGACTGCTCGTTTCGGTGGCCGCGGACCGGCGGCCGCCGGTCAACGACGTCTTTCTCCGCAGCGGGCGCTGGATCGACGCGAGCCGCCCCGACGAAGTGCTCGCGGGTGAAGGGTTCGTCACGGCGAACAGGCTCGTCCTGGGGGATCAGGTCGGCGCCGTCATCAACGGCCGCTTGCGTCGCCTGACGATTGTAGGCATCGCGCTTTCACCCGAGCACGTGTACAGCATCCGGCCCGGCGAGATCGTTCCCGACGATCGCCGCTTCGGCACGTTCTGGATGGAGCGCCGGGCGCTGGCGAGCGCATTCGAAATGGAGGGGGCATTCAACGATGTCGTCCTTGCTCTCTCGCCCGGGGCCTCGCCCGACGCCGTCATCGCCGACCTCGATCGGCTCCTCGAACCATACGGCGGCCGCGGCGCGATCCCGCGGGCCCTGCAGCTTTCACACTGGACCCTCGAGAACGAGCTGGCTCAGCTGCAAACGTTCGGATTCGTGCTGCCGCTCATCTTCTTGAGCGTGGCGGCGTTCATCCTCAACGTCGCCCTGACGCGCGCCCTCGCTTTGCAACGGCCGCAAATCGCGGCGCTCAAAGCGCTCGGCTATGGAAACGCTGCGCTCGCATGGCATTACGTGAAATGGGCCCTGTTGATGGCCGGCCTCGGCGTGCTCATCGGGGTCGCGGCGGGCGCCTGGCTCGGAGAGCTGATCATCGGCATTTACAACCGGTTCTTCCACTTCCCCTCCTTGCAGTACTGGCTCGCCCCTCGCGTCGTGCTTGGCGCGACCGCCATGACCCTGACCGCAGCGAGCCTGGGCGCGTTTACAGCCGTCCGCCGCGCCGTCCGCATCCCACCCGCCGAGGCGATGCGCCCCGAGCCGCCAGCTCGTTACCGGCGAAGCCTGTTTGAAACGCCGTGGGTTGCGCGCCACCTGGGCAACGCCGGCCGGATGGTACTGCGCAACATCGCGCGCCATCCATTCCGCTCGGCCGCGTCCATCGTCGGCATTGGTTTCGCGGCGGCTATCCTCGTCGTCGGCTTTGTGTTCATTGACGCCATGGACGAACTGATTACCACACAGTTCTCGGTGGCCGAACGGCAGGACGTCACGGTCTCCTTCGTCGAGCCGCGATCGGCCGATGTCCGGCACGCGCTGGCGCGCCTGCCGGGTGTCATCGCCGTCGAACCACAGCGCGTCGTGGCCGCGCGCATTCGCGCGGGACACCGACATCGCAACCTCGCGATCACCGGCGCCTTGCCCGATGCCCGGCTGCGCCGGGTGGTCGACCGTCAAGGGCTGGCTGTCAGGGTGCCGCCGATGGGCCTCGTGCTTTCGGGGCTCCTCGCCGAGGTCCTCGGGGTGACACCAGGCGATACCGTCACGATCGAAGTCCTGGAAGGGCGCCGGCCCGTTTTTCGGCTGCCGGTCGCAGGCCTCGTCGACGATGTGCTTGGCTTGTCGGCATACGTTGACGTCGCTGCCCTTCACCGGATGCTGCGCGAGGGTGACGTCGTCTCGGGCGCCGCGCTGCTGATCGACGCCAATGAGGAGGCGGGGCTATCGTACCGCTTGAAACGGCTGCCTGCCGTCGCCGGGGCGAGCTTCAAGCGTGCGGTGATCCGGAATTTCAGGGACATCCTGGCGGCGAACATGAATCTCTCGATATCCCTCAACGTCGTCTTCGCGGGAATCATCGCGTTCGGCGTCGTCTACAACGCCGCGCGTGTGTCTCTCTCCGAACGGAGTCGGGAGCTGGCCAGCCTTCGCGTTCTCGGCTTCACCCGCACTGAGATTTCTCTCATCCTGCTCGGCGAACTCGCCCTCTTGACGATGGGAGGATTGCCGGTCGGAGGGCTGCTGGGCTACGGACTGGCGGCGGCGATCGTTCACGCCGTGGACAGCGAAGTCTATCGCTTTCCGCTCGTCGTCTCTCGCGCCGCCTTCGCGTGGGCCTTCCTGACGATCATTGTTGCCACGCTCATCTCCGGGCTGGTCGTCCGACGGCGCCTCGACCGGCTCGATCTCGTGGCGGTCCTGAAAATCCGGGAGTAGACCGACTGTATGTGGCGATGGCTGACGAATTGGCGGATTCTGGCAACGGCGCTGGTCGTTCTGGTGATTCTTGGTGTAGCGCTGTGGCCAGAGGCGATTGAAGTCGACGTTACCCAACCGCAACGCGGTCCCCTGCAGGTCACCATCGACGAGGAAGGACAGACGCGTGTCAGGGAGCGGTTCCAGGTGTCGGCGCCGGTGGCCGGACGGCTGCAGCGGATCGAGCTGGAGCCAGGGGATCCGGTGGTGCGCGGACGCACCGTGCTCGCGCGGATCAACCCGGCGCAGCCAACGCTGCTCGATACCCGTATGCAGGCGGAATTGACCGCCGCCGTGGAGTCGGCGCGGGCCGCCGAGGGCCAGGCACGCGCCGAGCGCGCCCGTGCGGCTGCGGCCTCGGCACGCGCGCAATCGTCGCTGCGCCGGCAACAGGAACTGGCCGACTCCGGCACCATCTCGCGCGACGACCTCGAAGTGGCACAGACCACACTGAAGACAGCCGAGGAGGCCCTGAGAGCCACCGACTTCAATGTCAGCCGCGCGGAGTACCGACCTGCAGGTCGCCCGAGCACGCCTTCAGCAGCCAGCGGCTGGTGGCCGCCCGATTGAGATCGTCTCTCCAATCGACGGCGTTGTGTTGAAGCGAATGCGCGAAAGCGAGGCTGTCGTTCCAGCCGGCGAACCGCTCATCGAGGTCGGCAACTTCGATCACCTGGAAGTGGTCGCCGACCTGTTGTCGACCGACGCCGTCCGGGTCCGGCCTAACGCTCGCGTGCTGGTCGAGCAATGGGGCGGCGGCCGCACGCTCGAGGGCCGCGTACGCCTCGTCGAGCCGTCCGGCTTCACCAAGGTGTCGGCGCTCGGCGTCGAGGAACAGCGCGTGAACGTCATCATCGATTTCGTCGATGCGGGCGACGCCGCTCGGGCCCTGGGCGACAGCTACCGCGTGGAGGTTCGGATCGTCGTCTGGGAGGAGCCAGACGTCCTCAAGGTGCCGGTCGGCAGTCTCTTCCGTCGCGGCGAGAAATGGGCGGTGTTTGTGATTGACGGTGGGCGCGCGCGCACGACACTCGTGGAACTGGGCCAGCGCAGCGCCAGCGAAGCGCAGGTGAACAAGGGGCTCGAAGCCGGGCTGCCGATTGTCCTTCATCCGCCCGATACGCTGCGGGAGGGCATGCGCGTCACCCCGCGGGCGTCCACCTCCTGAGTCCGGGTTCCATGCCGATTGCGACTGACCACAAAGTGCGTCGCGCCACCAAAGTACACAGTGTCCCTTTCAGGCGAACCCTTTCCGATCGGTTTACCGTCGCGGTACCTCGGTCACGGTCCGGCTGCAGCCGGACACTACGCGCGTCAGGCTACGAGCGCATTCAGACTCTTACGCTGGCGGCAGCGTGGTGGCGGACGGGCCGCGGATTTCCGGATGACTGATTCGACCGCCAAGATTCGCCGTCCACACCATCAGCGCCGCGGCAACAAGCCCTAGCGCGAACGTGACCACGAGCATCCACGCGGGCGCTGGAGCTGGTCCGCGGCTGATCATCAGGGCGGCAAGCGCGACCACGCCGACGGTCACCGTGGCCACCGCAGCGGGCATCGCCGCTTCCTCGTGCTCTTCGATCGCGGGTTTCGAGACACCAGGCAGATCCTCAACGACGCCTTCCGCCGGTTCCCCAGTGAAGTAAGCGCCGACGCCAGTCACCGCAGCGACGACCAGCCACGCCAGCCCGGCCTTCCTGAGCTCTGCGCTCTTGTTCGCCCACGCCACACCCAGCATCGCGATCGCTGCCGGCACAAGGACGACCGGGAGATGGTTAACGGCGAGATGAACGTGCGCCCAGGTCATACAAGTACCTCTCGAGACGTTCGATACGGGTGCCGCCCTCCATCATGGTACGCTCGGGCTGGTCACATTGAAGAGGTTTCGTCGCAGCGCTGACGAGGGCGCGACGCAGCACACCAGCTGCGGCTGAATCTTATCGTACGGGAGGCCGGCGGTTGTCTCTCGCTGAAGGCTGAGCAGGACGTTGAGGATGCAGGGATCGGTCAGACCATCGGTGTCGCGGCTGTCGATTCATGTCGAGCCGCACGGCGCCGCAGGTATCGCGCGCCACTACATCAGGGACCTCATCTATGGCGCCAACGACGGCATCATCACGACGTTCGCGGTTGTGGCGGGCGTCGCGGGTGGATCGCTGTCACAGTCGGCTGTGTTGATTGTGGGCGCCGCTAATCTCGCCGCGGACGGGTTGTCGATGGCCGTCGGGAATTTTCTGCCGAATCACCTTTGATCCTGGCCGCCGGTCCCGGGGACATAGTGTCGTTCAGCGTTCATGGATCAGGCCATCTCGAAGGCCGAGAACCCGCGTGGCCCAAGCGCGGGCGAACTCGTGATCATGCGTCGCGATGACGAGCGTGCGCCCTTCGGCGCGCAACTGCAGCAGCAGCTCACCGAGATCGTTCTTCCTGGAGGAATCGAGCGCCGCCGTCGGCTCGTCCATCAGCAGCACCGGCGGATCGACGGCCAACGCGCGGGCGATGGCCACCCGCTGCGCTTCGCCGCCCGAGAGCTGGCGAGGCAGGGCGTCGGCCCGGTGTTCGACGCCGAACGCCCTCAATAGCGCCCGGCCGCGCCTCTCGGCATCCGGCGGAGCCACGCAGTGGGCGTGTACCGGCGCCAGACAGACGTTGCTCAAAGCAGAGAGATGTTCGAACAGGCAATGAAACTGGAACACCATCCCCACCTGCCGGCGAAGTGTCCGCAGCGTGTCACTCGACGGTGGCGTGCCCCCCTCGAGCCTCACTCCGCCGAGCGCGATATGGCCGGCGTCGAACGGCTCGAGCCCGGCGATCGTTCGCAGGATGGTCGTCTTTCCGCAGCCGGACGGACCCATGATCGCCACCAGCTCCCCACGAAATACCTCGAATCCGACGCCCGCGAGGATCTGACGCGCGCCGCGGCGCAGCCGGAGATCCCGCACCTGAAGCATGGTGGGGCTCATGCGGGCACCGTCTTCCAGCGCAGTTCGAGCCGGCGGGCACATGCCGCGAGCGGCAACGACATCGCCAGATAGAGCGCCGCGCACAGGATGCCCGGGATGACCCAGCTTCCGAGATTGGTCGCGAAGATCTGTGTTTGTTTGGTCAGCTCCACCACTGTGAGGACCGACACGAGCGAGGAGTCCTTGAGCAACGCCACGAAATCGTTCGTCATCGGCGCGAGTGCGAGCCGGAACGCCTGCGGGCCCCGAACGAGCCTCAGAATCTGCCGCTCGCTGAAGCCAAGAGTCCGAGCGGCCTCGAGTTGGCCGACCGAGACCGCTTCGAGCGCTGCACGGTAGATTTCGCTTTCGTACGCGGCATAGTTCAGTGCCAGGCCGAGGAGCGCGGCCGCGAACGCCGGCAACCGGATGACCGCGGCAATACCGTAGTACAGGACGAACAGTTGCAACAGGATTGGTGTGCCCCGCACCAGTTCGACATATCCGGCGAGCGCCAGCCGCACCGGACGTGACCCGTACACTCTGCCAGTCGCGATGAGTACCCCGAGGCCGACGGCCAGTCCCATCGCCAGGCAGGACAGGACCAGGGTCACGACAGAGGCACGCAGGAGCGACGGGATGTATTGCCGGGCCGCTTTCCATCGCGACATCGCCGGGACCCCGATTCCCTCATCGAGCCCAATCACGGGCGGAACTTCCACGCCAGCCAGCAGGCGCGCGTGAAGCCTCGGCTGGTCATCGTCCCAGACCTCCCATTTGCGGAAGATGCGCTCCAGGCTGCCGTCGCGCATCGCCGTACGCAGCACCTCGTCGATCGCATCTCTGAGCGGGGCGTTGCGTGCGGCCAGTGCGCCGACGTAATGCCCGACCGCCACCGTTTCCGGCTGGACGGTGAACCCGGCCGTCGCACGGCGACGACGTTCCGCCAGGACATCGTCGAGCAGGACAGCATCGAGACGCCCGAGCAGCAGATCGCTGTACGGATGAACATCGTCGTCGTACGAAACCGCGTGAATGCCATGCTCGCGCTCGGCGCGCAGCAGGATTTCGTAGGCGATCGTCCCGCCGAGTGTTCCGACATTCCTGCCCCGCAGGTCGGCCAGCGTCCGGAGACGCGACCGATCGGCGTCGCGGACGCTCAACACCTCCCGGAATTCGTAATACGGAATGGTCACGGCCAGGGCAGCGCGACGCGCCGGCGTGTCCTCGATGCCGCTGAGGCCGAGGTCGGCGTCGCCACGCTCGATCGACTGGTCCAACGAGGTAAACGTGATCGGGATGAACCGTGGAATGCGGTTCAGACCGCGCGCCAGGAGTGCGGCGATGTCGACGTCGAAGCCTTCCACCTCGTCGGGGCGCGCAGGATCGGCTTGAACGAAAGGCGCACCGCCTTCCGGGTCCCCCGCCCAACGGAGCTCCCGAGTCGTTTGGCCGGCGGCGGCGCTGGCCGAAGCCAGCACGATTGCGAGCGCACCTAAACGGATCGCGAACGTCACGGTCCCGATGCTGCCGGCCGCGAAAATGGATATCCGTGGACCGTCGCGCAGAATCACTGGAGTATTATTGTCGACGCATCGACCATTCAGCGCCGTTTCACCGTGTGATTCCGGAGGGCTCGTCACAATGCCCACGACATGGAAACCCGGGACATTGGGTATCTTCCTACTCGCGGTGTTCACCGCTCTTGGTCTGTATGCGAGATCCGTGGGCGGGGTTGCCGGTCAATCACGTCGAGAAGCTGACGGCGCCCGGCTGCTCCGCGGCGCCATCGACATGCATTGGCACGTCGACGCGAGCCACAGGGGTAGCGAATTCTACCAGAGGGGGGATGTCGCGACGGTGAAGCTGGCGCGCTCGCGCGGCATGCGTGCGCTCGTCATGAAGCACCATAACGAGCCTACCGCGGGGCTGGCGTACGTCGTTCGTCTCGAGGTTCCGGACTTCGACGTCTTCGGTGGAATCGTTCTGAACCGGAGCAATGGCGGCATCAACGTGGCCGCCGTGCAGTTCATGGCGACGGAAACCAAGGGAGGCATCGGACGGGTGGTCTGGATGCCAGCGTTCGATACCGAGGCCGAGGCGCGCGCCTCGAAGGAGCCGAACCGGGCGTTCGTGCGCGTATCGCAGGGTGGCACGCTGCTCCCGGAAGTGAAGGATGTGATTTCGGTGATCGCCAAGCATGGACTGGCGCTCGCATCGGGTCACATCGCCCCCGAGGATGCCCTGATGATGTTCCGCGAGGCTCGCCGTCAGGGCGTGGAGCGCATGATCGCGACTCATCCGATGGAGCTGGCCGGAAAGATGACCTTGCCGCAAATGCAGGAAGCCGCGAAGCTCGGCGCGATTATCGAGGTCGATTTCAGAAATGCCCTGCAAGGCGGGCGCGTGGACAACATTCGGGCCCTTGGACCGGAACATTGCCTGATTTCTGAATTCTGGACGAAGAACGAATTCCCGGTGGAGTATGCCGGGCTGGACGGTGTGGGGGCCTTCGCCGCTGCGATGCGTGAGCACGGCTTCACCGATGCCGACCTCGACATCATGTTCAAGAAGAACCCGGCACGATTGCTGGGATTGCCAGTGCAGTGATCCGCTAATCGCCCGAATTACGGCCGTCCAGGACGCCGAAGGGGTTCGTCGCAATCAGGTGGCAACGGTTCCCCACGTCGCCGCGAGGTGGTCCGCGCCGCGCTGGGACAGCGCAAAGATCGTATACGTCGGGTTCGAGGCGCCTGCCGTCGGAAAAATGCCAGGGCCGGCGATGTAAAGGTTCGGCACCTCGTGCGTCTGTCCGTAGCTGTTGACCACCGAATTGCCGGGGGCGGTGCCCATGATCGTCCCACCCATGAGGTGAATCGTCGGCATGGTTCCGCGCGCGGACCACATCTCGGTCGCGCCAGCCGCCTTGGCGATCTTGAGCCCCTCCTCGAAGTTGCCGTTCCACACGCCGATTGCGTCCTGGTCGTAGCTGTGAATGAAGCGGGCCATCGGCATGCCGAGCTCGTCCTTCCGGCCGACGAGCTCGATGCGGTTCTCGACGTTCGGGAGCGCTTCGCCGAACGCGTTGATCCGGGTGAGCCCGCGCACCGCGCGTTTCATGAACGCATGTAGCTCGGGACCGAAGAGATCCGCGCGCGCGTTGGCGAAGCCCCCGATGTCGCTCGTTTTCAACGCGGACCCGGCCACGATGAACGTGCTGCCGAACGCGCCTTTGTGGCTTGTCTTGCCGTAGCGGTCGTAGGACATGTACTGCGCGCCGGTCGTTCCCAGGTGGTTCTGCACGTCCTCGTCGAAGATCGCCCAGGTGCCCGAGCTGAAGTGCGCCATCATGTACTTGCCGACCAGAGCACTTGAATTGGCGAGTCCCTTCGGGTGCCTGCCGGTCGCGGAATTGAGCAGGAGACGCGGGTTCTCAGCCGACCAGGCGGCGAGGACGACAACGGTCGCGGGCTGGAACTGCTTCTCTTTCTGCCGATCGTAGTATTCGACGCCCGTGACCCGATCGCCCTTGGCGTTGGTGAGGACGCGCGTGACGGCGCTCCATGGACGTAGTTCGGCGCCTGCGTTCTTGGCCTCGCTCAGGTAGGTGACGAGCGGATTGGCCAGCGCGCCGGTCGGACATCCGACATGGCACCAGCCGTCGTAGACGCACGCCGGCCGACCTTTGAAGGGGATCGAGTTCATCCCTACCGCCGCAGGAACCAGCCGGATGCCGGCTTCTTCGCAGGCCTTCAACCAGATATCGCCGTTTCGGAAGGTTTTCATCGGCGGCATCGGATAAGGCTGCCCCTTCGGCCGCCATTTCTCCTCGGCCGCGGCATCGCCGGATACCCCGATGTCTTGCGCGACCTTGTCGTAATACGGCGCAATCGTCTCGTAGGAAATCGGCCAGTCGAGCGCGCGATTGTGTTCGCTCTTGATCTTGAAGTCGCTGGGCAAGAGGCGCGGGAAGTTGGCGAAGTAATGCAGTGCAGCGCCGCCGGCGCCCCTGCCCGATTGATACGCGTACGTGTACGGGTTCTTGCCTTCGAGGATGAAGGGCGCCCCGGCCGTTTTGATCCGGCGCCCCCAGAAATCCGAGCTGATGAGATCGGAAAGCTTCCAATCAGGACCCTGCTCCAGGATCACGACTTTCTTTCCGGCCTTGGCCAGCGCCGCGGCATACACCGAGCCGGAGGCGCCGGCGCCGACGATGACGACATCGACCTGTTCAAGCGGAGCCATCCTCACCACCTCTGCTTCGGCGCAATGTGCGGCATATAGGGAATGCCGAGGGCGGCATAGCCTTCCATTGTTCCGTAGACCACATCGACAGCGTCGCTGCGCGTCACGAGATAGACCAGCGGCCCGGACGGGCCCTGCCAGCCGTCGAGCCTGGCCTGCCGCATCAGGTCCACAACCTGGTGCCGCTGATCCGCGGTGAGCTGAGCAAACCGCAGGCCGTGGCGCGCGTGCGAAGCCCTGTCGACGGCACCGATGGCGCTCCGGTAGAACTCCACGAACGGCGGCCTGATGTTGAGAATCCGTGCCTCGAGCAGCGCTTCGCTTGGCGCCAGCGACAGCTGGTGATCGACAAAATGCGCGACTCCTGCCGATCGGGCGCCCGGCACGAGCGTTTCACCCAGCGCCTCGATCGTCCCGGCTTCGTCGGCCGTGAAGACGCGAAACGGCGCCGCCTGCGCATGCGCAATGCGCGCGGCCCTGAAGGCGTCAATTCCACCGACCGTGATCGTGAGCGCGCCGGCGGCCGCGCCCTTCATGAATGCCCGCCGCTGCAGCTTGTTGTCCACGCGTCCTCCTGCCCTTCCCGTCCCCTACTTTCCCCCGTCCTGCCCGTCCACGGCCAAGAATAACCCCGGAAACCTGCTCCGCCAGTCCCCTCGTTTCCGCCGTCACCTCTGTGTGCGACTACGTGGAGGCGACCGCGCGCACTTCCCCAAGCCAGCATTCGTCGCCGGTTTCGAGGAGCAGCGCCATCGCGGTCGTGAATTCGGTCCCGACACACTCTCTTACTTCGACTGGAACCTCCATCGGATCGCCGAGACGGCCTGTTGTGTGCCGCATGTCAAAGGACACGCCGACTCGTCCGTTGCCGATGATCCAGACGCCTGTTCGAGGCTCGCGGATGCGCCCCGAGAACACGACGCGCATGCCGTTGCCCGTGCAGGAAATTGCGACGGTAGCCGCTGTCTCCTGCCATTTCCTGAGCACCAGCTCCAACTCGTTGCCACCGGTTTTCGACATTCCCCCTTCTCCACGTCACGCGACGTCCGTCTCCAGGTTCCGGGCTTGTTCATTGCAGTGTAATCCGGGGAGACTTCTAGAGGTTCAACGGGGTCGAGGGGTCCGAGAGGTTCAAGGGGTCGCAATCCTGAACCTCTGGAAGGTTCACGTGAACGCGTGATTACGGTGGTTCTGAATCCGGCCGCAGGGTTGAAACACGACGAGGACATGCCCGGCCGGCTCAGTGAGCTTTTTGCCAAAGCCGGTGCGTCGATACGAATTGTCCTGCTTGAGTCGGGCATTGATCCAGCGGAGGTGGTCCGGTCCGCCATCCAGGCGGGCGCTGCCGCGGTCGTGGCGGCCGGCGGGGACGGGACGATCAGGAGCGTCGCAGCCGGTCTGGTCGGATCTCAGACACCCCTGGGGGTGCTGCCGCTCGGGACGCTCAATCATTTTGCCAGGGACATGGGCCTCCCTCTGAAGCTCGAACCCGCAGTCGAGACGATCATCGCCGGTCACCACCGGAGCGTCGACGTTGGCGCCGTAAACGATCGGATATTCGTGAACAACTCGTCGATCGGGATCTATCCCGACATCGTGGCCGAGCGCGAGGAGCTTCGGCGTCAGGGGCTGCGGAAATGGACCGCCTTTGCACTGGCGACGGCGCGGATTCTTCGACACTCTCGCGGGGTGCGCGTGCATCTCGAGACGGACGCGCTCACCAAGACGGCGGTCACACCGTTCCTGTTCGTCGGCAACAATGAATATCAGGTTGAAGGCATGCGCCTGGGGTCTCGCCTCACGCTTGAAGCCGGGAGCCTGTACTGCGTACCTCGCGCCGCGACTGCGCGGACCTGATCTGCCGAAGCTGCTCGCGCTGGCGCTGGCGGGACGAGCGATGGACCATCAGCGCCCTCCAGTGTTTTGCCACCCACGCTCTGCAAGTCGGGACATCGGCGAGTCGAGCGATCCGAGTGGCGGTCGACGGCGAAGTGATGCGCATGACGGTTCCTTTGCGGTACCGCATACTGCCCGGCGCACTGCCCGTCATCGTGCCCGCACGCTGACATGCGGACCATCGTCCACCTCTCGGATCTGCACTTCGGCCGTCTCGATCAGCGGCTGGTTGCGCCGCTGATTGCGACGATCGACGCGATCGCCCCGGACCTGGTCGCGATTTCCGGCGATCTGACCCAGCGGGCCCGCGAGTCTCAGTTCGCAGAGGCACACCGGTTCCTCGAGTCTCTGCGGTTTCCGCGGCTCGTCGTGCCTGGAAACCACGATGTGCCGCTTTACGACGTGGCGCGGCGTGTGTTCAGACCGTTCGCGCGCTACCAGCGCTTGATCGCGCGGGATCTCGAACCGGTGCATGCTGATCATGAAATCGTCGCCATCGGAATGAACAGCGCTCGATCGCTGAGCTTCGGGCGGGGCCGGCTGAACTCGGGGCAGGTCCGCCGCGCCGTCGAGCGCCTCCGCGGACTGCCGCCTTCACTTGTCAAGATCATCGTCACCCATCACCCGTTCGATCTACCGGACGACTACGCGTCGGAACATCTTGTCGGACGGGCGAAGATGGCCATGGGACACCTGGCGTCGGCCGGCGCCGACCTCTTCCTGGCTGGACACCTCCACGTGAGCCACATCGGCCAAACAGCGGAACGCTATAAGATCTCCGGGCACAACGCACTGGTCGTTCAGGCTGGAACGCTCTCGACCCGTCAACGAGGAGAGGCGAACGCTTTCAACGTGCTGAGCATCGAGCATCCTCGCATCAGGGTCGCCCGCCACGCATGGGACGATGCTCGAGGTGCGTTCGCCGAATCCTCGATCAGAACATTCCGCCACGCCGATCGCGGCTGGATCGAAGATGAGGCTCGCGGCGACGAGGAGGCCTCTGAGCAGTGACCGCCCTGCCAGGCAAATATCGCGTCCGGCTGCCAGCCTTCGCGCTCCCGCCGCCGCTGAAGCTTCGGCGGATCGCGCCGTGTCCTTGGCGGAGGCGGGTCGATCAGGTCTCGCCGTAGCTTCGCAGCAACCGGGCGGAGCGAAGGAGGAGAGCCCGACACGACGAGACAACTCGAACATATGTCGATAAGGTCGTAATATCCGCTTTCAGGCAGACTGTAACTGTCTGGCTGAAGCCAAACACCGCGTACGAAGGCCTGGAGTCATGTACCCTGGCCGTCTCGCTGGAGAAACCATGGCCCATCCGCTGCCCATTGCCAGGACCTCGACCGGTAAGGATCTTTCGATCCTGCCCGGATTCGCCAATCGTCACGGCCTCATCACCGGAGCAACGGGTACAGGCAAGACGGTGACGATGCAACTGATCGCCGAATCGTTCTCGCGTATCGGGGTGCCGGCGTTCATGGCCGACGTCAAAGGCGACGTGTCCGGAATCGCCGCACCCGGACGTCCGACACCGAAAGTGACAGAGCGGTTGCGGAAGCTCGAGCTCGAGGAGCCGAAATGGGCGGGATCTCCGGTGACGTTCTGGGATGTGTTCGGTGAACGGGGCCACCCGGTGCGCGCCACGATCTCCGACATGGGCCCCCTCCTGCTCGGGCGCCTGCTCAATCTGAACGACGTTCAACAGGGGGTGCTGGCGCTCGCCTTCAAGATCGCCGACGACAAGGGCCTGCTCCTGCTCGATCTGAAGGATCTGCGCGCCATGACCCAGTTCGTCGGCGACAACGCGGCGGAATTCAGGACCGGCTACGGCAACGTCTCGGCGGCCTCGATCGGCGCGATCCAGCGGGGGTTGCTCGAGATCGAACAGCAGGGATCCGATCGGTTCTTCGGCGAACCGATGCTCGACGTCGCGGACCTGATTCAGACCGACGGCGGCCGCGGGATGGTCAACGTGCTCGCCGCCGACAGGCTGATGACCTCGCCAAAGGTGTACTCCACCTTCCTGCTGTGGATGCTCAGTGAATTGTTCGAAAGCCTGCCCGAGGTCGGAGATCCGGAGAAGCCGGTCGTCGTGTTCTTCTTCGACGAAGCGCATCTGCTCTTCACTGACGCGCCGGCCGCGTTGACGGCGAAGATCGAGCAGGTCGTGCGGCTCATCCGCTCGAAGGGCGTCGGCGTCTACTTCGTGACGCAGAATCCGCTCGATCTCCCCGACGGGGTGCTCGGGCAGCTGGGAAACCGGGTCCAGCACGCGTTGCGCGCCTTCTCGCCACGCGATCAGAAGGTCGTCAAGGCCGCCGCCCAAACCATGCGCCAGAACCCGGCGTTCGACACGGAGCGAGCGATAACCGAGCTTGCGGTGGGCGAGGCGCTGGTGTCGCTGCTGGACGAGAAAGGCAGCCCGGCCGTCGTGGAGCGAGCCTGGATCCTGCCGCCCGCTTCCCAAATCGGTCCGGTTTCCGACGCGGAGCGTGCCGCGATTGGGAAACGGTCGGTGCTGCACGGGCATTACGAGCGCGCTGTGGATCGCGAATCGGCGTACGAGAAGTTGAGCGCTCGCACTGTGGACAAACAGAGCGTGCCGACGAAATCGGCATCCCAGCCGGAGTCGCGGGGGCTCCCGAAGACGCTCGACGACCTGCTGCTCGGCTCGACCGGTCCGCGTGGCGGCCACCGCGAGGGCATGCTGGAATCGGCGGCAAAGAGCGCAGCGCGATCAATTGGATCGCAGGTCGGCCGCGCAATACTTCGCGGCGTCCTCGGCTCGATCGGCGGCCGGAGCCGTTGAACGCAGGTTGACCGTCGCGGTGCCTACCAGTACCCGATCATCCGCCCCGCGCCGATAGCGGTCAGCCAGCAGGTCAGCGACGTCGCGCCCATCAACGCCAGCTGCCGATTTTCCATTGCCGTCAGCTGGCGCGTGCCGCTTGCCTCCCACGCCGGTGAAACGCTGACGACGAACGCGTTGACCAGACCGATCGCAATGGCCGGAAACTTGACGTACAAGAAGGGATTGCCGACGTATTCCGTCGCGTTCGCCGCGAGCAGGCCGATGCCGCTCAGCGTCGCAAGCCCGAACCCTCCGGCCGCCACCGGGACCGCCACGTGGGTCAGCATGGCCAGCGGCGTTCGCCGCCATACGCCGAGGAGCCGGAGATCGATGATGAGGACCGCGCCGAAGAGCGCGGCGATGCCGAGAATGTGCGCGAGGTTGACGATGGCGTACGTCCAGGGACCCGACTCGCGCATGAAGTGGCCCAGCGCCGACGCGTACATCCACGTCAGGAAGCCGTGCAAGCGCTGGACTCCTTCAAGCCGCCGAAGGTCAGCTGCGGTCGGGATACACGTTGAACAGGCGACCGTTCCAGCTCACCCGTTCCGTCTTCACTTCGAACCTCTTCGGATCGCGGTGACGATGGCCGAATACCGTCACTTTTGCGCCAACCGGAATGACGCCTTCCTTCAAGCCAGCCCGTTCCGTGCGAGCGGGTGGCGACAGCGTGATGTCCCATACCTGGTTTTCGGCGCGAATCTTCATCGTCGCGTGCGGTCCCGCAAGGCTCACAGTCGATTCGACCGTGCCGGAAAGCTCGAAGTCCTCGTCCTGATAGCCGCCCCAACCGTGATGGGCGCTCGCCGGCAGGATCGTCAGAAACAAGGCCAACACAAGGGCTCCACCGACGGTAAGACCCCGATTACTCAACGATTGCTCCTGCATGCCATCCTCCCCTTTCTATCTTACGCCAGATTTGCTTTGCCCCAGTGCGGCGCTTGCAGCTAGAATCAACCTCCCGCTTCACAATCAAGAGGTCATGATGAACGGTCGCCCCGTCTCCGTCGGTGAGTATCGTCCGGCCACGTTGGTTGAGCTCTTCGGCCCTGCGGGCGACAACCGGGTTCCGCCAACCGGCGAGCGGCGAGCGATGGGGTATCGTCGTCGCGACTGGGTCGCGATCATCGGAGAGGCCGATCATCAGGACGTCCTTCGGAGACTGCTCGACCAGCAGGGTCGTCACCTGCTCGCATCGCTCGTTTCGGAACCAGAGCACTCGCAGGATCCGACGGCCATTGCAGTGGTAATCGAGGGGTCCACCGTCGGCTATCTGAGCCCGGAGCTGGTGAGAACGTACGGCATGGTCCTCAATTCGAGGGAGACGGCTTGCGCGTATCCGGCGTCGCTGAGCGGCGGTGAATGGGATCAACCCTACATCACCGTAGTGATTGATTTCGCGCGCGTTTATTTAGCAGCGCGGGACACGGGCCCTGCGTGAGCATGCGGCCGAACCCGCAAGGGTCACGGCCTCGATTCCTGAACCTCGCCTGCGCGATCTCCACTCGAACCAGGCCACGGAGCCGACGCCGCATCACATCCGCCAGTCTCACCCTGGCTGCGCGGCGGGCGCGCGGACTTGAGCTGGAATGTGCACCGGCAGCCTGAGTAACGCCCCACTTACAGATTGGGAAACACCTGGCTTACACTGGCCTCATTCCGCTTGGCCGGGATGGAGCCCGGACACACCCACAGAACGGGTTGCTCTTGTGCGTAAGAAGATCTTGCTCGTAGAGGATGACGAGGCGACGCGCGGCCTTCTCTCAACGCTGCTCGAACGGAGCGGGGGTATGACTTCGTCGCGACCGATAGCGTCCAGGAAGGCAAGATCCTGCTCGAGAACGGTCACCCTGACCTGCTCATCACCGACATACGGCTCGGCGCTTTCAACGGACTTCAGCTGATGGCGTTGAGCTACGGCCCATTCCGACCATCGTCATGACGGGATTCCCCGATCTGGTGCTGGAAGCCGAGGCACGGCAGGCGGGCGCCCAGTTCCTGCTCAAACCAATCGACCCGAACGGCCTGCTGACGCTCGTGAAGGATCTGCTGCGCGACCAGTCGTGATCGGAGTCAGTCCCGGATCGCCAGCGCTCGTGCGAACCGATCATGCGGGAATCCAGTCAACTGAGCCTGTGCACACATGAGAAGGGCGGATCAGTGGTGTCGAACGCCGTTGTCCTGACCGCGTTCTCTCGGGTGTTCACCGAGCCGCTCTGCTACTTGTGGAATCGCTGACAGGGGTCGATGGCGGGATCGGGTAGCCGGCGCGCTCAGCTTCCTGTTCCAGGCTGGCCAGGCTCTCGGCGATTAGTGTCGGGTTGTTCTTCTCGATTGCCACCATCAGACGATGACAGTGATTGCGGACGGAAACCGGCGCGCGAGGATCATCGATCACCGTCAGGACCAACGAGCGTAGGCGGTCGGCGCTCGCGAGCGCCCGCGAGGTGGACACGAGACCCTACCGTTCCGAAACACCCATGTGCCAGACCGAACCTAGGCGATCGTCACCGATTGCGCGCATCAACGCAAGTTGACAACGACAGACCCTCTCCGATCCGGTGAAGCGTCGACCGACACTCAGGAGCATCGCGGGGGTGCGATCGGCTGACGATCTACCGCGCCTGAAGGCCTTTGAACACGAACTTCTGCACGCGCTGGCCGCCGAGATCTTCCCCGACATACAGGTTCCCCTTCGAGTCGGTGACGATATTGTGCGGAGACACGAACTGACCTGCGTACCTTCCGACCCGTCCTATCGACGCGAGTTCCTGCAGTGTCTGTCGATCGAGGATGAGAATCTGGTTCTCCGCCTGGTCGGCGACATAGAGGAACTGCTGAGCGGGATCCGGCGAGAAGGCGAACGAGGAGACGGTCCCGGCGGTTTCCTTGCTGTCGCGGCGCACAAACGCCTCCTTCACAAAGGTGCCGTCGATCCGGAACACCTGGATCCGCCGGTTCAGTCTGTCCGCCACGTAGATCAGCCCGTCTGCCGAGATGCGAAGGTGGTGGACCTGGTTGAATTGCGGGTCGCCGGGTCCCTGGTGCACGGGCGTTTTTGGTGCGGCGTCGTCGGGCTTGTTTCCGTACGCGCCCCAGTGCCGCTTGTACGCGCCCGTGTCGGCGTCGAAGACAATCACGCGGCGATTGCCGTATCCGTCGGCAACGAAGACTTCGTTCGTTCCGCGGTAGGTGGCCATGTCGGCTGGCTGGCCCAGATTTTCGGTATCGTTGCTGCCGGTCCCCTTGCCTCGACGGCCGACCTGAAGCAGGAACTTTCCGTGGTGATCGAACTTGAGGATCTGATTCTCCGTATTGCCGTTCGCGCCGCGTCCCGCGATCCAGACGTTGTTCTTGTGATCGACAAAGATACCGTGCTCGTCGTTCAACAGCGGCCACTCATACCCGGAGCCCGCACCGCTCCAGCTTTGCACCAGCTTGCCGGACGGGTCGAATTCCATGACCACCGGCGCTGCCTTGCAGCACACCTTCTTCTCCGTAACCATCCCGGGCCGGTGAATGATCCACACGTGGTCATCCGCGTCCGTCGCCAGGCCTGCACCCACCCCGAGAATCCAGTCATCGGGCAGTTGCGGCCAATAGGGATCGACGGCCAGAACCGGCAGGTGCCTGCCCGCTTGGGCCCGGGCGTTGGGTTCGCGCGCAAGTGAAGCGATCACCAGTGTCGCGATGGCCGCAACAAGTGCGATCCGCCGCGTCCTTACAATCTGGCGTGGCATATGTCCTCTTTCTGCATTCTGGCGCTGCCGGTGGACCACCGGTCGTCCATCGTCCGTTCAGACGACCCCTGCGAGGGTATTGGGCCTCGCGGGTCGCCCGGATGGCCTCGCCGATCATTATCGCCTGTTGCTCTCAGGATTTGCCGGTGATTTCGAGGTTGCCGCTTTCGAAGCAGATAGGGTCTTCCGACATTTCATCAAGGGAGGCCAGACGATCGAGTTGTATCGGAAGTCTTGCGTCGTTCGCCAATCGATCTGGTTGGCGCGCCGTTCCTGCAATCGTCAGCACGGGATTTCCCTACGCCCCGGTCGAACGCAATCCCGGCAGGCCGGTGTGACGTTTCTGCCCAAGCCGATCGAGCCCACGGGCCTGCTCACGCTGATGAAGAAGTTGCTGCGGAAGGGCCGTGATCGAAAGAGTCCTTGGCCCAAAGGGCGAGGAACCTGGGATCTTGGCAGCCGGTGACAATGGTCAACTGGCGTGCCGCTTCGGACGGATGCTCGTACGGGAGGGGAGCCGACGCGATAATCGCCGCGCCAACACACGGCGGATCTCGGTGAGAAGCGCATCTGGTAAACAGGGCTTGGCGAGGAACCCGTCGCACCCAGCACGTTCGGCGGCCTGCCGATCCGACTCGAAGGCGCACGCGGTCAGCACGATGATGGGAATGCCCTTGGTGGCGTTGTCGCGTCGAAGCTGACGAACCAGGCCAAGGCCGTCAGAGAAACCGCGCACTCGTATGTCCGTGACCACGACATCGACGGCGGTGGCACACGCCAGGGCTTCGGCTATGTGATCGACCTCGATGACCGCGAAGGCCGCGCCCCGTAAATATGCCCCATACATCTCGTGGTCGTCCTGCACGGACCCCACGAGCATCACCGTTGGGTGTGGCATTTCTCCCCCCGGCAGCCCAGTCAGCTGTAGTTTAGTGAGAGGTTAGAATATTGTTGTTGGCGGTGGACGTCTGTCTGGTTGCTTACACTTGGGTCCCCCCACACCTGAACAGCTCTGCGCGTATCCTTCGGATTGCATGAAACGATTGGTTAGATAGCTGACCGACTTCGACGAACAACGTCTATAGACTCGCTCACTCCTCGAGGGACTCCCGCCTGTCTTGCCCTGAACAGGGCCAGGTAGGCCCGCGACGACCTCCTTAGAGCCAGCCGCCTTTTGGCGGTCAGGGAGGTGGTGATTTTGCGCAAGCGCCGTTCAACGCAATCCCTATCGCGAGACCGACCACCACCGAACCTGAATCATCTTCTCAACGCCCTCCCCAACGACGACTACAAGCGTGTCGCGCACGCGCTCGAATTGGTCCCACTGGAGCTCAAGAAAGTCGTTCACAAGCCCGGTGACCGCATTCGGCACGTGTATTTCCCGGGAGGCGGATTCTTCTCGATGTTGACCGTGCTCGAAGACGGCGGGATGGTGGAGGTGGCCACCGTTGGACGGGAAGGCATGATCGGCGCGTCCGCGGTGCTGGACGACAACCCAGCGGCGGCCCTGTCGATGGTCCAGGGCGAGACCGACATCTGTTTCCGGATGACGGCTGACGCCTTTCGACGCGAGATGGATCGACGTGGAGCGTTCTACGAGGTCGTCACCCGCTTCGGGCAGGCGCTCGTCGGTTTCATCATGCAATCCACCGCTTGTAATGCCATGCATTCCGTCGAGCAACGGCTGGCCCGCTGGCTCCTGCTGGCACAGGACCGCATGGGCAGAAGCGACTTTCCGCTCACGCAGGAGTTCGTCGCGATGATGCTCGGGGCGAGCCGCCCGACCGTGACCGTCGTCGCCGGGACGCTGCAGAAGGCGGGGTTGATTACGTATCGTCGGGGTCATCTGACCATCGGCGACCGCAAAAGACTAGAGTTGGCCTCGTGCGAATGCTATCGGACCGCGACGAACCTCCTTAAAGCGGTGGTTCAACCACGGCTCGATTCCCATTCCCGTTAGCCACACCACGTGTGACAGCCTCGGCTAGCAAGCTGTCAGCTCAGGTCCGGCTAGAACCCCGACACGACGTGCACAGCGAAAAGTGGTCGGGATGGCCGGATTCGAACCGGCGGCCCCTTGACCCCCAGTCAAGTTTGTTAGGATTACAGGCCATTCCAGCGCGTCCCACCATTCCCGCCTAACCTTCGATTTATCCAATAGATACGGGCTATTTCTGATACCATCCCGTTGCACGGCGTTACAGCCAAGCAACCAGCCATCTGTTACCCCAGTGTTACCCCAGATTGGGGTAACAGAATTGGCCCTAAGGGAGAAGAACCCTGCCACCCGCGCGATCACCGCTCGTTTCCTGAAGTCGGTGAAGCCGACCTCTTCACGGCAGGAGTATTTCGACACACACACTGCCGGGCTGGTGGTGCGGGTCAGCACGTCGGGGCAAAACGTGGGCGCTGCTCTACCGCACGCAGCCTAACGACGAATCGACCGGCCAAGCCCCTCGGCTGCGGCGCCTCACGCTCGGCACGTATCCTGACCTTGACCTCAAGGCCGCGCGAAAACTGGCGCACGTCGAGCGCGGGAAGATCGCGAAGGGAGGCGACCCGGCCAGCACGAAGCAAGAGAATCGACGCGCGGCCGCCCGAACGGGCGACACCATCGCGGACCTCGCGAAGGACTACATCAAGAAGCACGCGAAGGTGAAGAAACGGAGCTGGCGCGACGACCAGCGGATGCTCGATGCGGAAGTCCTCCCCTCGTGGAAGCAGCGGAAGGTGAGCGCGCTGACACGCCGCGACGTGCGCGCGTCTGATCGAGGCCATCGCGGAACGTGGCTCCCCCATCACGGCGAATCGGTGCCTGGCGCTCGTGCGGAAGATGCTGAACTTCGCAATCGAGCGCGACTGGATTGAAGCGAACGTCGCCAGTCTGATTCAGAAACCCGGCACGGAGCGGTCCCGTGAGCGCGTGCTCACCGACGATGAGATCCGGCTCGTGTGGGCGGCGTGCGAAGCAGAACGCCCCGCGATGCGCGCGCTGCTGCGCCTCCGACTGGTCACGGCGCAACGCGGGCGGCGAGCTCGCGAAGCTCCGGTGGACTGACATTGACGGCAACTGGCTCACTATCCCCGGCACGCTCACCAAGAACAAGATCGCGCATCGGGTCCCGCTGTCGACAGCAGCGGTCGAGGTCCTCAGACGCGGTGCCGCGCGTCGACGACTGCGAGTGGGTGTTCCCCGGCCGCACCGGCAAACGGCCGCTCGGGGATGAAAAAAAAGGCGGGGCGCGTGTCGCGCAGAGGGTGCTGGTGGAGCTGCAGAAGATCGATCCGACGCTCGAGGCGTTCGACTTTCGCGGACACGATCTCCGCAGAACGGCAGCGACGAAGATGGCGGAGGCCGGGGTGCCACAAGCCGACATCGCCAAAGTGCTCAACCACGCCGAAGGAGGGCCGCGCGCAACCCACGTCTACAACCGCTACCAATACGACCGCGAGAAGCAGATCGCGCTCAACACGTGGGCGCGTCGCCTGACGGCCATTCTGGACGAGAAGCCGCAACCGGCCGTCGTACCCTTCGTGCGAGGCGTCTGAGGCGTCACGTCGTTCACGCGCCAGCCGCTCCCGCACGCCCTCATGGGTGGGCTATAACGACAGGCTTCTTCGTCGTTCCTGGGCCAACGTCGCGCGCCGTGAGGGCGGTCTCCGCAGCATCACGCCCGCGGCCACGTCGAGCCTTGTCGGTCGCCGAGGACGACGAGAAACAATGGCGTCCCCAAGGGGAATCGCTCATATCTTGCGACACGGGACTACATCGTTGAGGTGTCCGCCGCCTGACGATTCAACACGGCCCTTCATAAGAATGTGATCTTTGCTTCTTTTACCAGGGCATCAAGGTAGTCGAGGTAACGTTGACAGAGTACAGGCGCAGGAATATTCCGTAGATCGCCGGGTGCGTCGCTGAGGTACGTTTTTATGTCGAGGCAGAGGCCCGGCAAGTCAGTTGGAAGCTCGACGTAATACTTCTCAGTGGTTCCATCGGTTGTCTCCACTTCCCATCCGCTCCCGCCGATATAGTCTGCTATGAAGAAGCCCTTAGCCCGAGGCGGCGGCTCAAAGCGCTTCATCATTTCCATCAGATTCCCGCTAAATTGCACCCCGGAAGATACCGTGACGGCCCCCTGTTTTAGGATTTCCGATCGAACAGTGTAGAAAAACCGCATCAATGGATTGCCTGCCATTTCTGCGACTTTCGGCTGATACCACGCATCAAAGCCCGTTGCGATTGACCGGAGGTTCTGAAGAACGTTGGTGACGGCCCGGCCGAATGTCGCCACGTTATGGATCCCCGCAATGCGCCTGCGAGCGTCGTTTCCTTTCACGTCTTCGAGTCCGAGGCGAGCCGTATGCAGGATCGCTTCGGTACGGGCGATCACCACCACAATGTTGTTTCTCTCTTCACGGGAACGTTGTGGATCTTTACCAGGAGAACCCGTTGAGGGTGGCATGCGGCCTCCACTTGTGAGGCCGGCGTGACTACGTGCCACAATGCAGGTAGGCGCGTCGGCAGGTTCACGCTGCTGACTGCTCAGGGGGCGTGCGCGGTTCACCGCCCGCTCGCGCTCCCGATTCAGGGTTAGAGCCTTTTCCGCTTGTACTCAGGTACGCGGCCATGGTACGTCTTCCGCCCAGGGGGTGCGGATGGCGGCGGCGTACTCAATGGACTTGCGGACGCGCGTGCTCCGCGATGCAGACGCGGGGCTGTCATCGAAGGAACTGACCGCGCGGTATCACGTCAGTCGCGCCTGGGTGGACGCGTTGAAGCAGCGGCGCCGGGAAACGGGCGCGTTCGCGCCGCGCCCGCAAACGAAATTTCGCCGGCGGGCGTTGGCGGCGGCGGACGCCGATCGCCTCGCGGCCCTCGTCGTCGCCCGGCCCGATGCGACGCTCGCCGAGCTCCGCGAGGCGCTCCGCACGACGGCGGGGCTCACCACGATTTGGCGCGCGCTGAAGCAGCGAGATTTCACGCGTAAAAAAACGGTCTACGCCGACGAGCAGCGGCGGCCCGACGTCGCGGCTCAGCGACGCCGCTGGCGGGACTGGCTGCCGCTCCGCGACGTGCGGCAGTACCTCTTTCTCGATGAATGCGGCGTCACGACGGACCTGCTTCGCCGCTATGGTCGGAGTCTTCGGGGCCAGCGACTCCGCGATCACACGCCCGGCGGGCACTGGCAGACCCACACGGTCATCGTGGGGTTGCGGCCGGACGGGCTGAGCGCGCCGGCCGTGTTCGACGGCCCCATCGACAATCCCAGTTTTCTGGCCTACGGCGAGCAGGTGCTGGTGCCCACGTTGCGCGCCGGCGACGTCGTCGTCCTCGATAACTTGGCCGTGCACAAACAACCGGAGGTCCGGGCGGCTATCGCGGCGGCTGGCGCCCAGCTCCGCTTTCTCCCACCGTACAGTCCTGACTTCAACCCGATCGAACTCGCGTTCGCCACACTGAAAGCCTTCTTGCGAGCGGCGCGGCCGCGTACCTTCGATCAGGTCACCGCCCTCGTCGCCGCGGCTCTCGCACTCTACACGCCGACCGAATGTCGGAACTACATCCGCCACTCCGGCTATCGGCTCACTGGACAGCTGTGAAAAATGCTCTAGAACTCTACTTCAGCTCGCTTCTCTCACGTACCGAAGCTCACCGGACAAAGGTAGTAGACAATTTGTGACAGTTCTTGCCTGTACTACCACGACCACTCTTGACAGAATGGGGCCAGCCCTCCATGGACCACGCACCCGACGACTACGTGACGACGGAGCCTCGTCCGCCGGGACGTCGTGGCCCGCCTGGCTCCGTGCGGGTGCCCGAACCGCGCCACGGGGTGAGTGTGTGGCTCCCGGCATCGGTCCACGACAAGCTGATCAAGGTCGCGGCCCATCACGACATGTCTGTGTCGTCCGTCCTGCGCGCCATTGTGATCCTCCGGTTGCGCTGAGGTGACGCACCGACGTGGCCGTCCACCGGTGCCCCCGACCAACGTCGGGATGAGCAGGTCTCGGTGAGACTCACCGCGCGCGAGTACGACCAGCTCGACGCATTGGCCCGGCGTGAGCGGCTGACGGTGCGTGATCTGCTCCGGCGCGGGATGGCGCGCGTCCTTCGCGGCGAAATATGTCTTCCCGTTCGGTAAGACATCGCGTCGGCTTCACCCAGCCGACGAACTTGCTGACATTAGAGAGGTTGTAAACTTTACCGCCCGGTAAAGTTACGACACCTGCACCCTTCCTCCGGCGGCCGGAGGTTCTAGCTCGATGTCGCCGCGCGCGGACGCGTCGATGACCGCGGCCATCGACTCGACGCCGAAGGGCCATGTCTATGTCGTGGCAGGTGGCACGACATCGTCGTGCTGGAACTCGCTCGCGTTCTCGTCGGCTATCATCCAGCCCTCGCAAAAATGCGACGCATGCGTCGCTTTGCTGTCTGCGTGCGAACTGATTGCCGAACAGAAGGTGAGCATCGGATTGAACACTGGCGCGCGCGGCACCCGCAGTAATCAACTCGAGGTGCGGTCTCGATCCGGCACCGAACCTCCCACACTCGCCGAGGCTGGCCTCGACAAGAAGTTATCGGCGCGGGCGCCGTGGGTCGTATGCGTAACCATACGCGCGTGGTTCGCGAGAGCTTTACATTGGGCGGAACGCGGCGATAGCATGGGCGCCGTCTTCGTCTCCACGCGCTCAACCGTCATTTGCACAAACGTTCGGAAGCCCAGGGCGTTTTCCGTCATCTGAAGGAGGGACACATGAACGAGCCGAACAGTGAAACGCCGAACAGTGAAACGCCGAAGAAGAAGCCATACAACAAGCCAAGGTTGCTCCTGTATGGCGATATCCGCGCCGTCACGCAGAGTGCAAGTACCACCGGCTCTAACGACGGGAGTGGCGCCCTTATGCTGAAAACCCGATAGCTGCGACGGCCACGAGTTACGCCTCATCCGCCTTGCGGCTGTTCCCGTATAGCTTGGTGAGCGTGTTCCCGGGGAATTTGCGTTGGTGGCGTCCGGGTTCCTTTTATTGCTTTGGGACGCACGCCCCATCACGCACCGCCCTTCTCGATGACCGTCCACTCTGCCTCAGCCCACGCAATCGCCAGCGCGCGCGGCGTCCGCGTCCGGTCCAACCGCGCATCGAAGCGTCGACTGTAGACAATTCCTCATTCTTCCAGAACTGCGCCTCGACGCCGTAGACCTCGCCGTGGTCGGCAGCTCGCAGAGAGGTAGCGATCGTGCCCGTGGAGAAACTCGAACAGCGGCTCCGAACTGCTCCTCGATCCGCCGCAAAAGATCCTTGTTGTCCGCGTTGGATCCGTCAGTACCTCTCCTTCGCCTCTGCTCGACGAGCAGGGCTCGTTACGCCCTTACGGACGGCGCCCATGAGACCGAGCTTCTTCAGCCGCAAGAGGGCTTCATCCCGAGTCAACTAGGCGCCGCCTTTCGCGCTCGCTGGTGCGTCGGCCGTCGGGTGTGTCAGCCATCCGTCATGCCGAGGATGGCCCGCGCGAGGCGCGGCTGCGTCCGCGTCAGGGCCTGCAGCGCCTCGACGTGGCGGAGCACGACGTCCTCGCTGAGCGGCGCCTGCAGGTCCGTCGACGGATTGCGCGGGGCCCGTCGCCGGTTCTCGAACTGGAGTATCATCGAGAGCCTTTCTTCACGTCGCGTGACGTGCTGGGCCGGG
>CAWFFB010000025.1:0-106509 GCA_963814975.1 uncultured Acidobacteriota bacterium | reverse complement strand
GGAAAGCGATGGCGGCCCATCCGGGTCCACCACAGCCGAATCGCGTTGACGGCAAATTCCGCCGTGTCATGGTCGATGCCGACGCTGACCCAGCCTTCGTTGTTGGCGAGGTCGTAGACCCCATAGGGGATCGCCTTGCCGAGCTCGAGGTCGAGAAAGTCATGGACGCGGACCGGGATGGGCTGCCCGTGGGGCCGCCATTCGCGCCCGCCGTTCTTGAAGTCGCCGACCAATTCCTTCTTCTTCGTCCCAACGGGAGCCGCTCTCCCTCCTTGATGTGCCGTTTCTTCCTCAGAGCGAGCATCTCTGTGGTGGCGCCGCCGCGGCAATGGTGCTGCGGTGCAAATGGGGCGAGCGAGACATTCGTGCGGAGGACTTTGCCTCGTTACTCGACGCGCGCGTCGCCGGCATCCGGGGCGATGTCCTCGCAAGGGCAAATGCGTGACGGCCTGCCACACCTCGGTCACACGGGACCCTCGGAAAGTGGCGCGCCCGGCAGGACTCGAACCTGCGACCCCCGGCTTAGAAGACCGGGGATTGCGTCCGCACCGTGATGAACGGCCACTCGCCGCACGACCTCTCAGCGGCCGGGTGCCGGAACGAGCCTCCGCCGTCGCGCGCGCGGTCGTTGGTGCGTCGTCCCGCTGGCTTGGCGTGTTTCTCTTCCCGCGCCACGAGGGCCTGAGCTAAGGCCTCCACATCAATCCACAAGGTCATCGACAGGCCGGGGGGCCACATGCGCCGCTTGGTGAGGCGTCCCCCTGACTACCGTCGCCGAGGTCGCCGGCTCAAGAGGGGTTCGCGGCACGCGCGGTCCAAGGGGATTACCTCTGCCGGGCCGTCTGGTACGCGTCGTGCCCTCGTCGCGGCCGACGCGGTCGGAATCGCTGAACGCGAGCGAGGCGTCCGTTCAGGCGGAGGCCCATACAGATAGACTCGGTCCATGTTCGACGCCGTCCCGCTGCGGATTTTGCTCGTGACCCTTGCGGGCTGGGTGAATCGCCACCAACTTGAGGTCATCGAGTACCTGCGGGAGGAGAACCGCGTCCTCAAGGAGCACTTGGGCGGGCGGCGCCTGCGGCTGACCGATGCTCAGCGACGTCGACTCGCCGTGAACGGTCACCGCCTCGGACGACAAGGCCTGCGTGCGGTGGCGACGCTGGTGACGCCAGACACCATCTTGCGGTGGCACCGGCAGCTCATCGCGCGTAAGTGGACGAGAGAGCGACGGCGGGTGGGACGGCCCGGCGTGCGGCGCGAAATCCGCCATCTGTCGGTCCGGATGGCGCAGGAGAATCCACGTGGGGCTACCGCCGGATCCAGGGCGCGTTGAGGAACCTGGGGCATCGCGTCGCTCGCTCCACGATCGCCACCATCCTCCGAACCCACGGGATCGGCCCTGTCCCGGAGCGGCCGCTGTCGTGGCGCACGTTTCTGGCCGCCCACTGGGGCGCGATCGCCGCCGCGGATTTCTTCACCACGGAGGTGTGGACCGTGCGCGGGCTGGTCACGTACTACACGGCCTTCGTCATTGATCTCGAATCGCGACGCGTGCACCTCGTGGGATCGACGCCCTATCCGGATGACGCCTTCGTGGGCCAGGTCGCTCGTGTGCTGACTGGTGCCGATGATGGCGTACTCCGCGGATCCGCATCCTCATCTGTGACCGCGACACCAATGGAGCGCCACATTCCGACGGACCTTGGCCGACGCCGGTATTCGCGTCGTGCAGACGCCGTTCCAGGCGCCCAACTGCAATGCGTATGCGGAGCGCTTCGTCCGGTCGATTAAGGAGGAGTGCCTGAATCGGGTCGTCGTCCTCGGCGAAGCCCACTTGCGCCGAACGCTCACCGCATTCGCGGCGCACTACCACAGGGAACGGAATCACCAAGGTCTTCACGATCGGCTGATTGCGCCAGAACGCCTCGCACCACCAGGTGCTGACGGCCCCGTCCGTTGCCGCAAGCGACTTGGTGGGCTCCTCCGTTACTATCATCGAGCCGCGTGACGGTTCGATCGAGTTTTCGGATAGTACGGTTTCGAGGAGCCGTCGATTTGGCGTTGGGGACGCTATCCACTTTTTGTATTCTCTGAACACCTCACGAACCAGTTCAGCGACTTGACCCGTTCGTCCGACTGACGCGACGTCCGCTTGCGAGATGATGCCAATGCAGCACCCGTTTTCGTCCACAACGGGGACGCGTCTGACTTGGCGATACTCCATCGTCGAAACCACTTCCTGAATCGGGGCATCGGCGCGCACCGTGACGACAGACTCTGACATGCAGGTCTCGGCGGGATATGCCATCGGGTTCTGGCCTTCTGCCACGACACGGCACACGATGTCTCGGTCCGTTACGACGCCAACAGGTCGATCAGTCACGTCGAGGACGGGAATTTCACCGCAATCGTATTGCACCATCATCTTCGCGACTTGATCCAGCGGCGTGTGTGGTCGGCAACACGCCGGATCGGGGGTCATTACATCGCGTGCGACTGCGTGCATGGTGGTCTCCTCTCTTCGAGCGAGCACAGGCGCGCAAGATGTTCGGCCGGGGGCCGACCACCTTGGCGAAGCAAGGCGCGTCTCTCTTCTGAGTCGGACGCTCGCAAAGGTCATCCTCTGATCACGGGCTTGCCTGCCAGGCCGAGACTTTTCCCACGGCCTGCGAACGTAGCTAAACGAAGGAACGAGCGTCTGGTTACCGCTGGCTGCACGTGCGCCGACAAAAACAATTTGGCCGATGCTAATGCAGTCATGAGCGCTACCGAGCACAACTTGCGGAATCGGCTGAATCGTCCGAAACGATTGGATCTTCAACAAGGGACTCTTCGCGATGGATTTCAACTGGTCTCTTCGTCCGCTGGTTCCGGTCGGTGCCTCGGGCTCGTTGACGAGGGCGCCTGTCACTTCGACTCGTTCACCCACGTGAGGCGCAATTTCCGAGACGGCAGAGTCATCCAGTCGGTACATGTTCACGCTTTGTGCGATTAACGCGCCAAGGGATGTTCCGGCGCCGTTCGTCGTCGCGCGGTCGCCCGATAGTGTGATATTCACCAACACATATTGTGTCACCCGCTCATCGTTGCGTAACATCAGGCGTCCTCTGGACATTGCTTCAGATCGTTTGATACATCCGATGACCGTGAGCCGCTCGTCTGACCGCTGCGGTGTGCTGTGGGCGAGCGATACAGACACGAAGACAGCTGTAAGGGTTAGGGCCACGCAGCGAACACTACTGAGGAAACAGCCGTGAATCGTTGAAACTGGTTGAATCACGGAGACCTCCTGTTGTGCCGGATCTGTTGGATCGTCCTGCAGAGTGGCCGGCTTACAAATTCATGCATCGAAGCTGCCACCCGATCGGTCATCCGACAATCTGAACCATAAGTCCCTTCGTGCATTCACTTAGCTGAAGTGCATAAAAAGTCGCTGATTGAGTTCGGTTGGCCGGCTCTAAACCCGACTCTTCCGATGGCGGAGGGACGCCGCTCGCGCGGCACAAATGATGCCTTCCCAAAAAGATGAGTCGGCGACTGACCGCTGAGCCTGTCGGTGGCGAATTCCCAATTGTGCTGCAAACACACCTGAAAGAACTCGCGTTGCTGTGATTCGGCCCGAATCCGTGTGCCCGCGCGAGGTCTCACTCAGGCACTGAGCACACGGTGGCCATTCAATCGGTCGACACGTCGCGACGTTCGGAGTTGCCCAGGCAGCATCCGTCGCACACACGTCACGCCGCCATCGGCGTCTGATACAGCCCACGACAGTGCGGCTGCCATCGATACGAACTGACACTCGCGCGGGCGCAGCCCGCGATCCGTGCTCGGTTCCGGCGTGCGCCCGTCCAGCCCCGCATGCGCGCGATGACCGTTGTAGTAGCGTTGGAAATCGAGGAGCTTCATCTCCAGATCAGCGGCCGTCCAGAAGAGCGTGCGGTCCAGACATTCGCGCCGAATGGTGCCAATCAGCCGTTCGACGAATGGATGCGAGAGCGGCACGTACGGCACCGTCTTGATTTCCTTCACGTCGAGGATCCGCAGATTCGCCTGCCATTGGTGGAACCGATACAGCGGATCATGGTCCGAGCTGAGGTATGTCGGCGGGGTGTGGCCTCGAGTCGCTCGATTGAACATCCGGCACAGCCCCACGCCATCCACGACGCCGCGATGCACGCCAAAGCCCACGATGCGACGCGTGCATTGGTCCATCACGACGAGCACCCAGTGGGTGCGCAGGACGGCCGATTCGCATCGAAACAGATCGAGACTCCACAGACTGTCCTTCGCGTGACCGAGGACCGTGAGCCAGGACGGCCCCGCCGAGTCTGGTGCCGGCCGGTACCGAGCGGCGAGAATGCGCCGCACCACATCCTTGTTGATGGGAATGCCGAAGGCCAAGGCGATCTGTTGCGCGATCCGTGGACAACCCCAGGTCGGATTCCGCCGTTTCATGTCGACGACGGCGGCGATGACTTCCTGGCTGGGTCCCTTTGGGCCCGGCTTCTTCGGCACCGTGGACGAGAACAGCCGGCGATATTTCCGCTGTGGTCAGCGCTCGATGAAGGCGCAAGAGCGTTGAGGGCTTCAGGACGATCGCGGAACGGATCAGCCGGCGCGGGCGCATGAGGAGCGCACACACGCCGGCGACCATGCGATCAGAGAGGCGGAGATTGGGTGACCGTTTCCGGGACCGATTGAGGATCAGCAGTTGGTGCTTGACGAGCACGGATTCGGCGACCACGGAACGCGCGCCGCCGGGACCGGCGAGTCGGGCGACCGTCGCCAGCAGATGCAGAAACAGGACGGCCAGATCGCGCACGGCCCATCCTAGCAAGATCGCGAAACCCAAGAAATGCTCACGAATTTGCAATTCGCCATGCACAACTCCAAGAGTAGGTTGGGCTGTCCTAGTTTGAGTCCCAAATTGCCCCGCGCTGGAGGGCCGGAGGAGTCACCAATGAGTCAACAGTGATTGGTAGCATGAGCGGTTGTAGCGCGGCGCCCGAGCGAGCGCCTTCCATCCGATTCGCCCCTGGAACTGGTCTAGGCCACTGACAAGCCCGGCGAGGTGTTCGCCGGGGGGGGGGGGGGCCAGGCAGTTCACGGTGGCTCGTCTCCAGTGCCTTCCTGCGCAAGATCGAGGCGGGTGCAGCGACCATCAGCCTGTTGACGAGCAACCCCTACCCGGTCGGCCCAGAGGCCTACAACCGGCAGGCGCAGGCGTACCTTCGGTATGACGCGCTCGACCGGCTGGCGGATCTCATGTCGCGACCCTCGTGATTGTCGGCGAACAGGATCTGCTCACGCCGCCATGGGTCTGCCGCGAGGTCGCCGACGAATCCCCGGCTCCCGATTCGAGATCATCATGGGCGACGGACGTCGCATGTGGTGCCGATTGAGCGTCCGGACTATTTCAACCACTTGGTGACGACGGTTCCTTGAGGATCGCCTCTGAGCCGGCTCTCGCGTCCGCGCTACCGCGGTCAAGCCGCTCATGATCCTGACGCCCACCATGGAGACACGCATTCTGGATAAGTCCCGCCAAGGCCCAGCCGACGTTGACCAACGTGATGGACGCGCAAGTAGTGCGGCTGCTCAAGATCAGTCACAACATCGTCGCCAAATTATGGCAGCGCGCGGTCCTGCAGCCGCATCGCTTCGCGCGCTCCATTGGTTGGACGATCCCGAGTTCTGAGGCCAACGCCGGCTGACGTGATCCGACCGACGTAATCAGCGCACGCCCGCAGCCTTGTTTGCCGTGGACAGAATACGGCCATTCAAGCGCTCGTTCGCCAAAAGACGGGTGACGGTCTGCGCTGGCGTGATTCCCACTGGTACACGACGGCTTTGTTCGCGGCCCCAATGCGGCGTGCGAGATCGTGCTGCGTGAGTCGCAACCGACGTCGAAGGCGCTTGAGGCGTGCATCGTAATCACGAGGGACGGACGGAAGCGGCGCAACAGCTGGGCTCTGTCCTCCATAGCGTCGGTAATCCTTCCGCATGAAGGCCTGAACAGCGGTTCGCGTCGCGAGCCGGATAGGGCGGCCGAACGCCGACCGTGAGGAGAACGTCACCTGCAGCCGACCGGTTCGCGCCGCCGCCCGCAACGTACGTTCGTGCACGCCGAACTCACGCGCGAGCTGATCGAGCGACAAGCGTTCGGCGTTCCGCATGTGCGCCGTCACTGCCGCCTGGGATCGCAGGAGCACGTGCGGCGGAACCGGCCGCAACCCGCTGTCCCACATCCGAAACGTGTTCAGGGGCACGCCGATCAGCGCGGCAAATTCTTGTTGCGAGAGATCGGCGGCACGACGCAGTTCGCGCAGCGCAGTCATCGCGTGCACACGATGCCATTCGTGCAGGGGAACCGTAAAGCGACCTCCGGCATATCATGGCCGGTGATCACGAGCCGTTTCGACATGATGTCATCCGGCGTGCGAAATCGCGGCATCGCGAAATCACTCAGGAAATCCGTCGATCGGGAAATCGCGCGAGTTCTGGCGCGAACTCGCCAGACTGATCACTTTGTTCGATGTATGTTCGCCGACACGAATTTCTCTTCGGACGAAATCGGCGAATTCTTTAGGAAATGGCGCGCCCGGCAGGACTCGAACCCGCGACCCCCGGCTTAGAAGGCCGGTGCTCTATCCAACTGAGCTACGGGCGCATATCTCTTTACCTGTCAGTGTAGCCGGTCCTGCCGCGATTCGGCCGCGTCATCGTGACCAACCGGCCGTTGCTCTGTGACCGGCGGCTGTGCCACGAAGGGCTCAACAACTGCTTCATCCGCCCAGCAGAACTGAACTCTGCGCGATCAGATACGCATGGGCGCTGCCTTTCCGTTGAGCCTGAAGGTGTGGGTCGGCCGCCACGGGATGAACGGTGCAACAGGGCGGGAAGTCGGAACGTTTTACGCCATCAACATGGCTGGTGCGGTTCTCGGTGCGATTGCAGGCGGTTTCATTCTTCTGCCGCGACTTGGCAGCCGCATGTCGCTGATTCTTCTTGGTGGGGCGATGCTGGCCTCCGCCGGATTGGTTGTCACCGTCATCGAGCCCGCTCGCCGTAGACTACCGATTGTCGCGGCGTCGCTGCTGACAACTATTTTCGCCCTCAGCAGCGTCCGACTGCCCGACCCGATTGCGACAGCGATTGCCGGGCGTTATCCGGGCGAGCGGATGCTGTGGCACGAGGAAGGTATTCAAACAACCGCCTCCGTGCACCAGCGCGGCCTCGGACGGTTTCTCTACATCGATGGTCTGGCTCAGGCTGACGATGCGCCGTCTACGACAAAGGCGCATTGGCGAATCGGCCATCCCAGAGATCAACGCGCTATTTCATGCGATCGTCATCGCGAACGTCAGCCGGAATCCGAAGACACTCATATCGCTCAACACCGGCTTTGTGACTACCTTGGGCAGATCTCTTACGGCATCTATGTTCTCCACGTGCCCTGCCTCGTGCTGATCGCCTACTTGATGCACGATCGCTTCGGCATCGTGCTGAGTCCGAACCCGGCGGGTTACGCTGTGGCGTATGCGATCGGAACTGGTGGTACCCTGCTCGCCACAGCGTCGTACCGCTGGTTCGAGCGACCGTTCCTGGAATGGAAATCTGCCTTTTCCCGAATCGAGACGGCGGCCGTGGCCAGGCGCACTATAGGCACGTTGGCAGGTGGGCGCCCGACGTAAGCCAAGCCAACCGGGAGCAGTGAGGCAGGAGCAACGTTGCTCCTCCCTCGGTCAGCCTCAACTCGTCCCAGATGCCCGAATCGCCATGTCTCTCGAGCGTTCCTACGGATTCGGCGTCTTCGGCGCAGGCGCCGCTGCCGACGCGGGCGGCGCGGGTGGATCCGGAAAGTTCCGCCGCTGCTTGAACCGCCATCCCTGGGCTGTCTTGACCAGGCTGTCTTCGTATCTACCCGCGCTGGTGATCGCAGGCGGTTTCATGCCGACGTCGACGAACATCAGGTACACGGCGCCCTTCGCCCCTTCGGGCGTGGGCGTGATAAGGAGATTCGTGTTCCAGTGCCGGCGGGTCCCGCCGTTCCTGTTCTTCATGAACGTGCGCAGACCCTCATGTCCCGAGTTGTTGTTGAATGACCCGTCGGGCGTGAACAACGCCACGTACCCTTCGATGTCCCCGGTATCGATGCTGTGGTTGTACTGCGCGTAGAGCATCTGGATCTCCACGTAGTCCTGCGCAGTCAGCGAACCCTTCTTCCCATCCTGGGCATGTGACAAGGCTCCGCCGATGAGCAACATCAACACAATCGGCAACCCGAAGTAAGCTTTTCGCATTTGACACTCCTGCTTATTGAACGCCTCGTGCCGGCGGAATGACACCCTCCGCAGAATTCGGTGAGCCCAGCCCTTTGTACAGGAAACGCTGCACGCGACGGGCGTCGAAGTTCTCACCGATGTACATGTTTCCCTTGCTGTCGACGGCGATCGAATGGGGAACGTTCAGCGCGCCACCCGACAGACCCTGCTGGCCGAAGCGGCCGACGACCTGGAGTGTGTCGCGGAGCACGATCCAGACGCGGTGGTTCGCGCCATCAATCACGTACAGAAAGCGCTGCTGCGGGTCGGCGGACAACGCGAACCCGGATGCCGCCCCCGCGAGCAGGGTCCTCCTGGAGATGAACCCCTCCTTCACGAATGTCCCGTCCTTCTTGAACGCCTGAATCCGGTCGTTGACGCGATCGGCCACATAGACCATTCCGTCACGCGTGATCGCGATGTTGTGGGGCAGGCGGAACTGCTTCGCGAGCGGCGCGTCCGGATTGTAGGGGCCGATGTCGGTATCCTCAGGGCGATTCCCATAGGCGCCCCACATCCGCTTGAACACCAGGGTCTCGGCGTCGAGCACGATGACGCGCCGGTTCCTGTATCCATCGGCGACATACACTTCATTGCTCATCGAGTCCACGGTGAGATTGGCGGCTCCGGCCAGATTCTCCGTGTCGGCATTGCCCCCACTCTTGCCCTGCCGGCCAAACTGCTTCACGAACTTGCCCTGTTTCGTCATCTTGAGAAGATGCGTGTCTTTTCGGCCGTTGCCCGCAAGCCAGACGAAATCCTTCTGATCGACAAAGATCCCATGTTCGTTCTCCGGCCACTCGTAGCCTTCGCCGGGGCCGCCCCACGACGAGACCAGTTTACCCGCCTGATCGAACTCGAGCACCGGAGGTGCCGGGGCGCAGCACTCGGCCTTCGGCGGCTTCACCTCGGAGGCCGTGAAACGCTCGTTCATCCGGAGGATGCCAGGCCGGTGCACCAGCCAGATGTGGTCCTGGCGATCGACGGCGAGGCCGGCGGCCGGTCCAATCGCCCAGGTTTCATTGGGAAACGGTTTCGGCCAGGTGGAATCGTATTCAAACCTCGGCACCTGGCCGTTGTGCTGAGCCTGGGCGACTCCGGCGCTCCTGTCCATCCGCATCGCGGCGAGCGCGAGGCCGATCGCTGCCGCAGCGAGAATTCGCTTTCGATTCATTCCTCGGCTCCAGTTGAAGTATCGTCTGCGCGTTCTGAGTTGAAACGTCCGGGCTGGTCTGCCTCGTGTGAGCAGTAAATATACCGCCCCCGGAGCGGGGAACGCGCAGCTTTTTCACCAGCGTTTCAGGATGCTGCCTGCGCCGCAGCCCAGGTCCGGCTCAAGCCGGACTATACGTAACGAGGCCCCCCAGGTTCGGCTCGAGCCGGACACTACACACGAGGGCATTGGAAGGCGCGGCCGTCGTCTGGGATCATCCGGGCTCAAGCGGGACGCAACGGAAGGGCTCTCGTGGAGCGGGAAGAAGTGCAGCGCTGGAGTACAAGAAAACGGGCTGACCGGTGGGAACCGATCAGCCCGTGCGTGAGAACAGCCTCGCCTAGATGCCGGCCAGATGGCCCGTGCTGTCGCCGATCTTCTCCGGCGTCGGGATCCCAACCTTGTCCAGCATGGACAGGAGCAGGTTCGACATCGGGGTCTTGTTGGCGACCGGGAACGCGAGGTGACGCCCGCCCTTGAGAGCGCCGCCGGCGCCGCCCGCGACCAGGCACGGCAGGTTCATGTGGTCGTGGATGTTGCCGTTGCCCAAGCCGCCGCCGTAGAGAATCATCGAGTGATCGAGCAGCGAGCCGTCGCCGTCGTTCGTGTCGCGCATTCTCTTCAGGAAGTAGCCGAGCAGCTGGACGTGATACTGGTCGATCTTGGCTTTCCTGGCGATCAGCTTCGGATTGTTGATGTGGTGCGAGCAGGAGTGGTGCTGTTCCGGCACGCCGATGTTCTCATAGGTGCGCGGACTTCCCTCGCGGGCCAACAGCATCGACACCACGCGCGTGATGTCGGTCTGGTACGCCAGCACTTGAAGGTCGAGCATCATCTTGGCGTGCTCTTCGAAGGTCTCCGGGATGTCGACCGGGCGATCCGGCAGCGACAACTCGGACTCGGCGCCGCGGCCCTCGGTCGATTGGATGCGCTGCTCGATCTCGCGAACGGCGGCCAGATACTCGTTCAGCTTGGTGCGATCGCTCGTCCCGAGCGTCCTCTGAAGACCGGCGGCTTCCTGGGTGACGGAATCGAGAATCGAGCCGGTCTTGCGCGACTGCGCGAGGCGCTGCGACGCGCTGCCGCCGTCGCCGAACAGCCGCTCGAAGACGACGCGCGGATGCGACTCCATCGGGAGCGGCGTCGTGGGCGTCTTCCACGAAATCGTGTTCGAGAAGAAGCAGTCCTCGCTGTCGCAGCCAATCTGGGTCGGATTTTCAAGAGCGAGCTCGAGAGAGGGAAGGCGCGTGTCCTTGCCGAGGTACGCGGCGGCGATCTGATCGGCGGTCATCGCCAGGGTCACCGATGCGGCCCCGCTCCGATCGCGGTCGTAGGCGTGCACGCCGGTCAACCACACCGCGGTTCCGCGGGCGTGGTCGCCGTTGCCGTCGCCGCGTGAATCGGCTTCCATGTGAGCGAGTCCGCTCACCACGGTCACGTGATCCTTCACGGGAGCCAGCGGGCTCAGAATCGAGGAGAGCTCGAGAGCGCCTGCTTTCTCCGGCACCCACATCGCCTGGATGGTACCGTTGGGGATGTAGATGAATCCCATGCGCTTGACCGGCTTGGCTGCGGTGGTGGCCAAGGCAGAGAGCGCCGGGACCATCGCGTCCAGCAGGGGCAACGCCATGGTGACGCCCATGCCGCGCAGGAAAGTCCTCCTGGGAAGTGACTTCTTGCTAATGATCATGACGTTGTCTCTCCTCCTATACCAAAGGTCTAGTCTAGCTCAAGGGCACCGATTTGTATATGGGTTTCAGCTCGAAACTTCAACGATTATCAGCTGTCACCTTTGGCGCCGGCGACGGCGCCACCGCCCTACGTGTCTGAAACGGCATGCTGTTGACAATGCCGGTGACGAGCGATGAGAAGCGATACTCCTGGGCGCGGGCGTCGCGCACGATCGTTCGCAGAACCGACGCGTCGTAGGTACTCGAGGCTTCGGCCGAGGGAATAGGTCAGCAGTTGGCCAGTCATCGTGAGGACGAACTCCTCGGGACGACTCAGAAGCACGTTGCGGAGTCCCTCCATGCCCTCGAACTTGCTGCCATCGGGGAAGGTTCCGGACGCGTCGATCGGATCGCCCGACTCGCTCACGGTGCGGTATCGTCCCACCGCGTCGAAGTTGTCGAGCGCGAATCCAATCGGATCCATTCGGGCGTGACAGCCGGCGCATGCCGGGTTCGTGCGATGCTGCGCCATCGCCTCCCGCATCGAGAGCGCTTTGCCGGAGTTCTTGTTCTCGGTGATCAGGGCCGGCACGTCGGCCGGCGGCGGCGGCGGCGGCGCGCCGAGAATATTCGCCAGCACGTACTTCCCGCGCAGCACCGGGGAGGTCCGATTGGCATATGAGGTCAGCGTCAGAATGCTGCCCTGGCCCAGCAGTCCGCGTCTCGGGCTGCCCTCGGGATAGGTGACGCGCCGGAAGTCGGCGCCGAAGACACCCGGAATCGCGTAGTGATCGGCCAGCCGCTCGTTGAGGAACGTGTAGTTCGCCGACAGCAGATCGAGCACGCTGCGATCTTCTCTGAGCACGCTCTCCAGGAAGAGCTCGGTTTCACGATGGAAATCGGGAATCAGGCTGAGATCGAAGCCGGGGAACACACGCGGACTGGGGTTCTTGGCGTCGATGTCGCGCAGATACAGCCACTGAGCGCCGAAGTTGCTCGCCAGCGTCGCCGAACGCGGATCGCCGAGCATCCGTTTGACTTGCTGCGCGAGCACAGCTGGATCCTTCAGCCTTCCTTTGATGGCGAGATCCAGCAACTGGTCGTCGGGGATACTGCTCCAGAGGAAGAACGACAAACGGGAGGCAAGCTCGACGTCGCTCAGCCGGTAGCACGGAGTTCGCCGCCGCGTTCGCGGGATCGCGCTCGATTCGGAACAGGAACTGCGGGCTCACCAGGATGCGTTCGAGCCCCTGTTCGATGCCCGCGATGAATCCGCCGTCGGCGCGGCCCGCATCGTAGATGCTCAGCAGCGGCTGAAGATCGGCATCGGTGACGGGCCGCCGGTAGGCGCGGCGCGCCAAGGTCGACAGAATCTGCTTTGCGCACGCGGCTTCCGCGGTGCGATTGGCCGGCTGGCACACGAAGATGCGCCGGCGGCTCGGCGTGTCGCCCGGGCCCGTGGGGTTCTGGGGCCCCTTGATCGTGATGCTCGCAACACTCGGCCCCTGGCCGGTATTGGGCCGGCGACCGAGAACCATACTCTCGACCGGCGCGGACGGGCGCTTCACGAACGTGACGGCCACGACGCGCGGACCAGCTTTCAACGGAAGGACGACATTGAAACCCTTGGCCAGCGCCGCTCTGCGAGCTTCTTGCGCCTTGTCGCGCTCGAACCGCCGGTTGACGACCGTATCGATCGGAATCTCGGTGCCGGGGTCCAGCTCCAGAGCCTTCGCCGCAGGTTTCGGCGCGTTCTCTGGAGGCGCTGGATCCAGACGGACGGCTGGCTCCGGCTCCACCTTGTCGGTGACTGTGAAGAGACGCGCACGCTCACCATCCACGCTGAGCTCGAGATACACCGGATCCCGGGGCGGTGGACCCGACAGCGCGATATGGAAGTTGTACTCGCCATCGAGCGGCAGGAACGTGCGGATCGCCGTGCCCCCGCGTGTACCCGGCGGCATTCCTTCAACGGGAAGCTCTTGGCTGTAGTCGGTGGACATGCGGTACGTGTCGATGATCGGCGGGATCGTCGGGTCGCCGACAGCAAGACGGCTGATCTTCTGGGCCGCCGACAGATACTGCTCGAGCTGCGTCGAGGAGACAAACAGGAGGTCCGCAAGGTTGTCGAAGCCGGTGCTCGAATTGTCGGCCGGGAGCAGGACCTCGAGGTCCATGCCCTTGGGCAGATCGTTCAGCGCGAGCAGGTCGCGGATGGCGTTTCTGTATTCCGTGCGCGTCAGACGATGGAAGGGCGACACGCGCCCGGGATTGCGGTTGTTGGCGGCGAGACGATCGAGGTCCGTCTCCAATCGGGCCGCAACCGCCTCGTACGTCGCCTCATCCGGGCGGGGCATGCCCGCGGGCGGCATGGCACGGCTCCGAAGCTTCCGCACGACCTTTTCCCACTTCTCGCCGTCCGCGGACAGATCGCCGACATTCATCTTGTCGAGGAGCAGGCCGCCGGTCTTGAGCTTCTCGTTGTGGCACGTCACGCAGTACCTCTTGAAGACCGCGCCGTGATCCAGGTCGCCGGGTGCCGCAGCAGGGCTCGAGGACTGCGCTTGCTGAGCTCGCGCCGCGGGCAGTCTTGTCCCGTGAGAGGCCACCGGCTGTAAATCGTCGGCCGGCCGAGCCGCCTGGACGTGGCCATAACCGACCACGGCCAGCAGCGCACCGCACCACACCACAATCGCCCGTGACATCCTCGACATCTTCGTCACCTCAAATACGTCTCGTTTTGTCTAAGTGCAAATGTCTACGTGCGTCCAGGGTCTCAAACGTTACGTGCGTATGACGTACGTGCAAAGGTGAGCAGCCGCCCTGGGCTTTTTCGCCGGAGGTGACATAAGCCTATCCACAAGCGACAAAATTGCCGCTTGCCGCGGGGCTACTCCGGGCGTGGTTATCTTAGCTCAAAATCAGCTTCGGGTCACGGGCGGGGACGCCGGCTTCTCGGTCGAGCCCATGCTCTGTCGATAGGGCCTGACGGGCTGTTTACAATGGCAGATCCCGCCGCCTTCAGTTATCATCTTCGATCAGCAAACTCGCGTTTTCCGACCACCTGAGGGGGATGAGGATGCGTGTCAACGCCACATTGTTGATGGGCTGGGTGGTGGCTGTCTCGATGGCCGCAAACCTGTCCGCGGCCCAGGCGCAGCAGGCGGCTCCACGACCCGCTGCCGCCAAAGGCGCCGAGGCTGACGGCACGACGGCGCTCCACCGGGCGGCGCAGCGCAACGATTTGTCGGAGGCGGACAAGTTGATCCGCGCCGGCGCCAACGTCAAAGCGAGCAATCGCTACGGCGTCACGCCGCTGTCTCTCGCCTGCATCAACGGCAACGCCTCGATGATCGAGTTGCTCCTGAAGGCGGGCGCCGATGCCAATACCACGCTGCCGGAAGGCGAGACCGCGCTGATGACCGCGGCGAATACGGGGAACGTCGCCGCGCTCAAGGTGCTCATCGCCCACGGCGCAAACGTGAACGCCACGGAGAACTCGCGGGGACAGACGGCGCTCATGTGGGCGGTCAACGAAGGCCATCTGGATGCGGCGCAGGCGTTGATCGAAGCGGGCGCCAATATCAACGCGCGGTCGAAGGGAAAGTTCTCGCCGATGGTCTTCGCGGTCCGCGGCGGGAAGACCGACATCGTCAAGCTTCTGCTGGCGGCGGGAGCGAACCCGAATGACAACGTCGCGGGCGCGGCGGTCGCGTCCGGTGTGGCCGGCCTGAATGCCACGGATAGCACCTCCCTGGTGGGCCTCGCCATCATCAACGGGCAAAACAACATCGCGAAACTGCTGCTCGAGAACGGTGCGGATCCGAACGCCCCCGATTCACGCGGCTCCCTGCTGCACACACTGGCGTGGATGCGGAGGCCCGGCTCCGGGCGAGGTCTACCGCCGGATCCAGTCGGCGACAGCCTGGAGCTCGCCAAGGTGATGCTGGCGCGCGGTGCCAAACCAAACGTTCGGATCGCCTGGCAGGAGATTCCATTCGACCTTGACGACGGAGAAGCGAAGAGCCCACCGAACGTGCCGGCGGGGCGCGACTACATCATCATGAGCGGCGTCACGCCGTTCTTCCTGGCGGCGAAGAATGGCGACGTGGGTTTGATGCGCCTGCTCGTGGCCAATGGCGCCGATCCAAAGACACCGAACGTCCAGGGCGTCACGCCGTTCATGGCCGCCGCCGGGCTCGGGTATTGGGACGGCGAATCATCCGGTCCGCTGAATGGAACGCCCGAAGCCGAAAGGCTGGAAGCGGTGAAACTGGCGCTGGATTTGAGCGGCGAGGACGTGAATGCGACCGCCGACTTCGGCGGCAACATTGTGTTCAATGAAGACGGCGAAGATCTGCTCTTCGCCTATCCTCTCAAATACAGCCTCGACCCGACAGTCGGTCCCAACCCCAACGTCGCCATGGGCGACGTGCGATGGGCCGGCAGCACGGCGCTGCACGGCGCGGCGATCATGGGCCAGCCCTCAATCATCCGCTTCCTCGTGGAAAAGGGCGCAAAGCTCGACGCGAGAAATGTTGCCGGATGGACGCCGTTGATGGTCACGCAGGGCATGCTGATCGCGGCGAACGCCAGGTTCTATCCGCTGACGGAGACGCTGCTGAAGCAGTTGATGACCGAGCGCGGGATGGACCCCGCGAAGTACAGTCGCCGCCCGGTTACAACGAGCGTGGTGAAGCGAGCGCCCTCACCGTAGGTTCGGGATGCCCGGAGGGGACTGCTGGTTCATGCCAGGGGCCGGACACCCTCCGGGGACCTGCCCTTGTCTGGTGGACGTTCCGAGTTTGCCTGCCAGGGCTCTCTCAAGTCATTGAAAAAACGTGAATTAATCATCCGTGCAACGGCGGACCCCGCACTCAGCACCTGCGGGGGTCGTCCACCGGAGGGCATGGCGTTCTCCTCGTTCGAAGCGTAGAATCTGGCGATATTCCAGCCGGGGTGCATGGGAACTCGGAGCCCCGGGGCGATACTTCCCCTTCGCATGAAGGTGGACTAACAGTTGGACTCGCGGAGGACTCTCATGAAAGCAGCCATGCGTACCCGGCGGACCCGTTGTCTGAGCACCGCACTCGCGCTCGCGGCCGGCGCGGTCTTGACCGGACCGATCGCCGAGGCCCGGATCGTCCGGATCGAGATCACGAGCAAGGAATCTCCGGCGTTGGAGGGGCGGACGTTCGGGAATGTCGGCGGGTACGAAAAGCTCCTGGGCAAGGCGTACGGAGAGGTCGACCCCGCGGATCCGCGAAACGCGGTCATCACCGACATCCAGCTGGCCCCCCGGAATGCCAACGGCAAGGTCACGTACTCGATGGACATTTTCATCCTCAAGCCGATTGACCTCAGCAAGGGCAATCACCGGCTGTTCGTCGACGTCAACAACCGGGGCATGTTGCGGTGGGACCGCATGAACAACGGCAGCAACGTCAACAATCCGACCAAGGCTGCTGATGCGGGTACCGGCTTCCTCATGAATCTCGGCTATGCCATTGCCGGGAACGGGTGGGACATGCAGGTGACCGCCGAAGAGCGGGAACGAGACCGCCAGCTGGGCATCACCGTGCCGATCGCGAAGAACCCGGATGGCTCGTCGATCACCGGACCTTCGTACCAGTACATCAATTTCGACAACGCCAAAGGCGTGCGCTACGAGCTGGCGTATCCGGCTGCGACGCTCGACAAGTCCAAGGCGACGCTGACTGTTCGCGCGCGTCTGGACGATAAGCCGACGACGATTCCGGCGAGCGACTGGGAATACGTCAACGACAACACGATCCGCCTGCTGCCCGCCGGCACGGCGTTCAAGCAAAGCCACGTCTACGAATTCATGTACACGGCGAAGGATCCGGTTGTCGCCGCGCTCGGTCTCGCGGCCACGCGCGACTTCGTGTCGTTCCTCCGGAACGCCGCCGCCGACGATTCCGGGACCCCGAATCCGCTGGCCGGCAGCATCCAGAAAACGTTTTCGGTCACCTTTTCTCAGCCGGCTCGGTACATCAACGACTTCCAGACCCTGGGCTTCAACCAGGACGAAGGCGGGCGGAAGGTCATCGACGGCGTGCTGAATTGGATCGGCGGCGGCAACACCGGCAACATCAACTACCGGTTCGCGCAGACCGGAAGGACCGAACGCAACCGTCAGAATCATCTGTATCCGGAAGGCGTGTTTCCGTTCGCCTATCCGGTGTTGAAGGACGAGCTGAGCGGCAGGACGGGCGGCCGCAGCCAGCGCTGCACTGTGAGCAAGACCTGCGCGAACGCGATCGAGGTCAATTCGGCGAACGAGTATTGGGTGAAGGCCGGCTCCCTGCTGCACACCGACACAAAGGGCAACGATCTGCCCGACCCGAGGAACGTGCGCTTCTACCTCATGTCGGGGCTGCAGCATGGTACGGGCAACTACAACAACAAGGGCGTCTGCCAGCAGTTCACGAACGGAAACAACGCCGAGCCCGCGCTCCGTGCGTTTCTCGTGGCGCTCGACCAGTGGGTGACCAACGGAACCGAGCCGCCGCCGAGCGCGGTACCCCGGCGATCGGACAAGACGGCGGCGATGGCTGTCGCCCGGCCCGGTTTCCAGACCGGCGTCGTGCCGCAGGAAGCGCTGGGCTGGCCCACGATTCCCGGCGTGACCTACAGCGGGCTGATCACGACCCGTTATCTGCTCGACTTCGGGCCGGCGTTCGCCACCAAAGGGATCTTGAGCATCTTCCCGCCCTCGCTGGACAAGCGTCCTGTCTATCCGAACTTCGTCTCGAGGGTGGATGAGGACGGCAATGAAATCGCCGGGGTCCGCCTGCCGGCCGTCGCGGCGCCGATCTCCACCACGACCGGCTGGGCGCTGCGGCGCGCCGAGTTCGGCGAGAACGACGGTTGTGAATCGGCAGGTCAGCACATCCCGTTCAAGGCCACCAAGGCGGAACGGACGGCCGCCGGCGATCCGCGCCTCTCGCTCGAGGAGCGTTACAAGGATCACGACGGGTACGTGCAGGCTGTGACGAAGGCAGCCGAAGCGCTCGAAAAGCGTCGCCTGCTGCTTCCGGAGGACGTGAAGCGATTCATCGAGCAAGCCCAGGCGAGCAACATTCTCAGCAAGTAACAGCGCTCGAACACAAGGACGCGCCATCCTTCCTGGATTGGGCGTCCTTGTTTCATTTCCCGCACCCTCGCCTCCGACCTCTGCCACGGCGAATCGGTGAGTCCGCGACCTGCCACGCGCGCCCTCCGGGGCGCGTCTAGGCGGCGCGCCGGACGTCGCTCTCGACCTGCCCGTCGCGCAGGTGCACTGTGCGATGTGCGTAAGCGGCCACGTCCGCTTCGTGTGTGACGAGGAGGATTGTGTTGCCGGCGTGATGCAGCCGATCGAAGAGCCCCATGATCTCCAGACCGGTTTTCGAGTCGAGGTTCCCGGTGGGCTCGTCGGCCAGAAGCATGGACGGGGCATTGACGAGCGCGCGCGCAATGGCGACGCGCTGCCGCTGCCCACCGGACAGTTCGTTGGGACGATGATTGACGCGGGAGGCGAGGTCCACCTGTTCGAGCGCCATCCTGGCGCGCTGCTCGCGATCCTTGGCCGACACGCCAGCATACACGAGCGGCAGCTCCACGTTCTTCAGAGAGGTCGCCCGCGGCAGCAGATTGAACGTCTGAAACACGAAGCCGACTTCTTCGTTCCGAATCCGCGCCAGCTCGTCGTCGTTCATCTGGCTGACCTGCTTGCCATTCAGCAAGTAGGAGCCCTTGCTCGGCGCATCCAGGCAGCCGATGAGGTTCATCAGCGTCGACTTGCCGGAGCCTGACGGTCCCATGATTGCCACGTATTCGCCGCGTTCGATCTGAATCGAGACGCCGCGCAAGGCATGGATCTCTTCCGAGCCCATCGCGTAGGTCTTCCAGAGTTCGACGGTTTCAATCAGTGCCATCGCTGATAGAAGGACCAGCCAATTTCGCACGCGGCGCCAGTCTTCACTCGGCCTCGCCGAATCGCCTCACGTCCTCCGGCCCTTCCCTCAGCAAGACCGGCTCTGTTCCCTGCACCTCCAGCCGGATGACCTCGACGATCTCGGGATTGGCCAGCGTGGTCACGTCGCCCGTCTTCATGTTGTTCGAGATGGCCGCGAGCACGCGGCGCATGATTTTTCCGGAGCGCGTCTTCGGGAGGTCCGACACCACGTGCACGGCCTTCGGCCTCGCAATCTTTCCAATCATGGTTTCCAGCGTCGTGACGACCTCCGCCGCGACCCGCTTCCCATCCGAGACGCCAGGCTTCAGCGAAATATACACAGCGGGCATCCGGCCCTTGACCTCGTCGACGACCGGCACGACCGCCGCTTCGGCCACCCCGTCGACGGTGAGGCACGCCGATTCGAGCTCCTTGGTGCCCAGCCGGTGCCCGGCGACGTTGATCACATCGTCGACTCGCCCAAGGATTCGATAGTAGCGGTCGGGAGCGAGCAGGGCCCCGTCGGCGGCGAAGTAGGGCCAGTCCCGCCAGTCCTTGCTCTCCGGGTTCCTGCAGTACTTGCTGTAGGACCTGCGCCACGAAGCGGTTCCTGTCGCCCCAGATCGTCTGCATGATTCCCGGCCACGGATTCCGAATGCAGATATTGCCCGCCTTGTTCGAACCGAACGGCACCTCCTGCCCGTGCTCGTCGAAGATGACAGGGTAGATGCCGAGCGCGGCGGGCCGGCGCTTCCCGGTTTCATCGGATCCAGCGCCGGTATCGTGGAACAGAGAAAGCCACCCGTCTCGGTCTGCCACCAGGTGTCGACGATGACCGCCTGGCTCTTGCCGACCGACTCGTGATACCACCGCCAGGTCTCGGGCTCGATCGGCTCGCCGACCGTGGTCATGTGCTTGAAGCGGTAGCGGTATTTCTTCGGCTCGTCCGGACCGGTCTTCCGCAGCATGCGGATCGCCGTCGGCGAAGTGTGAAAAATGTTGACGTCGAGCTGCTCCGCGATCCGCCAGGGGCGGCCGGGATCGGGAAAGTCGGGCACGCCCTCGTAGATGACGCTGGTGGCCGCCAGCGCCAGCGGGCCGTACACGATGTACGAGTGACCGGTAATCCACCCGATGTCAGCCATGCACCAGTAGACGTCCTCAGGTCGAATGTCCTGGTAATACTTCGAGGTCCCGGTGACGTAGGCGAGATAGCCGCCGGTCCGATGCTGGCACCCTTTGGGCTTGCCCGTCGTGCCGCTCGTGTACATCAGAAAGAGGGGCGCTTCGGCGTCCATTGAAACCGGATCGACCTTCGCCCGCTTGAAGTCCTTCAAGACCTCGTCCATGAAGTAGTCGCGCCCCGGGACCATCGGCTTCGAGGACAGATTCCTGCCCGCGTAGCGCCGCCACACCAGCACCTTCTCGACCGTCTGGCCTTCTTTCTGCGCGGCTTCGACCGCGATGTCGGCGCTCGGCTTGTGATCGACGATCTTCCCGTTTCGATAGTAGCCGTCCGCGTAGATCATTACCCGGCTTCCAGAGTCCGCCGCACGCAACCCGGCGGCCTCCCCGCTGAATCCGCCGAAGACGACGGAGTGAATGACGCCCAGCCGCGCGCACGCCAGCATCGTGATCGGCAATTCCGGAATCATCGGCATGTGGATCGTGACGCGATCGCCGGCCTTCAATCCGCAGAAGTCGCGCAGAACCGCCGCGACCTCGTTCACGCGCGTGAACATTTCCTGGTAGGTCACCGTGTGAGCGGGCTCGTCCTCAGGTTCGGGAACGAAGATCAGCGCCGCCTTGCTCTTGTACTTGGGCAGATGCCGGTCGACACAGTTGTAACAGGCGTTGAGTGTTCCGCCTGCGAACCATTTCCAAAACGGGCGGATCGCTCGTGTCCAGCGTGGTATGCCAGTACTGATTCCAGTCGAGCAAGTCGGCGTACTCCCTGAAGCACTCCGGAAAATGCTCTTCCTTGAACCGGTCCAGGACAGCGGCATCAACCAGGTTGGCCTGCCCGATGAACTGCGGCGAAGGAAGGAGGTAAGCCTCTTCCTTCCAATGGACTTCGATTTGCGCCTCGCCTCCCCTGGCGGCTCCCTGTTCAATGGGCATGATCCCGGTTCTCCTTTGGGTGAATAGCTGGCCGACCGCCCGGTCCAATCCGGTCAGCCATCTTATTCAAAATGTGCGCGAGGGTAAAAGGCCGGATGGGTCAGCTAGTAGAGGCTTGTTCGGGTCTCGAGGACAGCGAGCCGCGCCCGGACCTGAGCGGCGAGCTCACCGTGGGTGACCGCGCCGAGCTTGACGAACGACCGGTAGCGCGATACCGCGGTGGCGACGTCACCCGCCTCGTCGGCCACCACCGCGAGATTGTAGTGCGTGCCCGGATGTCGGGGATCGATCGCGATCGCCCGCAGGAGAAGATCGCGTGCTTCAGCCGGCCGGCCGGCCGCCTTCTGAACGAGCGCGAGATTCACGAGCGACTCGACGTTACGCGGATCGACGGTCAGCGCGACCCGAAACTCGGCCGCCGCCTGCTCGAGCCGTCCGGCGCGCAGATGCGCAACGCCCAGGTTGTTGTGAGCCTTGGCGTACCGTGGAGACAGCACGAGGGCGCGCTGGAACTCGGAAATCGAGCGGTCGGCCTCACCGCGATCCTGGTACAGCAGGCCCAGATTGTTGTGAACTTCGGCGCTTTCCTCGTGCTCTTCGAGCAGCACCTCATACTGCGCGAGTGAGTTCGTGAAGTCTCCAACGCGCTGGTAGTAGAGCGCGAGACCGAAATGGTCTGCCATCGGTGGCGTGCCAGGCGCAGTCGCCACCGGCGCGACCGTCGCCGCAGGCGCAGGTCGCGGCGTCGCGGCTGCTCGAGGCGCAGGCGATCGCAACGGCGCTGGTGTCGGCGGCGCCGTGATTCCAGGCCCCATCGCAACCGGCGGGGCTGGAGCGGGTGCCAAAACGGAGGGATCGGGTTTCGCCGCGGCTCCAGCTAGTGCCAGTGTCCCCACGTTCGAGCCCGCTCTCGCCGCAGATACAGGTGACGCCGGTGCCGGAGCCGGTGGACCCGTTTTCGCCGCGGACGCAGGTCCCGCAGGCGCCGGAACAGGCGGGGCCGGCTTCGCCAACGACGCAGGTGGTGCCGGGAACCGTGAACCTGGTTTCGCCGGGGAGACCTGTGCACTCGCGGTATTGGACGGCGATGGCAGTACAGATGGGGGCGTCGACATGCGTGGTAGCGCCACGGTAGCGTCCGATCCGATCGGAAGACCGGGCGTGACGCCTGAGGCGCCGGTCCCGAAGCCGGCTGGATCGGGGCTGCGACAGTTGGCGGTTGAGAAGTGGTTGCTCGTAGAACCGCCGCAACTGGCGGCGCCGAACGCCAGCGCGGCGCCATGAGCAGGACCGGGATCGCCACACCGATGAAGCCAAGGGCGAGCGCGAAGGCGCCGAATGCCACTATCTTCGTTCGCGACGAGCTTCGACCTCCGTCCCGCCGCGGGTAGCCAAGGGTCGCCAGCACGGCGTCGACACGCGGGCTGAAATCGTTGATTGCATCGATCAGCTCCTGCTTGCTCACGGCCGGCAGCTTTCGCGCTTTCAGTTCCTCGCGCGAGATGACGCCGAAGTCCAGCAGGATCCGCTTCAGCAGGTCCTCTTCGGACAGAAACGGATTCAGCACGAGCGCGGTGAACGTCCTGCGATCGATCTGTTCGAGCAGGGCGCGGCAGAGCGTGGTCTTGCCGGTACCGATGTCGCCGGTGACGACCACGAACCCCTCGCGCCGTCTGATGGAGTAGTGGAGCAGATCGAACGCGTTGGCGTGCGACTGGCTCCGGTAGAGGTACTTCGGGTCCGGCGTCAGGCTGAAGGGCTTGTCAGCAAATCCGTAAAAATCCTCGTACACCGCTATTGGATCCTCGGTGTAAGCAGAATCATCAGCTCAATCCGTTTCCGCGTGACGACCGTCGACCGTCCGAACCATCCCCCGGTCGGGCCGACGCGACGCTCCCGGATCTCACGGTCGCGCGTGAAACCGGCGATGACGATCGTTTCCCCGTCGGCGACGCGCGCCAGTGTATCGGCCTCCCGATACGAGGAAGCAGCCGGCAGCTTCCCCTCGGGATCGACCGTGTGCGGGCCGACGAAGGGACTCATGCTCAGCATGATGACGCCGTCCCGGCAATCTGCGGCGTCACCGCGAGCGTCACGTCCGGCTCGCTGGATCGACTGTGCCCGCCCGCTGCTCCGCCCTGGGAGCCGGCGCGGACCACGGCGGGTTCGTTGTTGAGGAGCAGAATCCGGGGGTTCGCCAGGAGCGAGACACTCCCTGCGCCGCCAGTGCGGCCATGAACCGCGTCATGTCGGTGACGCGCAAACCGTTGATGGCAGGGCGCGACGAACCGGAACGCCCGCCGTCTGGGCGCTGCTCCGCGCCAGCAGCTCCCAGTCGAGCGATCGTGTATCGGGATCGTTCAGCTCGACCTCGATGACGCGGGCGTCAATCTGCACTTGCCGGTGTACGCGGTCGTGAACGGCGTCGAGATAGAGCGAAACGCGTTCGAGTCGCTCGGGAAAATCGCCGACCTGAAGCAGGCCGGCCTTTCGGTCGATGTTGAACGTTCCCCGCTCGGACAGCAGCGCCCGTACGCCGGCCGCCAGGTCGGCGAACACATCGGTACCGGTCGTCGTGGACACGCGGGCGAACGTGCCGCGGTCCTCCGGCGCGCCGACGACGGCCGTGCCGGTGCGGGCGGCTGCGATGTAATTGATGTCGAACAGCCGGTTCTCGGGTTCGCGGCGAAACACCCGGACGATCGATCCGTCCAGGCCGTAGTTGAGACCGAGGGGCGGCAGGATCAGGCCAAGCGCCTGTCGGACCGTGACGTTCTTCAGCTCGCCGATGAACGTTCCCGTGAACCCGGGATCGGGAACAACGCTGAGCGACGTCCCGCGCACAAGCAACAGCAGCAAGTCGCCGATCGCCACCGGCTGCGCGAAAGTCAGCGTGAAAACACGGTTATCGAGGTCCGCGGAAAGCGTCCGATCGTCGAGCTGCGTAAGGGGCAGCGCGGGAAGACGGCCAGGGACGAGCGATGACTGGGCCCCCGCATGTGCGGCCAGACCCACCATGAGGCACGCGATCGCACACCCCCGCAAATACACGCTCTGCACATCCCAACATTTCGGCTCCGGGAGGGTGCCGCAATGGCGGGGTTCCGCGCGCGTTCTCGATGACGCGGCGCGCAGCCGTGTGAACTGAGTCGCTCATCCGACTACCTTACCGCTGCCGTACGGTGACGGCTCGGAAGCGTGCAGCGAGGATGCCGAGAGCTACTGCATGCCCTGCGCGCTCCTGCGCTGATGCCTTATCCTGATCCACGCGAAGCCCACGACGGCGGTACTAATGATAAGAGCGGCTGCGAGCAACATCCGGCACTCCCTTCAGAATTTCGAAACGCTCTAAGGCGCGCCCACTTCAGGGCGGCTTCCGGGGCGGCCCCTGCCGGCCCCACCAACTTCAAGGGCAACGGGCGTGCCGTCGCCGGCGCTCGCTCGATTTGATGTGGTCTAATTCAATGAAGAGATTGGAGATGGCGGTGGCAGGGTGCGGCCGATGGCCGTGCAGAAATGTGAGACCGGCGACTCGGCCTTGAGCGCGTATTCACATCCGACTTGCGAAACTGTCCGGACAGGGGCAGCGCGGCCCGATGGTTCCCGCGGCGTCAACGAATCAATTCAACGTCCAGAGCGCGAGCGTTGTCAGATCCTTTACGAAGACTCGATTGCCCGAGATGGCCGGCGGCGCCCAGGTCGCCTGTTCGGCCACCTTGTACCGGCGGGTTGGCGAGAAGCCGGTCGGGTTGGCCCCACTCCCCACCACCAGTTCCCCGTCGTCTTCCAAGACGAACAGAAGGTCGCCCGACTTCATGATCGCGGCATTCAAGGCCGCGCGAGGGTCGCCCTTCCAGAGCGTTTTTCCCGTTTTCGCGTCGACGAAAAAGTAATGGCCGCTGTTCTGTGTCGCCAACCCGAACACGGCATCCCGAACGATGATGCCGTTGCTCAAGCGAAACCACATCTCGTCGTTTCGCCAGGCGTCCTCAACGGTCCATTGCTCGCCCTTTTTGACAACCCGCAGAGCCTGAACGCCCTGATCCTGCCCGGATACGATGAGCATTCCGCCGTAGAGCAGCGGTGTCAGCGCGTTGATCTCGTTGGGCGTCTTGAACTGTCGCTGCCACAGCAACTCGCCGGTCTCGGCTGAGACACCGACCAGGTTCTGTTGCGTGAACGTGACCACCTGGCGCACGCCGCCGAACTCCGTGATTATCGGTGACCCGTACCCGGGCCCGTCGCCGGTCCACTGCCACTTGACCGCACCGGTGACGACGTCGAAGGCGGTCAGCGCCCCCTTGTTGTTGCCGCCGACGTGAGCGATGACCAGGCCGCGATCGACGATGGGCGACTGCGAGGTGCTGAACGTCGGCCCGACCGCCGGAGCCGCCTTCTGCCAGAGCAGTTTTCCCGTTGGTTGCATCGAAGGCGGACAAAATGCCGCTGATGCCGAACGTAAAGAGCTTCCCGTCGGCGTAGACCGGTGTCGCTTTCGGACCCATCCCGTGCGGGGCCGCAGCCTTGACCAGGTCGTACGGCGCTGGATAATTCGTGTGCCAGAGCTCCTTACCGGTCATCGCATCAAGGGCGGCGATCACTTCGTCCTGATCGCGCCGCGAAAACATGAACACTTGATTGCCGATCACGATGGGTGTGGAGTACCCGAGTCCCACCTCGACCTTCCATTTCATCGTCAGCCCTTCGGGCCAGGTGGCGGGTGCGGTGAAAAACTGCAGCGCGCCATCGCGATTGGGTCCCCGCCATTGGGGCCAGTCGGTCGTGGCACGCTGGGCACCCACGACGACGCTTAACCCCGAAACGACGGCGGCGACAAGTCCGACGAGGTGTCGAGAAGTCATGTTTCTGATCCTGCGTGTCTGAATGTTCTCCGGCCTCTGAAACCGCCGTTCAACAGCCGCGCTGCGCTTCTGCGGGTCTCCGCGCGCGGGACTGGTCAGGCGATAGGACTACCGCTAGGACTGCTTCTGAACAGTATTTGGAACGGCAGTATATCTGACGGTTGAGTCGGGGGCAACGGCTGCTGGCTGCAGAATCGCGCGCGCGGAGGCCTACGGCGATTCTGCGCCGGGCGTGAAGAATCGTCGCTTCCGGGTCGCGCTCGAGACGGCGTCCTCGTTGGACTGTCCGGACGCCCTGCATCGTGCCCTCGACCACCCCATTGTGGAGCGGCTTTCGCCACCGAGCCGCTGCGCTGCCTACGACTGGATGGGGGGACCGCTGCGTTGAGCGCGCTCACTGTACGGATCGGCTTGCGCATCCGGCTGCCCCGGAGCGGGATCCCCGCGTCTCCCCGGATGATTGTCGCCCGCGCCAACCGGCGTCGAAGGTCCCAGAACCACGTTCCCCCGTCTGAACATCCGCAGCGGCCCCAGTTCACCTTTCCCGTCCCGGATCTCTTTGATCAGGTAGGGAATCCAGAAAAGCGCCGCTACCGACAACGCGATCGCGATTCCAATGCTGAGCCCGTCCCACTGAAAAGCAAATAGCGACATATACATGTGTTAGTCCCCTTGGCCTGATCCACAGCAACCGTCATGCCGAGAAGCTGAGCACGCAACGGTTGAGGCGGACCGATGAGGACGCTAGTGGACGTTCACGTGGTGAAAGTGCTGAACACGCTGGCGATAATTGCGGCCGGGGTTGCCTTGCAGGGGTTGCCGACTCAGCCGTCAGCCGGTCAGGGAAGGGTCGACCTTTCCAGGCCCGGGCCCCAGATTGAGGATCGGGTCAGGATTTCCACTCCCTGCACGTTACAACCTCGAACCGGCGGGGGCGTGAGCTCCCCTGTTTATCGACGGCCGTTCACGCTGTTGCAGGACCTCTATTTCCTTGCACGCTTCCTCGCGTCGTTGTGCGCGCGGCTTCGCTCTTCGCGTTCGGCGTAACGCGCGACGCTCGAAAGGTTGAGGCCTTTGGCCGTCCTGAAGGAGGCCCAGAGATCGCCGACCCGGCGAACCCTCGCCGGCATGGATTGAATCGTGAAATCCTCGCGCCGAACGCCGGCGTCGACTTCGTCCCACGAGAGCGGCGCCGACACGCCGGCGTACTCACTGGCACGGGCGCTATAAGCCGTCGCCAGTGTCTTGCCGAGGATGTTCTGCAAGTAGTCGACGTAGACACGCGCGCCGCGATTGCGCAGGCTGCGATCGACCGTTGCCAGCTTGGGGTGCTTCTGCGCGACGACCGTCGCCAGTATCTGACAGAGGAGGAGACCCGCTTCGTACGGCGTGTCCGGCGGCATCGGGATACAGATGTGCATGCCGTCGGCGCCGGAGGTTTTCGGCGCGCCGGTCGCGCCGAGCAGGTGCAGCTCGTCGCGGATCCAGCGGGCGACGTCGAGCACGCGAGCAAACGGCACATCAGGCATCGGATCGAGATCCAGCGCCACATAGTCGGCAACCTTCGGCGTTTGCACGCGGGAGAACCACGGATCCTGCGAGACGGCGGCAAGCTGGGTCGTGTACAGCAGCGTTGTCAGGTTGCCGCCGATGATCTGCGTCCGGCGTTGTGCCACGTCGACCACCGCGGCGCGTACACCTCGGGGTGGATGTTCGACCCGATGCTGATAGAACGACGGCCCGGGCACTCCGTTTGGATAGCGCTTGAGGACGAGCGGCCTGTCGGTCACAGCGGGGAGAATGCAGGGCGAAATCTGGGCGTAGTACCGAAACAGGTCGCCTTTCGTAAGCTTGAGTCGCGGCCAGAACACCTTGTGGAGGTTGGTGACCGGCAGTCGATCGCCGCCGGGCAGGTCGAGGACACCGTCGCGACGGCTCTCCTCGATCGCGCGAAGCTGATCTTCGACGATTTGGATTCCACTCGCGGCCGGTGCATCCTTCAGGCGAGCCGGCTTCCGCTTCGGGGCCGGGGCGTTGGCGTCGGCCATCGAGGCGGACTCGATGCCTTTGTCCGCGGGCATTTCGGTGGGGGCGGTGAGGCGGGAGGACGAGGTGGTATGAAGCCGCACGCCAGGTTCTCGCCGCACGTCGAGGGGATCCTTGTCCTCGCGAAGTCCGAGGTAGACGGGATGGCGCAGCTTGCCGTCGGCGGTCCACTCGGTGAACTTGATCTGTGCCACGAGCTTCGGCGCCGTCCAATGTGGCCGTTCATTGGTGCGCGGCCGGACGGTGAACGGGCTGTCGGGAATTTCAAGCGGCTTGAGCAACTTCATCACGCGGGCGAGTTCCCGCTCGTTGAAGCCCGTCCCCGTGTGTCCGGTGTACACGAGCGATCCGGCTGGCGACCTCGGTGCGCCCTTTCGTGCTCTGGCGTTGGCCGGTTCGTCGTCGAATACGCCGAGCAGCAGGGCGCCGAAGTGTGCACGCGTCTGCCGCGGCTCCGTCCATCCGCCAATCACGAACTCCTGCTCGTGAACGATTTTGAGCTTGCGCCACTCAGGCGTGCGCTTGCCGGACCTGTAGCGCGACTCGACATGCTTCGCGATCAGGCCTTCCCACCCGCTGCCGAGCGCGCGTTCGTACAGGGCACGCCCGCTTCCGTACGCGATTTCGCTGATCCGCAGAACCGGCGAGCCGGTGCGACCAAACACTCGCTCGAGAGCGGCGCGCCTCTCCACGAGCGGCCGATCGCGCAGGTCGGCGCCATTCTCGCGCAACAGGTCAAAAGCTATGTAGGCGGCCGAGTGGCGGAGAGGGTTCCGTCCCTCCGTCAGGTGAATCCGTCCCTGGAGCTGTTGAAACCCGGTCGGCTCGCTCTTCGCGTCGAGCGCAACGATCTCGCCATCAAGGACCACCGCCGCTTTCTGGCGGCGGCCCCACCGCTCGAGCGCCGCTGCGATCTCCGGGAACTGCTCGGTCTTCTCGTTGCCGAGACGGGACCAGAGCCGCACGCGCCGCGTGGCGCGCGCCGAGCGATGGGAGGCGTCGGGAACCTCCGCGATCGCGCGAATGCCGTCGTACTTGGGTTCGTAGGCCAGCTTCGGATCGTCGAGCGGCGCGTCGGCCAGTGACGCGAGCATCGGGTAGAGCATTCAGTTTTCAGCTTACAGCTTTCAGCTGTGATCGAGAAAGGCAGCGAGCTGATGGTTGTTCATGCCGCGTGAGGCTTCTTCGCCGACGCTTTTCTGGCGCCACGGGTCGCGCGCGCTTTCACCCCGCGTTTGCCCAAGGTGGATCGCCGTCCCGGCGCCGACTGCTCCAGGCTTCGCCGAAGCCGCTCCATCAGGTCGACGACTTCGGCCTGGCGCGGTTCGGTTTCGGGTTTGAGCACCACGTCCTTGCCCTTGAGCTTGGCCTTGATAATCCGCATCAGGTTTTCGCGGATACTAGTCGGTGTACTTGTCGGGATCCCACTCGGCGGCCAGGTTATTGACGAGCGCTTTCGCCATCTCGAGCTCGTTCTTGCGCACGTCCTTCGCGCTCGGCAGATTGAACGCCTTCACATCGACGAGTTCATCGGCGAAGCGCATGATCGACAGGACGATCACGTCCTCGATCGCTTCGAGAGCGGCAAGATGCTGCGCATCCCTGAGAATGAACTTCGCGATCCCCACGCGACCGGACTCGCGGATCGCCTCGCGGAGCAGGGCATAGCTGCGTTCCCCGCCTTTCACAGGAACGATGTAGTAGGGCGCTTCAAAAAACCTGTCGTCGATTTCCTCGGCTTTGACGAAATCGATGACGTCGATCGTGCGCGTTTTCTCGACCGCGGCCGCCTTGAAATCCTCTTTCGTCAGCACGACGAAGTGGCCCTTCGAGGTACTCGTACCCCTTGACGAGATCCTCCCACGCGACAGGATGGCCATCACGAACGCAGACGCGTTCGAACCGGAGCGGTGATTTGTCCTTCTGATGGAGCATCCGGAATCGCGGCCGGTGATCGCGCACCGCCGTGTGCAGCTCGATAGGAATGTTGACAATCCGAAGGAGATGGAACCTTTCCAGAGTGCGCGTGCCATGACATCATCGACCTACGAACTGGCGCCGGCCAAATCGTCGATCATCACTCCTTTCGGCGAAGTTCTCTTTCTGCTTGGAGCCAGTCGGCGACATCCGACCCGTGCCAGCCGCCCCGACCGAGGTCCTTCTGATAGGCACGCAGACGAATGTCCGCCTCGGTAGGCTCCGAGCCCATCGATTCGGCCCTGGTTGGTGTGGCAACCGCGTCGGCGGATGGCTGCACCGGCGGAGTCTCATGCGAGGTTTCGACGCCACCGGATGAGCCCTGGGGCCGTCTCACCGAACGCGTCCGTGAGGTAGACGAAGCGATGTCGGGATTCGATGGAGAGCGGTTCTTGGCCATGTCACATCCCCCAGCTCAAGGACGATGCGGCAAACGACCACAGAGCGTCGTAAAACTGGTCAATTTCGGCGCCCTGCGGGCTCGCAGGACCGGCGGTGCAAAGCCGACGCCAGCTGGTCAGCGCGAGGCCTGGCGCCAGGGCTAGCCTCCTCCTTCGGAGGAATATCGGTCGTTGAACCATGGCGCCGCCGAGTTCGAGTAGCCGCGGATTTCCCAGAACCCTTTCTGATCCACGGCCAGAAACTCGACCTTGCGAATCCATTTCGTGCCCTTCCAGGCGTACAGCTTGGGTGTAATCATGCGGCAGGGTCCCCCGTGCTCGCGCGGCAGCGGCTCGCCTTCCCATATATGTACGAGCAGCACGTCGTCTTCGAGGGCCCGTTCGAGCGGGAGATTCGTCGTGTAGGGAATGTCGCTTCCAGGCAGGAAGTCGTATCCGGTGCAGAGGACGAATTTTGCGTCGGCCCGGGGCACGGCGAGCTCCGCAATCGTCCTGAACCGGATGCCCCGCCACCGGTTGTCGTGGCGGCTCCATGTCGTCACGCAGTGGAAGTCGCTGACGTCGTCCACTTGCGGAAGGAGAAGGAATTCGTCCCAGGTCAGCGTGAATGGGTTCTCGACGAGGCCTCCGACTTCCAGCTTCCAGGTGGAGGTGTCGACGCCGGGCTGCTCACCGAGATCGAGCACCGGCCAGTTCCTCACCGCGTGCTGGCCGACAGGCAGCTTCGGCATCCCGTGCCGGTTTGGCGGTCCCGCACCGGCCGGCGTCCGGCCACGAAACCTTACGTCGACCGTACCCTTGTCGAGCTCGATCTGCCGCTGCACGTATTTCTGCCGCCGCTCGACCAGATCCGGCTTGTCAGACCTATTCATCGATCATCGCCGCAGGAAAGCTCGGGTGACTCATAGAAACCGCCGTCGCGCTCTACGCGACTTCGTGGTTTTATCACGAAGCCGCGCCACAGACGAGAAGTACCCTGGAATTACGCGATGGTCGGTGGCCGGTCAACCGGCGGATCGAGGCGGGTGGCGGGCGGTTCGAACGCGGCCGGCGCGATGAAGTCGGCCTCTGCGGCCGGCCGCGCCACTGTGATGCGGCCGCGATGCGCAGCCTTGTCGCGATACATGGAGTGGTCGGCCTCGGCGAGCAGTGTTTCGGAAGTGGCCCCGTCGGCTGGGAACACGGCGGCGCCCGCGCTGACCGCGAGTTGAATCTTCTTGCCCGCGCGCACCTCGAACTCAATCGAGCCGACTCGCTGCTGAAGCTCCCGGCGCTTGACTTCCGCGGTCTCGCGCGAGCATTCCGCGAGCACGACGATGAACTCGTCGCCGGCGTAGCGCACGCACAGATCGTAAGACCGCAATCCGCCCTGCAGCGCCGCGGCCACCTCGCGAAGGGCACGGTCGCCGACATGATGGCCGTACGTGTCGTTGATCGTCTTGAATTCGTCGATATCCATGACAATCATCGCGACCTCGCCTTTGAGCCGCTCGGCGCGGGCTATTTCCCGCGAAAGGTGCACGAACAAGGACCGTCGGTTCGGCAGCCCCGTGAGCGGATCGGTCAGCGAATCTTCCTGCGTCTGCTCGAAGACGATCGAGTTGTGAATGACGGCGCCCGCTTGCTCGGCCACACGTTCGATGAGCCGCCGGTGATCCTCCGTATACCGGTTGGCCTCGGTATGGTAGAGCGCCAGAGTGCCGATGAACGCGTCGCCGGAAAACAGCGGGCAGACAATGGCCGAATTGAGATCGGTTTCGCTCGGCAGACCGGCGGATTCGAAGCCGACGCGCGGATTGGCGTTGACGAGCGTGCGCCGATTCCGGGCTACCCAGCCGGAGAGACCATGGCCGACGGCTACCGTCGCGTTGAGCAGCCTGGGCGCATCCACCCCTATCGCAAAGCGGCACTTCAGCATGTCGTCGGGCTGCTGCAGATACAGGGCGCAGCCCGACCACGGAATGATCTTCGTCAGCTTGGACGAGATCAGCGCCATGGTGTCGGACACGCCCAGGCTGGTGCCCATCGACTGCGCAATCTCGTACAAGGCATAAATCTCGCGGTGCGCGAGCGCGATGTTTTCGAAAGCGTTCGGCCCGCCGCCCTGGATGAGGCCGACGGTAGTCGTGCCGGCCAGAACGGGCGCCGGATCGGCTGTGGCGGACACCGCGGGTTCAGCCGCGTTCGCATCGGCGATCAGCTGTGGAAGAAGCTCGATGAAGGCTGTCACCAGCCGCGCGTCGAGCGCTCGGCCGGCCTCATGCCTCAAGAGGCCTATCGCGCTCGCGTGACTGAGCGCCTTGTGATACGGCCGCTCCGTCGTCACGGCGTCGTAGTAGTCGACAATCGTCAGAATTCTCGCGCCAACCGGGATGTCCTCCCCGGTCAGCCCCTGCGGATAACCCTTGCCGTCCCACCGCTCGTGATGACTCAGAATCAGCGGCGCGACGGGGTAAGGGAACGGAACCGCCGCGATGATCTCGGCGCCAACCTGAGGATGGATGCGGATCTTCTGGAATTCCTCCTGGGTCAACGGTCCGGGTTTCGACAGAATGTGCTCGGGCACCGCGAGCTTCCCGATGTCGTGGAGCAGCGCCGCCGTCTTCACGCCCTGAATCTCCTCGGGGCTGAGGCCAATCTGCTTGGCCAGGCCGGCCGCGTACATCTGAACGCGTCGAATGTGCGACTGAGTCGTCTGGTCCTTGGCGTCAATCGCGCGCGCGAGCGCTTCGATCGTCGCCAAGTGAAGGTCCGATGTCTGCTGCACGTGGCGCTGCTCGTCCTCGATCCGTCCCATGTAGACCTTGTATGTCCGATACATGAGATACACGGGTGCGAAGGTGAACGGCGCGAGCCAGTAGCCGGCGTTGTCGATGAACCAGACGGCGGCAGCCGCGGTCCCCGCGCCGACGAAATAACTCGGCGCGCTCCAGAGGAAATTCGTGTTCCAGGTCCGCGCAACGGGTTCGCGCGTGGACAGCGCGATCGCCGTGGCGACGAGGCCGGTGTTCAGGAAGAAGTAGACCGTCGCCGCTCCGACCAGGGGGCGCGCGACAGCGGTCATCGGATCGGCCGAACCGTGCGCGGCGAGCAGCTTGAACGCCAGGCCGGCGCCCTGCACGGTGACGACGAGCGAGGCCATGCTGAAGAGCGTTCGATACAGCGGGTTGCTGGTCCTGTTGTTGAGATGACACTGGCTGAAGGCGCTTCCGGCAGCCACCAGCATCGTTTCGTGAGGCCCGAGAAGGAGCAGCGAGGCGAAATCGATCGCGTAAGAGACCGACATCGTCGAGCCGCTCGTAGTGAGCGGCAGCGTGACCTTGAGCGCCGCCGTCGCCGAGGCCAGCAGCATGAGAAACACAAAGAGGATCGGACGATCGAAGGTCGCGAAGGGCACAAAGCCAGCCAGCAGTGCCATTCCGGCAAAGATGACCGCCGCGATGTAGAGACGAGCGCGGACGGGTAGCTCGCTCATGGCCCTGAACGCCTGCCGGCGCGCTGCCTCAATGGACCCTCGGAGTTGTGGACACCCAGTGATCGCCCCAGTCGTCCTTGAGCAGCGCCCAGAGGGCCTGATCGAAGTATTCCCCGCCACGGCGAACCGAGCGCCGCAGGATGCCCTCCTGGACCGCTCCCAGCTTGCGCATGGCGCCGTTCGCCCGGCCGTTCTGGAGGAGAACCCGCACTTCGACTCGGCGGGCACCGGCCGTTCCGAACGCGAACGATCCGACGAGCCGCGCGGCCTCGAGAAAGACACCCGTCCCGCGCACGGACTGCGCAAGCGTCCCCTCGCATTCCGAGGTTTCGAAAGACGGCCCGAGCGGCCGGATCTGGACGACGCCGACCACCGCACGGGTCCCGTTCTGAACGACAGCGTAGGTGAATGACTGGCCGGCGCGCCGATCGCGGATCGCGCGGTCGACGAACGCGCGCACGCCGACCTCGCTGACCGGCTCGTCGAGACTGAAACGGCTGGCGTCGGCAATCGACAGCAAATCGATCAGCGCCCCCAGATCATGCGGCGTCGGCTCGCGCAAGCTCACAAGGCCGCTGGCAAGCGTCGGCAATGCCTGCCGCCAGTCGTCGACGGTGAGTCCTGCCGGATCTCTGCTCATAACGGGTTTCGAACTGATCACACTACGCCCTACTCCAACCGGGATCGAGCAAGGTTGGCGCCAAGCCCATCACTTATGTCCAAGTAGCGTCTACACAACCATTTAAGTCAGATGAGCTACCCGGATACCACACCGTCATAGTGTTCGTTTACATGACATAACAGTCATTATTGTGTCGATAAAGATACGACAGCTCTTTAATAGGCAATCAGTTACAGCGCGCAGGGTTGAAATTGAACAGCTTGTGCCGTTTCGAGCCACCGGCCGGCAGGGTTGCACCGCGGAATTACACAACCGACGTCCGGTCCCCCGGTATAGTTTGAGACCAGTGTCAGCTGACGACCTGCCCAAGCGCTCGCTCGCGGACGACCCTGCTTTCCGTGCGAGCCTCGCAGATCTCGAGCGGGGTCTGAGCGGGGAGGTCCAGCGGGCCGAGGGCGCCATCGGCGAGAGTCTCTGGGACCTCGATCGAGACATGGGCCCGGAGCCGCGCGGCAGCGCCGCTCGTCTTCCTGTGACGGCGAGGCCGCGTCACGCAGCGCGAATCATGCCCGCTCCCGGCGCTCCGCCGCTTCCACCGCTGTTTCCGATCGCCTTGTCGTCGGCAACGCAGCCAGCGACTCAAGATCGCCCGCCGGCCGTTGATGGAGCTGTTTCCGCCGTCTGGACGGCCGCCCGGTCCTGCGGCGCTGACGCTGACGGCGCCCGCCCGCGTGGCGCCACCGGACGTGGAGGGCTCCCCGACGTACCAGACGTTCTATGGCCTTGACGAGCTGCCATTCACCCTGTCGACGGATCCCAGGTTTTTCTACCACAGCACGGTCCACGACCACGTGGCGCAAGGGATGCTTCGCGCAATAGGGCGGCACGAGGCGATCGTGGTGATGACCGGGGCGCCCGGGCTGGGAAAGACCCCGCTCCGTGAATGGAACAGGCGTATCGCGACACGCTGCCGCCTGATGCCAATCGCGGCCGACGAGGTCGGCAGCTACATCGCCCACCGGCTCGCAGTGGCGGGGACCAGCCCACGGGTCGAGTTCGATCAGACGGCAGCAGCGCGGGTGTACGAGGTCTCGGGCGGCGTCCCCAGCGTCATCAACCTGCTGTGCGATCGCACGCTGGAAGAGGGTGCCAAGGTCTCTGCCAGCATGCTCGACGGTGAGCTCGTCAAGGCGGCAGCGGAAGGGCTGGAGCTGTCATTGCCTTCGCGGTCATCGTGGGCGCAACAGGCCGCACTGGTCGTCCTGCCTCTGGTGCTCATGCTCATCGGCGGGCGGCGGCGGCATTCGTGCTCCGTTCCGATCTCTCTGTGCTGCTCGGTAAGTGGCAAAACACGCCCACGTTCCCCTCGACACCTCAACCCGCAGGGCCCGAGCCTATAGACGCAGTGCCACCGCCGCGCTGAAGCGCTCGCAGACATTCCATAATTCAGCGCCACGGTCCCGGAACTCATGCGTGCGCGTGGCAGCGTTCTTGTAGGCCGAAGGTCGGAGGGGTTCCTATGCGTGCTGCCATTCGGGTTCTGATGACCTTGTTCGTCGTAGGGCTGGTTGTGTTCCTGGCGGTCGGTTATTGGGCCGGCTCGGCGTGGAGCAGCCGGAAGGACGGGGCAGTCGGCTCATCCGGTACTGTCAGCACGAGCACCGCGCGCGAGCGCGGCGCCGAACTGGGCGAGAAAGCCGCAAAGGCCGCGGGAGACATGAAGCAGACGCTGACGGAAGCGTCGCTTACGGCGAAGATCAAGGCGAAGATGGCGCTCGACGATTCGGTGAAGGCACGCACGATCGACGTCACGACGTCTGGATCGACCGTGACCTTGACGGGCAGGATCAACTCACCCGCAGAACGAGAACGTGCTGTGTCGCTCGCGCGCGAAACCGAAGGCATTACCGCTGTCGTCGATCACCTGGAGATCCGCCGCTAACGTTCTAGGCTCGGCCGTCGCCTTCGATCGGGCGCTGCAAGCCTATCGGCGCCTCCGCGGCGGAAAGCGGCTGCCCGGAGCCAGCCGGCTCGGCCGCCGCGCGTTGACGCATCATCCGCAGGCGAGCACCCTCGATGTACACGTCAGTACACCGGAGTGATGTACAGCGTCAGCAGCTGTGAGACAGCCAGGCCGCCGACGACGGCGAGTCCCAGCGGCCGTCGCGATTCCGCCCCGGCGCCCCAGCCGAGCGCAATCGGCAGCGTGCCGGCGAGCGCGCACATCGACGTCATCATGATTGGCCGGAAGCGGACGAGGCAGGCTTCATGAATGGCTTCGAGCGGCGTCTTGCCGTGCTCACGCTCTGCGACAGCCGCAAAATCCACCATCATGATCCCGTTCTTCTTGACCAGGCCGACGAGCATGATGACGCCCACGAACGCGTACAAACTGAGCTCGCTCTTGACGGCGATCAGCAACAAGAGGGCACCAAAACCTGCCGCCGGAAGACCGGACAAGATGACCAACGGCTGCGTGAAGCTCTCGTACAGGATGCCCAGCACGATGTAGATCACGACGATGGCCATGATCAGGATCAGGCCGAGTCCCTGGAGGGAATCCTGGAATGCCTGCGCCGTGCCCTGAAATCTGGTGGCGACGGTGGCTGGCAACGTCGATGCGGCGAGTTCCTCCACTTGCGTGACGGCGTCACCCAGCGCGACGCCCGGCTTGAGGTTGAACGAGATGGTCACCGACGGGAGCTGGCCGGTATGGCTCACGGACAGCGGGCCCACGCTTGAGGTCACCGTGGCGAGCGTGCTCAGCGGAACCAGCTTGCCGCTGGACGACCGGACGTAGAGCATCGCGAGCGCGGCGGGATCCTTCTGAAACTCCGGCGCCACCTGCAGAATGATTGGATACTGGTTATTGGCCGCGTAGATCTGGGAAACCTGGCGTGTGCCGTAGGCGTTGAACAGCGCGGTCTCGACCTGACTGACCGTCAGGCCGTAGGCGGCGATCTTGTCGCGGTCCATGTTGATCTCGATCTGGGGGTTGTTCAGCCGCAGATCGCTATTCACATCGTCGATGCTCGGCAGTTGACGCATCTTGTCTTCCAGCAGCGGCGCGACTCGATACAATTCGGCCGTGTCGGTATCCTGAAGCGTGAACTGATACGTGCTCCGGCCTCCACCCTGCCCGCCCAGGTTGATGGGCGGCTGGTTCACCATGAACACGCGGACGCCGGGCACTTGCGCCAGCTTTGGGCGCAGATCGGCCATGATTTGATCGACCGAGCGTTTGCGTTCGGCCCGCGGCTTCAGGTCGACGCCGATGCGGCCCTGGTTGGCGGTGCCGATGCCACCGCCGCCGATGCCGATGTTGCTGTTGAACCCGGCGATGTCGGGATCCTGGCCGATGATGTCCGTCACTTCGAACTGGTGGCGCACCAGGTCGTCGAAGCCGATGCCTTGAATGCCTTCGACGGTCACATTGAAACGGCCCTGATCCTCGGTGGGCAGGAACCCTTTCGGGATGATCATGAACAGGTAAACGGTCGCCGCCATCAGCGCGAACGAGGCCACCATCGTCGCCCGCCGGAACCGCAGGCTCCATCGCAGCGACCGATCATAGGCGCGCAGCCACCCGTCGAACATCCGCTCGGTCAGGTTGTAGAAGCGTCCGTGCTTCTGACTGTGGGATGACTTCAAGAACCGGCTGCACAACATCGGGGTGAGACTGATCGACACGAAGCCCGAGACGATGATCGCCACACCGATCGTGACCGCAAACTCGTTCAGCAGGCGTCCGACGATGCCTCCCATGAACAGCACCGGCACGAACACCGCCACGAGCGAGACCGTCATCGCGAGAATCGTGAACCCGACCTCCTTCGACCCGTCGTACGCCGCCTGCATCGCCGACTTGCCCATCTCCATGTGCCGGGCGATGTTCTCCAGCATCACGATGGTGTCGTCGACGACGAACCCGACGCTGAGCGTCAAGGCCATCAGCGACAGGTTGTCGAGGCTGTAATTGAGCAGATACATCACGGCGAAGGTCGCGACGATGGTGACCGGCAGCGTCAGGCTTGGAATGAGGGTGGCCGTCAGGCTCCGCAGAAAGATGAAAATCACGACGACCACCAGGCCGAAGGTGAGCCACAGTGTGATCTTCACGTCGTGGACGGATTCGCGAATCGACACCGACCGATCGGTGCGAACGTCGAGCGAGACCGACGGCGGCAGCTGCTCGCGGAAGCTGGGCAGCAGCTTCGCAATCTCGTCGACCACGCCGACGACGTTCGTGCCCGGCTGCTTGAAGATCACCAGTGTGATGTTGCGGAGGTTCCCATACCAGCTGGCGGCCTTGTCCTGCTCGACGCCGTCGTAGACGCGCGCGACCTCGCCGAGCCGCACAGGATTCCCGTTTCGGTACGCGATGATCAGCGGGCCGTACGCCTCGGCCTTGAACAGTTGGCCGTCGGCAAGGACCGTGAAGCTCCGCTCCTGCCCGTAGATGGTTCCGGTCGGCAGATTGACATTCGCGCCCTGAATGGCGGTCACGACCTCATCCATCCCGATTCCGTGAGCCGAAAGTTTGCGCGGGTCCACGTCGATGCGCACGGCGTACTTTGCGCCGCCGAACGCCTGGACCTGCGCCACGCCGGTCACCGTGGAGATCCGCTGCGAGATCGTCGATTCGGCGTACTCGTTCACCGTCGAGAGCGGCAGGGTAGACGATCGCAGGTTGAGAAACAGGACCGGGGAGTCGCCGGGATTGACTTTCTGATAGGACGGCGGCGTAATCTGCGACGGCAGCTGGCGCGCGGCCCTCGCGATCATCGACTGGACGTCCTGGGCCGCGGCATCGATATCCCGGCTCAGGTCGAACTGCAGGGTGATGTTCGTGTTGCCCTGCGTGCTGGTCGAGTTCATCGAGCTGAGGCCGGAGATGGTCGAAAACTGCTTTTCGAGCGGCAATGCCACGGCGGACGCGACGGTTTCGGGACTGGCGCCAGTCAGGGTCGCCTGAACCGAAATCGTCGGGAAGTCGATCGCCGGCAGATCGCTCACCGGCAGTACCCGATAGGCCATCACGCCGAAGACGACGATTCCCAGCATGATGAGGGTCGTGGTGATCGGCCGCTTGATGAACACCTCTGCGAAATTCATGACGCCACCTCGGGAACCGCGGCCTCCTTGACGTTGATCCTGCTGCCCGGCACCAGCCGCAGCTGGCCGTCGGTCACCACGATCTCCCCTGGCTTGACGCCCTCTTTGATCACGGTCTCGGCCCCTGCGGTCCGCGCGACACTCACGGTCCTCAACTCCACCGTTCGATCCCGTGTGACCACGAACACATACTGGCCATCTGGGCCCGTCTGCACGGCGGAAGACGGCACCACGATCGCACCTGTGTCGGTCGAAAGCTTCACTATGAGGTTCACGAACTGACCAGGCCAGAGCCGTCGATCGAGGTTGGGGAAAGTCGCCTTCAGCTTGATGGTTCCGGTCGTCTGATCGACCGTGTTGTCGACGAACGTGATCTGGCCGCCGGCCGCCGGCCCCTCGTCGTTGGGGGGAGTGGCTTCGACGCGAAGCGCGCCCTTCGCCATGTACCGCTTGAATTCCGGAAGCAACGTCTCCGAGATCGCGAACGACACGTAGGTCGGCGTGACCTGGTTGATGATGGCGAGCGGCGCCTGGTCGTTCGCGCGTACGAGATTCCCGGCCGAGACCATCAGCGCCCCGGTCCGGCCAGCGATCGGTGCCCGGATCGTGGCGTATTGGAGCTGCACCTGTGCATTTTCGACCGCCGCACGATCGGCGGCGACGGTCGCGGCGAGGGCGGCGGCGCTCGCACGCGTCTGATCGACCTGCTCGCGGGGAACGAGGCCCCGGTCAGCCAGGTCCTGGGTGCGCTGCGCCGAGACCCTGGCCTGATCGGCCTGCGCGGAATCGCGCGCGAGATTCGCCTCCGCTTGGTGAAGCTCCGCTTCGAGGGGACGGCGATCCAACGTGAAGAGGACCTGTCCAGCCTGGACGTCGTCGCCCTGTTGAAAATTGACCGAGGTGAGCTCGCCGGTGATCTGCGCCCGCACCACAACAGTGGCATAGGCCTCGGTCGTGCCGATCAAGCTGATCTCGAGCGGCATGTCTTTCTGGACCACCTGCGCCACAGTCACGGGGACTGCTGGGGCCTGGGGTGGGGATGCCTCCCGTTGCGTCTGCTGAGCCGAGCTTCCAAAACAGGCGGGGAATGAGACAGCCGCCAGCGCGGTGACGAACAGACAAGCCGCAACACGCATCACTGAGATCCTTGAGCCCCGGATTGGCTGTTGTCATCCGGGACGCGCCGTCAACGACGCGCGCCCCAGTTGTAAATGGCGTTGATTGGGATTGGAAGCCTTCCTTCGACCGAGCGTTCCCGGCCACTCAGTATAAGCTCGCTGCAAGGTCGGCGTAAAGCCCTGCAGCACCGATTGTTAGGCCCCAGCAGCGCCCGGAGCCCATGGGCCAGAAACCAAGGTGGCAACCTGGGTGCGGCTCCTCAACACGGCTGGCGAGGTGCTTGTCGGGGCGACGGGGGCGAACCAGCGGCCTTCCGAGCCGGCGGTGGCCAAAGCGGGAAAGCTTCAGATCTTCTGCCGAGCCTTGTGCGCGCACTGCGTAGCATCACACACGGTAATACGACGGTGCGCCCGGAAGTATTCCCCAGGACACTCATTCGCGCGCTTTCCGGCGCCCGTGCCGGTGACACGAAACCCGCATCATCCTGGGGTCAAGGCAGCCTACATCCCAGCGGGAGCGGGCACCCAGGGCGGGGGGGCGGTATGGGGTGGGCGACGGGTATCGAACCCTATTAACGCGATTTTCTAACTTGGTGATGGCGTGGGACTTCTGGCAACAAGCCTCTACCAGTCACCAACTTGCCCGCATTCAACCGTCCGCCCGCGTCCTCGGGAGTCCGCTCGAATCGACCCCAGTCGTGGCAACATTGTGGCAACGCTTCAGGAATCGATTGTTCCCCGATCGGACGGTAGCAGGACCTGGTATTTCGAGGTCGACCTACCGGCGAACCAGCCGGAACCAAGGCTGCGGAAATGGGGCGTGATCCCTCAATGAACGATCCAACTTCGTTCGCCTATATCTTGTTCGCCCATTCTTGAAAGACGGACTTTTTCGCTTCTTTCGCAATGCAGCTGCCGCTGCAGCCGACTGCGCTGGATCTTGTTAGCGGGGACAGCCTTTACTTGGGCATCTGCCCTGCGGATATTCTGTGGAAATCCGTGAATTGCTGTGCAAAACGGCGCAGGCGCTGTGCAAAACTGGAACACTTCGAGGCGCCGACCGAATGTCAGACAAACCCCCATCAGGCTGTTCGCTATCGCACAGTTTTTGAGTGCAGTTCCGTGTAGAGTCCGCCCAAGCTGATGTCGGACCCCGATATTCTCGGGTCGGCGAGTCGGCTGAGATGGTTCTCATGGCACACGATCCTTCGTCCGATGACGGCCGCCAATACATGGCTCTCATCCAGCAGATGTGGTTGGAATTGCAGGCCGCGCGCAGGGACCCCATGCACCACAGGAACCTCGCCGAGCGCATCCGGCAGGAAAGGGATCGTCTTCGACACGAGGAGTACCCAGACATGCCGGAATCCTAACGTCGCATTGTCACGCGGGGCGCCGCTAACGACTGAGCACACGATCGCATGCCTAACCCATCATGCGGGCTCGTTCTCTGGCCTGGCCACCAAGTCGTGGCAACGCGCGGTTGCTATTCGCTACGACTCGAAGGGTGCGTAGAGCCAACGAGGTAAGCCGCGCAGGATGCCTTCTAAAACACGGGATTGAATCCCCACCGTAATCGGACCACTTGGCGCCGCGTGGGCGGCTAGCTGAGGCGGGCGGCGTGACGCGAGCCCTCTAAAGACCCGTGGCACCTCACACATCGGTGATTCGGAACAGGGGCACATCGTGGAGTTTTCGCGCTCGCTCTCCTGCGTGTAGACAACAACGGTCGTCTATTGACACACGAAAGCGGCGATCGGACGAGGCGAGTAGTCGCTTTGGCCGACTACCCCCTCAATCCGCATTGGATTGGATCAGCGCCTCAGTCGCTCGAACAGCTCCCCAAGACTGAGGACATAGCGATCGGGCGCGGCCGAGATGCTTGCCTGCTGCGACGTGTGGTTGACGGCGACGATTTGGTTCTCCTGATAGGCGTTCCCCGGAGTGCCGATAGCGCTCAGGTTCACTGCCCAGCCCCCGGACATGCTGTCGCCAGCGGCCGGACGCGTGTCCCATCCCCCGACCGCTATGGTGAACGTGACGCCCTCGGTGGTCACGTTGGAGGCCCCGCCGATCACCAAGCGTCCATCACCGGTCACGTTGCCCGAGGTGTTAGCCGCAAAACCTCCGTGCGAAACGGTGCCACTGATTTCATTGGCACCGTTGCCCGATTGGGTCAGCGCGAGCGAGAACGGCAACACGGCGCCGACGCTGCCCAGGTCCTGGCACCAGCGTATCGACGCGAAGACGCCAGATTGGTCGCACGCGCGGATGACATACGTGCCGCTCCAGTTGCCCCCATAGTTATGCACGACGTTGACCGTCTTGTTGGCGCTGCGCCCTTGGTACGAAGCGGCGAGATTGATCGATCCGTGCGCCACGCCATCGAGGCGCCCGGCGCTATCGACAGCGCCCACCGACGGATTGCTGCTGCTCCAGGTAGGCGTGACCGATTGGGTCGTCCCGTTCGAGAGCTGCGCGGTGGCTGTGTAGTTGGCAAAAAAGCCTGTGCGGATCGCATCGTTACCAGAAATGGTGAAGGAGTTGACGGTAGGCGTGGCTGTACTCGGCGCGGCAGGCGTGTCATCCCCACCGCATCCCGAGATGACCGCCGCGGCGCCGAGCAATACCAGGAGTCGACAAGTCATGGAGAAACCTCACGATTGACAGCATATTGTTAAGGTGAACGCGCGAGACTATTCACTGCCGTAGAGAGTGATAGTCAGGCGTGTAGCGGCTGAACATTCATCCGTTCGGCTCCTGACAGATCTTTGATTGACTGCCATATAAAATATTCGCGTTCAATGCCACCGCTCGATTCATCTGGGCCGCCGTGCCCGGCGTGCCTGTCCGTCGAGACGGAGCGACTGCCGTTCTCGAAGGACGGCGCTCCCTATCCGATCTACTCCTGCCCTCGAATGCAACCACGTGTGGCAAGAATCCGAGCCTACATCTCACGAGCGGCGAGAACGCAGAAACATCCATAGTTAAAATGGACGGCTGCTCGGGCCGCATGTGGAACGACTGGGCGGAGGTGTCTCAACAGGAACTCGGGCGGCCGCTCGTGGGCATTTCCGTGGAAGAAGGACCGATGTTGGCAGTGCGACCCCTCAACATATCGAGGTCTGCCTGCACGGCGGTCGCGAGTTGAAGTTGGGCCTCCAGCAGCGCTCGTTGGCGCTGCATTTCGTCCTCTTCGCGTGCGGTGAGGCGCCGCCGATCTTCAAGCTCGGCATCAATCGCGGCAACCACGTCGTTGGTCATGGGCACGTCGCTTCCTATAAAGCGCATTGAGCCCCGACAACAACAAGGTGCTCACGCCGTAACCTCCACCATATCGCGGTCGTTTTCGGCAATTCTGTACAATTTGGTACACCCCCACAGCGAGCCTGACCGTCAGTCCTCTCCGAAGATGCCCGGCTGCTCGGCGGCTTTCGTCGTCGCTTTGGGCGCCCGCTTGTAGGTGACGCTCGTCTGCCGGACAGGAGGCATGTCGATCCGCTTGCCGTCCAGCAGTTCGCCCGGACGATTGTCTTGACCTTCGTGAAGTGCAGGTGAGGGAAAGATTTGTGGTGTCGGTCTGCCCATGTCAACTCGACTCTCGAATCGCTAGCGTGAAGAGGGTCATTCGCGCCAGTGGTTATGGCGCTACATTGGCGTAATTGGGCGACGACCGCTGTTCCTTCTGGACAACTCCAATATGGGGTGGCAGATTGCCCTCACGGAATCACCGCATCAGCGACATGCGGCTCGACCGGTAGGAGGGAATTCTTCATGGGTCGCAGGTTCATTCGGCCCTTGCTGAGCAGCGGCCCTGCTGCTACCAGCCGGCAAGCGAGAACTTCGTAAAATTCTCCGGGGGTGCGCCGGCCCTTTCGTGATCCGAACGGCGAACTCGCGCGTCGAGACACGGGATCGATGCGTTCACCAAGTCGTCGAGTCGGTTCCATTGCGGCGGCCTTGTTGAATCGATGGCCCCAGTTGGTGCACACACACGACTGCTTCTTCGGTGTCCATTCGTCTCAGGTAGCAGCGATAGGCATACACTGATGACTCTATGCGTCGAATGTCGCTCTTCATATCAGAGGAACTCATCGCCGGGCTCAAGTCGCTAAAGTCCGAGCACTGGATGGTGGACATCAACACCCGGCTGTCCAATGGGATGCGGCATCGAGAGCGAAGCGGTTGTCTATCGCGTCGAAGTCAGGCGGCTCAACGATGGGGTCAGGACCGGGAGCGGCACTTGCTGAACACGGTCCCCCCGAAAACAGAAAGTGGTGCCGACGCTGAGAGAATTCTGGCCCAGATTTCTGGAGGGCCACGCACGAGCAAACAGACAGAAGCCGAGCGGCATTGCGGCGAAGGAGATGATTGCCCGAGTGCACTTGCTTCCATCGCTAGGGGATCGCCAGCTCAGCGCGATCGCAACGGAGAATGTTCAGCAACTGAAGGCAGGGCTCGCAGCGAGGGCACCAAAGACCGTAAACAACGTGCTCACGGTGTTGAACACGATGCTCAAAAAGGCTGTTGAATGGGGCGTGATAGACCACATGCCGTGTTTGGTTCGTTTGCTTCCGGTTCCACCACCTTCGCCGACCTTCCACGACTTCGAGGATTTCGAGCGGCTAGTCGAAGGGGCGAGGAAGCGGGATCTCGCTGCGTATCTCGTTGTGCTCCTGGGCGGCGAAGCGGGACTGCGGCGTGGCGAAATCACGGCGCTTGAATGGGGTGATGTCGATTTGAAGAAGCGTCAGCTCTGCGTGAAACGGTCTGTATGGAAGGGCCATACAGAAATGCCGAAAGGGGGACGATTGCGGTACGTGCCATTAACACAACGACTGACGGCGGCGCTCCAAGCTTCACGACATCTTCGTGGCCCGCTCGTGTTCTGCGATCGGGAAGGGACGCCGCTGAACGAAAAGATCATCGCAGACCACGTGGACCATGCGGCGCGGGCGACGAAGTTGAAACATCGCGGGGTTCACGTTCTCCGCCACACCTTCTGTTCGCACTTGGCGATGCGGGGGGCACCAGCGAGGGCGATTCAGGAACTGGCTGGACACGCCGATCTGCGAACCACGCAGCGGTACATGCACTTGAGTCCGGCCGCGCTCGATGCCGCGATTCGTCTTCTCGATGCCCCGACGACCGTCGCCAGTTGTGGCAACATCGTGGCAACGCGATCTACCGAGATCGCTAACTCCTCTCGGTAGAACAAGTTAGTTGGGGTGGGCGACGGGTATCGAACCCGCGACCTCCTGAGCCACAGTCAGGCGTTCTGCCACTGAACTACGCCCACCATACGGACGACCGACTGAAAGTTTAGCACTCGCAAGGAGATGGATGGGGAATCTGCCGCCGGCAGGACGAAAATCATCGACTGGTAGCGGGGCGCACCGATTGTGGCAGCCTTTTCGGAAGGCGCTGCTGCCGGGCTCCGGCTATTCAGACGTGCCGCGGGAGATCGGCGACTGCGCCGCGGCTTCTTCGTCGGTCATTTCCACGAGCTCGCCGTTCTCGACTCGCGTCCGAGTGAGATAGATGTGGCTCGCACGCTCGCCCTTCGCATCGTACATCAGCCTGTCGGCGCGCTGAATGAGCGCGGCCGCGAGGCGGCGGGCGACGAAGTGCCGTTCCGCCACGCGCCCCAGCCACATACCGACGACGCCGACGTCGACGCGAATCGGCTGCGCCGCCAGCCGCGGATCCTCGAGCGTCCAGTCGAACTGCTCGACCGATTCGCGAAACCGCTCGGCGACGGTGTACGCCTGCCCATACTCCGCAAGGTCGGGCACGAGGAAGCAGAACTCATCACCGCCGAAACGCGCGTGCAAATCCTTTGGTCTGTCCAGCCCCCCTTCGGCCGATTCCGGCAGCCCTGAATCCGCGGAGGCACGCTCCTGCGCAATGAGATCGTCCGATCGCACTTGCTCCCTCAGAAGCTGGGCGACCCGCTCGATGATGCGATCGCCTACGTCATGGCCGAGCGCGTCGTTGTACCACTTGAACCCCGTGATGTCGACGAGACCGACGGCGCACCAGCGCCCGCGCTGCTCGAGCGCGAGAAATGACTCCAGCTGTTCGGTGAAGCGGCGGAAATTCATCAACTTGGTCTTGGGATCGCGCCGCGTCTTTTCCGTCAGATCGGCCACGAGCTGCTCGAAGTACTGCGAAATGCTGCTGACCGTCGCCTCCCTCGCGTTCAGCTCGTTCTGAACGCCGGCCATCTTGGCGGTAAAGCCTGCCGACAGCGCCTGGATCGCATCGTGTTTGGATTCCTGCCAGAGGCGCTCGTGCCGTGAGAAGACCGCGTCGAATGCCGCGAACAGGCTGGCTTCCAGATGAGCTGGCAGGCTCAAATGCCTGCGCACCCACGCGGCCAGCTCGGTACGCGATTGCGGTTGAGCTTCGGTATCTCGCACGTTGTCTCGCATCACGAGCGCTTCGAATCGTTTACAAACGCCGTGCCGGATCAGGTGCAGGGCAGCCGATACTCGTCTCGATTTGAGCACACCCGCTGCGACAAGGCTTTATCCGGGCTTGCATCGGCTCGAGACAGCGCGCGGCAGGGCCACGCGCACGGGTGCGATGGGTGAGCACAGGACGATCTCCGTATGTCCGTTTACTTGTAGTGTCCGATTAATCGACGCCTGACCCCGGCGAATTCGCCCCAAGGCGGGCCACGACGGTGCGGGTGGACGAGCACCCTGGGAACAACGCGCAGCGGAACGGAGTGACGTGCGGACGGGCCGATCGCCCGGCTGGCAGCGCGCCGGACCGCGCCTGGCGGAGTATTAGAGCGAGGAGCGACGACGGGGAGGATGCGCGTGTAAGACGGGTCGGGTCAGACTGAGTCCTGCGTCAACTCGAAGTAGTCTGCGAGCGCTCGGATGAGCGCCGGCATGCTAGGAGACGCCGGCATGACGTCCGGGACGACGCCATGGCCCCGGAGTGCTTGCGCGCAGACCGGGCCAACCGCGCCAACGACGATGTCCCGGCTAAGGCTCAACGTGAGCCCCTCGGTCACCCCCATGTCCGCGGCGATCTCGAACAGGTGTCGACATTGAATCTGGCTGGTAAACAGAATGGCGTCCAGGTTACCGGCGAGCGCATCGCGTACAACGCGTCGTATCGGGCCGATATCGTCCGGCAGCCCCCACTCATAGGGGCAGACTTCGTCAAGACGTGCGTTTCGCGCGCGCAGCGCATCGGCGATCACCCGGTTCCGCTCTCCGTAGTGGACGAGCAGCACACCGCGCTCGCGCACCTCGATCACGGTGAGCGCATCCAGCAACTCACGGGTCGTGTGCGGCTTTCCCGTCGTAACCTGCGCACGAAGTCCGAATTGTTTGAGCGCCGCGAGTGGCTTCGGGCCGCGGCAGGCGATCGTCATCTCTCGAAGAACGGCCGTCGCCTCCGTCAGTCGTCCGCGCCTCTCGGCTTCGCCAAGCAGCGTCGTCGTGCCGACGCCGCTCAAGAAGATGGAGAGCGAAAAGCGACGGCCCGACAGGCCCTCGATGAAGACACCGAAGTCGTCGAAGCAAGGAATCTCGGCCACGGTGGGCGCGCTTACCGGAACGCCGCCAAGCCGGCGCACGAGCGTCGCGATTTCCTCGCTGCGACGGCTCTCCAGCAACGCGACCGTCCGGCCGCTAAATGTGGCCACGAGGTGACCCGGCCGCCGCTGGCATTGGGGCCGGCGCGGGCTGCCGCTTGTGCTTGTTGGAGACATACGGAATGAGTTGCTCGAGCACGCGCGGCAGCTCATCGCACGGCACATCTTCGAGCACCTTGGTTCCCGCCCTGGCATTGGGGCCGCTCCGACCCCCGACGAACACATCGACGGCTTCCACCAGCTCGTTGCCAATCCGGATATTCTTTCCAAGCAGGCCGACGTCGGCCGCCGCGTGGTTGCCGCAGCCTGCCGGGCATCCCGACCAGTGCATGCTGAGACGGTTGCCGTGCGGCAACTGGTTCGCGAGATACCGCGCGGTGCGAAGCGCGACGTCTTTCGTCTCGATCAGCGCGAAATGGCAATAGTCGATGCCGGTGCAGGCGACCAGGCCGCGGATGGCCCCTGGTGGATCGTGCGGCAACTCGTGCAACAGCGGCTCGCTCACGAGCGCCGGCAGACGATGGTCGGCAACATTGGGAATGATGACGTTCTGACCCGTTGTCAGTCGGACGTCGCCGTTGCCATACACCGACGCGATACGCGCGACCTCCGCGAGCTGGGGCGCGGTGATTCGCCCGACCGGCACGGCGAGCCCGACGTAGCTCAGTCCGCTCTGCTTCTGTCGGCCGACGCCAAGGTGATCGGCACTTTGCGTTCCGCGTGCGTCTCGGCCCGAAGAGAGCAGGCTGCCCCCCATCCGGCTCTGGACTTCAGCCCGTACCTTGGCGACCCCCCACGATTCAACGAGGAACGCAACCCGCGCCTTGTTCCGCGCAGCTCGTGAGCCGTAGTCGCGGAACAGCAACACGATCTCGGCGCAGAGCGCCGCGGCTCGCTCGGGCTCGACGAAGATATCGAGCGGAGAGGCGAGTCGGACGCCGCCGGATCCCATTTTGCCGCCCAACGCGACGTTGAACCCGTCGAGCTTTCTACCGTCCACCTCCTTGACGGCAGGCGTAAGCGCCAGGTCTTGTGATTCGGCGTGGGTGCAGTGCTCGAGGCACCCCGTGATGCTCACGTTGAACTTGCGCGGCAGGTTGGTGAACGCCTTGTTCCGCAGGAACATCTGCGTGAACTGGTCAACGACTGCCGAAGCGTCGAACAGCTCGCGCGGCGACAGGCCGGCCAGCGGGCAGCCGATGACCGTGCGGATGTTGTCCATGCCCGTCTGCAGCGAGGCGAGCCCGACGCGCTCGAGGCGCGCCCAGATCTCGGGCAGGTGATCGATCTCGAAACCGCGAACCTGGAGCTGCTGGCGCGTGGTGATGTCGAGCGAACCGGTGCCGAACTCTTCGCTGATGCCGGCAATGACGCGCAATTGGTCGGCGTTCGTCAGGCCGTTGGTGATTCGCACGCGCATCATGAACCGGCCGGGTGTCTGGCGCCTGAAAAAAACCCCCACCCATTTCAGCCGCTCCCGATCGCTTTCGCTGATCGCCTCCCAGCCGCCGCCCGCGATCAGCGGGACGTCCGGGAGGATGTCGAGCCCGTCTTTTTCGCGCTTGATGCGCTCGATCTTGGTCAGCGTCACGACGCCGCCTTCGTCGCCCGCCGAATTCCACGGCACCTGATCGGGAGGAGGTGCGGGATCGCTCCGCTCGAGAGGCGGCACAAGCAGGTCGGGCTCGGTCAGGCCCTGGCACGCCAGCTCGATGATCCGCTGCACTTCCGGCCGGCATGTGCCACACCCTGTGGAGGCCCTGGTGATGTCGCACACGGCCTGCAGGCTTCTCGCGCCGCCGAGCACGGCCTCCACGATCTGAGCCTTCGACACCGCGTTGCAGTCGCAGATCTGGGCGGAGTCGGGAATGCTTGCGGGACCGGGGAGCGGACCGTCGGTCGTGAATGGGAAGAGGAGCTCGGCGCGATTGCCGACCAGAGGTGTGGCCTCGGTGAACATCTGGCCGAGCGAGGGTACGACCCCGCCGTCGCCGATGATGATCGCACCCGCCAGGCGATTGCCGTGGACGATCAGTTTCTTGTAGATGCCCCGGGACGGCTCCGTGTAGCTGACGACCTCGTCCTCGTCGTCGATCGGCTCCTTCGCACCCATAACCGCCAGATCGATGCCGGCGACTTTCAGCTTGGTCGACATCCGCGAGCCGGCGTAGACGGCGTGCGGATCGCGGCAAGCCAGGCGATCGGCGAGGACGCGCGCCTGCTCCCACGCGGGTGCCACGAGCCCGTAGACCAGACCCCGATGCTCGGCACATTCGCCGATCGCGTAGACATCGGCGGCGCCCATGCACCCGAGGTCATCGCCGACGAGGATGCCGCGCCTCACCTGGAGGCCGGCTTTCCGGGCGATCTCGACGTTGGGGCGTATGCCTGCGGCAACAACGACCAGGTCGCACTCGAGATTGGGGCCGTCACGGAACGAGAGTCCAGTCGCATGACCAGTTCCCGAGCACCGCCGTCGTCGCGGTATCAGCGGCGATACGGAGTCCCATCTGCTCGAGCTGTCGACACAGCACGGCGGCGGCCCCGGCATCGAGCTGCGCTTCCATCAGGTGCGCGGCGAGATGGATGATATGGACCTCGAGCCCGTGCCCGAGCAGCCCGCGGGCAGCTTCGATCCCGAGCAGGCCGCCGCCGATGACGGCGGCGCGCCGCGCGTTTCGCGCGCTCTCGGCGATCCTCTCGCAGTCCTCGAGCGTGCGGAACAGGAAGACGCCACCTTTCAGTTCGCCACCCTCTGTCGAGAGCCCGTCGATAGGGGGCAGGAGCGGCCGGCTCCCGGTCGCGATAACCAGGGAGTCGTAAGGCGAGACGATTCCCTCGTCGGTCGTCACGGTTTTGCGGGCGACGTCCAGCAGCTCAATCCGAACGCCCGTGCGCAGCGCGACGCCGTTCTCCGCGTACCACGCCGGGGGGTGAATGACGATGTCGGACGGCCGGTGGTGGCCGGCCAGCACCCCCGACAGCAATATGCGGTTGTAGTTGCCGTGCGGCTCGTCGCCGAACACCGTGATGTCGAATCGGTGACCGCCGCCGCGCGACAGCAGCTCTTCAACGAGGCGCGCCCCGGCCATGCCGTTGCCGACCACGACGAGACGTCGTTTCGCCATTAGTCAGCCTGCTCGCCGGCGGCGACCGGTTTCTGAAGATCCGGATCCTGACGGGGCGCCGCTTCGACGCGTACGGCGCAGGCCTTGAACGCCGGCATTCGGCTGATCGGGTCGAGCGCCGAACTCGTCAGCCTGTTGATCGACTGCTCGTCCCCCCAGTGAAACGGTACGAACACCGTGTCCTCGCGGATCGCTGTCGTCACCTTGACCTTGAACGAGGCCGACCCTCGTCGCGTCGTCAACGTCACCAGTTCTCCCGCCGCCACCCCGGCCCGCTTCGCGGCGCCCGGATGCAGTTCGGCTAGCGGCTCCGGCGCTGCGACGTGGAGCTCCGTGATGCGTCGCGTCTGGTTCCCCGTCAGGTAGTGCGCAAGGAGCCGGCCGGTGGTCAGATAGAGTGGAAACTGGCCGTTCCGGGTGTCGTCGAGGTCTTCGTGAGGGGTGGCATGAAACTGAGCTCGGCCTGACGGAGTAGGAAAGACGTCCTCGAAGAGGCGCGGTGTACCCGGAGCTTCGTTGGCGGGACAGGGCCAGAAGACACCGTCCTCGGCGGTAATCCGCTCGTAGGACACTCCCGAGTAGTCCGCCGGGCCGCCCTTGCTGGCGCGCCGCAGCTCGTCGAAGACGATCTGCGCGTCCGAAGAAGGAAACCATCGGCCCTTGCCGAGCGCTCGGGCCAGCGACACGAGAATCTCGAGATCGGTGCGCGCCCCCGCCGGCGGGACCCACGCGCGGCCGCGGCGGAGAACGCGCCCCTCGAGGTTGGTCGTGGTGCCGTCTTCCTCGGCCCACTGCGCTGCCGGAAGGACCACGTCGGCGAGGCGTGCCGTTTCGGACAGAAAAAAATCAACGACGACCAGCGTGTCAAGCGAACGGATCCGCTGCTCGACTACGAGCGCGGCCGGCGACGACACGAGCGGATTGAAGCCCATCACGAAGAGCGCGCGCACGTCGGTTCCGAGAGCATCGAGCATCTCGAACGCGGACTTGCCGGCCTTCGGGAGACTGACCTCGGGGACATCCCAGACCTGAGCGACATGACGACGAGCTACTGGATCGTCGATCCGCCTGTACCCGGGGAGCTGGTCGGCTTTCTGGCCGTGCTCGCGGCCGCCCTGGCCGTTCCCTTGGCCGGTCAGCGTGCCGTAGCCGCTGAAAGGCTTGCCGGGCAGGCCGAGGGCGAGCGCGACATTGATGTACGCGAGGGCGTTCGCGACACCGTGCTCCTGCTGTTCGGGCCCGCGCGCGGTGATTACCATCGCACTCGAGGCGGCCCCGAGCATGTGAGCCACCTCGATGAGAACCGCTTCCGGCACCCCGGTCAGCTGCTCGACACGCTCCGGCCAGCAGGACGCCGCGACGCCACGCGCCAGCTCGAACCCTTCGGTCCGCTCCTGAATGTAGCGTTCTTCGATCAGACCATCGCGAATCAACACGTGCAGCAGGCCATTGGCCAGCGCGGCATCGGATCCGGGACGAAGTCGCAGATGCCGAGCGGCCCAGGTGGCCGTGGCAGTACGACGTGGATCGACGACGATCAACGTGCCACCCGCCTCCTGTTGAGCGGAGAAGTACTGCATGATCGGCGGCATCGTCTCGGCGGGATTGGCCCCGATCAACATCACGACCGAAGCCTTGGCGATGTCTTCGAGGGGAAACGGCAAGCCGCGATCGATCCCGAAAGCGCGCGTGGCGGCGGCGGCGGCCGATGACATGCAGAATCGGCCGTTGTAGTCGATGTTCGCGGTCCCGAGAGCAACGCGCGCAAACTTGCCGATGAGATACGCCTTCTCGTTGGTCAACGAGCCGCCGCCGAGCACGCCCACGGCATCGCGGCCGTACTGCGCCTGAACCCTGGTCAGGCGCTCGGCGACAACGCTGAGCGCAGCGTCCCAGCTCGCCGGCACGAGGCCGCTACCCTTGCCGCGGACCAACGGCTCCTGAAGTCGGTCGGGGTGCGCGAGCGTCGCGCCCGCGGTCCAGCCCTTGATGCACAGCCCGCCCTTGTTCACGGGGAACTGCGTGTTCGCGTGAACGACGACCGAGTCGGGCGCTCCCGACAAATGCATACCGCATTGCAGTGCGCAGAACGGACAGTGCGTGGCAACCGTTTTCATGGTGCGTTGCGCGATTCACTGGTGACGCAGCAACTCCCATGCCTCGCTCCCGGATTGAGGGCTATGAGTGCACGGTCGGCGCAGATTTGCGCGATTCGGCTGAGATTCTCGCGGTTCGAGAATCGGCGGCCTGTCGGCTGTCTCAACCGGAGGCCCGCGTGAATCGACACGAATGTTCACGCACTCGGATGAAGCGACGAAAAGGTCGCCGGCCAGCAGCAACCACGATGCCTTGCCCGGAGGCTCGCGTGTGCGGCGGCCGCGCGGGCGAGCGTTTATCGACACGGACGTCGATGATTTCAGACCAATCGACAAGTCTGTCGCTCCCCAAGAATCGCGCCACCTTGCGAAATCGATGCGCGGCTTCAGCGTTTCGACCCTTTTCGCAGCAGCACGGATTCGGAATGTTCCTTGCTGAACGGGGAACGGCATGACTCGAACGAAGTTCATTCTGGCCTCGGTCGGTCTGCTGCTCACGCCGGGCCTTGGCGCGCAGCAGCGCGATCCGCCGAGACCCGTGCCCACGACGACACCCGCGACTCCATTTCCAAATCGCGCCAACGAGGTCTTGCCGTCGTGGCTGCGTGTCCGAGGCGAATTTCGCGAGCGCATGGAAGGCTTTGCCGGCGGCGGCTTCACGAACGAGCTCGACGATCTGTACTGGTTGAGCCGCTTCCGATTCAACGCCACGTTGACGCCCACACGTCTGGTTTCGTTCTCGGTCCAGGCGCAGGACGCGCGCGTGGCGGACAAGTCGGTCGGCACCACCGGTCCGCCTTTCAAAGGCACGTTCGACGTGCGGGCCGCGTTCGCCGACATCGGTGACGCAAGAACGCGCGTGACGGCTCGTGTCGGACGTCAGGAGCTCGCCTACGGCGAGCAGCGCCTCGTCGGACACCTCAACTGGACCAACACCGCACGCACGTTCGACGCGGCACGCCTGACGATCCGCAGCTCGCGCTTCCAGGTCGACTTGCTTGCCGCGTCGGTCGTCCGGGTCCTCGACGGCCAGTTCGACAAGAGCGGCAATGGGAATCGCCTCGTCGGGGCCTATGGATCCAGTACCGCAATCGTCCCGCGAAGCTCGATCGAGCCCTATGTCTTCTGGAAACGAGACATCAACCTTCGAACGGAGCACAACACCACGGACAACTTGAGCACGGCGACGATCGGCGTGCGCTGGGCCGGAAAGCTTCCCCGGCGAATCGACTACGGGACGGAAGTGGTCGTGCAGACGGGCTCGCTCGGCGCCGACAACGTGCAGGCGTGGGCCGGCCACTGGCAGCTTCGGGCCGGCGCGCCGACCCGCGTTCCCCTCGGCCTCACCGGCGAGTACAACTACGCCTCGGGAGACGCGGATCCGACCGACGGCACGCGCGGCACGTTTGACCAGCTCTATCCAACCGGCCACGACAAGTACGGCCTCGCGGACCAGGTCGGCTGGCGCAACATTCACCATCTGCGAACGGGTGTCGACGTGACACCGATGAAGGCGCTGCTCCTGACCGCCAGCTATCACTCGTGGTGGCTGGCGGAGCGGAACGACGCGTTGTACAACGCGGGCGGTGCTGTCATCGCCCGCGCCGTCGGCGGTGCCATCAACCGTCACGTGGGGCAGGAGATCGACGTCCAGGCCTCCCGGCCGATCACGCCGCAACTGCAGCTCTCTGGCGGGTACGCCTACATCTTTCCGGGAGCGTTCCTGCAGCAGGCCACACCAGGCGCGAGTTACGGCTATCCCTATGTGATGGCGACCTATGTGTTCCTGGCGGACCGATGACCCGGTGGAGGTTCAGATGAAGACATCCAGACGCAGGTTCATGAAATCTGCGGGTGCCACCCTCGGCGGATTGATGGCCGGGCTGCCCGCCGGCTGGGTGGGCGCCACGTACGCCGACGACTCACCCGAAACGTCGACGATACGCTTCGGCATCATCGCCCTCACCGATTGCGCGCCTATCGTGATGGCGCACGAGCTCGGGCTGTTCAAGAAGTTCGGCATCACCTCGATCGTTTCAAAAGAGGCATCGTGGGCGGTCATCCGGGACAAGCTGTCGCTCGGCGAGAATCAGGCGACCCACATGCTGATCGGCATGCCGCTGGCTTCGACGATGGGCCTGGCCGGCTCGCCGGTGAAACCGCTGACGATCCCATGGCTGCTCAATCGCAACGGGCAGGCGATCACCCTGAACAACAAGTTGAGGCAGGCCGGCGTTCGCGATCCGAAAGCCCTGAAGCCACTGGTTGACAAGGCAAGGACAGCGGGTCGTCCGATGACCTTCGCGATGACGTTTCCCCCCGGGACGCATGCGATGTGGATGCGATACTGGCTCGCCTCCGGGGGCATCCATCCCGACAAAGACGTCAATCTCATCACGATTCCGCCGCCGCAGATGGTCGCCAACATGAAGGTCGACAAGATGGACGGTTTCTGCGTCGGCGAGCCGTGGAACAACCGCGCCATTGCCGACGGGATCGGTTTCACTGCCGTCACGACCCAGCAGCTGTGGCGCGACCACCCGGAAAAAGTCTGCGCGTTCACTGAAGAGTTCGCCTCGCGCAATCCGAAGACCGTCAAGGCCGTACTGAAGGGTTGCATCTGGCCAGCGTCCATCTCGACAAGGTGGAGAATCGCCGGGCGGCGGCGGAGGTCATTGCCCGGCCGACCTACATCAACTGTCCGCCCGAGATCATTCTCGAGCGTCTGATGGGCAAGTACAACTACGGGGACGGACGGGTCGAGCAGGATCCCAACTACATGATTTTTTCCGATCGGCAGTGCAATTACCCGCAGCCGATCTTCGGCACCTGGTGGCTCACACAGTTCCGCCGCTGGGGGATGGTCAAGGACACGCCGGACTATGCGGGCGTCGTCAAACGCGTGCTTCGCCCGGATTTGTATCTGGATGCCATGAAGGAGCTCGGCATCAACACGAAGATCGCCGAGTTGTCGAAGGTCACACTGTTCGACAGCGTGCTGGACAGCAGCGAGCCAGAGAAGTACGCCCGGTCGTTTCCGATCCACAACCTCGCTTGAGAAAGGACCCGGTGTTGAGAATCCGTGTGACACAGGCCCTCCTGCCAGGCGTCGGCGTTGGCCTCGCCCTGCTGCTCTGGTGGTGGGCCAGCGTGGTGGTCGCCGACTTGCCGTCGCCGGTCAGAACGTGGCACGAAAGCAAGATCTACATTCTCGAGCCGTTTGAAAAGCGCGGCGAGATGGATCAGGGGATCGGGCTGCTGGCGTATTACAGTCTGGTGCGCGTCGGCCAGGGCTTTCTCCTTGGCATCCTCATCGCGACCCCTCTCGGTTTCCTGCTCGGCGTCTCGAACATCCTGACCCGGATGTTCGACCCGGTGATGCAAATCCTGCGGCCGATTTCACCGCTGGCCTGGCTGCCTCTCGGTCTGATCCTGTTCCAGAAATCCGAGCCGGCGGCGCTGTTCGCGATCGCGGTGTGCTCGATGTGGCCGACCGTGATCAACACGATGGCCGGCGTGCGCGCGATTCCCCAGGACTACTGGAACGTCGCCAAAGTGCTCCGACTCTCCCGAACGACGACCTTCATCAAGATCGTCGTGCCCGCGACGCTTCCCTATATCTTCACCGGCTACCGCCTCAGCCTCGGCATCGCCTGGCTGGTGATTGTCGCTTCGGAGATGCTGACCGGCACGCCCGGCGTCGGCGGCTTCCTGTGGCAGGAATACAACAGCCTGGTGTACGCGCACATTCTGCTGGCGATTCTGACCATCGGGATCGTCGGGTTCGTGCTCGACCGCCTGATGGGGATGGCCGAAGCGCGGTTACGGACGATCTAGTGGCGTACATCGAAATCAGCGGGTTGTCCAAGTCGTTCGTCACCTTCGGGTCGCGCCGTGAAGTGCTTGCCAATGTCACGCTCTCAATCGAGCGCGGGGAGTTCGTGACCATCGTCGGCGCGATGGGGAGCGGCAAGTCCACGCTGCTCAACATCGTCGCAGGACTTTGCGCGTCCGATGAGGGGACGGTCACGGTCAGCGGGGAGCTGACGCGGGAGATCAGACGGGACGCCGCGCTTGTCTTCCAGAACTATTCGCTGCTGCCGTGGTTTTCGGCGCTCGAGAACGTGCGCCTGGCCGTGAACGCCGCGTTTCCGAACGAAACCCGCCAGGAGCAGCTCGCCCGGGCGCGCCGGAATCTCGAGAGGGTCGGTCTGACGAATGCGGAGCACCGCCGCCCGGGACAGCTTTCCGGCGGCATGCGGCAGCGGGTCGCCATCGCGCGCGCCTTTGCCATCGAGCCCGAGATCCTTTTTCTTGACGAGCCGTTCGGCGCTCTCGACGCGCTCACGCGCGAGACGCTTCAACAGGAGCTGGCCCAACTGTGCTGCGACGGACGTCGGGTCACGACACTGATGATCACCAACAGTGTCGAGGAGGCCCTGCTGCTGTCCGACCGGATCGTGCCGATGACGCATGGGCCTCGCGCGACCCTGGGAACGCCGATTGCGATCGACCTGCCACGGCCGCGGACCAAGTCGCTGCTCACCCACGATCCGGATGCGCGGCGCGTGCGCGCCACCGTGGTGGCGGCGCTGACCAGCGGAACCAGCCGGCGGGTCGGGAGCCGTCGATGCCCGGCCGTGCCCCTGGCAGTACCACTCAGCCTCGCGAAGGCCGAAGGCGAGCCGTGACCCCCGTGCTCATCCCTCCGCTCGAGTTGACCGGCCTCACGAAAGTCTTTGCGACACCGTCAGGGCCGTATGTCGCCGTGAAGGATGTCAACGCGCAAATCGAACGGGGTGAGTTCGTGTGCATCCTCGGGCACTCGGGCTGCGGGAAGTCTACCGTGCTGTCGATCATGGCCGGCCTCGAGCAGGCGACGTACGGGGGCGTCGTAATCGAGGGCAGGGAAGTCCGCGAGCCAGGGTTGGACCGCGCTGTCGTCTTCCAGGCACCGTGCCTGCTGCCATGGCTGACGGCGCGCGAGAATGTCCAGCTCGCGCTCGGGCTCACCGCCGACCGCGCGCGCGGCGTGGCCGATCACTATCTCGATCTCGTGGGCGTCGCCGACGTCGCCGATCAGCACCCGCCATCACTGTCGCTCGGCACCCAGCAATGCGTGTCGCTGGCGCGCGCGCTGGCGCTCGATCCCAAGCTCCTCCTGCTCGACGAACCTTTCGCCCAGCTCGACTCGTTGACGCGGTTCGAGCTGCAAGACGTCCTGCTCTCGATCTGGGAGGAAATGCGGCGGATCGTGGTGATGGTGACCCACGATATCGACGAGGCGTTGTATCTCGCCGACCGCCTGATCCTCATGACAGACGGTCCCGAGGCCACGGTGGGCGACGTCCTTCGCGTGCCGTTTCCCCGGCCGCGCGTGCGCGCGGCCGTGCTCGAGCACCCGCAGTATGATGCCTGTTATCGGCGTGTGCTCGATTTTCTCGAACATTCCGCCCAGCAGCTGCGGCCCTCGGCGCTTGATCCCATCTTGCAGCGCTCGCGTCAATAGCCTTGCGGCGCAACGCCACGGTTCCGGGAATCAGCGTGCGCGATCCGCGTCGGCGAACGTCACGACGAGTACATCGCGGCAGGCAGGTTGCGTCGGATCGAGCGCCTCAACCGGCGTCACACCGTGCGCGACGCGCTTGTCGTCGACGAGCGCCGCATCGAGCGGATCGGTCAACGTGAAGTGACCGAGCCTTCGTCCCTCCAGGGCATGAATCGTCGTCATCCCGCTGGCGATATTGCGCCGGTTGACGAGAAGGACCAGCACGAAATCGACACCGTCGCGGTGAAGACCCTCGGGCGTGGGACGCCCCTGTTCCCCGGGCCTCGCCTCAATGCGGAACTGGTGTACTTCGATGCGCCAGTCGCGGACCGTCGGAGTGAGTGTGCCGAAGAGTGTCCGGCAGAACGCGAGGATCGTGCGGAGGCTGGCACCCTCTCCGATCGCCGGCTCGATGGGCGAGAACCAGCGGGCGATGCCGCCGTGGAGCGGGTTGTAGTCGAGGGTCTGGTAGTGGGGCTGGTGCGCCTGTCGCTCAATCGCACGATCAGCCGTGGCGGCGTATACCGCATGCCGGCGCCGCCGGTACCGGCCGCCGTCGGCCATGTAGGTATCAAGCTCGAGGGTGTTCCAGCTGTCGGCGAACACCGGCCAGTCCGCCAGCGGGCCGCACGGCTTCAGCAATTCTTGCATGGCGCTGCCGTGCACGAAGGCATACCCGCGATCCTGAATCGACTCCGGCAGTGGGCGGTTGGCCGAGCTGACAGCGGCTCTCACAAGACGATCCTACTCCTACGGGAGCGCCGCGTCCTTCAGAGAAGCAACGTCTCCACCCGGTGGGCGTGAACCATGTCGGCACACGGGGACCACGCGAACACCGTAAAGCGCCCGTCTTGCGAGGCGACCAGGGCAATGGCGCCGCGCTGGTCCTGGACGAACTGCGCCGCCGACAGGTGTCTGGTTCCCCCAAGGCGCGTCGGGTGAACGACCTCGGCGATGCCGCCTACGACCGGCTCTGTCACGGTGACCTGTTCGATCGGCAGCCATCCGTGCCGCCGCGTGATCTTGGCGCCGAACGCGAGCAGCTCGTATCGGTCCGTGATCACGGCGGCGCCGTCGATGGCGGTCACGCCCGCGATAGCGTTGACGGCATCGGTGAGGGCGTCCTGCCACAGGCGATCGCCCTCACCTCCAGGCGTCTGGCCAACGAGCTCTGCGAGCTCAGCGAACGCCGGAGATACGGAATAGGAAATGGGATGCACCATCGATTCGCGCCACTCCACGCTGTCCGCCGGGACGACCAGCAGCAGCCCGCCCCTGCCGTGTGCGCGCATCGACACCGCTAGCTGGACCAGAACGTTGATCCCGCCCGTCCACGCGCTGGGCGTATCGAAGCCCAACAGCGAGGTCAGGAGCTGGGGACAGTCGGGGAGACTCGACGCCTGCTCGTCGATGACTTTGACCTGGTCGCCTTCGAGCACAGCCACGTTCACGAACTTCCCGACCTCCCCACGATGGTGCTTGATGACGAGCAGTCCGGGCGCTGCCACCTCGAGGACGAAGCAAAACGTGGGGATCGATCTGGTCATCCCCCACACGCGCAATTGATCCCCTCCGGGCCAGACACCCAGGTGAATTCCTGGGCGTTCGACCGCCGCGGCAACGCGGACCAACGCGCCCGGCCTGAGCGGCAGCGCCCGCTCGAAGACGATGGGGTGGACGGCCTGCCCGGGGGAGAGCAGGGCCAGCGAGATTTTCGGGACGTATCCCTCTTCGCGCCGAAGACTGGCCCAGAATGCGGCGTCGATGATCGCTTCGATCTCGTCAGGCGCGGGAAGTGCTGCCTGCTGAACGCCGGCCGGCACGCCGACGGCGGCGAGCCGCGTGAAATGAGCGTGCACGTTCGGGACAACGGCCCGTGCGGCCGGATACGCCGGTTCGGTCATTCATGCAAGTGTTACATAAACGAACCGGCCGGCCGCCGGCGTTCTCCCGGAGGCACAGCCCTCGGGAGCAGTATCCTGGTGAGTAGAAATCAGGAGGGCTCACGCAATGCCGGAAAATACCTATTGGGAGTCGTGCAAGGCCGAGGGCACGAACATCCTCGACAAGCTGAAAGATCTGATTCACGAAGGCAACGTGCGTCGCGTCGTGATTCAGCACCAGGGCCGCACGGTGGCCGAGTTCCCACTCAGCGCGGGCGTCGTCGGCGCCTTGCTCGCACCGGTGCTCGCCGCGGTGGGCGCCATCGTGGCCCTGCTGAAGGATTGCTCGATTCAGGTCGAACGCGGAGATCGAGAACGCATCGAGCGAACGCGGACCGGAACGGACACGCCGTAAGGAGCGGGCCGGGGTCGGGGCGTTCCCCCGGCGCCCGTCCGTTTCTCCGAGCGGTTCTCAAAACGTGAATTGCACCCCACCAGCATCGGCCGTGGCGCCTGCACGGAATCGGCGTGTTGAAGTACGGGCTTGCCGGCAGGCTCGAATTGAACTTTGGATCCGAAGGCATCCAGGTTCGAGTCTGCAACTTACCGACCGCCGCCGGGTATGATGATCCGGGTTGCGCGGTCAACCCAGGCACCGTTCGGCCGGATGTGGAGGGGCTTGTGACAAGTCACGCAAAGTTCAGCGCCTGCGCCATTTTTCTCGGGATCGCCATCCTCACGAGCATCAGCTGCACGCGCAGTTCGACAGCTCCGGAACCGACAGCGGCCGACGCCAAGACCTTCCTCGACTCTGTCGACGAGACGTTGAAACGGCTGAGCATTGCCCAGAATCAGGGCGGCTGGGTAGCACAGACCTACATCACCGAGGACACCGAGGCCACCGACGCAAGGGAAACGCAGCGGCTGATTGAGGCGGCCGCGCAATTCGCCAAGCAGTCGACCCGGTTCGACAAGGTCGAGGTACCGCCCGATCAACGCCGTCAGCTCAACCTTCTGAAGGTCAGCCTCGTGATGGCCACACCAGCCGATCCCAAGGAGGCCGAGGAGCTGACCAGGATCGCCTCGCGCATGCGGTCCGCATATGGGCGGGGAAAATGGTGTCCCGACGCGGCCAAACCCGAAACCTGCCTGAACATCGATGACATCACCCGCATCATGGCGATGTCGCGCAACGAGACCGAGCTCCGGAATGTCTGGGAAGGCTGGCACACGATCTCGCCACCGATCAAGAACGACTACGCTCGGTTCGTGGAGCTCTCGAACAAGGGCGCGATGGAGCTCGGGTTCGCCGATACAGGCGCGATGTGGCGCGCGAAGTACGACATGCCACCCGATGACTTCACGAAGGAGCTCGATCGGCTGTGGGACCAGGTCCGGCCGCTGTACCTTCAGCTTCACGGCTACGTCCGTCTCAAGCTTCACGAGAAGTACGGCGACGTCGTGCCCGGCTCCGGACCGCTTCCCGCGCATCTGCTCGGCAACATCTGGGCGCAGGACTGGTCGAACGTCTATGACCTGGTCGCGTCAGGTCCCGCCGATGCCGGCTTTTCGCTCACGGACATCCTCAAGCGTCGCCGCACGAGCGCAACCGACATGGTGCGAACCGGCGAGCGCTTTTATACATCGATCGGGCTCGAGCCGCTGCCCAAGACGTTCTGGGAGCGCTCGCTCTTCGTGCGGCCGAAAGATCGCGAGGTCGTCTGTCATGCGAGCGCCTGGGACATCGATCTCGAAACCGATGTTCGCATCAAGATGTGCATCCAGCCGACCGAAGAAGACTTCACCACGATCCATCACGAGCTGGGGCACAACTTCTACCAGCGCGCGTACAAAGATCTGCCGGTGCTGTTCCGTGACAGCGCCAACGACGGCTTCCATGAGGCCATCGGCGACACTATCGCTCTGTCCGTCACGCCCGAGTACCTGGTGAGAATCGGGCTGCTCGACAAGGCGCCCGACGCCTCGCGTGATATTGGGCTCCTGCTTGGGCGCGCGCTCGAGAAGATCGCCTTCCTGCCCTTCGGGCTGCTGATCGATCAATGGCGCTGGAAGGTATTTGCCGGCGAGGTGAAGCCCGCCGACTACAACAACGCGTGGTGGGCGCTGCGATTGAAGTATCAGGGTGTTGCGCCCGTGACGCCCCGGGGCGAGGAGTTCTTCGATCCTGGCGCGAAGTACCACGTTCCGGACAACACGCCGTACACCCGATACTTTCTCGCGGCGATTCTGCAATTCCAGTTTCATCGGGCCCTCGCGACGGCCGCCGGCTGCACCGCGCCCCTTCACCGATGCTCGGTTTACGAGAGCAAGGAAGCGGGCGAGCGCCTGAACGCCATGCTGCGGATGGGGCTTTCGCGCCCGTGGCCCGACGCCCTGGAAACGCTCACCGGTTCCCGGCAGATGGATGCGTCGGCGATCATCGACTATTTCGCGCCGCTCAAGAGCTGGCTGGACGAACAGATGAAGGGCAAGCCGACGGGCTGGTAGACAATATGGACGCGTTTCTGACTTCCGACGGCATTCTCGCGCTGGTGACCTTGACCTTCCTCGAGGTCATCCTCGGCGTCGACAACGTCATTTTTATTTCGATACTGTCCAGCAGGCTGCCAGGGTCCGTGCAGCTGAAGGCCCGGCGGGTGGGGCTGCTCGCCGCGATGGTGATGCGCGTCGGGCTGCTGATGTCGATCGCGTGGATCACCCGGCTCACGTCTCCTCTGTTCACGGTGTTTTCTGCAGGAAATTTCTGGGCGCGATCTCATCCTCATTGGCGGTGGTTTGTTCCTGCTTGGCAAGGCCACGATCGAGATCCATGACCGGCTCGAGGGCGAGGAAGGTCACGGCGCGACGCGCGTCACGCCCTCGTTCGGCGCCGTGATCGTGCAGATCATGCTTCTGGACATCGTGTTCTCGCTGGACTCGGTCATCACCGCGGTCGGGATGGCCGAAGACATCTCGATCATGGTCACCGCTGTAGTCCTGGCCGTCGCGATCATGATGGTCTCGGCGGAGCCGATTAGCTCGTTCGTGAACCGGCACCCAACGGTCAAGGTGCTGGCCCTGTCGTTTCTGCTGCTCATCGGCATGTCGCTCGTGGGAGAGGGCCTGGGCATGCATATCCCGAAGGGCTACATCTACTTCGCGATGGGATTTTCAGTATTCGTGGAGATGATCAACCTGCGGGTGCGCGGCGCCAAGGAGCCGCCGGTCAAGCTTCATCAGCGCATTGTCAAAGAGGCACCCTGACGGCACGAGCACTTCGGCCCACGACAGGACGAAATCCTGGAAGGCAGGCCCGGGACCCGACGCGCGTACCGGAAGCCCTGCTGTTGCTCGGACATCCGGTAAATGGTTGAGCCGACTCGCGGTTGCGCCAGAATTCCGCCGGATGGCGCCGGTGCCAAACGGTGACGGTCGATAGGGATTTCGGCACCTGCCCGACAAAAGTGTCAGGCGAAAGCGCCGCCCCGTGCAGTGATAAAGTGGGGCATGCGCAACCCGAGAACCGCAGTAGGGTCACGGATGCTGGGATTCGCTGCCCTCGCCCTGATCGTCGCCATCTCGTCCGGAACGGCGCCTCTAGCGCAGCGGACGGCTCCGAAAATCACAACATACAAGTCGCCCACGTGTGGCTGTTGTTCGAAGTGGGTCGATCACATGCGTGCCAACGGCTTCGACATCACGGCAACGAACGTCGAGGATATGACTGCCGTGAAGCAGAAGTACGGCGTTCCGGACAAGGCCGGCTCCTGTCACACGTCCGTGGTCGACGGTTATGTCATCGAGGGACACGTCCCGGCGGATGTCGTGAAGCGGCTGCTTGCCGAGCGGCCGAAGCTCGTGGGGTTGGCGACCCCCGGCATGCCCGCGAGTGCGCCGGGCATGGACATCCCGGGCCAACCCTATACGATTGTTGGCTTCGATCGGGCAGGACAGTTGACCGTCTACGAGCGGCGCTGATCCAGCGGCGGCGCAGCCCGACAAGCGGCGGAAGGTGTAGAATCAGTATTCCTTTTTTTGAGGAGGTGAAATGAAGATATTTGTGCTCTCGATCCTATCTGTTGCCGGCCTGCTGATGGCAATGCCCTCGTCGGCGGCGGAGCTGAGTGTTGGCGATACGGCTCCCGACTTCACCCTGCAGGCCTCAGATGGGAAGACCTACAAGCTCTCGGAGTTCAAGGGCAAGCAGCCGGTCGTGGTCGCGTGGTTCCCGGCGGCCTTCACGCGCGGCTGCACGATCGAGTGCAAATCGCTCGCGGAGAACAGCGACAAGATCCGCCAGTTCAACGTCTCGTATTTCATGGCGAGCGTCGATCCGCTCGAAGGCGAAAAGGGCAACAAGGCCTTCGCGGAAGCGCAGGGTGCCACCTTTCCGCTCTTGAGCGATCCGAACAAGCAGGTCGCGACCGCGTACGGTGTCCTCAACGAAAAGGGCGTCGCGAACCGCTGGACGTTCTACATCGACAAGAACGGGAAGATCACCGCGATTGACAAGGCGGTCCAGCCGGCTACTTCGGCCGAGGACATGCTCGCGAAGCTCAAGGATCTGCGCGTCGAGACGCGGCCCTAACGCCGACCGTCCCGTTCGGTCGGGCGAAAGTGTGGCCAACCTGCAGGAGTTGAGCGTTCCACGGCGACACTAGATCGCGTCCTCGGCTTCGCTCGCTCGATCGCGATCTACCACGCGATTCCTCTACGCCAGCGACGGATGCGGCAGTTCTATGCCGCATTCGTCGGTCCCGGCGATCTCGTCTTCGACATCGGCGCGCACGCCGGCAATCGGACGCGGAGCTTTGCGGCGATCGGCTGCCTCGTCGTGGCCGTGGAGCCGCAGCCGGATTTCGCCCGTCTCCTGCGCGCGATCGCGACCCGCTCGCCGCGCATCCGGATCGTCGAGGCGGCCGTCGGCGCGTCGCCGGGACGAGCGACTCTGCTGGTCAGCGACCGCACGCCGACGGTGACCACACTGGCCGCAGCATGGCGGGAGGCCCGGGCGCACGATCCTGACTTCGCGGGTGTGCGCTGGAATCGCCGCGTCGAGGTGGAATCGACGACCCTCGACGCCCTGATCGAGCGGTTCGGTGCCCCGGCGTTCGTGAAGATCGACGTCGAAGGCGGTGAACCGGCCGTCCTCGCGGGCCTGACCCGCGCCGTCCCGGCCCTCTCGTTCGAGTATCTGCCGCGCGCACTCGACGAGGTCGCGCAGACGGTTGCGCGCCTTTCCACGCTGGGGTCCTATCAATACAACTGGTCGTCCGGTGAATCCTACACGTTGACCGCCAGCCGCTGGATGGACGCCGAGGAGTTGCTCGAGAGCCTTCGGACGTCCGCGGCCCAACGCCAATCAGGGGATGTCTACGCGCGGCTGACGTCGTAGAAGTCCCGACCGCCCGCTCTATGGACGAGAGCCGAATCCCTCCAGCAGGATTGGCAGCATCGCGTGCATGCGGACGAGCGCGGGGCCGGAAGGTCGAAGGCCGGGCTGAAAACCGCGGTGGCGCAGCCGCTCGAGGACTTCGGGGCGGCTCGCGATCACATGCATGGGAACGTCCCATCGCGCGTGCAGACCGCTGACCGCGGCGGGGGGCTGATGATCCCCAATCACAATGAGGATGAAGTCGCGATCGGCGCGCAGCCGTACGTACCCGGCGAGCACACGATAGGCGTATTCCACCGCGGCGACATAACTCGGGCCGAGGTTCATCCAGTCGGGCTCCTCGTCCCAGGCGTGCTGCAGATCCGCCGCCTCGTAAGGGCTGTCCGCCAGCATCCGGCGCCAGTCAGGCTGATAGGGTGGCGTGGGAGTGAATGGCGTGTGGGTGCTGATCGTGGGGAAGAAGACGAACAGTGGCGCGCGCGGCGCGGGGCTCACCTCGAGCGCATCCATTTTCGCGAATGCGAATTGATCCGTCATGCTCCACCAGCCGAACTGTGGGCCGCGATAATCGAGTCTTTCGCCGCCGTAGATATCGTCGAATCCGTAGAAGGCGCCTTCCGGCCATCGTTGCCACAATCCGGGCATCACGGCCACCGTGCGGTAGCCCTGACGGCTGAACGCCGTGACCAGCGTATCCCTCTTCTGCGTCATCAAGGCGGCATTGGTGTTCGGATCGCGGACCTCGACGCCGGACAGCAGGCTCAGATGCGCCAGCCAGGAATTGCCGCCAAAGGTCGGCGATTCGACGTAGGTCGAGACCACATCCCGTCCCGTGTCGCGAATGGCAGTCTCGAGTTCGGCGCGGCTCGGAGTGAGAAGCCGGTTGAATTCCGGCTGGTCGTAGCTCACCGCGCCGTACGACTCGAGGAACACCAGGAGGACGTCCGCGCCGTTCACAAGCGCCAGGTCGGAATCCATCGGTGGACTCGGGTCGAGGGTGGTCGACCCGGCCACCGCCCCGATGACGAGCGGCACTTGACGCGCGAAGGTCGCGACAACCGGATTCCCGAACGCGACCGGAAGCCGGTCGGTCAGACGCTCAGCGGCAAACAAGACGATCGCCACGGCCGCCACCGCCCCGAGAATCCGCCGTTCGTGTGCGTCCAGCATGGCGGCGCCCAGGCGCCGTACCGCCCATCGCACGAGCCCGAACATCACGTACAACAGCAGTACGGCGATGGCAGCCACGAGCAAGCCGAGCCACGTCGGGGCGACACGAACGAGCATGGAAACGACGTCGGGTACGTACCGCAGATCCCAGTAGAGATTGATGTCGCGACCGTACAGCGCCGGCGCCGTCACATCCACGTACCGCCCGATGACCAGCAGCAGCCCCAACCCGCTGAGCCATCCGAGCGCGGCGCGCGACGGAGGACCGAGCCAGCGCGTGGCGATCACCAGGAGGAGGATGAACGCGGCAAGCTCGACGGACAGCTCGCCCTGCCAGCGGATCGCCGGCGTCGGCCAGATGTTGCTGAACGTCACCGCCGCGTCGAGAAACACGACGGCAGCCGCAAGGCTCAACGCTCGGCGCCAATCATGGCGCTCCTGGCCGGCGCGGCGTCCGCCTTCGGCCAGTCGGTCTTGTCTCCGAAGCCACAGAATGTCGACCAGGAATGAGTAGCCGAGGGCTCCGAGCGCCATGGCGGAGAGAACGATGCTGACGGGGGGCGTCACTGCCGGAACCATCACGAAAATCAGCGCTACGATCTGGACGACACAGATTGCCTGGCGGCGACGGACCGGCGGAAGGGGACGGCGCAGCCAGGGCCACCACCAGCCGGCCGCGAGGAACAGGTACCGCAGCAGTCCCGACATCACCACCCAGGCGCCTGCCTTGTCGTGCGTCCACACGAGGATCGCGAGCGTCATGATGAGCGCGGCGTCGATCTCCATGTCGAATCGCGCGCCGAACTCGCTGGCCATCCGGCTGCGGCGTGCCAGCCAGCCGTCAATACCGTCCAGCATCCCGGCGATGACGCTCAACCCGGCAGCCCAGGCGCCCACGGCCGGAAGGGGCGCCTCTCCGACGAGACCTGCCACCAGCGCCACCAGCACGGCGCGCAGGGTCGTGATCTGATTCGCCGGCCCGTAGCGCGCGAACGGATGGTGGTCGTGCACCAAGACCAGGGTGAACGCGACGACGATCGCGAACAGCGCTGCGGCTTTCCACGGATACAGCTCGCCCAGGTGCAACGGCGCGCGGGCCGCCCAGGCGACACACACGAGGGCGACGAGCCCCCCGAGCTGCGTGATGCCCGCGCTCGCGCTCAGGGAGTCGGCCGAACGCCGCCGGCTGTTGATGTCCATCGGGCCTTTTCGAGATTGTATCGCGTGGCCGGAAAGGCCCAGAATCTCTAGACATGTTCGATGCCGCTGCCCGGGCATTCTGGATCGCCTCGCCGAAGCAGGGAGAAATTCGCTCAGAACAGCTGGCGGAGCCGTCAGCGGACGAGGTGCTCGTCCGCGCGCTGTACAGCGGCGTCAGCCGCGGAACCGAAGCGCTCGTCTTCCAGGGCCGCGTGCCGGCGAGCGAGTATCAGCGGATGCGAGCGCCTTTCCAGTCGGGCGACTTCCCCGCGCCGGTGAAGTACGGATACGCAAACGTCGGGCAGGTGGAGCAGGGCCCGCCCGAGCTGCTGCACCGGCATGTCTTCGCGCTGTATCCGCACCAGACGCGCTACGTGGTGCCGGCGCATTCGGTCTACGTTCTGCCCGAGTCCGTACCGCCCGGTCGCGCGGTGCTGGCCGCAAACGTCGAGACGGCCATCAACGGCCTGTGGGATGCCCGGCCGCAGGTCGGGGACCGGATCACGATCGTCGGCGGCGGCACGGTTGGGTGTCTGGTCGCCTGGCTGGCCGGACGAATACCCGGTTGCGAGGTGGAGCTCGTCGACATCAACCCGCGGCGCGAAAGTGTCGCCCGCGCCCTCGGCGTCCGCTTCACCGGATCTGAGCGGGCATCCGGAGATCGAGACCTGGTCGTGCACACCAGCGGATCCGCGGCAGGGCTGGATCTTGCGTTGCGCCTGGCCGGCTTCGAAGCGACGATCGTCGAAATGAGCTGGCATGGAAACCAGGCAGTGCCGATCGCGCTCGGCGAGGCGTTCCACGCGAGGCGGCTCACCATCATGTCGTCGCAGGTCGGCCACGTGGCCGCGTCTCAACGGTCGCGCTGGAATCCGCGCCGGCGGATGCAGCTCGCGCTCGCGGTGCTCGCCGATCGAGCGCTGGACATCCTGATCACGGGCGAGAGCGAGTTCGACGCGCTACCGCAGGTGATGGCGACGCTGGCCGCTGCTCCGGGCGATACCTTGTGTCATCGAATTCGGTACTCTTGAACCTGGTCATCTGGTCAGTGAGTTGGTGGTTGAAAACGATCCAATTCGTTGACCAGATGACTGGATGACAAATCCAGATCAAGCGAGGAGTGTCTTTGATGTACAGCGTTTCAGTGCGTGATCATTTCATGATCGCTCACAGCTTTGCCGGGGAGGTATTTGGCCCCGCGCAGCGATTGCACGGCGCCACGTACGTGGTCGACGTCGAGTTCCGCCGGCGCGATCTGGACTCCGACGGCATCGTCGTCGATATCGGGCGGGCCACGGCAACGCTCGGCACCGTGCTCGCGAACTTGAACTATCGGAATCTCGACGAGGAGGCGGCCTTCAAGGGCCGGAACACCACCACGGAATTTCTGGCGCGTACGGTGTTCGATCGGCTCGTCGGGGCGATCCGCCGCGGCGATCTGGGCCCTGGAGCGCAAGCGGTCGAAAGCCTGCGCGTCACGCTGCACGAATCGCACGTGGCGAGTGCGGCATTCGACGCACCGGTAGGCGACAGCTAGCTTCATGGAGCCAGGCGGCTCGCTCACGCTGATCGTGCCAGGCCGGCTCGAGACCTGGAGCGGCGGGTACGGTTACGACCGCCGCATTCTTGAGGGCCTCAGCCGTCGCGGCTGGTCCGTCACGGTGCGCACGCTCGACGCCAGTTTCCCGCGGCCATCGACGGCGGCGCGGGCCCACGCGGCGCGCGAGCTCGCGGCGATCCCTGATGGCGGCGCCGTGCTGATCGACGGGCTTGCCCTCGGGGTGCTGCCAGGCGAGGTCGAGCGCGAGCAGACACGTCTCAGACTGATCGCGCTCGTGCATCATCCCCTTGCGGCGGAAACCGGAATCGACCCCAACACGGCGGCCGAGTTCGAGGCGAGCGAACGGCGCGCGCTTGCCGCCGTGCGGCTCGTGGTCGTCACCAGCAGCGCAACCGCCGACATGTTGGCGGGCTACGGCGTGGGGCGCGGCCGGATCGCCGTCGTCGAGCCGGGTACGGATCGGGCGGCATTGGCCCGCGGCTCCCGGGGGGAGCGGGTCCATCTGCTGTGCGTCGCGGCGCTCGTCCCAAGAAAGGGTCATCAGACGCTGGCTCGCGCGCTCGCCATGATTGCGGAAGATCGCTGGCGCCTGACCTGCGTCGGCAGCGTCCACCGGGATCCGCGCACAGTCGACGAGCTGCGGTCACGTCTGCGCGCCGATGGCCTGGAGGATCGCGTGCTGTTGGCGGGTGAAGTCGATGAATCGAGTCTGGTTGACTGCTATGACAGTGCGGACGTTTTCGTGCTGCCAACCCTATACGAGGGCTACGGCATGGCCGTCGCGGAGGCGCTGGCGCACGGCCTGCCAGTAGTCGGCTCGGCGACGGGGGCCATTCCGGAACTGTTGGCGCAGGGGGCGGGACTCGTGGTGCCGCCAGGCGATCCGGAGGCGCTGGCCGCCGCCCTTTTGCAGGTTCTGGACCCGGCCGCTCGCGCAAAACTGGCGGAGGGCGCCCGGCACGCACGCAATCGGCTGCCAACCTGGGAACAGGCGACAGACGCGATGGCGAACGCCTTGACGCACCATGTTCTCCCTGGCACCGGGGGTCAGGTGAAAGCCAGGTAAATGGGCGACTTCAGCGCCGACTGGCTCGCTCTGCGTGAGCCCGCCGACTTCAGCGCGCGTTCGTCGCAGTTGGCAAGCGTCGTCGCCAACGCTTTTCATCCCCACGACATCGTGCAGGCGCTCGATATGGCCAGCGGCACTGGTTCCAACGTGCGCTATCTGGCGGAGCGTCTGCCAGCTCACCAGGACTGGCTGCTCGTCGATGACGATGGCGAGCTCATCGCGCAAGCACCAGTGCGGATGAGCGAATGGGCCGCCGCGCGCGCGTACAAGGCGCACGTCGAGCCGGGCGGCGTGATGCTGCAAGGGGGACGCCTGAACTGCCGCGTCCAAGTACGCCGAGTGGACGTCGCCGACCTCACGACCGCCACGATATTCCACGGCCGTCAGCTGGTCACGGCATCGGCGCTGCTGGATCTGGTCTCGGTGCCATGGCTGCGGGACCTGGCGGTGCGCTGCCGCGAGCATGCTTCGGCGGTGCTGTTTGCCCTCAACTATGACGGCCGCATTCAGTGCTCGCCAGACGAGGCTGGGGATGAGCTGGTTCGGACGCTGGTAAACCGGCATCAGCAGCGGGATAAAGGATTCGGAACCGCGCTCGGGCCGGATGCGGCTGCGGCCGCCGAGAGACTTTTCGCCGGCGCCGGCTATCAGGTGCAGCGCCAGCCGAGCGACTGGGTGTTATCGCTGGACGCGCGCGATCTGCAGGAAGCGTTGATCGACGGTTGGGCACAGGCGGCGGCCGAAGTCGCCCCCGCGGAGTCGGTGTCGATCCAGAGTTGGCGAACGCGACGGCTGGCGCACCTCGCACGAGGTCGATCCAGGTTGAGGGTGGGTCATCAGGACGTGGCCGCAATCAAGATCGGTTGAGAGTTGGTGATTTTGGAGAGTTGGTGATTCCAACCATCCCTGGTTCGCCAAATCACCCAAATCACCAGATTCTCATATCACCCTTGTGACCATGGGCTGCGCGGCCCCGTCCTGGCTGGCGCCCTCGTTTGAGCCCGGCTTGAGATCGCAGTCGAACAGCACGTCGCCACCCATGCGAAAGACGCGATAGCGTGGCCGAAGGCAGTCGCTGAGGGCAGTGGGCGGCAGCAGGCGAATGGCAGGGCGGCCATCGCCGATGATCAGCGGCGCGATCGCCATGTGCAGGCGATCCAGCAGATCTTCCTGAAGGAACGCCGACACCGTGACCCCCCCGCCTTCCACGAAAATCCGGGTGCAGCCGCGCTCGTGCAGCAGTCGCTGCAGCTCGGTGACGTGGACGCCGGTGGCGCTGTCCTCCACGGCGACCACCTTGGCCCGGCCGAAATGGCTTTCGCCGGGGCGCGTCAGTGATCGCGCGCACACGTAGAGGGTTTCCGCGGAATCGTCGCTGAAGACCTTGTAGTGATCGTCGAGCCGCCGGGTCGGATCCAGAACGACCCGCAACGGACTCGGACCGGTCACATGGCGGGTGGTGAGCTGTGGATCATCGGCCGCGACCGTCCCGGCTCCGACGACCACCGCCTCCGAGAGCGCGCGCATGCGGTGCAAGTGCAGAATGTTTTCCTCGCCGGTCACGTACTGGGATTCCCCCGCGTGGGTGGCGATGAAGCCGTCGAGGCTCTGGCCGAGATGGCCGACCGTGATCGGGCGTCCTCGGATCGCGCTGCAGATCGGCAGGTACAGATCGATCAGCGCGTGACGCGGATCGTCGGCCGGCAGCACTAGCTCCCAGCCGGCATCCGGGCGCCAGGCAATGGCGGCGCCGGCATCGTCCACCTCTGCGGGCTGCAATCGTGCGTCGTCGTCCAGCGTAAAGGCTGCTGTCTGATTCGCCCGCGCGGCGCCTTCAGCCCCGCGAGCCGCAGCCATCACGATGTTCCACGCATCGTCGATGACCGATTGGCGGCTGGCAGCCGGCTCCGGAGCGGCGCTGGTCTCGTGAGGCATGCCTATGGCGACGATTATAGCGTTTTGCAAACGGCAGTCAGGCGGCTGTGTCTACGCGTCCTCATCCGAGGCGTCGGTCGGGCCCTGGGTGGACAGGAGCGGCAGCTCGGCACTCGCCGACTGCGACAGGACGCCCGTCTTCAAATAGATGAGAAGCTTGTCGCGTGTGTCGGTGATGTCGAGGTTCCTCATCGTCAATTGCCCGATGCGATCCTGTGGGGAAAATGCGGACTCGCCCCTTTCCATCGTCAGGCGCTCCGGCTTGTAGGTCAGGTTCGCGCTGACGGTATCGAGGATGGTGTAGTCGTTGCCGCGGCGCAGCTCCAGCGTGACTTCGCCGGTCACCGCGCGCGCCACCCAGCGCTGCGCCGCTTCGCGGAGCATCATGGCTTGCGAATCGAACCAGCGCCCCTCATAGAGGAGGCGTCCGAGGCGGCGTCCGGTTTCGCGGTACTGTTCGATCGTGTCCTCGTTGTGAATGCCCGTCAGCAGCCGTTCGTAGCCGATGAAGAGCAGCGCCATGCCCGGCGCTTCGTAGATTCCACGGCTCTTCGCTTCGATGATGCGGTTTTCGATCTGATCGGACATGCCGAGTCCGTGACGCCCGCCGATCGTGTTGGCTTCGAGCAGGAGCTGCACGGGATCATCGAAAGACCGGTCGTTCAACGACACCGGCTGTCCTTCGTCGAAGCGCACGGTCACCACTTCCGCCCTGATCTCCGCATCTTCGCGCCAGAACGGAACGCCCATGATCGGCTCGACGATCGTCATGCCCGCGTTGAGACGCTCCAGATCCTTGGCCTCGTGGGTTGCCCCGAGCAGATTGGAATCCGTCGAATAGGCCATCTCGGCGCTCATGTGATAGTCCAGCCCGGCGCGTCGCATGTACTCCGACATCTCCCGGCGGCCGCCGAGCTCATCGATGAACTGTTGATCGAGCCACGGCTTGTAGATTCTGAGGTGGGGGTTCGCCAGCAGGCCGTACCGGTAGAAGCGCTCGATGTCGTTGCCCTTGAACGTGCTGCCGTCGCCCCAGATGTTGACCTCGTCCTCCTTCATGGCGAGCACGAGCATCGTGCCGGTCACCGCGCGTCCAATCGGTGTCGTGTTGAAGTACGGCACGCCGGCAGTGGAGATGTGGAAGGCCCCACACTGCAGCGCCGCCAGCCCCTCTGACGCGAGCTGGCGGCGGCAGTCGATGAGCCGCGCCTTCTCTGCGCCGTAGCGTAGAGCCCGGCGCGGGATATCGTCGTAGTCGCGCTCGTCCGGCTGGCCCAGGTTGGCCGTGTAGGCATAGGGGATGGCGCCCTTTTGCCGCATCCAATGGAGCGCCGCGCTCGTATCGAGGCCGCCTGAAAATGCGATGCCGACCTTCTCGCCGGCGGGAAGACTCTGAAGGATGTTTGCCATGACTGGTCTCCGACGTTCTTATGATACGTGCGGAGCCATCTTCACAGGCTCTCCGTCGCAGCCACACTATGGGCCCCGTGCGTGTCGAAAGCCGGTGCGGCGCCGCTACCGGACACGGGCCGGACGCGGTCTTTTTCGTCCGGGACGCATACCCGTTCGCCGCCGCGGTGACCCTCGCGAGCGGCTGATCAACAGTCCCGTGCTAGCATTTCACCCTCGAGATGAGCAGCCTGGTTTTTCCCCCACGTTGCGGCTTCACTTGACCTGCACCACGCCCGGGCGCGGCGCGCCCGAACTCAACTCACCGCCGCCGATAGACCGCGTACACCGCTTGGACTGTCCGCTCTTGGCGGTCCGGAAAGCCGCCGAGCCAGCGTCCGCGTGCCTTGGCGTTGAGTTCCATGACTCCGCGCGGCGGCTTCCCGTTTGACTGGGCCGGATTGGGTTATCGATGACACCGATGATTGTGGGGCTGCGCGTGACAACTGGAGGGCGGGACCAGGCCCGGGTGGCGGTGCGGCGGCATCAATTCGTTGTCGGCCGACCGATTGACTTTGACGCCGAGTCGTCGGCGGTCATGGCCCTTGAATACGCGCTCGGCGCGCTCGGCGCCGAGCTGGTCGGGGGCATGCATGAGTTCGCCCGGAGACGGCGTCTGGTGCTCGACAACGTCGAGGCGCTCGTTCAGGGCGAGATTGAAGACGCGCTTGTCTACCTCGAGGTCATCGGCGAATCCGGGCGGCCGCGAATCCGGCGCGTCGACATCAAAGTGTACGTCGCCTCTCCGGAATCCGAGCAGATCGTGCGGCAGCTGTTTGCGGACGTCGTGATCAAGCTGCCGCTCGTGGGCACATTCCACACAGCAGTGCACCTCGACATCCAGTTGATCCTCGTAGCGTAACAGGAGACGTTTCTTATGTATCGGTTGACGTCAGAACAGCAACAGTTGGCATCGAGCGTGGCTGCGTTGGCGGACGAGCATGCCGCCCCCTATGCCGCCGAGATCGACAAGACCGCCGGATTTCCCCGGCCGGCGATCACGGCTCTTGGTGGGCGCGGCCTGCTCGGCCTCACCGTGCCGGCGGCGTACGGCGGCCAGGAGCAGGGGATGCGTACGGCGGTTGCGGTGCTCGATGAGCTCTCCAGGCGCTGTTCGTCGACCGCGATGGTGTACCTGATGCACTTGTGCGGCGTGGCGTGCTATACCGCGGCACCTGGGAAGGCCGAGCCCTACTTGCGCGGCGCTGCAGCCGGCACGCACCTCAGCACCATCGCGTTCAGCGAGCGCGGCTCGCGCAGCCATTTCTGGGCGCCGGTCAGCCGGGCGGTCTCCGGCGGCGGCGGGATGACGATTCTCAGCGCACAGAAATCGTTCGTCACCTCGGCCGGACAGGCGGATGGTTATGTCGTGTCGACGCTCGACGCCGACGCCAAGCAACCCTTCGAGAGCTCGATCTATCTCGTTCTTCGTGAAGACAAGGGGCTCACAGTGTCGGGAGCGTGGGAAGGGCTCGGCATGCGTGGCAACGCCAGCGCGCCCATGGCGTTGGATCGCGTGGCGGTCGGGGCCGATCGGGCACTCACCTCGCCGGGCAAAGGTCTCGAGATGATGCTTGGCGTGGTCCTGCCGCTGTTTCAGGTCGGTACGGCGGCAGTCGCCCTTGGCATCGCGGAGGCCGCCGTCCAGGCCACGCAGCAGCACCTCACCACGAGCCGGCTCGAGCATCTGGGCAGCTCGCTCGCCGAGGTCCCTGGTCTTCGCGCACGTCTTGCGCAAATGCGGATCGAGACCGATCGCGCACGGGCGCATCTGGCCAGCGTGCTGGATTCGCTCGAAGCGCCAGGTCCGAGCACCCCGCTCCTGGTGCTCGAGGCCAAGGCGGCGGCCACCGAAGCCGCGGTTTCCGTGACCGAGCTTGGGCTTCGCACCTGCGGCGGAGTGGCGCTTGGAAAAGCCCTTCCACTGGAGCGGCTCTTCCGCGATGCCCGGGCGCCCATCGTGATGGCGCCGACGACGGACCAGGCGTACGATTTCATCGGCCGCGCCCTCTGCGGACTGGAGCTGTTCGGATGAGCCGTCCACTCATCGTCGGAGCCGTCATGTACGACCCGAAAGTTTCGGTGATCTGGGAGATCATCCGCTACTTCTTCGAGTCCAAGGGCTGTCCGATCGACGTGGCGTTCTACAGGAACTACGACCTTCAGGTGACCGGCCTGCTCGACGGCCGCATCGACATCGCCTGGAATTCTCCCCTCGCCTGGCTCGACACCGCGCGGCGATCCGCCGGCCGCTGTCGCGCGATCGCGATGCGGGACACCGACCGCGACCGGATCTCGTTCATCGTGGCGAGGCGCGATGGGCCCGTGAAGACCGTCCCCGATCTGCGGGGCCGGACACTGGCGGTCGGTGCGCGCGATTCCCCTCAGAGCACGCTCATTCCACTCGGCCTGCTGCGGCACCACGGCGTCGACCCCGAACGCGACGCCACCATCACCTGTTTCGACATCGGTGTCGGCCTCCATGGCGATCACGTTGGCGGCGAGCTCGAGGCCTTTCGCGCGCTCGAACGCGGCGGGGCGTCGGCGTGCGCGATGCTCGACCTGAACTGGGAAACCTGGACTCGCGAAGGCGTCATCGATCCCGCGACGTTCGCGACCGTCGCGTCGACCGAACGGTTCGACCACTGCGTGTTCGCCGTTCGCGACGATCTCGACAAGGGGCTCGAAGCCGACTGGCTCCGCGCGCTGTTCACGATGCGCTATGACGACCCGAAACACCGCGAGATGATGGACCTCGAAGGGCTGAAGCAGTGGCTGCCGGGCCGCACCAGCGGGTTCGGGCCGCTGAGCGAGGCCGTCGCCGCCGAACGGTTCTTCGAGAACACCGAGCCGAAAACATGAGCCGGCTGCCGCTGTTTCCGGTGACCACCGTCGGCAGCTGGCCGCGGCCGCCCGCGGTCCTCGAGGCGCAGCGGCAGCTCAGACACCGCCGCATCACACCTGCCGACTTCGCGCGTGTCGCTGACACTGCAGTGCGTACGCTCGTGCAACAGCAGGAGCAGGCCGGGTGCGACCTGATTACCGACGGCGAGCTGCGCCGCGATAACTTCTACTCGTTCGTCGCCGCCAAGCTGGACGGTGTCCGCCTGATGACTCTCGCCGAAATGCTCGACGTCGTCGAGGACAAGGCCGCCTTCGAGCGCCTGCTTCAGACGCTGGACGTGCCGGCGTACTCGATCAGCAACCCGACTGCCGTGGGCCCGTTGAAGCGGCGCGAGCCGCTCGCCGCCGACGATCTGCGGTTCGTGAGACAGCTGACCGATCGCCCGATCAAGGTCACTCTGCCAGGTCCCTATCTGCTCACGCGGGCGATGTTCGTGCCCGAGGTAACGGCTGCCACGTATGCCACGAAAGAGGACCTGGGCGAGGCGGTGGTCGACGTGCTGCGCGACGAAATGACGGAGCTGGCGCGTGAGGGCGCCGACTTCGTGCAGCTCGACGAGCCCGTCCTGAGCGAGCTGGCGCTTGCTCCGGGCCGGACCCGCACGTTCATGTGCGCCGCGCTGGCGGCCGGCAAGGATCCGGCCGAGGAGCTCGAGCTGGCAGTCTCGCTGATCAATCGGGTGCTCGAAGGCGCCGGCGTCCGGACGGGCGTTCATGTCTGCCGCGGCAACTGGAGCCGGGACGAACGCACGCTGCTCCGCGGCAGCTACCATCCGTTGGCGCCTTATCTGGAACGGCTACGCACGGACCAGCTGGTGCTGGAATACGCCACCGAACGTGCAGGGGATCTTCTCTACTTCGGCGAAAAGGAGCTGGGCCTGGGCGTCGTGAACCCCCGCACCGACACCGTGGAGCGCCCGGCCGACATTCGCGCGGCGGTCGAGCAGGCGGCCCGGCTGTATCCCGCCGAACGGCTCTTCTTGAATCCGGACTGCGGCTTTGGAACGTTCTCGAGCCGGCCGATGAACAGCGCCGGGATCGCGTTCGCGAAGGTTCGCGCGATGGCTCAAGCGGCGTGCGCTCTCCGCGGGTAACTCGCGGCCCCACCGACCGGTTAGGGAATGAACGTGAACTGCGCCTGCCCGGTGATGGCGTTGGCCCACCCAAGCAGCGAGCTGCCGCGTGGCCGCGCGCGGGCGCTGATTTGCACGTAGTAGTCGCGGTTCGAGTCCAGCTTGGCGGTGGGGCAGAGCGGCATCCGGCTCACGATCGTGAGCCACCGCGCAACCACCGAGTCGTCTTCTGTCACCAGTTCTTCCACGATCCGCCCGTCGATCATCCGCGTGAGGCTGTGGCGCCTCGTCAGATTGTCGTACTGATCGACGGTGGTCACGGCGGCGGTCGCGATCGTCCGGTCCACCCAGGCCGGCACAACCATCCGCAGCTGCACGTCGTAGGTGAACGTGGTGCGCAGGCCGCTGGCGATCGCATCACGGACTTCGCCCGTGTAGCCATCCGCCAGCTCGAACGAGATCAGCATCTGGTCGCCCCCGACGATGGGCACGATACGCAAGGTTTCAGCGGCGCGCGCGATCGCGCCGGTTATGAGGATCGCTGCGATGCACGCTATCCAGATCCGTCGATTCACCGGGAACTCCGTGTCAGTATCGAAATACAAGGGCCATGTTCGCCCGCCAGAAGGAAAGCTGCTCCCGACCAAAGCTCAGGCCGCGCGTCTTGCCACCGACGCTGCGGAAGTGACGGACGTCCCAGCTTACACCGACCCGATCCGACAAGAAGCCGGTGACCCCGCCGCCCAGGTCGATCGCCGGCAAGATACTCGAAACGCCCAGCACCCTGCTCGGATCGTTGATGCGCGCCTGCATCAGGCCCGCGCCCCCGACGAAGTACGGCCGCAGGGTGAACTCGGCCAGATGCCGCGGCAGCGCGACGACCACGTTGCCGGTCAGCGTCGTGGCACTGCTGCGCGTCACCAGGTGCTGACCGCCACTCTGGAAGAAACCGGGGGCGTAGCCCAGGTCCGCCTCGACACCGAACAGTTCGCCGAGCAGCACGCCGTTGAAGCCGAGGACCAGATTCAGATTGTCGGCCGCCTGCTCCAGATCGAAGAACGTGGTCTTGCCCCCGAACGTCACACCAAGAAATGGCCTGAGTTGCCATTCGGCACGCGCGGGCACCGGTCGCAACAGCAGGAGTGTCAGTGTCAGAACTGCGATGCGCATCGATGATCGCCACGTGGCTTACCGTACGAAGAGTCCGAGAAACACTTTCCCGAATGGCGAGGCCGTCACGTCGCCCGCCGCCAGCGGAAATGGCTTCACCAGGCCGTTGCTGTTGGCGAGCAGAATGAGCGTGAGCCCCGGCCCCGGCATCGTCACGACAAGGGAGGACGACCCGTTCTCGGCGACGCCGAACTGCCAGACAATTGGCTGACCGTTATAGCTCTGGACAAACCAGCCGACACCGTGCGGCAACCGCCGCCCGTTGCGGGCGGATGGGGGCCGCCAGGCAACCGCAAGCGTCTCGGGACGCAGCAGCACGTTTCGCTTGAGCGCCAGATCGAACTTCGCGAAATCGCGCACCGTGGAAATCAGACCCGCCGCCGGCGTCAGCGTCGCCGCCGCGTACTTCGAGCGCGACGCTCGCCGCTGCTGATCCACCGCGTATGGGACGGCCAGACGATTGAGGACGCTCGTGTAGCGCGCGACGGCCGACGGGCTCGGAATGCCTTCCGCGGGTGGCGTCAGATGGATCGCATCGGGACCGGGCACCGCGTCGCGCATAGCGAGCCGATCGAACAGGTTCGCAACCGTTTCACGAAACGAATCGGCGGCGCAGATTCTAATCACTGCCGAGAGCGGCGCGAACCGCTCCGGGCGGTAGTCGAAGACAAGGTTGTCCGATGGACCGGATGTGTGCGTCAGGATCTGTCGAATCGTGGCGGTCGCGTTCGGGCTGGTGGACGCGAACCGGCCGATGGTGTCGTCGAGCGAAAGGCGGCCTTCTTCAACGCATCGCAGGACCAGCGCGGCGGTGAATACCTGCGTCACGCCGTCGATATGGAAGGGGGTGTCGGTCCTCGTGGCAATCGACCGCTCGAGATCCTGCCAGCCGAACGACCGCTCCCACAGGATGGCATCCCGTCCGACGACGGCGGCGGCGAGACCGGGAATCCCGGCCTGCGCCCGGAGGGACTCCACATAGTCCCCGAAGCGGCCGTAGATCAACGCGTCGCTCTGATCGTCGGCGTGCACCGGCACATCGGCGAGCAGCGAGACGGCGACCGCAAATGTCAAAGCAGCTTGACGCATGGAACAACTGTCACGTCGGGGAGTTGCCCCCAATCATAGCGGATCCCGGCCGCTGGGCGGACATCTCTCCGCGGTGCAGATCCGTGGCGCCGAGCGCCTTTTCGATGACCTGTGAAACCGCTGGACCTCCGGTCGTTGCTAGAATAGAACTTCCCTCAAGGAGCGTCCCGGATGATCGATCGCCCCGCGTCAGCCGTCAGCGTCGAACGGCTGATGCACGAGATCGCTGACGATCTGCGCGGCGGGCGCCGCGAACGGGCGCTGGCGCGTGGCGGCCCGGCAGAATACCGCGATCCGGAGGTCTTTGCCGCGGTCGAAGGCGTTCTGCGGCGGGCCGTCGAGAGCCGCGACCTCGACGCGTCCCTGATCTCGGCGCTCCTGGAAGACGAGGAGGACTCGCGCCTTCAGACCCACCTCCGCTTCTCGAGCCATCGTCCTCTGGCCGGACCGCTGATCGTCTTCGTGAAGCGCAGGATTCTGCTGCCGGTCATGCGTTGGCTGTACCAGGTACAGCCTGGAGAACTTCAGGCGCCAGCAACAGATCAATCGGGTCCTGTTCGCTTGCCTGGAGGAGCTCGCGATCGAGAACGCGAGGCTCGAGCGGCTCGTGAAGGAGCAGTCAGGGCCCCGTTGAAGCTTGCGTGTGTCATTCACCGCTTCGGGGCCGACATCGCCGGTGGATCCGAGGGCCATTGTCGTGCCGTCGCTGAACGCCTGGCTGAACATCACGACGTCACGATCCTGACGACGTGTGCGCGAAATCACGTTACGTGGCAGAACGAGTATCCCGCGGGGTTGTCCACGCTCGGTCAGCTGCCGGTCCGCCGGTTTCCGGTCGAGCGCACCAGATCGCTGCACCAGTTTACCGAGGTCAGCGAGCTGGTCTTCAGCGGCGCGGCGTCGGACGCCGAACAGGCGCGATGGTTCCGGGAAAATGGTCCCGAGGCGCCGGAACTCCTCGAGTTCCTGGAGCGTCAGGGCGCGGAATACGATTGGATTCTGTTCTGGTCGTTCCGGTACTACCAGACCTTCTTTGGGCTGCCGCTCGTCGCCGATCGCGCGGTGCTCGTGCCGACGGCCGAAGCGGACCCGCTGATCCGCGGCGCCGGCATCCTCGGCCGGTTCTTCGCGCTGCCCGCCGGATTCGTCTTCCTCACGCCCGAGGAGCAGACGCTCGTTGCCGCTCATGCTCCGCGTCCACTGGCCCCCTCATGCGTCATCGGTTCCGGTTTTGAGCCGGTACGGCCGCCTTTCCCAGCTCTACCTGACGGGTTGAGAATCCCGACGCCTTTCCTGCTGTATCTGGGGCGTATCGATCCGAACAAGGGATGCGAAACGCTCCTTCGGCATTTCATGAAGCATCAGGCGAGCTCGACGCGCACTGTGTCGCTCGTCCTGGCCGGACCGGCGAACATGCCGATCCCGGATCACCCGTCGATCAGGTACCTGGGGTTCGTCGACGAAGCCGTGAGAGAGGCCCTGCTCTCGAACGCAACGCTCTTGATTGTGCCCTCGCGGTATGAAAGCCTGAGCATCGTTCTACTGGAGGCGTGGAATCATGGCGTGCCGGCGCTGGTGAACGGACGGTGCAGCGTCTTGAAAGGGCAGGCGATGCGCGCGAACGGCGCGCTGTATTACGACAATTTCGACGAGTTTGCGGGCACGCTGGGCTTCCTGCTCGACCATCCGGACCTCGCGCGTCAACTCGGGCAGCAGGGCCTGGCGTACGTGGACAGCCAATACCGCTGGCCTCTGGTGATGGAGACGCTCGAACGGTTCCTGGGTTCCTTGGCTCCGGGTCCACGCCGATGATACGCGGGTTGTGGTTCGTGCCCGTGATCGCGGCCGCGTTCCTCCTCATACTCGAGGCGCAGAGCCGACCGCCTTCCGTCCGAGTCACAGAGTGCTGCGTTCACTGTGGTCGAAGCCGCGATACCCACCATGCGCCGGGCGCTGGAACAGCGGCGAATCACGTCGCGGGCGATCGTGACGGAGTACCTGACGCGCATCGCGATGTACGAGGACAAGCTGCACGCAGCGCTCGCGGTGAATCCGACACGCGCTCAAGGAGGCGGACGACCGCGACCGGGAGCGGGCGGCGGGACGGGCGCGCGGGCCGCTGCACGGCATCCCCATCGCTTTGAAGGACAACATCCACACGACCGACCTGCCGACGACCGGCGGCGCGCTGGCGTTCGCCGGATTCGTGCCGCCCTACGAGGCGACGATCACCAAGAACCTGCGCGAGGCGGGGGCCATCATCATCGCCAAGACCGGCATGACCGAGCTGGCTAACTGGATCGCCGGCCCGCCGACGCCGATGCCGGCCAACTACAACGCGATCGGCGGCTTCGGGTTCAATCCGTACGACCCGCGACGCGATCCGCGGCCCGCGTCGGACGGCCGGCCGGCGCTTGCCACCGGCGGCTCGAGCTCGGGCATCGGCACGGCGGCGAACTTCTGGGCCGCCAACGTCGGCACCGAAACATCCGGGTCGATCCTCAGCCCCGCGAACCAGAACATGCTGGCCGGCGGTGAAGCCGACGGTCGGCCGAATCAGCCGCTACGGCGTGATCCCGATCACCGCGGATCAGGACACGCCGGGCCCGATGGCGAAGATCGGTGACCGACGCCGCGATCCTGCTCGGCGCGCTCGAGGGCGCCGCGCCCGATCCGAACGATCCGGCGACACGCCGATGCACGCCGCCGCCTGGTCGCGACTACACGCGTTTCTTGAAGATCGATGGGCTTGAAGGGAGCGCGCATCGGCATTCCGCGCGCCTTTTTCTACGAACGCGAGAGCGCCGTCGGTGCTCGCCGGCGGATCGGCCGGCCGCGGCGGTCTGAACCCGGACCAGGCCGGGGTCGATGGCCGACGCGATCGGCGTCCTCAAACGCAAGGGCGCGATCGTCGTCGATCCCGCCGATATTCCAAGCGTGGTCGACCCGGACCCGAAGAGCCGCTATTCGCTGTGGACGACCTGTTCGGGGGCCGACAACGCGCAAGGGCCGCGATGCGGACTGCTCGGTGACGTTCAAATACGGCATGAAGCGCGACTTCAACAAATGGCTGGCGTCGCTCGGACCGTCGGCACCGGTCAAGTCGCTTGCCGAGCTGCGCGCCTGGAACATCGCGCACGAGAGGGCCGGCACGCTCAAGTACGGCCAGTCCAACCTGGACATCTCCGACGAGATGGACCTCGAAAACGATCGCGCGCGCTACGACGCCGATCGGGCCAAAGACATCAGGCTTGCGGCCACGCACGGCATCGACGAAATCATCAAGGCCGAGCGTCTCGATGCCATTCTGTTTCCGGGTTCGAGCGGAGCCGCTATTGCCGCCGCGCCAGGCTACCCGACCGTGATCGTGCCGTTCGGGTTGATTCCGAACGCACCGGCTCCCGCTTTTCCCGAAGGGTTCGACGCCAGGCCGCAGCCTTACGGCGTCAGCTTCACCGGCACAGCCTGCAGCGAGCCGCGTCTGATCGAGCTTGCGTACGCGTTCGAGCAGGCGACAAAGCGGCGTGTGCCACCCGCGGGCGCGCCCTAGCAGCGACTCAGTCCTTCTTCCCGGCGTCCTTAGCCGCCTTGTCCTCGGCGCGAGCGCCAGCCAGCATGCTCTGCATGGCGTAGTTCCCCTCGTGGCAGGCGTACTCGAAGATCGGCTCCTGACTCTTCTTCATCGAAAGCTGTGCCGTCCAGGGTTTCGTCCATGTCGAGGGATCATCGACCGTGAACTCATACAGGAGCGTGTCGGCGTCGACGCGTGTGAAGCGTTCGACCAGGTGCATGGTCGCGGTGGATCCTGCGAGGCTGGTTTCGCGGCGGAAATTCGTCGTGTCGACGACCAGCGTGTCGCCTTCCCAGCGGCCGCGCGAGTCCCCAAGCCACTGGGGGATCTTTCCGTGCGGGCGCCCGTCCAGCGGAACGAGCCGGGCGTCGTGGACCATCTCGGTGTGAATCACCACGTATCCGGCGCTCTGGAAGAGCTGGAAGTTGTTGTTGTAGGCGCCAGGAAGCATCGGCGGTCCGGCGTTGAATCCCAGGATGCAGCGCTCCGGCAGGGGTCGATCTTCGTACGAGTCCGCTTTGGGACGTCCAAACTGATCGTCACGCTGGGCCGCCGCGCGGGCCTCCGCCCGCCGCTGCCCGTCCGCCGTCCGCGGCGGAAGTCGCCCGTTCGGTGGATCCACGATCAACGACGTGCGTCTCGACGAGGTGACCTTGTCTCCGCGGTCGTACCAAAACTCGTTGTAAGGAACCACGCCGCCGGGTGGGTACTGGACGCCGCCCTTCGCGGAATCAATTAGATCGCGATTCTGGCGTCGATTTTCTTCCTTTTCAAAGGTCGCCGCTTCCTCGTCCGTAAAGAACTGTCTTTCTCCCAGAGCGGCGGGCCGTTCGAGCGGGGTAATCGTCCGGTAATCCCAGACCCCCTGCAAATCCGGCCGGCCGTCGCGGGTGCGCGCCGGCTCGTAGGATTTCGCCGTACGGGCGGGTTTCGCGTTCGATGCTGGAGTCTGGCCGGACAGGGGCATGGTTCCCAGGGAGAGGAAAGGGAGAGCGATCAACGCGCCGATTGACAACAGTAATCGATGAGTCATGCAGGCATCCCCTGTGGCGATAGGCCAGTTCATCGGCCTCGTGTCACCATTTTGTCATTCGCGACCGTCGAAGAGCTTACCCGGGCTGGGTGCCGCATCTGCTCCTGAGGCTCCACCCGGCCCAGTGCCCATTATTCTCCCGGCCGGGACCGTGTGCCACCTTTTCTCACGCGCGACACTGGCGTAGGCTTAGTGCCGTGCAGGCGCTCCTGCCAACGTGACACCAGGGCGCCGCCCTTTAGTGGTCCCGCTTCGATTCCTGGAGGACAAGATGCCTAGGATTTTGAACACCGCGATTGCGAGCGTGCTCGCAAGTGCCTTGGCCAGTGCTCAGTCTTCGAGCGACCACGCCGTCGTGCGTCTGGATCCGGCGCTCGATGCGCTGGTCTCGCCCAACGCCAAGGTCGAGCTCGTCAAGGACGGCTTCGGGTTCACCGAAGGGCCGGTGTGGGTGCAGGAAGGCAGCGCGGGTCATCTCCTGTTCACCGACATGCCGGGCAATGTGATCTGGAAGCTCACGCCGGACGGCAAAGCGTCGGTCCATCTGAGCAACGTCGGCTATAACGGACCGGAGGTCTGGCGCTGGGGCGGCATCCAGAACAACGGCCGCGAGCGCACCGATCCGCGGTTCGAGGAATTCGCGATGATCGGCGCTGACGGCCTGACCCTCGACCGCGAGGGCCGGCTGATCGTCGCTACCTTTGCGGGCCGCTCGCTCATGCGCGTCGAGAAAAACGGCCAGCGCACCGTGCTGGCCGACCGCTACGAGGGCAAGCGCTTCGGCGGACCCAATGACGTCGTGGTCAAGCGCGACGGCGCGATCTACTTCACCGATACCTACGGCGCCTTCCGCCTGCGCGAAAAGGATCCCCGCAGAGAGCTCGACTTCAACGCCGTGTACATGTGGAAAGACGGTAAGCTCACGCTGGTGGTCAAGGACATGCCGAATGCCACCAACGGCCTTGCCTTCTCGCCGGACGAGAAATATCTCTACGTCAATGCCGGCCGTGACAACTACGTCAACCGCTACGAGGTGCAGGCCGACGGCACACTCGCCAACGGCAAGCTGTTCATCGACATGCGGAAGGAAACCGAGCGCGGGGTCACCGACGGCCTGCGGGTCGACACCAAGGGAAATCTCTACGAGACGGCTCCCGGCGGCGTGTGGATCATCTCGCCGGAAGGAAAGCACCTCGGCACCATCCGCGCGCCGGAAGTGTCCACCAATGTCGGATTCGGCGACGCCGACAAGAAGACGCTGTACATCGCCGCACGCACCGGGATCTACAAGATCAGGGTGAACACGCCGGGCATCTGAAGACGGTCGTCGCTCACGAAGGAGAGACGGTGATGAAGGTATGGTGGGACGAGAGGCCGCGCCCATTTCGTCTGGTCCGGGCCGGCCGACTTTCAGCGATGGCATCGGTTATGGCTGCTTGGTTGGTCGCCTGCACGGTCTGGGTATCCGCCCGGGCGGCTGATGGCGCCTTCGAGATCGTCGCGATGTCGACGCGGGCCGACATGGTCAGCGGCGGCGATGTGCTCGTGAGTGTGACGGTGCCCGAAACCGTTCCGCTCGATCGGGCGCACATCACTCTGAATGGCACTGACATTACCCCCGCGTTCCACCCGGACGTGGCTCACCACTCGATGACCGGACTGGTCAGCGGGCTCAAGGCGGGCGCCAATACCATTTCCGTCGCTGCCCGCGATGGAAGAAGTGGTGGCGGCCGACTGACCCTCGTGAATCATCCGATTGTCGGTCCCGTTTTCTCCGGCCCCCACGAGCAGCCGTTCATCTGTGAAACGGCGAGCTTCACGCTTCGGTCCGGTGAAACGCTCGGCAACCCGCTCGACGCGAATTGCTCGATCAAGACCCGCACTGACTACTACTATCGATCGACTCACGGTGGCCCTTTGAAACCGCTCGTGGCGCAATCGGCGGCGCCACCTGACGTTGCACAGACCACCACCCTTGATGGGACGCAGGTGCCCTACATCGTGCGGATCGAGACGGGGACGATCAATCGTGCGATCTATCAAGTGGCCATGCTGCACAACCCGGCCTGGGAGCAGGCGCCGGATCCGTGGACGAGGCCGAAGGGCTGGAACCGTCGCCTCATCTACACGCATGGCGGAGGTTGCACGACCGGCTGGAACCGGCAGGGGGCCACGACCGGCGGTGTCGAAGACGACGTCATGCTTCGACAGGGCTACGCCGTCGCTTCCGCATCCCTCAACGTCTTCGGTAACAACTGCAATGACTTGTTGGCGTCCGAGACAATGATGATGGTGAAGGAGCGATTCATCGAAGGTTATGGCTCGCCTGTCTTCACCATCGGTTGGGGGTGCTCGGGCGGGTCGTATCAGCAGTTGCAAACCGCCGACAACTATCCTGGCCTGCTCGACGGCATCATTCCGTGCCGCACCTTCCCGGACGTCGCCTTCAGCACGACGCCGATGATTACCGACGCCCGGCTGCTCAACAACTATTTCAGCTCACTGGCCACGGTTCCCTTCACCGAAGACCAGAAGCGCGCAGTGGTCGGCTTCCTCACGCTGGCGACGATGGTGCAGGTGGACAAGGACGGTGCGGGCCGCATCCACGTCTCGGAGTTCTGCCCGCCGATCCTCCCGCCGGCGCTTCGGTATCACCCGACGAAGAATGTGAAAGGCGCGCGGTGTGACATCTACGACCACACGGTCAACGCTTATGGCCGGGATCCGAAGACCGGCTTCGCGCGGCGGCCTCTCGATAATGTGGGCATTCAATACGGACTGGCGGCGCTCACTGCAGGAACGGTCAGCAAGGAACAGTTCCTCGACCTCAACGAACGGATCGGAGGCTTCGACAACGACGGGGACATCAGCAGTACGAGAAGCGTGGGGGATATCAGCCGCCATCCGTGCCGCCTACCGCACCGGACGATTGACCAGCGGCGGGGGCGGATTGGCCAGTTCGCCAATCATCGACTATCGCAACTATCTCGATGATGACAAGGACGGCAACGTGCACGTGCGATATCACTCTTTCTCCTTGCGTGAGCGGCTGATCAAGGCCAACGGCCATGCTGATAACCACGTGATCTTGGTGGAAGACAACCGCTCCGGTGCCGGCACCTCCGCCAGCCCCGTCTATCGAGAAGCACTCAGCCAGATGGATCGCTGGCTCACCAGGCTTTCGGAAGATACGTCAACCGATCCTCGGATCGTGAAGATCCGCCGCGCCAAACCAGCGGATCTCGTTGACGGCTGCTGGACGCGCGATCAGGTGCCGCAGAAGATTGCCGAGAAACAGACCCGCATCCCGACGAGCCGCTGCGAACAACTCTACCCGTCGGTTTCATTTCCGCGGGAGGTTGCGGGGGCGTCGGTCGCGAGCGACATCGTCAAATGCCAGCTCAAGCCAGTGGACGCATCGGACTACAAGGTGGCTTTTACGGCCGACGAGATGGTGCGCATGAGGAGGATTTTTCCTGCTGGCGTGTGCGACTGGTCGAAGCCAGGCGTCGGGCAACAGAAACTCGGGGGCACATGGCTGAAGTTCGGCGGCAGCACGTAGAGCGGAGCGGTCACCTCTTTCTCCTGGCCGCAGGGAATCGCGGTCTGCGAGCTGTCAGGACACAGGCGCCAGGAGAGCCGGCGAGGAAAAACCACAGCGGCGTTACCGGGAGAACCCAGCTTCGAGATCGTCGTAGGAAAGCCAAGATTCGGAATCGCCTCTTCGAACGACTGGCCGCCAGCCAGCCGGCTCAGGAGCACATGCCCTCCGAAGCCGGGGCGATCGAGCATGGACCTGGACACGGCCGGCCGACGAGAGAACGATGACGAGAAGGTACGCCGCGCCTCGTGCAAGCACGCCTTTCACTTGAGGCAAGGCCCGTGCCTGCACGGGCATAGGTGACACCCTGGCGTAAGACCATGCCGTCGCTCCTCGCAGTCGGCATCGACCCGGTGCGGAGCGAGCCCTGTAGCCTGCCGTCCGCTTACGGCATTTGCTTCTCGACGTTGAACAGGATTGGTAGCGGCCGACCAGAATTGTGCGTCAGCCGGCCTTCGATCCGCATCAGAACACGTTTCCCCGCACAACGGCGGCATGTCCACGACTTTGCAGTCTCGTCTTGAATGTTCCCAAGCGCCTGCTCGCCCGGTGCGACGATCGCGACAGTGGTAATCATGACCATGTGCCTCATCTCGTACAGGCGACTGGTCGGTGACGGAGCGCGGTTCAGCAATCGAGTCGCCGGCACTCCGGCACTCATGCTGTTGACCGTGCCTCTATTCTCAGCCGAGCTCGCCGGCGCCGCATCTGCTGTGGAGCTTCGCAGTCGGTATTCAAGGCCATGGCACGGAAGAGTCCCGATGCCTATTCCCTCCTTGTCTGATGCGCCCTCGTACTTCCGGAAGGCCGCAAATCGTTAGAGTCCGGATTTGTGGTCTATGCCGAACGAAGGTGGACCCAGCGGGGTCAGGCCAGTCTCTTGCGGACGGAGCAACGCCACCAGGCCTCGGGGGTTCCCCGACGCGTCAGCCGCCTGGGCTGGAGGAGCCGCCTGGAAGACGGCCCTTGATCAGCTGATATGGGCCGCCAGTGCCGACCCGGATCGTCACGCTGACGCGAACGGTAAGGGGGTAGAATAGAATCCCCTTGCGGTTCGGCGTTGTGCTGGGATCCGGTCAGATCAAGGAGACCGAAATGAGCAATCGTCTTTCGGTAATGCGAGCCCTGATGGCGATGACGATCGTGTCGTGGGTCGTGCCCGCGATAGGGCAGGCACCTGCACCGCGAACCGGGGCGAAGGCAGCAGGCACGTCGAAGACGTGGACCGCGCCGCGCACGCCCTGGGGCCATCCGGACCTAGAAGGTCTATGGAATAACGGGACACCGACGCCGCTCGAACGGCCAGACAATGTGGGGGGGCGCGAGTTCCTGTCCGAGGACGAGTGGTCTGCCATCGCGAAAGAGGTCAGCACCCGTGCCGAGCGCCGGCCCGCGAACGCCGCGGCCGATGTCGCGCTTGCCTACAACAACGAGTGGTATGACCGGGGTTCGCCGTTGAAGCGAACGTCGCTCATCGTGGATCCTTCCAACGGCAAGCTTCCCCCTTTGACGACGGAAGGCCAGCGCCGGGCGGCCGCGAGGGAGGCAGCGCGTGCGCGACGCGCCCCCGCCGATTCCTGGGAGGATCGGTCTCTGCAGGAGCGTTGCATCTTGTACCACGCCGTGCCGCCGTTCCCGACCGGGTACAACAACAACTATCACATCGCGCAGACGCCCGAATACGTCGCGATTCGGTACGAAATGCTCGCCGAGATCCGGATTATTCCTCTGGACGGACGCCCTCATCTTGGGCCGAACCTCCGCCAGTGGATGGGAAACTCGCGGGGCCGCTGGGACGGCAATTCGCTCGTCGTCGAAACCACGGACTTCAGCGACAAGACGACCTTCAGATTCCCGTCCAGCGACGGGTTGCGCGTCGTCGAACGGTTCACGCGCACGAGCGATGGCACGATCGACTACCAATTCACCGTGCACGATCCGGCCACGTATGTGAAACCGTGGACCGCGGTCCTCCCGATGGCGAAATCCGACGGGTCGATCTACGAGTACGCGTGCCACGAGGGAAATTACGGGATGACGAATCTCCTGATTGGACACCGCGCGGAGGAGAAAGCCGCCGCCGAGGCGGCGAAGAAAAGCTCGCGGTGACGGGGGGGCGGTTGGGGGCGCAGCCGGGACCGTGACACGTCGGATGTATACTCGGTGGCATGCCTTCAGCCCCCAAACTTTCCAAGTCGGAGCGAGCCGCCGCGCGCCTGAAAAAGAAAAAGAGCGGCCCCAGCGCCATGAAGCGCGCCGCGGCCCGGCAGGCGCTGCAATCGAAGAAGTCGTCAGACGAGCCGGGCAGCGGGGATACCCCGGAAGCCTCCAAGTAGGCCAATTCGCTCGCCCCGCCGGGACCAACACGCCCTCGCGCTTGCCTGACGTTCGCATCACCTTGCGTAATTCGCGGGACTGGGCCGGTGATGATTTGATCCCTGCTTTCGATCCGGTGGTGGCAACGAAGGAGCGACGGATACCGCGCTCCGGCTGAGGCCGGACACGACGCACGCTTCTCAGCCGGTTCGTGACTCGTGGTGTTTAGTTGAGTACCTGCCGGCGCCGGGTTGTCGGTTGGGGTGCGTTCGATCCGTCCGGCTCACCCCGTGTGGCAAGGGTGACCGGTTCGAATGTGAAGGTGCTGTTCCTGCCGCGCTTCTTGGCCTCGTACATCGCAAGGTCGGCTGCGCGCAGCAAAGCCGTCGGTTCGAAAGCGGCAGGGTTCTGCGGATCGGCTGTAGCGACGCCAACGGAAGCTGTCAATGGCCACGCAGCCATCCTCTCCGCAATGCGGCGCCGGATGCGGTCGGCCAGCGCCACGCCTGTCTGCGCACCGGTCTTTTGCGCGATCAGCGTGAACTCGTCCCCTCCCCATCGCGCAGCAGCGTCGGTCTCGCGCAGCTCGGAGCGGATAACGCGCGACGCTTTTCGCAGCGCCATGCTGCCGGCCCGATGCCCGTGCCGATCGTTGATGTCCTTCAACCCGTCGAGATCGAAAAAAAGAAGCGTGAGAGGCTCGCGATAGCGGCGGGACCTCTTCAGCTCTTCACACAGACGCGTCGAAAATCCCCGCGCGTTGAGCAACCCGGTCAGCGAATCGGTCTCGGAAAGATGCGCAAGGGTGTCGACCTTGCGGCCCAGAAGGTACCCGAACATCCCAAAGATGATCGCGGTCGTGGCACCAACATACAAATAGGATGCACGCTCATCGGTAATGTGGCGTGGCGCCGGTGGTATCCAGTCGTCACCGCCCTGTTTCCTGGCGAGCCTGACACCCAGAAGTCCAGCCGGGGCTCCCGACGAGAGCAATCCGGCCGTCAACGCGTAGGCAAATCTCTTCTGCATCTAAGTTGACAGCTCGCTGCAATCCCGAAGCCGAACAGCGCATCAGCATTTGGCGCTGCGCGCGACGAATGGCGGTCAAAACTGGGCGCCGGGTCGTTTCAATCCTGCAAGGCGAATGACGAGATTGTCATCGACCGGCCTCACTGCTCGCATCATGTTATCTCAGGCTCGCAGATGGCTTGAGGTCGACATTGTGGTACGCCTCAATCAACCACCGGCCGTTGCGGCGCACGAAGACCTCCATCAGCTGCGTCCTCACGATACCGTCGCGCGGCAGGACCATGCCGTCAGGCATCGCCGTCACGCCGCGCACTTGATTGTCGATGTCGACGATCGCGACGTCAGGGGTGACGAAACGAACGCGGCGGACGACATGATGCTTCGTGGTACCCTTGTAGAACGTCCCGAGGATCTCGGCGTGCCGCTGCGCGAACGCGGGAGCGCCGTACATGACCATCCCAAAGAGGTTCGTGAACGAAGCGCCGGGCGCGAGATACCGGGCGTACCCCGGCGCATCTCCGGCATCCCAGGCTACCACCTGCTCCGCCACGATGGCGCGAATCGCCGCTTCCGACACGGCATCCTGCGCAAACAACACCCTGGTCGAGGCGAACGTCAGGAGTATCAGGGCCAGGCTCGAACGCAGCATGTGTGGTGCCTCTCGTCTCTGTTCCGTAACGATAGCAACTATTGGGGGGCGCGGGAATGGAATGCTCAGTTATCCGCGGGCGCTCCGGTCCCTGGAAGCAGTGAAGGATGGGGCTCCCGCGCCAAGGGACGATTCCAGCTCCGCCGCCGGCGTGAGCGTTGGTGATCGGCTTTCTCCCTTGCCGCGCGGGACGCAAGACTAGCGGCGAGATGCCGGAACACGTTGATCGGCATGTCTCACTCGACGATCGACACGTCGAGCTCGCCGAGCCGTGCCGGATCGCCGATGACTTCGATCTCGGCGATTGTGCCGTTCGCGATCTTGAAGGTGAGCGCTCTGGACAATCGGCCCCGCGGCGCCATGACGATGCCGATGGCCCCATTGACGAGCGCGGGCCGCACGAGTCGCGCGAGGTGTCCGAAGGCGACCGCCTGCTTCGCCCAGACCGCCGCGCCGCGGACCTCGGCCGGCGCGCCGGACGGGACCGTCAGGTCCGTCCGAACCACGAGATCCGGATCGAGGACGGCGAGCAGGCCTTCCAAGTCGCCGCCGCGTAACGCCGCAAGAAAGGCATCGACGACCTCGCGCTGCCGAACGACATCGGAGCCGGTCGCCGCCGCGCCACCGCGCACGCGCCGCCGGGCGCGGCTGGCGAGCTGCCGCGTCGCCTCTGCGGAACGGCCGACGATCGACGCGATCTCCTCGAACGGCACGGCGAACATGTCGTGCAGCACAAAGGCGAGGCGTTCCGCCGGCGTCAGCCTGTCGAGCACGACGAGCAGCGCGAGCCCGACCGAATCAGCGAGGAGCGCTTCCTGCTCAGGGCTGCTCCCGCTCGTGCCGGCCGCGGCCGGCTCCGGCGCGTCCGGGGTGAACGGCTCCTCGCGCCGCGAGGTGCGCGACCGCAGCATGTCGAGGCACACGCGCGCGACGACCGTGGTCAGCCATCCGCCAAGGTTATCGATGCCCGTCGCATCAGCGCGGCTCAGTCGCAGCCACGCTTCCTGAACGGCATCGTCCACCTCGTTCAACGAGCCGAGCATCCGGTACGCCACGGAGCGCAGGTGGGTTCGGTGCTCTTCGAATCGCTCGGCTAGATAATCGCGTTCGTTCATCGGTCACACGTCCTCGTCACGTTCCGTCGTCGGTCACATAGTCAGGTCATGTTTCGTCATAGCAGTGACGCGGCGACAACCGCGAATGTGACATGAAGGAGGCAACCGATGAAAATCAAACTGACCAGCGTGCACGTCGACGACCAGGAGAAGGCCCTGCTCTTCTATACCGAAGTCCTGGGTTTCGTGAAGAAGGCCGACTTCAGCCAGGGGCCGTTTCGCTGGCTCACGGTGGTCTCACCAGAGGACCGGAACGGCACGGAGCTGCAGCTGGCGCTCAACGGCAGCCCGGCGGCCAAAGCCTACCAGCAGGCGATGTTCCAGCAGGGCCAGCCCGCGGCCATGCTCTTCACCGACGATGTGCAGGCCGATTACGAGCGGATGAACGCGCGCGGCGCCGAGTTCACCTTGCCGCCCACGGACGTGACCGGCTCCAGGATCGCCATGCTGAACGACACTTGCGGCAATCTCATTCAGATCACGCAGCTGCTGCGCTGGTAGGGCGGACGTTCAGCCGCATCGGGAGCGCTGCCGTCGCTCGGCTTCCAGCAACACGGCCATCGCGGCGTCCGCTGACGACCGTTGACCTCAGGCGTGGGCATCGGTCATATTCCTCCGTCGCGCTCCGTCATGGTAACTGACGGACGAAACGTCGCTGATGTGACCAAGCCGAGGGAGCAACGGTCGCCGGCGAGCGCCTGACCGCTCGAACGAAGGAACGAAGCGTGGCGAATCAGAACCGACGAATCCAGCGGCAGAAGATGGCGTCAATCAAGAAGCCGAAGGCGGGCGCGAAGGCCAAGCCAGTTGCGCTCCTCTCTGGCGGCAACCCTCAGATCGCGAAGGCCGACGGCGACGCCCCCGTGCAGGCCTACATCGCGGCCATGCCGAGCTGGAAACGCGACGCAGGGCGCCGCCTCGACGCCCTCATCGTGCGCACCGTCCCCGGCGTGCGCAAGGCGGTCAAATGGAACTCGCCCTTCTACGGAGTCGAGGGCCGGGGCTGGTTTCTCAACTTCCATACCTTCACGAACTACGTCAAGGTGGCGTTCTTCCGCGGCACGTCGCTGCGTCCTGTCCCTCCTGGCGAGTCCAAGCACAAGGAAGTACGCTACTTCGACATCCGCGAGGACGATCAGCTCGACGAGGCGCAGATGGCGGCATGGATCCGGCAGGCGGCCGCCCTGCCCGGCTGGGTCCCGTAGCGCCGGAAGGGCTTCTCGCACGTCACCGCAGTCCTGGAGTGAACACGATGCCCGGCAAGACGCCCACGACGTCCGCGAAGGTCGCGAAGAAGGCCGCCGCCAAGCGGGTCGCTGCGAAGGCGGCCAAACCGCGAGAGGCGGTCGCCAAGTCGTCAGATCATATGAGCGCATCCAAGCGGATCGACAAGAGCATCGCGGACTTGGGCGATTGGAGAGGCGCGAGGTTGGCCGAAATCCGCACGCTCATCCACGGCGTCGATCCCGAGGTGGTCGAGGAATGGAAGTGGATGGGGAGCCCCGTCTGGTCGCACGAGGGAATGTACGCCCTCGCCAACGCCCACAAGGACAAGGTGAAGCTCACGTTCTTCCACGGAGCCGAGCTCCCTGACCCCAAGAAGCTCTTCAACACCGGCCTGGAGGGGAACACCTGGCGGGCGATAGACTTTCACGAGGGAGACAAGATAGACAAGCCCGCGCTACAGGCATTGCTGCGCGAGGCGATAACCTACAACACCAAGCATTCGGTACCAAGGAGCAAAGGTTCGAGAACGTAGAACGCGTGCGTAGATTCCGCGCGAACCCGACGCCGGAATGCTGCTGGCTCAAGAAGTCGACGTGATGACGTGGGGCCGTTACCCCGGTGTTACCCGATGCAGGCTGGAGCCGATCGACAATCCGTTCGGCCCGAAAGTGTTACCGATGTGCTCGGCCGGAATGAACTGTCACCCATGACCGGAATAGACCTCGATGGCCAGACCGCGGCGGTCGCGACCGTCGAGGCATCGGCAGTTCGGCCTGTCACCGCTCGGGACATTTCGCATTCGCGGCACTTGCAGGGGTCCTGATCGAAAGAGATCGGGCTATGCAGCCTCTCGCGGATGCACGTCTCGTTTGATTCTGTCCGCCGACGCGCGCGTCGCCAGATCGAGATCGTACGCAGCCTGCAGGTTCATCCAGAACTGCGGCGTCATGGCAAAGTAGCGCGCCAGGCGCAAGGCTGTATCAGCCGTGATGCTGCGGCGGCCGTTTACGATCTCGCTCATCCTGGTCACAGGCACCCGCAGGTCGCGGGCGAGCCCGTTGATGCTCAGCCCGAGCGGTGTCATGAGATCCTCTCGTAAGATTTCTCCCGGATGCACCGGCGGTAGTCGGCGACTCTTCGCCATCATTTCCTCCCTGCGCTAGTGCTAGTGATAATCCACGATCTCCACATCGTCAGCGTCCCCGTCGTGCCAGACGAAACAGATGCGATACTGATCGTTGATCCGAATGCTGTGTTGTCCACGCCTATCGCCTGCGAGCGCCTCGAGCCGGTTGCCGGGGAATGCCGCGAGGTCACGGAGGTCGTGGGCCGCATGGAGCTGCTGGAGCTGCCGCTGGCCAACCCGGGCCACCCGCTGCAACCGGCGGCTGAACCGGCCCGAGAAGAGCGCCTCGGCTTCGGTGTCCTTGAACGACCGAATCACGTGAGTACCAAGCTATAACGTCTGGCGTTATACGTCAAGCAGTATGGGCGCACGCTCACGTTGGACCTCTCCCTTCCTGGCCCTTTCCCACGCATCGCGGCCTGCTCGCCCTTTCCATACGGTCTCCCGGGCGAACGCATCGATTCGAATCGAGTGCAGCGTTTCCATCTGCTTGCCCGTCTTCAGAAAGTAATCAAGAGCCTCAGCGCCTAGAGATGGCTCAACGAATAACTGTCTCGGCCACCGTTCCTGAACCTGACCGCCGAGAACGATGTCGACTTCTGGCGCCGTCAGTGAACCGGATTCGGCAAGAAAGAAGCCCCACGACAGATCGTCCTCGAAGCAGTGGAGGACCAGCCCGTGACCTTCGTGCCAGGACAGACCGGCGCGCGGGAACTGCGCGTCGTCCTCCCGCGTAATCGTGATCTCGTCCCAGGCCGGACCTCTGCGAACGATTTTCAATCAGTTCGGCCGCCGAAGGAATCGACGCATTCTCGCCGCCACCGAGTGTTGAGTAGCGAAACATCGTCATTGACTCGTTCCTGTCCGGCGCTGCGGCATTCGAACAAGGTTTCCTGTGCCTCTCGGCGCGACGGGGATTGTCACCTGTTGGCTCGCAGCCACCAGATCCTCCTTCAGCAGATGCGCATAGTGCGCTTCGGTCACGGCGACGCTGGAGTGTCCCGGGATTTTCGACAGCTTGTAGATGTCGCCGCCGGCCTGGAGCCACCGAGTGCCGAATGTGTGCCGCAGCACGTGAGGGGTCAGCCGCGGAATCTTCGCCCGCACCGAGGCTTCCGCCAGCACCTCACGTAGCCGCTGCGGATTCTGCCGCCACAGCTTGCCGTCCTCTTCCAGTTGTTCCTCCAGCGCTGCGTGGGCGTCCGGCTGCATCGGCACATCGCGCTCCTTGCGGAATTTGCCGATGACATGGACTGTTCCTCGCATCCAGTCGATGTCGCGCCTGGAGTCGATGCCGCGGATCTCGTCGAGGCGGCAGCCGGTCCCGAGCGCGAACCGAACGAAGCGCTGGAAGCGCGGGTGAAGCGCTTCCAGCAGGAGTGTCTCTTCGTCGAGCGTCAGGACGCGTGTCCGCGGCTTGTCCTTCCCACGCTTGATGCCGCGGAACGGGTTGCGAATGTCGTAGCCCTCGTCGATCGCGCGCTCGAAGATGGACTGGAGCAGACCGCGCTCGCGCCGCACCGTGCTCTCCGACACCAGACGGCGGTTCTTGTAGCGTTCTCCCTCCTCGGCCCCCCCTTGCTCTGAGATCGGTGAGGCCGACGATAGCAACCAGAGGATGGAGATGCGAGGCTCAATACGCACCTTCGCGCAGACCCCAGCGCCGGGCGCGCTACGATCGGAGAGAGGCTGCACGGCCACATGGAGCTCAGTGATTTCGTGATCGGGGAAACTTTCTGGACGATCACGGAGCGTTCCGCTGCACGACATCGGCACTCGGGTCGTGGTCGCCTTGAAGCTCGGGCCACGCGAGAATGGAAGGGCTGAGAAGGTAGATGGAGAGATCCGGATCTCGAAGCGGATCGACGATGACCCGAGCTGGCTGAAAGGACCGCCGTACGCCGTCCAGGAACTGGTGTTCGACGAGAACGAGCTGTTGGGTTGCTTTCCGTAGCGAGGCCGAACTGCTGGGTGATGGCGAGGACGATTGAGAGCGTCGCGAGGACGGTTTCACTTGCGCAAACTAACGCTGGCCGTGCCTTCGCGCGACTGAATCGCGTGGAGCCGATGCCTTCAGGCGACGCCGGCCATGGGTGGCTGTAGGCATGCGGCAACACGAGCGGCTCGATCTTCCCAGCGCCTGACTCCATGGCCTTGCCCACCACCGGCGACGAAGCGATCGCCAGCACCCGCTCACCGTCCTGTTTCCAGCGTCGATAGAGCACGGCGTAACGGTCAGTGCTGAAGGCCCGGCGACACCGCTCGAAGCGAGCGCGATCACCCGGGCAAAACGTCGGCGTGACGCAGGTCGGCGAGCGCATCTGGCTCGTCACCTTCATGCAGTACGATTTGGGCTATTTCGACGATGAGACGTGCCGGCTGGAACCGATCGAGAATCCGTTCGGCCCGAAACTGTTACCCATCCGCTCGGTCGGAATAAAGTGTTACCTATCCGCTCAGAATAGACCCGAGTGAATTGGTCGGGGCGACTGGATTCGAACCAGCGACCCCTTGCGCCCAAGAGCGCGGTCTCGAGACTTCTTGCGACGTTATGCGAGACAGCGATTGCGTTCAAGTGTCTGATCCCAAACGACTTGACGCAGGTAATCGCAAGACGTCGCGTCGACCATATCGCCCAGCGGAACCCCGAGGGAACCCCGCAGAAATCCTATTTTCGCGCTGGCAACTGGTCTATGACCCCCTGTTTCGAAGCCCGAATCGGCCTGGTCGCGTTGCCTTGGGCCACGCCACGAAGAGGCTGGAATGCGCTTCTTCTTGGCCAGGGGACCGAGGCGCTCGACGACTTCGCTATGCGGGTGGGGGAGAGTGTGAAGACCTGCGCGACCTCAGGATGCCGCTGCACTCCGGGCGAGACCTAAGGGCGTCGAAGATCCGTCAGACTTGGCCTACTCGTCGCCCGCTCGCGGGCCAATCGGAAGCAAGCGCACTCGAACCCGAGCCGGCTCGAACGTGACGATGCTACCGTTCTCCAAGGCGTCGACGAGCTGGGGCAGGTTCGCGAGCAGCGTTCGCGCCAGTGCCTCCGGCTTGCGGCTACCCTCGCCGCGGAACTGGATGACTGACGGCTGTCGCGAGGAACGCACCGCGAGGAGCGTTCCGAAATCAGCATCCGCGGACACGACGATTCGATGCTCGGCGGCAGCGTACTCGAAGATCACTTCGTCGTCGGCGTGCTGCAATCCCAATTCGCGAACATGGATTGCATCATGACCGGCCTGTTGCAGGAAAGCGGCGAGCGCTGGCGAAAGCGCGTTGTCGATCAGAAACCTCATTCGCCGGCGGCGAGGGGCAACGCTCGTTCGCGGACGGCTTCGGCCGCAAAGAGCAGCGCCTCGCGGACGTCGTCGGCCTCGAGGTCGGGGTACAGCGCGAGAATACCCTCTGTGGTTTGCCCTTCAGCCACGAGGGCAACGACAGTCGCAACGGGAATCCGAAGACCGCGAAGACACGGAACTCCCCCCATCTGGCGGGGATTAGTCGTGATCCTCTTGAACTCCATATTGACAGTGTAGCCCGGAGGCCGCTGATTTGTGAAAACCGCACTCCGGCAGTCGTGTTCGTCAAGCCACAATGCGAGGACCCGAGCGCCTATCCGTCACCGCAGCATCTACGCGGCCTCGCGCTGGTGCGTTGACCGGCGACTGTCCCACGCGCCGGCTCACACCCTGCGCCCCTCCAGCGAAAGAGTCTGCCGCTGCTGCCGGGATGCAACGACATCCTAGAATGTGCACAAGTCGACACAGGCCCCCATCTGACCACAACCCTGTCCGTTCGCATCGATACCGATACCAAGAAGCGCCTCGAGGCGCTGGCCAAACGTTCTCGACGCTCGAAGTCGTTCCTTGCCGCCGAAGCGATTGCCGCCTTCGTCGAGGCGGAAAGCTGGCAGCTCGACGAAACTCAGATAGGGCTCAGTGAACTCGATGAGGGCCGAGGTGTCCCGCACAAAGATGTCGCGAACTGGCTCCATTCATGGGGTCGCAGGCGTGAGCGAAAGGCGCCTCGTGCGTGATCATCGTCTGGTCGCCGCAAGCGATCGAACATCTGGCTCACCTCCGTTCGTACATTGCGCGCGACAGCCCCAACGCCGCCAACCAATGGCTACCACGCTGCTCGACGCAGTCGACCATCTGGCTGAACTGCGGAGTCTGGGCCGTCCGGGTTGATTGCCCCTGTTCCACGCGCAGGAGGTCCAACGTTCTTGGAACGACGGGGACCGAGCAATTCTCAATCCTGGGTTACCCACGGGTAGCAATCCGCATTCGATAGGCGGTCGCGTGCCCCCGGGAGCGCTGAAGGCCGGAGCGAACATCGAACGGGTTGAATGACACGCTTGGAAAGTGATTCCGGCTCTATCGTGTCGGCCTCAATCGCAGAATGTTCAGCTCGTTTGAGGTGCCTAGTCGAACGCGAGACATGTACGTCCCGGCCCCTCGCGACACGAAGACCTGCAGAGGGCCTCGGTGATAGAGGCCGCCAGTAAAGGGAAAAATCGCCGTGGCGACGAGTGTGCCTGGGAAGAACTGCCCACCATGTGTGTGGCCCGCGATGATCACATCGATGCCGTTCGCGGCTGCATACTGAGCGGCTACCGGACTGTGGTGCAGGAGCACCGACGGCATGCCGTCCTTCAGGTGGAGCGACGCAAGCACGGACTTGATCGTGCGTGAGTCGTCGGACGGATGCAGGTCGAACGTGTCTTCATCGGCGTTCATGTAGTCGAGGCCCACGAGCTGAAGTCCGTGGGTTTCCACCACCTGGCTGCGGAGGACGTTCACGCCGTACTTCTTCACCAACGCGAACGCGCGTTCCGCATCGACATAGTTCTCGTGATTCCCTCCCACGTAGTAGACGGGCGCCGAGAATCGAGCCAGCGGCTCCAGCTCTCCAGGCAAGAATGCTGCCTCGGAGTCGATGAGGTCACCGGTAATCAGCACGATGTCAGGCTTGCGCTGATTGGTTTCTTCAACGATCTTCTCGAGGTACTTCCTTCCCCGGTGGTGGCCCACGTGGATGTCCGAGAGGTGCATCGCCACGACGTCGCGGTCCAGGCCGGGGAGTGCAATCTCGGTCTCCACAACCGAGAACGTATTGGCCCACATGCCCCCGACGAGCGTCGCGCCGGCCGCCAGAAGCAGCGCCGCCGCACCCACGCGGGCTTTCGGTATGGGCCACGCCCGCTCGATGACGTGCAGGAGTACAAACGCGAGCGTCAGGAAGACGTAGCCAGCGAACAGATATCCGCCAAAGCCGTACAACAGGCCGGCTACCACATCAGCCGACTTCGTCGCGGGCACCATCAGCATGAATGAACCAACGAGTGCCGCTATCACGAGGACACGCAACAGCCACCGCCGCTGCAGCCCGAACGTTGTCCGTAGGCGGAAGGCGATGTACCAGGCGGAACCGAAGCACGCGAGCAGAAACAGCAGCAGAGCACCGACCAGCAGCACAGTGTTCATAATGCGTCAGCGGCCAGGCCGGTGGTCCGTTGCCTCCACCACCAGGTCGCAGTAGTCTATCGCTCTACAGCGAGAGGGGCCATCGCGATGCGCGACGAATCCTCACAAATCGTGCGGCTGTCAACGCGTGACGTTGCACCGGCCGACAGTCTGAGCTACGCAAGTTGGATCCTGGACTCAGCCCTCGCACCGTCTGTGTTGTCCACCCCAACCCCGTCGAAATACGAACTGGACGTGTCCGCGTTGGCGCTGCCATCGATCGCCATCGTGGCAGCAGGCGGTTCGCCCCTCACGCTCCATTCGTGCTCGCCTCAGAAATCCGTCGCACCTCTCAGCGCTATTTCTCTCTTGCTCTGGTACTGAGCGGTTCATGGAATTTCACGAGTGTGACGCGCGACCCGGCTCGGCCCTGGCGACCTCATCTTCTACGATTCGCGCGACAACCGCTCGACTGCAACCTTCTGTCTCCACTGGAGCGGCTTGAATTTGCAGCTGTCGGAACAGTTCGTGCGGAGATGGGTGCCCAATCCGATCGTGCTGGGTGGGCGGCGCATTGGCGATTCCCAGTGGGGACGCGTCCTGGCGAGTTACGTCGCCCAGTTGTCGCCCGAGTTCGTCGTGCAAGCTCCGCTGCCGCAGGGTGTACTGATCGATCAACTCGGAGCGTTATTGGCCTTGACCGCGAGCGAGCTGAGCGGGCGTCGCGCCGTATCAACGCCGGCCGAGCGCTCGGTGCGTGACCACGTTTACGATCACATCAGGCAGCGCTGCGCTGATACATCCTTGCAGGCGGCCGACGTCGCGAGTTCGCTCAACATCTCCAAGCGAAGCCTGCATCGAGCGCTGGCGGCGTGTGGCGAAACGTTCGGGGCGATGCTGATCCAGGCTCGCGTCGATCTCGCCGTGCGCATGCTTCAATCGCCGCTGTTCGATCGCGTGACCACCGCGGAGATCGGGCGACGCGCCGGATTCTCGGATGCGTCCCACTTCGTGAAGGTCCTGCGCAGCCGCACCGGTCAGACGCCGCTGCAGATGCGCCGAGCCAGCCACGGCACACCGTTCGCACACTCGTCAACGTCCGCTGACTAAACCCTTCGAACCGAGCCTCGATCCGCGTGGCTTCGGCGAGCCGTCGTGTGATCGGCCGCACCACATCGGGGACCTCTCGTCGGCCGAGTCTGACCTGAGGACTCTCGGAACCCGCTGGCACCCAGAGACAAGAACCGCCGAGTGCCTGGCACTCAGCAACCATCCGCACGCAACGCCGCTTGCTATTTTCGTGCGGTGAACGAATCCCGAACGGATGAGTCACCGCCGACCGGGCGGGTTAGCGCGACGTGACGTGGCGTGGAGGTCACGCTGATGCTCGCGGGGCCATGCCGCGTGACCGCCGAGGCTCCGACGGTGGTGATCGTCCACGGCGCGTGGGTTGACGGGACGAGCTGGCGCGAAGTGATTGCGCTGTTGCATGTCAAGGGCTTGAGCGTCATCGCCGTGCAGAATCCCCTGAGCGCACTCGAGGACGATGTCGATGCCGTGGTACGCGTCATTAAGCGTCAATCAGGTCCGGTCGTGCTCGTCGGCCATGGTTATGGAGGGACTGTCATTACGCAGGCCGGAGATCACTCGAATGTTGCCGCGCTCGTCTATATCGCCGCGTGCGCGCCCGACATCGGCGAGTCGACGACTGATGTGGAGAAGATACGGTCCTTCGTCGCCTGTTGTCAGTCGATTCGAAGTAGACGCAGGTGGGTTTCTCTACCTGCCGCTGGCTGCGGTGCGGGAGTTCCTCGCGCACGACTTGTCAGCAGCTGAGGTCAGGGTCCTCGCCGCCGCGCAGCCACCCATTCGGGCCAGCGCACTTCTCGATCGAGTGACAAGAGCCGCGTGGCGTACCAAGCCCTCGTGGTACGCCGTCACCGATGAAGACCGCATTATCTCTCCCGCCTTGCAGCGCGAGATTGCCACCCGGATCGAGGCGCGCGTCCTCTCCCTACGCGCCGGTCATGTACCGTTTCTCTCCAAGCCGAAGGAGACGGCGGAGGTGATCCTCGCTGCTGTGGATTTTGTGCGCGGCAAGTGGCCACATCGGTGACCTTTCGTCGGCCTTTTGGTCTGACCTGAACACTCCCAGGACCTGCTGGCGCGCAGAGCCAAGAAAACCGGGGACCGCGTGGCACTCAGCACCCATCCGCAGACAGCGCGGCTTGCTATTTTCTGCAGGGCGTTTGAAAACACTGTCAAGGCCATCGAAGCGCGGAACGGCGCAGCGAGAAAGGGAGCCGTGTCATGAGCCCGCGAGTCCTCTACTGTGAGGGAAACAGTCGGCGTGAGAACGAGTCTTCGCGTGAACGACACGACCCACGAACTTTCGGTGGACTCGCGCCTGACACTGCTGGATGCCCTCCGCGATGTGCTCGGTCTGACAGGCACGAAGAAAGGGTGCGATCAGGGCGCATGCGGCGCGTGTACCGTCATCATCGACGGCCAGCGTGTCTTGTCCTGTCTCACGCTGGCGGCGGCGTGCGAAGGCCAGCACGTCGTGACGATTGAAGGCCTCGCCAGAGGCGACGTGCTTCACCCGATGCAGGCCGCCTTCCTGCATTGCGACGGCTTTCAATGCGGCTACTGCACGCCTGGGCAGATCCTCTCTGCCGTCTGCGCGGTTCAGGAGGTGCACGCGGGCGTGCCCAGCCACGTCACGCCAGACGTTCGACAGACGGTCAACGGCGCGACACTGACCGACGAGGAAATCCGCGAGCGGATGAGCGGGAATTTATGCCGCTGCGCCGCCTATCCGAACATCGTGGCCGCCGTGAGGCAGGTGCTCGTGAACGAGGTGCGCGTCATGAACGCCTTCACCTTTGAACGGTTGTCTCGCCCGACGGATGCGGCGAGCGCCGTGGCCGCCCGCCCGGACGCGATGTTTCTCGCTGGTGGCACGACGCTCGTCGATCTGATGAAGGTCGACGTGCTGACACCAGACACCGTTGTGGATGTCCGGCATCTCGGCCTCTCGAGCATCGACGTGTCGGATCATGCGATAACCGTCGGCGCGGCCGTCACCAACAGTCAGCTGGCGTGGCACCCGGTCGTGCGCGATCGATTCCCCGTGCTGTCGGAAGCGATCCTGTCGGGCGCCACGACACAGATCCGCAACATGGCGACGGTCGCCGGCAACATCCTGCAGCGGACCCGCTGCTCCTATTTCCGAGACGTGCACGCGTCGTGCAACCGCCGACAACCGGGATCCGGCTGCGATGCGCTGGATGGCTTCAACCGCGGCCACGCGGTGCTGGGCGTCAGCGACCACTGCATCGCCACGCATCCATCCGACATGTGCGTGGCCATGGCTGTTCTCGATGCCGAGGTTCACACGGTACGGGCCGATGGCACCACGCGTTCGATCCCGTTCGGTGAGTTCCACAAGGCTCCTGGCGACACGCCGCACGTCGAGGTGGCGCTGGCGCACGGCGAACTGATCACCCACGTCGTCATTCCACACCTGGCGGCGGCCCGGCGCTCGCACTATCTCAAGGTGAGAGACCGGGCGAGCTACGAGTTCGCGCTCGCATCGGCGGCCGTGGTCCTCGACCTCGACGGCGACACCATTCGAGGTGCGAGGCTGGGGTTAGGCGGCGTCGCCACGAAGCCATGGCGCGCGGTCGAAGCGGAGCAAATCCTGATGGGCCGCAAGGCGACTGACGACGCGTTCCGCGACGCAGCCGAGATCGCGCTAGCGGGAGCGGTCGCACGGGAACACAACCACTTCAAGATCGAGCTGGCGAAGCGCACCATCGTGCGCGCGTTTGCCACCGCGAGAGATGCGAACCTATGAGCACCGCAACCATCGTTGATGTCGTCGGCACTCCCGTGGATCGCGTTGACGGCCGGCTCAAGGTGACGGGTGCCGCCACCTATCCGATCGATGTGAATCCTCCCGGCGTCGCCTACGCCGTTCTGGTAGGGAGCACCGTGCCGAGCGGGCGAATCCTCCACATCGCGGTCGATGCCGCCGAGCGCGCACCTGGCGTGCTGGCGGTCATCACGCACCTCAATACGCCCCGGCTGGCGCATGCGCCAGCCACTGGGAGAATGGGAGACCCGATCGGTCCGCAGCCCTTGCCGCCGTTCCAAAGCGACGCCGTGCTGCACTACGGCCAGCACGTC
>CAWFFB010000024.1:0-85759 GCA_963814975.1 uncultured Acidobacteriota bacterium | reverse complement strand
GCCCTTGCCCGCCAAACCAGCCAGCCATACACCGCAGGGCACCTGCCGGCCGGCCCGGTGAAAAACCTCCCCCGATAGAGCAAGTTAGGCCGGATTCAGCGAGGGGGCAACCGCCCATGAGGGCTCCAAGACCGGGGCGCAAAATGCCAAAAACAACGATTTCTGGCCCATTTCTCGTTGTATCCCAGGTGAAAGTGCGTTATACTGGCAGACGCCTTAGCCTTCCATCTAGCTTCCTTAGGGGGACTCGTGACATTTGAAGTCGGTGACAAGGTCATATACCCGAATCATGGTCTGGGCATCGTCGAGCGGATCGAGGACAAGACGATCCTCGGCACGACGTGCGGCTTCTACCACCTTCGGATCGCAGCCAACGACACGACCGTGCTCGTCCCAGTCAGCAACGTCGACGGCGTTGGTCTTCGTCGCGCCATCAGCGACGAGGAAGTCGAACGGCTCTTCGGGTTGCTCGGCGACGGCAAAATCGATAACCATCAGAACTGGAAGGGTCGCTTCAAGGATAACTCAGACAAGATGCGTAGCGGCTCGATCTACGAAGTAGCCGATGTGTTGAAGAGTCTGACGTTTCTGGCCAAGTCGAAGAGCCTCTCGTTCCGTGAGAAGCGCATGCTCGACCGGGCGAAGTTCCTCATCATCTCGGAAGTCTCCGAAGTGATGCGTGAGACGGCGCTCGCCATCGAGGAGAAGGTGGATGGCGCACTCGTGCGCTGCTTCACGGCGAAGGCTCGCTTGACGGCTCGCACGAAGGTGACCAAGGTCGCCCCTCGTGCGCAGGCGGCGTCCGCCGCGCCTCGCCGGGCAGCGCGCGCTTCCTAACGACCCCGCTCGTCGTCCCCGCACGGCGACGGCCGTCACGATCGCTGGCCTCGAGCCCGCATCCGTGATGGCCGAGCCGTACGGACCGACGGCCGGCCGGCTTCCTCGGTCCGTACGACTCCGCGGAGGTAGGCCGCCGCGCCTTTCGCGCCCCCCGGCCTTCATCCACATATTCAGACATTCACAAAAGGGTCACGCGATGCGAATCATCCCGCTGCTTACGGTTCTCGCCCTGATGGCGCCGCTTGCGGCCGCTCAGACCGGAAAAGTGATTGCGCCACCACCGGACGTGGCTGCGGCTCCTGGCGACGCGGCAAAAACGCGCTCGGGGTTGGCGTCGAAAGTGATCAAGCCAGGGACCGGGAAGGCGCATCCCGGCAGGACCGATCTGGTCACCGTCCACTACACCGGCTGGACGACCGACGGGAAGATGTTCGACAGTTCAGTGGCGCGAGGCGCGCCGGCCTCATTCCCGCTCGATCGGGTGATTGCCGGGTGGACCGAAGGGGTGCAGCTCATGGTCACCGGCGAAACCCGCCGGCTCTGGATCCCGGAAGCGTTGGCGTACCAGGGGAAACGCGATCCGCGAGGGATGCTCGTGTTCGACGTCGAGCTGCTCTCGTTCACGTCGCCGCCCACAGCGCCGCCCGACGTGAAGGCGCCCCCGTCCGACGCGAAGAAAACCCCGAGCGGTCTCGCGTACAAAGTGATCAAGCCGGGCACCGGCAAGCGCCGGCCCACGGCCGCCAGCTAGGTGACGGTGCACTACAGCGGGTGGACGACGGATGGAAAGATGTTCGACAGCTCGGTGACAACGGGGCAGCCGGTGACGTTTCCGCTCAACGGGGTGATTGCCGGCTGGACTGAAGGCGTGCAGCTGATGGTCGAGGGCGAAAAGACGCGCTTCTGGATTCCCGAGAGCCTGGCCTACAAGGGCCAAAGTCCGCCGTTCGGGCTGCTCGTGTTCGACGTGGAGCTGATCAAGATTCAATAAGGGCAGGAAGGCGGTAGGGGCGGGAACGAACGCAGGACGGGCGCGAACGGCAGAAAGCGAGACGCGCGAGACGGCAGGTGATTAACGTCCTGGCCTGCCACCCCCTCCGGCCTTTCCCGCCCCTCCGGGCTTGCCTGCCCATCCGCCCGTTCCTGCTCCTCCTGCCCTTCCAGACGTTCCTGCCCCGCTTGCCCGATTGGTCCCTGCAGCCCGCGCCGCGCGCCTTCCGAGATTCGTCTGACCGCCCGCTGGAATCGATCGGTCAAGCGGCGACGGACCTCGTCGGGCACCAGCCCGATGCGCGACCAGCTGGCCTGCGCCTGCCGGACGTCTTCCGCTCGCGGCGCGCCACCGGCTGTCATCGTCGACCTTTCCGCCGATCGTGTTGGCCGCGAGCGCTTCCTTGAGCATCGCCGCCAGGCGGGTCGTCGGCGACAGCGCCGCGTCGCCGGCGACAGCGGCCGCCGGCCCGGCGAGCGAGGTGGCCAGATCCTCCACGCGTCGACCAGCGATTCCATCCGCTTGCGGTTCGCTTCGGGGTCGAGGTCGGTGTCGCTGAATGCCGCGGGCCAGCGCGCGAGCACCGCGGCGAACGCGGCCGCAAAACGCGCCTCGAGGGCCCGCGCCTGCTCGGGATCGACGCCGCGCGCGGCAATCTCCTGCTGCCAGCGGGCGCGAAGCGCGCGCACCTGCACGAGGAGATCGGCCGCGCGGCTCCTGGCGTTCGGGTGACCCAAGCGCTTCGAGCTCGGCACAGATCGCTTCGCGGGCCGCGACCCGCTCGGCGCGCGCGATGTCGTGGCGCTGCGCGTAGCGCGTGAAAAAGCGATCGCACGCTTCACGGAAGCGCCGCCAGATCGCATCCGACCGGCTCTTCTTCACCGGACCGATCGTCTTCCACTCGGCCTGCAGCCGCCTGATCTCCGCCGCCGACTGCTCCCAATCGGTCGACTCGGCGAGCGCCTCGGCCCGCACCCACAGCGCCTCCTTCTTCGCGAGGTTGTCGGCCCACAGCCCTTTGCGCGCGACGAGATCCTCGTGGCGCCGTGTGAAGAAGCGATCGCAGGCCGCGCGGAACCGGTCCCAGACCGCCTTCTCGCGCCCGCGCGACACGGGGCCGATCGTCTTCCATTCGGCCTGCATCCGTTTGATCTCCTCGGCCGTCTGAATCCAGCTCGTGGACTCGGCCAGCGCCTCGGCTTTTTCGCACAGAGCGGCCTTTTGCGCGAGGTTCTGCGCGCGAATCTCGGCCTCGGCGGCGAAGTACGCCTCGCGCGCGACCCAGACTTCGTCGTGCGCCGTCTTGAAGCGCCGCCACAACTGGTCGGCCTGCGCCCGCGGAACGTCGGCGGCCTGCCGCCATTGCTGTTGAAGCTCGCGCACCTCGCGGGCGATCGCTTCGGGATCCTCGAGCGCGCGAAGCGCCTCCATCTGCGCGCAGAGCTGCTCCTGGACGCCGACGTTCGCCCAGCGCTGCCACTCATCGGCTTCACGGAGCTCCTGCACCTTCGGCGTCAGCACCGCCAGCAGCGCTTTCAGACGGCGCGTGGCATCCTCGGCGTCTTGTTTGGCTGGCAAGAGGGGCACGGCGGCCAGCGTCATTCGGACCTCGCGCAGGGCGCGATCGGCCGCCTTCAGCGACAGATCCGGACTCCCCGCGAGCGCCTCGACGCGGCCGAGGAGGTGCTGCAGGCGGGCGAGCGCTTCACGGCGCGCCTTGGCCTCGGCCGCACGCGCTTCGTTCTCGCGCGAAACGACCTGGGATTCAGCATCGGCAAAGCGGGTGGCCAGTCCCGGGTCGACAGCCACGCCGGCAGCGAGGTCGACCCATTCACGGCGCGCGAGCCCGAAGCGTTTGCGCGCTTCCACGAGGTCCGGATCAGCCGCGGCCGCCGCGGCGGTGTCCGCGAGCTCCGTCAGGCGGAGATGGGCTCGCTCGGACTGGCGCTTGGCCTGTTCTTCCGCTCTCACTCGAGCCTGTTCGGCCGCCTGCTCGGCTGCCTGAATCCGTGCGGCCTCCTCCTCCGCCCGACGACGGCCGGCTTCTTCGGCTGCCGCACGGCGGTCCTCCTCCGCCCCCGAATCCTCGGACGCAGAGGCCACTGCTGGCGCGGGCGCAGCGTCGGCGGCGGCACTGGTCACACCGGCCGCTGACGCAGTCCGTTGGGCTGCCTCCAGGGCGGCTTCACGCGCCTCGCGCTCCTCTGCCTCGCGAATAATGCCGCGGGCGCGCTTCACCGCACTCTTGCTCTTGGCCCGCGAGACCACCTGGTCCAGCACGCTTCGATCGCTGATCAGATCGACAGCCGCGATCGCCGTGTCCTTGTGCTCGCTGTTCATCGCCACCGCCAGAATCTCGGCTGCATCCCCGCCGAGCCGCTCGAAAGCGCCGCGTCGCGTGGCTTCAGACCCCGCGTGACGGGCGATGGATCCGAGCATCCGGGTATCGGCGACGCGGGACAAGGCACGGAGCGCCACGATTTCCCGCCCGGCGGTCTTCGCAATCTGGGCCAGCGCGCGGCCGTCCGTCAGCGCGTCGACCGCTTCCAGGCTGTCGGCCTCGGTGATCCCTTCGAACGCCTCGACCGCGATGTCGCGGAGCATGGCTGCGGCCTGCCCGCGCACCGCCTCGTCGCGATCGGTGCCCGCAATCGCACCGAGCGCCGACGGGTCCATCAACTTCGCAACCGCGGCGCGCCGCACGCGGACGTCCTCGTCCTCGCGCGCCATCAAGGCGATGACTTCGCGCTCCTCGAGCGGGATCTCTTCGACGTAGGCGAGACGAACCGTGGGATCGGGATGCTTGTGCCGTCCCTGTGTTCGGAAGCGGTCGATCAGAGTCATGGCTTCGCTCCAGCCTGGCCGGGTGGCCAGCTTGTGACTGTACGGAGGCCGTCCCCGGGCCAGGGTGCCGCGGCGGTCACGAAATGATCCGCCTCCGTACGAGATCGGTTTCCTGAGTCATTACTTTCGCAACCTTCAAAGCCTGCCGGGCGGCTCGGCTGACCGCGCTCGCAACCAATGGTGACGGATCACGCCTTGCCGGCGGCGCGCCCCGCCCCCGTCGGCCTCGGTGCGACCTCGGGACGGTCCCTACGCGCTGCAAGCTCGGTCAGTCGAGCGGCCACATCTGCCCCATGGGTCGTCACCCGCACTTGCTTGTCGATTTCGAGAATACGACCATCCCGGCCAATATAGAACGTCCAGCGCGACGGAAACCCCGACTTGCCGATCACCCCGTACGCCCGCGCGGTCGTCCGATCGGGATCGCTGAGAATCGGATAATCAATCCCCAATGACGCGGCAAAGCGCCGGTTGGTTTCAGGCGTGTCCACGCTTGCGCCAAAGTAGCGTACTTTGGACGGTCCGAGCACAGCGCGACTCATTCCGAGTGATTCGCACTCCTTCGTGCACCCAGGGGTAAACGCCTTCGGGAACCAGGCGATCACGACGGCGTCGCGATCCCGCAGATCGCTCAGCCGATAGCGACGGCCATCCGATCCAGGCAGCGAAAAATCCGGCGCGAGATCGCCCGGCTTCAGCAGTACCGGATGGCGCTCGCCGCGCCCAAGCGCGCAGTTGAGCATCCCCGTCGCCGTAGCAGCGACCGTTGTCGCGGCGATCCGGAGAACCCTCAGCAGTCGCACCGGCGGCCTCGAGGCAATCCGTGTCATTCTAGTCAGCAATGGGTCGAATCCGGTACTCCGGCTGCATCTTTTTCTTGAGCTCCCTGGTTTCTCCAAAATTGCGGATCGGCATGGCCGTCATCCTATTGGCGATCAGCTTCGGGACTACAGGCTGCGACAGGTTGGGACTCGGCGACAGCGGCCCTACCGCGCCGAGCGGGCCACCTCCCCCCGGCTCGACGATCCGCTACATGCCCATCGGGGCGAGCGATGTGTCGGGTTTCGGTTCGAGCGTGCCGTGCTTCCCCTATACTGACTGCCCCAGCGGAACGGGATACGCCTTCGTCGCAGCGCGCCAGCTCCGAGCGCAGAACTATACAGTGGCGGTGACGAATTACGGTATTCCAACGGCGGTGATCAGCCGGCCGTTTCAGGATCTCGGACGGCAATACGGGAAGGAGATCGTCGGGAACTTCATCGAGGGGGAGATGCCGTTCATCCCGGCCGACTCGACCCTCGTCACCATCTTCGCGGGCGCGAACGACGTCAATGTGATCACGGCAGCACTCGGCGGCGGGGCGGCAGGATCCGGCGATCGGGGCGCCTACATCGACCAGCAGGTCAGGAATTTCGGCAACGATTTCACGACGCTGCTGGCCGGCACCCGCACGACGGCCGGGTCGGCCCGCGTCATCGTCTTGAACTTGCCGAATATTGCCGGGATGCCCTTCCGCGCGCAATCGCCGCTGGCGGAACGGCAGGCATCCCAGCGCGCCTCGGTGCGCATGACGACCACCGTCATCAACACGCTGCCGAACGTGACCGTCGTCGATCTGATGTGCGACCCGCGCATGTATCAACCGTCGATTTATTACTCGGACGGGTTTCATCCGAACGATTCGGGTCATGCGATCATCGCCGACGAGATCGTCAAAGCGCTGACATTGCCGTCCTATCCGGCTCCCAGAAGCAGTTGCGCGCAGATGACGCTCGTCCCGTAGCACGCTCGTCGGAGACCGCCTTCACCGACGTCGTGGCGCGGATCGAAGCCGCGCTGCGCGGCGCTCTGCCCGGCGCAGACGCGCAGGCGCTCATGTCGCCGCGGCCGCCTCGACAGTGGCGTCCGGATTTCAACCCGGCGCGCGTTCGACAGGCGGCGGGCCTGCTGCTCCTCTTTCCGCGCGGACCCCGCACCCATCTCGTCCTGACGGTTCGCGCCGGCACGCTCGAACTGCACAGCGGCCAAGTATCGTTGCCGGGCGGCGCGATCGATCCGGGCGAAAGCTTCGAGCAGGCCGCGCTGCGTGAAGCGCACGAGGAGATCGGCCTGCGCACGGCGGATGTGCGGACGATCGGCGCGCTGACCCCGATCGACATTCACGTGAGCGGATTCCGGCTGCACCCGATCGTCGGGACCACGTCCGCTCCTCCGGATTTGCGGCCCTCCGACGCGGAGGTCGCGCGCATCCTCGAAATCCCCGTCGATCGCTTGATGGATCCGCGATGCTTGGGATGGAAAGCGCTGACCCGCGACGACCGTTCGGTGACGGCGCCGGCGTTCCTCGTCGAGGACGCTGAGGTCTGGGGCGCCACGGCGATGGTTCTGGCGGAGTTCCTCACGCTTCTTGGTTGGAAGGGACCCGATCGCGCCTGAGGCCGGCGCGTGCAATCATCACGAACGATTGTTCACCTGGCGATCCCTTGAGATGTACAGTCTGGTGCCGCCGTTTGTTGCAGCCTGTGCGCGGGCTGGTGAATAATTCACACTTCAACACGGGCACGAATGATTCCGCGCCTGGCGCTATTCCGGTTCGGGGTCCCGGGGTCGGCGTTTCGCACCGGCTGACTGATCTGATTCAATAGGGGGCGACGATGAGTTCCGCAGGGTTGGACGCCGCGATTCAGGCGATCCGCGATTTCTCGATGTCCAGAGGCCAGGAGCCGAACACCGGCCGCGTGGGGGACGGCTTTGGCAGCCTCGTGTTCCATGACGGGGTGCAGCAGAAGCGGCTGTCCACGCCGGTCTATCACGCGCTGCGCCGGACGATCACGCACGGGGAATCGCTGGATCCGTCGGTAGCGGGCGCGGTGGCGTCGGCGCTGAAGGAATGGGCGGTGGAGCACGGGGCGACGCATTACACTCACTGGTTCCAGCCGCTGACGGGCATCACGGCCGAGAAGCACGACTCGTTTCTGAATCCGACCCAGGACGGCAAGGCTGTCGCGGAGTTCTCGGGTAAGGAACTGGTGCAGGGCGAGCCCGACGCCTCGAGCTTCCCCTCGGGCGGCATGCGGTCCACGTTCGAAGCGCGCGGCTACACGGCGTGGGATCCGACGAGCCCGCCGTGGCTGCTGAAGACCGGCGGGGCGGTCACGCTGGTGATTCCGACGGCGTTCCTGAGCTGGACGGGGGAAGCGCTCGACAAGAAGACGCCGCTGCTGCGCTCGATGGAAGCCTTGTCCCGGCAGGCGGTCCGGGTGCTGAAACTGTTCGGGTCGACGGCCGAGCGGGTGGTGACCACGTGCGGGCCCGAGCAGGAATATTTCCTGATCGACCGGATGTTCTACCTGTCGCGGCCGGACCTGATCAACGCGGGGCGGACGCTGTTCGGGGCCAAACCGCCGAAGGGGCAGGAGCTCGAGGACCAGTATTTCGGCGCGATCGCCGACCGGGCGATGGCGTTCATGTCGGACGTCGAGACGGAGCTCTACAAGGTGGGGGTGCCGGTGAAGACGCGGCACAACGAGGTGGCGCCGAGCCAGTATGAGATCGCGCCGGTCTTCGAGAACGCGAACCTGGCGACCGACCATCAGATGATGACGATGGAGACGATGCGGCGCACGGCGCCGAAATACGGGCTGGAATGCCTGCTGCACGAGAAGCCGTTCGCGGGGGTGAACGGCTCGGGGAAGCACCTGAACTGGTCGATGAGCGACGACGAGGGGCACAACCTGCTGAGTCCCGGGACCAACGTGCACGAGAACCTGCAGTTCCTGGTGTTCTGCACCGCGGTGCTGCGGGCGGTGAACCTGTGGCAGGGGCTGCTGCGGGCGAGCATCGCGAGTGCGGGGAACGACCATCGGCTGGGGGCCAACGAAGCGCCGCCGGCGATCTTGTCGGTGTTCCTCGGGGACATGCTCACCGACATCTTCGATCAGATCGAACAAGGGGGCGCGAAGTCGACCAAGCACGGCGGCATCCTCGACACGGGGGTGATGGTGCTGCCGAAGCTGCCGCGGGACCCCGGCGACCGCAACCGGACGAGCCCGTTCGCGTTCACGGGGAACAAGTTCGAGTTCCGGGCGGTGTCGTCGAACCAGAGCATCGCGTATCCGAACATCGCGCTGAACGTGGCGGTGACCGAGTCGCTCGACTTCATGGCGACGGAGCTGGAACAGGCGGTCAAGGGGGGCAAATCGCTCGAGCAGGCGGTGGCGGCGCTGCTGCCGAAGGTGATCAAGGAGCACAAGCGGATCATCTTCAACGGCAACAACTACTCGAAGGAATGGGAGAAGGAAGCGGGCAAGCGCGGGCTGCTCAACCAGAAGAACACGGTCGACGGCGCTGCCGAACCTGATCACGAAGGAGGTGATCGGCGTCTTCGAGAAGTACAAGGTGCTCAACGGCCGCGAGCTGCACGCGCGCTACGAGGTGATGGTCGAGACCTACAACAAGACGGTCAACGTCGAAGGGCAGCTCATGGTGCTGATGGCCAACCGGTACATTCTTCCGGCGGCCCTGTCGTATCAGACGCAGGTGGCGAAAAGTGTGTCGGCGGTGAAGGCAGCGGGCGGCAAGTCGGTCGAAAGCAAGAAGCTGCTCGACGAGATGACGACCCTCACCGACGAACTGCGCCGGCGGACCGCCAGGCTCGAGAAGGCCCTGGCTCACGAGAGCGACGGCTCGGCCGAACAGCATGCCAAGCACGTCCGGGACAGCGTGATCCCGGCGATGGTGGCGCTGCGGGAGACCGGCGATGCGCTCGAGTTGCAGGTCCCGCACGAGACGTGGCCCCTTCCCACGTATCGCGAGATGCTCTTCATCAAGTAGCGGGTGTCACACTGAGAGCTGAAAGCTGAGAGCGATCAGCGAGGGACGCGGAGCCATCGCCGCGTCCCTTTTGTTTTTCGGTAAGATACGAACGTCTTGGCCAAGCGAAAATCCCCTTCCGAGCAGACGCTGTTCGACGATCTCACCCCCGCGGATGCCACCCAGACGGACGCGAGCGCCGCCATTCGGGCGTCTCTGCTCGGCGGGCACGGCCCCGGCACCACCGACGTCGTCCCGCTTCACGAGGCCGCGCAGTCACGGTACCTGAACTACGCCCTGTCGGTGATCACCGCACGCGCGCTGCCCGACGTCCGCGATGGGCTCAAGCCGGTGCAGCGCCGCATTCTTTACACGATGTGGCAGCAGAACCTGACCGCCGACGTCAGGCACCGCAAGTGCGCGAAGGTGGTCGGCGACGTGATGGGAAGCTTTCATCCCCACGGGGACGTGGCGCTCTACGAGACGCTCGTCCGGATGGCACAGTCGTTTTCCCTGCGGTATCCGATGGTCGACGGTTCGGGCAATTTCGGTTCGCTCGACGGGGACAGCGCGGCGGCGATGCGCTACACAGAGTGCCGGCTGGCGAGGATCGCCGACGAGATGCTCACCGAGATCGAGCAGGCGACCGTCCCCTTCCGACCCAATTACGACGGCACGAAGACCGAACCGGTGGTGTTGCCCGCCCGGATCCCAAACCTGTTGATCAACGGCACGACCGGAATCGCGGTCGGCATGGCCACCAACATTCCGCCGCACAACCTCGGCGAGGTCTGCACGGCGCTCATCAAGCTGCTCGACAACGAGGAAATGGGAACCGCGCAGCTGTGCCGCTACATCAAGGGACCGGACTTCCCCACCGGCGGCCAGATCCTCAACTCCCCAGAGGAGCTCAAGGAGATCTACAAAACGGGGTCGGGCGGCATCCGGCTGCGCGGGACATGGACCCCGGGCCGGAGACGCGCTCGACCAAGACGATCCATGTCGACAGCGTCCCCTACACGGTCAACAAGGCACAGCTCGTGGAGGCGATCGCGGAGATCGTGCTCAGCCGAAAGCTGCCGCCGCTCCTCGACGTGAAGGACCTGTCGACCGAGGACGTGCGGATCGCCATCGAAATGAAGAAGGACGCCGACGAGAAAATGATCATGGCGTATCTCTTCAAGCACACGCCGCTGCAGATCAACTTCGCCGTCAACCTGACGTGTCTCATTCCCACCGAGAACCCCGAGGTGGGACGGCCCGAGCGGCTGGATCTGAAGCAGATCCTCTGGCATTTCCTGCACTTCCGTCTGGACGTCGTCACGAAGCGGCTCGAGCACGAGCTGGCCGCCCTCAAGAGACGCATTCACCTGCTGGAAGGCTTCGAACAGGTCTTCGACGCGCTCGACGAGATCCTCCGAATCGTCCGGAAGTCCGAGGGCAAGGCGGACGCGGCGCAGAAGATCATCAAGCGGTTTGGTCTGGACGCCGAGCAAACCGATGCGATCCTCGAGCTGAAGATCTACCGGCTGGCGCGCCTCGAAATCATGGTCATCCGCACCGAGCTCGAGGACAAGCGAAAACGCGCGCGGCAGATCGCCACTCTCCTCAAGGATGAAGCCAGCCGCTGGAAGCTGGTGCGCACCGAGATCGAGGACGTCCAGAAGAAGTACAGCGACGGCCGCATCGACAAGCGGCGCACACTCATCGTCAGCGACACCGGCGAACCGGAGTACTCCGCCGACGACTTCATCGTGGAGGAGGACAACGTCGTCATCGTCTCCCGGGACGGGTGGGTGAAGCGGCAGAAAGAGGTCAAGGACCTGGCGACGACAAGGCTCCGCGAGGGTGATTCGGTGCTGGCCGCGCTGGCCGGCAGCACGCGCGCAACCGTCGTGTTCCTCACCAACTTCGGCGTCGCTTACACCTGCCGGATCATCGATGTTCCCGCCTCGACCGGTTACGGCGAACCCATCCAGCGTCTGTTCAAGCTGAAGGACGGCGAGAAGGTGGTCGCGGCACTCAGTCTCGATCCCAGAGTAGTCGGCGACATCAAGGCGTCCACGAAGCATCCCGATGCGCCCCCTCCCGTTCATGCGGTCGCGGTCTCGAGCGACGGGTACGCGCTGCGGTTCGGCCTCGAGCCGCTGGTCGAGCCGAGCACGCGCGCCGGGCGGCGGTACGCACGTCCCGCCGGCGGCGCCGAAGTGACCGGAGTCGCGAGAATCGGCGGCAAGGAGGTGCTGATCGTGGCGACGGCCGAAGCACGCGGTCTCTTGTGCCGGGTCGACGAGGTCAACTACCTGTCCGGCCCGGGCAAGGGCGTCATTCTGATCAAGCTGGTGTCCGAGGGGGATCGCGTCCTCGGTTTCATCGCATCGACAGGGGACCGCGATCTTCTCACCGTCGAGACCACCCGCGGCGCCGAGCAGACGATCAGCACCGGAAAATACGAGGTGACCGGCCGCGGAGGGAAAGGGCGCGAGCTGCTGCAGCGCGGCCAGTTCACCCGGATCGTCTGGCCAATGCCGGAGGCGCCCGCCCCACTCTCCGAGTCCTGAGGCTCCGGAGCACTGATGAGTCGACCTCGAGGCAATATCGCGTCGCTGCCGCTCCCGCATGGGGTACAATGCCTCTGCCTCGGTGATAGCCCGGAGCGCGACCGCTGCCCAGATTCGCTGGACCGTAACCAGCTGCTGCGGTTCCGACTCCCCGGCTGTGTGGCATTCCGTTACCGCCGAGCGCTTCAACCAACGACAAGGACCTAGAGTTTGCCTCCACACGAACGCGTCAATATCGCGGTATTCATCGACTTCGACAACATCGAGATCGGCGTCAAGACCACCCTCGGCGAACACTTCGACATCGGCACGGTGCTCGAGGCACTGAAGGAACGCGGCGAGGTCGTCACGAAAATCGCCTACGCCGACTGGACCCGCGCCGGGGAGTACAGCCGGGCCCTCACACAGCATGCGATCCGCCTCGTGCAGCGCAATCTCACCCCGGGCGGCGACAAGAACGGTGCGGACATCAACCTCGCACTCGACGCCCTCGAAATGGCATTCACGCATCCGCATATCAATGCGTACGTCATCGTGGGGGGCGACAGCGACTTCCTGTCGCTCGTCGAGAAGCTGAAGCAGTACGACAAGAAGGTTTTTGTCGTCGGCGGGCGGGCGTTCACCAGCGTCATCCTGCAGCGCAATTGCCACGAGTTCATCGCCTACGAAAACCTGGTGCGCAAGCCCGCCCCACGGGGAAGCCGCCCGGTCGCGCCGTCCACCGCCTCCCCGATAGCGCAGGCGTTTGCCCTGGTGCGACGCGCGCTCAAGATCCTCGCCGATCGCGAAGTCTCGCCGCAGACCGGACTCCTCAAGAGCACGCTGCTGCAGCTCGATTCCACCTTCTCTGAGCGCAACTACGGCGCCTCCTCCTTCCTCGACTTCACCGAGAAGCTCGCGCAAGCGGGTCTGGTCCAGTTGAAGCATGCGGGCCGGAGCGTGATGGTGGAGCTGACTCCGGGGTTCGCCGACGACGGCGAGACGACGAGCAGCTTGCTGCCGCCGGCGAGCGGCGGGCCTGCGACTGGAAGGACCGAGATGGTCGCGGACCTGAGGACGCACGACGCCGGCTGACGGCGGCCACTCCACGGGTGCAGGTCAGCCCATCACGACGGGTGAAAGGGGGAATGCAGTCAGCGTCGTGCAGCCATTCAGGACGGCCGCGATCGTTGACATGCCTGCCCAGGTGGGCGACAACGCCGAGGGCGCGAAGGTCGCGGGAGAGATCCTTGGCGCGGCGACCACCGCCCGATGGCCCATGTACCTGCGCAACGTCAAACAGATTCTGCGCGCCGGCAGCTTCGACGAACGGGCATACGGCTTCAGCGGCCTGATGGACTTGCTGCGCGCCTGCCAGCGCGAAGGAACAGTGCGGCTGGAACGCGACCGCCGCGGAGGCCTGCGCGTCATGCAGGGACCCAGCCTCGCACGCAGCGTGGTAGCCGGCTGTCGGACCGGCCGAGGCCGTGGTTGACAGCGTGGTCCTAACGCCGGCCGAGGTCTTGTCACAGGACGACGAAGTCGAAGCCGATATGGTCGAGAGCCCGCCGGTGGAGGTCGTGGATACGACCGCGGAGCTGCTGGGACGCGCGAAGCCGCGACGGCCGCGAACCCGTGCCGCCGGGTCTGCGCATTCGGCCGCGTCCGGCGGGAGCGCTTCCGCGCGGGTCACCAGGCGGAGCGGGGCTCGACAGCCGGCCGGCGCTGGAGGAACGGCCAAGAAAAGCACTGCCAGCCCGCGCCGCAGCCGTTCGAGAAAGACCACCGCAGCTTCGGAGGAGAAAAACTCCTAGGCAGATTTCATCGACTCCGCCCTTCCAAGAAGTCCATCCACTCTTTGATGAGCGGCATCTGCGACCCGCGGCCCTTTTCGTACGCCGCGGCGTACGCGCGGGCGAGCTTCACGTCCTCGGCTCGCGTATGAGCGACAACCCCCGCCAGGTGCAGGTGGTACGTCCACTCGACGCCGAGATAGTTCGCCTCGATGTCCTCCGGGTGCTCGGCGAGATGGCGCTCGAGCGTCCGCAGCGCCTCGCGGCCCTGACCGAAGGTCGCGTATAGGACCGCCAGCGGCTTCGTGAACCGGAGGTCGGACGGCCACTTCTTGAGCCCTTCCTCGAGGATCGCGCGCGCCTGCGCGAGATTGCGGGTGCGCATCAGCGCATCACCGAGCCACACGTAGATCTGCGGGAGATCGGATCCGTCGATGAGCGCCGTCTGCCACGCGCTCGCCGCTTCGGTATCATGGCCGGCAGCCGCGAACGTGGCGGCAAGATACGCCAGCGCGGCTGACGCGTTGTCAGAGTCGGCCTGGATGGCGCTCTTGAAGCTGGTCTCGGCTTTTGGGAAATCGTTCCCGGCGAGCAAGGCCACGCCCTGATCGAAGGCGCTGACCGCCGGCGGCGCGATCCGCTCCCGGAACGGCCGCACGATATCGGGCCTGGCAGCCTCGTCCAGATGAAAGGGCCGCGCAAAGAGATCGTCCCCCGCGGGCAAGAACAGCTCAGCCGACGCCGCAGCCGGGGCCGTACCCGCTTCAACCGACGTCATCAGCACCCGCGGCGGCGCCACCTCGAACTCACGCAGCATCGTCTTCACGGGAGCAACGGCTGACGACACGACGGCTCGCAGCACGTACTTTCCCGGCGGCAGCTGACGCACGAGCAAGACACCCGAAAAGATCACCCGTTCGTCTCCGGCGGTCCGCGCGGGGGCCTCCGCGCTCAGAATCGCCGGCGACTCCGCGTCAGCGGCAATCTCGTACTTGGCCGTCAAGCGCCGCCGCTCCCGGGCCGTACGCCTCGAGGTAGCCGTGCACGGCGCCGTACGCCACGGTATGACCAATCGTCGGCGCTAACGAGCTCGCGGATCTCGGCATGGCCCTCCGACCATGAGCTCGCTCAGCGTGAGGCCGGCCGGCGGTGACGAGGCTGGCATGGACGGGGTGTTCGATGGTGCCGATCGCGGTCGCCTTCGGCGACGGCGACTTTCAGCGTGTACTCGCCCGGCGGGAGACTGGCGCCCCCGGAGAACTCGAGCCCTGAGGGCACGCCATTCACGGGCGGAAACAGGCGCACCTCGTCGCCAAGCGTCTCCACGATGCGCCCGTCGCGATCCGTGATGACGTAGGCGACCGAGACCACTTTCGGACGACACGTAGTCGGTCCCGATGCTCGCGTGAATCAGCAGCTGCACCTTCGAGCGTTCGGGTCCCTGAAGCGAGAAGGTCGCGACGCGAAGCGGCAGCCCCGAGACCGTCAGCGGCGAGGCGAGCGCAATCATCGCCGCCTGGCTCGGCGAGCGCTCGGTCAGACGATCGACGCCGCCGATCAACTGCCGGCGCGACCGCACGACCGTGCCCGGCCGGTTCACCTCAACCCGGACCGGGTGCGGCCTGCCGTCCCTGTCGATCGGATCGAATTCCACGCCGAGCAGGTAGTATCCGGAGAGCTCGGATTCGATCCGCGCGAATGCCGCGTCGGCGGCGACGACCACGTTGAACAGCGCGCCGCGCGTCGCGCTGACGAGCATCTCCAGGCCCTCGCTGGCCGTGCGCCGATCCTGAAACCGCGCGGTCGGCGCTCTTCGCTGGGCGATATCGGTGAAAATGCTGTCGTCGAGCTTCAGCGCATAGATACTCGTCCGCGCGGCGGAGGCCAGGTTGCCCAGCTCCACGAGCGACGACCGCTGGTTGCCCAATCACAAACCCTTCGGTCACCAGCACCACGGTCTTCGGCACATCGATCGTCTTCAGCCCGAGCAGCAAGGCGCGGAGCGTGTCGATCGTCTGCTCGCCGTCAGCGATGCCGTCGGACGCCATCCGTTCGGCCTCCATCTGCAAGGCGGCGGCGCAGAGTTCCAGCGAGGGTCCGAGCGGCTCGTCGGCGCACTCGCGGGCGATCAGGTTATCGAGCTGGAAGCCGTCGCCGCGCTGCACCGCGATCGCCTCGGACAATGCGATCTGATACTGGCCGAAGCTCCTTGCCGCGCCCTGGCCGACCATCCGCGCGATCACCTGCTTCACCCGCTCGCGGTCGGCGGTGAATGGCGTCGACGCCGAGCCGGGACCGACGCCGACGGCAGCCACTCGATCCGAAGGCTGAAGACGATCCAGGAAGCCGTTGAGGGCGGCACGGATGCCCACCGCGCCGCCGAATCTGATGTTCGGTTGATCGACAAGGAACACGATCAGCCGTCCGCCGGTGGCGTTCTCGTTGGTGCTGTACCCGGGGGAGGCGGCGCTGCCCCCGGGCGTTCGGGCGTGGCGAGCGACACCCACTCGGCACTGACGACGCGCCGCGCGACACCCTGGATGCGAACGGCGAAGTCGGCGGGCTGAAGATTCATCACCGGACGGCCGCCGCTGTCGACCACCGTCACGTCGACCGACGTGACTTCGACCGAGGCTTGAAAGCGCGGCAGCTGCGGCGGCTGCGCGAGGGCAGTACCGGCGATCAGGATCAAACCGATGACCAGAGCCACCAAGACGCGACGCCAGGAAACGACCTTTCGAGCGGCATGATCATTTGAGCGGAACCGCGCGGTAACCCTGCCGCGCGCGGACGTTCGGGTACCCGTCGACCTCGACGCGGATTTCACGCCACTTGCTGTCGCGCCGCGTGTTGGTCGGCTGATAGCCCACGAGATACTGATTCGACAGCTCGTCGAGCAGCTCCTTGAACGTGCCCTGCAGCTCGTCGATGCTGTCGGTGAAAAATGCCCGGCCGCCCGTCTTCGTGGTCAGGCGCTCCATGATCTTCTTCAGGTACTCCTGGGTGACGCCGCGGCCCTGTCCAATCATATATATCGTGACGTCGCTCGACTCCAGCCAGCGCTCCACGTCCTGAATGGCCACGTGGCTGCCCTGATCCTCGCCGTCGGTGAACACCACGACCGCCTTCCTGCCCACCTGCCGGCCGATCATCGCCCCACCCCGCAGGATCGCGTCGTACAGCGCCGTTGCACCCCAGGGCGCCAGGCGATCGACCGCACGCACCCGCTCGGCGGGGTCGGTGGCCTTGCGTGCGAGCGCGAAGATGCTGTCGTTGAATCCGAGCAGCGTCACCTGGTTCTTCTCGGGCACGGCGGCCAGCAGCCCGCGGACCGCCGACTTCAGCTTCAACATCGCCGGCGCCATGCTTCCGCTGATGTCGACGGCCACAACCAGCTCGAGCGGTACGTCGCGCGACGTGAAGTAGCTGATTGTCTGGCGGCTCCCGTCTTCGAACACGCGAAACGCCGACCGCGGCAGATCCGGAACGAACTGCCCCGCCTCGTCGGTGACGGTGACCGTCACCTGAACGGCATCCACGTCGACTTTTTCCGCGAACTGCAGTCCCTTGGTCCGCACCGTTCGCACGATGCGGCCCCCGGCTGCCAGCGCGACCACGAGCCGTACCTGGTGAGACGCGACGTTGGAACCGGCGTCCCATTCGCATTCGAAGGGCGGCCGTTCGATCGTGCAGACGGGGCGACCGTCCACCGAGAAGGTCACGCTGGCCGCCGCCGAGGGCGGGTCGACGCTGGCGACCAGCAGGATGGGTCCGCTCAGATAGGCCTCCGCATCCGGCCAGAGGATCTGGGCCTGCGGCCTGCCAGCAGGCTCCTGGGCCGACGCCAGGAGCGCGAGCGTGCCGGCCAGGATGAACGAAAGCAGGACCGATCGCACCATGGTCACCGGTCAGGGATTAGGGTTGAGATCGGATTCTATCGACTCACGCGCAACAAGAGGACCATCCACTGCCGCGGCTGCAGCGATGTAGTCCTCGATCCGCTCTCGCGGCAGCGCCTGGGCTGCGCGCGCCACCGTCCACCAGTCGTCGGGATCCTTGGGGGCCACCACCTCGATGAAATCCAGGGCCGCGGCCGACAGGACCGAGCGCGCCAGGGCCGCCGGCAGACCGAGCTCGTTCAGTGCAAGCGCGACCTGCAGGTTCAGATCGGCGACTCCCGACGCAATGGGCGCGATTTGGGGCCGGCCCGACAGGAGCCTCCAGGTCTGCGGCGTTGAAAGCCGGGTGCAGACGCAGCCCGCCGAGTTGAGGCCTGTGGTGCCCCATGCATCAAGGGCCGCTCTGTCGCCCCCGCCGATCACGAGGAACTCAGCAAGCGAGAACATCTCGGGAATGGCGGTTCGATCGTTCACAAGCATCCATTGAATCTCCCGCCGCCGCCAGCCGTCGAGGGCGATCCGCATCGGCGACCGCCTCGAGCGTCTCGCCGCCCGACGCCAGGGCGGCCACACGGGACCGGCCGCGATCGATGGCCGCAGCGATCGCGCCGAGGTCGTCGTCGCGCAATCGACGCGGGTTCATCAGCGCCACGCTGAGCGCGAAGGCGTCACGCTCCTGCGAAGGCAGCCTTGGTGCGTCCGGCAACCGATCGAGGCTCGTGCGCCGCAGGGCAAGCGGGGCCAGCGCGATGTCGAGGCCGAGCACCGACCCCGTCACGTGCCACGGAATGCCCGGCAGGTAGTCCTGTTTCGGGATCGCCCAGGCGGTGCGCGTCCGGATCTCCGCGTCGCGGCGCGAAAATCCGAAATCGTGGCGCAGCGCGACATTGCGTGCGAGCGTCGCGGAGCCCTCGGGGTCCCCGAGCTCCGCCGCGTAGGTCAACGACAGCAGCGCGTCGCCGAGCACGACGTCGACCAGTTCGTCGAGCGCTGAAGCGACGCGGGCGGCGCGGCGCCCCTCCTGCCCGCGCGTGCTTCTCGAAAGCTCTTCGACGGCCTTCGCCACCGTCTCGCGGGCCGGGCGAGGCTCTTCGACGCCAAGCGCCCTCATGTCCTGCTGGAAGTCGAAGCGGTCTCCATGCGTCCCGGCAAGAGCCGAGAGCCTCGCGACGGCGGACCGGAGGCCCTGCGTCGTCAGTCCGTCGCCGGCAAGGGTGCGCGCGATGGCGTGCAGATCGAGCGCCAGATCGACCGAATAGCCGACCTGTTTCGCGCGCACCAGTTCGATCCGGATCCGTTCCGCCGCGGCAAGATCAAGCCGATACTCCTGCCCCTCCCACGTCACACGAGCCGGTGTACCCACCGGTCCCGCCAAAGCGGCGATCACACGGCTGTCGACGGACCCGCCGGGGGCAGCTTGGGTGCGAGCTCACGTTCCACCCACTGCGCCATCGCGCCCGAATAACGGCCGCCGTCGTCGAGCGGCACCGCACAAAGCGACGCGACCAGCGCCTCGGCCGCCGCGGCATCGAGGGTACCGACCTTGAGCATCCGAAGGACCTGCGCGAGCGCGGACTGGAGCTGGGCCAGCGTCCAGAACGCGCGGTTGGCGCGACGGGTGGAAATCTGGCTCGCGCGTCGCACGGCCAATGCGTGGATGGCGGCGGTCCTGATGCCGCCCGCCTCGAGAGCGAGCGACAACATCCGCTGGCGCGGGAATCCGCGAATCGCGACGATGGCGTCCGGCCATTCGGCCTGGGAGATGTGCGAAAAGACCCGCTGGCCGAACGCGAACTGCTCGCGGCGATCGCCCCGCCAGAACATCTCGCTGCCAGCGGTCGCGTTCGCCAGCCACGCGGCGTCGATCGGGCCCTCATCCTGCTGGAGCGTGACGGAGCTCTCCTGCAGATCGTCGTTCCCGAACACCTCGGACCAGAACGAACGGTCGGCCGGCGCCACGGGTGCGCCCGAGGGTTCGACCCGCATCCGCATGAGCAGCGTGGCAAGGTCGTGAAGCGGCTTCGAAAACGGCATCATGTCGACGTGCCACTCGCGATAGCTGCCCGCGCAGACCTCGGCGAGTGCGACGAACCGCGTCAACCGGACGGCTGGATCGGCGCATCCACAGGCCGAGCGCAAATGCAGCATTTGGAGCCTCGAGCTGGGCGATGGTGTCGTACAGGTAGGCCAGCCGGCCGCCATGCAGTCCGAACAACGCCGTCACGAAGCGACCGGGATCGCCGACGCGCTCGCCGAGCACGCCTTCCCAGAGCGGAATCGCCGCGTCGCCGCCGGGCGGCACGACGCGACCGGCTCGAATGCGCAGGCTCGCGCCGAACGCCGCAAAGGACGGCGCGCTCTCCTCGTAGAGGCGCGTCAGCACGTCGAGATGCTGCGAGAGAAACTCGAGCGTCTCATCGTCGAGCGCGGCGAGCGCATGACACATCAGGGACGCGCGGCGGTCGCCGATGATCGCGGCGACGAGTTGGTCGGCGTCGACCGCCCGGCGAAAAATCGCGCGATTCCAGGAACCGGCGGTCAGTGGTACAGGCACGCGCGGTGCGGGCCCGGCCCCCGAGCGCGCAGGATCGGGCTTACCGCTGCGCAGGTGCGCGAGGGCCGGAGTGCGTTGAGGAGGCTGCGCGTAGAGCAGGCGGGTCAACTCGGCCATGAACCGCGCGCGATCGCGGGATGGATCCAACTCGACCAGTCGCGCAACCGCCGCAATCTCGGCGAGAGACCGGCGCGTCCTCTGTCACCGGGCCCGCGGCCAGGGCGTTGAGCGGAAATCCCGCTACAATCGTAAGACACAGGAGCGCGCGCAGCATCTTCATTCCCTGAACGCGCCCACTACTATACATACATGGGCTCCGCGAACTACACGGCGAAAGACATCACGGTTCTCGAAGGTCTGGAGCCGGTCCGGAAGCGCCCCGGCATGTACATCGGCGGCGTCGGCTCGGCCGGGCTGCACCACCTCGTCTGGGAAATCCTCGACAACGCCATCGACGAGGCGATGAACGGCCATGCCTCGAACATCCGCGTGACGCTCCACGCCGACGGGTCCTCGATCACCATTGAAGACGATGGCCGCGGCATCCCCGTCGACAAGCATCCGACGACCAAGAAGAGCGCGCTCGAAGTGATCTTCACGATGCTTCACGCGGGCGGCAAGTTCGAGCACGGCAGCTACAAGACCGCCGGCGGGCCTCCACGGCGTCGGCGCGAGCGTCGTCAACGCGCTCTCGAAGGAGCTCGTCGCCACCGTCAAGCGCGACGGCGCGCAGTGGGAGATGCGCTTCAAGCAGGGCAAGCCAGTCGGCCCGCTCAAGAAGCTCGGCCCGGCGCGCGGCACCGGCACGACGGTCTACTTCCATCCCGACGCCGCGATCTTTCCGAAGATCGAGTTCGATCCGGCGCTGATCCGCGAGCGCCTCGAGGTGGCGAGCTACCTGCACAAGGGCCTGAAGGTCGTCTTCGAGGACGAGACCAGCAAGGAGAAAACGGTCTTCGAGCATCGCGAAGGCCTGGTCGACTATCTCAAGACGATCGTCGCGGCACGCGGCGGCAAGCCGGTGCACGACGCGCCGTTCGTGCTGAACAAGGAGGAGGGGCTGCGGCTCGATCTGGTCCTGCAGTGGACCGAAGCGACCGACGAGCACCTGCGCTCGTACGTGAACGGCATCCCGACCGGGTCGGGCGGCACGCACGAGAACGGCCTGCGCGCCGGCATCGGCAAGGCGGTCCGCAATTTCATCGAGACGCACAACCTGTCGCCGAAAGGCGTCACGCTGACGGCCGAAGACATCCGCGAGGGGCTGACCGGCGTGCTGAGCGTCTTCATCCAGGAGCCGCAGTTCCAGGGGCAGACCAAGGATCGCCTGAACAATCCGGAGCTGGTGTCCGCCGTCGACGGCGTCGTCCGCCCGGCGCTCGAGCACTGGCTGAACCACAACATCAGCGTCGCCGAAGCGATCGTCGCGCGCATCATCCTCGCGGCGCGGGCGCGCGAAGCGAGCCGCGCCGCGCAGGCCGAGGTGTCGCGCAAGAGCGCGACGTCGACGCGGCTGAACCTGCCCGGCAAGCTGAGCGACTGCACCAACCCGACGAGCGAGGGCAGCGAGCTGTTCGTCGTCGAAGGCGATTCGGCCGGCGGTTCGGCCAAGCAGGGACGCGATCGCGCGCGGCAGGCGATTCTTCCGCTGCGCGGCAAGGTGCTCAACACCGAGAGCGCGTCGCTGGCGAAGGTGCTCGAGAACAAGGAGCTCTCCGATCTGGTCACCGCGATCGGCTGCGGCCTCGGCAAGAACTTCGAGCTCGCGCGGCTGCGCTACGGAAAGATCATCATCCTCGCCGACGCCGACTCGGACGGCAACCACATCGCGACGCTGCTGCTCACCTTCATCTACCGCCACCTGCCGCAGCTCATGACGAACGGCAAGGTCTTCCTCGCGCAGCCGCCGCTCTACCGCATCGACATCGGCAAGGACACGTTCTGGGCGCTCGACGACGCGCACCGCGACCGATCCTCAAGCAGCACGGCAAGAACGGCAACCGGGCCGCCGGAGATCACGCGCTTCAAGGGCCTCGGCGAGATGATGCCGAAGGTGCTGTGGGAGACGACGCTGAACCCGCGGACGCGCCGCCTGCTGCGCGTCGAGATCGCCGATCAGATCGTCACCGATCGCGTCATCAACGAGCTGATGGGCAAGGATGCCTCGGCCCGCTTCCGGTTCATCATGGAGCGCGCCGAAGAAGCCGAGGAACTGGACGTCTAGGATCCGCCCGATCAGCAGAGGATGGCGCGCAGCCCTTCCACCAGCCGGCCGATCCCCTCCTCGACCGTCGCCTTCTGCAGCGCGCCATAGGCGACGCGGAAGTAGCAGCCGTCGGTCATGCCGAACGCCGTGCCGGGAATCACGGCGACCCTGTGCTCGCGGATCAGCCGCTCGGCCAGCAGCATCGACGATAACGTTCCAGCCTGAATCCGCGCCCCGCCCACCGCGTCCTCGTTGATCCTGAGCAGGCAATAGAACGCGCCGTCGGCCGCCGGCACCGTCGCCAGCGGAGCAAGCGCCGACAACTCGTCGACGACGATCTCGCGGATCGAGGCGAGCTCGCGGACGCGCGGCTCGCAATACATGCGGCCGACGTCGAGCGCGGCGATGGCAGCCACCTGCGACACGATCGGCGGGCAAATCAGGATCGTGTCCTGAATCTTCACCATCGCTGAAGCCAGCCGCGCCGGATAGACCATGTAGCCGATGCGCCAGCCTGCGAATCCATAGGCCTTCGACAGCGAGTACAGCGAGATGGTGTGCCCTTCGGCATCCGCGAACGAGCCGGGCGACACGTGGCGCGCGGACCCGTAGGTGAAGTACTCGTAGGTCTCGTCGGAGATGTGGTACAGCCCGCGCTCCCGGCACAACTCATTGACGCGACGGAGCGCCGCCTCCGCGTAGACCGCGCCGCTCGGGTTGTTGGGCGAGATCGTCACGATCGCGCGGGTGCGGCTGCCGATCGCGCGCGCGATCGCGTCGATCGACAGCTGGTAGCGCTCGTCGGTCGGGACGCAGACGACGCGACATCCGGCCATCTGGATGGCCATCTCGTGATTGAAATAGAACGGCATGGGCAGGATCACCTCGTCGCCCGGGCTCGTCGTCGCCAGCACGGCGTGCATGAACGCCATGTTCGCGCCCGCCGTCACCATGATCCGGCTGCGCGCGGCGTCGATGCCGTTCTCGGCAGCCAGCTTCCGCGCGATGCGATCGAGCAGCGGCGGCAATCCGGCGACGTCCTGGTATTGGTCGGTTTCCGACCGCGCGATCGCGGCACGCGCGGCCTCCGCCGCTTCGGGAGGCGGCCCGTAGTGGACGACGCCCTGGCCGAGGGAGATGGTGCCCGGCGTCTGCCGGAGCAGGGCGCCGATGATCGGGACGATCGGCGCCTGGACGGCGTCCATCCGCGTCGCCGAGACGAAGGTTTCGTTCATGTTGTCCGGAAAGGCACAGCTGGCCTATTCTTGCTCATGCGCGTTGACGCTCCGGAAGTCGGTCGCCGCTTGTCGACCGTGCCGCGCTTCGCGGCACTCGTGGTGTCGCTGTGCGTCGGGTTCGTGCTGATTTGGGCCAGCGGACTGACGGCGGCCGGCACGCTTCTGTCGCCCGAACAGTTTATCGGGTTCACGGTCGGCTCGGACAACAAGCTCGTTCGCTGGGACAAGATCGTCGAATACATGCGGCTCGCGGCGGGCGCCTCGGACCGCGTGCGGCTGCGCGAGCTCGGGAAGACCAGCGGCGGCAATCCCTTCATTGCGCTCGAAATCAGCTCACCCGACACCCTGCAGAATCTGGAGCGCTACAAGCAGCTGGAGCGCCGACTCTACTTCCAGGGCGGCGCGCCGAGCGCGCGCGAGCGCGACGAGATCTTCCGGTCCGGCAAGGTCGTCGTGCTCGTCACGTGCAGCGTTCATGCAAACGAAATCGGCGCCACGCAGATGGCGCTGGAGCTGGTCCACCGCCTCGCGACCGACGACTCGCCGGCGGTGAAGAAGATTCTCGACAACGTGATCTTCCTGCTGGTGCCGAGCGCCAACCCGGACGGCCAGATCATGGTCACCGACTGGTTCAACGAAAACCTCGGCACGCCATTCGCCGCCAGCCCGCTGCCCTCGCTGTATCACCAGTACGCAGGTCACGACACCAACCGCGACATGTACATGCTCACGCAGAAGGAAAGCCAGTACATGGCGGAGCTGGCGTGGCACGACTGGTTCCCGTCGATATGGCTGGATCAGCATCAGATGGGCACCAACGGTCCCCGCATGTTCGTGATGCCGGCGGCCGACCCGATCAACCCGAACGTTCATCCGCTGATCTACCGATGGAACGGCATCCTTGGCCAATCCCAGGCGGCGGCGCTCGAGGCGGCCGGCAAGAACGGCATCATCTACAACTCGGTCTATACGAACTTCTGGCAGGGGGCGCTGGCGTGGAGCGGGTGGTGGCACAACCAGATCGGCCTGCTCACCGAAGTGGCGAGCGCGCGCATCGGCGACACCGATCCAGCAGCTCGGGTCCGCCGCGAACGGTCTCGCACCGAACGCGGGCCGCAGCAGCGCCGAACGTGGAACGGTCGACGAAGTGCTGCTTCCGCCGCCCACGGACGTCACGCCCCGGACGGAGTATCCGCGGCCGTGGATGGGCGGCCGCTGGACCTTGCGCGACATCGTGGACTACGAGCTCATTGCCACGATGGCGCTGCTCGAAACGGCGGCCGACCGCCGCGAAACGATCCTGCGTCAGATCTACGAGGTCAACCGGCAGACCGTCGAAGGCGACAGGAACGACGCCGCAAAGGCTATCCTCATCCCTGTTGCTCCGCAGCACGACCCGCGGGAAGCGGCGCATCTCGCCGACCGGCTCATGCGCGGCGGCGTCGAAGTGTATCGCGCCGAGTCGGGATTCGAGGCCGACGGCCAGCCCTATGGCCCCGGAACGTTCGTCATCCCGCTGACGCAGGTCTTCGGGCGATACGCGAAAGACCTGCTCGAGCGACAGACCTACCCGGAGATTCGTCGCAACCAGAACGACCCTCCGGAACAGCCTTACGACGTGACCGCATGGTCGCTCGGCATGCTGTTCGGCATCGACGTGACGTTCACCAAGACGCCGCCGCCGGCGTCGGTGCCGATGACGCGACTCACGAGTCGGCCGGAGGTGCGGGGCCGCGTTGAAGGCAGCGGTTCACGATACACCTTCGGGTATTACGGCGCCGACACGGCGATTGCGATCAACCGCCTGCTGAAGAAGGGAGCTCGCGTTGCCTTCGAAGGCCAGTCGCAGCTGTCGGTCACCGGGGTGTCACGTGATCGGATCGAGGAGCTGGCGAAAGGGTTCGGGCTCACTGTCACGGCCGGAAGCCGGCCGGCGGCGCGGACCGAGGCGGATCAGGCTGCCGATCTCTCGCTCCGCACGCCGCGCATCGGGCTGTACGCGCCATGGACCGGCGGGAGCATGGACGAAGGCTGGACGCGCTGGGTACTCGAGCAGTACGAGTTCAACCCGACGACGATTCACAATGCCGACATCCGCACCGGCGAGCTGCGGCAGCGGTTCGATGCGATCATCCTGCCGGATCAGCTGCCGCGCGAAATCGTCGACGGCTTTGGCGGCGAGACGATTCGTCCGGAATACCGCGGCGGGATCGGCGACCAGGGCGTCCAGAATCTGATCCGCTTCGTCGCCGACGGCGGGACGCTGATCGCGCTCGGCGCGGCCTCGGATCTGGCGCTCGATCGCCTGTCGCTTCCGGTGCGAAACATCAAGCGCGGTTTGCGCCGGGACGAGCATTTCGCGCCCGGCACCATCCTCCGGCTCCATGTCGATACGTCGCAGCCGGCCGGCTACGGCCTGCCAGCCGACACCTACGGTTTCTACACCAACGGCCCCATCTTCGCGCCGGTCGAGGGCTTCACGTCTCCGAGGACGCGAGTCGTCGCGCGCTACGCCGCGACGGACGTGCTGGCGTCCGGCTGGTTGAGAGGCGACGAGGCCATGGCGGGACGCGCGGCAGTCGTGTCGGTCGACATGAACCCGGGGCGTGTCGTGCTGTTCGGCCTGCGGCCGCAGCATCGCGGTCAGACCCGTGCGACGTTCCCGCTGCTGTTCAACGCGCTCTACCTTGCTGCCGCGCAGCACAGACCCCTCAAGGCGACGAACCAATAAGGATTATTTCACCATCTCCACCTGTCGCAGGTGGTGGATTGCGTGGCCGGCGAGCAGGTGAACGATCCAGTCCACCGTGATGGCGCCATATTCGGGATGGGCCATGGCGATCTGCCGGTCGGCTGGCGTCAAGGTCCCGAAGAGGGCCCGGTTCATCTGGCTGAGCGCCACAAAAGCACCAACGGCGTCGGGACCCGTCAGCCGCGACTCGCGTGCGACCCAGGCGTTCTGGTCGAACCGCTGGGCGACGTAATCCGGGGTGGAGAGCGCCATCCGCGCACGCGTGCCCAGCGCCATCTCAGTCTGCGCGAGGTGGGTCAGGATCTGCCGCGCGGTCCATTTGCCGGGCGCGTAGGTGCGCTCGAATTGCGGCTCCGTCCAGCCGCCAGTGATCGCGCGGACGCGATCGGCATTTTCCCTGATCGCGTCCAGCGGCTCCAGATCGCCGAGATCCGCGCTGTACGGAGTCGTCGGCCGCATCTCTAGATCGCCACCTGCACGACCGTCTTGGCGCTGCGGTGCTCGTCGAGGACCTCGGGAAGGAGCTTCTTGCTCAGATACACTTTCGATTCCCTGTTGTCCGCCTCGTTGCGCTCGTATTTCACCACTTCGAAACGTAAGTGGTCGAGGGTGCCGCGCATATCGTAGAACTTGTTCTTGGTCTTCACCACAATCTCGTCGAATCCCTGCTGCACCGCCCAGAGTTCCTGCTGTTCGGTCAGCGCACGAAAATGTCCCTGCCCGCGCCAATCGCGCCGCGTGCCGCCGACCCAGGTGTAAAGCACGCGCCGGCCGCTGAACCGCACGTAGTCACGGAGCCGGTTGACGAGGTCGACCAGCTTCGGCTCGGTCTCGCCGGGCCGGATTTCATGAGCGACCTTGAAGGATACCGGCACCACCGAGCCCGGTTCGTCTGGCAAGGGCGCATTGGCCAACAGGATCAGGTGCGCCCGGCCCCGGAGGCGCTGGACGATCTCCGACGCGGTCTTCTTGCGAGGGAACTCTCCGAAAAACTCTTCGATGTACTGAATCTCGAGCGCGCCCTGCTCGAGCTCATACTGAGAAATGTGATATTCCACGTTGCGCCCGGCAGCATTTTACCGGAATCTGCAATACAATCGGCAACCGCCAATGTGAAACCCGAAATCTGAAGTCGCAAATCTGAAATCTGCAATCGTTTCGGAGGGCCCGATGCCTGTCGATCGCGCCGCGGCCATTCTGGCGCGCTTCCGCGTCGCACAACGTGCGCTCATCTCGCAACTTCGCGAACTGCCGCATGGAGCGGCCGAGCACCAACCGCTCGACGGCGCCTGGAGCGCGGCGCAGATCGTCTGTCACGTTGCGATGGCGAACGAGTGGGTCGCCGGCGTGCTGACCGGCGCGACGCCGCTCGCCCAGCCCGCGCCGCCGGGATTCACCGAGCGCTTCAGCCCCGTGGCGGTCCCCCGGCAGAGAACCTTTCCTTTGCCGGCGCCTGCCGTCATCGGGGGCGAAGCGTCGCTCGAGCGGCTCAGCGTCAGCGGTCACCGGCTCACGAGGGCCATCGCGTCGCTGACGCCGGAGCGTGGCGCGGGCTATTCGATTACGCTCCCGTTCGGTACGATTTCGCTCTTCGAGCTGGCAGATCTGACCGTGGCGCACATCGCACGGCACATCGAACAGGTGGAGCGGACACTGTCACACAAGTAGCCGAACGCCGGGACGGCACGTTTCTCAGCTGCGAGCGGTTCTCCGCCGTACCTCCCAGCCGGGGGTGGAGCAAGAATCCAGTTGCTCGCGTCCTCCGACTGTTGTAGAAATGTGCCCTGATCTGATTCATACCTAGCTCAATTCATCAGCTTCTCTTCGCCAGCACCACCCGGCCTCAGGCGTACTCGACTTCATTCCGCCGGTCTTACCGTCCTTATCCGCACCTCCGGGACGACGCACATAAGCGCCGCCCCCAAGCATATGGTCGTGCCGCGCCGGTGCCGCGATCACATCAGGTCTGAGGCCGTGACGTGACAACAGATTGGCTCGACCCCTCCGAACGATCGTTTTCCCAACGTTCTGCGATGCGAGCCGCACTCTGGGTTCTGGTGGCGTGGGTGGTGGCTTTCTGGCGGCTTGGATATCTCAGCCTCCTGGACCCGGACGAAGCTCACTACGCAGAGCTCACGCGCGAAATGCTTCGCGCCCACAGTTGGCTGGTGCCGCTGCTCGACGGAGCCCCCTTCATCGACAAGCCGGTCCTGTTTCACTGGCTTCAGGGTCTTTCTGTCGCTGCACTGGGCGAGTCCGCGCTCGCGAATCGCCTGCCCAACGCCCTCAGCGCGCTGTGGTCTGATTGCGATCGTCCGGTGGGTCGGCGGGCAGCTGTTCGACCGGCAAACCGGCGACATGGGCCGCCCTGATGTTCGCCACGATCCCGGCAACCTTCGCTCTGGCCCGCGTCGCTCTGTTCGACATGCTGTTCGCGACGTGCCTGTTCGGCAGCATGGCCTGCCTGCTCGTTGGAGCGCTTCGGGGGCGCCCCCGACTGCGGTATCCCGGGTTTGGCTTGATCGCGCTCGCGGTCATGACGAAAGGGCCGGTCGCGCTCATCATCGTCACGCTCTTTGCCTTGGCGGCGTTCCTGGCCGGCGGGGATTCTCGCCGGGCAATGAGGCGCATACCCTGGGTCGCGGGCCTTGCGTGCGGAACTCTTGCCGCCTCCCCGTGGTTCGCCTGGATGTGGCTGCGGTTCGACAACCGGTTCGTCCAGGAATATTTCATCGCCGGCAACCTCTGGTACTTTACCAAGCCGCACGTCTTCTCGACGAAAACCACGAGCGACACCTACTATCTGCGTGTGTTCACGGGAGCGTTCTTTCCTTGGAGCCTGATCGCGATCGGGCGCGGCGCCGATCTCCTTCGTGCCAGGTGGGAGGGCGTCCGGCCCTCTGTTGAAGAGCTGATGCTCTGGCTATGGTTGCTCGTCGTGGTCGGATTTTTCACGGCAGCCAGATTCAGGCTGGATCACTACATCTTTCCCGCGGCGCCCGCCTGCTGCCTGCTGGCCGCCGTGGGCTGGCGGCGCGCCGTGGCCGGCACGCACGCAGCCGCGACCCGGACGGCCCTCGTCGCGATCGCCGCGACATTTCTCGTCGGCGGCGCGATTGCCGGCGCGGCCATCATGCGGATCAACCTGGGGCTCGGCCGATCGGCGCTGATGCTGCCGATCGTTCTGTGTCTCGGCGGCGCCACCCTGCTCGTGCAGATGGCGCGGGCACGCCGGTCGGCGCCTGGCTCGCCAGCGGCGCCGCTTCTCACCCTGGTCGGCGTTTACGTCATCGTCGTACTCGTCGGGTTCCCGGTACTGGAACGGTCGCGTCCGGCGTCGACTCTCGGTCCGGTGATCAAGGCGCAGACCGCCGTGGACGCGCCGGTCGGCGTCTATCAGCTCGAATGGGGAGCGAGCATTCGCTACTATGCTGACAGACGAGTGCTGGCGCTCCCGGATCCCGACGCGGTGCGCGCTTTCTTCCGCTCCTGGCCGTACGGATACGTGTTCATGCTGCGCCAGGACCAGGAGTCGGTCAGCGACCCGCAGCACGATCTTGACGAGGTCGCCGCTGCAGAAGCGATCGTCGGGAGAACGGGCCGTTACTTGAGGCGTCAGGTGTGGGGGGCCGTCACGGTCGTCAGCCGCCATGCGCGCGGGCTGCAGCGGCCCCGCAGGGGCTCGGTCCTTCAGCCGGGCGTCTCTCGTGCGCCCGAAAAAAGCAGGAGAGAGCGCCGGCACTGCTAGCCGCTAGCGAGGCTGCTTCTGTTCGATTTTTGCCCAGGCATCCCGCAGCGAGACGGTCCTGTTGACGACCAACTTGCCTGGCCTCGAATCGGGATCGACGCAGAAATACCCGATGCGCTCGAACTGGAAGCGGTCGGGAGCCGACGCCGTCGCGAGGCTGGGCTCGGCGAGGCACCCGTGAAGCACTTCGAGCGAATCGGGATTGATGTGGTCCAGAAATGTCTGGCCCTCGCCCACTTTCTCGGGATCCTCCACGCTAAAGAGACGATCGTAGAGCCGCACCTCGATCGGCAGCGCGTGCGCCGCCGACACCCAATGGAGCGTCGACTTCACCCGGCGCCCGTCGGGCGCATCACCTCCGCGGGTAGCCGGATCGTAGGTCGCTCGCAGCTCGACGACTTGTCCGCGATCGTCCTTGATCACCTCGGTGCAGGTGATGAAGTACGCGCAGCGCAACCGCACTTCCTTCCCCGGCGAGAGACGAAAGAATTTCTTCGGCGGATCTTCCTTGAAATCGTCGCGCTCGATATACAGCACGCGCGAAAATGGCACCTTGCGCGTGCCGGCGGCCGGATCTTCCGGGTTGTTGATGACGTCGACCTCCTCGACCTGCGCTTCGGGATAGTTCGTGAGGACGACCTTGAGAGGCCGGAGCACCGCCATGACTCGGGGCGCGCGGCGATTGAGATCTTCGCGCACGCTGTGTTCGAGCTGCGCGACGTCGATCACGTTCTCCTTCTTGGCGACGCCGATGCGACCGCAGAAGTCGCGGATCGACTCCGGTGTATGGCCGCGGCGCCTGAGGCCGCTGATCGTCGGCATCCGCGGATCGTCCCACCCCGACACGAAACCCTGCTCCACGAGCTGCAGCAGCTTTCGCTTGCTCATCACCGTGTAGTTCAGATTCAGGCGCGCAAACTCGATCTGCCTCGGACGATCGGCGTCGATCAGATTGTTGACGAGCCAGTCGTAGAGCGGCCGGTGATCCTCGAATTCGAGCGTGCACAGAGAGTGGGTGATCCGCTCGAGAGCGTCGGACAGTGGATGCGCGAAATCGTACATCGGGTAGATGCACCACGTATCGCCCGTGCGGTGATGCGTCGCGTGTCGAATGCGGTAGAGGGTCGGATCCCGCATGTTCAGATTGGGCGACGCCATGTCGATTTTCGCCCGCAACACGTGCGCGCCGTCCGGAAACTCTCCCGCGCGCATGCGGCTGAACAGATCGAGGCTCTCCTCGATTGGCCGGTCGCGGTATGGACTGTTGCGTCCCGGCTCCGTCAGCGTGCCACGAAGTCGCCGGATTTCTTCCCAGGGGAGGCTGTCGATGTAGGCCAGGTCGCGCCGGATGAGATCCACGGCGAAGCCGTATAGCCGCTCGAAGTAGTCGGAGGCGAATAGCAGTTCGTCCCACTTGAAACCGAGCCACGCGACGTCTTCCTTGATCGCGTCCACGTACTCCACGTCTTCCTTGGTGGGATTGGTATCGTCGAACCTGAGGTTGCATGTGCCGCCGTACTCTGCGGCGACGCCGAAGTTCAGACAAATCGATTTGGCGTGTCCGATATGCAGATAGCCGTTCGGCTCGGGCGGAAAACGGGTCGCGATCCGCCCATGGTGCTTGCCTGAGGCGAGATCCTCTTCCACAATCGCGCGGATGAAATCGACCGGAGCCGCAGCCTCGGGCGATACAGGGTAGTCGGAGTGGCTCATCTTTGCGTTCATTTTATAGGGAACCGGCGTACTTTCGCGGCTAGTATTCGGCCAGCAGACGAGCGGCACGCTCCACTCGCGCCTCGCTGGGAAGGAAGAACTCCTCGAGTGGCGGCGAGTATGGCACCGGCGTGTCCAGGGCGCCGACGATCCGCACTGGGGCGTCGAGCGCCTCGAACGCCTCTTCCTGGATGATCGCGGCCAGGCTCTCGCCGATGCCGCCCGTTCTCGAATCTTCGTGAACGATGAGCACCCGGTGGCAGTGGCGGGCGACCGCCAGCACCGCGGCGCGATCGAGCGGTGCAAGACTCCGGAGATCCAGGACGCTCGCCTCGATCCCATCGGCCGCCAGGCGAGCCGCCACCCGCAGCGCGACGTGGGCGTACGCCCCGTAAGACAGAATAGCCAGGTCGCTGCCCGCACGCCGCAACGCCGCGCGGCCAATCGGAATCGGGGCCGGGGGAGCATCGGCGAGCCCCTGCTTGATGCGCGGATCGCGGTAGAGCGCGATATGTTCGTAGTACAGGACGGGATCCGGGTCGGCCACGGCCGAGGCGAACAGCGCGCGCGCGTCGTGCGGTGTCGAGGGCACCACGATCTTCAGCCCGGGCGTCCGGTAGAACCATGGCTCGGTGTTCTGAGAATGATACGGCCCGGCGTGCCGCATGCCGCCGGAGGGCATGCGCACGACCAACGGCACCCCTGCGCCCCAGCGATAGCGCGTCTTGGCGGCATTGTTGACCAGCTGATTGAACCCGGTGGCGACAAAATCGTTGAATTGAATCTCGCCAATCGGCCGCAGCCCGGCCAGCGCCGCTCCGATACAGACGCCGAGCACGGCACTCTCCGCCACCGGCGAGTTGACGATGCGATCGCCGAATTCCGGCAGCAAGCGGCCGGAGCAGCAGGAAGGCGTTGCCGTACTTGCCGGCCACGTCCTCGCCGTACACGAACACCCGGGGATCCGCCCTGAGCGCATCCCCGATTGCGAGCGTCACGGCATCGAGGAACGTGCGGCCTTTCGGATCGGTCGGCGGTCCGGGTTCGAGCGCCGGCAGAAGGTCCGGTGTGTCAGCCGCCAGCCGGATCGCGGGATCGAGGACCTCGATGTGCGCCCGTGGGGCTTCTTCCGCAAAGACGCCGGCACCCGCCGTTCGTGGATCGGGCCACGGCGCCTCGACGATCGCGCGAGCCTGCTCTTCCACGACGTGCTCCGCCTCCCGCTGCCATTGCTCGAGCTCGCCTGTCTTGACGACCCCCTCACCCTCGAGCCGCGCGGCATACGTCGCGATCGGATCGCGCCGCGACCAGTAGGCGTACAGCTCGCGATCCACGTACCCTTGATCGCTCAGCACGCGGGTATTCCCAGGACGGCTGAGGGTCGCGGCCGAGGTACAACATGTCGTCGTGGTGGGCGTGGCCGCACATACGCATCGACACGAGCTCGATCAGCGTGGGCCCGGCACCCGCTCGCGCCCGTTCGACGGCCCATGCGAATGCCGCCGCGATCTGATCGGGATCGGTGCCGTCGAGCGTGAGGCCCGGGACGCCGTAGCCCGCAGCCTTCTCGGCAAACACACGCGCGGCCGACTGATCCGCGACCGGTGTCGAGAGCGCTGTCTGATTGTTCTGAATGCAGAAGATTGCCGGCAGACGGCCGACCGCACAAAGGTTGATGGCCTCGTGCCATTCGCCCAGCGAACAGCCGCCCTCCCCGATAAACGAAAGCGCGACACGCCCCGAAGCCTCCCTCGCGAAGGCCATCGCCATCCCGGCGATCGTCAGCGTCGAGATTGCCAGCGGCGCCGCGGGTGGAAGGATGCCCCAGGAGAAATCCCCGATGTGCAGATCCTTGCCCTCGAACGGGGGGCCGGCCTTGGCCATCTGGGCGTTCAAGGCCATTCGCACCGAATCGGGCCCGTGGCGCATGCCGAAGGCGACGCCCAGGTCACGAATCATTGGTCCGACCACGTCACCGTGCCACGCTCCGTCAGCTCCACGATAGCGTTCGCCCCGCCGCAACCGTACAGCCGCAGCGTAAATGGCCTCCTGGCCGAGGGATCGAAAGCCCTTACCCTGAAAAGCCGCCGTGCCGTACCGGACCTCGTTGCCGAGGAAGAATGACTTGAGCCGGTTGTCCGTCGCTCTGGTGAGCACCATCCCGCGCAGGATTTCGCGCCGTTCGTCCGCACTCAGGGACGCCTCGATGGCGGCGCGGCGCAGCGAACCATCGCAAGCCTCGACGACCTCGGCACAGGCCTGGCCGAGCCTCGTCTCGGCGGTTGTGCGCGGTGTGGTGTCGCCGAGACCAGCGGGTGACGCTGTTCTCGCCTGAAGACGGCGGCCCAGCTCCTCTCGAAGCGCGGGTCTCAGCGCATCGATGCCATGTTCGTCGGACGGTACGCGCCCACGCGACACCGCGTCGAGCGCTTCGAGCGCGTCGGCGAGCGCAAGCGGATGCCGCTCCGCCACGAACACGCCGAAGCGGCTCGCGAGCCCGGTCGTTTTCTCCACCTCGGGGGATCTTCGCATCTCAAATACGCGGCCTAAGTCCGGCACCAAGACGCTCAGGACGATGTCTTGCCACTGGTTGGAACATGCTTATCGTAACTCAGGGTGCCAGCACGGCTTCTGATAAGGTAGTGCCCGAATGGCGTTCACGACGCTTATCGACACACGTACGCTCGCCGATCATCTGGCCGACCCCGCATTCGCGGTCATCGACTGTCGCTTCAGCCTCGACGACGAAAGCTGGGGCGGGCGGAATTATCTGGAGGGGCACATCCCGGGCGCCGTGTACGCGCACCTGGATCGTGATCTCTCCGGAACGAAAACCGGCAGCAACGGCAGGCACCCCCTTCCGAGCGCCGACGACTTGGCGGACACGCTGAGGCGCCTCGGGATCGACCAGGGAATTCAGGTCGTGGCCCACGATCAGGACACGGGGATGTACGCGAGCCGGCTCTGGTGGCTCTTGCGCTGGATGGGCCACAGGGCAGTGGCCGTCCTCGACGGCGGCTTCGCAAAATGGACCGCTGAGGGGCTGCCGACGGCGCGCGGCGAAGAGTCGCGACAACCGCGTGCGTTCAGGGGCGCGCCGGTGGCCGGCATGGTCGTCAACGTGAGTGAAGTGGCCGCACTCGCGCACCGCACCGACTGGCGACTTGTCGACGCGCGCGCGCCTGAGCGCTTCCGCGGCGAGATTGAACCGATCGATCGTGCAGGCGGTCACATTCCCGGCGCGGTAAATCATTTTTTCAAGCGGAATCTTGCGAAGGATGGGTCCTTTCTCGCGCCGGACGCGCTCCGGGTACGGCTGCGCCAGGCTACAGACGAGGTCGCGCCGGACCACATCGTCTGTTACTGCGGATCTGGCGTTACCGCGTGTCAGAATCTGCTCGCGCTCGAGCACGCCGGCCTCGGCGGCGCAAAGCTGTATCCCGGATCGTGGAGCGAGTGGTCGAGCGATCCGGCAAGACCGATTGAGACGGGCTCCCAGCCTGAAGGTGCGGGAGGCTTGCCGTTACCGGAATCGATCGAACGGGAGAATTAGTGCGGGGCTCCGATGTTCCCCGGCCGTCCTGACGGGTGCGAGCATCGGCGCTCTTCGCGGAGGGGCGGTGATCCTGCGGAGAATCGTGAAGATTTGCCCGTCCGTCAGGCGAAACAATCCCCGCCACGATCGTGATGACATGAAGCGAAGCGCCGCCGGCCACTCCTTTTGACCGTCGTCGTCAGTGCCCCACACGATGTTGTCGTGACCGCGCCGTGCCCCACACGATGTTGTCGTCGACCAGCTGTGCCCCACACGATGTTGTCGCCACCAGTCGTGCCCCAGACGATGTTGTCGCCGCCGTTGGTGCCCCACACGATGTTGTCGCAGTTGTCGCCGCCGCAGCTGGTGCCCCAGACGATGTTGTCGTCGCCGGTGGTGCCCCACACGATGTTGTCACGACCGTCGGTACCCCACACGATGTTGTCGCAGCCATCGGGACATGCGGTGCCCCATACGATGTTGTCCCCATCGCCGGTGGCGGTCGCGCCCCAGGTCGTCCCGACCTGGTAGGCGTTGGCCGTCGGGTTCGAGAATGCCGCCCGACAGCCGGTGATTGCCCCAGATGATTTTCTTGCTCCACATCTTCTGGAGCGGAACGGGCTGCCCCGGCCGCGCGGTCGCGAAGAACTGCGCGAGGCGGACGGCGCCGACCGCGTTCAGGAAGCCCGCGCCCTGCGTAAGCGCGTCGTAGCCCGGGTACTCCTGCGCCGTGTACTGGAGAATGGCCTTGACCCCATTCGGCGTGAGCTGCGGGTTCGCCTGCAGCATCAGCGCCACCGTCCCGGCCACGACGGGCGCCGCCATGCTCGTGCCGCTGAGCGTCAGATACGGCTTGAATGCGGTGCTCAGCGACCCGCCGCAGCAGAAATTGCGCTTTGGTGGTATAGAACGCGCTGAGCGGATCGGCCAGCGAGACGGTGCCGTGGCCGGGAGCGAGGAGGTCCGGCTTCGCGGCATAGTCGAGGTACGTAGGCCCGCGCGAGCTGAAACTCGCGACCGCATCGTCGCCGCGATCCGGCGTGCCGTTCGTGCTGGACGCGCCGACGGTCAGCACCCAGGGCGCGTTGCCCGGCGCCGTGATGCCGCCGTATTGGATCTGCGCCCGTCGGCATTCTTGCCCCGATTACCGGCGGCTCCAACCACGACGATCGCCCGCGTCGACGACGCGCTTGGCCGCCAGCGTCAACGGGTCGGTCAAGTACGACTCGTTGATGCTCGCACCGACCGACAGGTTGACAACGCGGATGTTGTAGCGGCGATGATTCGCCAGCACCCAGTCGAGCGCCGCGATGATGCTGCTGATCGTGCCGACTGCCTTCGGCGTCCAGCACCTTCAGGGAAACAAGACTGGCATCGGGCGCGGCGCCCGCCGTGCTCGCCGCTCGAGTCGTAGCCGTTGCCGGCGATGATCCCGGCGACGTGGGTGCCGTGTCCCTCGTCATCGTACGGCTGAGTGCGGCCGTTGACGAAGTCGACAAACGCCGACACGCGCTGGTTGCCGTACGGATACAGCCGCGCGGAATCATTCGTCAGATCGTCGTGCCAGGCCGCGATGCCCGAGTCGAGCACCGCGATGCCGATGCCGGCGCCGGTGAGCCCCAGGCTGCGCTGCACGGCGCGCGAGCCGATCGTCAGCGACGTACGGTAGTTGTGTCCCGTTGATCGGCACGGTTGTCGTGAATGCGGAAGATCTCGGGATGCCGCTCGAGTTGCGCGATGGCGCCGTTCGGCAGGTCGAGCACCTCACCGTTGATGATGCCGAGCCTGCCCCTCGACGCGCGCGAACCGCTTGAACTCCGCCGGCAGTTCCGCACCAGGCGCGAGCGTCACGATCACGCTGGACACTTCCCGGGGGCTGCGGCTCTTCCGGCGGTTCACTCCGTCGTCCGACTTGTCACTCCGTGAGCGGGCGTCCTGGCAGGACTGCGACCGGCGGCCACCGCGAGTCGTCCGAACCCAACGAACAGCGCCAGGAGAGCGGCCAGTGACCGACGCCGAAGCCCCACGCGGCATCGCGACGACCGGGCGAATGAGATTAAGCGACCAACGCACGGCGGCGACTCAGGCAGCAACTTGCGCGCCACCTCAGCCATTTCCAGAGGCAACCATACAACTCGCGTTCAGTCAGAGTGTCCTTACATTGTCGAGTCGAAGCGTGGACGAGTGTTTCTGCGACTGCACAACCGCAGCCTGTGTCCGTTTCGAGCACGAGGACAATCGCTCGATTCGTGAGCAGCCGACGAGCGAAATATATGGGGTAAGGTTTGGCAGAATCGGAGAAGGCCGTTCACACTGGGAACGTAACTACTCGGTGGCTGGGAGACGAAGGCCGACCGGGTCGGCCTTCGTCGTCGGTGCAACTACCCGCTACTGAGCCGTCACAACGATAACCTGGTCACGACCTCAGTGGATGCGCGGCGCGTGGATCGGCCGTGCCATCTCACGCGAGGAACGCCAGTCGTCCTCGACAATCGCGTAGAGCACCTGATCGAGATACTCGCCGTTGCGCAGGAACGATTTCCGAGCAGGCCTTCCTGCACGGCGCCCGAGCTTTCGCAGCGCGCCGTTGCCGCGGCCGTTCCGAACCGCCGCGCGCGCCTCCAGCCGATGCACGCCGATCGTCTCGAACGCAAACTCGAGCACAAGCTCCGCGCCCTCCTGGAACACGCCGGTGCCCCAGAACGGCGAGCCGATCGCGAAGCCCCATTCGCCGGTCCCGAACCCGGGTTCCGTTTCGCGGACCTGGAAGATCCCGATCGCCGTGTCGTACCCCTTCAGCGTCACCGCGAAGCACGCGTAGGTGCCCGCGGTCCGCTGCCGGATCGTCCAGGCGATGAACTCGCTCGAACCCTTCGACCGTGGTCGGCGGCGGCGAGATGAACCGCGCCACTTCCTCGGTCGTCAGCAGCGCGAAGAGCGACGGCGCATCCGACGCGCGCAGCTCGCGCAGCGTCACTTGGCGTTCCGCCCAGCACCGGCAGGCCGCTCTGCCAATCCGTGCTGGTGACGTCGCCGTGCGTGGCTGACCGTCTCCGATCGGCGCCTGGAACGTCTGCAGGTCCAGCTCCACGCGGTAAGGCATGTTTTCCATGGCTAGATGCCTCCGACCGTCGACGGTTGGACGGCCAGGCACGACGTTCGATCGTCGTCGACTCGGAGCGATGCCTCCAGACCGGATGACTTGATCGTCCTCGCTCGCCGGTGCCCCACACGATGTTGTCGTCGCCGCGACGTGCCCCACACGATGTTGTCGTCGCCGCGGCGTGCCCCACACGATGTTGTCGCTATCGCCGCCGTGCCCCAGACGATGTTGTCGCCGTCGCGCGTGCCCCACACGATGTTGTCGCAGTCGGCGCCGCCGCAGTCGTGCCCCACACGATGTTGTCGTCGCCGCGCGTGCCCCACACGATGTTGTCGTCGCCGCGGCCGTGCCCCACACGATGTTGTCGTCGCCGCCGCGGTGCCCCACACGATGTTGTCGTCGCCGCGCGTGCCCCACACGATGTTGTCGCCGCCGCGGCGTGCCCCAGACGATGTTGTCGTCGCCGCGCGTGCCCCAGACGATGTTGTCGTCGCTCGACGGTGCCCCAGACGATGTTGTCGTCGCCGCGCGTGCCCCAGACGATGTTGTCGCAGTCGCCGCCGCACGCGGTGCCCCACACGATGTTGTCGCCGTGCTCACCCTGGGTTTTCGCCCAGCCCCACTCGACGCCGGGCATCCAGGCGTTCGCACTCGGGGTCGAGCACACCACCGGCGAGGAGATGGTTGCCCCAGATAATCTGGCGGCTCCAGTACTTGTCCTGAAATCACCAACCCTGGCTCGCCGCTCGTGCGCGTAGAACTTTGCGAGGCTGACCGCGCCGAGCGTGTTCAGGAAGCCACGCGCCCTGGCGGAGCGGGCTGACATCGGCCTTCATCGCTGCGCGGTGTACTGCAGAATGGCCTTGATGAGGTTCGGCGTCAGGTTCGGATTCGCCTGCAGCATCAACGCGACCGTTCCGGTGACGAAAGGCGCCGCCTGGCTCGTGCCGCTGAGAGTCATGATACGGCGCATGAGCCGAAGAGCGAATTGATCGGCGTCGTCAGCCAGGAGGGCACAGCAAGCGCTGCGTCGAGAACAGGTTGCTCTCGGGCGCCGCCAGAGAAACGATGCCCACGCCGGGCGCACAGATATCGGGTTTCGCCGTGAAGTCGATGGCGGTCGGCCCCGACGAGCTGAAGCTCGCCAGCGTGTCGTCGGCGCGTGTCGAGCGTGCCGGCGGTGCTGAACGCGCATGCCGTCAGCACCCAGGGCGCAACGCCCGGCGCCGTGATCCCGCCCCACTGCAGTTGGCCCGTCGCGTTCTTGCCGAAATTCCCAGCCGCCGCCACGACGGTGATGCCCCTGATCGACCAAGGCCTTGGCTGCCAACGTCAGCGGATCGGTCCAGTACGACTCGTAGACCGCGGCACCCACTGACATGTTGACGATCCTGATGTTGTAACGCTTGTGGTTGCTTGGCGACCCAATCCATCGCCGCGATGATGTCGCCGATGGAACCTTTGCCGTCCTGGTCGAGCACCTTCAACGACACGATCGAGACGCCGGGCGCAATGCCGGCGAACTTCGCATCGAGTCTTTCCTGTGCCCGCCACGATGCCGGTCACGTGCGTGCCGTGTCCGTTCTCGTCGCTGCGAAGCCGTGGGATGCGGTTTACGAAATCGACGGACCCGCAGGATCCGTGAGTCCTTGACGTCAGGATGAGCGTATTGAGTGAAACCTGAATCGATGAATGCCACCGTGACGCCCGCGCCGGTGTAGCCGTACTGGTCTGGCGAGTACATCAGCCTGGACCGCGGTCGACGAGAGCAGGTCCTGGCTGAACGAGGGCCGGTTTTCCCGGGCGTGATGCAGCTCCCTTAGCTTGCCGAGCCCTTCAAGAGCGTCTACCGGCAAGCTGTCGAGCGCGTAGCAGTCAATGATGGTGAACTTCCCCAACCGCGAAAAACGCTTGTAACGAGCGGGAAGGTCCTGGCCAGGCTGCAGGCACGCGATGACGTCCACGGTGTCCCCGTATCCGTGGTTCCGAATGTCTCGGGTCAGCGCGTCATCGAATCTGTCGTATTTCACGCGAAGACTCGGCTCCCCGGGTTTCGCCTTGGGAGTCGTTTGGTGGTGTCGGCTTCGTGTCCGCTGGCTTGAGTCGGCATGACGGGCGGCCAACGCGCTCGGTGCGAGCCCGAGGACGAAAATCGCCAGTGCCGTCAACGGACGCTTGGCTCCCCAAACGGCCTTCCATCGGATATTAGATTCGCGGCTGTGTAAGTTCATGTTGGCTCTTAGAAGAGCAACGCCCGGGCCACCTCAACGTTTCACGGGTCATGGCTGTAACAGACTCGTAATCAGCATGTTATGGTCTCCATTGGACGCTTGGTCTGTTCACGGCATGTGCCGTTGTGGCACATGCCCAGCTCTGAAGCAGGGGGAGTTTGCTCATGGACACCAACGAAAACGGCCTCAAAGTTCAACTTTGGCCTAAAAAAAGACACCATTCTCAAGACGATGCACTTTATACGACTCTATAGACGTATATTGTCTTTTAAGTTCTCATAAAAGACCTACCATTGTCGTAATGAGTTCTCGCGCTGGTGTCACGCGCAAAGGAGGGACCTGTCGAAGCCAAGGACCACCGCCGGGCGCGACTAAGGATTCGGGGGAACGGGCGGAAAGGCAGGGCTGGGGCGCATCAACACCGAGCGGGTTCGTAGGCAAGAGCGGATCCGAGCCAGCGTTCCACTTCCTCGATGGACTGGCCCTTGCGGCGCGCGTACCCAGCAATTTGATCTTCGCCCAGGCGCCCAACCGTGAAGTACCGCGCCTGCGGGTGCGCAAAGTACAGTCCACTGACGCTTGCGGCGGGGATCATGGCGGCATTCTCCGTCAGGGTGATCCCGAGCTTCCCCCGCATCGAGCAGATCGAAGAGCTTGAACTTCTCGCTGTGATCGGGACATGCAGGATACCCGAAGCCGGGTCGAATCCCCCGATGGCGCTCGGCCAGGATATCGTCCTGCGCCAGCCCCTGGTCGAGGCCCCATTCCTTGCGCGCGATGGCATGCAGGTAGGCGGCGAAGGCTTCTGCGAGCCGATCCGCCAGAGCCTTCACGAGAATCGCGTTGTAATCGTCGCGCGCCCGTTCGTAGCGGTGGGCCTCCTCGTCGGCTCCCAGACCCGCGGTGACGGCGAACGCACCGATGTAATCGGTGACCCCGGCGGTGCGATCGGCCACGAAGTCCGCCAGCGACAGGTTCGGCTTCCCGTCGGCGATCGTTTCCTGTTGCCGCAGCATGTTGAAGCGGGTCAGCTCCCCGCTCTGGTGCTGATCCCTGTAGACGACGATATCGTCCCCCTCGCTGGCGGCCGGCCAGAAGCCATAGACACCGCGGGCGACGAGCAAGCGCTCCGTGACCATCCGATCCAGCAGCACGCGGGCGTTGTCGTACAGCTCGCGCGCCGCTGCGCCGTACTGTGGATGGTCGAGGATGGCCGGGAACCGGCCCTTCAATTCCCACGCGGCGAAGAAGAACGTCCAGTCGATGAACGGCACGAGCTCGCCGAGGGGCACCTCGATCACGCGGCGGCCGGTAAACGCCGGCGCCAGCGGCGGCGCGGTCCAGTCGGTCTTGAGCCGGTTCTTCAGGGCGGCCTCGTACGACAGCAGCGGACGCTCCCGGCGGGCGCTGTATTGCTCCCTCAGCGTCCCCTGCAGAGCCTGGTTCTCCTGCTCGAAGCGCTGGCGCTCGGTGTCGCTCAAGAGGCTCGACACGACGTCTACCACTCGCGACGCGTCGAGGACATGGACGGTTGCCTGACCATATCCGGGCGCAATTTTCACGGCGGTGTGCTGTCTGCTCGTCGTCGCGCCTCCGATGAGCAGGGGGCGTCGGAAATTGCGCCGCTCCATTTCCTTGGCCACGAACACCATCTCGTCGAGTGAAGGCGTGATCAGGCCGCTCAAGCCGATGATGTCCGCGTCGAAGTCGAGCGCCGCCTGCAGGATCCGATCGCAGGACACCATCACGCCAAGGTCCAGCACCTCGTAGCTGTTGCACCCGAGCACGACCGCCACGATGTTCTTGCCGATGTCGTGCACATCCCCTTTCACCGTCGCGAGCACGATTTTCCCTTTGCCCTTCTGCACCCGTCCTTCCCGCCTGCCCTCCACCCGTTCCGCCTCCATGAAGGGTTCGAGATAGGCCACGGCCCTCTTCATGGCCCGCGCGCTCTTGACGACCTGGGGCAGGAACATCTTGCCGGCGCCGAACAGCTCGCCCACGACTTTCATCCCGTCCATCAGCGGCTTCTCGATCACGTCGAGGGGCCGTGGGTACTGGCGCCGCGCCTCCTCGACGTCCTGCTCGATGAAATCGACGACACCGTGAACGAGCGCGTGGGACAGTCGCGCCTCGACCGTGCCGGATCTCCACGCGGCGTCCAGTTCCTGTTTCTTCTCGCCCCCCCGCACGCTGCTCGCAAACTCCACCAGGCGCTCGGTCGCGTCGGGCCGCCTGTTGAAGATGACATCCTCCACCCGCTCGAGCAGATCCTTCGGAATGTCCTCGTACACGACCAGCTGGCCGGCGTTCACGATGCCCATGTCCATGCCGGCCTTGATGGCGTGATACAGAAACGCGGAGTGAATCGCCTCCCGGACAACATCGTTGCCGCGGAACGAAAACGACAGATTGCTGACGCCCCCGCTGACCTTGACGCCGGGACAGGTCGCCTTGATGATGCGCGTCGCTTCGATGAAATGAATCGCGTACTGGTTGTGCTCTTCCAGGCCTGTCGCAATCGCAAGAATATTGGGATCGAAGATGATGTCGGTCGGATCGAATCCCGCCCGTTCGACGAGCAACCGATACGCCCGCTGGCAGATCGCGACCTTCCGCTCGACCGTATCCGCCTGGCCGGTTTCGTCGAACGCCATGACGACGACGCCGGCGCCGAAGCGCCTGATGACCCCCGCCTTCTGAAGGAAGTCCGCTTCGCCTTCCTTCAAGCTGATCGAGTTGACCACCGGCTTTCCCTGTACGCACTTCAGACCTGCCAGGATCACCGACCACTTCGAGCTGTCAATCAGGGTGGGGACGCGCGCGATTTCCGGCTCGGTGGCGATGTAATTCAGAAAATCGGTCATCGCCCGTTCCGAATCGAGCATCCCTTCGTCCATGTTGACGTCGACGAGATTCGCGCCCCCGCGCACCTGGTCGAGCGCCACGCTGGCGGCCTCCGCCAGATCGCCGGCGCGGATGAGCCGCGCGAACCGCAGCGAGCCGGTGACATTCGTGCGCTCCCCGATCATCTGGAAGGTGCTGTCGGGCCGGAGGGTAAGAGTTTCAAGGCCGGCGAATTGGGTGAACCGGCCCTCCGATTCGTTCCCGGGCGCCGTCTTCGGAGCGATTCGCGGCGGCACGCCCGCCACCCCGTCGGCGATCGCCCGAATGTGGTCCGGTGTCGTGCCGCAGCAGCCTCCGACGATGTTGACAAAGCCGCTTGCCGCAAACTCGTGCAGGTAGCCGCCGGTGTCGGACGGCCTTTCGTCGTACTCGCCAAAGGTGTTGGGCAGACCCGCGTTCGGATAGCAGCTCACATGACAGTCGGCGATCCGCGCCAGGTCCGCCACGTACTGGCGCATGTCGCGGGCGCCGAGGGCGCAGTTGATGCCGACACTGAACGGCTTGGCATGCGCGATCGAGACCCAGAAGGCGTCGATCGTCTGCCCCGACAGGGTGCGTCCGCTGCGATCGGTGACCGTCACGGAAATCATCAACGGCAGCCGGACGGCCTTCTCCTCGAACACTTCCTCGATCGCGACGATGCCGGCTTTGGCGTTCAAGGTGTCGACGATCGTCTCGAGCAGGAGCAGATCGCAGCCGCCGTCGATGAGCCCGCGCACCTGGTCCTTGTACGCCTCGCGGAGCGCGTCGAAGGTCAGCGAGCGGAACGCCGGGTTGTCGACGTCGGGTGAGATCGAGAGAATCCTGTTGGTCGGACCCATCGAGCCCGCGACGAACCGCGGCTGCTCGGGGTCCGGCGGGTCCACTCGACGGCAGCGGCCTTCGCGAGCCTGCCCGCCTCAACGTTGAGCTCGTGGACGTACGGCTCGAGGCCGTAGTCAGCCTGGGCGATCGCGGTGCTGCTGAAACTGTTGGTCTCGATGATGTCGCTGCCGGCCTCGAGGTATTCGTGATGGATGGCGGACACCACGTCGGGCCGGGTGAGCACCAGCAGATCGTTGTTGCCCCTCAGATCGTGGGGATGCCCGGCGAATCGATCGCCGCGAAAATCCGCTTCGGTCAGCTTGTGGCGCTGGATCATCGTCCCCATCGCACCATCGAGGACGAGGATCCGCTTCGCCAGGAGAGCATGCAGCGTGGTCAGAACATCAGCGCTCATCGAGGTCCCTGAACGTTTCGTGTTGCCGCGAGGTCGTGACGGTGTTTCGCGTGTTTCGGCGCCGAGGCGCCTTTCGTCCCGGATGCAATCAGCACGGTGAACGGATCGCCGGCCTTCCGGGCCCCAACGCTGACCTTCGCGTCGCGCAGACCGGCGGCGATCAACATCCGCTTCAAGTCCTCGTCTTTGAACCCGAGCGTCCGGTCGCCGAGCTTCGCGCGGACCCAGTCCTCCTGATGCTCGCGCAGATCGAGGACCAGCACGCGCCCGCCGGGGACCGCGATCCGCGCCGCCTCGGCGATGGCGCGGGCCGGGCTCGACGCATGGTGAAGCGCCTGCGACAGCAGCGCCACGTCGACCGTCGCGTCCCTGATCGGCAGCTTCTCGAGCTCACCCCGTTTCCAGACGACATTGGAGACGCGGCGGCGCCGCGCGAGCGCGCGGGCGCGATCGAGCACGATCTCGGAACGGTCCAGCGCAATGACCCGCGCCGCCCATCGCGCCGCCTCGACGGTCAGGTAGCCCTCGCCACATCCGAGATCCGCCACCGTCAGCGGCGGCAGCAGCAGGCCGAGCGCGCGCGACCAGGCCGCCCAGCTCCGGCCGGGAACGAGCTGCCGGGCGTCCCGCGTGTCGGCGCCGCGGTGGCTGTCGAAATTCTCCTTGCGCAGCCGCAGCACTTCCTGGAGGCGCGCTTCGTCGGCGCGCACCGCCGCGTCGCCGGCCGCCTGATCGAACTGCGCGGCCAGCACCGTCCACAGCGGCTGATGCGCCCCGTCCTGCAGCGCCGGCGACAGACAGTAATAGGTGAACCCGGCGTCTTTCTCCTCCGCCACGAGAGCGGCATCCTTCAGCAGGCCGAGGTGGCGGGAAACCCCGGACTGCGCCAGGCCGAGAATCCCGGTCAGCTCGGTGACGTTGAGCCGCTCGCGTCGCAGCACGCGCAGCAGCCGCAGCCGCGCCTCGTCGCCAAGCAGCCGATAGAGCCCGGAGGCCGCTTTCATATCATCAAATCTACATCTATAGATTCGTATATGCAACCAGGGCGGGCACCGGCCCGATCGCAGCCGCCGCTGGCGGCTGCCGACTATTGATCCTCGAGGTAGCGGGGCCAGTCGGACTTCAGCAGCCGCGACAACGAGCGGTCAGCGAGGAGGCGCCCGCCGGTCTGGCATCGCGCGCAATAGTTGCACTCATGATCGGCGTATGCGATCCGCTGCACTGGCGCGCCGCAGACGGGGCAAGGCTTCTTGAAGCGGCCATGCACCGCCATCTCGTCCCGAAACGCCGTGACCTTCTCGGGAAACGCACCGGCCGCTTCGCTCGCCAGGCGCTCGATCCACATCGTCAGCGTCGCGCGAGTGGCTTCGTACAGCCGAAGTGCCTCGTCGTCTGACAGCGTCTTCGACAACTTGAGGGGCGACAGACGCGCCGCATGCAGGATCTCGTCTGAATAGGCATTACCGATGCCGCTGAACAGGTGCGGATCGGTCAGGGTGCGTTTGAGCGTATGGCTCTCGCGCATCAGGGCCCCCCGAAACTGTGTCAACGAGACCTCGAGCGGCTCGACCCCGCCGGGGTTGAGCGCTTCGATACCGGACAGCCCGCGGACCAGTTGGAGCGAGGCGCGCTTCTTCGAACCGGCTTCGGTGAACAACAGCGTGCCATGCTCGAACTCGAACACCGCCAGGATCATCCTCGGGCCCACCCCGGGTTTCTGACGCGGTTCCCGCCAGCGAAGCCGGCCGGCAATCATCAGATGCACCACGAGAAACAGTTCGTCTTCGATACTCGATGACGCCGCGGAAGAAGGCGAAGCGGTGGCAGCGGCGAGCTGCAAGACGATACGCTTGCCGAGGCGGAAGATCGCCTGGACAGTTCGTCCGTTGATGGCTTCAAGGGGCGGATCGACCGAACGAAGCACGAAGGGGCTGTGGAGGCGAAAGCCGACCATTTGGCGGCCGCCGACCCGGGTGTTCAGCGCGTCAATGTACACCGTCAGGTCGGGAAGCTCGGGCATGGCGTGAAGCTCAGCCTCTGGATCGGGATTGAAAAGCGCGCCTGCCCCGCGACCCGGCATCAACGTGGCGTGCGTCATGCACGCAGGAACTATCGGGCCGACGACTGGCCGAGATCCTCGGGGGCCTCAGACCACCATGCACCTGTTTCTTCTATTGTTTGCGGTAACGCTGGGTAGCACCCCAGCCGCCGCGCGATCCAGCCAGGCGTCCCCGGCTCAGGACGCTCCGTCCTCGGACCTTCCCGTCTCCATCGAGCGCATTCGTGAGCTTCTGGCCCGTGCACCGGCCGAGTCCGTCCTTGTAGGACTCGAACGCCAACCGGACTATCAAGCTCACGGTCGAGGAGCGTCGATTTCTCAAGGATATTCTCGAATCGCTCGATGTGAAAACCGCCCCGCCTCCCCCTGGAGGGCTGTACGTGTACGAGATGCAACAACAAGTCTGGAACACCCGGAACTCTCCCCTTGTCCGCCCGTATGCCGCGTTCACATCGGGCGAGCTCGCCCAGGTCAGCATGACCTCCATCCTGGGAACGCTCGTCACAAGGTACCTGGCCCACGGGGTCATGAACCTCAGCCGAACAGAGGCGGAAAACCTCGCGCGCGAGGAGGTCCGCCAAGCGATCGAGGAATACTGCAGCGGGAGGCCCGACCGTTCGTTCATCGAAATCTGCAAGTCGCCGACGCTTCGCTAGGTTCCCCGGCCAGGGGTGGATGTTCCAGTTCCAACTGGCGCCTGGATTCTAAAGCGCCCTTGATTTCCTGCCCCCGCGAGTAGTATCCTTCCATCCGGTTATACGGATGAATGGACGCGTGCCGGCAATCCTCGATCACCTGACCTCGCTGGCAGACGCCACCCGCAGCCGTATCCTGCTTCTGCTCGATCGGCACGAATTGACGGTCTCCGAGCTGTGCGGCGTCATGCAGCTGCCGCAGTCGACGGTCAGCCGTCACCTGAAGGCGTTGTCCGAAAGTGGCTGGATCGCCTCCCGCGCAGAGGGGACCAGCCGTTTGTACACGGCCACGCGGCCCTCGACCCCGTCCGGCGGCCTTCAGGCGCGGGGGCGCGATACGCTCGACCCCTCGGCGCGGCGGTTGTGGCTCCTGGTGCGTGAACAAGTGGGGGCGACCGCGGCGGCAGCCGCCGACCAGCGGCGCCTGCAGAGTGCGCTTGGAGAACGTCGCACGAAGTCGCAGGAGTTTTTCTCTTCCGCTGCGGCACACTGGGATCGCTTGCGCAGCGAGCTGTTCGGGAATACCTTCCACTTGGCCGCGCTCGCGGCGCTTCTCGAGCGTGACTGGGTCGTCGGCGATCTCGGCTGCGGAACCGGCCAGGTGAGCCTCGCGCTGGCGCCGTTCGTGAGACGGGTTGTGGCGGTCGACTCGTCGGCCGCGATGCTGCAGGCGGCGCGCAAGCGGCTGCACGGCCTCGACAACATCGATCTACGGCGCGGGGAGCTCGAAGCCCTGCCGATCGACGACCAGCGTCTCGATGCAGCCACCCTGCTGCTCGTGCTGCACCACGTGCCCGAGCCGGCGCACGCGCTCGCCGAGGTCGCGCGGGTGCTGAAGCCCGGCGGCCGCGTGCTCGTCGTGGACATGCTCCCGCACGACCGCGAGAGTTACCGTCAGCAGATGGGCCACGTCTGGCTCGGGTTCGCCGAGGATCAGGCGTTGCGGATCCTGGACGCGTCAGGGTTCGGGGACATCAGGGTCATCCCGCTCCCGACGGGCGTCAAAACCCGGGGTCCGGGGTTGTTCGTGGCCACGGGGCAAAAGGCAAAAGCCGCCGTAAAGGCAGAGGAGAAGTGATGACGACTGTGACCGAGAAGCTTCATCCGTTCGCAGCAGCAGCAGCGGCGGGACGCGAGCCGTACAAGGTGAGGGACCTCTCGCTGGCCGAGTTCGGCCGGAAAGAGATCCGGCTCGCCGAGCAGGAGATGCCCGGCCTCATGGCGCTTCGCGCCCAGCACGGCAGCAAGAAGCCGCTCGCCGGCGCCAGGATCATGGGCAGCCTCCACATGACCGTTCAGACGGCCGTGCTGATCGAGACGCTGGTCGAACTCGGCGCCGACGTCCGCTGGGTCTCGTGCAACATTTTTTCCACGCAGGATCACGCCGCCGCCGCCGCCGTCGTCGGACGACCTGAAGCGGGCGGTACCGCCGCGGACCCGAAGGGGACACCGGTGTTCGCCTGGAAGGGCGAGACGCTCGAAGAGGTACTGGTGGTGCACGAGCGAAGCGCTCGAATGGCCCGACGGTTCAGGCCCGACGCTGATCGTGGATGATGGCGGCGACGCGACGCTCGTGGTGCATAAAGGAGCGGAGTTCGAGAAAGCCGGGACGGTTCCGGGCTTCGACCCCGACCACGAGTCCGAAGAGTGGGCCGTCATCCTCGACCTGATCAAGGGGTCGATCGCAAGAGATCGGACCCGCTGGAGGCGCGTCGCGTCGTCGATCCGCGGCGTCAGCGAAGAGACCACGACCGGCGTTCATCGGCTGTATCAAATGATGGAAGCCGGAACGCTGCTCTTCCCTGCCATCAACGTGAACGACTCGGTGACCAAGAGCAAGTTCGACAACGTCTACGGCTGCCGCCATTCCCTGCCCGACGGCCTCGCGCGGGCGACTGACGTCATGCTTGGCGGGAAGGTCGCGGTCGTGTGCGGGTTTGGCGAAGTCGGAAAAGGATGTGCCCAGGCATTGCGGGGCCAGGGCTGCCGCGTCGTCGTGACCGAGATCGATCCGATCTGCGCGCTGCAGGCGGCGATGGAAGGTTACGAAGTGAATACGCTCGAGAACGTGCTCGCGCGCGCCGACCTCTTCATTACTGCGACCGGCAACTACAACATCATCAGCGCCGAACAGATGTCGAGGATGAAGGACAAGGCGATCGTGGGCAATATCGGTCACTTCGACAACGAGATCGACATGGCCGGCTTGAAGAAGTACCCGGGAATCGAGCGGATCAACATCAAGCCGCAGTACGACGAGTGGCGGTTTCCCGACGGTCACAGCGTCATGGTGCTCGCCGAGGGACGGTTGCTGAATCTCGGCTGCGCGACGGGCCATCCGAGCTTCGTCATGTCGGCCTCGTTCACGAACCAGGTGATCGCGCAGTTGGAGCTTCACGCCAACACCGGCCAGTACGAAAAGAAGGTGTACATGCTGCCGAAGCGCCTCGACGAGCAGGTCGCCCGGCTGCACCTCGAGCATCTGGGTGTCGCACTGACGCCGCTGACGAAGGACCAGGCCGATTACCTCGGCGTGCCGGTGGAAGGGCCGTACAAGCCCGACCACTACAGATACTGACATTGCGGCTTGTGAGTGCGGATTGAATTGCAGACTGAAGCGGCCTCCTGAAATCTGCATTCGGCAATCTCAGAGTGTTTTTGCGGGGAGTTTGACAGCGTCGATTCCATCGAGGTACGCTGACGCCACGATGTTCGCCCGCCATCATCATGCGCATCATCATTCCGGCCACCGGAGGCGGAGTTGCGCGTGATCTAGGGTCGAGCAAGAACCCCTTCAGACGACAGCAGCCCCGCCCCGTTCAAGCAACGGCGCGGGGTTTTTTCTTTTTGGTGCGAGCCTGACCCGGGAGACGTGCACGATGGATTTTTCGAAGCTCGACGGGCTGATTCCAGCCGTCATCCAGGATGCGGAGAGCGCGGAGGTCCTGATGGTCGGCTTCATGAACGAGGAGGCGCTGGCGCTGACCAGGCGCACCGGCTTCGCCACCTTCTTCAGCCGCACGCGTAACCAGCTGTGGGTCAAGGGCGAGACGTCGGGCAACCGTCTGGAAGTCGTCGAACTGCGCGTCGATTGCGACGACGACACGGTGCTCGTCAAGGTCAGGCGGCTCGGTGACGGGTCATGTGTGCCATACGGGCGAACGGACATGCTTTTTTCGCTTACTCGACCACGCGGCCACCGCGCCCTCGTGACCCGCATGCGAAAGTGAAGTGCCTCCCTCGAATCGGACCGTAACGGTTCGGCTGCCCTCTCGGGCGCGAGGGCGCTTCGGCGAGCCTCGTTGAGGCCTTCGGCAAGGGCGGGAGGCTGGAGACCAAGGAAAATGGGAACGGGAATATTCTCCGCCGGTGGGACGGATTCTCTATGACGCTGAAGCTCGGGATACCGAAAGGCTCGCTCCAGGACGCAACCGTGCAGCTGTTCGCACGGGCCGGCTTCAACATCTACGTGAGCTCCCGGTCGTACTTTCCCGCCATCGACGACCCGGAGATCGAATGCATGCTGATCCGCGCGCAGGAGATGGCGCGCTACGTCTCCGACGGCGTCCTGGATGCCGGGCTCACCGGCCAGGACTGGATCATGGAGCACGAGCTCGGCGACGGCACCACGGGCGTCCTCGAGGCGCTGGCCGATCTCATCTACGCGAAACAGAGCTTCGGGAAGAGTCCGCTGGGTACTCGCGGCGCCGGAGGATTCAGCGATCACGTCGGCGACGGATCTTTCAGGGAAGACGATCGCGACCGAGCTCGTGCGCGTCACGCGCCGCTACTTCGAGCAGAAGCACGTCAAGGTGAACGTCGAGTTCTCGTGGGGCGCCACCGAGGTCAAGCCGCCGGTTCTCGCCGACGCCATCGTCGAGGCGACCGAGACAGGATCGACGCTGCGCGCCAACCGGCTGCAGATTCTCGATACGGTGATGGAGTCGAACACACAGCTGATCGCCAACACGTCGGCGCTGAAGGATCGCTGGAAGCGCACGAAGCTCGAGAACGTCGCGCTCCTGCTGAAAGCGGCGATCGAAGCGCAGGGGCGCGTCGGACTGATGCTGAACGTCCGCCGCACGGATCTGGCACGACGATCCTCGCGCTGCTGCCGGCGCTTCAGCGTCCGACGATCTCGGGGTTGAGCGACGATGAGTGGGTGGCCGTGAACACCATCATCGAGGAGCGCACGGTCCGCGACCTGATTCCGAGGCTGAAACTGGCGAAGGCGCAGGGCATCGTGGAGTATCCGCTGAACAAGATCGTGCTCTAGCGGCCCGTCTCACCGGTCGCGTCTTTTTTCGTCGGCGGTATTGTGTGCAGTCTACAGCGAGGGGCTTCGTTACTCATGCTTCAGATCATCGAGGCCACCAGTCGCCGGGCGCTGGAGCAGTTCCTGGCCCGCGACCGCGGCACAGATCGCGCGTTCGAGCGGCGCGTCACCGCGATCGTCGACCGCGTCCGCGCCGGCGGCGACACGGCGTTGCTCGGGTTCGCCCGCCGGTTCGACGGCGTACGGCCGCCGCTGGAGGTCAGCAGCGAGGAGATGCGCACCGCCGCCGCTACCGTTCCGGCGGATGTGCGCCGCGCCATACGACAGGCGGCCCGTCACATCGCCCGGGTGGCGGCGCGTCAGATTCCAAGGGGGTGGGTGATCGAGGTGGCCTCCGGCGTCACGGTGCAGCAGCGCGTCGAGCCGCTGGCGCGCGTCGGATGCTACGTGCCGGGCGGCCGCTTCCCGCTCCCCTCCTCGCTGCTGATGACCGCCATTCCGGCCCGCGTGGCCGGGGTGTCCGAGATCATCGCCGTGTGTCCCAGGCCCGAGCCGGCCGTGATGGCAGCTGCGCTGGAGGCAGGGGTTACGCGCCTCTTCCGGGTCGGCGGAGCTCATGCGATTGCCGCCCTCGCCTACGGCACCGGCACGGTGCCGCGCGTGGACAAGATTGTGGGGCCGGGGAACCGGTACGTGGCCGGGGCCAAGGCCCGTGTCTCAGGCGATTGCGCGATCGATTTCTACGCCGGACCGACCGAGATCGTGATCGTCGCCGGCTCCGGGCGTCCTGCCTGGATCGCGGCCGATCTCGTCGCCCAGGCCGAGCACGATCCCGAGGCGCGTTCGATCTTCATCACCTGGAGCCGCGCGCTGGCATCGCGTGTGGCCGAGAGCGTCGCCCGGCAGGAGGCCGGCCACGACATCGTGAAGCGCTCGATCGCGGCGTACGGGGCCGCGATCGTCACCCGCACGGCGGATGAAGCGATGGCGCTTGCCAATCGCATCGCCCCTGAGCATCTGGTCGTCGATCGGGAATCGCTCGCGCGGCGTTCGATCACGGCGGGCGCCGTGTTCATCGGCCCGTTTACCGCGCAGGCGGCCGGCGACTATGCGACCGGTTCGAACCACGTTCTGCCGACGGCGGGCGCGGCAAGGTTTCGCGGAGGGCTGTCGGCCGCCGATTTCGTGCGCGTCATGGCCGTGCAACGCGTGACTCGCGCCGGGCTGGCGCGGCTTGCGCCGACGATCCTCTCGCTCGCGCATGTCGAAGGGCTACGGGCACATGCGGCCTCCATCGACATCCGGCTGAAACGGGCTCCTGGACAAAGGCCACGATGAGCGACTACGACAAGCCGCCCGAACTGTACGACGGGCTGCGGCTCCACCAGAACGAGAACACCGGCGGCTGTTCTCCGCGCGTGCTGGACGCGCTGCGGTCGCTCGGGGCCGAGCAGATCGGCGTCTATCCGCCATACCGGGCGACGGTTGAAGCCTGCGCGCGGCATTTCGGCGTCGATCCGGACAGTCTGCTGCTGACCAACGGCCTCGACGAGGGTCTCTTCGTGATCGCCGTCACCCTGCTGGCGCCCTCGCCCGACGGAACGATCTACGAGGCGGTCGTGCCACAGCCGGCCTTCGAGATCTTCGAGTTCGACACGTCGATTGTCGGCGGACGGACGGTACGCGTGGTGACCGAGACCTGATTTCGCATTCGCGCTCGACGAGGTGCTGGCGGCCATCACCCCGAGGACGCGGGTCGTTTTCTTGACGAATCCGAACAACCCGACGGGCGTGTCGATGCCCATGGCGGCCATCCGGACGATTGCCGGCCGCGTGCCCGCCGGCGCGATCGTCCTCGTCGACGAAGCGTACGCCGACTTCGCCGGCCGGTCCTTCGTCCCCGAGCTCGACGCGTTTCCGAACGTGATCGTCGGACGCACGTTCTCGAAGGCTCATGGATTGGCGGGGCTGCGCCTCGGTGCGCTCCTGGGCAATCCGGTGCTGCTCGATCCCCTTCGACGGGCGATCCCCGTCTACAGCGTCAACCTCGCCGCCGTCGTCGCCGTGCAGGCTGCGCTCGAGGATCCCGATCATGTGCGGGACTACCTTCGTCAGGTGAAGGAGTCCAAGACGATGGTGTATGCGGCCTGCGAGCGTCTCGGCCTGATGTACTGGAAGAGCGATGCGAATTTCGTGCTCGTCCGCACGGGAGAGCAAACCGAGGCGGTGCTCGACACCGCCCTGGCGCGGGGCATCTACCTTCGCGATCGATCCAGGGAACCCGGCTGTGAGGGCTGCATCCGCATCACGACAGGCATCGTCGAGCACACGCGGCAGGCGCTCGCGGTGATGGACGAGGTGTTATGCGCCGCGCGCTGATCGACCGTCGGACGACCGAGACCACCATTGCGCTGGCTCTGAGGCTCGATGGAAAGGGACGGTACCGCGTCAGCACCGGCATCCGTTTCCTGGATCACATGCTCGAGCTCTTCGCGCGGCACGGCGGGTTCGACCTCGAAGTCACGGCGTCTGGCGATCTCGATGTCGATCAGCATCACACGGTCGAGGATCTCGGCATCGCGCTCGGCGAGGCCGTGTCGAAGGCGCTCGGCAACCGCCGCGGCATCAATCGCGCGGGCTACTTCGTGATGCCGATGGACGAAACGCTTGCCGTGGCGGCCGTCGATCTCGGCGGCCGGCCCCACACGGTGGTGGATCTGAAAGTCGCCGCGCGGCGCGTGGGCGATCTGCAGACCGAGCTCGTCCACGACTTCTTCGAAGGGTTTGCGATTGGCGCCCGCGCGAACGTCCATGTCAAGGTGATGTACGGCCGATCGAGCCATCACAAGATTGAAGCCGTCTTCAAGGCATTCGCCCGCGCGCTCCGGGTCGCCTGCGCCAAGGACAAGCGGCTCGCCCGCCTGCTGCCGTCAACGAAAGGGCTGCTATGAGCTCTCCGATCGCGCTCATCGACTACGGCGCCGGCAACCTGACGTCGGTCAAGAAGGCGCTCGCCGCCGTGGGCGCCGATTTCTTCGTGCCGGAAGAGCCGGGGGCGCTCCTTGGCGCCCGCGGCGTCATCGTGCCAGGCGTCGGCCATTTTGGCGCGACCCGCGCGCTCGACCGCCCGTGGGTCGACGCCATTCTCGAACTGGTCGGCGACGGGAAGCCGCTGCTCGGCATCTGCCTTGGGATGCAGTGGCTGTTCGAGGGCAGCGAAGAGGCGCCTGAATGCCCCGGGCTGGGCGTGCTGGGAGGCCGCTGTCGGCGTTTGAGCGTGGCGTCAGGCGTGGGACGCCTGAAAGTTCCGCATGTCGGGTGGAATTCGCTCGAACCGCGACTCGACGCGGGCATCATCGAAGGCGTGCCGGCGCGAGCGCAGGTGTACTTCACGCACAGCTATGTCGCGCCGGTCACCGGCGATACCGTCGCCGCCACCGAACACGGCGAGCGATTCGCCTCGGTCGTTCAGCGCGGCCAGATTGCCGGCGTCCAGTTTCACCCGGAGAAGTCGGGCGACGTCGGGCTGCGGATTCTGCAGAACTGGCTGGCGCTGGCCGCCTGAGGCCCCGCAGTCCGCGAATTTTCGTATGCTTTCGAAACGCATCATCGCCTGCCTCGACGTCCGCGACGGCCACGTCGTCAAGGGCATCAACTTCGAAGGCCTGCGGAGCGCCGGCGATCCCGCCGAGCTGGCGCGACGCTATAACCGCGAAGGGATCGACGAGCTCGTCATCCTCGACGTCACCGCGACGCTCGAACGCCGCCGCGCGCTCGCCGAGACGATTCGCGCGGTCGCGCGCGAGCTGTTCATCCCGCTGGCGGTCGGCGGCGGGATCCGCACCGAAGAAGACGGCGCGGCGGCCATCGACGCCGGCGCCGACAAGGTGAGCCTGAACACCGCGGCTCTGTCGAGTCCCGTCGCTGATCACGACGCTGGCCAACCGCTACGGCAGCCAGGCCATCATCGTGGCGATCGACGCCAAGCGCGCGCTGTCTGCGAGCGGCGTGGAACACTTCGCCGTGTATGCCCGAAGCGGACAGACGGCCGCCGATCGCGATGCCGTCGAGTGGGCGCAGGAGGCCGAGGCGCGCGGCGCCGGCGAGATCCTGCTGACGTCGATCGATCGAGACGGCACCAAGGCCGGCTTCGACTGCGAGATGACCGCCGCCGTGTCGACCGCCGTCTCGATTCCGGTCATCGCGTCGGGCGGCGCCGGCGGCCTCGACGATTTCGTCGACGTCTTCACGCGGGGCGCGGCCGACGCGGCGCTCGCCGCGTCGATTTTTCACTACGCCGAAACGAGCGTCAGCGTGCTGAAGGAACACCTGCGACAGCACGGCATCCCGGTGCGTCTGTGAAATCCGGAAAAGTCGGGGCCACGAAATCGCGCAAGCGCGAAAATGCATGCTTGCGTCGTTTTTCTTCGTGTTCTCGTGTTTTCGTGGCGATGTGATCACATGCTGATTCCCGCGATCGATCTCCAGGGAGGCGCCGTCGTTCAGCTCGTTCAGGGCGAACGTCTGGCGATCAAGGACGAGGACGTGTTCGGCTGGGTGAAACGCTTCGAGCGGTTCCCGAAGGTGCAGGTCATCGATCTCGACGCCGCCATGGGCGTTGGCGACAACCTGGATCTGGTGCGGCAAATCGCGGGAGCGCTGTCGTGCCGCGTTGGCGGCGGCGTGCGGACCAGCGCCCGCGCGAGCGAGATCCTCGCCGCCGGAGCGCAGCAGATCATCGCCGGTTCGGCGCTGTTCAAGGACGGCCGCCCCGATGTCGAGTTCGCGAAACGGCTGGCGGACGCTGTCGGCCCGGAGCGAATCATTGCGGCCGTCGACAGCCGCGGCGGCCAGGTCGTCATCCACGGCTGGAAGACGCCGCTGCCGCTGACGGCTGTCGAGGCGGTCCAGGCGCTCGAGCCCTACTGCGGGGAGTTCCTCTACACGCACGTCGACACGGAAGGCCTGATGCAGCGGAACGAACTTCGACGCCATTCTGGCCGTTCGTCGCGCCACCACCCGGCGCCTCACGGCCGCCGGCGGCATCACGACCCGCGAAGAGATCGACGATCTCGACGCCCTTGGCGTCGATGCGGTCGTAGGGATGGCGATTTACACCGGAAAACTACGACGCCCGCCCCTGAATCGCTTTCAGATGGCATCGCGGCCCCGTCTTGGACCCCGTGTTCGGGCCGGATCGTCTGCGATCTCGTCAACGCGCGCGGCGCGCAGACGGCGCGGCGTCCCACCACTGCAGAGGCGGCGGAATGTCGAACTCATCACGCGGAAACAAATCGGTGTTGATATCGACAATCGTCGATCGATCGAAGCTCGGATCGAACATCCTGGGCGCCTGATCGATGTACGGACCCAGAAGCGACCCGATGTCCACGCCGGAGTTCTCGTAGTACGCCTGCACGGCCGGATCCGCTAACCGGGTCCGAATGCTTTCGCGATCGATGACGATGGGATCGCGGCTGCCCAGCAGGAAGTCCCCGTAGCTGGCGACGTACGGGAACACGAGCACGAACGTCCGCTCCACGCGCGAAGTCGGCGCCCAGGTGACCGCGAGGCCGCCGGGGCGCAGTCGATCGCGGATCATCGCGAAGTATCTGTCCGAGTAGAGATTGCCGACGTTGGCGCTGCCCGGCCTGAGCGCGTCTGCTTCGATGATGTCGAACAGCTGCCCGGCGTGCATGACATACAGCCGGCCGTCGCCGTTGACGTGCGCGATCCGGGGATCGCTCAGGACCGTGAGCAATCCCGGATACGCGAACCCATGGCTCCAGCGACGGAGCGTCTCGAGCTGCGCCCTGACGATCTCGACGCAAACGATGCGCTCGATCTCCCGGCGTCCGGCCATCCCGAACACCGTGTCTCCGGATCCAAGACCGATGATGACCGCGTCACGGGGAGCCGGGTGGACGAACGCGGGAAGGGCGCCGAGGAGGGTATGAATACCATCGTATGGAAGCTCGCTTTGGCCGAGACCGTCCGCAAACACGGTTGCGCCCTGGACCAATCCTGCGCCCCACTGCTTCAGCAACGACACCCCGGATTCGTCCTCGGCCTGGACGACGAACTCCGGCCTGATGCTGTGAAGGCGCGCCCATAGCACATCGCCCTCCGGCATCGCGGCTGCGAGCATGAGCACGGTCAACCCGGCCGCAAGGCGCCACCGGTCCCATTTCCGAGTCCGCGATCGTCAGGCCGACGAGCGCGAAAACGCCGCTGGCCGCAACCACCCCTTTCAGGCTTGCTGCTGTACCGAACAGACGGAGACCCAGCCATCCGGTCACGACGGTCCCAAGAGTGCTGCCCACGATGTTCGACATCATCAGCGCGCCAGTGCGGAACCCAAGGCGACCCAAGTCAGTCTGCACGACTCTTTGAAGCAGGGGAAACCCGATGCCCATCAGGAACGTGGGCGGGCCGATCAATGCGATGGGGATGACGAGAAAGAGTTGCAGGAACTCGCCGTTGAACCGGGTGAGCGCCCGGCGGGCGTTCATCGCCTCGTACTCTGCGAGGTACCGGGACAGCCACCCGGCTGAGTCTGGGGCCTTGAGCAGCGCGAGCAGCGCAATGACCGAGAGACCGGCACAAATCCCAATGGCCGTTTGAAGAAACAGAAATGTCCTGGCCGGCCGCCGGCTGCTCCTCGCAAGCCGGCTGCCTGCGACGGCGCCGACGCCGAGGCCTGCCAGGTACACCGCGAGCAGCGTGCCGAACGTGAACGACGAGGACTTCATCATGACGCCGAAGATCCGGAACCAGATGAGCTCGAGCGAGAGGGCCAGAAAGCCGGAGAGCCCGTAGAGGCCTGCCCAGGTGCGAAACGACAAGGTGACGTCCGCACCTGGGGTAACGACGGCAGCTGCCGGGCGCGCCGCTCGCACGCTTCCGCGCGAAAGCTGCCCGAAACGGATCGCCAGCGGCATGCCGGCGGCGGCCACGATCACGTTCAGCCACGCGCTGAGACGGAGGCTGCCGGCCATTCCCATCTGGGGAATGAACCACCACGTGGTCAGAAGCGCGCCCATCGCCGCTCCGAACGTGTTGGCTCCATATAGCGTGCCGATGACACGGGCCGCGCCGTCGGCATCGAATGTCAACGCGCGCGCCAGCAGCGGCAGGGCCATTCCCATCAGGAACGTCGGCCAGAGCAAACTGAGGAACAGGATCGCCGGCATCGCGGCGCTGTTCGCGGCGAGGTACCCGAAGCGCACGTAGAGGACGTCGTAATAGAGCGATGCGCTGAAAAAGCCGAACACCCCAACCGCGAGCTCCGCGCAAGCGAACATCAACAAATTGCCGCGGCGGGACAGGCGATCCGAGAGGTAGCCGCCGCTCAGGCTTCCGCAGCCCAGACCGGCCATGAACGCGGCGACGATGATCGTGGCTGAGTGGATATCGGCGCCCGAGAAAATGCCGAGCAGACGCTGCCAGACGACCTGATACTGGAGGGCCGCGAAGCCGGAAACGAAGAAAAGGAGGGCGCCGATCGCCAGCATCAAAGGACGGATGTCCAGGTTCCGAACTGCCTCGGGCGCGCGCAGTGTAGCATACGCGTGGGCGGCCAGCCGCAAGGTGACGCCAAACACTTGATACAATAGGGTTTTCGCTTCTCTCTGATTGGAGGGGACCCACCAACCGTGACCGTTGCTGTTCAGGTCGACCCGGATGTCCCGCGCGACGCGCTTCCCGCTTCGGCCGCGCGGATCGTGACGGACGGCAAGTTCCTGCGCGCCGGCGACGAGCGATTTCTCGTCAAGGGCGTGACGTACGGCACGTTTGCGCCCGACGCCCAGGGGTATCAGTTCCCGCCGATGCGGCAGATCGCCGAGGACTTTCGTCTGATGGCGGGCCTGGGCGTCAACACCGTTCGGGTCTACACGCCGCCTCGGCGCGATCTCCTCGACGAAGCCGCGCGGCACGGCCTGCGGCTGATAGTGGGACTCCCCTGGTCGCAACACGTGGCGTTTCTCGACGATCGATCGCTCCGGCAGGATATCCGGCGCGAGGTGCTCGACCGGGTGCGTGAACTTGGCGATCACCCCGCGGTGCTGATGTTCGCGCTCGGCAACGAGATTCCCCCCGATGTGGTGCGGTGGCACGGCCGTCTGCACGTCGAGCGGTTTCTTCGCAGTCTGTATGACGGGGCGAAAACCGCATCGCCCGACAGCCTGCTCACCTACGTCAACTTCCCGCCGACGGAATTTCTCGACTTGTCGTTCTTCGACGTGTGCGCCTTTAACGTGTACCTGCACCGTGAGCCGGAACTGCGGGCCTACCTGGCGCGGCTGCAGCACGTCGCCGGACACCAGCCGCTGCTCATGGCCGAAGCGGGCGCGGACAGCATCCGCGAAGGTGAAGCGGGACAGGCCACCATCACCGCGGCCCACGTTCGCGTGGCATTCGAGGAAGGCTGCTGCGGAGCGATTGCGTTTGGCTGGACCGACGAATGGTGGCGCGGCGGCCACAGCGTGGACGACTGGGCGTTCGGCCTCGTCACCCGCGATCGCCGGCCCAAGCCGGCCGCGGCGGCCGTGGCATCGACATTTGCCGACGCGTCGTTTCCAGCCGAAGCCCGGCTGGCATGGCCGCGCGTGTCGGTTGTGGTCTGCGCGTACAACGCCGAAGCGACGCTCGAAGACTGCCTCTCGTCGCTCGAACGACTCACCTATCCCGACTACGAAATCATCCTGGTCAACGACGGGTCGCGGGACCGCACGAGCGCGATTGCTCGCACTCACCCGCGCGTCCGCACTGTCGACACACCCAATGCCGGCCTGAGCGCGGCCCGCAACGTCGGGCTCTCGGCTGCCACCGGCGAGATCCTCGCCTACACCGACGCGGACACGCGGGTCGACCCGGACTGGCTGACATTCCTGGTGCAGCCGTTCCTTACCTCGGACGTCGTGGGATCCGGAGGACCCAACCTCGTGCCCGCCGATGATCCACCGATGGCGCAGGCAATTGCGCGCGCGCCGGGCGGCCCCACACACGTGCTGCTGGACGACCGGATTGCCGAGCATGTGCCCGGCTGCAACATGGCGTTTCGACGAGAGGCGCTGGTCGCCATCGGCGGCTTCAATCCGTTGTATCTGCGGGCGGGCGACGATGTGGACGTCTGCTGGCGGCTGCAGGCGCGCGGCTGGAAGATCGGGTTCGCCTCGAGCGCGCTCGTGTGGCATCACCATCGATCGTCGGTCAAGGCCTACTGGCGACAGCAGGTGGGCTACGGCGAAGGTGAGCGGCTTCTGATGGCTCACCACCCGGACAAGTTTCTCGACGGGCGCATGCTCTGGCGCGGCCGCATCTACAGTTCGCTGCCTTCCGTTCGGTCGTTATGGGGTACGCGCATCAATGCGGGGGTCTGGGGAACGGCGCCGTTTCCCTCGGTCTATCGGATCGATGTCCACCCCTTCGCGTTTCTTCCGCATTCAGTCCGGTGGCAAGCCATCTCCTTGGTCCTGACCCTCGCGGGCATTGTCGTGGCCGTCGTCGGAGAACACAGTTGGGCGGCGGCGTTGCTCCTGGGCAGCGGCGCGATCGGGATCGCGGTCACCATCGGGAAGAACGTCGCCTACGCGCTGCGGTCCGAGGTGGGCTCGCTTCCAGGCAGGCGGCTCTGGTATCGCGCGGTCGTCGCGTACCTCCACTTCCTCCAGCCGTTCGCCCGGGCCGCCGGGCAGATCCGCGGCGTGCTCTCGCCACCTGAGGTGGTGCTCCCGGCCGCGCCCCGTCAGACGAGCCGCGGTCCGCGACCGTCGGTCCGCGAAGCGTGGCGCGCGCTGCTGCTATTGTCCGGAAGTATTGTCGAGGACCGGTTCTGGAGCGAGACGTGGACCTCGGCCGCTCGCGTGCTCGCCGATCTCACCGACTGGCTTCGATCGTCGCGCGCCGTTCGCACCATCGAGGTGGACGAAGGGTGGTCCCACGATCGTGACGTGAGCGTCCTCGTCGGCCGCTGGGCCTGGCTCGACGTCCGCGCCGTCGTCGAGGAACACGGCGCCGGCAAGGGCCTGCTGCGCGTGAGCACGCATCTGCGTCCGACGACCCTGGGTATCGTGAGCGCCGTGGCGCTCGCCGCCCCGCTGCTGGCGGCAGCCAGCGCGGGCGTGGCGCTCCGGTGGCCGCTGGCCGGCGTGGCCGCCGCGACCGTCGCCGTCGTTGTCGCGATTTTCTCCGGGTGGCGCACCGCCCAGACCACGGCGATTCTCCATCGAGGGGTCGAAGCCGTCGCCGCCCGTCAGGGCATGGCCGCGCTGGAAGCCAGCTCCGCGCGAGGGCTGCTCCTGGCTCCCTCCCTGCTCCGGATGTACGGCCTGCGGAGCGCAGCCGTCTTCGTCGTGATGATTCTCGCGCTGGCCGCCGGAACCTTGATGCTGCGCGAGGCGGCCACCGGTCAGGTGATTGGCGAGCGCAAGGGGTACGCGGGCGACAACGGTCCTGCGATTCAGGCGTCGCTCGACACGCCTGGTGGCATCGCGGTGACGACGAACGGCGACGTGTACTTCGCCGACTCCAACAACCACGTCATCCGCCGGATCGATGCGGTGAGCAACAACATCAGCACGGTCGTCGGCAACAACGCGCTCGGGGCGGGCTTCTCCGGCGACTACGGGCCGGCGACGAAAGCCCAACTCGACACCCCCGACGGCGTCGCCATCGGTCCCGACGGCGATCTGCTCGTCGTCGACGCGCACAACAACCGGGTCCGGCGCGTCGATTGGCCGACCGGCATCATCACGACGATCGCCGGGTCGGGCGAGACCGGCTCGAGCGGCGACGGCGGCCCCGCCCTCGCCGCCGCGCTCGACACGCCGAGCGCGGCGGCGGCCGCTCCGAACGGGGACGTCTACATCGCCGACACGCTGAACTATCGCGTGCGGATGATCGACCACACCACCGGGTTCATCCACACGATCGCGGGCGACGGCGCGCCCGCCGACGATGGTGCCGTCGGCGACGGCGGACCGGCGACGAGCGCGCACCTGAATATGCCGAGCGATGTGGCCATCGCGCCGAACGGCGACATCTACATCGCAGACATGCACCATCAACGCGTGCGCAAGGTTGATGCACGCACGCGGATCATCACGACCGTCGCGGGCAGCGGCGCGTGGGGACACACCGGGGACGGGGGCCCCGCCACGCAGGCGACCATGGCGGGTCCAGCCGGCCTGGCGGTCGTGCCGGAACCGCTGGGACAGCTCACGCTCTTCATCGCGGACTACTACAACGGACGCGTCAGGGCGGTCACGCCCGACGGGATTATCCGAGACGTCGGCGAAGAAGCGCGCGTGACATTCGGCGAGCCCACGCGCGTCGCATTCGCCTCGAAACGCGGATTGTTGTGGGTCGCCGACTCGAGTCGCGATCGACTCGTGTCGCTCAGCATCCGCCGGAACGGGATGCCCGCGACACCCCTCAGACTCTTGAAGCCGCCGGGGACGGTGCCGAAGGGAGCGGGCGATTGAGCGCGCCGGACTCGCTCCTCCGCTGGACGCTCGCGTTCCTGCGCCCCCATCGCCGGCAGGTCACGTTGCTCTCGGTGCTGCTGCTCCTGGAGGTCGGTCTCGGCGCGCTGCAGCCTTGGCCGCTCAAGATCGTGATCGATCACGTCTTGAGCAGCGACCGGCAGCCGGTTCCGGAGCCTTTCCGGTCGTGGCTGCCGGGAGTGACCGGAAGCAACCTGGTCGCCTTGTTGGGGCTCGTGGTCGTCGGCGGCGTGTTGCTCCAGGCGATCAATCAGTTCGTGACTGCCTGCGCAACTCAGCTGCAAGTCGATACCGGGCAGCGCATGGTGTACGAGCTTCGGGGCCGCCTGTTCGAACAGATTCAAGCGCTCGGTCTACACCATCACATCACCACCAACACCGGCGACGCCGTGTACCGCATCGACGTCGACGCGTACGCGATCGAGAACCTCGTGATGAGCGGGCTGTTTCCGCTTGCCACTTCGGTGATCGCGCTCGTGGTGATGTTCACGGTTCTGGTGACGCTGGATCTGACGATCGCATTGCTGGCGCTTTCGGTGGTGCCCTTTCTGTACCTCTGCCTCCGGTATTACATGCGCACGCTGGTGACCCGCACCGAACGTGTCAAGGAGCTCGAGTCGAAGCTCATCGAGCGGCTCTACGAGGTGTTCTCGGCCATTCGACTGGTCAAGAGTTTCGCGCGCGAGCGATTCGAAGCGGATCGGTACCGGCGGTTCGGAACCGAGGTGATGACCGCCCGCATCGCCATCACCTGGCAGGAGTCGGTGTTCGCGGTCGTCGTCAGCATGATCACCATTCTGGGGACGGCCCTCGTCGTCATCGTCGGGGGCGCGCACGTCCTGCAGGGCCGCATGAGCCTGGGCGAGCTGATGGTGGTGATCGCCTATCTGGGTGCCGTGTACGGACCGTTGTCCCAGATCGCTCATACCACCGGCCGGCTGCAAGGGGCCCTCGCCGGCGCCAAGCGCGTTCGCGCGATGTTCGCAACGCTGCCGGAGACCCTCGACGCGCCGGAGGCGATCGACGCAACCGGGATCACCGGCGAAGTCCGCTTCGAGAATGTGGATTTCCAGTATCCGGACGGCACGAAGGTCCTGCACGACATCGCGTTCTCCGCCACACCTGGCGAAATGGTGGCGCTCGTGGGATTGACCGGCGCCGGCAAGACCACGCTGGTGAGCCTGATTCCGCGGTTCTACGACACGACCGCAGGCCGTGTTCTGGTGGACGGCCGCGACGTGCGGCAATACCGCATCCGATCGCTGCGCGAGAAGATCGCGATCGTGCTGCAGGATCCGGTGCTGTTCGCCGGATCGATCGCGGACAACCTGCGCTACGGACGGCTCGATGCAACCGACGCCGAAATCGAAGAGGCCGCTCGTGCCGCGCATGCACACGAGTTCATCTCCCGGCTGCCCAAGCGGTACGACACGCAGATAGCGGAGGCCGGCGGCGGACTATCGGGCGGCGAGCGCCAGCGGCTCAGCGTCGCCCGCGCGATTCTGAAGAACGCGCCCATCCTCATCCTCGACGAACCGACCTCGTCGCTCGACGCCATCTCGGAGGAGATCGTCTTTGCCGCCCTGCGGCGCCTGCGTGCCGGCCGTACCACGCTGGTGATCGCGCACCGTCTGTCGACCGTCAAGGATGCCGATCGAATTCTGGTGCTCGACGAGGGCCGGATTGCGGCGCAGGGCCGTCACGAGGAACTGCTCGCGTCGAGCCAGTTGTACCGCCGCATGTGCGCCCGGCTCTCCGTCGGCCGATCGCTCGACGAGCCGGAAACGGTTGACGAACTGATTGAAGCAGCCCGGACATGAGCGCACCCAACGGCGAACGACGAACGCCGAACGCAGAACGTAGCACGCAGAACGGCGAACGCAGAACGCAGAACGTAGAACGGCGGCGATGAAGATCCTCGTGGCGGGCATCATCGCGCGGTACCCGTTTGGGGGCGTCACCTGGTGCTCGCTGATGTATCTCCTGGGGTTGCGCGCGCTCGGGCACGACGTCTTCTACATCGAGGACACGGGCGAGTGCGTCTACGATCCCGTGCTGAACACGCGCTGCACCGATCCGGCCTACGGCACTTCCTACATCCACCGCGCGCTGGAGCCGTTCGGCCTCGGAGAGCGATGGGCATTCGTCAACTACGACGGGAGCTATCATGGCCGGAGCGCCGCCGCGGTCCGGCGATTCTGCGCCGATGCCGACCTGTTCCTGAATCTGTCCGGCGGCTCGTGGTTCTGGCGAGACGAGTACGCGGGTATCCCGCGATCGGCGTTCATCGACTCCGATCCGGCGTTCACGCAACTCGCGATCGCCAAGGCCGAGCCGTGGTACGTCGAGTTCTTCAAGCGGTTCGATCGCTTGTTCACGTTCGGAGCGAATATCGGAACCGCCGCGTCGCCGGTACCCGTGGGCGACTTCGTGTGGCGACCGACGTGGCAGCCGATCGTCCTCGACCAATGGCGTACTGACCGCGCGCCTGGCAGGCCGTTTCACGACGGTGATGACGTGGCAGATCGAGAGCTTCACGGACGTGGGCGGCAACAAGGACGTGGAGTTCGTGAAGTACATCGACCTGCCGTCGCGGACCGCCCAACCTTTCGAGCTCGCCGTCAACGGCCCGCGGGAGCTGCTGGCCACGCATGGCTGGACGACGGTCGACGCGATGGGCGTGTCGCGAACGCTGTGGGACTACCGTGACTTCATCCATCGCTCGAAGGCCGAGTTCGGGGTGGCGAAGCATACCTACGTGTCGACCAACTCGGGGTGGTTCAGCGATCGCACGGAGTGCTATCTGGCGTCGGGGCGTCCCGCGCTCGCGCAGGACACGGGCTGGACGGCGCATCTCCCTGCGGGCGAGGGGCTCATCGCTTTCTCCACGCCGGACGAGGCGCTGGCCGGGATCGAACGCCTCAACGGCGACTATCCGCGGCACGCGCGGCACGCCGTCGAGATCGCCCGCGAGCACTTCGACGCCAGCCGTGTCCTGAACCGCCTGTTGGAGGAAGCCGCCTCATGAGTGAGCCGCGCCGGGTGCTCGACACCCATCCAGGCCCGCTGCGGATCGCGCACGTCGGGCCCGTGGCGACGACGATTCCGCCGCCCAAGTCCGGATCGGTCGAGCAGATGACGTCGCAGCTGACCGAGGGCCTCGTCGCCCGCGGTCACGAGGTGACCCTCTTTGCGACGGGAGATTCAACGACCGCGGCGACGCTGCACGCGATCTTCTCCCATGGTTACTGGCACGACCAGCACATGTGGCCGTGGGAGATGTACGAGATGCTGAACCTCGCGGCGGCGGTCGAGCGCGCCCGTGAGTTCGACATCATCCACTATGAAGCGGCGTACTATCCGATGTCCCTGGCCTTCACCAGGCTGACCCCGGTCCCGATCGTCCAGACGCTGCACCATTCGCCGAGCGATGCTGAAGTCGCTCTGTGGGCACGGTACCCGGAGGCGCCGTTCGTCGCCATCTCGAACGAACAGGCGCTCCTGCTGTCGGGTGCCAACGTCGTCGCCACGGTCCTTCACGGCATCGATACCGACCGGTTCACATTCAGCGAGGCGCCGGACGACTATCTTCTCTTCCTCGGCCGTTTTTCGGAGGGCAAGGGGGTGCTGCAGGCGATCGAGGTGGCCAAACGCGCCGGTATGCGGTTGATTCTCGCTGCGGCGGAGGACGGCTACTATCGCGACAAGATCGCACCCCTCGTCGATGGCATCCACGTCAGCTATTTCGGCGAGGCCGACTTTCCGGCCAAGGTGAAGCTCTACGGCGGCGCCCGCGCCCTGCTGTATCCGATCCAGGCGCGCGAACCATTCGGTCTCGTGCTGGCCGAGGCGATGGCCTGCGGAACGCCGGTCGCCGCGCTCGATCGAGGCGCCGTGCGCGAGGTCGTCGAAGATGGCGTCACCGGGCTTGTCGTCGATACCCTGGATGAGATGGTGAATGCGCTTCCGCGCGTCGTCGCCCTCGATCGCCGGCGCGTGCGGCAGCATGCGGTGTCGCGCTTCGGGGTCGACCGCATGGTCGATGAATACGTCGGCGTCTACCGCCGGATCGTCGATTCGCATCGTGGCGATGAGTAACCGGCGACCGTTCTCGCGGTCTTCGCGCACCCCGACGATGAATCGCTCGCGTGCGGAGGGACGCTGGCCAGGCTGGCCGATGCCGGCGTCAGGGTGATCGTCATCTGCGCTTCACATGGCGAGCGTGGGTCGAGCACCGGTCCCGCCCGAGACGACAAGCTGGCGCCGCGTCGCGCGTGGGAAGCGCGCCGGGCGGCGGAGGTGCTCGGGATCGCCGCACCTGATCATGCTCGATCACCCCGACGGCGACCTGCAGTGGGCGCACGTAACCGAGTTCCACGCCGAGATCGTCATGGCCTTGCGCCGGTACGATCCGGCGGCGGTCATCACGTTCGGCGAAGACGGGCTGTACTGGCACCTCGACCATGTCGGCGTGCACGAGCGGACCACAACTGCCGTGCGGTCGCTCGGCGCCCTCGCCCCTCCTCTCTACTACGTCACGATGCCACGTGGCGCAATGCGGGCCATCGTCGATCGGGCGCAAGGCCGGGGGGTGGGTGCCACCCCCGAAGGGCTTTTGGAGTCTGGTGCCCGATGCCTTCGGCCTCGAAGCCGAGGCGCCCACACTGGTCGTAGACGTGGGTGATTGGGTGCCGCGCAAGCTCGCCGCCATTCGTTGCCATCGCACGCAGATGGGCTCGGACCATCCCTTCGACCAGATCGACGAAGCGGATGCGCGGCGCTGGCTCGGCGTCGAGCACTTTCATCGGGCGCCCGGAAATGTGACCGAGGCTGCGGTGCTCGAACGGCTTTCCGTACCGCGCTCGGGCTAGCCATCCGAAGCGGCAGACGATACAGACGCATATGCAGGTATCAACGCTCGACGTCTTGCGGTGTCCGTACTGCGGCGGGAGACTCGACCTCGTGGCGTCGATGTTCCATCGGCGCGACGACGACGAGATCCTCGACGGCATCCTGGGGTGCCATTGCTGCATCTTCCCGATCGTTGCCGGCATCCCGGTGCTCCACCTTCGGCCGGACGCCACCGCGGCTCGGGATCAGATCGAGGCGGGAACACCGGAGCGGGCGTTGCGGACGATGGTCGGCCTGGAAGACGGCGCGCAAGCTGCGCGCTTCGAAGCGGCGGTCTTGTCCGCTGCCTCGACGTACAAGGACATCGTCGAAGCACTCGGCCCGAATTTCGAAGGCGGCTATTTTCTCTATCGCTTTTCCGATCCGACCTACGTCGTCGCGCACGCCGTCATCCGCGCCGTCGCGGGGACGGTGCTCCACGGCAGCCGTCGGGCCGTGGATATCTGCGGCGGATCCGGCCATCTCACCCGCTCGCTGCTGGATTTGTCGGAACCGGCGCCGGTGATAGCCGACCTCTATTTCGCGAAGACGTGGCTGGCGCGCCGCTTCGTCGCGCCTGGCTGCGAGGCGGTCTGCTGCGACGGCAATGCGCCGCTTCCATTCGCCCGCGGCGCCTTCGGGCTGGCGATGTGCTCGGACGCATTCCAGTACATCTGGACCAAGCGACAGTTCGTCGGGGAGATGGAGCGGCTGGTCGATCCGGGTCGTGCCGCGGGCGGCGAGGAGGGGGCCGTCGTGATCAATCACACTCACAACCAGCTCGCGTGGAGCCCATCGCACGGGCAGCCGCTGTCGCCGGCCGGGTATCGCGACCTCTTCGAAGCGATTGAGCCGCGCATTTTCGGTGAAGCCAGGCTCCTCGAGGACCTCGTTTCCAGCGGCTCGCTCGATCTGTCGCGTCGCGACCACGATGCGACCCTCGATGCCGACCCGGCCCTGACCATCGTGGCGACGCGACATGCGGACGTCTACCGTGCCCATCAGCTCGCCACACCATCCCTTCCGCTTGGAGTTTTCCGGATAAACCCGCTGTACCACACCGAACGCGACGGCCGCCGCCTCCGCCTCCATCTGCGCTTTCCGTCCGCTGATTATGAGGATGAATACGGCGCCTGCCGGCAGTATCTGCCGGACGGGACAGAACTCGATCTCGCAGCGTGGGAAGCGCTCGCGAGCGGTGGACCGGCGGCCGGCGATCTCGCCGATCTGATTCGGCGGAGGGTGATCCTCGACCTGCCGCGAAACTACTACTGAGGCCTGCCACGAAACCACGAAAAGACCAGGGTCCGGTTTCCGGGTCGTCGAGTCCACGAGGCCTGATGGTTGGTCGGTCGTGCGCTGTCTTGTGGGCAGCCTTCGCGAAAGCGCTGAGGCGTGGCCAGGCGGCGGGACTCGATTCCGGCGAGGGGAGACGACTCCCGCACCAGGCCGAATGCCGATCTGACTAATTCAGATCGCCACAGCGCGTTACGTGCTATACCGTAATGGCTACAGGAGTTAGCGTAATGCAGAACCCCTTCGTCTACGGCGAAGTCGTGCCGGCGGCGGCGTTCGTGGACCGCGTCGTCGAGCTGGACCGCCTGGTGGCGGACCTGGCCGCCGCGCAGAAGATCTTCCTCATTTCGCCGCGGCGCTACGGCAAGTCGTCGCTCATCCGCCGCGCGCTGACCACCATGGTGCGCCGCGGCGCGCTGGCCGTGGATGTCACGGTGAGCAGCTTCAGCTCGTACGTCGCGTTTCTCGAGGGCTACGCGCGGGCGCTGGTCGCCGCCGACACGCAGGGCAGCCGGGCCCGGACCTGGCTCCGCGAGGTCGTCCGGTCGGCCAGGGCCGACGTCCGGTACGCACCCGACTCGTCACCGCGTGGCGGACTGACGGTGTCTTTCCCGACGGCGCGCTCCGAGCGGGATATCGCCCGGCTGGCGGAGGAAGTCTTCACCCTGCCGGCCAGGCTGGCCGAGGCGCACGGCCGGAAGGTGGTGGTCGCGCTTGACGAGTTTCAGGCGATCGGCGGGTTCAACGGGGGATCGGTCGAGCACGCGATGCGCGCCGCGGTTCAACATCAGCGCGATGTCGGCTATGTCTTCGCCGGATCGGAGCCGAGCCTGATGGAACGGATGATCGGACCCAAACGGCCCTTCTACAAGGCGGGGCCGGTGATGCGACTGGAAAAGATCCCCGCGGACGAATTTGCCGCCTCCATCGACCTGCGGTTTACGCGATCGGGCATTCGAGCGGAACCGGGGCTCGGCGCGGCGGTCGTCGAGCTCGCGGGAAATCTGCCGTACGACGTGCAGCGGCTCGCGCACGAGACGTGGGACGAGGTACGGAGCGCGTCCCGCCGCCGCGCGACGCTCGACGACCTTCATCAGGCGCTCAAGCGCCTGCTCGCCGAACATCAGATGATGTTCGAGGCCCTCTGGCAGCGGCTCACGCTGGCGCAGCGGGCCGCCCTCCGCGCCGTCGTCGTCGAAGAGGGCCGCGAACTGCTGTCGGCAGACGTCCGCGCCCGCCATCGTCTCGCAGGTCCATCGACGATGCAGGCCGCGCTCGCCGCGCTCGTGCGGGACGATATCGTGAACCGCGAAGGGAGCAGATACATTGTCGTCGACTCGCTTCTGCGGGAGTGGGTCGAGCGACAGACCTTCTAACGGTGACGCTCGATCCAGAGCGCCCAGAGTGGCAACAACCACAGTCCGAGACCCACGGCGGCAATCGCCGATGCGCTCGGCGGGGGCGGCGACCACGGACCGCTGATCCAGATCGCGGTCGTCAGGACGATCAACCCCCAAAAGGCCCAGCGGCCGACGCGATCGCGGGCCTTGAACGTGCGGCGATAGACCTCGATGGCCACGACGAACAGCGCGCCCTCGACGAGAATCGTTCCTGGAATCGAATTCCAGAGCCCCAGACCGACTGGGGGGCCGCCCGGCCACAACGGCAAATCCGGGCGATGGGTAATGAAGTCGAGAACCCAGTGGCTCACGACCGCCGCGGCGATCAGGATCCGCGGCCGGAGGCCGTCTAGCCCGCCGGTCGCGACGGCTGCGACGGTCCCCCAGAGAAGGGCGGCGGCAAGGCTGTGACTCCAAGGGTAGCTGTCGAACGCCAGCGGCGTGAACGCCGTGTTTCCCGGGTCCACACGAACGTGCTCAACGCCGAGGAGGAGGAACGCCGGCCACAGCAGGTCGAGTCCGAACGCCGCAGCGACCAGCACGCCGAGCGAAATACGCGGCTCCAGCTTCTTTGCTCCAAGCGCAGCCGCGAGGTGTCCAACAAACATGATGAATCCCAGTCAGCCCAGAGGGCACGGTGAACCGCGGCCGATTCTAACAAAGCTCGCCGCAAGAACCGCCCGGACTCACGCGGCACGCTTCGACGAGCGCGCAATCGCGAGCGCCAGCACTGCCAGCCCCCACACGCACAACGCCAGCGCCTGGGGCCAGAAGGTCTCGAGACCGACGCCTTTCAGGAAGATCGATCGCAGTATCACGAGAAAGTATCGGAGCGGGAGCAGGTAGGTGATCGGCTGGATGACCTCGGGCATGTTTTCGATCGGAAACACGAACCCCGACAGCAGGACCATGGGCATCAGGAAGAAGAACGTAGTTGTCATCATCGCCTGCTGCTGCGTCGACGAGATCGTCGAGACGAACAACCCCAGTCCCAGCGTACTCATCAGGTAGACGAGCGTCATTGCGAGCAACAGCACCAGGCTCCCCCGCATCGGGACCTCGAACCACCCCACGGCCACGGCCAGCACGAGAGCAACATCGATGATCCCGATGAGCGCGTAGGGCAGCAGCTTGCCGAGAATCAGTTCCCAGCGGCGAAGAGGCGTGACGTTCAGCTGCTCGAGCGTGCCGAGCTCCTTCTCGCGCACGATGCCCATCGACGACAGGTTCGTGGTGACGACGAGCAGCAGCAATGCGATAACGCCGGGAATCATGAAGTCGCGGCTCTCGAGGCGCGGATTGAACCACACGCGCACTTCGGGCGTGATGGCGCCTTCCCCGCCCGTTCCGACGGGCCCGCCTTGCGCCGCCAGCTTCCGCCCCGCCAGCTCCTGCGCGTAGGTGGCAATGAGGTTGCCGGCGTATCCGAGCGACACGCCGGCAGAGTTGGCATCGCTGCCGTCAGCCAGCAGCTGGACTGTCTGGGGCCGCCCGGCGCCGATCGCGGCACCGTAGCCGGGGGGAATCTCCAGCGCGATCCAGGCGATTTGTCGTTCGAGGTACGGATCGACCTCGTGCACGCCGGCGACAACGTCGACGACCGTGAAGGAAGGCGAAGCGTCGAACCGGGCGATCAGCGCCCGGCTCTCGGTCGACCGATCGGCGTCGGCGACCACCACCGGCACGTCACGCACGTCGGTGGTGGCGGCGTAGCCCAGAAGAAACAGCTGCAGAATCGGCGCGAGGACGACGATACCGAAGAGGCGGGGATCCTGCCGCAGCTCGATCAGTTCCTTCCAGACGAGAAATCGGACTCTGCGCATGTCACGTCCACTGACGGCGCAGCCGAATCGACGCCAGCGTCAACACGACCGCGGCAAACACGGAGAGCGCGAGAAAGTCCACCCAGATCACCGACACACCGACACCCTTCAACACGATGCCTCTCAGCGCGACGAGAAAGTACCGGGCAGGCACCACGTAGGTGATGCCCTGCAGGATCGTCGGCATGCTCGCGATCGGAAAGATGAATCCCGAGAGCATCAAGGTCGGCAGAAACGACGAGAGCAGCGCCAGTTGGAACGCGACCTGCTGCGTGTCGGCGATGCTCGAAATGAGCAGACCAAGCCCGAGGGCGCCGACCAGGAACAGCGACAGCGCCGCGAGCAGCAGCAGCCACGACCCGCGCATCGGCAGGCCGAACAGCACCATCGCCACCAGCACGATCGCCATCGCCGAGGCCAGCGAGATGGCGAAATACGGAATCGTCTTGCCGGCAACGAACGAAAAGGCGTTGAGCGGGGCCATGCGCACCTGCTCCATCGTGCCGCGTTCCTTCTCGCGCACCACCGACAGCGCCGTCGACACGACGGCGGTGATCATCGAAATGTAGGCGATCAGGCCCGGCACCAGGAACAGCGTGCTGCGAAGCTGCGGGTTGTACCAGACGCGCGACTCGGCGGCGAGGAGCGGGACGAGCGCGGTCTCCCCGCGCGCAACGCGGCGTCTGACCGATTCGCTCTCGACGATGGTGCGCGCGTACGCCATGACGGTGGTCGCCGTGTTCGCATTGTCGCCATTCAGCAGGATCTGCACGGCAACGGTCTGTCCTCTCTGCAGATCACGACTCATGCCGCGAGGCACGACCAGCACGATCCGCGCCTCGTTGCGATCCATCAGACGGGTCAGTTCCTCCTCGCTGTCGATGATGCCGGCGAGATCGAAGTAGCCGGAATTGACGAACGCCGACACCAGGGCCCGGCTGTCGGGCGATTGGTCGCGATCTTCCACCGCCAGGGCGATATGGCGGATGTCCCAGCTGAGCGCGTAGCCATACACGAGCAGAAAGAAGGCTGGGACGAAGAGGAGAATCATCAAGGTCCGCCGGTCCCTCGCGATTTGGCGCAGCTCCTTGCGGCCGACGGCGAGGGCCTTCCGCATGGCTAGGCGGACGTGGACGCGACCTCGAGGAAGACATCCTCGAGCGAAGGTTGAACGGGAGCGACCGCCGCGACGGAAATGCCTGCGGCCCTCAGGCGCTCCTTCACGAGGCCGGCTGCGTCGTTGTGTCCCGCCTTCATCACGGCGTGGACGGCCGTCCCGAACACGCTGGTCTTCTCCACCTCCGGCATTTGATCGAGCAGCCGCATCGCTTCCACCGGTTTGTGAGCCTGAATCTCGAGAATGATCCGCTGCGCGAACGTCCGTTTGAGCTGGCCCGTCGACCCCAGCGCTGCGAGCCGACCGCCGTGGATGATCGCGATACGGTGGCAGTGCTCCGCCTCATCGAGGTAGTGCGTGGTGACCAGCACGCTGACGCCGGCGGCCGACAGCTGATCGATCAGCATCCAGAAGTGGCGGCGCGACAGAGGATCGACGCCGCCGGTGGGTTCGTCGAGGAACACGATGGGCGGTTCGTGAAGGATGGCGCAACCGAGCGCGAGGCGCTGCCGCCAGCCACCGGCCAGGTCCGAAGCGAGGGTATTTTCGCGCCCGTGGAGGTCGGCCATCTCGAGGACGAACTCGCGGCGGGCTTCGAGACGGGCACCGTCAAGCCCGTAGATCCCGGCAAAAAACCGGATATTCTGATCGACCGTCAGCATCTCGTACAGCGAGAAGCGTTGGGACATGTAGCCAATCCGGCGCTTGACGCCTTCGGGATCGCGGCTGACGTTGACGCCCCCCACCGTCGCGGTCCCGCTCGTCGGCTTCAGCAAGCCGCACAGCATGCGGATCGTCGTGGACTTGCCCGCGCCGTTGCTTCCCAAGAAGCCGAAGATCTCCCCCTGCTCCACGTCGAAGCTCAGGCGGTCAACCGCCACGAAATCGCCGAAGCGGCGCGTGAGGTTGTTAACGACGATCGCTGACGTCACTTGTCCTCACAACCTGCAAACCACGAAGCAGGCCACGCACACGAAGCTCCTCTCCGGGGGGCGTGATGGGCGTCGCGTTCCCATGTCGCCACGTCAGCGTCCGAGAGCACGGGCCAGACGCGCCTCGGCAAGGCGCGCGTTCGCCACCGCCTGCGTTCGATCGAGCGCCGCCTGCAGCACCGCGACCTGGGCATCGAGGACGTCCGTGCTCGGCGCGACGCCGGCCGCAAACCGCTCGCCGGCCACGCGGCGCGCCTCCGTCGCCGCACGGAGGGCATCGCCGGCGGCGGCGATCGCGGCGCGACCGGATTCGATCTCGCTGAGGCGCTGCCGCAGCTCGACGGCGAGCACGGCGTCGAACTCCGCAACCCGCGCCTGCGCCGCGCGCGCGAGGGCGGCTGCTTCGGCCACCTCTGCCCGCCCTCTGCCGCCGTCGAACAGCGGCCAGTTCACGTTGATGCCTGCGTCCCACGATTCGGCCCACACTGCGCTTCGGGGAAAGAGGCGCGGATTCGGCTGCGCGTAATCGAGCCCGGCAACGACACCGACGGTCGGTCGCATGCCGGCGGCTGCGGCTTTTTCCCGGTCCGTGGCAGCCTCCACCCGCTTCAGCAGCGCGGCACGCTCAGGCCGGCTCTGACGGGCGACCTCGACGAGCGATGCGAGATCGGTGTGCTCGGCACCGGGCGCCTCCAACGCGGTCACCGGCTGAACAGGGGTGCCTGGTGAGACACCGACAAGCCGTCCCAGCTCCGCCTCCGCTACGTCTCGATTGGCGCGCGCCTGGATGCCGAGCATCCGCTGCCGCGATTCCTGCGCCTCGACGGTCAGCACATCGTTCGGCGCCACGAGGCCCGCGTCGAGCTGATTTCGCGCCTCAACGAGGTGCGCGCGAGTGCGGGCAAGCGATTCGTCGACGACGCGCACGGTTTCAACCGCCGTCAGCAGATTCCAGTACGCGCGCGTCACTTCCAGGCGTAGGTCAGCGCGGGCCGCGTCGAGTTCGATCGTCAGCGCGGCCGCCTCGGTCCGCGCCGCATGTTCGACCGCTGCCAGGCGCCCGCCCGTATACAGGGGCCACTGGACGTCGAGTCGCGTGCGGAAATTATTCGGAAGGTCGGGATAGATGACCCGCATTTGGTTGTTCGGCAGCAGCACCCCGAACTCCTGCACGTGATTGGTCCGCGCGTAGCCGCCTTGCGCCGCCACCTGCGGCAGCTGCGCGGCGCGCTGCTGATCGGCGGCGGCCCCGGCGGCTTCGCCGCGTGCGATCGCTTCGGCGAGTCGGTGGCTGGATTCCAGCCCCCGACGAATCGCGTCATCGAGCGTGAGCGAAACAGCACCCGTCGGTTCCGGCTGGGCCACGGCGGCCGCGGGCAAGGCGATCAGCAGAAGCGCCGCGGCGAGCACACGGTTCATGACCGCGCCTCGCTGAGCCGGGCGATGAATACATCCTCGAGCGAAGTCGTGATCGGACGCACGCTCTCGACCACCAGCCCCGACGCGGCCAGCGCCGAAGCGATTCGTTCCGCGGCCCTGTCGTCCGACGTGACCAGCCGGACGTGGGCACGCTCGCCGAACATCTCCACGCTCGAGACATCGGGCATCTTCCGGAGCGCATCGGCCGCCCGGCGGTGATCGGCCGCGATGACCTCGAGGAGCACGCCTGACAGCGTGGTCCGCAGCGCGGCCGGGGTATCGAGCGCGAGCAGACGGCCCTCGTGAAGGAGCGCCACTCGCGAGCAGCGCTCGGCTTCGTCCAGATACGGTGTCGCCATGACGATCGTGATCCCCTGATCGAGGAACTCCGAGAGCAGCTTCCAGAACTCGCGGCGCGATACCGGATCGACGCCGGTGGTCGGCTCGTCAAGGACGATGAGCGCCGGCTCGTGAATGAGCGTGCAGGCCAGTGCGAGCTTCTGTTTCATGCCCCCCGATAACTTGCCTGCCAATCGCGAACGAAAGGGCGCGAGCTGAGTGATCGCGAGCAAGCGATCCCGGCGGGGAGCGTGATCGCGCACCCCGTGAATTTCGGCGAAGAACGCAATGTTCTCGTCCACGCTGAGATCGGCGTACAGGCTGAAGCGCTGGGACAGGTAGCCGACCGAATCGGTGAGCCGCCGATGCTCGCCGACCGGATCGACGCCGAGGACCCGGATCTGGCCCGCCTCGGCGCGCAGCAGGCCGCAGATCATGCGAATGGTCGTCGTCTTGCCGGCCCCATCCGGGCCAATCAGGCCGAACATCTCGCCAGGGTCGACCGAGAACGACAGCTCGCGGACCGCATCGGTCGGGCCGAACCGCTTCGACACCCGGTCGAGCGTGATGGCGCTATTGGACAAACTGGATCTCCGCCTCGACGGGCATCCCGACTTTCAGCATGCCCTCCCGGTTGTCCACCGACACCTTGACGCGATACACCAGCTTCGAGCGGTCCTCGGCGGTCTGGACGTTCCTGGGTGTGAACTCCGCGCGCGTGGAAATGTTGCTGATGGTGCCCGGCAATTGACCGCCGGCATCCGTGAACAAGGTCGCCGGCTGGCCCACGCGGAGGCGCGGCACGGACGGCTCGTCCACGTACACATTCGCCCACGCATGATCCAGATCGGTAATCGTGACGATCGACGCGCGCGGTTGGGCGAGCTCGCCCGCATCCGCCAGCTTCTGGGTCACGATGCCGGCGATCGGCGCCACGACGGTGGCGTCGGCGATCGCCTTCTGCCAGGTGGCGATCTGCGCGTCTGCGGCGGCGACGCGGGCGCGGGCGGCGTCGACCTCTTCCGGTCGCGCGCCGGCGCGCAGCCGCGCGACATTTTCGCGGGCGGCACCGACGCGATCGCGGGCGCCCACCGCGCGTTCCCGCGCCACATCCCTCCGCGCCGCGGTGTCGTCGCGCTGCTTGCGGGTGCCCGAGTTGGATGCGAGCAGGCGTTCGAAGCGATCCACCTCGATCTGGGCCGCGGCGAGCTCCGCGTCCGAGGCCGCGGCGTCGGCTTGCGCGGCGGCCACCTGCGCCTCCGCCTGGCGCACGTCCTCGGCCCGCGCGCCGGCGCGCAACAGCCGCAGCTGCGCGTCGGCCTGTGCGAGGTCCGCCTGCGCACGCGCGAGGCCGAGCGCCGCGTCGGCGGTATCCAGCCAGGCGACAACCGCGCCGGCCGTGACCCGATCGCCTTCGGCGACCTTCAGCCCGAGGATCCGTCCCGCAACCTGCGTGGCCACCTGCACCTCGGTCGCTTCGATCTGCCCGGAGACACGGATGCGATCGGCCGGCGGCTCCGGCCGGCACGCGCCAGCCGCGATCGTGGCAAGCGCCAGGACGGCTGCTCGCGATCCGGCCAGGACGCGGGACTTTGGTGTGATCACGGGATCCTCGGACTGGCGTCTGCGCGCGACCGTTTGCGGGACGAGGGAGCAGCGGCGGACCGCGGTGGCCTGCGACGCCGAGGCAGGGCCGGCGGGTCGGACGCGAGCGCCCTTCGCATCGTCTCCTGCACGTGCCGGACGAACGCGTCGGGCGAAAGGGCGCCGCCGTCGACGAGATGTTCGCTCGCCAGCTCGTTGCGAATCGGCGCGCCGGCGTGGTACACGGCAAGGGGGGCGAGCATCGTGAAGTACGCCGCGAGCGGGTGCACGGGGCGAAAGACCTTGCGGGCGATCCCGTCGGCGATGATCGCGCTCACGGCGTGGGGGATGGCGGCCAGCGTGGCGAGCGTCTCGCGATCCAGATGGGCGCCCCCTTCGGCGACCTCGCGGAGCATGATCGCGGGAAAGAACGCGTGCTCGCGGATGAAGGCGGCGATGCCGGCAATCGCGCGGTCGATTTTCTCGGCGGGCGGGCGGTCGCTGGCGGCGACGGCCCTGAGGGCTTCGCTGGCGCGGCTGAAAATCTGGCGGAGCAGGGCGCGGTAGAGGCCCTGCTTGCTGTGAAAGTGATAGTAGAGCATGGCCTTGTTGACGCGGGCACGGCGGGCAATGCGATCGACGCGCGCGCCGGCGTAGCCGCGTTCGGCGAACTCCAGGGCGGCGGCGGCGAGGAGGCGGTCGGGCGAGACGCGCGGGGGGCGACCCATATCAACTAACTGGTTAGTTAATTACATGGCGCGTCCGCTGTCAAGCGCCCCGCACTGGAGCACCCTTCAACCCTCACGGGCGGAAACCTCAAATCTGTTCAGGCTTCAGCCTTGAGCTTGAGACTTGACTAGACTTCGAGAGACTTCAGACTTGAGACTTCAGACTTGAGATTTCAGACTTGAGACTTCAGACTCGGATGCATCACGCTGGTCTATGCCCATTGTCATTGCCGGCGGCTCGGGCTTTCTGGGACAGGCGCTCGCCCGCGGCCTGGCGCAGGACGGTCACGAGGTCGTCATCCTGACACGCCGGCCTCGAGGGCCGGGCCCCCGGCCCTCGCGCGCAGTCTCCTGGACACCTGACGGGTCGGTCGGCCCGTGGGCGTCGATCATCAGCGGCGCAGAGGCCCTCATCAACCTGGCTGGCGAGTCGATCGCGGCGAGGCGCTGGACCACGGCGCAGAAACAACGGATCCGCGACAGTCGTCTGCTCGCCACGCGCAGCCTCACCGGCGCGATCGAGCGGGCGTCCACACCCCCGGCGGTGTTCATCAGCGGGTCGGCGACCGGCTACTACGGCCCGGTCGACGATCAGATCGTGACGGAGGAGCATCCGCCAGGCACCGATTTCCTCGCGCGCGTCGCGGTGGACTGGGAGGCTGCGGCGATGGGCGCTCAGGCACGCACGCGCGTCGTCTGCGTCCGCACGGGCATCGTCCTCGCGCGCGATGGCGGGGCCCTGCCGAAAATGCTGCCGCCGTTCTACGTCGGCGCCGGCGGGCCGGTAGGCTCGGGCCGGCAATACTGGCCCTGGATTCATCAACAGGATTGGACCGATCTGGTGAGGTTCGCGATTCGACACCCCGCCGTGACGGGCCCCCTCAACGCGACCGCACCCGCGCCGGTCACCAACGCGGAATTCGCGCGCGCGCTTGGACACGCGCTGCGACGCCCGGCATTCCTGCCGGTGCCGGCATCCGCCTTGAAAATTCTGCTGGGCGAGATGGCGGAAGCCCTCTTGCTCTCGGGCCAGCGGGCCGTCCCGGCCAAGGCGGAGCGGCACGGCTACACGTTCACGTTCAAGCACCTGGACGACGCCTTACGATCCCTTTTTGGCCGATGACGCCAGTACATGCGGGGCGGCCGCTTCCCCTCCGGACAGTCGTCATTTCCTCTCAAATGCGCGACAATCCGCCGATCTTAACGGTTGATTCTTGACCCGGGATCCTTTAACCTGCGACCGACTGCACCTTAACTGCTCGTATTCACGCGAGGGATGCCAAGCTCGAATTGAGGAGGAATGCGATGCCCATCGCCTTTTGGCTAGTATTCGTGGCCGCGCTGCTGATCCAACACCCGGCCTCGGCGGTCCTGCGAGCCCAGCAGGGGCAGCCGCCCGGCTCTGCAGCAATGGCGGCTCTGGATTTCGAGTACTTCAAGACAAAGGTACAGCCGATTTTCATGGCGAGGCGCGAAGGGCACACCCGCTGTGCCTCCTGCCATATGCATGGGACCCCCATGCGCCTCCAGGAACTCGCGAAAGGGGCCACCACCTGGACCGAGGAGCAGTCCAAACGGAACTTCCAGGTTGTCGCAGCGCGGGTGATCCCCCACAGCCTGAGTCAGAGTAAACTACTCATTCACCCGCTTGCGTCCGAGATCGGCGGTACGTTCTACCACTCGGGAGGCAAACACTGGAACTCCTTCCTCAATCCGGAGTGGCAGGTACTCGCGAATTGGGTGTGTGGGCGGAAAGCGACCGAGAAGCCCGTCGAGTTGACCGGAGGGTGCGGCGGGGAGTGATTCTCCTGGACCGTGGACGATCGCGACACGAACGCCGCGGTCCATCACGTGTCGTAGGTTGCGCGTGGCGGCTCACGGGAGCCGAGCCGATACTGGCGGGTAGAGAAGGTAAACGTCCTGTTTTTTCGAGGAGCTGCCGATGAGTACCGTTCACGTGGTTCGTTGCTGCTTGAAGCCTCTGGCGATCCTTCTCCTGACGCTGCCGTTGGCGGCTCAGGGCCAGGTTCGGATCCTCCAGAGCAACGCTGCCGGGGATCGAGTTCATCTCATTGACCCGGTCACGAACAAGATCGTGGGAGAGATCCCGGGCATCGAATCGGCCCATGGCGTCACGGCGTCACCCGACGGAACCCGGATCTACGTCAGCAATGAAGCTGACAACACGCTGGACGTGGCCGATGTCAAGACGCTGAAGGTCATCAAGAAGGTCCCGCTCTCGGGCCGTCCCAACAACATCTCGATTACTCCTGACGGAAAGAAAGTCTACGTGGGAATCAGGCACGCGGTCGGGGACAATCCGGGCGTGGCGGATGTGATCGATACCGCCTCTCTCACCAAGGTCAAGAGCATCCGTACCGAAGGGCCCGTCCACAATCTGTATGTCACGCAGGACGGCAAGTTCGTGTTCGCCGGCGACCCCACCAAGGGGTTTGTGAGCGTCCTCGATGCTCAGACTGACACGCCTGCGTGGTCGGTTAAATTTCCCGATGGTATCCGGCCGATGACCTCCGATAAGAATCCCGATGGCTCGACCCGTAATATCTACGTCCAGTGGGGTGACGAGAATGGGATTGGCGTCATTGATTTCAAGACGCGCAAGATATCCCAAGAGCTGATCGAATACCCCAAGTTGGCCGCTGGGAGATCGCCCATCCTGTCAGGTTCCGGTGAAGCTCACGGCCTCGCGGTCACCACTGACCAGAAGACCATGGTTGCCTGCAGCCGGTTGAACAACGCGCTCTACTCGTACTCGCTGCCTGATTTGAAGGTGACTGGGACAGCCAATCTGAGCGGGAGGGGCTGCGCCTGGGTGACGGTCACGCCTGACGGCAAGAGGGCCTACGTGGCCGACCCGGTGGGGAACCTCACGTTGGTGGTCGACATCCCGTCGATGAAGGAAGTCGCCAAGATCGCGGTCGGACAGGTGCCGAAGCGCAACCACACGATGGTGATCCCGGCCGGCCGGGCGGCAACGCAGGATTAGCGCTCGTGATTTGATGTGGCGGTTCCCCCAATCATGATTGTGGGAATGCGGGGCCGGCTCCAATGGGGCCGGCCCCGCGTCTGTACGGCCTCGGAAGAAGACGGAGATTCCGAACTTCACTTGCGTGTAGTCGACAGTTGACAGAGCGCAGGCGTCGACGTCAACGACCTGTCGACTGTGCGCTGTGAGCCGTGAGAACGACGCGACACCGAAGTACACCGCGCCCCAGTCTACCTGGCGGCCCTTGCGAAGCGCGGGCAGACTAGAAAACTGTGGCCGTGCCACTCTCCCTCTCGGCACTCCATCTCAGAAACTGAACGCCAAACCAGTTGCGCAATCGCGGCAGGATGATGGCCTGGGGCCGACAAGAGTCCCCTGAAAGTGCACCATCGCAGAACTCTCGTCACCTGGCCACGCGAACCATCGGCAGGTCCGGCTTAAGCCCGAACACGACGGTACTACGGCATCCTCAAAGCCGCTGCAGCCTGAGCTTTCAGCCCTGAGACTTGTTGATGTCCAAACGATCTGAACCAACCGGCGTGTTGAACGCCGGCCTTTTCCACTCAGAATTGACTTGGGCCGACAGCCGCATCAGACGTCCCTGGAGGATCCTCTCCGGCGTGCCCAGAGATGACCCGAAAGGGGATTTTCTGGTGAGGATGATTGCGTCAACAACATCAAGGCCCGCCCTCGTCCGAGAGCGGGCCTTTTCGAGACCGGGAACGGCGTGAAACTACCGGTTTGACACCCTTCGTTCCATATCAGCCGCCCACCCGTGGTCGGACCCGCTGCGCATGAAACGCGGAGGGCGTAGAGTAGGCCTTGCGTGTCAGCCCAGAGGTCGGTCTATCAATGGTGCCTTGAGCCCGTATATCAGTCGGACCCGGAGCCCCGCGAGCACCCCAGACTGTTGCCACCGGTCGCAGACCGGAGAGCACGTTTTCTAGACTTCGATCATGCGGGCTCCTCGCTGACACGATGAGGAGGTCATGATGGAGGTCCTCTATCCCCGATGTGCCGGCCTCGACGTGCATCAGCAAACGGTCGTCGCCTGCGCTCGCGTGGCGTCGGGGTCGACCGTGCAGCAGGAGGTGCGCACGTTCGGGACGACGACTGGCGACCTGTTGGCGCTCGCCGATTGGCTGACGGCGCACGGCTGCACCCATGTCGCCATGGAATCGACGGGCGTGTACTGGAAGCCGATCTGGCACGTGCTCGACGGCCACTTCGCGCTGATTCTCGCCAACGCCCTCCAGATTCGCAGCGTGCCCGGCCGCAAAAGTGACGTGAATGATGCGATGTGGATTGCCGACTTGCTCGCGCATGGATTGATTCGGAGCAGCTTCGTGCCGCCCGCGCCCATTCACGAACTGCGCGATCTGACCCGCACGCGCAAGCAATTGGTGCGGGAGATCGCCCAGCACACGTTGCGCATCCAGAAGGTCCTCGAGGACGCCAACCTGAAGCTCACCAGCGTCATCAGCGACGTCATGGGCATGAGCGGACGGGCGATGATCGAGGCGATCATCAACGGTGAGCAGGACCCCGAACGCCTCGCCGATCTCAGCCAGGGTCGACTGAAAGCGTCGCGCCCGGCCGTCGTCGCCGCGTTGAAGGGCCGCGTGACGCCGCATCACCGATTTCTGCTGCGGTTGCATCTGACACAGATCGACGCGCTCGAGGTCGCCGTGCGCGACGTGGAGGCGCGCTTGGGCGACGCCCTCGCGCCCTTTCAGGCGGCCATCGACCGACTGATGACCATTCCCGCCGTCGGCCGCACGGTCGCGCGCGTCATCGTCGCCGAAATTGGCGTCGACATGAGCCGGTTTCCGACTGCGGGACACCTGGTGTCGTGGGCGGGCCTCTGTCCTCGCCAGGCATGAAAGTGCCGGGAAGCGGCTCTCGACGCGGACGCGCCCCGGCAACCCCTGGCTCAAGACCACGCTCGTCCAGGTCGCGTGGGTGGCGGCCCGCACGCGGAACACGTACCTTCGCGCGCAATTCCTCCGCCTCAAGAGTCGGCGCGGACCCAAGAAAGCCATTCTCGCCGTCGCGGCCTCAATGCTGACCGCGGCGTACCACATTCTGAAAGACGAGACGACGTACCAGAACTCGGCGCCGACCACTTCGAACGGCGCGACAAAACCCAGATCACTCGGCGGCTCATTCGGCGCCTCGAAGAACTCGGTCTGTCCGTGGAGGTCAGACCTGCTGCGTGACACCGGTCCCGTTTCTTTCTAGAAGTTGATTTGGGTCGTGAGCCGCATCAGACGTCCCTGGAGGATCCTCATGGGCGTTCCCAGCGATGACCCGAATTCCTGATTCTCCGTGAGCACGGGGTTGGTGTTGAAGACGTTGTACACGTCCACGCCAGGCTCAAACCCCACCCTTCCCACTCTGAAGTCTCCTTCGAAGATTGAGGTCCAACTGATTCCAGCGCTCCAACCACTGGCTCCCCGGCTCGTCCAGTCGCAGGTTGACCGTTTGAGTCCGGCCGCCCGGAAACAGGCTATTCGGAACGTTCCAGTTCGTAAACAGCGATTGATCCGCCACGGTGGAGCCTATCAGTGAACCGGGGAGGCTGACCGCCGACACCCCGACCATCAGGCCCAGCGGGAGCGGGTAGTTGCCGGCGAGCTTGAAGCCGTGCCGGTAGGGAATGTCGAGCTGAGTCTGGTCGCAGTTACGTTGTGCGTTCGGATCGGACGCGATTGCCAGCTGCGGGGAATAGTCGGCTATGCCGTCAAAAAGCACGTATTGACAGGCGACATGGACCAATCGCGCGGCGGCCCACCCTCCGAACAAATTGCCACCCCCGGGCAGTCGTGCGCTGAAGGTCAGGTCGAAGCCGTTGAAGTGGAGGCCCGCTTTCGAACCATCGGCCGTGGTGTCGAGTAAATCGACCTGCCCCTGCTTGTTCGGGTTGAGGTTGTAGATGGTGAGGATCTCGCCGTTCAGCAGCGGATTGGGCACTTGAAACGGGGTGTAGTCGGAGTCGTTGATCGCCCGGTTGATCGTCTGCTGGAGGTTGTACGAGTCCTTCCGAATCCACGTGACGCCTACCGACAGGCCACGCACCACCTCGCGCTCGACGCCGAGGGTGTACTCGATGTCGTACGGTCGCTTGCTGTCCGGGTCGAAATGCCGGTTGGCCGCCGCGCCGAAGAGTTTGTTGTTGCTCGGCCCGATCTCGTTGTCCTGGGCGATGTCGTCGCCGTTGGTCGGCAACGCCAGGCCCGAGCAGGTGGACGTGCCCGGGGTGTAATCACAGTCGCGCCAGTTGCGGGTGTCAGTCTGCAGGAAAGCCGGATTGTACTGAGCCGCCAGGTCCACCAGGTAACTCCTGTTGTATTTATTCATGGTGCCTTTCAACGCGGTTTTTGCGTCGCCCGTCAGGTCGTAGGCCACGCCGAATCTCGGCGCCAGATCGAACCAGTTGGGCAGGTTGGATACGGCGGGGAAATCCCGGGCCGGCACAAAGCGGCCCGCCGGAAGGGACACTGCCACCGTTTGGGCTTTGAGATACTCGAACCGCAGACCCGGGCTGAGCGTCAGACGATCGGTGACATGCCACGCGTCCTGCACGTAGAACCCGAGGTCGGCATTCAGCCGGTTTTTGCTAAACGTCGGCGTGTTATGGACGACCACCGAGTCCGGGACACCGTTTCGATAGCGTTGGTTGAGATCGGCGTTGGTGGTGTACCAGTCCTCACCTAGTTCCCCGAAACCGAATTGCCCGCCCGCCTTGAGCGTGTGCCGCCT
>CAWFFB010000023.1:0-76652 GCA_963814975.1 uncultured Acidobacteriota bacterium | reverse complement strand
GAACAGCCCGCTGCGGGCGACCGCCCCCCATATTTCGCTCATGGCGGGCATTACGCAGGACGAAGTCCGGCGCTACCTCACGGCCACCGAAAGCGCCAATGGCTTCCGGAACAGGTTTCTTGTGGACCTGTGTCCGGCGGTCGCAGTATCTCCCTGATGGCGGCGGCTTCGTGCCGGTGGCTGGCATGGTGGACCGCCTGCGCGCACTCGTCGTGCAGGCACGCACGGTCGGCGAGATTCGTCGCGATCGCGATGCGGGTGCCCTGTGGCACCGAGTCTATCGCCAGCTCTCCACTGGACGACCAGGCCTCCTGGGGTCGCTAACGGCACGGGCCGAAGCCCAAGTGATGCGCCTTGCTTGTCTCTACGCGCTGGGGGACGGCTCAAAGGTGGTCCAGGCATCTCATCTTAGAGCGGCGCTTGAGGTCTGGCGGTTCTGTTTTAATTCGGCTGCATACATCTTCGGTGACTCCCTCGGGGACCGTCAGGCGGACGTGCTGCTGGCGGCGCTGAAGGCTGCGGGCTCGGCGGGGCTGACGCGCTCGGACGATCATTAACGACGTGTTCCAGAGCATCTGTCCGCGGGCCACCTCCAACGCATCGTGACCGTGCTCACCGATGCGTCATTGGCCTTCTCCAGCCAGGACGACAGCCGAGGCGGGCGTCCCGCTGAACGATGGAAATACGCACGCTACGGCTCCGAGTAACGCGGAAGTAGCGGAGAAAGTCCGGCGGTGGACGGGGACGGTGGGACTATTCTCCGCTACTTCCGCTACTCCGCTGCCTGCAGCGACTCAGCCTGGCGACGGGAGCGTCGACCGGCGTATTCTGTTGCCCGCAGACACCCCATCTGGTGGCGAGAGCGAGACGGTGGACCTGTGACGTCCAACGAGATTCTTCTCCTAGCACGGACGACCGGCATGGTGTTCGAGGCACGCGGCAACACTCTTCGCGTCAAGGGACCGAAGGGCAGCCTCACCCCGGAGCGGCGGGCCGAGCTGCTCAGCCACAAACCGGCGCTGCTCGCCTTGCTGGCGCCCGTGATCGAATTCATCTCGCTCACAGGCGGGCTCGTCGTGCCGGCGCCCGCACTCCTCCTCGCCCTGGACTTGGAGCGGCGCGGGTTCACGATGTCGCTCGACCAGGACCAGCAGTTCCAGATCGAGCCGTCGACCCGCACTCACCGAGGCGGATCTGTGCGGCATTCACCGCTGGCGGCTGCATTTGGGCGCGATTCTCGGCTACCACGCCGATGCCGTGGAGCGCACGCCGTGAGACAGACGGTCACTCCGTGCGCGCCCGAGTACTCTGTCTCTCCGCAGTCTGAGCGCCTATGCCGGGCTCAGTGTTCGTCAGGCTCCGCGACTTCCTGCACGATCCCGTCGCCCCGCTGCCGCACTACCGGATCGGCGGGAAGGTGCTCGTGAAACGGGCAGAGTATGATGCGTGGGCTGCGCAGTTCCGGTCGAATGCCGACGCCGACCGTCGATCGTATTGTCGACGATCGTGATGCGCGGGATTGCTATAGATGGGCGTCAAAGTCAAATTCTATCGGGGCGCCTGGTGGATCTTCATCGATCACCACGGCCGGCGGCGCTCGAAGAAGGTCGGCGATCAGCCGACCGCCTTCGCATTGCGAAGGAACTCCGGGATCGGCTCGGCCGCGGCGATTTCCATCTGGCGGCGGGGACGATTCCGATGTGACCTTTCACCGCTACAGCGAGGATTGGCTGATTCAGGCACGACTGAACCTGAAGGCGAGCACGGTCCGCTTTTACGAGGGCCATCTCGAGCAGCACATTGTGCCGGCGCTCGGATCGCGGCTCGTCTCGTCCTTACGCCGGGCGGATTGCCGGGCGCTCGTCACCGCTTGTCGGGCGAAGGGGTTGAAGGCCACAACCGTGCGCGGCATCGCCCGGACGCTCAGCACGATCCTGTCGCAGGCCGTGGAGGACGAACGTGCTGCCGGCCAATCCGGCGCTCCGCCTCGGAAAATACCTCCGCACCGCGCGATGATCCGGAGCCGCCATTGATCCGTTCACCAAGGACGAATCGGCCCAGCTCCTCGCGGTGGCGCGTGAACGGTTCCCGGACTGGTATCCGTGGCTGCTCTGCGGGCTGCGGACCGGGCTCCGGGCCGGCGAGCTGCTGGCCCTGCAGTGGTCCGACATCAATTGGCGGTACGGCTTCGTCCAGGTGCAGCGCAATCTCGTGCGCGGGCTCCTGACGACACCCAAGAACCATCAGCGGCGGCGCGTCGACCTCTCGCGGCAACTGCAAGTCGCCTTGCGGCTGTGGCGGCGTCGGGAGCGGCTCGCCTGGCTGGCAAGGGGCTGCCGCGCCCGGAGTGGGTCTTCGCGTCCGTGAGCGGCACCGCCCTCGACGAATCCAACGTGCGCAAGGCGCTCAATCGCGTGTTGGATGCGGCCGAGCTCCACCGCCGCGGCCCGCATCAGATGCGGCACACGTTCGCGTCGCTGCTGCTTGCAGGACGGCGCGCCGATCACCTATGTGAGTCGGCAACTCGGACACAAGGACGCGTCGATCACGCTGCGGGTGTACGCGCACTGGCTGCCCGATGCGTCGAAGGACAAGCTCGTCGAATCTGCTCGACGACACGCATCTATCCGCATCCCAGGCGCATCCGAGCGCCTCTGAGGCCGACGAGCACATCGTCGTAAGTCCTTTGTTGTCAATGGTGAGCCGGGTGGGAATCGAACCCACAACCCGCAGATTAAGAGTCTGCTGCTCTGCCAATTGAGCTACCGGCCCCAATCAGGATCGCGAATTGGGTCATCGAGTCGCTGTGCATCCACTCGTCGGGTCATCCGGCCACGGGACTCACGATCCCAGCGACGTTCCCAACAGCGAGATGATCGGGTGACCAGACTCGAAGGGTGAGCGAAAACAGATTCTAGCATAGTAGAATCGGAGAACGCGCCCGTAGCTCAGTTGGATAGAGCGGCAGGCTTCGAACCTGAAGGCCGGGGGTTCAAGTCCCTCCGGGCGCACCATACCAACGGTGGTCTATTCCGGTCACATGGGTGGACCCGTTTTCAACCCATCGACGCAACGATCTCCGCTAGTTTAGCCGCTGGCGTTTGGATATCCGAGCGTCATTCGGGGTCGGGTGTTCAGGCGCAGTGCGATGGCATCCAGTCGCGCTTGGCTGTAGCCGGAAAGGTCGGCCGCGTGTGGCAGGTACTGGCGCAAGAGGCCATTGGTGTTTTCGTTGGAGCCGCGCTGCCACGGACTCTGGGGATCGCAAAAGTAGACCTGGACCTTGGTCGCCATCGTGAATGCGCGATGCGCGGCGAGCTCGCTGCCACGATCCCATGTCAGCGATTTCATGAGCCCCTGCGGCAACCGGCGGATGCGGCGGGCGAGCGCTCGAATGACGGTCTGCGTCTCCTTGTTTGGCAAGCGCACCAGCATCACGTAGCGTGACTGGCGCTCGACGAGCGTGGCGATGATAGGTGCCCCGCGCGCCTTCCAGCAGATCGCCTTCCCAATGGCCGGGCAACGCGCGATCCGCGACGTCGGCGGGCCGCTGACGAATGGAGACGGCGTCGACGATTTGGCCTTGCGTCGGACGGATGCGAGCGCTGGCGCGCGCATGTCGAAAGTGGCGCTGGCGGCGGAGCTGCCCGAGCAAGGCGCGCTTGAGCACACCGCGACTCTGAATAAACAGACTTCGATAAATCGTCTCGGGCGACACCTGCATCTCAGGATCGCCTGGAAACGTGTGATCGAAGCCAGCCCGAGATTTGCTGAGGCGACCACTGCCGCGCGAGCTTCGTCGCAACGGCGCGCCGGAGAGCAGGGTGCGTGGCCAGCCGGCACCGTTTGGGACGCCGACTCTGGCCCCAGGCGCGTCGATCTGCGGGCCGCGGCGCGATACAGGGTGCGCCCGCCATTCCGCGCCACTTCGCGACTAATCGTCGACGGCGCTCGCCGCAGGGCGCGACTGATGGCGCGCAATGACCGGCCGCGGGCGAGCTGCCGCGAAATCTCCTCCCGCTCAGTCACGGTCAACGCGAGCCGGGATCGTCGACGCGGCCGTGGGGCGACGCCACCCTCGGCCCCACGATGTCGTAGACCGAACTCGAGACGCGCTTAAGCGCCCGGGCGATGTCGCGTAGCGACTCACCGCGACGCCAACGCGCCCATAGCTCGTTCCGCTCACTCCAGGACATCCTCGACCAACGCACACCCATAACGCCTCCAATTCCATATGGTGTTGCGTTGATCGATTGAATTCACCTCACCCATGTGTCCGGAATACGGTGTTACCTATGTCCCAGGAAGGACAGGACCCCACGAGCGGTGGATGTGGCCCATCCTTTGACACGCCCTAGTCCATCCTTACGTTCATAGTGCTTGGGCTCCGGTGTCCTTCGAGAGTCAGGAGTTTCGCGATTCGCTTGAGACCCCATCCGCTGTCGTACAACTCGAAGACGCGCCGCACGACCGCCGCCTCCTCATCGTTGATGCGCCGCTCGACGTGGGAGAAGAGTTCGTTCCCGTCGCGGTCCACGCCTATGAGAACTTTATGGTTCTTATAGGCGAAGGTCCGCCCGCCGACCACCTTGCCCGTCGCCGTGTTGGCGACAAGAAGAAGGCTGATGAGCGCCAAGACTACCTCAGCTGTTCACCCATCGGTTTCCGTTCGGAAGCAAACAGACAACTCGTGTCGGGAGCTGGCGACAATTCTCCAATGGCGCGTTCGATTCTGCGCTCTGTCACTAAACGCGCGGAGGACATCAGGGACCTCATCGATGACCTCGTGCGCTTGCAGCTAAGTGGCGATACAACCGACGAGTTGTCTGGCAGATCAAACTGAAGATTGATGCGTTGGTCCGCTCGGGTCCGACGGCTTCAGCGCTAAGTTTTACGAGGCGAGGCGAATATTGGAATGCCGGGGGATTTGAGGCGCCGGACCAGCGGCCGCAACGGCAAGTGCCCTCCGATTGATCGTCCTTATCTGCTCGCACGCCCAGCAGCTGCACACCCCCTCCTCCTTTACGCAGGGCTGTATGGGTGGGCAGCATTGAGAAGAAGTCCCTTCCAGAATTCAAGGGCATGATCGAAACAGACCTGCTCAGGAACCGCAACAATCGTGGCCGTGGCCGGCCGTCCGCAATGAGGGCAAAGGTTCATTCCGCTGAGACTAGACGCTACGCCTGGGGCTCCGCTGTACCACTTTGAACATTTGTGTGCCACTCGCGGAACGTTCTTCCCTGCCATCACTTGCCAGCGTCAATGTAGGACTACGGGACATTGCGTCCGGTCCCCCCCAAAGACGCGACCCCGATTCGTCTCCCGCCACTGAAGCGGTTCCATGGACCGAGTCTATCTGTATGGGCCTCCGCCTGGCCCGCTTGAGCCTTCGGCCGAATTTTCGGATAGTACGAGGTCAGTGGGCGAGAATCGACGCGTCTGCTACTAGTGATCCGATTTCTCGACAGAGTCATGCGATCACGGGAGGCTGAGAAATGAGATATGCACGCGAATTCGTTGTCAACGCCACGGTCGGTGGCGTCCTGGTCCTGCTGCCGTTATACCTGGCCGTATTGGTGCTGCTCAAGGGAATGCGGTCGGTGGTGGGCCTGGTGCGACCGATCGCGGCGTTGTTCCCGCAAACATTTCCGGCTGAAAACGCCTTGGCTCTGTTGGCGGTGATGATTATCTGCTTCAGTGTCGGCGCTGCCGTGCGTACGCGGGCGGGACGAACAGTCCGAGAGCGCATGGAGACGTCGTTCTTTGGAAGGCTCCCGGGCTACGCGCTGTTTCGCGGCCTTACCCAGCGGCTGGCGGGAGGAGGTGACGCGAACATGTGGAAGCCGGTGCTCGCCGAAATCGAGGATGCTCTCGTCCCGGCATTCATCGTCGAGGAATTCGACGACGGCCGCTTCACAGTGTTCGTGCCGTCAGTACCAACACCGTTCGCCGGAGCTGTCTACATTCTCAGCCGGGAACGCGTGCATCTCGTCGACATTCCATTCACCCAGGCTATCCAGTCCGTGTCCCGGTGGGGAGCAGGATCGAAAGATCTGGTGGCAGCAATGAGATGAGAGCAGACATTTTCACGAATGGCTTTACCGAGCGGGAACTCGCCGTTGGCGCGATCGAGCAGTTACGTTGCAGCGTCGCGTTCGTCCGTGATGCGGCTCGACCGAATCAGACCCGTGGCGGCTCTGACGATGCATGCGATCGCGATCGGTCGCGAGAACATCTGAAATCCCAGGCCTGAATCTCTGTCTCTGGAACTGTCCAATCGTGAAAGGTGCAGAAACTCCGATCTGGTCGATTGGCCTAGGGCGGATTGAATCAGAAGACTCCTGCGTAGAATGAGGTCCTTACGTTGGCTACGCGTGAGGACTTCGTGTTCGACCTTTGGTGCCTTGCCGAGCCACCCACGGGTCGTCGAGCGAGGGACCCTGGGATCCGTGGCGCTTCTGGCGGGGTTGCCATCGGGCTATTGTCGAGCTGGCTGGGAATGTGGGAATGCGCATTCCCTATAAGATCTGGTACAGGGGACCCCTCGCCGATTCGTTACCTGGACAACTGAGGGAAACTATTGATGAGCTGGGCGATGGCGATCCGGCATCTCGTCTGCCAGTGTGGAGGAAGTCCGAAATATCAGGTGCCCGCGGACGTGACCGGGACGCCGATCGAAGAAAATTGGCGCAAGAATGAACCTCCCGGCTCATCCGTGAACCGGCCAGAAGTTTGAAGCTTGCCTTCTGACAAGGTCCACTTGACCATAAGGAGCACAGAACATGCTGAAATCGATTGGGTTTGCGGCGCTGCTCTCAATGCCGATCGCGGTCTTCGCCCAGAGCCAGCCTGGCAAGACTGTCACGAAGGAAAACGCGGTCACCGCGACGGCCACCATCACGGCGATCGACCCGGCCACGCGATCGATCACCCTTCGCACCGAGAAGGGCGATGAGGACACCTTCACCGTCGGTCCCGACGTCACGCGATTCGACCAGCTCAAGGTGGGAGACAAGATCAGAGCGACGTACTACGAAGCCGTTGTGTTTCAGCTGCGCAAGCCGGGCACCGCAAGCGGTACCTCCGGTGCCGCAGTAGCCGCCGGTCGCCTCAAGGAGGTACCTGGCGGCGTCATCGGCGCGCAACAGACGATGACGGTGACGGTGAAAGCCGTGGACGTGAAGGTGCCGTCGATCACCGTCACGACGCCGGACGGCCGGACGCTGACGCGGAAGATCGGGGACGCCAAGAACCTGGAGGGGGTCAATCCCGGCGATCGCATCGACATCACGTACACGCAGGCGCTGGTCGTCAACGCCGAAGCCGCGAAGTAGCGGCCACGACGCACGCGATCCGATCAGGCAAAGGAGGAGCACGTGAACACGCGATGCCCGGACATTCGGCGCTGGACGTTCCAGCTCGGACTGATGCTGTCAATCGCTGCCGTCCATCACAGCAACACTTTGTTCGCACAAGCCGCGTCTCCCCAGGACAGGGCGGCCGCCATCAAACAGTCGCTGGCGGACAATCAGAAGCAGCTGAGGCAGTACACGTGGATCGAAACCACCGAAATCAGTTTGAAAGGTGAGGTCAAGAAAAAGGAACAGAAGCAGTGCTCGGTACGGGCCGGACGGCCAGGTACAGAAGACGCCGCTTCCAGGCGCTGCGCCGGCACCGAAGCAGCAGGAGCAGCCGTCACGCCGCGGCGGCGGCCGGCGCGGAGGAGGGGCCGTCAAGGAGACGATCGTCGAAAACAAAGTCGAGGACCTGACAGATTACATGGAGAAGGTCGCCGCGCTCGTTCACGAATACGTACCGCCGAATCCGCAGAAGATTCAGGCGGTCCAGACCGCCGGCAATATGTCCACTCAGCCGTCCGGGGGCGGCGCTGTCCTGAGCCTGAAGGACTACAACAAGCCTGGGGACCTCCTCGCTATCGGTTTCGATCCGGCGGCGAAGAAGATCCTAAGCTACAAGGTCAACTCCTATGTCGAGAAGCCGAAGGAAGACGATGTGACCCTGGCCGTGACCTTTACCGGCCTGCCTGACGGCACGAATTATCCCGGTCAGGTCGTGCTGGATGCTCCCGCGAAAAAGGTCCAGGTGAAGATTACGAACTCGGACTACAAGAAGAAATCCTGAACAGGACGCCCGCAGAGCGAGTGCGTCATGTACTACCTGCGTGGAGCTCACAGAGCGAATTCGAGACCGCGTGGTGAGTTGCGGGAGGCGGGGTGGCCTGCATGTGGACGAATCAGGGCGCAATAGCTCGCGATTCGGCGCACGACCGCCGCTTCCTCTTCGTTGATGCGCCGTTCGACGTGCGAGCGCGTGCCATCCGGTCCGGCGACGTCGATGTTGTCATGGCGGCGTTCTTCGGTCGGTCATCCTTAACGTTGTTCACGTCGAGCGCATTTGGGCCGGAGGCGCTGCCCCACGGCGAGCCCGTCACAGAGGAGGTCAATGCACCGTGTCCCACGGCTCGAGCAACTTCTCGCGCACCACGGCGAGTGAACGCTCGCGCCACGCCGCCATGTACTCGCGCTCATAGGCGCGCAGATCGTCGAGCTCTCGGCCCACTGATCGATCTCCTTGGGGATATCGGGTGCGTCGTGGTTCCAGAGCTTCTTCGGAAATTCCACGGGGCGACGTGCCGGCGCCGCACTCTTCGTCATGGCCGGCGGTTCGGGCGGCGCGGGATTGCGCGCCTGCTCTCGACGCGTCCGGGCCGCCGCCGCTGACGAGGGGCCGCCGAAGAACCCGCACACCACAATGTCATCGTCGGTCAACGACGCGGCCGGCTTCTCCCCACTCCGTTTCCAGTCATCCATCGTGACCGGACGGTGCATCTTCTGATCGAGCCGTTCGATCGCCGTGGTGTACTCGGTTCATAACTGCGAACTCCGGGTGCGATACACGAGGGCCGCGACGAGCGCGCGCTCGATCGCTGAGAGGGGCGCATCGGGCGGACTCACTACTGGTCTCCTCCAACACGTGCTCCACGCGGCGCTCGCGGGCGAGGCCGGCACTAATCGGCGTCGGATAACGGCACTCTGGCTGTTGGATTCTCTGTCGGCGACGCGCTTCAGGTCGGCCGCCAGGGTGCGTGAGAGCCGGAGTGAGAGGTAGGCGGTATGTGGTTGTTCGTGTGACACGCCGCCTATCGTGCGGCACGCCATCGTCGAGGGGTGAGGACGTTATTTCGTACGCGATGTACCTTTTAATGTGACGCGGGCGCGAAGACGCGCGCGACGCTCATGCTCCCGCGATTTTGCCGCGCGCTGGTTCGCGGCGGCCTTCACGCACTCAACCCGTCGACGGATTACGCGGCGTGCGTCTTTCGCGAGGAGCCACCGATTGCAGAACAGGTAAGGCCGGAGGCGGCAAACCGGAAAGACGTTTTCGCCAGCCGCCGACCTCAACCCGGGCTCAAGCAAACATGCCGAGCGGCGGGAACGCGCCCTTGAGGACCGCCGGCGTGTCCTCGTAGCCCAGCCACTCCTTGATCATCGTGGCGTAGACGCTCCGGAAATCCGTCGTCATCTTCATATTGCCGTCGTCGAGATCGGTCAGGCTGGGATGCCGCCCGTGAAAGCCGCCCTTGACGCCCTTGCCGACGACGAACATCGGCGTCGCCGTGCCGTGATCGGTGCCGAGACTGCCGTTCTCTTCGACACGGCGGCCAAACTCGGTGAAGATCATCACCGCAACCTCGTCGGCCCGGCCGATGCGCTCGAGATCGTCCATGAAGCCGCGGACCGCGTCGGCGGTGTACATCAGCAGGCGGCTGTGCAGATCGGCCTGCTGCACGTGCGTGTCGAACGAGTTTCCCGAGTAGGTCACGTAGAACAGGCGCGTCGGCATTCCAGACGCAATGAGCGCCGCAACCCGCTGGAGGTTGCCTCCGAGGCCGCCCCCCGCCCCGTAGTCCACGCGTCGTACGGTAGCCCGCAGTCGCCTGGCGGACGAAGTCCGAGCTCTCCTCGGCGTTTTGCGCCGTCGAGGCGAGAAACTCGAGCGTGGGATTGGCGCTGACCCGTGGTTGACTCAGCGCGGCGAGGGCCTGCTTTTCAGCGTCCGTTCCGTCTCGATGGAAGCGCGCGGGATCCTGGAAGACGAGAGGCGAATGCTTCCGGCCCCTCACCGCGAGCGACTGCGAGTTGCCCAGATTCACGATGACGTTGCGCGCGGACGGCACGTAGGTCTGATCCGCCAGCCGGCCCAGCCAGCCGAGCGGCTCGCCGCCATTGGGCACCCCGGTGTGCCAGAACCCCATTGACGAGAAATGCGACAGGCTCGGATGGTCGTACCCGCAGCCGTGGACCACCGCCAGATGCCCATCCTTATAGAGCCGCTCGAAGCCGACCATCGAAGGATGAAAGCCAAATCCATGCGCCGCTTTCAGCACTTCGCGCTCCGGGATGCCGAGCTTCGGTCTCGCGCGGTAGTACGCGGGATCGCCATAGGGCACGACCGTGTTCAGACCGTCGTTGCCGCCAGACAACTCGATCACGACGAGAATTCGCTCGGGATGCGTCTCGACGCTGGTGCCCTCGAGCGCCTGCGCCGCCAGCGCCGCCGACGTGCGGCTCAGCACAAGCGGCAGAGCGGCGCCGACGCCGATGCCGTACAGCCCGCGGACCAGAAAGTCGCGACGGGAACACGAAGAACTCACGGTCATCCGTTTTCGTGGCATCTCGAACGCTCCCTCCCAACCTGTTCGAACATCGACCGACGACCTCGGTTCGCCTATCCCAACTGGTACTGCGGCGTGCTCAAGACGAGATACAGCAGCTCGCGAAGCGAGTCCTCGAGCTCAGGACCCGGCTGCACGCGCGTCGTGCCGAGCCGGCCGCGCAGGAAATCGACCAGCACCGCGCGATCCTTCTCCCCCAGCGGCACCGACAGAAACCTGCGAGCCAGGTGATCGACGACCTTCTCGGGTGTGTCACCACCTGCGGCCCGGATCATCGCGGCGAGATCGATGGCGGCAGGGCGACGCGGAATCAGCTTGGTCCGTTCGAAGGTCTTGAGCCAGCCCTTGTAGCCGCCGTAGCGCGTGTTGTAATCCTCGTCGCGGTCCACCATCATGTTCGACTCGGCCATGATCGTCGACGCGTCGTCCTCTTTGGTGGCTTCCGTGATGCCCATTCCTTGCGAGAGCCGCTGCCCCACCCGCGCGTCGGTAGGAGACATCGTGCGATCGGGGGCGCTGAAGTTCTTGACGTCGGGGAACAGCACGGCGCGAAAAAGGTTGCCCCGCTCGAGCAGTGTCGAGGGCGTGATCCAGGTGCGGCCCCCCGCCCAGCCAGCGACGTTCGGAGGATCAAACAGACTCTGGCCCAGGCTCGCCGTCATCCGGCCAAAGTCAGGAATCGTCGGTACCTCGGTGAGCCCCAATTTCTTGTACGTCGAGACGACGAGGTGCACGGGGCTCTTGATGTGCGTGGCGACCGAAGGCCCGCTGTAGAAGTCTTTCGAGAGGAAGATGCGCTTCAGCAGCGGCTTCACCTGATAGCCACTCTCGCGAAAGGTGCGGCCCAACGCCGCTTTCACCGGCGCAGCCATCTCTTCGCGCACGAAAAACCGGTAGAGCTTCGCGGCCACGAACTCGGAAGTCACCTGCCGGGTGAGGATGATATCGATGATGTCCTCGCCGCCGAGCGGTCCGGTCCGGTCGAGAAACGTCTTCTGCCCGTCGTCGTGCTGGTCTTCGTCCAGCTTGAACACCAGGACGTCGTTGGTCCATCCCGTGAACGCGCGGGCGGCTTCACGCACGTCGCGCTCGGAGTAGTTGCCGACGCCCATCGTGAACAATTCCAGAAGCTCGCGCCCGAAGTTCTCGTTGGGGTGTGCCTTGACGTTCTCGCCGTTGTCCAGATACACCAGCATGGCGGGATCCTTGAGGAGCCCGACCAGCAGCGCGCGGAAGTTGCCGGATGCGTTCGCGCGGAACATCAGATTCTGCCGGAGCATCATGCGGTAATCGCGCACCTTGTTCTCGCCCGTCGCGAAGTGGCCGTGCCAGAACAGCGTGAGCTTTTCCTCGAGCGGCCTCCGGGTCGTCAGCATCCGGTTCGCCCACCACAAACCAAGCCGCTGTGTTTCGACGTTGTTGGCGATCAGGCTGTAAAAGAACTTGTCCACCACCGGCTGGAGCCGGCGCTGGGCACCCGCCGGCAGCACCTTCTCGCCCAGACCCTCGCCGCGCTGGCGCGCAAGGCGCACGGCTTCCGCACGGCTCGGCGGAAATGGATCCATCCCGGGATCCCAGATGCCCGACTCGTCGAACGGCACCAAGGCGCCGTTGTCGATGGTCTCGTAATCAACCAGCCAATCAACGGCCTGCGTGGGGGTCATCGCGGCGACGCGCGCGATCTCCTCGGGGGTCGCGCCAAAACCGGCGCGTTCGAGGAGATGGGACGCGCGGTCATAGGTCCACTCGCCAGCGGGAATGGGCGAGAGGTCATCGGTCCAAGCGGTGGGGCCCTCAGCGCGCAGGACAGCCGCGAGCCCCAAACACCCGAGCACCGACCACGCGGGGATGGACGAGCGCCAGCCACGAGTCATCAGGCCTCCTCGACCAGACGCGCAAGTGATCCCGAGCGTACCAACGGGCACACCAGCCTTCGCTCGCTGAAACCAGAGCGAGCGACGGCTGGCAACCCAAGCTACTTATCCGCCCTGGGCGCGGAGCGTGAACGTGGACGGCTGGCAACCCGGCAGCCACTGTCCGACGCAGGCGGATCGCGAAGGCGGACAGCCGTCAGGCCATCCGCGTGTGCGCTCTACTGCGCGCCGCCGCCGCCGCCACGGCCGCCGGGCGGGTTGGGCGGCACCAAACCCTTTGCGCGCAGATAAACGGTCACGATGCCTTGCGACTCGAGCGCGTGCGCGAGCATCTGGGAGATGATGGCGCCGCGCGCGGTTTCACCCTCTCCCTGCTTGATCAACTGCACCGCGTTCTGATCGGTCAGCGATGAGATCGCCTCATCGCAGTACGCGAACGCGTCGTTCAGCGCCTTGACCAATTCGGCCTTGGTCGCCTTCTTCTCATTGCCCTGGCTCGGACTCGATGCGCCCTTGAGGGTCGCACAGTTGGTGAACTGGTTGTCGGCCTGGTGGCCGATCCACTGGCCATACGTACGCATATCAGGCACGTTGGCCACTTTGAATCCGTAGTCGGACTCGGGCATCCTCTCGGCCGCCTTCGTGAGGTTCCCCTTGATCGCCGCGTAGCTACGCTGCATGCCGGCCGCGAGGCCCGTTTTCTCCCCGGCCTTCGGCGCCTGCGCGAGAGCGGACACCGCGAGCAGCATCAATCCCGACGCGAGACAAATGACGCGTTTCATCGTTTCCTCCTTCTGAAGACACATGATCAGGAGCCTCGGTGACATGTCGAGTCGCGTCCAGCCCGCACGGTCCGGCTGACGCCGGACACTACGCACGATGCTCCAGCCGAAGCCGAACCCTACGTCCGACGCGCCGGTTAAGCCAGACACGACGTACGGCGATCCGGCCGAAGTCACCCGAAAGCGGGTCTAGTATACGCCCGCCAGCCAGAGCGCTCGATGCAATACGTGAGCGGAAAACGATGGGCGGGAGGCCCGCGGTCCGCGGCTCGGTAACGAGGCCGGCTGCGGACCGTGGGAACCGTAAACCGTCAGCGCGCCTTGCAGACGAAGTTGGCAGCCTCGTCGGTGCTGCCCGTGCCTTTGTACTGGGCGGTCTGCGGGTACGGGCACAGCGGACGTGTGCGGTCCACTTTGCCCTCCTTCGTCACCCGCGACGCAATCAGTTGTTCGGGCGCCTTGCGGCCTTCGACCCACTGTTCCAGCGCGGTCACCGCATCGAACGTGTCCGGCACATCGCCACCCCTGCAGTGCCTCATGCCGGGCACCATGAACAGCCGATAGGACCCCTGTACCTTGGCCGCTCCACCCATGGTGTCCACGACGCTCTGGTAGTAGCTCACGCTCGCCCCCGGCGAGATCTGCGGGTCGGCCCACCCGTGATACTGAATCAGCTTTCCGCCGCGATCGAAGAACGCCTTCAGGTTCGGGTTGAGGGCGTTGATCAAGCCGTTGTCCACCTTGTCGGCAGCAGCGAAGTCCCTCTCGAAGTCGAAAGTCTTGAAGTCCCAGTTAGGATCCTTGAACACCACATACTTGAAGTGTTCGACCGAGGTGCCGAATCCCTGGTTCCCGCCCCAGGTGGACCACCCTGGCTCGCTTCCCGGATAGAGACCGGTGACCTGTCGCTTCGAGCTGGAATTCGTCGCGCTCGCATAGACCTGTCGCGCGGATTCAACCTGCGGCGCCGTCAGACACGTCGGGCCGTCGGAGGCTTCGGAACAGGCGAGCACTTTCGGATCGAACTTGCACTGCGTCGGATCCTCAATGACGCCGTCCTTGACGCCGTCGATCATGTCGCACGCCTCGATCGCGGCGGCGCGGATCACCGGATACTTCGCCGGCGGAATCACGCTCGCCTCGTCCTTGTGGAGGGCTTTCCAGACGCGGAGTGATTGCGCAGCGCGTCCGGTCCAGTCGATCGCGGGAGAACCGGCGATGATGCCGTTGAAGTCCTCCGGGTACCGCTGCGCCGCCACGAATCCGTCCTTGCCGCCGGCCGAACAGCCATTCCAGTACCGACAGCTTCGGTCCTTCGCCGTAAAAGGCTGCGATCAACGCCTTGCCCTTCACGGTCATCTCGTGCTGCGAGCGATACGCGTAGTCGGCGAGCTTCTCCGGATGTCCGAGCGCCCAGCTTGCGCCGCCGCCGACGTGTCCGGTGTTCGTTCCGGTCGTCGCGTACCCGCGGCGGAGGGCCTCCCCCATCGCCGGATACCTGATCGGACCGCCCCAGCCACCATTGCCGACAGCCTGGAACTTCCCATTCCACCCGGAAGCGGGCAGCCACACTTCAATCTTGATGTCCGAATCCGCCGACGGCGTGAGCGTGGCGGCGACGCGACAGAACGCGGGCAGATTCTTGAATGCCTGCGCGGAGGGCGGCGCCTCTCCGGGCTCGGCGTCGGCGGCTGTTGGCGCGAACGCGCCAGCCGCGACCGCCTGGGCCAACGTAATGGTCGCATTGGGCAGCTTCAACGAGGACAAGCTCTCGCACGACGCCGCTGCAGCATTGGCCGTCTGGCTGTACATCCCCGAAGCCAGCAGTACCGCGCACAGTCCGCCCACTAGGATCTTCATGGCCGTCTCCTCTATACACCGAGATTGACTGGTCAACAATGGGCTCTCGTGCTCTGGCAATCGCTCGCGCGCCTCGCGAGGGGATGGAGAGTGCCGCCGACGGGGAGATCACGAAGGAGCGACGCGCGCAGCAACGGACCGGAGCCGCCCCTGCGCGCCGTTTTCCATGCGAACGTGCCGGCAGGTCTCTACTTCTTGTCGGCGTCCGGGGTCGCGCCCGGAGCGGACCCGCCGAGGAAGAGCCGGCGGCCGTCGTTGAAGGTGAAGTCCCGGCCCACGGCCTTGTTCGTGCCGTCCTTGGCCATGTACGCGTCGATGAGGAGCTCCGTGCCCACGGGGACGGAATTCTTCGTCACGCCCATGCGGATCAACTGGTTCGGGCTGCCGCCTTCGATCATCCAGGTCGTGACCTTGCCGTCGGCGTCCTTGACGTCGACGTGGAACCACGAGTGCGGGTTGATCATTTCCCACTTCACCAGCGTGCCCTTGAGCTTCAGCGGCTTGTTCACGTCGAACTCCGCCGAAAAGGCATGGTGCGCGCCTACCGGCACGCCCACCCACAGCATCCCCACGCCGACCACCATCGCCGCTAGCTTCGTTCGCATTGGAATCCTCTCCTTATTTCGACGATCGTCTGCCACCAGTATCCGATCTCGACCGGCCTGATCCTCAATTCGATCCCTTTTTCGCCGCCGCCTCGGCCGCCTTCTTTTCCGCGAGCCGGGCGTTGTTGAGCATGATGGAAATCGAGTAATTCCCCTCGTGGCACGCGTGCTCGAAGAACGGCCCCTGCGGATCCATCCGTTCGAAGGGCACTTCGGCGGTAAACGGCTTCGTCCAGGTCTTGGGATCGTCGACCGTGAAGCGGTAGTCGATCCGGTCCGGCGACACGCGGGTGAATCGCTCGGTGATCCTCATGTCCGGGCTGCCTCCGCTAATCGGCTGACCCGCCATGAGGCCGCGCTCCGCGGCCTGGACGCGGCCGTTCGAGTTACGGGTTTCGACCACCAGCGTGTTGCCCTCCCAGCGACCGCGCGAGACACCGACCCAGCTACGTACGTTCTCCGAGGGGAACGGGCGGCCGTCCAGGGGGATGATGCGGGCGTCGTGGAGTCGCTCCACGAGGATCGTCACGTAGCCGGCCGACTGGATGATCTGGTAATTCGGCAGGTAGCCGGGGCTCATCAACGGCGGCGGAACGGCGGCCATCATGATGCAACGGGTATCAATCTTGATGCCGCGATGAGAGTCCAGGTCGCCGCCTGTCAGGTCCCTGAGCGTGAAGCCGGGAGGAGGGGTGCCCACCTTGCGCGACGCGGCGATCGCGGCATTCCTCTTCTTCCCCTCTTCGGTCTGTTCGGGGAGTCTTCCGTCGGGCGGATCGACGATCAGGCCGGTCCGAAGGTTCCGTGCGAACGTGCCCTGGCTCCGGGACAGCCCAAACTGGCCATCGTCGTAGTGCACGTCCTGCTGGGTCCCGGGCACCGTCTGCTCGTCTTCGCGCGCCTTGGCGGCCGCCTCGAGCTTGTCCATTTCCTCCGGCGTGTAGAACTCCTTCGTCACGCCCTGGGGCCGCTGAAGCGGAATATAGGTGGAGTTGGTCCAGAAGCCCGAGATGTCCGGTTGGCCATCCACGGTCTTCGGCACCACATATGGCTTGGCGGGCGAGCCGTTCGGTTTCGCCGCCGCGGCTGATGGGGCTTGCGCGCCCGCCGGAACGAGCCCGATTGGGGAGACGGCAATCAAGGTGGCCAGAACACCCAGTGAGATGAGAGATCGACGAGCCATTGTGAGATCTCCTTTACCAAACATATGAGCCGCCCTCTATTATCCGTCGCCTTGTATCTGCCGCCGCCCTATATCTGCCGCGTTGCCGACGAACGCGCCGATTGCGGCCGGCTCTACTTGGTGCCCGGCTTTCGGAGATGGCCGTAGACGGCGTCCTCCGCGAACTCGATGCACCGAAATTCGACGAGCTCCGCGTTCCGCTCCACGCGCCGGTAGAGCGGCATGCTCATCTTCCAGGGCCGCGTGAACACCTTGGGATCGTCGACCGTCACTTCGTACAGCAGTGTATCGGCGCTGCGCGGCGTGATGCGCTCGACCGTGTGCAGCGCGTCGCTGTGATAGTTACCCGCACGGTCGAACCACGTCGTATCCAGGTAGCCCTTGGTGTCGATGACCAGTGTGTCGCCGTCCCACCGCCCGTGCGACCAGCCCATCCAGCTGTCGGCCGGCGCCTCGATCTGGTCCGCTTTGTCCATGTAGACGGTGCGCACGGCGCCCGCAAACTCGAAGAACATCATGATGTGCTTCGGGTTCTGCATGACCTGAAACGGATACGGCATGTACATCGCGCGCGGCACGCCCGGCAGATAGCACTTGACCTCGGGATCGAGCTTCAGCCGGTTGGCGAAATTCTCGCTCCGCTTCGCCAGCGCCTCGGGGCGATACGGGAGATCGCCCTCGACCACACCCATTCCACCCGGGATCGAGTACGCCGCCCCCAGCTGCTCGTTCAGCACGCCGGGCGCCGCCGAATGCGCTTCGATGTTCCAGTGGGCCGAGTTGATCGCCTGCCAGATCCCGTTCAGATTGGCCTTGCCGTCAGCCGTCCGCGGAGCGCGATACGCCGGTCCTTGGCCGCTGACCGTCGCCACGGCCAGGCCGAAGGTGGCCGCGATCATCATCACCCGTGCATGCCGGTTCCGCATCGGCGCGACTCCTCTGTGAAAAAATCTTTATCTTGTTGTGGAAATACGTGGTTCCACGGGGAAAATATCGCCTTAAATCCTAACGATGTCAATAGGGTGCGGCACAGCTCGAGCGGTTCAGCAAGCGCCCCAAAACGGACCGGGACGAAAGCCCGTGTGCGCGCGATATACTGCTGATTCAGGATGAAAGCACTTTCGATCGCGGCCGCCTTCGCCTTTGCTTTCTCCCTTGCTGTCTGTGTCATCGCCGGACAGACCGGGACGTTCGATGTGTCGCCCGATCATCCCGCGATCAGGTATTCCACCAGGGAAACCACAGACGTGGTTGCCGCGCTGAACCGCCGAATTCAGTCGGGACAGCTTCAGCTGGCGTTCGATGGACCTAGTGGATATCTCAAGTCGGTGCTGGACGCGCTGGAAGTGCCGGTCGCGTCGCAGACCCTGGTGTTTTCCGAAACGAGCCTTCAGTACGAACACATCAACGCGGCAAACCCCCGGGCATTGTACTTCAACGACCAGCTCGCCGTAGGGTGGGTGAGAGGGGCCGATTCGCTGGAGTTCGCCGCCCAGGATCCCGAACAGGGCGTCGTCTTCTATACGCTCGATCAAAAGCCCGCCACCAAGCCGCAGTTCACGCGCAGCCAGCGGTGCCTGGAGTGTCACCAGAACAGCTTCACGGGCAACGTGCCTGGCACGGTTGCCATGAGCATGCTGCCGCTCTCAGACAATCTGAATGACTACGCCAGGGGCTGGTACGTCGACCACCGTACGCCGATCGAGGACCGGTGGGGCGGATGGTATGTCACCGGCGGGAAGGTACCGCGAGCGCATCTCGGTAATGTGCCGGTCTACCACGTCGAGCGGTCATACACCAGGTTGGCGGTGGCCCCCACGCTGGCCTCGGTGTCCGGCAAGTTCGATACGAACGGATACTTGTCGCCCCACAGCGACGTGGTCGCGCTGCTCGTCCTCAACCATCAGGTTCACATGACGAATCTGCTGACGCGCATCGGATGGGAGGCGAGAATCGCGGATCCTCGTGCTGCACCCGGGGACGCGCGCGTACGAGAGACTGCGCGGGAGCTCGTGGACTATCTTCTCTTCATCGACGAAGCGCCGTTCCCTGCTGCCGTCAGCGGAACGTCGGGCTTCACGGAGCAATTCCCGGCCGCCGGTCCTCGCGACACGAAGGGGCGCTCGCTCCGTCAGCTCGATCTGGAACACCGCCTGTTTCGGTATCCCTGCAGCTACATGATCTACACCCCCGCGTTCGACGCGCTGCCCGTCGCCGCAAGGGAGGCGGTCTACGCGCGCCTCTGGGAGGTACTGTCGGGGCGCGACAAGGACCGGAGCTACGATCGGCTTTCCGCCGCCGATCGGCAGGCGATCGTCGAGATTCTCCGCGACACGAAGCCTGGCCTGCCGGATACTTCGCTCCGCTGCCGCGGTGATTGCGCCTCAGCCCGAACCTCACGAATCTGCGCCGTCCAACTTCAAGTGATTGGCATTCCAATTGCTTCTAAACACGATTAACTTCCTCGTCCTGCAGCCTGCGGGACGGAAATCACCCCCTATGCATCGGGAGGCACATTGTGGCCTCCCGCCTGCCAACTCCTGAACCACGGCTACCAACCGAGCGGACGTGCAAGCGTGCGGAACGCGACAGTTCGCGAACCTGCGGACGCGGCAGGTCGCGAAGTGTGAGGACGTCGCTTCGGGGGACGAGTGGAACGGCTTGGACGAAGGGTGATGAGCGCTAACGCGGCCCGCGCGTCGCTCTCCAGGTCTCGGTTCTGCTTTGCGACTTCACCGTGCCCTCGATGGTGTCGCCATTCACTCGGCCCGAATACTCCGCCCCGGCCACCGTGAAGCTGATTTGGTCGCCGCGCAGACGTCCCCCGGCGATTGGTCCGCTGCGGCCGCCAGCATTCAGGGTACCGCTCAGCATTTGAAATTGCTGCGTCAGCGTGAGCTCCCCCTGCGGGCTTTGCCACGTGCCTTCCACTTTGGCCGGCACGATCCAGAGCAGCGCGGTGCACCACGAGGAGCAATCGGTGGTCAGGGTTTCCTGCTCGTCCGGGCTCCAGTCCTGGAACCCGAACGTGTTCCCGACGATGCGCGAGCCGGGTTTCAAGCCGAGGAACTTCGCCTGCAGCTTCATCATATTGTCGGGCAGGAGGAACAAGGCCAGCACGGAGGCCTGCGAGAAATCCGCCTCGAACATGTCGCCCTCGACGAACGACGCCTTCTCGCTGACGCCTTCCTTCGCGGCGGTGCGCCTCGACAACTCCACCATCGCCGGGTTGAATTCGAAGCCCACCGCGCGCGCGCCGCGCCTGGCGGCGGCGATGATGTTGCGCCCGTCGCCGGAGCCGAGATCGACGACGTAGTCCTGCGGCGTGACCCTCGCCATGTCCAGCATCTTCTCGACCAGTGCCAGTGGCGTCGGCACCCACACCACGTCCTTGCCGGCCTGGCCGACCTCGGGTCGGAACTCGCCGGTGACCTGTGCGTCGGCCGCGCCGGCGGCTACCGCCGCGAAACTGATCGCTGCCAACGCCCGCACCGCTGATCGCTTCAGGTTCACGTTCGCTCTCCTCGCTAAAATAATTTCGAAAGTCTAACCGATCAACGCGCGGTCGATCGAGGAAGGTTTGTGGCTGAGTTGGCCCCTCGATCGGGCACGCGTGCTTGCTCCCCCGTCGTGAGCGGGATATACTCCGACGCCTCATCTTTCGGGCGAATTTCCGCAATTCAACGTGCGGATCGAATCATACGAATGCCCCCATCGCCTCTATTGCCCGGTTCCTCCTCGCATTCAGCCAGCCTCGTCGATCTGCTAGATCGAGTACTCGATAAAGGCCTGGTCGTCGCCGGTGACATCAAAGTATCACTGGCCGAAGTCGAGCTGCTGACGATTCGCATCCGCTTGCTGATCTGCTCGATCGACAAGGCCGAGCAGATCGGCCTTGACTGGTGGAGACACGACAGGAACCTGTCTTCCGGGCGCCTGAGTCATCTCCCACGCGAGAACGAGGAGTTGAGGAAGCGGATCCACCTGCTGGAGAGGAAGATTGCGTCGCGCGTTGGCCCGCGACCCGCGGTGCGCGGACGTCGGCGCAACGCCGCGCGAGAATAGGGCGCGCGATGGGAAGGCTACAAGGAGGGCAGGATGCCAATTGAACGGGCCTCAGGGGGCTCGAGTCTTGTCGATGTGCTCGACCGCGTCCTGGACAAAGGTATTGTCATCGACGCATGGGTACGCGTGTCGCTTGTGGGAATCGACTTGATCACCGTCGAGGCCCGCGTGGTTGTCGCATCGATCGATACGTACCTCAAGTATGCCGAGGCGGTCAGCGCCTCGCGTCCGATCTCTCGGCCCGCCACTGTCGAAGGGCGTTCGTACGACGAGCTCGTGTCGGAGAATGCCTCGCTGCGGTCTCAGCTTGGCCCGACCCGGACCCGAAAAGTGGTCAGAACCCGCAAACGGACCTCCAGCCAGGCCTAACTACCCATGGGGTCGGCTTCCGGACACGCGCCACGCGTCGTCGATGCGACGGCCAAGCTGGAACTGCTTGAAGCGATGCTCGACGCCGACGATGTGGTGGGGTGTGTGGAGCGGGCTCTGGCGTGGCTGGGCGAGCATACGGGCGTCACGCACGCGATTTGCGCTCTCGCGGATGTCGAACGAGGCGAGTTGATCGGGGTGGGTGGCTACCGTGTCACGCCGGCTCAGATCGAAAAAGTGACCGCAAGGCTGGGTGACACGGCGGAACCGTGGAATCAGGTGATGGGGGCGCGGGCGCCGCGATTCTTTCGAAGCCGGTCCGAGGAGAAAAGCGAACGCGCCCGCGCCGAACATCCGTTCGGACGCTCAGGATACTGGGCGTTCCCGCTCGGAACGTCGAAAGTGGCGGACCGTCCCGCCGAGGGACTGCTGCTGCTGGTGTTCGGCGGGGAGCCGACCGCCGATCTGACGTGGGCGGCGGACGTTCTGACCAAGCGGCTGCGCAGCGTTCGCGCCCGCCAGACGCAGGCCGAAGACGAAAGCCAGCTGCACCGGGAGCGTTCGCTGCTCCACGCCATCATCAACGCCGTCGGAGATCCCCTGCTGCTCACCAACTCCCAGGGACACCTGCTCGTCGCCAATGCGCCCGCCGAATTGTTGTTTTCGAACGCCGCAGGACAGAGTGAAGGCCGGCGGAGGGCGGTCGAGCTCAACAACATGTTCCTCTCGGCCGCGCTCTGGCGTATTGCCGTGGGAAGCGCCGAAGTCGCGCCGCAGGAGTTACCGCTCGTCGATCCGGCCGACGGCTCGGATTTGCTCTTCGAACTGCTCGGCACGGTTGTCCACGATCCCCGCGAGGGCACCGGCATCGTGTCGGTGCTCCGCAACGTCACCGATCTCCGGCGGGCCACCGAGGAACTGGCCGAGAACTACCGCCGCATGCGCATGGCGGAAGCCGAGGTGCGGGCGGAACGCGATCGGCTCGACTTGATCATCGATTCGGTCGCCGATCCGATCATGGTGTCGGACAACGCGGGCAAGATCACATTGATGAATCCGCCCGCCGAGCGGCTCTTCAACGCGCGGCCCGGCGGGGACGAATCGGCGCAGCGTCGCGTTCGGACCAACGACGCCCATTTCTCGTCTTTTATCTCCGGCCTGCTGTCGGCGGGCGGCGACATCCGGCGCCGCGGCGAAATGTCGCTGACCGACGTGGTCAGCGGTGCGGCGCTTCCGGTCGAGGCCATCGCCGGCAAGGTGCTGTCGGAGTTCGGCGAGCTGATCGCCGTCGTGACGATTCTGCACGATCGGTCAGAAGCGCTGGAGCGCTCGCAGCTGTACGAGCAGGTCAAGCGCGCCTCCGACGAACTGGAGGCCAAGGTCGTCTCGGCCACGGCCGAACTGGGGCGGCAGAACGAGCTGTTGCGCCGTCAGGCTGTGGAACTCGAGCAGGCGTCCGCCCTGAAGTCCCAGTTCCTGGCCAACATGTCCCACGAGTTCCGGACACCGCTGAATGCCATTCTCGGCTACACGAGTCTCCTGCTGGACGGCGTGTCCGGCCCGCTCACTGCCGGCCAGAAAAAGGGCCTCGAACGGATCAGCTCGAACGGCCGGCATCTGGTCGGCATCATCAGTGAGATTCTCGACCTGACGCGCATCGAGGCCGGACGCATGCCGCTCCGGCTCGCGCGTTTCACGCTGCCCGAGCTCATCGCCGAAGTCATTGCCGAAATGGATCCGATCATCGCGCGGGCGAAGCTCACGGTGAGCAGCCACGTTTCGGCGAAGGTGGGGCCGATTCGAAGCGACCGGCAGAAGATCAAGCAGATCGTGCTGAATCTCCTGAGCAATGCCCTGAAATTCACGCCGAAAGGCTCCGTCACGATCAGCGTCGAGCGCGGCGACGGCAACAAATCGGTGGCGATCTCAGTGGCCGATACCGGCATCGGCATCAACCCTGCGGATCGCGAGAAAATCTTCGAAGACTTCCGCCAGGTCGACAACACCGTGGCGCGGCCATACGGCGGCACCGGTCTCGGTTTGTCGATTTGCCGCCGATTGGCGAGAATGCTTGGTGGAAGGATCGACTTGGAGAGCGAACTCGGCCGCGGCTCCGTCTTCACCTTGGTCGTGGCCACTTCCTTGCACAAATGACCGCAGACAAGACGCCCCCCGCCCCGGACGACGCCGCTCCGCTCGTACTCGTCGTGGACGACTACCAGGACGCGCGCGAGATGTACGCGGAATATCTGACGTTCTCGGGCTTCCGCGTCGCCGAGGCGGCCAACGGCGTCGATGCGGTTCAACAGGCGACCGATCTTTCGCCCGACATCATCCTCATGGACCTGTCGTTGCCGGGAATGGACGGATGGGAGGCGACCCGGCGCATCAAGCTTGACGAGCGGACCAAGCACATCCCGATCATCGCGCTTACCGGGCACGCGCTGCCCGGCGTCTCGACCAGCGCCAAAGACGCCGGCTGTGATGCGTTCATCATCAAACCCTGTCTCCCCGACGCGGTCGTCGGTGAAGTGCGGCGGCTGCTGAAGGTCTTCCAGAAGAAAAATCAGCGGCGGAGGCCTTCGCATGCGTAAGCCTTCAGGCGCAGCCAAGAGGGCAGGCAAGAAGAAGACTTCCAGAAAGGATCGGCCGCCGGCGCGTGGCAACGGCGTGCCGCAGGCGAACCGTCGCGAAAGCCCGGCGCGCACCGTCCCGGCGGCGGCACAGCCGCCGGCTCGCGGCCGGTATGTGTACTGCATCATCCGGTCGAACAAGGCCTTGAAGCTGGGCCAGAGCACCATCGCCGACGAGGTTGCCGATGTCTACACCGTGAACTACAAAGATCTCGCGGCCGTCGTCTCGGACGTACCCATCGGCGCGCTCGATTCGACGCGGGAGAACGTTCTGGCGCACGAGCACGTCAACGAGACGGTGATGCGCGATCACACGGTGATTCCGATGTCGTTCGGCACGATCTTCAAGACGCGCGAGGACATCGTCGAACTGCTGCGGTCGGCCTACGACGCCTTTGGCGACGTCCTGTCGAAGATGCAGAACAAGCTGGAGTTCGGGCTGAAAGTCCTGTGGGACCGGGACGCGGTGATCCGCGAGCTCGAAGAAGAGGACGACGACATCCGGCGGCTCAAGAGCGAGATCGGATCGCAGAAGGGATCCACCTACTTCGCACGCATGCAGTACGGCCGGCTCATCGAAGCGGGACTCGAGCGCTGGGCGGAACACTACGTGTCGGGGATCCTCGAGAACCTGCGGGACGTGGCCGTCGCGGCTCGCGTCAACAAGCCCGATCGGCGACAAGATGATTCTGAACGGCGCGTTCCTTGTGTCCAGAGACAAGGAACGCGCGTTCGACAGCCGCGTCAAGCGGGTGGCCGCCCAGCACGAGCGGCTGACATTCAAGTACACGGGCCCCTGGCCGCCCTATAACTTCGTCAACATCCGTCTCAAACTCGAGAGGGCATGAGCCGGCAAGTAGCGGTAATATCCTGGGCGTGTTCTTGCTCGATTCTCTCCTCTTCGGCGGGCTCCGGTTCGTGCTCGACAAGGTCGCGAAAGCGGCGGACGCCGAGATGGACGATGAAGCTCGTCTGCGCGAGATCCTGCTCGACGGGCAGATGCAGCTCGAGGCGGGCGAGTTGACGGAAGCCGAATACGCCGACCTCGAGCGTGACGTCCTCAAGCACCTCAGCGCGGCGCGGCGCCGACGAACGGAGGACACGGACGCCGAGTCGACTTCCGGCTACAAGGTGACAGGCGCGGACGTAGACGTGCTACTTCCCGGATGACGACGAGCCGGACTGAACCCGCCGCCGTGCGCCGCCCGGCCCGCGCGCGTCGCGCCGGGACGGGCGCGGCCGCCACATACGTGTACTGCGTCGTCCAGGCCTCCCGCACACCCCGCATCGCGCGGCTACCCTCCGGCCTGCCGGGCCTTGGGAAGCCGCGGCTCCTTGATGCCCGGGACGGCCTGTGGATCGTCGTGGGCAGTGCGCCTCTGCCCCAGGTACCGGCGAGGCATCGATCGCCCGGGGCCTCCAGGATCTCGACTGGGTGTCGCGGTGCGCCATCGCGCACGAATCGGTCGTGGAGCGCTGGATCAGGGCGCAGGCCGTCGTACCGATGAAGCTCTTCACGATCTTCGAGAGCGACGAGCGGGCGGTGGCGTACGTCCGGCAGCATCGCCGCAAGCTCGATCGGATCATCCGCCGCGTCGCCGGGCGCTGCGAATGGGGCGTCCGCATCCGGCTCGCAAGTCGACCCGCACCTGAACGACGGGCGACGACGGCGACGAGCGGCACTGGCTACCTGGCGGCCAAGAAGCAAGCACGGGATACCGCCCGGGAACAGACCACACGGGCGGAGTCTCGCGCCAACGCTGCGTTTGCGGCGCTTGGCTCGAAGGCGGTCGAGGCCAGGCGTCATTCTCCAGTCGCGGAAGGGCAGACGCGATCGCGCCTCGTGCTCGATGCGGCCTTTCTGGTCGCTGCCGGGCGCGTGGAGCCGTTTCGAGCGGCCGCCCGGCGGCTGACGCGCGACCTGAAAGGCGAAGGCTTCGGTCTCGAGTTGACGGGACCATGGCCGCCCTATAACTTCATCGAGTCGTGAAGACGTGACACCACGCCTGCGGCGACCCGCACCGGAAACCGTGGAATCTCAAACGACCAAGATATTCGAGCACGCCGAACCCTCGTTGCTCGAACTGGTTGACCATGTGCTGAACAAGGGCGTGGTGCTCTCGGGCGAGGTTACACTCGGTCTGGCAGGCATCGATCTGATCTACGTGCGCCTTCTGGCCCTGATATGCGCGGCGGATCGCGTATCCGGCGACGCGCCCGTCATGGCACCGAAGCGACGACGGAAATCAGAAATCAGGGGGCTCAAGTCTCAACGCTCAAGTCTCAGAAGACTGTGAAACTAGCGTGATCGAGACTTCAGACTTGCAAGTGATCAGGCATGCCTTTGTACGTGTACGCGATCGTCAGCCGGAGGGTCCGCGACAGCTCGTTCTCACCGGGCGCGCGCCCGGGACTTCGCGCAGTGAACGGTGGCGGCATGGCCGCGATTGTCGCCAACTGCGAGGAGCGACCCGCGCCGACGGAACGTGCGCTTCGGAAACATGACGCGGTCGTGCGCCGGATCGCTCGGAGTGTGTCCGCAATTCTACCGGCCAGGTTCGGCACCGTCGTCGATACGGATCGCTCGTTGACCGCGCTGCTGGAAACCTGGTCCGCCGAGCTCAAGTCGGCTCTCAGCCTCGTTGAACGGCGCGAGCAGATGACGCTGAGACTTTTCGGCGGCAGGGCCGCCGTCGCCGACGCGTTGCCGCCGCTCTCACGTGAACCGGACACGGGCGACCATCCCGGCACGAGCTACCTGAGCCGGCTGGCACGCGCCCAGGCGCGCGCCCGGTCGGCGCCCGAGCTCGAACCGCTCACCGCGGCGCTCGCCCACGTCGTCACCGCCGAACGGATCTCGCGTCATGACGCAGGGCCACTACTCCTGACGGCTTACCATCTCATCCCGCGAGGCAAGGCACGCGTGTATCGCGCCGCCCTGAAACGCCACGCAGCGGCGCTGGGGCTTCGGGTGATTGCCAGCGGGCCCTGGCCGCCGTACGCATTTGCTCCCGAGCTGCAGCCATGAAGCGGCGGCCGGGCACGACGCGGTCACGCCTGCCGGCGCGCTCGACACGCAAGGCGCCCGCGCGGCGACGAGCGGCGAAGACACTGAAGGCGCCCGTGCTGCAGCCGGACGAGATCGATGCGCTACGCAGTGAACTGGAGCGAAGCGCCCGCACGATCGGCCCGTCGAAATGGAATGCCAATCCGGAGGATGCGCAGCGGGCCGTGGCGAAGCTGGTGCTGACGCTGATGGAGTTCCTGCGAAAGCTGCTCGAGCGCCAGGCCATCAGGCGGATGGAGCGCCGCACGCTGACGCCCGACGAAGTGGAAGCGGTCGGCGTCGCGCTCATGCGCCTCGAAGAAACCATCCGCCAGATCGGCGAACGTTTCGGATTGACGCCGGAGGACCTCAACCTCGACCTCGGGCCGCTTGGACGTCTTACCTGACGCTTGCAAGTCTCAAGTTTGAAGTCTCAAGTTTGAGTCTCAAGTTTGAAGTCTCAAGTCTGAAGTCTTACGCCTGAAGTCGTGACCTGCCAATTCGGACGCCAGGCTTTCTTGCCGTGGTCGCGAACACATATAATGTGCCCGTTTCGGCGACGGCCGGCACCCTCCTCTTCATCAACAGGAGTTCCTCATGAAACCCGCATGGCTTGTCCTTCTCGTGGCGGCTACGCTGTCGGCGTGCGCGCAACCGAGTCCTGAACGGCAGGCCATCGACGAGGCGGCGGCGGCGCTCGGAGGGCGCGACAGGGTGCTCGCTGTCAAGACGCTGGTGATCGAGGGTGAAGGCACCAATGGCAACCTGGGTCAGGACGTGACGCCCGAGGCCACCTCGCAGACCTTCGCCGTCACCTTCAGGCGCGCCATCGACGTGACGGCGCTGCGTGCGCGGACTGATCAGACGCGCACGCCGAACTTCCCGTACTTCCAGGGCCAGGCGCCGCAGAAACAGGCACAGGGGATCGACGGCGAGATCGGCTACAACGTGGCCGGCACCAACACCACGCGCATCCCGAATGCGACGGCGCAGGATCGACGCATGGAAATCTATCATCACCCGCTCACCAGCGTCCGGGCAGCGCTCGATCCGGCATCGACGCTCGCCAATCCCCGCACGCAGGACAACCAGCGTGTCGTCGACGTCACGACGCCGAATGGCCTGGCCTTTACGCTGGCGATCGATACGACGAGCAAGCTGCCCACTCGGGTCGTCTCGATGGCCGACAACACGAACCTCGGTGACGTCGCCATCGAAACCAGCTTCGAGGACTATCAGGACGCCGGAGGACTGAAGCTGCCCGCGCGCCTGACGACCAGGGTCGACAAATACACGACCGCCGATCTCCGCGTGACGAGGCAAACCGTCGACAGCGTGGTCGGCGATCTCGCGGCGCCCCCGGCTGCCGCGTCAGCGCCGGCGATATCGGCGCCTCCGCCGGCGACTGTGGCCGCCGAAGAAGTCGCGAAGGGAATCTGGTCCCTCGCCGGCCAGTCGCATCACAGCGTGCTCGTGGAGTTCAACGACCATCTGATGCTGATCGAAGCTCCGCAGAACGACACACGGACGCTCGCGGTCATCGCCAAGGCCAAAGAGCTTCGTCCGGGCAAGCCGCTGACGGTCGTTGTCAACAGCCACCACCACTTCGATCATTCCGGCGGGATCCGGGCCGCCGTGGCGGAGGGACTGACGGTCGCCGTGCAGAAAGCCAGTGGGGGCTTCTTCACGGATGCCATGCAGCGGTCGCACATGCTTGTGCCCGACGCGCTCGCCGCAGCACCCCGGCCGCTCAAATTGCAGCTGATTGACGACGAGGCCGTCTTCACCGACGGGACGATGACCGTGAACGTCTACCACATCATCGGAAGCCCGCACGCCGACACGCTGCTGATGGCCTACTTCCCCAGGGAGCGGCTCCTCGTCGAAGCAGATGTGTTCAACCCCGGCGCAGCCGTCAACCAGTTCGCGGCCAATCTGCTGGAGAACATCAAGAAGCGCAAGCTGCGCGTCGACCGTATCCTGCCGCTCCACGGCAAGATCGCTCCCTACGGCGATCTCGTGAAAGCGGTGCAGGTAACATCGACGAATTGAGACACCAGGGAAAGTCTGAAATCTGATCAGGTTTCAGATTTCAGGTTTCAGATTTTCTGGATTTCACGGCTTGCCAATCGCGAGCAGCTCGCGATCGGTTCGAAAGTACCACTTGCCGTCGACGAGCGCGGGCGATGCCAGCACGCCCGCGTTCAGGCGGTTCACGTGCAGGAGCTGGAACGTCGTGCCGGAACCGACGACGAAGGTTTCGCCCTCGTCGTTGGTGAAGAAGATCTTCCCGTCGGCCGTCACCGGTGAGGCTGAAAACCCCTCGCGCGCGGCCTGCCCGAGACGGCCCTGCCACATCACTTTCCCGGTTGTGGCCTCCAGCGATGTCGCAATGCTGGTCATGTCGTTCACGAGGTAGAGATAATCGCCGAGCAGGAGCGGGGAGGGGACAAACGGCGAGCCCCTCGGACTCTGCCAGGCGACATGCGTGTTGGTAACGTCGCCTTTGCCACCCGGCCGAATCGCAAGCGTCGGACCAGCGCGTCCGGATGAGCAAAATACGAGGCCGTGGCCGACGACGGGCGTGGGGATCACTTCGTACGTGTTGCCGCCGCAGCTCCACAATTCGCGACCGGTATCGGGGTCGTATGCGTGCACGCGCTGCTGGCTGCTCACGATGATCTCGTCGTGATCGCCCGTCTGGACGGCGATCGGCGTGCCCCATCCGGTCGTCTCCCGCCGCCCCGTACGCCACAACGTGCGGCCGGATCGCGTGTCAAACGCCGCGACGAACGCGCCGCTGCCGCCGCTGTGATCCTGAAACAGAATCAACCGGTCCTTATAGAGAAGCGGAGAACCAGCGGTGCCGTGATAGGCGCTGATCGCGCCGAGCGACTGGTGCCAGACAACGCGGCCTTCGAAATCGACCGCGAGGAGCCCCTTGCTGCCGAACGACGCGTACACGCGAACGCCGTCTGTCGCCGGCGTCGCCGACGCCTGGGTGTTTTTCGGGTGGAGGTAGTCGCGCGTGCGATCGGGCGGCGCGAACGCCTCCCAGAGCATCTTGCCGTCCGAGCGGCGGAACGACAGCACCGAAACCCGTCCGTCGTTGTACGCCGTCGTAAGAAACAGGCGGTCGGCCCAGACGATGGGCGACGAGTGGCCGCGGCCAGCAACCGGTGTCTTCCACAACACGTTCTCGGTATCCGACCACCGATCCGGATAGCCGGTCCCCACGGCGAGTCCCTGCCCCGATGGGCCGCGCCAGCGCGGCCAATACCGGGTGGCATCCCCGAGAGGAGCCACCATGGCGACCGCACGTTCGGGTCGTGTTTGTGCCTCGGCATCACCTCGAGGCGCGCTGATCGTGGCCATCCCCAAGGCAACCCCGAGGATCAACGCCCGATAGTGCACTCGCATCGGTTCCCCCCAGACATACAATTCAGCTCTCACCTCTTAGCCCAATGCTAAGGCCATTGCCAGCTGTCAGTCCTGCGGCTTTTTCCTGAACCGTGGACCGCTCCTCGGCCGCGCAGCCCAGAGCCGATGGCCTTCAGCCTGTTTGGCTGTAAGGCATTGTCCGCTCTCGCCCGGACCGGCTCTCGCGCGGCGCACCTCGACCATAGGGTTCAATCACAACAATTCGCGAAATTGTGAGCAGCGCCGGAAGCCCGCACGACCAGATGGTCACGACTTACTGGCGGCGTCAGCGTATCCTCGCATAGATGCTCTAAAAGGGCCCATTCCGTCAGGAAGCCGAGTTGTGCTCGCGTTGCCTTCTGCGCGCATCGAAGCAGTGCCCCCCAGCACGGCCGTCAGTTCATCGGGAACGATTACCACGCGATTCGCCTCGCAAGGCCACGGCGGGCCGGCGGGAATCGGAGAGACGGCATGCGCGCAATCGCAGTTGCACTGACCGCGGTCGGCTGGCTCATCCCGGCAATGTCTGCGGTGGAAGGCCTTGACGTCCGCGGCAGCGTTCGGGCGAGCGGCCGGCCTCAACCGAACACGGTCGTCTGGCTGGAGGCGCCACACGCCACCCCTTCGCCATCGGCGGACAAGGTCGTCGTCGATCAGCGGAACTTGAACTTCTACCCGCTCGTTCTCGCAGTGCGTGTCGGCACGACCGTGGATTTCCCCAATAGCGATCGCGTATTCCACAACGTGTTCTCGTTCCGCGACGGGAAGCGATTCGACCTGGGAATGTACCCGATCGGCGCACGCCGCCGTGTGACGTTCGACAAGCCTGGCTTGAGCCGCCTTTTCTGCAACATCCACCCCAATATGGCCGCCTACGTGATGGCCGTGAACACGCCTTACTTCAGCGTGGCCGACGGGCAGGGCGAGTTCATCATTCCGGCGGTCCCGCCCGCAACCTACACCTATCACACCTGGCGCCCTGGAGGGGTGATCCTGGCAGGTTCCTTCGACGCGGATCGCGACAAGCGCTTCGAAATCGAGGAGCCATGAGAACGGCGGCGGCGCTGGTCGTTACCCTGACGGCGTATGGTGCCTCGAACCCGGCTCGTGCGCAGCCGATCGTTGTCGAAGCGGACCTGACGGGAGGCTACACCAGCGACCATACGAGCGCGCTCGCCACTCAGGTGCGCGCTTTTGGCGAGATTCCGTTCGGCGTTCGTGTCCTCGCAGAAGCCGCGTGGGCCGCACGAAGCGAGACAGACGGGAGCACGGATGCGTTCGGCGCAGCGTACCCGTACGGCAACCGCCTCCAGATCATCGAAGCGTATGCCGAGCGTCTGTTCCACCAGGGACCGGCCTTCGCCGGATTCCGTGCAGGGCGATACCGGACGCCGTTCGGCATCTATGCGCGCGGCGACTATGCGTACTCGGGGTTTCTCCGTGCCCCGTTGATCCGATACGACGGATATTTCGCGCTGTCCAACAACTTTCTGGAACACGGCGCGGAGCTGATTGCCGGGATTCCGCAGCTCTACATCGAAACAAGCCTCAGTGCCCCGGCCGATGTTGGCGAGGCCTCGCGGCGGTCAGGGCTCGACACCGTCACGCGCCTTCAGGGTTACTACGGTCCCTGGATTCTGGGCATCAGCCATATCCGCACGCAGCCGTACTCTCCCGTAAGGTTCGCGAGCGGGCGATCCGTGTTCAGCGGCGTCGATCTCCGCTGGACCGCAGGTGGCGTGCAGGTAAGCGGCGAGTGGATCACCGGCCAGCCGTTCGATGGCACGTCGACGCAGGGGTGGCATGCCGATCTGATGGCGCACCGCCCGGCCATGGGTCCGGTGACCGCCGTCTGGCGTTCAGAGCAGCTCGACTACGAAGCGCCCGCGCCGTTCGCCCGACGGGGCCGGCGGCACACCGCAGGCGCACGGGTCCGTCTGCTTCGGAATCTCAGCGCGCAGGTGAACGTCCTTCATCAGAGTGGCGACTTGACCGACGCATATACCACGGCCCTCGACGGGGCCCTGACCTACTCAATCAGGCTCCACTAGAGCCGCGTGCCCTACCAGTCCCCGTTTCCGGTCTCGATACCGTGGCACCGCCGCATGGAAGCCCGCGTCGTGTTGGGCGTGAGCGCGTTCGTCCTCCTGTCGCTCGCCTTCGTGCTGACCGTGACCACGCGCGCGGTGACGAGTCGATCGCTCGAGCGCGCCTCGGGCGACCTCGGCGCCGCCCGAACCGCGTTCGCGCGGCTGGTCGCGAACAGGGCGGCGTTTGCCTCCGCACAAGCGCGGCTCATCACGTCGCTTCCGGTATTTCGAGCGCACATGACCGATGTCCGGTTGGCGGCCGACATCGCCACCATCGATGCCATGGCGAACGACTACCGCCAGCAACTCAAGGGACAGTTCTGCATCGTCACCGATGCCACCGGCCGCTGGCTGGGGAGCCCCGGCTGGCCCACAGGAGAGAAATCGTCCCCGGCGATGCGAGCCGGGATCGACCGGGCGGTCGGCGGTGTTTCTGGTCAAGGCATCGTGGCACTCGGTCAGCAGCTGTTTCTCGTAATCTTCGAGCCCGCGCGATTTGCCGAGGAAACGCTGGGAACACTCACGATTGGTTACACGCTGGACGCCGCGGTTGCAAAGGAGCTTGCGGAGCTCACACGTTCAGAAGTCACCCTGATCACAGCGGGCGGTGCAATATCGGGCAGCAGCCTGCCGCCCGAAGCACGTGGAGATCTTCGCGACTTGATTTCGAACACACCGCCTCAACACGAACAAAACGGCTTCTCACTCGTCCGCAGAGTCGGCAACGTGCCCTACGTAGCGGGAACGTTCCCGCTGTCTTCAGAGCGCGCATCGGAGGATATCGGCCGGCTGGTTCTACTGCAGGACTGGCGGCCGACGCAGCAGTTCCTGGATGATCTCCGCCGTCAGCTGCTACTGTCCGGCGTCGGGGCCTTCGCCCTCGCCCTCGCTGGTGGCGTGGCGTTCAGCCGGCGAATGAGCCGTCCGTTGAAAGATATCGCCCAGGCGGCTGGCGAGGTCGCGGCGGGCAACTGGGCCCGGCAGGTACCGACGCACGGGAGCGCCGAAGCGACGACGATGGCGACGGCATTCAACGAGATGACGAGCCATCTGCGCCACTGGCACGAACAAGCGGAGGATCGGGCCAAGCGGCTGGAGACCTGGTACGAACAGTTCCATTCGGTCACCGAGTCGGCACGCGACGGCATCGTGTCGACCGACGCGCAAGGGGCCATCACATTCTGGAACCGAAGCGCGGCGACAATTTTCGGTTACGACCAAGCCCAGGCAATGGGAACGTCTCTCGAGCGCCTGCTTGCCGAGCCGGACCGGGCGCACTACCTCGAAACGCTGACTGTTGGCACCGGCACGGCGGGGGCAGTCGTCGGCCAGACGATCGAGCTGACCGGCGTGCGAAAGAACGGCGACCGCTTCCCGATCGAACTGTCGCTGTCCACCGGACCCACCGCTGACACTTCTGTGATTGCGGTGATCCGCGACGTCACCGAACGGAAGCGAAACGAAGACGCGCTCCGCGAGAGCGAAGCGGAGCGACGGCAGTCGCAGAAGATGGAGGCCATCGGATTGCTCGCCGGCGGGGTCGCCCACGACTTCAACAACCTGCTGATGGCGATCCACGGTTACAGCGAGCTCGTGCTGATGAGCCTCGACCCGAATCACGAATGCCGCTCGGACATCGACGAGATTCTCAAGGCGTCGAACCGGGCGGCGGCGCTCACCCGTCAGCTGCTCGCCTTCAGCCGCCGTCAGGTACTCGCGCCGCAGGTGCTGTCGCTCGCCGAGGTCCTCACGGGAACCGAGAAGCTGCTGCATCGATTGATCGCCGAGGACGTCCAGATCTCGAGCACGATCGGCCCGGACCTTGCCTCGGTTCGGGCCGACCCGGGACAGATCGAGCAGGTTCTGATCAACCTGGCCGTCAACGCGCGTGACGCAATGCCCGACGGGGGGCGGCTCAACTTCGCGTTGGCGAATGTCGACCTCGATGACCGCCACGGCGCAGCTCTCGGGGTGGCGCCCGGCCGCTACGTCAGGCTCGAGGTCAGTGACACGGGTTGCGGCATGCCACCCGAGGTCGTGTCACGCATCTTCGAACCCTTCTTTACGACGAAGGAGGAAGGCCGAGGCACGGGCCTCGGTCTGTCAACGGTCTACGGCATTGTTCAGCAAAGCGGCGGATCAATTCGCGTCGAGAGCCGCGCCGGACTGGGGACCACGTTCCAGATTGACCTGCCATGCTGCGAAGGTGAGGAGCCAGTCGCGCCGCGCGCCCCGGCTCCAGTACCGGTTGCACTCCGGCTCGGAAACCGTGCTCCTCGTTGAAGACGAAGCCCGCGTCCGGACCCTCTTGGCCACGATGCTGCGTCGGTGTGGCTACGCCGTCCTCGAGGCGGACGGCGGCGAACAGGGTCTGGAGATGGCGCGGACCCACCCGGGTGCCATCGATCTCCTGCTGACCGACGTGGTGATGCCCGTCATGAACGGACGCGTCCTGGCCGAACGCATGCAGGCTCTGTCGCCGGGAACGCGCGTGTTGTTCATATCCGGCTATTCGGCCGATGCGACACTACAGGCCGGCGTTCATACGGCGGAAGTGGCCCTCTTGCAGAAACCGTTCTCGTCGGCTGCGCTCGCCGCAAAAATCCGCGAGGTGCTCGAGAGCGCAGCGTCGCGCGAGATCGGCTCGACACCCCACAAGGCCTCACGCTAGCTGACGATCTTCTTCCAGTTCTTCGTGAGGTACTCGGCGGTGCGCCACCCCAGCGCCTGCGCGGTGAGCGTCGGGTTGCGAGCGCCGCTGGTCCCCATCACCGAAGCGCCGAGGATCCCGAGACCGGGGACTTCGTGAGAAAACCCCCACGAGTCAGCGACGTTCGTTTCGGCATTGTTCCCCATCCGCGTGCCGCCGTACGCGTGCGTGGAGGGACCCATGACGCCAATCGGCGCGTTCTCGGTCGCCACGGCGCCGGCGGCCCTGAACCAGTCTGTCATCTTCTCCTGGATGAAAGCGGCCACCTTCCGCTCGTTTTCCTTGAACTCGGCCGTGATCCGGCACACGGGAAACCCGAGCGGGTCTTTCACGACGGGATCCAAGTCAAGGTAGTTGTCCTCGGTACGGCAGCGTCGTCTTCTGAAGATAGGCCTGGTTCCACCGGTCGGCGTTCTGTTTGACGAACGCCTTCCAGGCCGATCCCCACCGCGGTGTCCTGCCGAACGTGCTCATGCTCGCCGCGCTGATCGGTCGCCTGTCTGAGTACACCCAGAGATTCCCGCCACCGATGAAGTCGACGCTGGAGTGGTCGAAGTTATCGTCCGCCCAGTTGTCGACCGCGACACCCTGCGCGGGCAGGCCGTACCAGTTGTTCAGGTTCCTTGGAAACAGGGCCGTGACGCTTGCACCGGTGTTGTGGCTGAAGTAATGCCTGCCCACCTGACCCTTGTTGTTCGAAAGACCGTTCGGAAAGGCCTTGGACTTCGAGAGCAGCAGCAACCTCACGTTTTCGTAGGCGTAGCTCGCGAGAAGCACGACGCCGGCCGGCTGGAAGTACTCCGTGCCGTCCTTGAGATAGTTGACACCACTGACCCGGCCGTTTCGATCGACTTCGACGGTCGTCACGTGCGCCTGCGTGACGACGGTGAAGCGTCGCGTGTCCACCGCCTTGGGGATCGTCGTCACGGCTGTTGAACCCTTCGCGTTCACGTGACAGCCGCCGCGATTGCAGTAGCCGTGATATGCGCAGCCCGGACGGTTCTGGTAGGGCTGTGAATTGATCGCTGCCGGTCCCGGAAAGGCGTGCCATCCGAGCTTTTGCGCGGCGTCCGCCATCATGTCGGTGAAACCGGTGCCCCTTAGGGGAGGCATCGGATAATCGCGTTTGCGCGGGCCCTCGAAAATGTTGCCTCGCCGATCGATCTTCCCGTTGACGTTTCCCGCTCGGCCCGATACCCCCAGCTCGAGTTCCACACGGTCGTAGTAGGGCTCGAGCTCCTCCAAGCCGAACGGCCAATCCTCGACGGTCGAGCCCTTAGGGATCCGCGAGACGCCATACTTCCGGGTCGTCTCGCTCACGACTTTGAAGTCCCAGGGGTTGAGTCGCCAGCTCTGCGCCCAATAGTGAAGCGTGGTGCCGCCCACCGCGTTCATCATCGGATGAATCGTCTGCCTGGGCGAGTACGGCGCCGACCGGTTCGGACGGTGAGTCGGGATCTCCTGATTCGCCTTCTGCACCGCCTGCGGCCAGGCACGCACGTTGTTCCGGATCTCGTCCGGAGCGAAATCCGACGGCTTGAGCCAGGTTCCAGCCTCGAGACCGATCACATTGAGCCCGGCTCGCGCCAACGGAAGCGCCGCGACCCCGCCCACGGCTCCCAGGCCAACGATGACGACATCGGTGGCTGGCAGGTTAGTCGCCATGACGCAGGCTGCCTCCCTCCCGGCTCGCCCGAGCCGGCTTCGTCGTGGAGAACATCGTGTGGTCGTACGCGGACCTGTGCGTGGGCGTGACGCGCGCGTCCAAGCGCTGCTCGTCCGGCGTGACCGCGAGACGGACGCCCGGATAGCCGAGCAAGTCCCAGCCGGCGAAGCCCGCGTTTCCCCCGTAATAGGGATCGCCGAACGTGCCCTGGATGGTATGCGCGCGGACCAGATTGAAGAAGATCGACGAGGCCGGCTCGAAGCCGGTGGCGACGTCGTTCTCGATGTCGCGCAGCACGTCGTCCTGCTGATCCGGGGCGAGCTGATGGAAGGGCGCGCCTCGTGACGTCCGGGCGTAGCGGTCCACGGCCCCGAGGCCCGCGCGATACAGCTCGCGCGACGACGCCAGGGCGCCCCCAAGGGCGCGGTCGATATAGCGCCCCGCGCGGGCATCGGCGGCGCCGGGTCCGTTGTCATCGGTCGGTATCAGACGCGCGACGATCGCTTCGAGTGTGCTCGACTCGGCCGCGGTCAACGTTTCGAGGGCCGCGACTGCGGAGGTCTGCGCGGTCGGCGCTGCGAGTGCCGCCTCGACCGGCGCCGACCTGAACAGCTCGAGCGGCACCGCGGCGACCGCGCCGGCCAGTCCGACCTGCTTCAGCAAGGTCCGGCGCGACATTCCCGGTTTGTCGCCGTCCGTCTTTTCCATCATCCTTCCTCCGATCCGTTTTGCCGATCGCCCGCGGATGAGCTCCTCGGACAGCGGGTCCTCGACGAAGCTCTTCAGATTTGAGACTTCAGACTTGAGACTTCTTGGTGCCCCAGCCCAATGCCAGCCGCCGCCGTAGCGCTTGACGATCGCATCGACGGACCGCGGCCGCAAGCTCGCGACAAAGCCATAGAGGTAAACGGAGATGGAGTCCCACCGCCGTTTCAATCGGCGAATCATTTGAGGCGAAGCAGGCCCGCCTTGGCGCATTCGTCGGCAACGGTGAGATACCGCTGCACACTGTCAGTGCCGATGACGTAGGGATGCGGATCGCCGCGCCTGCGTTTCGCGAGCGCGGGAAGCTTCGTCTTGGAACCGTCGAGTCGCGTATGGTTCGCGATGAGCGCATCGGCGCCAGCCTCCGCCACGATGCCGCGGAAACGCTCGGCGGAACGGCTATAGGTCTCGAACCAGAAGCGGTCCGGCGTGCTGGGGGTGATGTAGCGCGCCCTGTTCTGGATCCAGTTGAATCCGGTGCCGCCCCACTCGGCGACGAGGTGCGGCGTGCCGCCGTCCTTCACCGGGATGAGCGTGGAGATGGTGCCGAGCGTGTGACCCGGGGTGAGGTAGAGGGTCAGCGTCGTGTCGCCGAGGGTGAGCTTCTGGCCGTCGACAGCCACCAGGTCACGCTTTGGCCTCGTCGGCGAGCCGCGCTCGAGCAGATCCCAGTCCGCCGCCGACAGGATGATCCGGGTGCCGAAGCGATCCTGGAGGTACTTGGCCCCACCCGAGTGATCGAAGTGACCATGGCTCACGATCGCGTACTTGATCGTCGCCGGATCGAGCCCCAGCTTCTTCAATCCGCCGACTACTTCGTCTTCCACCGAGTAGTCGAAGATGGTATCGATGAGGATTATCCCTGCCGACGTGGTTACCGCCCACGCCGAGTACTCCGTCTGTCCGACGAAATAGAGATTGTCGAAGACCTTCACCGGCTCGGCGTACCACCGGGAGCGCTCGGGCGGCCCTTGCGAGGCGGACGCCGCCGCCGGCGCCGGCGTCGGCGCATCACAGAGGGTGAGCAGCGCGGTGTGCTCCTTCCCGGCCGCGGCCGTGGCCGCCGCGACATGTGCATCGACGCTATCGGCGCCGGTTTGTCCGCCGACGGTCGCGCTGCACAGCGCGGCAGCGAGACCCGCTGCGGACAGCAGACCGATCAAATGCGCGTTCATGCTCGCCTCCGCTTCCTACGGCTTGAGACGCTTCTCCGCATCGGTGAGGGCCGTCATCAGCCTGTTCCTCGAATCGAGGAGCGCGGCGGAATCCGGCGGCACGGCCGAGAGAGCCGACGCGAGAGTGGGATTCTTCGACAGGACGCTACGTACGGCCACACGGAAGGCCTGCTCGAAGCCGGTCAAGGTATCGGCGAGCGACGCCCGCAGGCGGGCGCGTGCGTGGATCGCGCTGCGCGCGCGGGCCACCGCCGACTCGTTCAGCCGCAGTTCGAGCGTTTCGGCCGATCGCTGCAGGCTCGCGTCCTTCATCTCCGCCGCGCGGTTTCTCAACCAGCTTTCCACGTACAACTCGTTCTTGACACGCTCGGACAAGATGGGCAGATGAGCCTGCACCGAATCCACCCCTAGCCCGAGTTGCTTCTCGCTTGAGGTATCCAGCGCAAACGCCAGCTTCAGGTCTGTCGGCCAATCGGCTCGCAGCGCCGGAACCCGGGACATGTCGAGTTCGGCATCCTGGAGGATTGTCCTGGTGGCATATCGAGAAACGAGAACCCGCGCGATCTCATCCAGATCGCCGGCGGCCTGCGTCCGCGGTGACGCCGGCGATGACACCACGAACATCGCCAGGATGAAGACTGGAAGGGAGCGAATCGGCGTGCACTCGCCCCAAAGGAGGAACCTGATCGGAAAGCCGCTCACCGGCGTGGATCGTAGCACGTCGCCGGCCCTTCCCGGCACGAAGGACACGAAGATCCAGGAAGTGCTGAGGGTTTGTTCGACGTGGTTTGCGCGGCCGGTGTTCTGTTAGCGATATAGCCACTAGAATGACTCTGTGGAGCGCGCATACGCCGGTTTTCTCGAGGCGCATCCCGACTACGCCGGCACGGCTGTCCTCGATGCGCTGCGTCAATCGGACTACGGCCGCCTTGACGCGCAGCGGCACGTGTATCTCGATTACGCGGGCGGGGGGCTGTATGCCGACTCGCAGATCCGGTTTCACCTGGAACTGCTGAACGACCACATCCTGGGAAATCCCCACTCAGGCAATCTGAGCTCCACCACGACCACACATCTGGTCGAGCAGGTGCGCCGGTCGGTTCTGGCGTATTTCAACGCGTCGCCCGCCGAGTACACGGCCGTGTTCACGCTCAATGCGTCCGCCGCGCTCAAGCTGGTTGGGGAATCCTATCCGTTCGCGGCCGGCGGCCGGTTCCTTCTGACGTTCGACAATCACAACTCGGTAAACGGCATCCGGGAATTCGCGCGCGCCAACGGCGCGGACGTCCAGTACGCGCCGCTGACGCTGCCCGACCTGCGCATCGATCGACCGCGCCTCAGCGCGCTTCTCGCTCGAAAGGACGACTCGAGGGCGAACCTCCTGGCGTTCCCCGCTCAGTCGAATTTCTCCGGCGTCGTGCACCCACTGGACCTGATCGGGGAGGCGCACGAGGAAGGCTGGGACGTGCTGCTGGACGGGGCGGCGTTCGTGCCGACAAACCGGCTCGATCTAGGGAAGGTACAGCCTGAGTTCGTCAGCATCTCCTTCTATAAGATGTTCGGCTATCCCACAGGCGTCGGCTGTCTCCTGGTTCGACAGGCAGTGCTGCCGAAACTGACGCGCCCCTGGTTCGCCGGCGGCACGGTGAACTTCGCGACGGTTCAAGGCCTCCGACACATCCTCGCCCCTCGCGAAGCCGGGTTCGAGGACGGGACGCTCAACTACCTCGCTATTCCGGCCGTGGGGATCGGCCTGCAGCACCTGTTGCGCATCGGCATCGAGACCATCCACACGCGGGTCCGCTGCCTGACCGGGTGGCTGTTGCAAGAGCTCCTGGCGCTGGCGCACAGCAACGGCCGTCACATGGTCCGGATCTACGGGCCGGCCACCACGACGATGCGCGGTGGGGCGATCACGCTCAACTTTTACGATCCCGACGGCCATCTGCTCGACTATCGCCGTGTCGAGAAGCTCGCCAACGAGCAGCGCATCTCGCTCAGGACGGGCTGTTTCTGCAACCCCGGCGCGGGCGAGCTGGCAGAGGGGCTGACGGAGAGCGACATGCTCGCGGGCCTCGACGCGGGCGACGACATGACGCTCCCCCGCTTTCTGCAGGTGATTCAACACCGGGGCGGCAAGAGCGCCGGGGCGATTCGCGTCTCGCTCGGCCTCGTCACCAATTTCAGCGATGTGTGGCGCTTCCTACGGTTCGCCGCCGACCTTCGCGATCAAACGCGTCTGGCCATCGGCGACGTGGCGTTCGACGTCGAATCCTGCCGCGTTATTCGCGACGGAAGCTAGGTGACACACGCAAGTCTGAAATCTGAAATCTGAAGTCTGATCAGGTTTCAGGCTTCAGGTTTTCGGCATCTGACCTTCAGGTTTCAGAGTCGACTGGACGTATGATTCACGGCAGAGTGCCCATGCGTGTTCGCCTCGGCCGATGGCTCGGCGGCGTGTTCGTGGCGTGCGCGGTGGTCACGGCGCGACCCCAACCCGCGGCTGTGGAACCGCAGACCGACACGGGTCTTGTGTACTCGGCCGTGGTCGAGAGCATCATCCACCCCGTCTCCGCGGAATTCATGATCGAGACGATGGCCCGGGCGGATCGTGACAAGGCGGAAATGGTGGTCTTCACCGTGCGGACGCCGGGCGGGCTTCTGGAATCCACGCGCGACATCGTGTCGCGGATGCTGGCGGCCTCGACTCCGGTGGTGGTCTTCGTCGGACCCTCGGGCGCCCGGGCTGCCTCGGCGGGATTCATCATCACCATTGCGGCCGATGTGGCCGCGATGGCCCCAGGCACCCATGTCGGCGCGGCGCACCCGGTCTCCGGCAACGGCGCCCCGGTGGACGAAGTGATGTCCAAGAAAGCGGCGGAGGACGTCGCTGCGTACGTCCGCACGCTCGCCGGCGGGCGCCACCGCAACGTGCCGCTCGCGGAAGAGGCCGTGAACGACAGTCGCGCGTTCACCGAGACGGAAGCCCTGAACGCGTCGCCGCCGCTGGTAGATCTGATTGCCGCCGATGTCCCGGATCTACTCTCGAAGCTGGACGGCCGCGCGATTCGCCGCTTCGACGGCCGGACCGCAGTTCTCCACACGCGCGGCGCCCGCGTGGTGGCTCTCGAGATGAGCCTGCGCCAGCGCGTTCTCAGCTCGATCGCCCATCCGAATATCGCCTACCTCCTGCTCAGTCTGGGGATGCTCGGACTGACGATCGAGCTGTGGTCCCCCGGCGCCATCCTGCCGGGCGTGGTGGGCGGTGTCTCGCTGTTGCTCGCGTTTTTCGCGCTGCAATTGCTCCCCGTCAACTTCGCCGGGCTGCTGTTGATTCTGCTGGGCCTGCTGCTTCTCGCGCTCGAAATCAAGGTGACGAGCTACGGGTTGCTGACCGGCGGCGGTCTGGTGAGCCTCGTGTTCGGCTCGATGATACTCATCGACTCGCCCTCGCCAGAGCTGCGTGTGAGTCTGCGGCTGGTTGTGGCCGTCGTGCTCGGATTCTCGGCGATCGGCATCACACTGGTGCGACTCGGCCTCGCGGTCCAGCGTCAACCGGCCGTGACCGGCGGGATTGGTATGATCGACCAGTCCGGCGGGGCCTTGACGGCTATCGAACCGGGAGGCCTTGGCCGGGTGTTCATTCACGGTGAAAACTGGCAGGCCACGGCGGCCGAGCCGATCGCAGAAGGGATGCGCGTGCGCGTGACCGGCGTCAACGGCTTGATTCTGACCGTTCGCAAGGAATGAGGTTGCGATGAGTGAAATACCTCCCGTGCTGATCGTGCTCGTCATCATCGGCGCCTATCTGATCAGCTCGATCAAGATCCTGGCCGAATACGAGCGCGGCGTCATTTTCCGGCTCGGCAAGCTCCTGTCCCAGCCCAAGGGGCCCGGCGTCATCCTCGTGTTCGCACCGATCGATCGCATCGTGCGGGTCAGCCTGCGGACGGTGGTCCTCGATATCCCGGCGCAGGACGTCATCACGCGAGACAACGTCTCGGTCAAGGTGAACGCGGTGCTCTATTTCCGCGTCATGGATCCGCGCCGGGCGATCGTGGAGGTCGAGAACTACATCTACGCGACCTCGCAGCTGGCCCAGACCACGCTGCGGAGCGTGCTCGGCGAGGTCGAGCTCGACGACCTGCTGTCGCAGCGGGAACGTCTCAACCAGCACCTGCAGCAGATCCTGGATCAGCGCACGGATCCATGGGGCATCAAGGTGTCGGCGGTCGAGGTGAAGCACGTCGATCTGCCGCCCGACATGCAGCGCGCGATGGCGCGGCAGGCCGAAGCGGAACGGGAGAAGCGCGCGAAGATCATCCACGCCGCCGGCGAGCTGGAAGCGTCCGCGAAGCTCTCGCAGGCCGCGGGGGTGATCGCGACCGAGCCGATGGCCATCACGCTCCGGTATCTGCAGACGCTGACGGAAATCGCCGCAGAGAAGAACTCGACGATTATCTTTCCGCTGCCGATCGAGATCATCCATCTGCTCAAGCAGGCGGCTGGCACCGACCGGCAGATGTGAGCGGCTGACCCTCAGCCATGTGGGTGTCCCGCCTCGCACTTGTTCTGATTCCTGTCGTTGCGGGCCTCGTCATTCTGTGGTCGATTCAACGTGGGCTCATCTACTTCCCCTCGGGCGATCCCGGGACGCCGGCTGACGCGGGGCTGCCCCAGGCCGACACGGTGGCCATCGACACGCACGATGGGCTGACGCTCGGCGGCTGGTTCGTGCCCGCATCCGAGCCCGCGACCGGCGCGACGGTCGTCGTCTTCAACGGCAACGGCGGCAATCGCGCCTCGCGTGCACCGCTCGCTGCGGAGCTCGCCCGACATGGCATCGCCGCGCTGCTGTTCGACTATCGTGGATACGGCGGCAATCCGGGCGCTCCGTCTGAGAAGGGGCTCGCCTCCGACGCCCGGGCGGCAGTCCGCTACCTCGCTTCCCGTCCCGGGCTGGACGGGGACCGGATCATCTATTTCGGCGAGTCGCTTGGGAGTGGAGTGGCGGTCGGCCTGGCGGTCGAGCGGCCACCCTTCGCGTTGATCCTACGCTCGCCCTTTACCTCGCTGGTCGATGTCGGCCGCCTTCACTACCCGTTCCTTCCGGTCAGTCTCGTGCTGCGCGACCGGTTTCCCTCGCTCGCGCGGATCGCCAGCCTCGAGCGCCCGCTGCTCGTGATCGCGACCGACAAGGACGAGGTGGTGCCGACCGCCCAGAGCGAGCGTCTGTACAATGCGGCAGCCTCGCCCAAACGGCTCGTGATCGTCGAAGGCGCGGGTCACAATGATGAGGAGATCCTCGCCGGCCCGCGCGTCATTGCCGCCATCGTTGAATTCGTCCACGTCCTGAACGCCGTGACACCCGAGACCGGGGTCATCACCCGGTCCTCTGAGAGTCGTTGACAACTCGTGCAGCGAGAGCGTCGCGACAGCGGGAGCGCGGCGCCGAATGGCAAGGCGCGACAACCGAGAATACGTGCAGGCCTTCAAGCTCGCCCCGAGACTGCGGTCATTTGATGAGCTGCCGCCATTGGCGAGGCACCCCCCTTGCAGTACTTCTGGGATGGGCCAGCGTCGTCTCCTGTGCTCATCGGCCGTTATGTGCACAGGTCTCTGCATCCGCCCAGAGAACAGTCCGTTACTCCGAAGACTGATCGGCCTGGCGCTCGCCGCGGCCCTGGTCGCATGGCAGCCCGGCGCCCCCACCGCCGGGGCGGACGCCAGGAAAACGGCGGGGTTCTCGATTGCATTCGAGGACGAGGAGTCGGCTTACCGCGAAACGTCGGTCTTCGTCATGCCCAGGGCCGCACTGCAGATACGCGTTATCGGCGGCAGTCCATCGGGCGAGTACTCGATCGAGACCGACGAGGGACAGCTGGTACGCCGGAGCCTGCGATCGTGGCAATGGGACGCACCGGCGACACCTGGCGTTTTCAAGCTGGAAGTCAAGGCACCCTCCGGCACGGACACGATCACTCTCCGCGCCTTCGTCATGGTGCCGGCCGTGGCCGTCAAGGATGGCTACCTGAATGGTTACCGGATCGGGACGTATCCGGATCCGCCGTCGAAAGGCAATACGCTCTACCAGCCTCCTCAAGGCTTCGTCGAAGTGACCAGGGACAATCAGGACACTCGTGTCTCGCCTCATTTCCGATTGCGGCAATTCCTCTGCAAGCAGGAACCGGTAGCGCGCTTTCCGAAGTACGTCGTCCTCGAGGAGCGGCTGATCCTCGAACTCGAGAACATCCTCGAACATCTCAACACGCGGGGCTTCGACGCGGATACCCTGCACGTGATGAGCGGGTACCGCACGCCGTACTACAACGACGTCCTGCGCGACGTGCGCTACAGCATGCATCAGTTCGGCCGTGCGGCCGACATCTTCGTCGATCGCCATGACAAGGGTGTGATGGATGACTTGACGCGGGACGGCCGGGTCGATCTGCAGGATGCCCGCTATCTCTACGATCTCATCGACGAGATGATCAGGCGCCCGCCGTTCAGGAAATTCGAAGGCGGCTTGGGGTTCTACCCTGCGACGGCGGCGCATCCGCCGTTTGTCCATGTCGACGTGCGCGGGAGCCGTGCCCGCTGGAAGGGCTAGTCGGGGTTCGTGGTTCCGTTGGCCGTTGTCGGTCGGCGTTCTTCATTCCGCGTTCTAGTCAGGCGTCATCTTCATCAAGGCATTCGAGGTGCAGAAGTAAATCGCCCCCTCGCGCCCGATGCCGATCGCTCTGACTCCGTCGAAGGCATCGAGGAGCAGCCGTTCAGTCGACACGACGTGCATTGGCTGCTTCGGATCGAATTTCAGGCGCAGAATGGTCCGGTCACCGGTACCCGCGATGAGCAGGTTGCCCCGGAACGCCGGAATCAGGTTGGCATGATAGAAACTCACGGCTGATGCACCGGTGCTCTCGGGCAGCGAGTAGCGCGCGAGGGTCCGCCCTCGCCGTCCGCGGCTGGTGTCCGCGACCACGACCTGCAGCAGCCCGCTCTCGACGATCCAGAGCGCGCCATTCGAACCCCAATCCATGCCGCTCGGCCGATTCACGTTCAGGGCGAATACGGGAGTGCCGCCCTCCTGATCCGCGGGCGTCGTCCCATCGGGGTTCAAACGAAGCACCTTGCCGCCAAAGGATCCGAGATCGCCGGCCGCGTTCGCGGCGTCGCCATCATCCACGCCGATATAGAGCCTCGCGTCCGGCCCGGATCGAAGCGACGCCGCCGGATGCCTCGCCGATGGCGCGACGGCGTCCAGCAGAACAACGCGCTCGCTCAGGCCGTCTTCTGCGGCGCGGAAGCGCGAGAGTCGGAAACCAGAGTCGGCGGTGTAGACGAGGTAAACGAGCTGGGTGCGGTCGAAAGCGGGATCCAGCGCGATCGCGAGCAGTCCGTTGCGATCCGTGGCGAGGACGTCGCGAAGCGTAGCCGCGGGCGAGGGCAGAAGCCGTCCGTCGCGAACAATGCGCACACGCCCCGCGCGTTCAGCGACGAAGATGCGGCCGTCAGCGGCAAAGGCGAGATCGGTCGGCTCTTCGAGGCCGTCCGCGATAGCCGTCACGCGGAGCCGGACCCCGTCGGCTGTCGCGACAACCAGCTGGCCCGGCCGGGATTCCGCGCCACGCACCATCGCCGCTTGTCCGACGAGGATGACGTTCAGCGGCGACGAGCGGGCGCTTTCGAGCGGGACGCCATCCTCGATGAACGCCGAGAGCGCCAGCGAGTGGCGGCCCGGGGACATCGTTGGCAGGCGCGCGCTGCACGCAAAACCTGCGGCGGCCGGCGCCCCGGCGCACGCCACGTCCTGGAGCTCGACGCCGGGGGCGCCGTCCACGTAGACGAGATAGCGCAAGGCGGCGAGGTCCGCCGATGTTGCCGAGGTTTGATCCCAGCCGAAGCGCTCGTTGCCGATGATCTGTTCGGCAGCCGGCAGGGGCTGCGGGCTCTCCGGTGGCGGCGGCGGGTCGCCGCAGGCCAGCACGAGAGCCACGCACAAGCCCAGAATCAGAATGCGGACCACCGCCCGGATGATATGGCACCAAGAGGGGACATTCAATCTGCCCCTGCCCCGCCTTGCCGTTCCCGCCTCGTCATCCAGGCCGCCTCCCGCCCTTCTGACAGCAGTTGGTTTACCATGCCAGCATGAGTCGGGTCGGGATGGCGACGGCGTTTGCGCTGCTGATCCTCCATGGCATCGGTCACGCGCAGACCGGCCTTCGCGCCCGCGTCTACGCATCCGGGTTCAGTCTGCCGGTTGCGATCGTGCAGGATCCGACCAACCCGTTCGTCCAGTTCGTGGTCGAGCAGGCGGGCCGTGTTCGCGTGGTGAGCGCAGGGACACACCTGCCGACCGATTTCCTGGATCTGCGGTCCGCGGTGCGGGCGGGCGGCGAACGCGGACTACTCGGACTCGCCTTCGCGCCCGACTACGCGTCGAGTGGCCGCTTCTTCGTGAATTTTACGAACGCCGCTGGTCATACGGTCATCGCACGGTTCCGGCGCTCACCGGACCCCCTGATCGCGGATGCGACCTCACGGTTTGACCTTCGGATCGGCGGGGATCCGGTCATCTCGCAACCGTTCGCAAATCACAACGGCGGTCACCTGGCCTTTGGCCCAGATGGTTATCTGTATATCGGGCTCGGGGACGGTGGATCGGGCGACGATCCCGATCATCGCGCGCAAGACCCGAGGGAACTGCTCGGCAAAATGCTGCGTATCGACGTGAGCGTGCCCGATGCGGACGGACTTGGCTATCGCGTACCGCCCGACAACCCGTTCCTCAGCTCGGGACCGAGCGGCACGCGGCCGGAAATCTGGAGCTTCGGGTTGCGCAATCCGTGGCGATACAACTTCGACGATCCGGAGCGCGGAGGGACCGGCGCCCTGGTCATCGGCGACGTGGGACAGAACAGATGGGAAGAGATCGACTATGAACCGGCGCGCCGCGGCGGGCGCAATTACGGTTGGCGGAATCGCGAGGGGCTGCACAACAATGTGACGAACCGGGCACCCGCGTTTCAGCCCCTCGCCGATCCAATCTTCGAGTACGGCCACGCAATCGGCGGGTCGGTGACGGGCGGATACGTCTATCGGGGCACCGCGCTCGGCGACGGGTTTCGAGGCCGCTACATGTTTGCCGATTTCGTCGCGGGCCGCATTTGGTCGATTGCCCTGTCGGTCGAGCCCAGCGGCGACGCCCGGGCGTCGGATCTTCGCGAGCACACTCTGGAGCTTGGTTCCCCAGGTTCCATCAGCTCGTTCGGCGTCGACAAAGAGGGCGAACTCTACCTTGTGGCGTATTCGAGCGGTACAGTTTTGCGGGTGCTCGGTGGTGCGACGGTGCCGGCCGTCCCGACCGGCTTACGGATTATCCGCCCCTAGACTCTTCCGTCGCGCGATCCGCCAGACCTTGCCAGGCTGCGCTATTTGAGCGGAGCAGTGAAGTCCGGAGGGCAGGTTGCTGAAATCGCCAGCAACTGAAGCCGGCCTACCTCCAGACTCGCGGATCGATACTGGAAGAGAGGGTGTTCGTTTGCCCCTTTCCCGAGACCGAAACGCCCGGTGCGCGCCAATTGCCGAGTGAGACGCTCGTCCGGTCATCTGCCTGGCGCCGGGCTCTGATATCGAATCGAGTGCACAATAGATCCCAAACCTGAAGTCTGGCGAGATTCTGACCTCGGGTCTCAGATTTCAGATTTGATATGTTGTCATTGATGGATAGCCATTTTCTGGCCGAGCTCGCCCGTATCGTCGGCGACGAAGCGTTGCTTCGAGACCCGGCCGATCTCCTGACGTACGAGTCCGATGCGCTGGTGCACTTGCGGGCGACGCCTGGGGCCGTCGTGCTGCCGTCGACAGCCAGTCAGGTTCAGGCGGTCGTCCGGCTCTGCCACCGGGAAAGCGTGCCGTTCGTGGCGCGCGGGCATGGCACCGGCTTGTCGGGCGGGGCGCTGCCGGCCGCCGGCGGCGTGCTGATCGGCCTGTCCCGCCTCAATCGCATCCTCGAGATCGACATCCCCAACCTGCGGGTGACCGTGGAACCGGGCGTCACGAACCTCGAGATCACCCGACGGGTCTCGCCCGACGGCTGCTACTACGCGCCCGACCCGTCGAGCCAGATCGTGTGCTCGATCGGGGGGAACATCGCCGAGAACTCCGGCGGCGCTCATTGTCTGAAGTACGGGTTCACCGTGCACCATGTGCTGGGCGTCGAAGCCGTGCTCCCCGACGGCGAGCTGATTCACGTCGGCGGCTCCGTGCTGGACGCACCCGGCCTGGACCTGCTCGGGCGTGCTCGTCGGATCCGAAGGGACCCTCGCGGTCGTGACCAAAGCCACGCTGAGGCTGCTGCGTCGTCCCGAGAGCGTGCAGACGCTGCTGGCGGGATTCACCTCGATCGACGAGGCGGGCGAAGCCGTCTCGGCAATCATCGGATGCGGAATCGTGCCTGCGGCGGTCGAGATGATGGATCGACTCACGATCGAAGCCGCGGAAGCGGCGGTTCACCCAGGGTTTCCGCCCGCCAACGCCGTGCTGATCGTCGAGCTGGATGGGCCCAAGGTGGAGGTCGACGAGCTGTTCTCGATTGTCGAGTCGGTGTGCCATCGTGCCGGCGCGACCACGATAGAGATTGCGCGCGACCAGGCGGCGCGCGAACGCATCTGGAAGGGGCGCAAGGCGGCCTTCGCCGCGATGGGACGCGTCTCGCCGAACTACTACGTGCAAGACGGCGTCGTGCCACGCACGAAGCTGTCGGAGGTGCTGCGCCGGATTCGCGAGCTCGAGCAGCGATCGGGGCTGAGGATCGGCAACGTGTTTCACGCGGGCGACGGCAACCTGCATCCGCTCATCTGCTACGACGAGTCGATTCCCGGCCAGGCCGAGCACGCCGAGACCGTCGCGTCGGAGATCCTCACCTACTGCATCGAGGCCGGCGGCGCGATTACCGGCGAGCACGGCGTCGGCGCCGACAAGAAGGCGTACATGCCCCGGATGTTTTCCGCTGCCGACCTCGACGCCATGCAGCTCGTGCGATGCGCGTTCGATCCGTCGGGGATTTGCAATCCGGGCAAGGTCTTTCCAACCCCGCGCCTGTGCGGCGAGGTGCCCGGGCCCTACCGCCAGCATCCGCTCGAACGCGACGGAATCGCCGAGCGCTTCTGATGCCGTCCCACGAGATCGAGGCCACTGCCCGCATCGCCGCGAGCCGCTGGGGAACTGAAGAGGTCCGCATCGCCGGGACCGCCGATGCCATCGACGGTCACCAGCCGGGAGTCGTGCTGGAACCTGGCGATGCCACCACCGCCGCGAGCATGCTCCATTGGGCCGACACCGAACGTCTGACGGTCATCCCCCGCGGCGCCGGCACCAAGTTGACATGGGGAGCCTCCCCCTCGAGCGTCGATCTCGTCCTTTCCACCGGTCGCCTGCTCGCCGGCATCGATCACTGCGCCGGCGACCTGACGGCGATTCTGCCGGCTGGCGGATCGCTCGCCCAGGTGAACGAGCTGCTGGGGCGCGAGCGGCAGTGGCTGCCGCTCGACCCGCCGATCTCGGATCGCGCCACGATCGGCGGCATCGTAGCGACCAACGACAGCGGCCCGCGTCGCCACCGATACGGCACGGCCCGCGACCTCATCATCGGCATCGAGATGGCGCTCGTCGACGGCCGCACCGCGAAGGCTGGCGGCCGCGTCGTCAAGAACGTCGCAGGCTACGACTTGTCACGGCTGCTGTGCGGATCGTTCGGATCGCTCGCCCTCATCGTCAGCGCCACCTTCAAACTGGCGCCGCTGCCGGCCGCCTCGTGCACTGTCGTCGCCACCGTGGGGAACGCGCGGCGGCTCGGCCGTCTGGCACTCGCCCTCGCAGCCGTGCCGCTGACGCCGTCGGCCGTGGAGCTCGATTCGCCCCCGGCCCGCATGCTGATTCGCTTCGAGACCACGCCGGCCGCCGCCGAGCAGCAGGCTGCCGCTGCCTGCGATCTGTGCAAGCGCCACGAGGCGCCGACGACCGTCCTGCAGGGAGCCCTTGAAGAGGAGGCGTGGCGGGCATACGAGACGCAGTTCTGGCACACGCAGGGGACGCTGCTCAAGATCGCCGTTCTTCCCAGCCACGTGGGGGACCTCGTCGATCTCATCGAACGTGCCACGGCCAACCACTCGGTGGACTACCGGATGGGCGGCCGGGCGGCGCTCGGCGTCATGTTTCTGAAGCTCCGAGGCGATGGCGAGCGGCACATGGAAATCGTGCAGGAGGTGCGACGCATGGCCGCCGCGCGTGGGGGAAGCGCCGTGCTCCTGTCGACTCCGGTGTCGATCGAACGGCGTGTCGACGCGTGGGGCGAGATCGGCGACAGCCTTCGGACCATGCAAGCCGTGAAAGCGCGGTTCGATCCGCACGGCACGCTGAGCCCGGGCCGGGGACCTGGGGGCTAAGTGCTAAGGGTGCTCAGGTGGCTAGGGTGCTAAAGGTGATGGAGTCGCACCCCAAGCACCCAAGCAGCTCAAGCACCTCAGAGCATCCCTGGGGCCTCTGGCTTAGAAGATCGTTATGACCACACCCGAAGTCGCGTTCAACACGCTGACACCTCTGACGCCGCTGATGGACAAATGCGTGCATTGCGGCTTCTGTCTGTCGACTTGTCCCAGCTATCTCCTGCTCGGGCGGGAAATGGATTCCCCGCGCGGGCGCATCTACCTGATGCGGGCGGGGACCGAGGGCCGCGTTGGCGTGGGAGAAGCCTTCGTCGACCACTTCGATACCTGTCTCGGATGCATGGCGTGCGAAACGGCGTGCCCGTCGGGCGTGCGCTATGCGCCGCTCATCGAAGAAACGCGGGCAGTCATCGAGCATCACCATCGTCGTCCGATTGGCGAACGCCTTTTCCGCCAGCTGCTGTTCCTGGTGCTGCCCTTCCCCGCCCGCCTTCGTTTGCTCGCGTGGCCGCTGGGCCTTGCGCACGCGCTGCGCCGTCGTCCGCGCCTCTCGTCTTGGCTGCCAGCGAAGCTGCGCAACCTGATCGAGCTTGCGCCGATCGCCGCGCCAGGAAGCGCGACCCGCGAGGTACCGGAGCGAACCGCCGCCGTCGGGTACGCCCCGGCTCGCGCGTCGGCCTGCTCACTGGATGCGTGCAGCGCGTGTTCTTCAGCCAGGTGAACCAGGCCACCGCCCGGGTCCTGTCGGCCGAGGGGTGTGACGTAGTGGCGCCGGCAGGCCAGGGCTGCTGCGGCGCGCTGGCGCTGCACGCGGGACGCGACCGCGAGGCCCGCGAGTTCGCGCGCGACTTGATTCAGGCGTTCGACGGTCTCGGTCTCGACTCCATTGTGGTAAGCGCAGCAGGCTGTGGCTCGGCGATGAAGGGGTACGGCGAGCTGCTCAAGGACGACCCGGCATGGGCCGGACGGGCGAGCGCATTCGCGGCGCGGGTGCGCGACGTGACCGAGACCCTGGTGGAGCTGGGCACGGCACGAGCGCCGCGGCACCGATTGGACTTGCGGATCGCTTATCACGACGCCTGCCACCTGGCGCACGCGCAAGGCGTCAGACGCGAACCACGTCAGCTGCTGGAAGAGATCCCTGGCGTCACCGTCACGCCTCTGGGTGAGTCCGAAATCTGCTGTGGCAGCGCCGGTATTTTCAACCTGGTTCAACCCGAGATGGCCGCGGAGCTCGGACGCCGCAAGGTCGAACGCATCGCCGATGCGACCCCGGATCTCGTCGTCACTTCGAACCCGGGTTGCATCGTCCAGATCGGAGCACACGCACGCGCCGCCGGCCATGCATTCCCCGTACTTCACATCATCGAGGTGATCGATCGGTCGATCCGGGGTACTGGCTCACAACTCTGAGTCGGAGTCGTCAGCTTCTCCGTTACATCTTGAACCGCGCTTCGAAGATGACCGACCGCTTGATGATGTCGCCGAAGACGTGCTGCTGGATGTCCTTGTTGAAGATGTTGTTCACCTTCACCAGCGTCGTGATCCGGCCCTGCTGCCATTTCACGCCGACGCTTCCGTTGACCATCGTGTAAGCGTCGGTGAAGCCGTGGTACGCGCTCGTCAGCACGTCGCTCCAGAATGCCTTGTCCGAGTAGTTCAACGAGAGGCTGCCGAGGAGCCTGTCGCGGTCGAAATTGAACCCCGCGTTGAACCGGTGCGTCGGCGGAAGCGAGAGCTCCACGGGCGGAAACGGGTTCGGGTCGTCGAGAATCGTCGGATCCGCCTGCCATGAGTAATTGGCGAATGCGGAGAACGTGCGGCTGACGCGATGATCGACCGACAGCTCGACGCCCTTCTGGCGGATCGGGCCGAGATTCAGATAGGTGAACGCGGTCCGCGGCAAGTAGATCCCCCGTGCGGCCAGCACGCCGATGATCGCCGGCGGCAGCGAGCCAGCCGGGCGGCGGGTTGGCGGCGGTGTATGGGTCGAGGTCCGAGGGCAGCTGGGCGAAGTTGATGTTGTTGTCGAGATCGTTGACGTAGAACGCCACGCCCACGGTCGTGCGATCGGCAAACGTGCCCGTATACGCCACCTCGTAGGCGGTCAGCGACTCCTCCGTCAGCTCCTCCTGCGGCATCGATCCGATCGGCAGCTCGCTGCCGACGGCGCGCACGACGAGCGGAAACGGCGTCGCCACGAGCGGCTGCAGCGGCGGCGGCAGGAGCGGGCGCGAGCGCTCAAAGGGGTGGGGACGACGATCTGCGTGTCCAGATAGTTGTTGATCACCGACGGCGATCGAAACGCCCGATTGAACGAGAGGCGCACCGAATGATTCGCGCTCGCCTTGAACACCGCCGCAAGCCGCGGCGAAAACACCGGATCGTCCAGGTTGCCGAACTTGTCGACGCGTGCCCCGATGGTCAGCCGGACGCGATCGAAAATGATCTCGTCCTGCACGTAGGCGCCGACCTCGGTCCGGTTCTCGAGCGCCGGCGCAATCGTCATGTCGAAGTTGTTGCGCCGCACGTTGCCGCCGAAGCTGATCACGTGCCGCGTTCCCAGCGCGACGGCGTCCCCGGCCTCGAAGTCGTAGGTCTGGGTTGAAAAGTTCAGCTGCAGCGGCGCTCCGGTCGCCGGGTCCACGAGCAGGAGGTTCGGCGCCTCGGCGTCGACGAAGTTGCTGAAGAAGCTGATCCGCACGCGCCCGGCGGGTGTAATTGACCTTGGCGTACCCCATGTACGATCCGCTCTTGAATGTCGAACGGACCGAGCCCGGTGTAGATGATCCCATCGGTGCCGGCGACGCCGCCCTGGTAGGTCACCCGGCTGCCGCCGCCGATCTCCTGATCGAAGCGCAGGTCGAATTTCGGCTGGCTCGTGCCACGATTCGTGAACGCCGTGCCGATGGGGCCCTCGCCATCGTCGGGATAGCGGGCGCCGCCAACCGTGGCGCCTGGCACGCGCGGATCGGGGATCACGGGGATGGTGCCGGTCGGCCGCGCAAACGCTTCGGAATTGAAGTAGCCGGCCGACACCCGGTACGACCAGCTGTCGTTCAGCACGCGCGACACCGACGCATTGGCGCCGAACAGTCCGCCCACGCCCTTTCCGGCGGTCGAGCCGGCGTCGCGACTGAAGAATCCGCCGCTCACCGACACGTCAATCCCTGGCGCTTCGCGCGGCGATTTCGTGATGATGTTGACGACCCCGGTCAGCGCATTCGCGCCCCAGACGGCGGAGGCCGGGCCGCGGATCACCTCGATCTGTTTGATGTCGTTCATGTTGTTCGGCAGGAAGTCCCAAAGGACGATGCCGAAGAAGTCGAGGTAGATGGAACGGCCGTCGAGCAGCACCAGCTGCGAATTGGTGAGCGTCGAGGTCGCCTGCCGGCTCGTCACGTTCACGTCGCGGGCGGAGAGCTGCACGACGTTGACGCCCGGGACCGTCCGCAAGAGATCCCCGTAGTTCTGCGCCGGGGAAGTCGTGAGCACTTCGGTGCCGAGCACGCTCATGGTCGCCGGTGCGTCAACCAGTGCGGTCTCGACCCGTGCGGCACTGACGACCACCGTCTCGCCGAGCCGGGCCACGGCGAGTTCGATTGGCGGCACCTGCACGGGACTGCTCCCGACCATGACGCCGTTGCGAGCCGCTTGCCCGAAGCCGACGAGCGACACGATGATGTCGTAGGTGCCGCTGGCGAGGTTGCTGAACGAGTACTCGCCCCGCGCGCCCGTGATTGTCGTTTGACGTCCGCCGGCGCCCACCAGGACGACCGTGGCACCTGGAACGACGGCGCCCGTTTCGTCGACGACCGTGCCGGAGACGCTGCCGGTCTGCGCGTGTGCGGAAACGGCAAACAACAGAATGACGCCGAGCGCCCCGACGAGCCGGAGCATCCAATCCTCCTTGAGTCGTTGTCAGGACCTGCCCTGCAGACGGCGGCGATTATGAGGCCGTGCGCCGACCAACGCAAGATGCCGCCAGGCAGTCTGCGCACGCATCGCATCGATCGCTGTCGGCCGGCGGGGTCGGCCGGCGGCTGACAACACCGTACCGTCACGCTACAATCGCGAGTAATGGTCGAGATCGAGATCTACGACACCACGCTGCGCGACGGGACCCAGGGAGAGGGCATTGCGCTGTCGGTGGCCGACAAGCTGCGGATCGCCGAGCGTCTGGACGCGTTCGGCGTGCATTACGTCGAAGGCGGTTGGCCGGGCAGCAACCCCAAGGACATCGAGTTTTTTCAACAGGCGAAGCACCGCACGTTCAGGCGTGCGCGTCTTGCCGCCTTCGGCTCCACGCGGCGCAAGGACGTCCGGGCGGAGTCGGACGATCAGGTCCGGCTGCTCATCGACGCCTCGACACCGGTAGTGACGATCTACGGCAAGACGTGGCTCTTGCACGTCCTCGAGGTCCTGCAGACGACGCCGGCAGAAAACCTGGCGATGATCGAAGATACCGTGCGCCACCTGAAGGCGCACGGAAAGTTCGTCGTCTACGACGCCGAACATGCCTTCGACGGCTGCAAGGACGACCGCGCATACGCGCTCGCGACGTGGCAGGCTGCCGAGCGCGGCGGCGCCGACCTCGTCGTGCTCTGCGACACGAACGGCGGCTCACTGCCGGCCGAGATTCATGAGATGACCGAGTATGCCCGTGGCGGCATCGGGCTGCGGCTCGGCATTCACACCCACGACGACATCGGGCTCGGCGTCGCCAATGCGCTGGCCTCGATCGACGCCGGCGCGACCCACGTCCAGGGAACGCTGAACGGGTATGGCGAGCGGACCGGCAACTGCAACCTGACGAGCGTCATGCCGATCCTCCACTTCAAGTACGGCCGCCCTTCCATCCCACCCGAATCGTTACCGCAATTGAAGGAGCTCTCGCAGTTTCTGGACGAGACGGCGAACGTCCGGCCAAATCCCCGCCTGCCGTGGGTCGGAGCCGCGGCCTTCTCGCACAAGGGCGGCACGCACGTGAACGCCGTGCAGAAGCTCATCCGGAGCTACGAGCACATCGATCCGGCCTTGATCGGGAATTCGCGCCACGTCCTCATCAGCGATCTGGCCGGCCGCAGCAACATCGTGATGAAAGCGCGCGAACTGGGCTTCGACCTGACCAATACGACGCCGGAGCTGCGCGACATGCTCGCGCGGATCAAGGAACTGGAGCATCAGGGGTACGAGTTCGAGACCGCCGACGGGTCGCTGGCGCTGCTGATCCGGCGGGCGCTCACCGCCGCCCCTCCGCCGTTTCTGGTTGACGCGTATCACGTCTCGATGCGGCGCGACGCCGCCGGCTCAGTCTGCGAGGCCGTCGTCAAGGTCCGGGTCGGCGACGAATCGGAGCACCGCGTGGCCGAGGGCGATGGACCGGTGAACGCCCTCGACGCGGCGCTGCGAGCGGCGTTGATCCGACACTACCGCCAGTTGAAGGACGTGCATCTGACCGACTACAAAGTGCGCATCATCGATTCCACGAGCGGCACCGCCGCCCGAACGCGCGTGCTGATCGAATCGAGCGACGGCGCGGCCGAATGGGGCACCGTCGGCGTCAGCGACAACATCGTGGAAGCCAGCCTTCAGGCGCTCGTCGACAGTCTCGAGTACGCGTTGGTGAAGGACCAGAAAGTCGCAAGTCTGAAGTCTCACGTCTCAAAGTAGCTGCGTGATTCAGGTTTCAGATTTCAGGTTTCAGTCTTCGTGTATCACGACACCGCTGGTTCATGGACTTTCCTCAGCTCCTCGACCAGCCGGGCGATCTCGTCGACGAGCTGCCGATGGAGCGTCTCGGCGGTGGTCAGCACACCCTCGCGGCCGATCGCTTCGAGGTTGCGCGCCGCCTCGAACACCAGCGTCGCACGCAAGTAGCCGGCGCTTCCCTTCAGGCGTGCGCGGTCGCCCGAATCTGGACCGGGTCGCGCGCGTCGACGGCCGCCTTGAGCGCCGCCATCTGCCGCGGGCAGTCATCCAGGAAGATCTTCACCATCTCACGCACCAGCCGCTGATCGCCGTCCATGGTTCGTGCGAGGTCCGCGAGGTCGAAGAACGACGTCGCCGGCATGACCGGCTCTGGCGGGACGGTGACCGTGCCCGAATCGTTCTCGATCACCGCAAACAGCGCCCGGGATTCCGCCGGCTTGGCCAGGTAATCGTCCATGCCGGCGGCGAGACACTCCTCGCGATCGCCCTGCATGGCATGCGCCGTCATCGCGACGATCCGCACGTGACCGCCAGTTGCGCGTTCGCGCGCGCGAATGGCTTCGGTCGCCTCGAAGCCGCCGACCTCGGGCATCTGCACGTCCATCAGCACCACGTCGAAGACATCGCGCTCGATCGCGCTGATTGCTTCTCTGCCGTTCTTCGCCAGCACGACCGTGTGTCCGCGGCGGCCGAGCAGGCCGACGGCCACCCGTTGATTGACCGGATTGTCCTCGGCGAGCAGCACTCGAAGGCTGCGCGCGCAACCGGACGGGCTGCGTCCAGGCGACGTGAACACGTCGGCGCCTGACCGCTCGAGCGCACCGCAGATCGCCTGGAGGAGATCGGAGGGCGTGATCGGCTTGGTCACGTATGCGGCGACGCCAAGCTCGCGGCAGCGCGAGGGATCGCCGTATTGGCCCGACGAGGTGAGCATCATGATCGTCGCACCGGCCAGCGTCTGCTGTTGCCGGATGCGCTCGGCGACGTCGAAGCCGTCGAGATCCGGCATGTTCGCGTCGAGCAGGACCAGCGCGAAGGGATTTCCCTCTTGTGCGGCTGCCAGCAGCGCCTCGAGCGCCTCGCGGCCACCTTCCACCGCCGTCGGCTTCATCTGCCACCTGGTGAGCGACTCGACGAAGATCCGGCGATTGACCGCGTTGTCGTCGACGATCAGCACCGGCAGCTGCAGGAGGAACGTATCCGGATGTTCCGTCTGTGCCAGCTCGCCGATGCCGAACCACGCCGTGAAGTGAAACACGCTGCCGCCATTCGCCGCGCTTTCGACCCACAGACGGCCGCCCATCAACTCCGCCAGCGCCCGGGCGATCGTCAATCCCAGGCCCGCCCCGCCAAACCGGCGCGTCGTCGAGCCGTCCGCCTGAAGGAATGGTTCGAAAATCGACGCCTGCTTTTCCCGGGGCACACCGACGCCGGTGTCGGTGACCGTGAAGTGGAGGCCCGTCGTCTCCCCCCTTCGCTCCTCGACCGAGACCGCGACCGCCACATGGCCCCGCTCCGTGAACTTGATCGCGTTGCCGACCAGGTTCGTCACGACCTGACGAAGCCGTTTGGGATCACCCACGAGCGCTGCCGGCACGTCGGCAGCGACCTCGCCAATCAGCTCGAGGCCCTTCTGCTCCGCCCGCAGGCTAAACGGCTTCAGCGTGTCGGAGACGAGATCGGCGAGTGAAAACACCGTCGCCTCGAGCTTAGCCGGTGAGACTCGACTTTCGAGACATCGAGGATGTCGTTGAGCACCGCCAGCAGCGACTGCGCCGAGTGCCGGACGGCGCCGAGCTGGTCGCGCTGGTCGGCACTGAGCGTGCTGTCGAGAACGAGCTCGGTCATGCCGATGATGCCGTTCATCGGCGTCAGGATCTCGTGGCTCATGTTGGTGAGGAATTCGCTCTTCGCGCGGCTCGCCTCCATCGCCCGATCGCGGGCCCCGACGAGCTCCTCATTGACGCCCGTCAACTCCGCGGTGCGGGTGTCGACGGCGCCTTCCAGGTCGAGCTGCTGCAACTGCAATTGCCGATAGCGCCGGTCGATTTGGTCCATCATCTGGTTGATGCTGGCAACCAGCTCACCCAGCTCATCGTCGCTTGAGGTGTGCCCGCGAAGGTCATAGCGGTGCTGGTCGGTCACCGCGCGCGCGAGCGCGGTCAGATCCTGGATCGGCCGCGAGATCACCTGCTGGAATCGCATCGACAGCGCGAGGGCGATCCAGAACGTTGCGAACAGGACGATGACCAGAACGCGCGCGAGCGCGGCCGTTCTCGCGCGAGCCCGCTCGGTGTCCGCGGTCACCCACAGCGTCGCGACCGTGGCGCCGCGATCGATCACGAGATGCGAGACACGAAGCGAGCCTCCCGGGAGCAGCGGCGAGGGGGGAGCCGACGAGATCCACGCCGGGTGTCGCTCGAGGGCAGCCGGATCGCGCTCGAAGCGGGCGAACACGCGGCCATCCGGCAGGATGATCGCCGCCGCGGCGACATCCCGATCCACCGCCAGCGCACCAAGCGCGCCGCTCGCCTCCTCGACGTCGTCCCGCGCGACGGCGGCGGCGCTGTTGACCGCCGCCAGTTCCGCCAGAGCGGCGAGGTCGCGCGACAGTGTGCGACGGGAGAGCAGCGTGTCGTAGGTGATGAACGCGCCGAACGCCACCACCATCGACATGCCGCCGACGAACATCACGATCGCGTTGATCTTCCCCGCGACGGACAGCCTCCGGAACCACCGGGCGATCTTCATGCGTCGTGAGAGTCCGGCGGGCGGCCGGGACTCCCGCCAGGCGCGCGGCGATCTTTGGCGTACGATTCGATCTGCTTCTCCATGTCGACGTAGCACGTCGGGCAGATCCCGTGGCTGAACTGCGCGTCGGAGTGGTCGGCGATGTACGCTTCGACCTGGAGCCAGGTACTGGTCGTCGCCGCGAATGCGCTTGCAGTAACTGCAGATGGGCAGCAGGCCGCGCAGCTGCTTCACATTCGACAGAGCCGCCTGCAGTTCCGCCACGCGATCGGTGAGCCGCTCCTGCAGCGTCAGCACCCGGACGCCGACATTGACGCGCGCCCGCAGCTCTTCGGGATCGAAGGGCTTGATGATGTAGTCGTCGGCGCCGGCGTCGAGGCCGGCCACCACATCGCGGCGGCTCTCCAGCGCCGTGAGCAGAATCAGGTACAGGTTCGCCAGCGGCCGCTCCCGGCGTACTCGACGCAGCACTTCCGGGCCGTCCATCAACGGCATCATCCAGTCGAGGATGGCGAAAGTCGGCACCTCGACCCCTTCCAAATGCTTCCACGCCTGGGCGCCGTCGCCCACGGCCGTGACGTCGAACCCCATGCGCTTGAGGGTCTTGGCCAGCACTTCCCGCGCCATCCGATCGTCGTCCGCTATCAGCGCATGCATCACGTCACTCCGTCACGCTTTCCGCCGCTGGGGCCACCCGGGGTATTCCCGGACAAATACCTCGTCGGACGAGCCCTAAAGCCTGCTTATCGGCAGATCACGGTCTCAATGCCAGTATCCGGGCGCCGAAACTCCCGAATCCACCCAGGCCCTGCATGTCCCGGTTTCCTCCAGAAATGTGCTTGCTGATAAAATCATCCCAGTTTGAAACAGGTCCTCGCCGCCCTCGCGATCGTGATCGCGCTGCCATACGCGTGCGCTCCGCTCTACCGGTTCCCGGATCCCGTCCCGTTCGCGGGCTCGGCTTTTCTGAACCCGTACTCCAACCTGCGCGGCACCTGGCAGCGCGCAAACCTGCACGCCCACAGCCGGCAATGGGGAGGCTTGACCAACGGGCGTCAATCAGCCGACGAGGTCGTTCGGACGTATCGCGCGATGGGGTACAGCGTCGCCGGTGTCTCCGATTACCACAGCATCGCCGCGCTGGAAGGCATCCCGACGATTCCGCTGTACGAGCACGGCTACAACGTCATGAAGCGCCACCAGCTCGCCATCGGGGCGCGCCGCGTGGACTGGTTTGATTTCCCGTTGTGGCAATCGCTCAGCAACCGTCAGCAGGTGATCGATCGGGTGGGTCGAACCGCCGACCTGGTGGCGCTCAACCATCCACCGTCCCGGGACGGTTACTCTACCGACGATCTCCGCCGGCTGGGAGGCTACCAGCTTCTGGAGGTCGTGAACGGCCCGCATCGATCCTTGGATTCCTGGGACGCGGCGCTGTCCAGCGGTCACGCCGTCTGGGCACTCGCGAACGACGACACACACGACCTGGCCGATCCGGCCCGGACCGCGATGGCGTGGAACATGATCGACGCGGCGTCCCCGGCCACGAGCGATGTGGTCGAGGCACTACGCGCGGGCCGGACCTACGCCGTCTCGCGCACCAGCGCCACGACTTCAGGGGTTCAGACCGTTCTGGCTGGAGTCGAATTCAGCGACGGCACGCTTCTGGTCACGTGCGCCGGCGAACCGTCGACGTTCACCTTCGTCGGCCAGGATGGGATCATCCGCAAGACAGTGAAGCACGCGATGAGCGCGTCGTACACCTTCACCGAGCGACGATACCTATATTCGCACCGTCATCGAGTCGCCGCGCGCACACCTGTATCTCAATCCTGTCCTCCGATACGACGGGATCCGCTTTCCCGCACCGTCGGGGAGCGTGAACCCCACAGGCAGCTGGCTGCAGCGGGGCGGGCTTCTGATCGCAGCCGTGGGGCTCGTGGTGATATATCGGCGACGGCGAGCCGGCGTGCTGGTCGCGCCGGCTGAGGCCCTCCTTGATCGCAAGACTGCCTGAACACAATCTGGCTATCCAGTCATCTGGTTATCTGGTTATTGGTGGATTCATTGACCAAGTAGCTGGATAAGCAGCTTGCCAGATCAGAATGGTCACTCAGGACACGGAGCCCGATCGACAACCTGGCGCACTTTCTGGCGGAACGCCGCAACCCAGCCGGGAAGGTCGTCCGTACCAAACCCCAGCCAGCGGCCGTGCTCGTACTCGGGAAAACGCGCGCCGCGGAATAGTCCTTCGATTTGCGGGGGCGTAAGGGCGCCGAGGTACCGTGCCAGGTGAGCGCGTCCGGCCTCGGAGATCTGTATGTCTTTGAAGGTCGCGCCGTCATATGGCAGGCCCTTCAAGCTGACGAGACATCGGCTCGGATTGGACCAGATCGGAACTCCCCGCCAGCCGCTGAGATCCACCTTGTGCGGCCCGAAAGTCGAGCCGAGATCATGGATGATCGCGAAGGGTTGCGGGCAAGGCTGGTGCGGGTCGCCTTCCTCCTCGGAGAGACAGACCAGCCGTTGGTTCGACCCCTTGTTATCCCAGTGTCCGAGGAAGACCGCCATGAGCCGGAGTGCGTCCAACTCGGCGCGGCTCGCCCCTGGCGTCGCATCCTTGGGAAGCTCGTACCATTCCCAGCCTTTCCGATCGTCCCCGACAATCGGACGTCCGCTGAAGCGGCGCTCGACCGCGACCCAGTTGAAGTCCGTATACAGCTGATCAGCCGTGCGCTCCAGCAAGCCGCCGATGCCGGCAAAGCCGAGCAGCACCGTCGTATGGAACGGAAAGCGGGGGCATCCATAGCACCGCAGGTGTTCGATGAGATAGTTGCTGTCGGCGCCAAATCCCAGAGCGGTCAGCAGGCGGCTGGCCGCGGCTTCCCCATGCGCTTCCGGATTCCGGCCGTATTTCACCTTGACGATGTCGCCGTTCCTGAGGACGCAGTCGAATTTCGGGCTCGTGCCGTCGGCTCCGCGGGCAAGGAACCGGCACTCGACCCGCCCCTGCGACAACATGCCAGTTGGATCGGGAGGGTTTGCAGACAGGTCGGCAGGTTCAGGAACCCGCCACACGTCAGCGCGCTGCAGCGCGGCATCGCGGAACCGCGGCGCCTGCGACGGTTCGGCGGGCCAGGGTTCGTCGGCATGCGACGGAGCGAATGTGACCGACGGCCGGCCGATGCCGCCGGCCACGAGCCAAGCCGATGTGAGGACCGCGATGGCCAGCCAGACAAGCGCTTCGGCCATCCTCGAGGTCCCTTTCAGCATGTTATCGCTCTACTCCCTGATGACCCAGACCGTCCCTACTGCGTGGCCCGCGCGAACGTGTCGCACTGACGCGGGTCGCCAGAAGACAGCCCCCGTCTGAACCACTCGGTGCGCTGCGCCGACGAGCCGTGCGTGAAGCGCTCCGGCGCGACGCGGCCGCTCGCCATCCGCTGCAGGCGGTCGTCGCCGATGGCCCCCGCCGCGCGCAAGGCCTCCTCGGCATCGCCCGATTCGAGCTCCACATGCCCGGCTTCGAACCGTCCGCTCTTGGATGCTTGATGCCCCCAGACACCGGCGTAGCAATCGGCCTGTAGCTCCAGAGCCACCGACGCGCTCCCCGCTCCAGGCCGCGGATCCTGTTGCACGCGAGCGGTGGTCCCCAGCAGGTTCTGTACGTGGTGGCCGAACTCGTGTGCGATCACGTAGGCCGCCGCGAAATCCCCCGGGGCGCCGAACCTCCGTGACAGCTCATCGAAGAATCCGAGATCGAGGTAAACCTTCTGATCGGTGGGGCAATAGAACGGGCCGGTCGCCGATTGCGCGAACCCGCAGGTCGAGTCGTACGCGTCTCGAAACAGCACCACGCGGGTGCGCTGATAACGCCCGCCGAGCAGCTGCTCCCAGGTGTCCTGCGTGTCCCCGGCGACAGCGTCCACGAAATCCACAAGCCGTTCTTCCTCGGGCGTTGTCTGCAGATCGCCGGTCGTCGCGGCCGATTCTGGTCCCGATATCCCCCCTCCACCGCCCAGAAGGGACAGAAAATCGGTCCCGGTGGCCCAGCTCAGAAGCAGCAGAACCAGAAATCCCCCGATACCAATCGAGCCCACGCGCATTCCCGAGCTTCCCCGCGCGTCTTGGATGTTTCCCCGGTCTCCAGGTGACCAGCGCATACGCGACCCTCCGGCCGAGGCACGTGCAACACGAGCACCAATTTTCACCAGCCCGGCCGTATGGCGGCTCGCCGACAGATTCCCAGATGAAATTTCGCCGACGCAGCCGGCCACGAGCAGACCTTGATGGAAGACTCGAACGCAAACCGCTGAGGCCGCAGTCTTTAGGGACTACTCTCGCGTTCGGCGCCGCACGGGCCGGTAGACGCAGGGCTGGCGAAGATAAACCGGAAAGGAAGACGCGGGGAGGCGTCTAAAAGCCGAGAGCCTGTTTGATGGCCACATTCGGCACAGCCCGGACACCCTGACGATCGAGACGCCACTTGTCCATGTACTGCGCAGGCCTGATGAACTGAACCGTCGATGTCGAGAGCAACGCCTCGAGTGCAGGATCCGAATACATCGGGGCGCCCGCCTGGAACGAACCCCATAAGCCATCCCAGTGAATCGGCAGATAGGCCTTCGGCTTGAGGACCGGCAGCACGAGCTGCGCAATCGGAGCCCCGCCTGTGCCCATCCACAAGTCGACTGACGAGAGACCCGCCGCCTTGATCGCGGTCTTCAGATTCTCGATGGGCGCCCCGTAGTTGGTGCCGTCCACGACGATCGGCACATGAAGATCCACGGCGCTTGCGGAGTTCTGCCAGAACCAGCTGAAGCGTCCTTCCGGACCATCGACGACAAAGAGATACGCGCGATTGCCGCCACCGTTGGGAAAGTCCTCCGCCACGCCGCCGCGCAGACCGCCCGTTTTCGGATCAGGTCGCGGAACTGCGCCGAGTTCCACGGGGTCGTGCTGCTCCGGATTCTTTTGCGGGTCGCCGCTATGGTTCCAGCGCACAACGTGCATCGTGACGCCATCGGCCAGAGCGATCGCTTCGCCGCCGTTCACCGGCAGGCATCGCTCTTTCGGAAGGTTTTCGGCCAGCGCTTGGAAGCATGTCGTCTTCGAGCCGATGATCCGGGCGCCTGTGAGCCTCGACCAGGTCGCCGTGTCGAACGAATGGTCGAAGTGGCTGTGACCGGTCAGCAGGACGTTGACACTCGGAGGCCCGCCGAGGGCCTTGAAGACGCGCGTCACCGCGGCGACATCCGGTTTGAAGGCCTGGTTCGTCTTGGCCAGGCCACCGCCACCGCCGGAGAATGCGCTCTCCGGCAGCCGGGTGAAGTAACCATCCACGAGTATTCGAAGCGGCCCCAGCTCGAAGTAGGTATTCGAGATGGACATCCAGGTGATGTCGACAGAGGACGGCGCGGCTGCCCGAATGGACGCGATCAGTCCGAGACAGATGAGACCGATCGAGGCCGCGTATTTCGCCATCGGTGTCCTCTGGACTGCTAGCGGCGGTTGGGGTTTGGTTCCAGCTGGGACAGATACCCCTTTACGATTCCATTCTCCGGCTCGATCTCCAGCGCTTTTTTCAGCTGAGCGATGGCCATATCGGTATCGCGTTTCCGGACGTACGCGCGAGACATCACGATATAGCTCCGCGCAGACTTCGGGTTGAACTCCAGGTTCATCGTCATCAGCGCGATCGCATCGTCGGGTCTGGCGTCCGCGAGCCGCTGCGCCAGATTCAGCAGGTCAGTCTCCGAGAAATCATAGGTGTCGCGCGCGTAGAACTTCTGTCGCAGCTCCTTGTACTCGGCGACCGCCGCGTCGGGCCCCTTGTCCCTGAGCGTCCTCATCATGATGTCGGTCAGTTTCTGTGGAACCGGCGTTCCGCGGTGGCAGGTGAGGCAATGGACGGTCGCGGCCTGGCCTGCCGCCTTTCCCGATGCCGCCTGCACCCTTGCGTTGATCTCGCGCGTCATCGCGATCATCTGGCGCGCGATGTCCTTCTTCGGATTTGTGTCGGCCTGGAAATCCGTGGAGTTGTCGGTTTGCCGCACGTGGCAATAAGAGCACTGAACACCCAGTGCCTGGGCGATCGCCTGCATGTTCAGCAGCGGGTCGTTCGGGTCCTGCGCCGCGAGCGGCCGCGGCTGCAGCGTGGCGACGACCATCAAGAGAAGTCCTGGGACGATGCCCTTCATGCCTGCCTCCAGCCCGGAAGCCGATGCCGTGGCTCCGATGATACACGAGCGGAAGCCCTTGGCCGGCACTACGTGCAGCAGGGTTTGAAAACCCTGTGTTCCGCGGTTTAGCGTTGAAGCTTCTGGGATGATTTGGGGCGCGATGCGAGGAAAAAACACCGGCCCGGTGCATTGAGTGCCACCGGGCCGGTGTGAACCTGGCTAGTTGGTCGAGGTTGCCGACCTCGGCCAGACAGTCAGCTGATCCTTGCCCTTCTCGATCGTCTGCATCCCTTTGTACAGGAATCGCTGCAGCCGTCTCCCTTCGAAGGTCTCGGTCGTGTAGATGTTGCTCTTCGAGTCGAGCACGATGCTGTGCACGGCGTAGAACTGACCCGGTTGCTTGCCGCCGGTGCCGAAGCTGGTGAGGATCTCCATCGACGCCCGATCCAGGATCCAGACCTTCATGTTCGCACCATCGGTGACGAACATGAACTTCTGCTGCGGGTCTCTCGAGAAAGCGATCTCCCATACCGACCCGTTGCCGAGGGTCCTCTGCGCGATGATCTTCTCCTTGACGAACTTGCCATCCGCGCTGAACACCTGGATTCGATTGTTTCGGCGGTCGCAGACATACACCAGCTTTTCGGTCGCCGCGAACGCCGCGCAGTGCACGGGCAAGCGGAACTGCTGCAGCGGCGGCGCGTCCGGGTTGTAGTTGCCCATATCGGCATCCTCGGGCTTGTTGCCGTAGGCGCCCCAGTACCGCTTGATCTGCATGGTATCGATGTCGGCGACGGCCACACGGTGGTTGTAGTACCCGTCGGCGATGTACGCCTCGTTGGTCGTCGCGTCGAAGCTCATGGTCGAGACGCCGCCGTACTTCGTGACGTCGGCGCTGTCGGCGGCCGCCTTGCGGCCAAACCCACCCAGGAACTTGCCGTCCGCCGAGAACTTCAGGACCTGTCCATCCTGGGTGTTGTTGCCGCCGAGCCAGAAGTTCCCCTTGGGATCGACCACGATCCCATGGTTGCTGTTCGGCCAGTCATAGCCCTCCCCGGGGCCGCCCCAGTGGCGCAGCAGGTTGCCGGCCTGATCGAACTCAAGGACCGGCGGCGCCTTCGCACAGCACGATCCTGTCCTCATGAGGGCGGCGTTCTCGCTCGGTGACAGCGAGTCGGGCCGGTGAATGACCCAAATGTGGTCCTGAGCGTCGACCGTCGCCCCGATTGTCATCCCCTGGTACCAGCCATTCGGCATCGGCTTGGGGAATGTCGGGTCCACTTCGTAGCGGGGCACCGTGACCGTGTTGCCGTTGCTCTTTCCGTTTCCATTTCCTTGAGCCGCCACGCCCGCCTCGAGCGAATGGCGCACGGCGCCGAGCGCGACCAGCAGGACGAACAGCGTGGCGCCAATCACGAGATTACGCGCGTTTTTCATAAGCGTTCTCCTCCCAACCAACCCTCCAAAGATCTCCACGCCTACTGGGTCGAGGCCGGTCCCATTCCCTTGTAGATGAACTTCTGCACGCGCTTTCCTTCAGAGGTCTCGCCAGTATACACGTTGCCCTTCGAATCGACGGCTATGCTCCCCACGGCGTAGAAGGTGCCCGGCAGACGCCCGCCCTGGCCGAAGCTCGACACCAGGGCGAGGCTGTCGCGCCGCAGCACGAGGATCTTCTTGTCCTGTCCGTCGGCGACATAGATGAACTGCTGTTGCGGATCCCTCGAGAACGCGAGATCCCACACCGATCCGTCGCCCGTCGTGGGTTGCGAGACAATGGCTTCCTTCACGAACTTGCCGTCCTTCTGGAACACCTGGATGCGATTGCCCTGTCGATCGCACACGTAAACCAAGCCATCCTTCGACAGCTTGACGCAGGTGACGTTCTGGAACTGCCTGGTCAGCGGCGCGTTGGACGCCGGGTTCGGGTTGTAGGGCGGGGGCGCCGTGTCATCGGGCTTCCCACCGTAGGCGCCCCAATGGCGCTTGTACACGCCCGTGCCCGCATCGACGACGACAACCCGCCGATTGCCGAGCCCATCGGCGATGTAGACTTCGTTCGCCGCCTCGTCGAAATCGAATCCGACAGGCCGGCTGAGCGTCGTCGTGCCGCTGTTGCCCTCGACGGTCGCCGGCTTTCCGATTTGCCACACGAACTGGCCAGTGCGCGTGAACTTGAGGGCCTGAGAATCCTGCGGAGGCGGTACAACCGGTTTAGCCGGAGCGGCGCCCCCTCGTCCCGCCGGCGGAGGCGGATCGGGACGCCCTTCGACGCGACCAGCCTGAGACCCGCCGATGACGACGTTCCCCTTCGAATCGACGGCAATTCCGTGCGGAACCAGCGGCCAGTTGTAGCCCTGTCCCGCTCCGCCCCACTGGCTGATCAGGTTACCCGCCGCATCGAACTCGAGCACCTGCGGCGCGGCGAAGCAGCAGGTACTCTGTGGCGGTTTAAGCTCCGGTCCCTTTTCGTTGTTTTGCAGCGAGCCCACGCCCGCGTGCGTCACCCAGATGTGGTCTTGCGCATCGACCGCGACGCCGTTGACGGACCCAAGAATCCACATTTTCGGCAACGGCTTGGGCCACAGCCGATCTACTTCGAATCTCGGCACCTGCGCGCCCGCCCGCGTCTGCGCGGCCACGCTTTCATGCCCGCCCCGGCTCAACCCGAAAACGGCGACCGCGGCCAGAAATGTCGCCCCAATATGAAGAGTGCTCCGCCTCGACCTCATAAATCTACTCCTCCGGACACCGCCCGTGACCCACCTCTTACCGCTGCGAAAGTGTACTCCACTTTGCCGTTCCTTCGTGCGGCTCGCAACTTTTTCCTGGTCGGTGGGATGACCCACGGCTATTCTGTGAATGTGTGCTCGTTTGCCCGCCTCGAAGTGGCTTTCGTCGGCAGGAGGTAACCGTATCCTGACCAGGCGCCTCGCCGCAGTTCTGACGCTCCCGGCGCTGCTCGGACTGCCCGCCTGCGCCCGCGCGCATGTCATCCCGAACGACGCGAAAATCGAGTTGATCCTGAAGCCCGAGGGGCAACGACTCCGGATGCTCGTGCGGGTTCCCCTCCAGACCATGGTGGATCTCGAGTACCCGACGCGAGGGACCTCGCAGGACTTCGTGGATCTCGAGCGGGCCGACCGTGTGCTCAACGACGCGGCGGGGTTGTGGATCGTCACCAACCTCGAGGCGTCCGAAAACAACCGTCCCCTCCCACCCCCCCGGGTCGTCGACGTTCGTGCCTCGCTCGCCTTCGACGGGTCGTTCGCCTCATACGACCAAGCCCTTGCCCACGTTCAGGGCCCGCGGCTGACAAACGGCGTGGATTTCATCTGGAACCAGGGCCTGCTCGACGTCTTGCTCGAGTACCCGATTCAATCGGATCGGTCCCGGTTTTCGATCTACTCGAAGCTGAGCAGCCTTGCGCTGAGCACGACGACGTCGCTGCGGTTTCCTGCCTCCTGACGGCACCATGCACACGTTCGAGTTCACAGGGAATCCCGGCCTCATCAGACTCGACCCCACGTGGTACCAGGTGGCGGCGCGGTTCGTCAGGACCGGGTTCCATCGAATCCTGTACGGCCAGGACTACTGGCTCTTCCTGCTCGCGCTGGCGATTCCGCTGCGGCGCTGGCGGACGCTCATTCCCGTCGTGACGGCATTCGCGGTGGCCGAAGCGATCACGCTGAGCCCGTCCTCGAATCTTTCGCTGGACACGTTATGGTTCCAGCCGCTGATCGGGTTGCTGATCGCGTGCTCCATCATCTACATGGCGATCGAAAACGCGATGGAAACCGGCAGCAGCCGCCGCTGGATGATCGCCTTCGGCTTCGGACTCCTGCTCGGATTTCATTTCTCGTTCGGTCTTCGGCCGGCGCTGCAGTTTGCCGGCGCCCACGCGATGACCTCGCTGCTCGCGTTCGGCGCGGGCGTGGCAGCCGGACAAGTCGTGGTCCTCCTGCTCCTCGTCCCCGTGGTCACTGTCCTGGCCCGGCTGCTCGGCGAGCGGGCGGCGGCGCTCCTCCTATCGCTGGTGGCCGGCCATATCGCGTGGCATTGGATGGTCGATCGGGGGACGCTCCTGAGCCGCTATCCATTTCAATGGCCGGCGGGCATTCCGGCACTGATGCTGGTGAACTGGGCAATCGGTGTCATCATCGCGCTGGCCGCTTTCTGGGTGCTGTGGATGACTGTCGGACGAACCGCGGCGGGCGAGCGGGGTGCCGCGCGCGCTATTGCGAGCGCGGAGCCGTGAGGCTGTTCCATGCCGAGGCCGGCACGTCAATCCAGTAGGGCGTCGCATCGGCCGTGTAGCCCACCCGGACGATGGCGTCGGCATTGTCATCGATGGGCGTGCCCCGCCCAACCCAGTGCGAGTTCGTCGGGTCCGGCGCCATGGCAATCGTTTCGCGCGAACGGCCGTTCGGAATCACGGCGATTCTGACCTCCGAGGCAATCGTCGCCGGCAACGGGGCTCGCACACCGCTGCTGAAGTACACGCTGTAGCTGCCGGTCGTATCGAGAACGACCTCGAAGTGGGTGTCCCCGTTCATCAGCACGAGGCCGCCTTGTCGTGGCCTGTGGTCGTAGTGGGCGAGCGCCCACGCTGAATCCGACGCGGGCGACACGCTCTGGGCCGCGGCCACGGCCTGGCGCAGGGTGAACGTCCGTAGGCCGGCCGCGGCAAACGCCACGGCGCTCACGAGCACGACCCGTCTGACCTTGCTTATCGCCACGTCCCCGCCGCTCCGGGTCAGGGCCCCTCGATCTTCGACACCGTGATGGTGGTGTCCTTGATCTCGCCGGTGAGCTTCACCATGTGACCCGCATGGGTCTGGAGGGCCGGATCCTTCTGATCGGCGATCTGATAGACCATTCCGTTCGAGACGAACACGTACTTCGAGCCGCCCCTGATACAGGCGAGGGTGCACTCGCGCGGGTCCGGTGGACCCGCTTTGCCACCGCCCGCGGCGTCCGGGTCCTCAGGATGCATCAGGCCGCACGCCGAGTCGGCAATTTCGCCGGACCAGGTCTGCTCCGCCGGGAATACCGTGGTCGCAAAAATGACAGCCGCACTCAATGCAATGAACGTCCTCACGCAAAGCCTCCTTGCCCGGTTCCGGCGCACCGGCCTCGTTCCTCATCGATAATATCCCAAGTTTCGCGCTCCTTGACCGATAGACGCTTGAACCAGGCGCCTTCTTGGGATTAGGGGCGAGCAGCAGCAAGCAGGCCCTCCAAGTCCAGCGGCCGCGTGTACATCACGATCTCGCCGGCAGGTCCACGCGGCCATTCGCCGCGCGGACGATCGCAGTACAGCTCGACACCGTTCTGGTCGGGGTCCGTCAGATAGAGGGACTCGCTGACTCCGTGATCGGCGGCACCTTGTAAAGGAATTCCGGCCCGCTCGAGCCGCCGAAGGGCGTCGGCCAATGTTGCGCGCGCGGGATATCTGATGGCCACGTGGTACAACCCTGTGCTTCCCGGAGGCGGGGGCGATCCGCCCAGGCTTTCCCAGGTGTTCAGCGCGATGTGATGGTGATAGCCTCCCGCGCCGACGAAGGCAGCCCCCGGTCCATACCGTGCCGTCAGCTCAAACCCGAGAACGTCGCAATAAAACGTCAAGGCGCGATTGAGATCGGCGACCTTGAGGTGAACATGTCCGATGTCGACGGCGGGATCGATGGGGGCCACGGCTCCACCCTCTTCTATTGCAGACTGCAGATTTCAGATTGCAGATTGAATTGCAGATTTCAGATTGATTTGCAGATCGCGACTTGCAGATTGATTTCAGATTGCGGATTGATTGCGATGTGAGACTTGAAGCGTGAGACTTGACACTTGAACGCGTCCACTATGCCAGCGCTTGCCGGCTCTCCCACCAGGCCTCGAACTCCTTGAACGAGCGGCTGAGACGCACGGGCTCGGTCAGCTGACCGGTCATTACTTCCGCGGTCTTGTACCCGTTGCCGGTGACGCAGACGACCACGGATTCGTCGGGGCCGATGACGCCACGCTGAATCAAATCGATCGCGCCGCCGAGCGTCGTGCCGCCCGCCGGTTCGGTGAAGATGCCCTCGGTCTCGGCGAGCAGCCGGATGGCGTCCACGATCTGAACGTCGGTGACAGCGGTGCCCGAGCCGCCGGTCTCGCGCACGGTCTGCAGCACCTGATGGCCGTCGGCCGGATTACCGATGGCAATCGATTTCGCAATCGTGTTGGGCCGGACCGGCTCCGTATGATCCGCCCCGGTGTCGAGCGCGTGGACAACCGGCGCGCAGCCGGCCGCCTGCGCCGCATGAATGCGTGGGAGATCGCCTTCGACGAGCCCCACGGTCACGAGTTCGCGAAAGCCGCGCGCGATGCGCGGGAGCAGCGTGCCGCCCGCCACCGGTGAGACGACGTGCTGAGGAAATCGCCAGCCAAGCTGCTCGGCGATCTCGAATCCATAGGTCTTCGCGCCCTCCGCGTAGTACGACCGCAGGTTGATGTTCACGAACCCCCAGCCGAACCGATCCGCCACCTGCGTGCACAGCCGGTTGACATCGTCGTAATTTCCGGCAATCGAGAGAATGGTTGGACCAAAGATCGCAGACCCGAGCACCTTTCCCGCCTCGAGGTTGTCGGGAATGAACACGCAACACTCCAGTCCGAGACGGGCGGCGTGCGCCGACACGCTGTTGGCGAGGTTGCCGGTCGACGCGCAGGCCAGCACGTCGAGCCCGAGCTCCACGGCGCGCGTCGCCGCGACCGACACGACCCGGTCCTTGTAGGACAGCGTCGGGTGGTTGACCGAATCATCCTTGATGTAGAGCTCGCGGACGCCGAGGCGCTCGGCCAGCCGGCTGCAGCGGACCAGCGGTGTGAAGCCGGAATGAAAACCTGTCTTCGGCTCGCCGGTGATCGGCAACAGCTCCCGATAACGCCACAGGTTCTTCGGCCGGCGCTCGATCTGCTCCCGGGTCAGCTTGATCGACGCGTAATCGTAGACCGGCTCCAGCGGCCCCAGGCACCGATCGCAAACATAGAGGGCTTCGGGTGGAAACATGGTCTTGCAGAGATGGCACTGCAGTCCGGTAAGGGCGCTCACACAGCCTCCGCGAGTTTGTGGTCCACGAGTCCTCGAATTTCCTTGGGTTCCGTCAGTATCGGGGCGGGAACGATCGCGGCATGATCGCGCGCGATGGCGACGAGATCGCCGATCGCGGCCACGGCGGTGGCCTCGCCGCCGGCGCCGGTCCCCGTGATCGTCATCTCCCCGGCATACGTCCCGGTCACGATGGCCGCGTTCAGCGGGCCGATCGTCCTGCGCGAAAAGGGATGCGCGCGCCACGAACACCGGCGCCACCCAGGCGGTCAGCATCGACCGCTCCCGGTCGTAGTCGGCGTGAGCGATCTGCCGAATGGTCCCGCCCCGCGCGCTGGCTTCGCGGAAGTCTTCGGGCTGGATGCGCGCCGTCGTCCGCGTCTCGATCCGCGAGGGGCTGACGCGAAGCCGGAACCCGAGCGAGCACAGAATCACCAGCTTCGCCGCGGCGTCCACGCCACTGAGATCGGCAGAAGGGTCCGACTCGGCGAAGCCGCGCGCGCACGCATCAGCGATGGCCTCGTCGATCGAGCACCCGACGGCGTCCATCCGGGAAAGCACGGCGTTGCTGGTGCCGTTCAAGATCGCGTCGATGCAGGTCACGCGTTCGCCGCCGAGTCCGTCGCCGAGCGCGCGCACAATCGGCATCGCGCCGCCGACGGCCGCCTCGTACCGCAGTTGCCGCCCCTGCCGCTCCGCGAGCAGGAGCAGCGCGGGACCGTGATGCGCGATGACGTCCTTGTTCGCGGTGACCACCGACTTCCCGGCCAGCAGCGCGGCACGGACATAGTCGACGGCCGGTCCGGCTCCGCCAATGGCTTCGACGATGATCTCGACGTCGCTGGCGAGCAGGTCATCGAACGTGTCGGTCCAGACGACCCGGTTGGTGGAGGATTCGGGCTGCCGGGCGCGCTTGTCGCGCGCGCGCCGGTCGCAGATGTGCGTGAGTTCGAGACTGGGAATCGAATCGGGGCCAGTGAGCCGCCGGGCGATGGCCGACCCGACGGTGCCGAAACCGAGGATGCCGACCAGGCAGCGTGGCGAGCCGGGACTGTTGCCGGACGTTTGAAACGAGTTGAGACCCAAAGTCCTTTCTCATCTTCCCCGTTTCGGGTCCGCCTGAGGCGGGCACTACGTCATGCGCCGCAAGGGCAGTCGTAGTGTCCGGCGCGAGCCGGACCAACGGGCAGGATTTGGCACCTCACCGCACCCATCGGGGGCCCGGGGTTGCCGTGGCGTCGTCGGGCCTGTCCCTCAGCCACTCTTGATAAGAACGTGGCAGCCGTCCTCGGTCGGAATATATCAGACGGCTGAAAGGGTCCGCAAGAGCTTTTATCGACACATCTACATTGGTAGATATGTGGACCCTGCCTGGCTTTGCAGACTTCAGATGGCAGATTTCAGATTCAATTGCAGATTGATTGCAGATGGGGAGAAGACGGACTCCAGGGACATCTGCGGCATTCAATCTGAAATTCAATCTGCAATCTGCAATCAGCAATCTGCAATTGCCAGCGTCAGGCCGAGCACTCGCCATCCATCACTTCGGGCGTGAACTCGCCGGTTTCGGCGAGATCGACGAAATCGAGCGGCACGGCGTCGGCCTCGGTGATGCGCTGCAAATCCTCGAGTTCGCTGGAGACGCGGGCCAGATCGATCCGCTGGAAGAACGCTGGGGCCGACTCGCCGTCGGTCCGCTCGCGCTGGTAGAAACCGATCAACCGCTCGAGGCACTCTGGGATGCGACGGGCCGGCACCTTGGCGGCGGTCCGCGCAAAACTGGCGCCGTGCTCGGTCGTGCCGCCGCCGACCATCACGAAGTACTGCGGCACCGCGCGGCCACCGACGCGTTTCACGCTGCCCTGGAATCCGATCGTCGCGACGTGGTGCTGGCCGCAGCCGTTCGGGCAGCCGCTGATCTTGATGCGCACCGCATCAGCGGCGGCAATCAGCTCGGGGCGCGCGCGCAGATGGTCCTCGAGGAGCCGGCCCAGGCCGCGCGATTGCGTGACGGCGAGCCGGCACGACTCGGCCCCTGGGCAGCTCGTGACGTCGGCGATGGTCGAGGCTTCCGCCAGCCCGAGGCCGGCGGCTGACAGGCGCCGATAGAGCTCGCGGACATCGCCCACAGGCACCCATCGGAAGACCAGATCCTGCTCGAGGGTGACACGGACGGTGCCATCCCCGTAGGCACGGGCCAGCTCGCCGATCACGCGCATCTGTTCGCTCGTGAGATCGCCCAGCGGCACGGTCGCGGTCGCGATCATGTAGCCGAACTGCTTCTGCGGGCGGACGTTCGTGGCGCGCCACCGCACGTAGGCTTCATCGCGCGGTGTGGTAATCGGCACGAGCACCGGCGTGATGCCGGGACCGCGCGGCGGCGCCGCCGCGACGCGCGTCGCGATCAGGGACGGCGACGGCGGAGCATCCTTATGCCATTCGAGCAATGCTTCCGCGTTCGGCGGCTCGATCGTCAGCAGCGGGGGCCCGCCCTCCCCTCGGCAGGCCGCCAGCTCGAGCTCGTACTCGTGCCGCCACCTGTCCCACCCGAGCTCCTTGATCATGAACTTCATCCGGTTGCGTTGCTTGTGCTGGTAATCGCCAAGCCGATGGAACACGCGCAGCACGGCTTCGGCCACGCGAAGCAGGTCCGCCGCCGGGATGAATTCGTGCAGGATGCCAGCCGATTTGCACATGATGGCGGTGCCGCCGCCCGCGACGACGCGGAAGCCCCTCTCCCCGTCCGGACCCAGCGCGGCGAAGAAACCCAGATCGTGGATCGCCGTCGCGACGTGATCCTGTGCGCAGCCTTCGAAGGCGATCTTGAACTTTCGCGGCAGCGTGGAGCTGAGCCGGTGACGCAAGAAGAACCGCGTCAACGCTTCAGCGTATGGCGTGACGTCGAACCGCTCCGCGGCCGCAACGCCCGCGTAAGGGCAGGCTGTGATGTTGCGCACCGAATTGCCGCACGCCTCGCGCGTCGTCAGCCCCGCCTCGGCGAGGCGCCGCATCGCGGGTTCGGCGTCGTGCAGCTTGACGAAATGAAACTGGATGTTCTGGCGCGTGGTGATGTGGCCGAAGCGCCGCGAATAGCGCTCGCCGACATCGGCAAGCGCCGCGAGATGATCGCTGGTCAGGATGCCCTGCGGCACCTTGATGCGCAGCATCTGCGCGTCGGCGGCCTGACGTTGCCCGTACGTCCCGCGAACGAGCCGGAACGCCCGCCACTGATCGGCTGTCAACTCGCCACGCTCGTAGCGCTCGAGCGTCGACACGAATTCGTCGATGTCGGCGACGCTGGCGAACGAGAGGCGGGTGCGGCCGTGCGTGCTGGTCTTGTCGATTGTAGACATGTCCTTGTCCTGGTTACGAGCGCCTGCGCACCCTCTCCGCCGCCACGATGTGTGCATTCCGGGTGATCAGCGCCAGCGCCGCCACGGCGCCAATCACGATCGTCGCAGGGCCGTCGCCCCCGGGTGCCGCGCGATCCGACCCCAGATCGTCCAGCGTGCCGCGCCAGACCTCCTGTTGC
>CAWFFB010000022.1:2500-504574 GCA_963814975.1 uncultured Acidobacteriota bacterium | reverse complement strand
CTCGTACTGTCCCACAACTCGGCCGACGTCGCCCAAACAGCCAATTGTCGCTTCGTGTTATAGACTCCGCGCGGTGATCGACGCGTCGGCTCTCCACATGGTGCTCGCCGTCCTAACTGGCTGGTTGGATCGTCAGGAGCGACAGGCGATCGCGTATTTGATGGAGGAGAACCGCGTCCTTCGACGCCAGCTGGGTCAGCAGCGGATCCAGTTTACTGATGCAGACCGGCGACGCCTGGCGGTCCGTGGGTACCGGCTGGGCCGGCAGGTCCTACTTCAGATCGCCACCATCGTGACACCAGACACGATCCTGCGGTGGCATCGGCAGCTTATTGTGCGGAAGTGGACCTATCCGAACAAGCGCGCCGGCCGCCAGAGTGTCCTCGCCGAGATTCGCCGCCTGGTCGTGCGGATGGCGGAAGAGAATCCTACCTGGGGCTACACACGGATCCAGGGCGCCCTCAAGAATGTGGGGCATCGCGTGGGCCGCTCAACGATCGCCCGGATTCTGAAAGCACACGGTGTATCACCCGTGCCGGCGCGCCCGACGTCGTGGCAGACGTTTCTTCGCGCGCACTGGGGCGCGATCGCCGGGGCCGATTTCTTCACGACGGAGGTCTGGACGTGGCGGGGGTTAGTGACGTTCTACACGGTGTTCGTCATCGACCTCGCATCACGGCGGGTCCAGATTGTCGGGTCGACGCCGTATCCCAACGAATTCTTCATGCGCCAAGTCAGTCGCACGCTGACCGCAACCGATGGCCTGCTGAGCGACCATCGCGTGCTGATCTGCGATCGTGACCGGAAGTGGAGCCGGGAGGTACGTCGGGAGTTGGACGATGCCGGCGTGCACGTCGCGCTGACGCCCTTTCAGGCGCCCAATGCGAACGCCCACGCTGAACGGTTCGTGCGGTCGATCAAATACGAGTGCCTCGATCGGATGGTGCCCCTCGGTGAGGGCCATTTCCGACGGGCCCTCAAGGAATTTGTTGATCACTACCATCGCGAACGGAATCATCAAGGACTCGAGAATCGGCTCATCGAGGAGAGCGCGCTTTGTCGACGCGCGGGCCGGATTCGTCGGCGTCCGCGGCTCGGTGGATTGCTGAATTACTACGAGCGCGCGGCGTGATAACCGGCGCCAGCCCGGGCGCCCACTCGGCCCAAATCTGGAACATTACGAAAAGTGAGATACGGGGATGTCCGCGCTGTTGAATTTCGAACTGCCGCCAATCATCGATTCCAAGTCCCCCCCGTACCGCTCATTCTCCGACGGGCAGGCAGGTGACAGTCTCCGGCTCACGCTGACCGTCACGTTTTCATAGGTGAACAAGGAGCCGTCGCTGGCCACGGCGCGGAGCACATAGGTTCCCGGCTCCTGGAACGTCGCCTGCACGTACCCACTTGCCGTCCGGAGGCGGCTCGGGAATCACGTACGGAGGCGACCACGGAGAGTTCGCGTACGACCCGCGTGTCCGTCCACGTCTTCATCTGCTCGGGGCTGAAGCGTCACCGCTGCGGCCTTGCCTCGGTAGACGATCCACGACAACCGCAAGCCGGGTCCGCTCGACGGATAGTCGACGAGGGCGGCCGATACGCGGGGTTGCGGGTGGAGCGGAGCGGCGGCTGTCCGCGCGCGACACTCGGCGGTCTGCCCTCGCAGGCCGCCTCGACCAGGCTGCGGTCTCCCGTCTCGTCTGGCCGGCAGGTTGTCGGGGTCGCTGGCAAGCGCCACCAGCGTCATCGGCTCTCCCACCTTCACGGTCCGCCGCTTGTCCCCTTCGACCTTGAGGTCCGGCGGCATGTTCGTGCGAAGCTCGTCGCGCAGGCTGCCGACGTCCCCGCCCACTTCGAGTGGAGATCACCTGCTTGTCGATCTGGTAGTCGCTCTTGAGCGACGCGTAGGCGCGCTCCGTCTTCCCGTTGGTCGTCAGCGTCCAGATCAGCTCCTTGCTCGCCGAAATCCTTGGGCACGCGGATCGTGAACAGGAAAGGATTGCGGCGCGGATAAAAGTGCGTCGGCTGCCCTTGATCGGGGCCTCCCGGTTCGATGTTGTTGTCGGGACCGATCGGGATGTCGAACTCCTCCAGCCAGTTCGAGTTCATGTACCCGAAGAACATCGTGAAGGACCCGTCCTCGTTCGGCCACCACCCCTCGTACGCCGGCGACACGCTCTGGCCCTTCGAGTAGGTGAATCTGGTCTGCGCGCCGGCAACCTGGAACAACAGGAGCGCCACCAGCGGGGCGAGCAGCAGTCGCCCCCATCCACGCCACAGAGCCCGGCCGCATCACTGGTTCCCCTGCCCTGCCGTCGTGCTGCTGCGGCTGCGGCACTGGCGGAGCCCAGCACAGTGGGCAGCCGATGTCGTAGTCGTTCCTGCTCTTCATGTTCTGTCGCCGCTTGGCCATCTCGGCCTGGAATTGCTCTTCGGTGAGCGCACACCGCAGTAGCCAAGGTCGATGAACATGTTGGCGATCGACCGCCGGCCGCCGCCCGCCCAGTTTCTCGGGTCCGCGGGGTTCCTGTTGGCGGGCGTGGTGTCGAGGAATCCGATCAGGTGCACGATCGTGCCTTTCGGCAGCAGCGGCGCGGCATCGTCCGCGTACACGTATTGCTTGACCCAGTTGTGGTCGTAGCCCACGCAGTTGAGCATCTGGATGTTGTCGCCCCAGATCGCCTCGAGGCACATGCGCACGCCCGGCGCGTGCATGTGCGGCTCGAACGTGATGATCTTGGTGTGCTCCTGCAGCACGGAGTACGCGTGGAGCTCCTGATTGGCCTGATTCGGCTTCATGTCGATGTCGATGCCGTTGCCCAGGCGCAGGCTCGAGCGGCGATAGAGCGGCTTGTAGCCCTTCGGAAAGAACTTGAAGGCGAACTCGAGATGCGCTTTCGTCTCACGGCCGTTCGAGTGCAGATGGCTGGCGGTGAGCGCCAAGGCCGAATTCGCCGCCAGCAGCCGGCCGGCCTCGGGCGGAAAGACATCCGCGTTGCGCCCGACTTCGTGAATGGGCCAGCTGGTGGTGCCTTCGTCGGCGCCGTCGGATCCACGCTCGCCCTGCACCACGCTGGAATACGTCATGTGGTGGAAGACCGCAACGTCCGCCCACCGTATTGGTCGCGCCGCTCTTGGGAATATCGTTGACCTCTCTGACCTCGACGGCCGACACGTAGCGATCTTCGGTGAGACCCGTCGGCACGAGCCCGATATCTCCCCACTTGTCGGGCCCCACGGCCGGGACGATCACGTCCGGCGACCGCAGCACCAGATCGGGTTCGCCGATCGTCCACTTGTCGCTGTTGTCGAACTGACGCGGCGGCGGCATGTCGGCCGGATTGCCTCGCGGCGCGCCGCTGTCGGCCCATTTCGCAATCTTCGCGATCTCCTCGTCGCTGAGGGAGGGATCGTTCTTGAATCGCTGGATGCCGATGTTCTTCTCGACGAACCACGGCGGCATACGCCCCCCGCTGGACCGAAGGGCGGTCCGCGTTTTCATGGCCCGGGCCCAGGGTCGCGCCTCCTCGTAGGTGATGAGCGACATCGGCGCCACGCCGTCGGGGCGATGGCAGTGCTGACAGCTGCGCTGCAGAATCGGCGCGATGTCTTTGGTGAACGTTACTCCAGCCGAAGACTCGTCCGACTGGGCCGTTGCAGCGGCAGGTGCCAGAAGACCAACGGCAAGGGCCACAAGCAGGGCGATCCGGAGGGCAATCCGGTACCCGCGATGACGTCTGGTGTCCATCGCACACTCTCCCTTTTAAGCTGTGAGGGGACCCTACGCCAAAGCCTGCGTATTGTCAACGGCAACAAACCCGCACAAACCCGACCAGATTCGTTTGCGCGGACTGGACCCGCTGGACTATCTCTACCGGTCGACGGATGCATCGCCTAGCCTTGTAGGTGCGTAAACTCAATTGCGTTAGAATAGCGGTCCCTTCTTCGTGGTGAGGTGCCGTGCTCTCAGGGTGCGACGTCGCGCTCTAACGCTTCCTGCAACTCATCTTTCTTCTGTTCCGATCTCCCTGAGTTCAAAGAACTCGAGATCGTCGTGCTCAGGCACGAGCTGGCGGTGCTGCGCCGGCGGTCCAACCGCCGACATTCCGGAGGGCAGATCGCTTGTTCCTGACGGCGGCCAGCCGACTTCTGCCACGCGTCAGGTGGTCGTCGTTTCTGGTTACCCCGACGACTCTGCTGGGCTGGCACCGGCGCCTAGCCGAGAGTGCTGGGATGTTCCTCGGATCGGCCGCGCGGCTGGCGCTGCTCAGCGGCGAAGAGCTGATGAAGGAACTGAATGGCGATGGAGCCTTCACCGACCGCTGAGGCGACACGCTTCACTGCACCGTGGCGGACGTCGCCGGCGGCGAACACGCCTGGCATGCTCGTCTCGAGGAGAAGCGGACTGCGATCGAGAGGCGATGCGCGACGCTGCGAGACATCTGCTCCCGTGAGGACGAATCCCTGCTCATCCCGTTCGAAGTCCGGTGGAAGCCAATCGGTGTTCGGCTGTGCTCCGATCAAGAGGAAGAGCGCGTTCGCCTCGACCGCGGCTTCTGTCTGCGACCCAATGTCGCGCAGCACCAGGTGCTCGAGCCGTCCGTCGCCGCCACCGCCCACCACCTGGCAGCCGAGCCGCGCCTCGATATTGTCGGTCGCCTCGATCTGGCGCACGAGGTACTCGGACATCCCGGCGCGGAGCGAATCGGCCCGCACCACCAACGTGACGGTGCGGGCGTACCGAGCGAGGTGCAGCGCAGCTTGCCCCGCCGAGTTGGCGCCTCCGACGATGAAGACGTCGCGACCGGTGAGTGCCGATGCTTCAGATGTCGGACCCCCGTAGAACACGCCGGCCCCGATCAATGCTTCCAGCGACGGCACGTCGAGCCGGCGATACCTGGCGCCCATCGCCAGGATCACCGCGGTGCAGCGCACCGGGCCGCTGTCGGACAGCGTGACCACGAGCTGGTCACCGTCACGGGCGAGCCCCGTGACCGATTGCATGAACACGAACTCCGCCCCGAACACCCACGCCTGGTTGTACGCGCTCTGGGCCAGCTGCCGGCCGCTGATGCCGCGCGGGAACCCGAGGTAGTTCCTGATGAGCGAGCTCGACGTGGCCTGGCCGCCGATGCCGCCCTTGTCGACCACCAACGTGCGGAACCCTTCCGAGGCGCCGTACACCGCGGCCGACAAGCCCGCGGGACCGGCCCCGATGATGATCACGTCGAAGTCCACCCGCCCGGGGTTGACGGCACCGCCGGTGGCCCTTGCCACCTCGGCGTTGCTCGGGTTCTCGAGGACCATGCCGTTGGGGAACACGATGAGCGGGAGCTCGGCCCCCTCGGGTGCCGCGGCGACCAGAGCCCGACCCTCGTCCGAGTCGGCCAGGCAGAAGTTGTGCACCACCGCGCACTGCTTGAGCGCCTCGCGCAGCTCGTAGGCCCGGCCCGTCCACGACTCGCCCACGATGTGCACCATGTGCGGCGCGGCTCGGTTCGCCTCCCACCACTCGAGCAGCATGCTCGAGATCGTCTGGTGGAACAGTTCGTCGGGCGACTCTGCCGGTCGCAGCACATAGTGATCGAACCGACCGTCGGCCACCCCCTCGAAGATCTCGTCGCCGACCGCCTTCTGGCCCCAGTCGCCGAACGCCACCACTAGGGCTCGCTTGGCCCGGGGGTGGACCTGCCGGACCTCGGCGAGTAGCTCGCTGGTGGGCACCTCCGCGGCCGACCGGGCGGCCAGCACCAGGGCGACCTCGACGCCCGAGGCGGCAAAGTCCGTGAGCTGCGCACGCGCCTCCGCGGGCGATCGCACGCAGACCACCTGATAGTGCCGCGCGTACCGATCGTGCAGTTCGCGTTCGATGTCGCCCAGCAGGGTCTCATCATCGTCGATGGCAAGCAGGACGGGCTGGACCATGCCGCGCATTCTAGGTCACGTTGTTCGAGCGCCGGTCGACGCGACGGCGGCTGCGGAAGGAAGGAATTCCAACGGCACTTCCAGCACTTCCGGGATTGTCCCTTCGCCGTCAGCCGTGGTCAATGCGAAATGCACGGCGATGAAGCAAATTTGTTCAGGTACGCGAGGGCGATGATGGAATCTCGGCGCCACACTGCAGCGAATAGCCGCGATGGGGTCTGAGCCTGCCATTCGGAAGGGCCGTCTTGCACCAGCGTCAATGCCTGCACGTGGCCGCGTCCGGCCATTCGCGTCGCATCGAGTGGGTTGGAGGTACGTCAGTGTCTCTTTCGTGGGCCGAACCGTCGAGTCAATCCGCGCGCCTCACTATGCCGCGCGATAGTAATAGTTGAGTAACCCGCCGAGTCGCGGACGCCGACGAATCCGGCCAACGGGGGTGTCGGCGGCCCGCCCGCGATCAGTTCATTCTTAATCCCCTGGTGATTGCGCTCACGGTGGTAGTGCTCGACGTATTCGGCAATCGTTCGGCGGAGATGACGCTCGCCGAACGGGATTACGCGATGCAGACACTCGTCCTTAATCGAGCGTACGAACCGTTCGGCATAGGCATTCGCGTTCGGCGCCTGAAACGGCGTTAGCACCACACGGATACCGGCCGCGCCCAGTCGCTCGCGTACCGGTGCACTCCACTTGGCGTCTCGGTCACAAATCAGCACGCGGTGGCTGACTAGCCATCCGCCCTCCGCGGCCGTCAACGTGCGCGTGACTTAACGCATGAACGCCCGTAGTGTCCCACAACTCGGCTGACACGGTCCGAACAGCCGATTTTGGCTGCGTGTTATAGACTCCCGCGGTGATCGACGCGTCGGCTCTCCACATGGTGCTCGCCGTCTTCACCGGCTGGTTGGATCGCCAGGAGCGGCAGGCGATCGCGTATCTGATGGAGGAGAACCGCGTCCTTCGACGCCAGCTGGGTCAGCGGCGCCTCACGTTTACTGACACCGACCGACGACGCCTGCCGGTCCGCGGGCATCGGCTGGGACGGCAAGTCTTGCGTCAGATCTCCACCCTCGTGACGCCAGACACGATCCTGCGGTGGCACCGACAGCTCATCGTGCGGAAATGGACGTACCCGAGCAGGCGCTCTGGCCGTCACGGTGTCCTTGCCGAGATTCAACGCTTGGTCGTCCGGATGGCGGAAGAGAATCCCACGTGGGGTTACACGCGGATCCAAGGAGCCCTCAAGAATCTTGGGCATCGTGTTGGCCGCTCGACGATCGCCCGGATTCTCAAGAGGCACGGACTGCCGCCGGTGCCGGCGCGGCCGACCTCGTGGCAGACGTTTCTTCGCGCGCACTGGGGCGCGGTGGCTGGGGCCGATTTCTTCACGACGGAAGTCTGGACGTGGCGCGGATTGGTGACGTTCTACACCGTCTTCGTGATCGACCTCGCATCACGGGGTGTGCAGATTGTGGGGTCCACACCGCATGCCAATGATCTCTTCATGCGCCAAGTCTGTCGAACGCTCACCGCAACCGACGGCCTGCTGAGCGATCATCGGATGTTGATCTGTGACCGTGACCGAAAGTGGAGCCGGGCTGTGCAACGCTTGCTGGGCGAGGCCGGATTGCACGTCCTGCAGACACCGTTTCAGGCGCCCAATGCGAACGCCTATGCCGAACGCTTTGTGCGGTCGATCAAACATGAGTGCCTCGATCGGATCGTGCCGCTCGGGGAGCGTCATTTCAGGCGGGCCCTCCAGGAATTCGTCGATCACTATCATCGCGAGCGGAATCATCAAGGCCTCGAGAATCGGCTCATCGAGAGGCGGGCACTTGGTCGACGCGAGGGCGGAATCCGTCGGCGTCCACGGCTCGGTGGCTTGCCGAATTACTACGAGCGAGCGGCGTGAAGTGTTTGGCCAGCCGGCTGTAACCGCTCGGCCGCGATTTGGGACAATACGGGGTTGGTTGGCTGTCGGAGCAGATTGAGAACACGATGATTCAGCCCAAGGGGACGGAGCCCGATGCGCGAGATGCCGCTCAGCGGCGGCTCTCTATATTTCTGTCGCACTCAAGCGCGCAAGGGGCATTCTGTTAAGCGCACCGCACAATGCTACCAAGACCGCGACACGGGCAAAGAATGCTCGCGAATCTTGGAATTCGCCATGGACAGGTACGAACGGCACGCGCGGGCTACAAGAACGCTTCGAACGGCACGTCGATGGATGCGCCGGCCTCAACAAATCGGCAGCCAATCACGGCTAGACGCCCGCGCCGTTTTCGCTTCCGGACTTCTGAGCCTTTTGTTAGCGGTTCGACTCCGCACAGCATTCGCGGAAGGTCTGGTGGAGCGGGTGGGATTCGAACCGGACATGACCGTAGCGGTACAGACGCGTGTGTGGTTGCGCCGGGACGGTTGGTTGGCCACGCTTCCTGTAAGAATGCTTGCGATGCGACGCCGCCCGATCGGTGTCGCAGCACCGCTTGACAGCGGGGGAGGGCGGGTGTAGACACAGGGTGTCCGAGGGAGCACTGAAAAATGGCGAAACGATTTTTCCAGGCGATCGGTGTGACCGTGGTGCTGGTTGCCCTGGCTGTAGCCCTCGAGCTGGGAGAGCCCGCCGTCGTCGGACAGGCGCCAGCGCCGGGCGGTCAGGCCGCAGAGAAGGCAGGTCCTGCGCCAAGAACGCCGTGGGGTGCGCCGGATCTGCAGGGCATCTGGAACGACACGTACGAAATCCCGCTCCAGCGGCCGACCCGTTATGGCAACAGAGAGTTCTTCACCGACGAAGAACGGGTCGAGCTGGACAAGCAGCGGTCGGCCATCGTGAGCCAGGACGTCCGCCGCTACGGGCGCGGCAGCGAACAGGACGTGGGCGGGGCCTACGCCACGAACATCTTTCTCTCGCACAAGCCGACGGGCAGGCGCACGTCGCTCATCGTCGATCCGCCCGATGGCCGTATCCCGCCGCTTGCCCCGGAGGCCATCAAACGCAGGGACGCGTTGCGCCAGTTCCAGCTGGCCCTGCTTCAAGCTACCGAGGTTTGCAAGAACAAGTTGCCCGGCTGCGACGGTGGAACGTATGGGCCCCCGTCGCCGAAACGTGGCCAAACGCCACCGTACTATGTCACCGCCGGCGGCGGTGGGGGAGGCGCGATCAATCGTGCCTACGGCCCCGAGGATCGGACGCTCGGCGAACGGTGCATGGCAGCCGTCCTCCCGGATTTTGGCGGCGCCGCCGGCTTCTTCCCACAGATCGTTCAGTCGCCGCAGGCCGTTTCGATCTTCTACGACACGGGCCAAGGCCAGGGATGGCAGCGGGTGATCCCTATCACGGATCGGCCGCACTTGCCTTCGAACGTTCGTCAGTGGTGGGGCGACTCGCGCGGCCGATGGGAAGGTGACACGCTCGTCGTCGACGTGACCAACTTCTCGGCGAAGACCGATTTCCAGGGCTCGCGCGAGAACCTGCACCTGGTCGAGCGGTGGACCCGCCGCGACGCCGGCACGTTGGAATACATGGTGACGATCGAGGATCCCACGACCTGGACCCGTTCGTGGACGGTGAAGCAGGAATACACGAAGCAGCCCGACGAAGCGAACCGCGTCTACAAAGAGCCGCGGTGCCACGAAGGGAACTACGGCATGCCGGCACTGCTGGCGGGTGCGCGCGCCGAAGAACGTGCCTTCGCCCGGGGGCGTGGCCCGGATCCGGCTACCTTGTGCAGCGCGGGGTGCGGCGGATTCGCGGGAGGCTTTGCGGATACCGGCGAAGAAGCCAACCCGTTGACGAGATAGGAGATCGTCATGGCGAGTCAGCTCGGGGGGGCGACGATTGCAGTGGCAGTGGCAGCGGCGGCGCTTGGCGCCGTCGTGACGCTGGCCGTGACGCGGTCCGGCGGCCGCCCGTCGGACGCGCCGTCCGGGCGCACCGCAGACGGCAAGCCGGATTTCAGCGGGATCTGGCAGGCGCTCAACGAAGCGAACTGGGATCTCGAGGCCCACGAAGCGAGACCGGGCGCCGTCATGCAGCAGGGGGTCTACCCGTATGACGATGCGCGGGTGCCCGCGGCGCCCGTGCTTGCGCTGGGCGCGGCAGGCGGTGTGCCCGGGTCGGTTGGAGTGGTGGAAGGCGACGGCATCATCCCGTACAAGCCGGAAACGCTGAAAATCAGGAACGAGAACCGAGACAGCTGGATCGACCGCGATCCGGAGCTGAAATGTTACCTGCCGGGCATTCCGCGGGCGATGTACATGTCCTACCCCGTTCAAATCGTCCAGAGCACGAACAAAGTCCACATGGCATTCGCGTTCACGAGCACCGGCCGCACGATCCATCTCGACCAGGTGGAGCCACCGCCGGACTTGACATATATGGGACATTCGGTCGGCCGGTGGGAAGGCGATACGTTGATCGCGGACGTGACGGAGTTCAACGGCAAGAACTGGTTCGACAGGGCTGGCAACTATCATAGTGAGGCGCTGCACGTGACGGAGCGCTTCACCCCTATCACAAAGGACGCGATCCACTACGAGGTGACGGTCGAGGATCCCAACGTGTTCACCAGGCCATGGAAGTTCTCGATGCCGCTCTATCGACGGTTGGAGCCGAACGCGCAGCTGCTCGAGTACCGCTGCATCGAGTTCGTCGAAGAGTTCATGTACGGCGGGTTGCGCAAGCAGCCGCTCGTCCGGCACTGGGAGGGCGAAAGGCTCATCCTCGACGTCAAGTGGAAGATTCCGGAAGGTGACAGGCTCCACGATTGGTACCGAAGGTAAAGCCTTGAATTCGTGATTCGTGATTGCTGATTCGTGAGGGTCCCGATGGCCACAATCACGAGTCAGGACTGAATGGAGGTTGGATCCGATGCGCACGAAGCTCGCCGTCGCTGTCGCAGGTTTCGGTCTCGTTCTGTTCGCCGCCGCCGCGTCACTGTCGGCGCACCATGCGTTTGCGGCCGAGTTCGACGGGACCAAGCCGATAACGGTCAAGGGGACCGTCATGAAGATGGAGTGGGTCAATCCACACGTCTGGCTGCACCTGGACGTGAAGCAGCCGGACGGCAAGGTGGAGGCCTGGGCGTTCGAGGCGGGCACACCGAACGTGCTGTTCCGACGCGGCTTCACCCGGAAGTCCCTGCTGCCAGGGACGGTCGTCGTCATCGACGGCTACCGGGCGAAGGACGGTTCGCGCAGGGCCAACGGACGGGACCTCACGTTCGAAGACGGCACGAAGCTCTTCATGGGCTCGTCGGGCACCGGTGCGCCGTACGAGCTGAATCAGAAGCAGACGCAGCAGGATCGCTGAGCCAGACCAGGGGCGCTCGGCGACCACGAATGTGCTCATTCCCCGACGGTGCCACCGCACGTGCCGGGCCAGCCCTGCGCGCAGGCGTGCGCGGTGAGCCCTGCGGGCGTGCGGTCGGTGATCGGTCCCTTGCTGCCGCGAAGGACGATGGGATAGTCGGCGAGCGTCGGCGGCGCCCGCTCGAATGTCGCGCTTCCGTTCGGCGCACGCGCGGCGTTACGGCAGGCGGGTACGAATCCGAGCCTACATCCCCGTTCGAACGAGGCGGTCATCCGTGCCAGATCGGATGGAAGCTCGCCAGATGATGTGACCTGTCGTCGAACGGCGGCCTCGTTGCACGCCCACCCGGATCCCGCCTCGCAGAGGATCAACTGCAGATTCGCGACGTACCTGCACGCGCGCGGTCGCCCCTCCCGGCAGGCGTTCTCCCAGAACGGCACCCACTGCCCGCGGTGGCTGTCACCAACCCCTTGAGCCGCGCTCATCGCCCCAAAGACGACGATCCACACCAGCTGATACGCCACGAAGCGCTGGCGCGGGACGAGCGAGCGGCCGAGCCGCGCTGGATCGAATGACTGGAGCCATGTGGAGCGCGCCGCCCGATCCAACGCCCTGACGGAGAGGTTCAATGCCGGTACCTGTAAGAGCTTGTCGTAGAAGGTCGGCATCCCGAGCGCTCCGAGCAGCTGGTAGAGCGCACACGCGCTCAGTCCGTAGAGCACTCCGAAGATCACACGTCCGAGCTCGGTGCGCGGCGACGTGGACGGATCGGTGAAAAGCAGGTGCATCCCGAGGAAGACCGCAATCGGCACATACGAGTCGTAAAAGAAATAGGTGTCGGTGACGGCGAAATAAGCCAGCCCCAACAGATAAGTGGTCGCGACCGCCGACAGCGTCATCGATGCGACGCCGAAGAAGAACTGGCCCGGCAGGCCAACTAGGAACAGGACCAGGTACATGTGCGGTGGATAGAACTGGCTGATCGCGATGTCCTGGCCTCGCGTCACATCGCTGGCGCCGGTAAGGATCAGCGCCAGCGAGAGCACCGCGAGGGGGAACGACGAGGGATTGAAGATGTGGACGCGTCGTCCCTCCCGGTTCCAGCGAATCAGCTCCTTGGCCGCGAAGCCCAGACCGACCATGACGAATTGGAGGTAGAACCAATCCGGTCTGAGCCAGAGGAACAGGTTGATGCTGAAGATCACCGGGAAGGGGCCGAAGCCGAGCACGTAGCTTCCACGCCGCGACCAGCCGAGAAGCATGTCGAATGCGTACGCGAAGATCAGCTGCGCGGCGATGAGCGGCATGTGGTCGTAGACGGGGCGCCAGTACCAACCCCAGTAGAGCAGCACCGAACCCTGCGCGCAGGCCTGGAGGTAATGCTGCTTCCGTAGGAGGATCTCCATGGTCGGCGCGCGGCTCGCGCGGCGGTCGCGCGCGAGCAGCAGCGCGTTCCAACTCACGATCACGGCCGCTCCACCGAGCAGCGTCGCGAGGACCGTCGGGCTCCTTCCGACGTCACTGACGAAACCGAGCGCGGCAAGAGCGGCCGCCAGCATGGCCGGCAAGCCGGCGACAAACGGCGCGCGGATGTGCGGCTGGATCTCCGGCAGCGGCGGAGCCGGCGTTGGGCCAACGGGACGGCGGGCGGATGTCGTCTCGATCAGCATCTGATGAGAGGCTGGCGTGCGATGCTCCAATACCTCACGAGGGGGTTCCTTGTCGAGCGTTGCTCACACGCTCCCGCCTCCGGCGCCGCTGCCAGTATTGAAGCCGTCGTTCAATAACCCCGGGACCGCTTGTGTGCTGATGTTAGTGAAGGAACCGCGCTAAGCTCAGGCCAACTGAATGCGACTGTTGGGATGGCATGGTGAACGGCGTTCGGCCGCGCGTGCTGATAGATCTCCCAGGTTTCCAACTTGTAGTCCCAGGTACTCAACCCGCGCCGACTCCGACGCGAGGAACTTGTGGGTCTCGAATTGCCAATTGTCGGCAAAAGTCAACAGCGTAACAACGTTGCACGGAACTCGGCGCCCGACTACGCTGTCTCACGCGTGAAGGACCTCCTGCTCGCCCTGCTTCACCTGGCCGTCTTGACCGCGAAGCTGTGTGGTCCCGGCGGTGTACGAGCGGTCATCGCGGAGAATCTCGTGCTCAAGCAGCAACTGATCGTCCTCCGCTGTTCTCGCCATCGAGCGCCGAACCTGATGCTGCGCGACCGATTGCTCTGTGGATTCGGAGCGCTCTTCCTCAGTCCGGGACGCCTCCGAAAGATCGCCATCGCTCTCCGTCCCTCAACGCTCCTGGCGTTTCATCAGGCCTTGGTGCATCGCAAGTACCGCAGGCTGTTCTCGTCGACGTCGTGCCCGAGGAAGCCCGGCCCGAAAGGGCCGGACAAAGCACTCATCCACGCCATCGTCGAACTCAAGTCGCGCAATCCTCGCTTCGGCTGTCCACGGATTGCGCGCATCATCTCGCAGACGTTCGGGATCGACGTCGATAAGAACGTCGTGTATCGCGTGCTGGCGAAACACTATCGCCCCGCTCCAGGCGGAAGCGGGCCCTCGTGGCTGTCGTTCATCGGCCACACGACAGACAGCCTCTGGAGCGTGGACCTCTTTCGCTGCGAGTCGATCGTGCTCCGGAGCTACTGGGTGCTCGTGGTCATGGACCAGTTCACGCGTCGCCTCGTCGGGATCGGCGTGCATCGCGGCGGCGTCACGGGTGCCGACCTATGCCGCATGTTTAACGCCGCGATTCACGGGCAGGGCATACCGCGACATCTCAGTACGGATCACGATCCGCTGTTCGAGGCGCACCGGTGGAGGGCGAACCTGCGGATTCTGGAGATCGACGAAATCAAAACCGTCCCGCACGTGCCGCTCTCACACCCGTTCGTGGAGCGCCTGGTTGGGACGATGCGTCGAGAATTCCTGGACCACCTGCTGTTCTGGAATGGCCGTGATCTTGAACGGAAGCTTGCCGAGTTCCAGACCTACTACAACGCGGCACGCTGCCATGCCTCGTTGGAGGGCCGCACGCCGCTGACGTTCGCCGACAGAAACACCGTTGCTCCCGTCGATCTGAACCAGGTGCGTTGGGTCTCCCACTGCAGGGACCTTGTCCAACTTCCGGTCGCCGCCTGACAGGCGAATTCGAGACCGACAGGTACAGACCCGAGGCCGACCTCTCTCATCTGTTCGAGACGCTTCGGTTAGTAGAATGTACCCGTCGCCCGTCAGAACCTCTTCGACGCTACCAGCACCCAGTGTGACCCATTCTCGCAGGCGCGGGGCGCGCATCGCCGACAGCGGCTTGGCGCCCGCTGCCTGCAGCAACTCGACGATCCGCCGCAAGCACTCCACGCGTGGCTGTTGGTACTCCTGCTCCCACGCCGTTCCGATGTTGTCCTCGCAGTACCACAAATCGAACTCGACATGGTCGAGCAGGCTCTCACTCTGGTCGATCATGAAGTTTGGATCGGCTCCGCGTGCGAGCAGACACTCGACGAGCTCTGGGCGAGCGTTTAGGCAGGCGGCCTGCCACAGCGGCCGCGTTCCGTCTCCGCCGTCGGAGTTGACGTCCGCGCCCGCTTCGATCAGCAGTTCGACCAAAGGGATACTAATGTCGCCGAGTTTCTCTTCGAACCAACTCGCCCCCCACTCGTCTCTGGCGTTTGGGTTCGCTCCACGCGCAATGAGACTCAGCACGCGCAACCGGTCCAGGGGCTCGGCGGCAAGCAACTGCTCGAGCTCGGCGAGCAGCAATTTCACACCATCGTCAGCGTTCATCTTTCAGCTGGTTCCTGCGCGCATAGTTATCCTACAGCGACCTCGGGAGACGGTCGCATTGGGAGAGCCCCAGCACTGCCATACGATACCCCCTCCTGCGTCGATCCCCCATCGCACCGGCAGGCTGCAGGCCGCGCCACGCGCGAACGAGAGGAAGAAGGCCAGCGTGTTCAAGAAGGCGTCCGCGTCCGGCGCGTCAAACAGGCCGCCATCTAAGCGTTCGAGCAGACCCAGATGCGTGAACGCATACCCTCCGATTTCGTCGAGACCTTTGAAGATGTCCTTCGACCGGTCAACAGCCGTGAGACGAACGCGCCAACCGCCCGCCTGGAGATCGGTCACCCTCGGCGGAAACCCAAAGACGGGAGCCGCCTTGGAACCCGGCGTCAGGAAATCGGTGAAGTTCAGGACCTGAAAACCCACGGATGCCAGGCCGGCGGTCACGCCCGTTTCGAACCTGCTGATACCGGCCTCGATGGCGGAAATGCCTTATCTTCCTCGAACCCTAGCAGCCCGTGGTGAAAGTCGATAACCGCTGACGAGTCCGTTTCGTCAACGTGGGCGGTGTACTACAATGCCGCGCATGGCCATGGGCAAACGTCGAGCGACCCGCCAGACAGCGATATGGATCGCCACCAGCGATCTGCCGACGCCGGCGGCACACCCGTTCTATCAACGGCTGAATGCGTTGCTCGCGAAGGCCGAGTTTGACGCGTTCGTCGAAGGGCGCTGTGTCGGATTCGATGCGGCCACGATGGGGCGCCCGGGCTTGGCCCCAGCCGTCTATTTCCGGCTGTTGCTGATTGGGTATTTTGAGGGCATCGATTCCGAACGCGGGATTGCTTGGCGCGCGGCGGATTCGCTGGCCCTGCGGGAGTTTCTCAGCCTCGGTTTGGACGAGGCGCCCCCCGATCACTCGACGATTTCGCGCACCCGCCGCCTGATCGATCTGGAGACCCATCAGGCCGTGTTCACGTGGATCCTGGAGCGCGTCGCCGAGGCGGGCCTGCTGAAGGGCAAGACCCTGGGCGTCGATGCGACGACCTTGGAAGCGAATGCGGCGCTGCGGAGCATTGTCCGGCGCGATAACGGGGCCACCTATCAGGCGTTCTTGACCAAGCTGGCGCAGGCCTCCGGTGTCGCGACGCCGACGCGGGAGGATCTGGCGCGGGTGGATCGGAAGCGGAAGAAGAAAGGCTCGAACGACGATTGGACCCCTCCGCATGATCCGGACGCGCGCATCATGAAGATGAAAGACGGCCGCACACATTTGGCCCACAAGGCCGAGCACGCCGTCGACTTGGCGAGCGGCGCGGTGGTCGCCGTCACGATCCAACCCGCCGATCGCGGCGATACGGACAGCGGCGTCGATACGGTCCTTGCGGCCCTGGACGAACTCGACGCCGTGCAGCCGGATAGCGATGACGATCGCGAGATCGTCGCAGACAAGGGCTACCACAGTACCGACCGCGTCAGCGATTGGGAAGGCATCGGGCTGCGCACCTATCTCTCGGAACCAAAGCGTGGCCGGCGGCGCTGGCACGGCCAGACCGCGTTGCGCGACGCCGTCTATCGCAACCGACGGCGGATTCGCGGCACGCGCGGACAGCAGCTGTTGCGTCGACGGGGCGAATATTTGGAGCGACCGAATGCGCACCTGTACGAAACCGGCGCGCTGCGGCGCACGCATCTGCGCGGCCACACCCATATTTTGAAGCGCGTCCTGATTCATACGGGTGCGTTCAATCTGGGGCTGATCATGCGTCACCTGATTGGCATCGGCACGCCGCGGAGTCTGCAAGGCCGAGTGGCGGCGGTGATCGCCGTCCTTCTCGCGCTCCTCCGCGATGTTCGCCGCCGATTCGGCCTCCTACGCGCGTCGCTTCCCGGTCTCACGATCACGCGCGGCTGGGCGGCAACCCCGACCACCCTCCTTGTCAACTCGTCAGCGGCGGCGACTTGTACCACGGGCTGCTATGCGGACTGAATTGACAAGCGCGTCGGCGACACCGCCCGCTACGTCTGCCTGCACTCGCGATCCCGCGTCCGGCGCTGCGCCTGCCTCCGGCGCATTGGGCTTGGATGGTGTGAGCTACGGGGCGGGCTCGGGAAACGTGTTGGTCGAAGGCGTGTGGAGTGTCGGGAGCGGTTCGAATATGACGGCCTACGAGGAGATGGACGCCAAGACGTTCGGGAATACGGCCGATGTCGATGTGTCCGGTCCTGCGGTCCAGTTCGTCATGAAGTCCGGCGGCAATCGGTTCCATGGCAGGTTCATTGAAGTCGTCCAGCATGAGCGCTTCGCGTCCGAGAACATAGACGACCGGCTGCGCGCGCAAGGGATCGTGGTGAGTGACTCGGTGGTGTGGTACATCGACCTAGCCGCCGACCTGGGTGGCCGCCTCATCCGGGACAAGCTCTGGTTCTACGGCAATCTGCGCGATAAGCGGAGCAAATATAATACTGATGCTGACCGTCAACCATGATCTGGCCGAATTCGCGAGTCTCTGTGCGGTGCTCGAAAGTCGTCAGCGCCCCGTCGCAATCTAGGCACAAGGGCGGTAATATTCGCATTCCCGTAGGTCGACATCTGAGGAAGTTCATTCCGATCCCGGAAGACTTCATCACGAACAATGCCTTCGGGGGGCCGGACATAGAGACGCTCTACGTGACCGCAGGCAAGACCTTGTACAAGGTGCGGACGGACATTGCTAGCCTCCCACGATAAGCAACCAGGTAGGTGCGACATGATTCGTAGCTCGACGCGTCTGGCGGCGGTCGCGGGCACGCTGCTGATTCTGCAAGCGTTTGCCTTCCAACCTTCGTTTGCGCAGACACCTCCGGTCACCACCGTCGTCCTGACCGGCGCGCGTGTGATCGACGGGACCGGTCGCGCCCCGCTCGAAAACGCGACGCTGCTCATCCGCAACGGGCGCATCGAAGCGGTCGGCGCCCCGGCAGGTGTCGCAATCCCCGCTGGAGGGACCCGTATCGACGTCTCCGGGAAGACGATCGTGCCCGGGTTCATCAATGCTCACGGACACCTCAGCAATGGCGACCAGAAGCTGCCGCCTCAAGTCCGGATCCTTCAACAGCTCCGGCTGTTCGCCCAGTACGGCGTCACCACCGTCTACGCGATGGGCGGTTACGGTGATGGCGCGGCAGAAATCGTCAAGGTGCGCGATGCATGGGAGCCTGGAACAGCCGATGGTGCGCGCGCATATGTTTCCGCCACCGTGGTGAGCAACTCGGTGGAAGAGGCTCGGCAAAGCGTCGACAAAGCTGTGGCGATGAAGGTCGACTTCATCAAGACCCGCATGAACCGCAACCAGATGAACGACATGGCCACTGCCTACAAACGCGTCAAGGACATGGAACCCGAGGTCTACCGCGCGGTGATCGAACAGTCCCACAAACATGGGCTCCGGGTGCTGGCGCATGTGTACATGCTGGAGGACGCGAAGGGGTTGGTTGGCGCTGGCCTCGACATGATCGGGCATGCCGTCCGCGATGCGGATCTCGATCCGGCGTTCATCGCCGAGCTCAAGCGTCGGAACGTCGGGTACATCGCGACCATGGCGCGCGACCTGGCGGAATTCGAGTACGAGACGACGCCAGCCTACTTCACCGATCCGTTCTTCCTGCGGGGCCTGCCTTTGATCAGCAAGGACATGGAGGAGCTGAAGAATCCAGCCGCCCAGGAGAAGGTCCGGACCGGCAAGTTGGCTCCAGTGATAAAAAAGGCGCTTCAGCAGAACATGCGCAATCTGAAGCTGTTGTCGGACGCGGGCGCCGCGATTGCGATGGGGACCGACAGCGGCACCGGTGTCGGCCAATGGGTGGGCTACTCCGAGCACGTCGAGCTCGAGCTGATGACCAGAGCTGGCTTGACGCCGATGCAGGCGCTGGTGTCGGCGACGGGCGGCGCGGCACGTGTGACGAAGCTCGATCAGCATCTGGGCACGCTGCAGCCCGGGAAATGGGCCGACTTCATCGTGTTGGGCGCGAACCCGCTGACGGACATCCGGAACACGCGGAAGATCGACTCCGTCTGGATCGCCGGCCGCCGGGTGGTTGGGCCGACCGACACGAACTAGGAGCCGCCGTGTCCTCTGCCCACCATCTCGGCCGTCTGGCGTCCGAGTGAAGGGAAGGGGTAGCACCATAGCCGATCATCGCGAACGCCGCAAACCGTGCCAGCGATAGGCGGGAAGCCGGTGGTGTTGTGTCAAACCCCACCGCGACTGGTGATGGTCACGTGTACTCCGCAAATATTGCGGCCGACACGAAACTGCCGCGGGTTCGGTAACCGCGGAGGCTCGCGACGAAGCTAACTCGCGACAGTTGTGGCATGCTTCCGCATGCGGAAACGCTCGGCCTCGTCAATCGCCTGGCGGACCACTGTCCGGTTGCTGATTGATGCCCTCAGGTTCGTGTCGCTCGGTCTTCGATCGCGGTCGCAGCTAGCAGCTGAGAATCTGTTCCTCCGCAAGCAGCTGGCCCTTTACCAAGAGCGTCGGGTCAAGCCCGTCGGGCTGATGATGCGACGCGTATCACCCTGCTGGTGCTCTCAAGGCTGAGCGACTGGAGAGCCATACTGACGATCGTCAAGCCTGACACGCTGATCCATTGGCATCGCAAGGGCGTAATGTCCCATCGCTGGATCGATGGGCGGGAAGGGCATAAGATCCGGGTCCGTGATATAGATTCCCGCCGTGATCACGTGTCCCTATCAAGAACTCCATCCGCACGTCCGAATTGATGTCGTGCCGCTCGGAACGTACGGTGCGGTCGACTGGACAGCCCCGTCGTTGCTCGTCGTCGCGCTGGGCTCGTGACCGCAGTGCGCGGATCGTGAGAGCCGAGACGAGCGCCGACCGATCTCTACACCAACTGACTGGCGAGTAGGGGAGCCTTGTGATTACGACGCGCGGCGATCGTACCGATGGTGTAGACCGCCGACCTGCGGACTGGCCACCACTGGGCCGCACGTTGGTGGCGCGATCGGTCGGGGCAGTGACGCATCCTTGTCCAGCGACAGATGCGTGCGCGACTGGTGGTAATAGGTCAGGTACCGGGTCAACAGGCGAGACAATCCGGCTTCATTCACGACGATCACGGGGAGTACGTCGAGCACTATCATCGGGAGCGGAATCATCCGGGGATTGAGAATACGCTGATCGAGGGTGCACCCGCGACGGACCCCGTCGGGCACATTCGTCGGCGTCCGCGGCTTGGCCGCGTACTCAACTATTACGAGCGCGCAGCGTGATCAGTCGGCTCGGCGGAGCACTGGGACAATACGGCCGTCGCGTCGTTTCGAATCCACTACCAGCGCCATCCTGACGAGTTGCTGATCGTCCGCGTGTAAGCTCGTGTGAGGAGGTTGCCCTGGATAGCCCTGTCTCCCCTTTTGGATCCATCTCGCTGCTCGACGCGTCGGCCCGTACGAGGTCCGCTCGCCGTTTCCAGGCACTGCGGCAGGAGGTCCCTCGGCGTGACTAAGGCAGCCCGTCGCATTGTGGACAGCCCCGGCTTCCAGCATTTCATCCTCGGTGTCATTGTCGTCGGTGCGATCGTCATCGGCGTGGAGACGTCAGCGGCGCTCACCGCTCGTTTTGGCGCAATCATCGCGGCAGTCGAGATACTGATCCAGACGATCTTCGTCGCCGAAATCGCCCTTCGCGTGTTCGCGTGCTGGCCTAGGCCCGCGGCGTTCTTCCGCAACGGTTGGAACGTGTTCGACTTTGCTGTCGTTGCCGCGTCCTTGCTGCCGCAGGCCGGCGCGTTCGCCATGGTCGCGCGTCTGGCGCGCCTGATGCGAGTCACTCGGCTGGTGTCCGCCTTCCCGGAGCTGCGGCTGATCATCGGCACGATGGTCCGGTCGATCCCGTCGATGGGCTATCTCTCTACCTCCTCTTATTACCCGTCCTTCTTCATTTTCTAGACCCCACTGGCTCCTTGGTGCGGCTCTGCGTTATTCCAGATGCTGACGCTGGAAGGTTGGGTGGAAATCCAAGCGGCGGTGCTTGGCGCGTACCCGTTGGCGTGGATCTACTTCAGCAGCTTCGTGTTGGTGGCGGTCTTCGTGGTTGTCAACCTGTTCATTGCTGTGGTCATCAACAATCTGGAGTCCGTGAAACACGAGCAGCAGGTCGATACGGACCGCGAGAGCGCGCACTGTGGCCTCCTCGAGGCGATCGAGACGGTGCGACAAAGGCTCGAAGAACTTGAGGAACGGCTCCGCGCTAGACCGTCCGACAAGGAAATCCATCCCGCGTCCGCCAGCGACCGATCAGACACCTGAAACCGAGCGCTGAGCCACCGCCGACGCAGCCAGGTGCGATGCCATCGGACGACGGTCTCGGGTTGGACGAGGACCAGTGCCGACCGACACCGCAAGCGGTCGCCAACAGGACCCAAAACATTCGGTCACGGGTGCGGAGGTGAGGCCGCTTCACGCGTCGTTGCAAAGGTTCGCAGCTGGTGGCGGAGGGCAAGATTCTCGAGGACCACGTCGTGGTGGCCACGGCAGGCCATGGTGATCGCACGCAGGAGCAACAACGTCAATTCAAACACGTCCTGATCCTGTCGGGAGTGCCTGCTGAAAGCAACACCGGCTCAGCGATGACAACATTCTGGCGAACGACAGCGTCGCCCTGCTATGCCCCGCCCGGCGTTTCATCGCGAGGGCTCGAGGGTCGCGACGAGAGACGAGCGCTCACAGGTCAGCCTTGCGCCCTCCGTCTCCGTGCGTCGATGAAGGACTTGACGCAGAGCGCCAGTAGTGCGCCGGTCAGGATTGCCGTTAGTCCCTGCGAGATCGCGGCCGGGGTTGTGGTGCCGCCGAGCAGCCGGATGAGGCCTCCGATGGTCCCCAGTAGGCCGAGCAGCGCGAAGACCGCGACGGCGTGCATGGCGTGTTTACGATAGGCTTCGTTCCGGGCAAGCCAACCGAAAGCCAGCAGCAGCAGGCCGAGAAAGGCGGGGATCAGCGCCGTCGCGCTCTGCCTGTCCGTCGCGACATACCCCACCACACCTAACACGATCAGTGCCGCCGCTATTCCGATAGTCGTATTCGCCAATGTGCCTCCTCAGGCGGCCAGAAGACCGCCCCTACACCGTGTTGTCGTGCGCCAGGGACCAGGAATCCGGAACGCACCCGAAACCAAGAACCCGGCTCCAGGAACTGGCGTCAGACTCCAAACCGCTTCGGGTCCCAGTCGAACCCCAGCTCCCTCGGACGTCGGCGGCTGGCCGGCGACTCAAGGAGGGTGTCTTGCTTCGTCTTCCAGTAAAGTTGCGTTGATCCCGTATGCGTTGCTTAGGACTCGACGCGCAGCGTGACCGACGACCCGATGACGCGTGGACGGGCGAGACCATCGCTAAGATTTTGCCTGACGCGCCGGAAACGGCGCGGCCCACTGGTAGGCCAGTCGCTTCGACCGGCCAGTGCGTTTGATGGGACCCGGCGCCGTAGGCAGGGGGAAGCCCCGGACACGGCAAGTCGCCTACGGGCTACCGCGCCAGTTCCCGACCCTACCACCAGTGTCCGCATTTTAGGAGCATCAGCTCAGTGTACCGATTTCTTGAAATGGTTCCGCGCTCCCTAGTCTCGATCTGTTACATCCTACAGCTGAGCAAAAAGATCAACCCTGTTGCCGTCCGGATCGACGACCGACGAGTATCGCTGGCCCCAAAATGCATCCCAGGTTGACGGTTGACTTACTTCTTCATTGAGCCATAATCGGCGGCGTGCGATTGGGCCCCGGCACTACCTATCGTCACGCGAACTATCTTGTTGACGCATCGGGCACTGAAGGAGAGTTGGCTCGGCACCACCAGGACCGAAGCGGGCTCAAGCTCTCGATAACTGGAGGCGGCAGCTTCATCGAGGCTTTATGCGTTTTGTGATGGATGTGACGTCGGCATGAGGCAGCGCTCCGCGGTCCCGCTACTTCTGCTCATCTCGGTGACGGTCGCCGCGCTGCTGGCCCGTCACATCGTAACCCAGGCTCGTGACAGCAACGGCGCGCCAGAGTCGGAGGCCAGAGCCGAGCTGGGCCGGCTCCTGTTCTGGGATCCCATCTTGTCGGGACACAAGGACATCGCCTGCGCGACGTGCCACCATCCCGATTTCGCCTACGCCGACGGTCGCGATCTGTCGCGCGGGACGAGAGGCGTCGGGCTGGGCCCGGCACGAGTCGACACCTCCAACGGGCAAATCCCCGTCGCCAAGCGCAACTCCCCGACGATTCTCAATACCGCCTTCAACGGACTCGACGACAACCGCCGCCGCGCGCGCCCGTTCGACGGCACTGTTGCCTCGGCTGATCAGGTCTCGGCGCCGATGTTCTGGGACAACCGGGTGCGCAGCCTCGAGGCCCAGGCGCTCGAGCCGATCAAAGCGCTCGAAGAGATGCGCGGCACCGCCTATCGGGAAGACGCCGCGGTCGAGACGGTCGTGTTGCGCCTGCGGGGCATCGCCGAGTATACGACGCTCTTCCAGCGCGCCTTCGGCGCCGGCACGCCGATTGACGCACCGCAGCTGGCGCAGGCGATCGCCGCGTTCGAGCGGACGCTCGTCGCCATGGACAGCCCCTTCGACCGATTTCGCGCGGGGGACCGGAACGCGCTGACGCCGCAGCAGCAGCGCGGCCTCGAGACGTTCGACGAGGTCGGCTGCGACCGGTGCCACGATGGCGTCATGTTCTCGGATTTCGATCTCAACGCCGAGGGCGTCAGGGAACATCCGCTGCTGCCAGAGCCGGACGTGGGCGACGGGCGCTTCCGGTTTCGGACGCCGTCGCTCCGCAACGTCGCGCTGACCGCTCCGTACATGCACAACGGGACGCTGACGACGCTTGAGGACGTGCTGCGCTACTACGACAACGGCCGCTCCGAGAACCCCAACGTCTCCGGCGCCGGAGGCCGGCGGCGAGACGATGGGCGGGCCCGCCTCGATCGGAATTTCCTCCGAGTAGACGACATGAGCAAGCGGGAGATGCAGGACATCATCGCGTTCCTCGAGTCCCTGACCGACTCGAGCTTCGACCGCACGATCCCGGCGCGTGTGCCGAGCGGGCTCCCGCCAGGCGGCCTCATCCAGAGCCACTGATAAGAGGCCGTGTATGACGGCCAGCATGTGCCGTCAGATCAAGGAGTTCCGCGTGCATTCAGGTGCTGTGACTGACCGCTGTGCTCCGCAGAAATTCCATCCGGCTCAGATCTGGTGAAGTCTACTGCGCCAATGTCGATACCTGTGAATCGCGTACCATCCTGCGACCATGGCCAAGTCGCTGTTTCGCACCGCCCTCTGCATTACTTGTGACCTGCTGCGGCTCGGCTCGTCTGCGTTGCGATCGCACGCACAACTCGCCGCCGAGAATCTGTTTCTGAGAAAGCAGCTGGCGCTGTACATGGAGCGACAGGTGAAGCCGCGTCGGGTGAAGCCGCGTCGGCCTGACAATGCGACACGGATCGCTCTAGTCGCCCTGTCACAGCTGACCGACTGGCGTAAGCTCCTCACGGTGGTGAAGCCCGATACGCTCGTTCGATGGCATCGAAAGGGCTTCCAACTGTTCTAGCGGTGGAAGTCAAGGTCTCGAGGGCGACCGCGAGTGCCGGCCGCCCTGCAGCGGTTGATCGGTGAAATGGCGAGGGCGAATCGAAGCTGGGGAGAGGAGCGGATTGCCTCGGAATTGCTGCTGAAGCTGGGGATTCGCGTGTCGCCCCGGACCGTCAGGCGCTACATGCCTGCCGTTGGCACGCCCCGGGGCGGGGTGCCGTCGCAGCCGTGGAGCACGTTCGTGCGCAACCATGCCCGCGGTGCGTTGGCGTGCGATTTCTTCGTGGTGGTCACCGCGATGTTCCGCTCGTTGTACGTGTTCGTGATTTTAGAGGTAGGGACCCGACGAATCCTGCACTGGAGCGTGACCGCCCATCCGACGGCGGAATGGACAACGCAGCAGTTCCGAATGGTCATGTCGGGCGATTCGAACCATCAATTTGTCATTCATGACCGGGACAGCATCTATTCCGAAGGCGTTGATGCGACCCTCGTGGCGATGGGGCTGACCGTTCTGAAGACGCCAGTCCGGGCGCCTCAAGCCAATGCGTTCTGCGAGCGATTGATCGGGACCATTCGACGTGAGTGCTTAGATTTCGTGATCTGGTTCAATGAACGCCACGTGCGGATTGTCCTCGGCCAGTGGGTCGCGCACTACAATCGCGGCCGTCCGCACGCGAGCCTCGGGCCGGGTTTTCCAGATCCACCGTCAAATCGCGAAGCACCGCCTGTGAGCGGGCACCGGATTCGAAACGGCCATTACGTCCTGGCGGAACCGGTCGTCGGCGGACTTCATCACGAGTATCGCCTCGTCGCACTGGCTGCGTGAGCCGATTTCTGAGACACGCTTCACATTCTTGCGGAGTACACGTCTCTTACGTTGGACGTGTTGACCAGGCTGGGCGTCTTGCATACACTCACCGTGCCCACGGCAGGAGACAAGCGCCCGCGTAAGGACAGTCGTGCCCATCGACTCGACAGCACTTCCTCTGGGATCATTGCCGGGCATCGTGGCGGGTCCGGTGCTGCGTCGCTTGACGCGAACCTCTGTCAGTGTGTGGGTGTCATGCGTCGCCGCGGACCCGATCACGCTCACCGTGCGCCGTCGCGCCGGTGGACCACCGCCGACGTCCGTGACAGTGCAACCGACTAAGGTTGGAGCGCACCTCTGGATGGCCGTGCTCACAGCAGCCGCTCCAGGCGGGGCGTTCGTGGCCGGAGAGATCTACGAGTACGAGCTGAGCGCGCCGTGGGAAGCGACCCGCGGCGCCATCCCGTGGAACCAGCTCTCGCTGCCGTCGGCGACGCGTCCCACGTTCCTCGCCCCGCCAGCCACTGCCGGCGAACTCGTCGTGCTTCACACCTCCTGCCGCAAGCCACATGGCGGCGGACGCGACGGGTTGGCGCTCGCGATGCAAGAGTTGTCGGCGCGCTTCGTCGCAGCGCCACCGCCACAGCCGCACCTTCTCGTGTTGTCGGGCGACCAGATCTACGCCGACGAGGTAGGGCACCCGCTGATGCCCCGCGTGCTGCGCGTCGCGCGCGATCTCATAGGCGTCGACGAGACGAGCGTGTTCGGTACCGCCGCCTCCGATCGGCGGGCGAGGCCCGGGCACAATCGCGCTCGGCTACACCGGCGCGACGGCCAACCACTTGTGGACCTACGGCGAGTTCATGGCGATGTACCTGCTGGCCTGGTCGCCCGTGCTGTGGCCGGCTGCACTGCCGGAATTCCCCACGAACGCCGTCATCCCGCCAGATGTGGATCCCGATGTCAGCAAGGAATCGTGGGACGACGAGCTGCGGAACGTCGAGCTGTTCCGCGCAGTGTTGCCCGAGGTGCGCCGCGTGCTCGCGAATGTTCCGTCGCTGATGATCTTCGACGACCACGAGATCACGGACGACTGGAACATCGATCATGACTGGGTCAACAGCGTCTACGACAAGGCGGGCGGACGGCGAGCGGTCACCAACGGCGTGCTCGCCTACGCCCTGTGCCAGCACTGGGGGAACAAGCCGGCCGCGTTCACCACGCCCGGTTCACCGGAGCGGGGGCTGCTCGACGCCGTGTCGGCGGCTGTATCGACGGTCCCGCCGACGAGCCCGGCGGCGGCCTGCGGCCCGCTGCTCGGCGTTCCCGCCGGGCCGCTGCCCGCGGCACCGCCCGCACAGGTCCTTCGCGACCTGACCGCTGCCGGAGCGATCCGCTACGACATGACGATCGGGCCGGACGAAGGCTGGCCGGTACGCATCGTCCTGCTGGACGAGCGCACCGTCCGCGAGTACCCGCGCGCCGACAGCCGCGGCGCGCGCATCTCCCGCGCCGCCCTCGCCGTGCAACTCCCGCCGCCGCCGAGCCCGGTGCCGTTCACGATCGTCGTCGCGGCGGCGCCGATCATCGGCAGCGAGCTCGTCGAGGACGTGATCCAGCCGCTGTTCGACGTACTGGGTGAGGCACGCTTCGCCGACTTCGAGTCGTGGTCAGGCGTTCGCGCCAATCACCAGGATCTGCTTGCCCGCCTCGCCGCGCACCATCCGGTCGTCGTCCTGTCGGGCGATGTCCACTACGGATTCACCACGCGGCTCACCCGCACCGAAGGCGGCGTCACGACGCGGGTCGCCCAGTTGACCGCGTCGGCCGCGAAGAACATCGAGGTCAAGAACGCGGCGATCAGCCTCTTCAGCGAGCTGGCCATGCGCCTCGCTCTTGAACGGGTACGGGAGACGTCGGGCTTTGCGTCGCTGTCGAACGCCGACAAGACGAAGCTGCTGGACGCGCCGCCGGCCGGCGCGCGGCTGGCGTGGGACGACACCGTCGACGTGCTGCTCGGTCGAATCGCGCGCGAGGGAGCGTCGGTGCCGACTGCGATGCCCACGCCGGTTGCCGAGGCATACGGACTGCCGGCACCGGGGTGGACGTACGTGACGGAGCCCGTCGACGATCCGATGAAGACCTTCGCCGCGTCGGCCGTCGACCCGCCCTGGCCCGGGTTGGGACCCGGCCAAGTCGCTGCGCATGACTGCTGCGCTGCAGGAGGCCGACCTCGAGCGCTTTGCGCGCGTGTTCGTCGGGTTGCCTCAGCTCGCGGTCGTGACCTTCACGATCGCCGGCGCGTCGCTGATCGTGCACCATGAGCTCCGCTGTCCCGTCGGCAGCGTCGAGCCAGGCCCTGCCGCCACCGACCGCCACGTCATCAGCACTGAAGTGAGGCTGGCGTGAGCAACGTCGCCAAGACCGTGTTCGGGCCGCTGACGACGGTCGCCGAAGAGGTGATCGAGACCACCCAATCCGCCATCGTCACCGTCTCGCCGATCCTCGAAGCGGGCATCGCCGCCGCCAATCCGATCCAGCTCGCCCAGATCCTGGAGGAGCTCGCCGCCGACGCGGCCCTGACGCTGAACGCACGCAGCCACGAAGACTTCTGCAACGCGATGCGCGCGTGGGGAGAGGATCTGCTCAAACTCGCCGCCATCGCACTGACGCCGGTGGCCGCCGCGGGTGTCGTCGCCTCCGAGCTGCTGGAGGCGCTCGCGATCGAGTTCCTGCGCGTCAAGTTTCCGCGGCTCGCATCGATGCTCAGCCTCGCCGGCGCCATCGTCGAGGATCCGGGCCTCGGGTCCCGCATCGACTGGGAGAAGCTGCGCGACTTCATCCTCGTCACGCCTGAGCTCGTCGATGAGACGTTCTGGGACGAGCTGTTCGGCACGGCCGACATGGACGCCACCGGCCGGATGCCGGCGCTGCTCGCGGCGCTCCTGATCGTCGCCCCGAAGACTGTCAGCGCCCTGAACGCGGGCGAATTGCGCATCGCGCCGTTGGATCCGCCGCCGACGTTCCCAGACGCCTCGCCGGAATGGACGAGCCTGCGCGCGAACAGCACTGGTTGGATCCCGATCACGTTCCCGCTGCGTACCGTTAACGAGCGGCTGGCGGTCGCCAACTTCCCTGATCTGCGCGGCAGCTTCGATCCCGAGCTGGCGATCAGCCTGCTGATCCGCTCGCAGCGGCGACCGGTGGGCGGCCGGCTCGTGACCGACTTCGAGATGTGGCTCGAGCCGAGCAGCGATGCCGCGTTCCACCAGTTGCGTACGGCGGCCGGCTTCGTCACCCGACTCGAGCCGGGCGTGCGGGTCGGCCTCGGCTATGACGGAGGGACGGGAACGTGGAACGCCGCAGTCCAACCGCGCCCCGGCTCCGCTATCCCGGAGACGACCAACGAGGCGACGTTGCGGATCCTCCGCGATACCGAAGAGGGCGTTCCCGATCTCCTCTTTGGTCCGCCGTACGACACCCGGGTGGTCGTCCGCGATCTCAGCCTCGACGTGCGTGTGCGCGAGCAGGGCGAGCCCAGCGTCGAGGTCGCCGGCCGGGTCGAGGGCTTCGGCATCATCCTGACGAACCGCTGGTTCCGATCGCTGGGCGAGGGCGAATCGAGCCTGCGCGAGGGGCTGCGGTTCGACGTTGACTTCGAGGCACGGCTGACCGAGGGCACGGGGTTCAGCTTCTCCGCCGACGGGACGCTCGCGGCGCGCTGGCACCTCAACAAGACGTTCTCGCTGAAGGTGCTCAAGATCACAGTGCACTCGCTCCTGTTCACGGTGCCGATTCGCGCCGATCAGGACCACTTCGATATCCGCGGGGAGGTGCGAGCGCACTGGTCGGCGAAGGTCGGTCCCGTCACGCTCGTGATGGACGGCGCCGGCGGCTGGGTGGGCTGGTGGGCCGACGAGCCTGGGGGCGCGAAGCAGTGCGTCGGACTGCTCCCGCCGACCGGCGTCGGACTCCTAGCTCGAGCTTCCGGGCGTGAGCGGCGGCGGCTTCATCGACTTCACCGGCGGGCCGAACGACCGCTACGGCGGCCTGCTCACGCTGACAGTGGGGCCGCCCAAGGGTTTGTCCCGTTGGAGCGTTACGGCGTTCGGCATCCACGAGCTGACCGGATCGCCCGGCGACGCCGATTCGCGATCGGACGTTCGTGCTCGTCATCGGCGCGTCGTTCCGTCCTGGCGTGCACATCGCCTACGGGATCTACTGGATCGGCGCCGGCGGCATCATCGGCATCAACCGTCGCGCGGACACCGACGCTCTCCGCGAACGGCTGACGGCGGGAGCTGTCGGCAACATCCTGTTCGCCGAGGATCCGGTGCGCAACGCGCCGGTGCTGCTCGGCGACCTGGCGGCGCTGTTCCCGCCGCAGTCGGGGATCTATGTGTTCGGGCTGACCATGCAGCTCGGCTGGATCCCGCTGAAGGACGATTACCTCGCCCGGCTCGCGATCGGCGTGATCGTCGAGTTCGACTCGCCGACCAGGCCGACAAAGGTGATCCTGCTCGGCTCGCTCCGGCTGGCCATCCCCGGCAACCAGAAGCTTCTCGACATCCAGGTCGACGCCGTCGGCGTGTTCGACATCGTCCGCCACACGCTGGAGGTCGACGCGACGATCCGCCGCGGCTCGGTCATGGGCCTCTTCAAGGTCACGGGCGACGGCGGGCTGCGCTCGAGCTGGGGCGACACGCCCTACCTGATGGCGACGCTCGGCGGCTTCCACCCCGACTTTCATCCGGAGCCGGCTGTCTTCCCCAAGCTGAAGCGAATCCTCATCACGGTCGACGACGACCTGCTGCCCGACGCGGTCGAGCTGAGCGCATCGGGCTATCTGGCGCTTACCTCGAACACGATCCAGTTCGGCGCCGAGTTCACGGCGGCGATCAAAGCCGGCAACTGGAAAGTTCGAAGGCAAGATCGGCGGCGACGCGCTGATCAGGCTGCCGTTCTACTTCGACGTCACGCTGAAGGGCGGCGTGCACGTGAAGTACCGCGGGCACAACCTGATCGGAGTGAAGTTCAAGGGCGGCCTGAGCGGCCCCTCGCCGCTCGTGCTGCGGGGAGAGGTGTGCGTATCGCTGCTTGTTTTTCGATGCGTGCTGGAGCGACAGCTTCGAGCTCGCTCATCCGGGCGCGATCGCCGGCGCCGTGATCACCAGCCTCGTCCCCGTGCTCGCAGAGGAGCTGGCGCTTGCAGCGAACCTCGTCGATCGCCGAAGGCGACGATGATTTGGTGTTGCTCGCGCGCCACGACGAATCGCCCCGAGTCGTGCTGAGTCCCCTCGGCGCGCCGACGTGGAGTCAGAACCGCGTGCCGCTGGGGCTCGCGGTCGATACGTTCGAGGACGGCAAACTCGCCAGCCCGCAGCGCCTCGACGTGCGCGCCTCAATTCCGACGACCGACCACGTGGACTGGTTCAGTCCCGGATCGTTCGTCGAGCTCACCGAGGCGGAGACGATGGCGCTGCCCGCGTTCGAGCGCCACAAAGCCGGCGTCGTCGCGTCGCTCGCGCCGACACCCTCGGCGGGGGTGCTGGCGAACGTGGAGTTCGAGGAGATCCAACTGCCGAGCATCGCGCCGCATCGTCGACGGATTCGTCATTCCGGCCCACGTGCTCGACCGGATGGAGGCGACGTCCGCACCGCCGGCGATCCGGCCGCGGCCCTCGCGCTTCGAGCTGCGCGACGACCGGTTCCTCGTCTCGGCCGACGGCGGTGTCGTGCTCGCCACGGAAATCAGCGCGGTCGCAGCGCACCTCGCCGGGCGCAACGCGCGCGCCTCAACCCAGCACGCCGCCGATCGGCTTGTGGCGGTGACGGTCTGATGGCCACGCTCAGGTTCTTCGGCTGGTTGCGGCCTCCGGGGGCGGGCGCGGTCTCGTCCGGCGCGCTGACCGCCGGCCGGCTCACGGCCAGGCTCCAGCTGACGGCGAGCGATCTCGACAAGCCGACCGACTCGGCCTCTCGCACGATCACGTACGACCTGTTCGGCCCCGGCGACGTCACCGGCCTCGCGCCCGCCGCGGTGGTCCACACCTACCCGTCACCGGGAGCGCGGAACGTGGAGATCGACAAGGCCGTCTACGCGGAGCTCGGCGCGCCGGACCTGCCGTGGCGCCACACCGTCGCCTTGCCGCAAGGAAAGGCGCTGCGCCCGTGGCTGGTTCTGCTCGTCGGCACGACCGACGAGATCGAGGTCGCAGGTTCGACCGTCCGCCTGCAGCCGTCGGTGCTGGACGCCCATCCGCTCGTGGACTCGGCCCGCGGCGCTCACGTCGAACAGGATGACGGGGCGGGCCGCACGATCGGCCGGCTGATCTCGCCGCGCGCGCTTGAGCCCGACCGCGACCACGTGGCCGTGATCGTGCCCGCGTTCACCGCCGCCGGCACGCCCGCGTGGGCCACTCCCGCCGCGGGGCCGATCGAGCTCACACGTCTACCACCACTGGACGTTCCACACCAACGCGGGCGGCGACTTCGCCGCCCTCGCCCGCCGCTTGAAGCTCCGCCAGGCCGGGCCCGAGCTGGGCTCCTCCGACGTCGAGTACGGCCCGCTCCCGGCGGCCGGCGCGATGCCGGTGCGCGGAGCGCTGGTCTCCATGACTGCCCCGCCGGCGGTGAGGTGTCCGCAGGACGTCGCGGCCGACGTCGCGGCCCTGACCGCGCCGCTCGGCGACGCGGCCCATCCCGTCCTCGGCCTCCCCGACCACGCCGAACCCTGGCCGCCGGAGCCACCGCCCTCTCCAGCCCGGCTGGCGCGACGCGCTGCACGAGGACTACCGCGTGCGCGCCGTCGCCGGGCTCGGCACCGAGGCGGGGATCGTCAACCAGGAGCTCCTCGCGCGCGAGGCGGGGCGGCTCGCCGGCGCCTACGAGGAGGCCGCCGACCGGCTCCGCCGGCTGGCGCTGGGGCTCCTCGCGTCGCGCTCGCTCTGGAAGCGGCGCGTACCCGTGGACGGAGCCCGCCGCCTCGGCGTGCTCGGCCCCGCGCTGCGCGACGTGCTCACGTCGACCGGTCCCGTCGCCGAGGCGATGGAGCACCCGGATCGCGCGCTCGGACGGAGCCTGTTCTCCTCCGCCGCGCAACGAGCGCTCCGCGGCGCGGAGCGCGAAGACGCGGCGCCCGCGCTCCTCGGACGGCGACGCGCCCCGCCGGGCATCGGCGCCACCCTGCGCCTCGCCGCCGCGGCGCCGCCGCGCCGCGTGCGCAGCGACCCGAGCGCGCTCCATACGGACGCGTTCGCGCGCGAGACGAGGCCGCGCCGCGCTCGACGACGCCCTCGGCAGGATCGCGCCGAACCCGAGACGAGCTGCGCGCGACCGCGGCCAGGCTCGCGACGGCACTCGACCGCCGCGGCCTCGATCCTGACACCGTGCGCTTCGTCGACAGCCGGCTGCGCACCGTCGTCGACCGCGCTCGGCGCCGGCCGCCCGCGCCGATCCTGCCGCTGCTGCGGCTCGTCGACGCCGACCAACGTCCTGGGCGCGAGGAGCTGCGGGTGCTCGCCGCCGCCCTCACCGCCGAGCCGGACTCCGACGACCTCGCCGCGCTCGGGGCGACGGTCGCGCGGCGCCCCGGCCAACCGGTCGCGACAGCCTTTGACCTCGACCGCGCCAGCACCGAGATCGCCGCCGCCTTCGACCCGACGATCACCCGCCCGACGATGGTCGACCGCGTGCTCGGCGGCATCCTCGACGCGGTCGGCTGCCGTCGACGCCGACCCGACGGCGCCGGTGGAGCTGACGCCCGATCTCGACCTGCCGGCGTGGCGGTTCCTGCGCGACAACGCGCCCGAGTGGCTGTTGCCCGGCGCGGGCACGCTGCCAGAGGACACCGTCGTCGCCCTGACCACGAACCCCGCTTTCGTCGACGCGTTCCTGCTCGGGCTGAACGCACAGGTCGTCGCCGAGCTGCGCTTCCGCAACTACCCGCTGATCCCCGGGTTGGACGCCGGTGCGGACGTTCTGGGATCGCGCCAACGCCGCGACGGGAGACGTCGACGACGACATCCTCGACATCAGCCGCTGGCCCGCCGACTCGCGCGTTCGGAGCGGCCAGCCACCAGACGCCGTCGGCGTCGAGCGCTGACCTGGTCGTGCTGTTCAACACGCCGCTCTTCCGCGAGTACCCGGGCACGCTCGTCTACCTGGTGCCGGCGCTGCGCAAGCGCCGACGGAACGCTCGACTGGGTGACTCGCCCCAACTTCGATTCCCGCCAGTTCCCCGCGTTCCAGGGACGGATCTCGCCCGACCAGACGTTCTTCGGCTTCGACCTCGACCCGGCGCTCGGCGCCGAGCGGTGGGTCGTGCTGGAAGAGACGGTGAACGGGCGGCGCTTCTTCAACGCAGCGCACGCGGCCGAGCACGGCAGGCAACGGCGCCGACCTCGCCCGTGACACCGTCAGCGCGCCGCGGCGCGTGCTGATCCGCGGAGACGTCCTGCTCGGGGGAGTCCGCCCATGATCGGCGTGCTGCTGCCCGTTCGGCTGGAGACCCGTTTCGTCGGCCCTGACCGCCCGCCGCGCTGGCGCCTGCGCGTGCGCGTCGTGCCCGATGCGGTCTCGATCACGAAGCACGACGACGTGCCGTCCGCCGTCGAACTCGACGCGGTCGAGGCGATGTGGCGCGCTGCCGGCGGACAGCGTCTCGAGACTCCAGCAGGGAGGCAGGCATGGCGCGCGCTCGCGGCCGCCGTCGGCGCCGAGCGGGCGGCGTGGCTCGCGCGCACCTTCCCTCCGGTCACCGGGCCGGACGGGGTGATCACCATCACCCGTCCGAGCACGACGCGGACGGAGATGCGCGCCCCGCGCGTGATGGGGCTGCCGCCGACGATGGAGATCTGGATCGCCCGCGGCGGACGGCCGCCGGCGCACGGCGGCGACGCTGACCGTGCTCGCCGACGCCGTCACTCTCGATCTCGATGACCCGAACAGCACGAGCCAGCCGTGGTGGACGTCGTTCCCGGAGGCGGTGCGCGTAGGTCTTGCGGCCGAGATCGACCTCGGCGCGGCCGTGCCGAACGACATCGAGGCGGTGTACGTCGTCGGCATCGGCGGCGGCGACCCCGGCCCCCTGCTGACGGCGCAGGCCAACAGCGGCCGCCTGGGCATCGTCGGTCCGGGCGCGCCGACGAGCAGCGTGAACGGCGAGGCCGCACTCTCGCTCGGCGACGCCGACACCTGGCGCCGCCTCGTGCGGGTCGGCGTGACGGCACAGCCCGGCACCGTCGCGGTCTCGACCGCGCTCGCCGGTGCTCCGGTGTTGCGCGGAGTCGTGGGTGGGGAGGTCCGACCACCGGCCCGCTCAACCGGGCCCTCGTCGGCACGCTCTGGCCCGCGCTGTGGGGTCACTCCCTGGCCAACGTGTGGGGCTTCGGGAGCCAGGCCGACGAGCTCGGCCTCTGGGCGGCGGCGAATCTCGTTCCCGAGGGGCCGTTGCCGTCTATGCGCGTCGAGAACCAGCCGTACGGATTGCTGCCGGCCACCTCGCTGCGGCGCTGGCGCTCGGCCGCCGGCGACCCGGCGATCGAGTCGCGTCTCGTTCCGCTGGTCCGCCAGCTCGTAGACACGTGGGCAGCGGCCGCCGAGCGCCAGGCCGCGCAGCAGCAACCAGACGCGTTGCGCGACCTCGTCCGCAACCCGATGGCGACGCGCTACGCGTGGCGGTGGATGATGCCGACGACGCTGGCCCACGCGGTCGCGTTCCGTTTCACCCAGGCCGTCCCGGCCGCCGATCTCGAAGCGTGGTGGACCCGTCAAGCAGGGCAAGTGCCGCGGCTCGACCCGGCGGCGACGCCGACCCGGCAGCTCGTCTCGGTGGGCTGGGCCCACGACGTCGAGTTGCGCCTGGTCGAGCCAGACGATCTTCCCGCAGGGACCGACATCGGCCGCGGATTGTCCCGGCTCGCCGCAGCGCCGGTAGCTGAACTGCTCGCGGCCGGACCCGTGCCCGGCGGAACCCGGGCATCGCCGCCGTGGGGCACGAGCGTGCTCACCGAGCTGGCCCGGCACTCGCTGCTCGCCAGCGCGGCGGCCGTGGCCCGGCGTGCCGCCGGCCAGCCCCGCGCGTTCGTCGAGCCGGTCAGCGTCAACCTGCGGACGGCGACCCAGACCGAGACGTGGGCGGCGCGGATGCGGCCCACCGACATGAGCCGGTCCAGCGAACCCGCGGTCGGCGTCCGGCGCAACGTGGTGGAGGGACTGAACGCGCTCGCAACCGAGAATGCCGCGAACATCGACCGCGGCCTGCGCGCGGCGCTCGACACCGCAACGCATCGACTGGATCCGTGGGCGACGGGGATCGCCTGGCGCCGGCTGCAGGACCTCGCGGCGGCTCCGCGGACGCTCGGGGTTTACGCCTGGGTCGACGCGCCCCGGCCGCGCTCGTCGCCGGGCGACCACCGCTACGTGCTCGCCCCGTCAGCCGAGCAGGCGGCGGTCGCTGCGGTGCTGCGGGATCGGGCGCTCCGCGATCCCGACGCGGATCGGTGGCAGATGGACCTCACCTCCGACGCGATCCGTGCCGCTCTCCGCCTTGCCGACGAGACACGCACGGGCAGCCACCCGGCGGAGTCGCTTGGACGAAGGGTCGAGGCGATCGTGAATCGCCCTGACGTGATCGACCGCCTGCGCGCCGCGTTCCCGACGATCCTCGGCTTCGCTCGTGCCGACCTGCGGATGCGCCGCGTGTGCAACGGCACGGCCGTGCTGGATGCGGCCGAGAACCGGCCCGCCGAACTCAGCCAACTCGGCGTGCGCCCCGCGCAGCTCACCGCGCTCGCCGAGCTCGCCGCCGCGATCGACGCCCTCGCGGACTTGCACGTCGCCGAAGCAACGCTCGGCGTCGTCAAGGGGCGCACCGCCACTGTCGCGGCGTCGACCGCCGCGGCCGGCGGCCAGGGGCCGCCGCCCGACTTCGATGTCGTGCGCACGCCCAGAGCGGGTCGCGTCGTCAACACCGTTGCGGTGGTCGTCCTGCCCGACGCGACCGCTCCCACTGGTGCACGGCCGAGCCCAGCGGCCGTCGCCGATCCGGCGGTCGCCGCCTATCTCGACGCCCGCGCGGGAGACCCCGCCGGCGCGGCGTGGAGGTGGACGATGCTCGATGCCGCAGGCGCGCCGGTCGGCACCACCACGCTCGACGACATCGGCCTGCGCCCTTGCGACACCGTCGGGCTCGGCACAGGGAACCTGCGCGATGTCGTGCGCGACGTCACCGGTGCGGCCGGGCTCGGCCCGATCGATCCGCCGGGACACGTCATCGTGCGAGCGCTCGCCGCCGCCCTGGCCGGAGTGCCGGCGCTTCCCGAGGACGTCGGTGCGCCGGCGGATCCTGGCGGCGGTGTCGCGATCGAGCTCGCCCGGCGCTACACGGCACTTCGCAACGCCGCCGTCGCCGCGGCCGCCGACACGCGACTCGCGGCCGCGCCAACGGCCACCGAGACGGCGCAGCGGCGAGCGCTCGGGCGGATCGCGCGCTGGGGGATCACGCCCCTGGCCGCCGCTACCGAGGATCCGACCGTCGGGGGGTTGGTCGACCGGGTTCGTCGCGCGGCCGAGGCGCTCGAGCGCCGCATCGGCGATGCGCCAGAAACGCTGAGCGGAGCGACCGTGTCCGAGCTGGCCGCGGCCATCGCCGCTCTCGTCGCGCCGGAAGGCCCGTTGCCCGTGTTCGCCCGTCTACCTGCCGCCGCCTTTGACGGTATGCGAAGCGAGCCGACCGCTGCCGGCGCGGCGCCGCGCCTCGACCCGGACTGGCTGGAGACAGTGGCGCCGGTTCGACCCGCGGTGGCACGGCTCGAGGCGGCCCAGCTCGACCAGCGCGCGACGTCTGGGGGGCAACCGCTGCGAGCGTGGACGAACCGCCCGGGCGATCCGTGGCAGACGGTCGCTCCGCCGCCGTCGGACGTTGCAGTCGTGCGATCGTCGCGACTCGTCGCCGCCTTCGGGCCGCCCGGCGTGCTGCCTCCGCGGCCGGTTGAGACGACGCCGGGAACGGTGGCCGTCGCGGTCATCGACCGCTTTGCCGAGACCGTCCCGGACACGGAGCACGTCGCCGCCGTAGCGTTTTCTCACGACCTGCCGAGCGCGCGGGCGCCGCAGGCGGTCGTGCTCGCCGTTCCGCCGGTCGTCGACGAGGACCTGACACCCGCGGTGCTCGTCGACATCGTGGCCGAGGTTCGCGCACTCGCGAGGGCGCGGATGGCCAACGCTGCCGAACTCGGGGCCGCCGCGCGCTCGCTGCATCTCGCGGCGCTGCCCGCGAGCGGACGGGTGGGCGTTGAGCTGGGAGGCCGCTGATGCCGTACCGTTTCGATCTCCACGTCGGTCTGGAGGCGATACATACCGCGCATGACCCGCTGGCTTTGTTTGCCGCGTTGCGCGCGGAGGTGCACGATCCGGTGTGGTTCCTCGGCCGGCAATGGCAGCGCGGCGAGCATCGGGGCCGCGACGCCGCTTCCCCCGCCCTCGTCCATGTGACTGTCACCGAGACGCCGCTGAGAGGCCGGAGCGCCGCGCCCGAGGACGATCCGCGGATCACGCCACCCGAGGCGATCATCGAGTCCGAGCCCGAGCAGTGGTGGACGATCGGGCGGCGCGCCCGGGTCGGGCGGGCGCTGAGGAGCGCGGTTCCCGCGGCGCAACGGAATGCCCCGACGCTCCTCTTCGCCGGATTGGTGGCGCCGTACGAGCGGCTGAATGGTCGCGTGCTCGACGGCCTCGAGTTGTATCGGGCGCGGGCGTCGCTGAGTCTGGCAGACGCGCTGTTCGCCGCTCAAGGCGTCCCGGCTGCGGAGCCGCAAGACGACTGGCAGCCGTCGGAGTTGGCGTATTCCGCGACGTTCACTGCCGGGCCGGCAACGCTGACGATCCCGCGCCACGACGGCGGCGACGTCGACTGGTACTCCGCCACCGCGACTGGGCCGAATCCGCCACTCGCGTCGCCGCCGGTGGTGCGCACGAGTTACCCCACGCGCGTCGCATACGACGGGTCGCCTCACCCGCGGTGGTGGCAGATCGAAGAGCATCGCTACGACCCCGGCGCTGTGGCGCCGCACCGCACGCGGCTGGCGTCGCTGATGCTGATCCACGTCACCGCCTCCCACGGCGACGACTGGTTCACCGCTCCGCTGCTGAGCCCGACCGGCACGCTCGTGGCCGTCACGGGCATGCAAGTCGAAGATGTGATGGGACTCACCTCGACCAACCAGCCGGTCGACGACTGGTCACTGTTCCACGTCAGCGGACGACGGCCCGGCGAGTTGCTGATCTGGCCCACGATTCCCAACCCGCTGACGGCTACGAGCGCCCTCGACGAGGTGCTGCTCGGCATGGACGAGGACGCCAATTTGTTGTGGGCCATCGAGCGGCGCGCCGACGGTGTCGAGCTTGTCGAGCCGGAAGAGCCCGTCACTCCGTCCCCCGCAGTGGCTCCGCCCGGCCAGGTCGTCGTGACGGGAACCCGGCGCTACCGCTACCTGCCGGCGACGAACGTCCCCCGACTGTGGCACCCGTACGTCTCCTCCGACGACGGCAACGTGCGCCGCTTTGTGCAGGCTCGCTTAGCCGATCTCAACGTGCGGCCGGTCGCGCCGCGGCCAGGCCCGACGAGCCGCCTGCTTCGCGACCCGGCTGCCGGACCCTCCGACCCTGCGCATCAGATCGTGCCCAGCGCGATCCCCCGGGCCGGCGTGCGTCTCGATCGGCGCTACGTCCTCGGTCGCCGTACCGACGGCCAACCCGTGCTGTGGGTGCAACGCCGCCGCACGCCACTCTTCGCGCCGCCCGCATCTGCGCTGCGTCTCGACGTCCTCGAGGAGGTTCCGGAGATCCGGCCATGATTAAGAACCGCACTGTCAACTGAACGAGGCCCGCACGTTTCTCCCCCTACACTGGGCGCCCCTGATCGTTCAGTAGGCGGACGTCACCGCATCTCAGCGAGGCACCCCTGCCTCGCAGCAGGTGGTGGTGAGCTGACCGCAGCAGATGTCGGCCCACCCGGAAGGATTCTGCACGACGCCGTGAACCGACGCAAAGAGTTTGCATGATGGGCGGCGGACTTGAAGCGGCGCATCTCGCGTTCGCGCTTTCGACGGCCTCGTTCGACGACGCGAGAGCCTGCAGAGAATCGCGTCAGGACGGTCGAAGAGGGTTCGTGGCGGGCTCAACGGCCACGACCAATCACTCTGGCGCCGTCTGTTATGATCGTTCAGACCGTTCCCGAGCCAGTTCATCATGGCCAGGTTCCAGATCCACTTTCCCTCTAGTCGGACTCAGGCGACAAGTGCTCTTCCTCCAGCCGGCCGATTTCGCCGTGTTAAGGCCGTTGTAGCTGCGACGTTGGTGGCGTCGGCTATCCTCGGAGTCCTCCTTGCCGCAGTCTTCCTCGGCTCGATCCTTGCGGCGGTTCTCGTCATGCTGGTAGTGGTCGTTTCTACCATTGAGACGTTCAAAGCGGCCATTCGTCGAACCCGGCGCTGACGACTCACCGGTTGTGCTCCGCAAGTATTGCGGCCGACACGAAACTGCCGCGGGTTCGGTAACGGCGGAGGCTCGCGACGAAGCTAACTCGCGACAGTTGTGGCATGCTTCCGCATGCGGAAACGCTCGGCCTCGTCAATCGCCTGGCGGACCACTGTCCGGCTGCTGATTGATGCCCTCAGGTTCGTGTCGCTCGGTCTTCGATCGCGGTCGCAGCTGGCAGCCGAGAATCTGTTCCTCCGCAAGCAGCTGGCCCTTTACCAAGAGCGTCGGGTCAAGCCCCGTCGGGCTGATGATGCGACGCGTATCACCCTGCTGGTGCTCTCAAGGCTGAGCGACTGGAGAGCCATACTGACGATCGTCAAGCCTGACACGCTGATCCGTTGGCATCGCAAGGGATTCCGCCTGTTCTGGCGGTGGAAGTCGAGAGTGCCTGGTCGACCACCAGTACCCGTCGGATCTCCAGCAGTTAATCGCCGCCATGGCTCGTGCCAATGCGACGTGGGGCGAGGAGCGGATTGCCGCGGAACTGCAGCTCAAACTCGGTCTCCGCGTGTCGGCGCGTACAGTGAGGCGCTACATGTCACTGGGAGGGCGACCGCGGGATCGACGGCCGTCCCAGCAGTGGAGCACATTCGTGCGCAATCATGCGGGCGCCATGCTCGCCTGCGACTTCTTCGTGACCATCACGGCGAGGTTTCGCACGCTGTATGTGTTTGTCGTTCTTGACAGTCGGCACGCGCCGGATCGTGCATTGGAACGTCACGGAGCATCCCACAGCCGACTGGACCGTCCAGCAGTTCCGCGCGGTCTTTCCCGGCGAGCAGCCGCAACGCTTTCTCATTCACGACCGCGATAGCATCTATTCTGTGGCCGTTGACGGCGCAGTTGCCGCGATGGGCCTGACGGTGCTGAAAACGCCGGTGCGCTGCCCGCAAGCGAATGCGTTCTGCGAGAGGCTGATCGGCACGATCCGTCGCGAGTGTTTGGATTGGCTGATTGTTCTGAATGAACGGCATCTGCGTTCGATTCTCAAGGAATGGGTGACTCACTACAACCAAGGCCGCCCACATGCCAGTCTCGGTCCTGGCATTCCTGACGTGCCCTGTGATAAGGCCGAGCAGCTGTCGAATGGCCATCGAATCCCCGATGGCCATCGCGTCGTCGCGAGTCCGATTCTGGCGGGGTTGCACCACGAATACCGGCTGGAACCAAAAGCCGCCTGAACTGAACACCGCCCTCAATAGTTTTTGCGGATGACAGCCGAGAGGATCGGATCGATCGCAAGGGCCAGCGTGAACCCGAGCGTCGCGTACATGGCCGCCATCAGGAACTCGCCATGGGCGAAGTTCACGACATCCATCAGACCGAAGATGAGCGAGAGGCCGACCGCAATGAGAGCGTAGATCAACCCTGTCAACAAGCCGCTCAACAGGCTCTGCACGATCGTCTCTGCGGCCATCAGGACTTCTGTGCCGTGATTGCCGGCGCCGGTGGATTCATCGGCCAGATCGGCTCGGCAATGGCTGCTTGCGCGGGGAAGATCGTGACGAACTTGCCCTTGACGTATTGCAGGAGCACCGGGTCCGCGTCTTTGTTCTGCCCGGTCTCGTCGAACTTCACGTGTTTCCACGGCATGATGGTGCGCTCGCCTGGCAGGTCCGTCGCGGCCAGCGCCTGACGAATCTTGTCGCCATCGGTAGACTTCGCGCGATCGATGCCGTCCGCCAGAATCAGGAGCGCCATGAACTCGCGCGACGTTCCATCATTGAGGTCTTTGCCCGAGCGCACCTTGAACAGCTCGTTGACCTTGCCGACTGATGGGCGCTTCGCCGCGAGATCGAGTGAGAAGCTGGCGCGGCTGATCGCTCCTTCGACCTTGTCGCCGACGGCGTCATAAAACGAGCTCTCGGAGAAGCCGGCATCCTGCGCGACGATCGCCCTTGGCTTGTAGCCCAGCTCGGCCATGGTCTTGACCAGAAGCATGCTGTCCGTCGTTTAGCTTGAAGGCATCAGCACGTCGGCATCGGCCGCCTTCAGCTGCTGCACCTCGGCCGTCAGCGAAGGCGAGTTCGCCCGATATTTGATGTCGGTGACAATCTTGTACCCACGCGCTGCTGCGAGGGCGCTCTGTGTATTTGCGGAATCCGTACCGTAAATCGTATCTTCGTGGAATAGAGCAAGGGTCTCGATCTTCGCCCCTTTTGTCTTCAAGCTATCGAAGAAGTCGAACATCACTTTGGAAAACATCTCATCGTGCGCGTTGGCGCGGAAGAAGTATTTCAGTCCTCGTCGGTGCAGGCTCGGCGAGGACACTTCGGACGCCATGAATGGGGTGGCATACCGCTCGGCCGTTTGGCTTACAGTCGCCGCAACCGAACTGTGGTAGACGCCAATCAGCGCGGCAACGTTTCGCTGAGTGATCAGGCGCTCCGCCCCAGCGCGGCCCTTCTGCGGATCGCCTTGGTGGTCGGCATAGACCACCGTGATCTTGGCACCATCGAACCCGGCAAGGCCGGCGCTCTTCGACAACGGTAAATCCAGGTCGATTGAGGTGTTGATCACCTCGACGGCTGTTTCCAGCGCGTGGCGGGCGTCGAGGCCGCTCGCCCCACTGGCTCCCGACAGCGGGTACAACGCGCCTATCACAATCTCATTCGACTGTTGGGCTCGTGCACAGGCTGAGACCGCCGCGATTGATGCGGCGCCTCCCATCAGGACGTCGCGGCGGCTAACCTTCATGACAATCCTCTTTTCCTTCCTCGTGCACAGCCAGTTGCGCGTTCTGAAGGTCGGTCACCAGCATGCGGCCTGGAGCGTGGGTAATGGCGAACGAGGGCTTCGCCGCCGCAATCACGGCCTGGGGCGTCACACCGCACGCCCAGAACACAGGTAGTTCATCGGACCGCAGCTCGACGCAATCTCCGTAGTCTGGCTTCGCCAGGTCCTGGATCCCAATCAGTGACGGCAGCCCGATATGGATTGGCGCACCGTGCACGGCGGGAACCGCGACGTGATCTGAATCGCCCGTATCGCGTGAGTCGGATTGAACGGACGCATCGAGACGACCATCGGCCCCCAGAAGGGTCCGGCAGCCACACAGGCGATGTCGGTCCGGTACATCGGTACCGTCACGCCCGCAGCCATGTGCCGTATTGGCAACCCGTCTTCGATCAGCGCCTGCTCGAAGGAGTATGAGCATCCGAGCACGAATGCCACGAGATCATCGCGCCACCACGCTGCAATGTCGGTCGATTCCTCGACGAGATGTCCATCCTTCCAGACGCGGTAGCCCGGCACATCGGTGCGGATGTCCAGGTCGAGACCAAGGGCCGGGAATTCTTGGATCACCGACTTCGGAAACGCCGATGACGGGGCACGGCTTCGGGTTCAGCCGGCAGAACTTGAGGAAGTCCTCCGCCAAGTCCTTCGGGAGAATGGTGAGATTCCCCTGCACGTAGCCAGGCGCGACGCCAGCTGTTGAACAGTCCAAGGCCCTGCGCCTACACGCCAAGCGTGTGAAACATTTCAGCAAAATGTGTTCAATATTGAACATACAGCGACCGAAGCGCGGCGGATGATGCACGGATGTTCTGACCACCCCGTTCTCGGGTGGGATAGATTCCCCAACACCTTGATGCATGGAACTATCCGGGATGATGAGCTACGTACGCGCTCACAGATGGGCATTGGTCATCGGCCACCCAGGCCATGAACTCCGAGCTTTTCATTTTCTAGAGACAGCGGCGCCGCTGGTGTGCGTTCTCACTGACGGCTCGGGCGCTCATGGTCGCTCACGTCTTGCGGACACAACCGCCCTACTGAACAGCGCTGGCGCCACGCGGGCAACGGTCTACGGCTGTTTCGCCGATGCGCACGCCTACGCGCACCTCATCGCGGGTGACGAGACCCCATTCGTTAAGGTGACAGAGCAGTTGAGCCTCAGCTTTGCGGCGCGCGGCATCACTGCAGTTCTCACCGATGCGGCCGAAGGCTACAACCCGGTGCACGACTTATGTCGAGTCATCGCCGAGACGAGCGTGTCACTGTGCGGGTTGCGCGCACCATGCCTGTATGAGATGGACCTCGTCGGGCCCCCGGATGGCGGTGGCCTTGGCATCCGTCTCCAGCTCGACGAATCGGCGTTCGCCCGCAAACTGGAAGCGGTGAGACGCTATCCGGCGCTCAGGGCGGAAGCGGCCGCCGCCTTCGAACGGCACGGGACCGAGGCATTCCGGACCGAGTTCCTGCGCCAATCCACGTCCGGCGTGTTGCCACCCTCCGACTACGTGCCTTACTACGAGGAGGTTGGCAATGAGCGCGTGCAACAAGGACGCTATCGGTCGGCGATCCGCTATGGCGAACACGTTAGGCCGGTGCTCGCCAGGCTGCTCGCCCTCGCAAGCGCCCAGCACGTCCCAGCACGCTTACATGGATCATGAGTGGCTATGAGGAGTGCCGTGTTTCCGCCCCGAACCGGCCATTGAGTCCATCATCCATTGAACACCGTGCGTAAGGGGGATCCGCGTGGCCGCGCTCTCGATTCTCTTCACAAATAACACGCTGTCCTGGCGAGCCGGGTCGGAGTTGTGGGTCCGCGACATGTGCCGCGCGCTCGTTGGCCGAGGACACCATCCGGTCGCGTTCAGTTTGGTCACCGGGGCCATTGCCGAGGAACTTCGTTCCGCCACCGTGCCCGTTGTCACAAATCTGGATCAGATCGGCTTTACGCCCAATCTGATTCACGGTCATCATCACGTCGAGACGTTGATTGCGGCGCTGCACTTTCCCGGCGTTCCGATCGTGCACTTCTGCCATGGCTGGCTGCCCTGGGAGGAAGGGCCGCTGCGCCATCCCTCGATCGTGCGGTATGTGGCGGTCGACGAAACGTGCGCCGATCGCCTGACGGCCGAAAATGGTATTGGTCGCCACCAGGTCGATCTGCTCTTGAACTTCGTCGATATGCGACAGTTTCTGCCCCGTGAGTCGCTGCCGTCACGACCTCGGCGGGCGCTGATCGTCAGCAACCACGCCGTGCCCGGGCAGGGGTTCGCGGATACGATTCGCGAGGCGTGTCGTGAACAGCATCTGGAACTTGAAATCATCGGCGCAAGCAGCGGCCGCAGCGTCGCCCGGCCGCAAGACGTCCTGCCTGGTTTCGATCTGATCTTTGCCAAGGGCCGGGCGGCGCTGGAGGCGCTGGCGGTCGGGTGCAGCGTCATTCTTGCGGATCACATTGGCGGCGGCCCGCTGGTGACCGAACGGAACTTCGATCGTCTGCGGGCGGGCAATTTTGGTGTGCGCTGGTTGCAGCAGACCCACACGGTCGATTGGTATCGCGCGCAGATCGCCACCTACGACGGTTCCGAGGCGGAGCGCATCGCGGCGCGGGTCCGCACCGAGGCCGATCTCGAGAGTGCGGTCGATCGGTTGCTCGATATCTACACACGCACCCTCGACGAGCACCACACGGTTGCCGGATCCAACTCTCGTGGTATGACGGACGCCGCGGTCGCTCAACGCGCCGCGGCGCGACACCTGAGTGCGATCGCGCTCCGGTTCAAGCAGGCTCAAACCCTCGACACCACGGTCCAGACCTTGTCAGACGAATTGATGGCCGTCCGCGCCGACCGTGAACACGGGGTTCGTGAACGACAACAACTGATCGCACGGATCGACGCAACCGCGAACGAGCTCACCTTGGCCCGCGCCGCTGAGCAGCAACTCGTCCACGAGCACGACCGCCTGCGGCAAGAGTGCCAGGTTCTTGTCGGACGTGTGGAAGCCCTCATAAACCAGCTTGCCGCGGCCCACCAGTCGCACCTCGATCTGACGAATGATCGGGACCGCCTTCAGCGGTTGGTCGACGCGTATCGGGCCTTACCCAGCTTGCATCTCCGCGATATGCTGATTCGCATCCCGGTCGTGGGACGCCACGCGCAAGGCATTGCTCGTCGGCTCAACGCGCGTCTGATGACGATGAGAGCGGGACCAGAACGGCGCAGCGATCGGGACGCTCAGCTTCCCACGAGCGCCCCGTAGCCCAACTCCACCAGCAGATCGCCAGCGACCCGCTCGAATCGCGCACGCTCATCGAGCGGCATGTCCGTCCTCCATGCCTGCACCCGGGACGTTCGAGGCGGCTGGGTCGTGAGCATCTGTTGCCGCAGTCTATCGGCGTGCGACACCACCATGGTTCCATCTGGACGGGTTCGGTCCCGATGTTCCTTGAGGCGCTCGGGCGTGCGGCGGTGGTACGTGACCATCTCGGGCGAGTAGGCCAGATCGATGAACCTGCACACCCGAGCCAGGACGGCGTCGGTGTCCTGGACGAGTTCCTCGAATCGCAGTTCCAGATAGTGACGGCACTGTGCGGCCTGTCGACGTGCCGTCGTCACGCAGGTCATCCAGTACTCCGCCAGGGTCTCGATCTCGCTGCCGGGCGAGAACCAGGTTTGCCGCAGGGACAGGGCGACGTCGCGCCCGTCGCGAATCACATGGACAAAGTAGGCCTCCGGCAACACCCGCTGGATGGCCGCCAGATGCAGGCAGTGCATCGGCGTCTTATCGCCCCATCGGGGCTTGCCGAAGCGCTCGGCATATGCTCGATAGAACGCGCGATAGCCGTCGGCGATCGTAAAGGGTATCGTCGCCTGCAGGAGCGACCACAGGCGGTGTCGGGACACCCCGAAGTCGTCCCAGGCGGGTGCGTCAGGGGGAAAGTGGGTAATGGCTTCAAAGAAATGCTCGCGCACCTGCTCGCCCTCGTCTGGAAGAGAGTGGCCGAGCGTCAGGAATCCGGTCTCGGGCGGAATTGCCAGATCGGGATGCGCATCGAGCATGAACCGCAGCAGGGTGGTCCCAGAGCGGGGCGCCCCGACGATCACGGGCATCGGCGGGATGTCACCGGCCGGGGGCGCTGCTGCCATCATGAATGCTCGTCTCCCTTCAGATACGGCGTTCGGCTAGCGTGCCGTCTCTCGCGTCAATGCGGCCTCCGCACCACTCGCACACGCCACCGATGTTTCTGAGACCCCTTGGGTGCCACAGTGAGGGGCCGACACGTTCGATCGGACAGAATGGGTCACCGATAACCAAGGCCGTGTGGCTCGCCCATGCGTCCGGCTGACCCCGTGCCGCCGCGTGTCTCGCGTCTGGCGCTCGCGCCCTCGGCCACCGCGGCGCTGAGCATCAAGGCGGACACGCCCTCCGCCGCCGATCGACGGTTCCCTTCGCACTTCTGCCAGCCCCCGCGCAGACGCCCCTCACGGCGCCCCTCATTGCATCGGGTTCCGCTTCAAATAATACCTCTTGACGATAGTCGTGTAAACGTGTATTGTCCCGCTCCATGGGCGGCACGGTTGCACGGGAGCTGAAGCAGACGAAGCCCTTTTCCTCCCCGGAGCAGGAAATCCTGCTCGGCTTGCTGATCGCTGCCGCACGGGTCATGGAGCCGTGGGCGAGATTTCTGAAGACGACGGCCCAGCTGACCACCAACCAGTACAACGTGCTCCGGATCCTCCGCGGCTCCCATCCGGCCAAGCTGGCGTGCAGCGACATCGCGGAGCGGATGATTGAACGGGACCCTGACATCACGCGACTGGTCGACCGCTTGGAAAAACGCGGGCTGGTGAAGCGGACGCGCAGCCGCCAGGACCGGCGCGTCGTCGAGGTGGGCATTTCGGACAAGGGACTCGCCCTCGTGCGCGGGCTGGACGCCCACGCGCAGCGAATGCCGAAAGCGTTGCTTGGGCATCTGGGTGTCGAGAGACTACGGCAGCTCGGAAGCCTGCTGGAAGCGGTGATTTCGGACGTGGGTACGTTTCCCTGATCAAATGAGGCGCAGGCCCGATGGCTGGGCGTCGATCGAGCCCGCCAGTGCAGTAGTCGTTTACACGATAGTCCCTATAACGACAGTAGGACGAAGGAGAGTGCGAAAATGACGACAGTATCCCCCGCGCGAATCATGGAAATTGGCATGGCCTTCTGGCCGGCGAAGACCCTGCTGTCCGCTCTGGAGCTCGGTCTGTTCACCAGCTTGGGCGGCGGAGCGATGACGGGGGCCGAGCTCCAGGCGGCGAGCGGCTTACATCCCCGCGCGAATCCCGATTTCTTCGACACGCTGGTGGCGCTACGTTTCCTCGAGCGCGACGGTGACGGCCCTGATGCGCGTTACCGCAACACGCATGAGACGGCAGTATTTCCTTGACAAAGGCAGCCCCGACTACATGGGCGGCTTCCTCGAAATGGCCAACGCCCGCCTCTATCCCTTCTGGGGTGATTTGGCGGAGGCGCTCCGAACTGGCCAGCCGCAGAATGAAACGAAACGCGGCAAGGCATCCATGTTCGAAGAGCTGTACAGCAAGCCAGAACGGCTTGACCAGTTCATGGAAGCGATGGCGGGGATCTCGGTAGGCAATTTCAAGGCACTCAGCTGCCAAGTTCGATTTCTCACGGTACAAGACGCTGTGCGATGTGGGCGGCGCCAACGGCACGCTGTCCCTTGTCGTCGCGCGAGCACATCCGCATATGCATTGCATCTCGGCAGACCTGCCGGCCGCGACGGCCATCGCAACTCGGAAGATCGCCTGTGCTCGGCTCAGTGACCGAGTAACGACCCGGTCGCTTGACTTCTTTGCCGATCCTTTGCCGAACGCTGATGTCATCACGATGGGGATGATCCTGCACGACTGGAACCTCGACAAGAAGATGCACCTCGTCAAGGCCGCTTATGATGCGCTGCCCCCAGGCGGTGCGTTCGTGGTTGTCGAGAACATCATCGATGACGCCCGGCGAGACAACGCCTTCGGCCTCATGATGTCGCTGAACATGCTGATCGAGTTCGGCGAGGCGTTCGACTTTACAGGCGCCGATTTCTCCCGCTGGTGCCGCACGGTCGGCTTCCGCAAGACGGAGGTCATTCACCTGGCGGGCCCTGCCAGCGCGGCGGTCGCGTACAAGTAGTCGGCGGTCTGGCAGTCGGGTCTGGGGTCACCCCACTCTGAAACATCCGGAATGACCAAAGGAGCGTCCGATGAAGAAGATCCAAGTTCAAGGCGTCCACCACATCACGATTGTAGGGTCGACCAGACAGAGCGCCATCGACTTCTGGGAGGGCGCATTGGGCATGCCGTTCATTTTCGAACAACCTAATCTGGGGAAGCCCGATGAAAACCACCTGTATTTCGATCCGGGTGATGGACGTCTGCTCACCGTTTTCACCAACGAGTCCAGGGAAGACGCCCGTCGGCCAGCCCCTCGAGACGTGGGATGCGTGGAGCACTTGGCGATGAACGTCTCGAGGGCCACGTTCACGCAAGCGCCAGCTCGTTTGCGGGACCGGGGGATTGAGTTCATTGAGCGCGATCGCGGGTTCATGGATTCGATCTACCTTCAGGATCCCAACGGTCTCAAAGTGGAACTCGCCTGCTACAAATTCGAAGTCCCGGAGGGCTTCCGCGCGGTGGATGTGCTCAGGAAAGCCCATCATCTGCGGGTCGAGCGTGGCGATCATCACATCACCGACGAGCACGTGGCCGACGCCATCGAGTTCCTGTTGGCAACCAGGGACCGGTCGCCGACCGATGTCGACGTGTCCGTCACCTCGTAATCCCTTGACAACACGTTGCGTTCGACGAGGCTGCCCGGCGCGACGATGCATCACGTGTCGCCGGTTCCTCGTCCCTCCTTCGCGATGGGGAGGGCTTCGTCGAGCCTGACGGCGATCTGGCAACCTGAGGCTCCGGTGGGGTCCGCTCGACACTTCGCGACTTATGGGGGGAAACCCGGCAATTGTCAGCGGCATCCTCAAGCAGAACGCGGCTGCTGGCGTGTATGTCACGGTCAGATCGAGCGTGTCAGGTTGGGATGTGGGCGTCGGATAGTGGTGAGCTTTGGCTTGGGTGCGTCCGGCAAGGACAGTCTGCCCCAAGATCCTTGGTTGCGGAACACGCGTCGGCGTCGGCAGTCCGGGCGTTGACGGCTGCCAAGTCGATTGAGCCGTGACCGGAACCGAGAGGACCGACACAAACAACAGGCCGCCGACGACTTTCAGGGATTCTGCCCCGCTGTGAGCTGCGGAAACTTGTTGTTCTCGCAGATGTTTTCCATCAGGTTCTCGCCAGGCGCGAGAAACAACGTATAGACGACCTTCCACGGCTTCACGAACATCTCGTGGTCCTCGTACAGCAGCTCCACCGTCATGGCGCTCATCGTCGTGCGGGTCCACCGTTCCCTGATGTGCATATTCGCTGTGTGTGCCAGGAGGCTCGTGCCGAGCCATGACTTGTCATTGAATCCAATCGAATCCACGACGAGCGTGTCGCCATCCCAGGTCCCAATCGAATGCCCCATCCATGTGGGCTCAAGGTCTGGCGGATGGGGTCGACCATCAAGAAACACCAGGCGGTAATTCGGTGGGTATTCAAAGAGCGTAACCAAGTTCGTCCGATTGTGCATCACCACCCACTGTCCGCCCCCCAAATCACTGGGGACCGGCCCAGGCGGCAGACAGACGGAATACGGGAAGTCCTTCAGGTTCGTCTTGAACCGATCCTCCAACAGCGTGAGCGCCAGCGGCGTCAGGGCGGGTCGTTCCGGTGTGCTCTCCGCAATCCAGACGCCGTTCAAATCCGGCTTGCCCTCCGGCGTGCGCGGTGCGGGACCAGGGAATTTGCCTTCGTACTTCTCGCGCAGAGCCTGACGCCACGGACCCACCCACGCCAGGTCCGTCTGGTCAGGACTAGTCACTGGATTCGGGGTCGGCACCAAGTTGGCCAGTGGTCCTGGCTTCTGTGGGGCGGCTTGCCCGCTCACGATGACCGCCGACAAGAACAGCAACACACCGGCAACAACAGAACGGAACATATTGACTCCCTTCTGCACTCGAATCCGCCTCGAACACCTTTATGCCCGCACGGATCACGGCCCTTATACACCTACCCGTTCCCCGCAGGGCCAGATTTCTTCGTCCTATGTTCTACGAGACTCGCGTCCCTGTCGGCGTCGATTGCACGCGGCTCGACAGAAGGTTGTTGCTTTAAGCTACCAAGCATTCCTGGCGCGCCAGTTCTGACCGGGTACGGGGCTTATCAGACTCGATAGGGTCCGTGACCACCCGCCGGGCGCCGCTCTCATGTCGGCTGCCGGTCCAATACCCCGGCTCAGGCGGCCGGCCTGATGTGGATCACGGCATCAGTCCCCTCTAACGGAGCAGTGGCGAGTTGAGGCCCCCGGGCTCCGCTCGCCCTCTCGGGCCGCGGCACTTCCGATGAACGCTCCGGGAGCCGTCGGTGTGCGTTGCCGCATTTCCGGGAAAGACTGTCTGTCTCGTACCCTCGTGACAGACGAAGCCCTCGGCCATGTCTGGATGTGCCGGGGAACTCTGCGAAATGACTGGATGACGGCGCAAGCGTGCGACCCGTTTCCGCTTTACCGGCGCGGGCCTTCCCCCTAGAATCAGCGTGTTCACGGTAGCCTAGCCGCCGCCGCTTGTTCGCCGGCACTCGCTTCTGCTCGTACGACGGTCTCGCCGCTCTTGGGGCGGGCAGCATGAGTGCGAGCGATCATCAGGTCGCGATCACGTCGATGGCGATCATCGACGGCGGACTCTGGCTGCTGCGCACGGGTCAGGGAGGGCAACGGCATGAATCCCGACCGCTGGCAGCAGATCTCGCAGCTCTATCACGCCGCGCTGACGCGTGACGCGCGCGATCGCGCCGGATTCCTGCGCGAGGCGTGCGGCGGTGATGACGCGCTCCAACAGGAAGTGGCATCGCTGCTGGCGAACGAGCGCGACGCCGCAGGCTTCCTGTCGGAGCCGGCGTTCGCGGCTGCGGCCGGGATCGTCAACCACCCGACGGAACCATGCTGACCGGTCGACGCATCGGCGTCTATCAGATCCAGACACTGCTCGGGGCGGGCGGCATGGGCGAGGTGTATCGCGCGCGCGACACGAAGCTCGGGCGCGACGTCGCGTTCAAGATTCTGCCGCGTGCCTTCACCGCGGATCCCGACCGGCTGGCCCGCTTCGAGCGCGAAGCGCGGGTGCTCGCGTCGCTCAACCATCCGCACATCGGCGCGATCTACGGGGTCGAAGAGAGCGACGGCGTCCACGCGTTGGTCCTGGAACTGGTCGAAGGCGAGACGCTCGCCGATCGCCTGGCGAAAGGCGCGCTGCCGCTCGATCAGGCGCTGAGGATCGCGATCCAGATCGCGAGCGCGCTCGACACGGCGCATCGCGCGGGCATCGTCCATCGCGACCTCAAGCCCGGCAACATCATGCTCACGCGGAGCGGCGGCGCGTCCGCGCCACCGATGGCGAAGCTGCTGGACTTCGGGCTGGCGAAGGCCAGCGCCCCGGCGGTCGCCGGTGCGGACCGCTCGATGCGGCCGACGCGCGCCGCCCAGCTTGACGGCGCCGGGCACGATCCTCGGGACGTGTCAGTACATGGCGCCGGAGCAGCTCGAAGGCCGAGAGGCAGACGCGCGCACGGACATCTTCGCGTTCGGCGCGGTGCTGTACGAGATGCTCACCGGGAAGAAGGCGTTCGAGGGCACGAGCCACGCGAGCGTGAGTGCCGCGATCATGTCGGCGGACCCGACGCCCGTCTCCGCGCTGCAACCGCTCACGCCGCCGGCGCTCGACCGCGTCGTCGCCACGTGCCTGGCCAAGGATCCTGACGAGCGGTGGCAAAGCGCGGGCGATCTGGCGCGCGAGTTGAAGTGGATTGCTGAAACCGGCATGCAGGTCAGCGGCGCGGCGCCGCGTGCGACGACCGTTCGCACGCGAGCGCGCCTGGCGTGGGTGATGGCCGCCGTGGCGACCGCGGCGGCCCTCGGGATCGGCGCGCTGCAGTTCGCTCGCCCTCGCCCGGAGCCGGCCGCCGCGGTCCGATTTCAGGTCTCGCCGCCCGCGGGCAGCTCGATTGGTCGGCGGCGCGGCGGCAGCTCTCTCAGGCGCTTTCTCCGGATGGCCGGCGCGTCGTCTTTGGTGTCAACACCACTGGCGGATTCGCGCTGGCGGTCCGGTCGTTCGACGCGGGAGAAGCGCAGGTGCTTCCAGGGACGGAAGGCGGGGTATTTCCGTTCTGGTCGCCCGACAGCCGGTTCATCGGCTTCTTTGCCCAAGGCAAGCTGAAGAAGATCGACGTCACCGGCGGGCCACCGGTCACCCTGTGCGACGCGGCCGACGGAGTAGGCGGGACCTGGAACCGCGACGGCACCATCGTGTTTGCGCCGAACCTGACGAGCGGACTGTTCCGCGTCTCGGCCGCCGGTGGCGCCCCCGCGCCGGTGACGACCCTGGATGCCGCCAAGAAGGAACAGGGGCATCGGCGGGCCCTGGTTTCTTCCCGACGGCCGGCGCTTCCTGTACGTGGCGACGCCGCCGACCACCGTCTACGTCGGCTCCCTGGATTCGGAGGAGCGGACCCCGTTATTCGCGTCGGACTCTCAAGGCGATCTACGCCGACGGATACCTGCTGTTCATGCGACAGGGGACGCTCCTGGCGCAATCGTTCGATGCGGCGCGACTGCGGACCATGGGCGAATCGTTCCCCGTGGCCGAAAATGTCGATTTCAACGCGACCCTTAGCCGGCGCAGCCTTTTCGGCATCGACGACGGGGGGGCTGACGTATCGGACTGGTGCCAACCACACGCACGCAATTGACGTGGGTCGATCGCGCCGGCAAGGCGCTGGGTGCCATTGGTCAACCGGGCGTGTACCGCAACCCTGAGTTGTCACCGGACGGTGCGCGGGTGGCCGTGAACGCCGTCGATCCGCAGGGCCGCACCCAGGACCTCTGGCTGGTGGAGCTGGCGCGCGGCGTCGCCTCGCGCTTCACGTTCGATCCGGGGAACGACATCTATCCGGTCTGGTCGCCGGACGGCAGCCGGATTGTGTTCGGTTCCGATCGCGATGGCGGCGTCTACCACCTGTATCAGAAGCGGGCAGACGGCGTGGGGATCGAGGAACCCTTCGTCAAGTCGAGCCAGAACATGTTGCCGCACAGTTGGTCGCCCGACGGGCGCTTCCTCGCCTACCGCACCCCCGTGAATGGCCGCTCCCAGATTGGGATCGTGCCCCTCGTGGGGGAGCAGACGCTGCACTTGTTCGATCCGTCGCGGTTTATTCAGTTCGACAGCCAAGTGTCGCCGGATGGCCGATGGCTGGCGTACAACACCGACGAATCGGGACGATTCGAGGTCTACGTGCAGAGCTTCCCGGCGCCGGGTGGCGGCAAGTGGCAGATCTCGAAAGACGGCGGCTGGTTCCCGCGATGGCGGCGGGATGGTCGAGAGCTGTTCTATTACGCCAGCGACGAGCGGCTCATGGCCGTCCCTGTCAGGAGCGCCACCAGGCTCGACGTGGGTGCCGCCGTTCCGCTGTTCGAGGCGCACCTGCTGAACGGCCCCTCTAATGCGCCGGGCACTCCGGCACCAGTACGACGTGGCGCGCGACGGCCAGCGGTTCCTGCTCAACGTGCCGCTCGAAGACGCGGCCGCCTCATCGATCACCGTCGTCCTGAACTGGACGGCAGGTCTCAAGAAGTAGGCGAGATCCTTCGCCAGCTCGGCGCCGGGGCATGGGCGAGAATATCGACACAACTTGGCTCTCCGGTGCCTTGGCCGTTGGTAGGTCCTTATCAACGGCGTAGTGTAGTGGCGGACGGTCTGCGACCGACCCTCGTGGCGATGAAACAGGGTACAGTGTCGCGGCGGTGCGGGCCTCGAGGTCGGCTTGTTCATTGGTGCGATCAGCCCGGAGTGTAGTGTGACCCGGAGTCCCGCGAGCACCCCGTATTGCGACGCCGGCGTGTCGCCGGAGAGCGCGCCTTTTAGATTCCACATCCGGGGACTCCACGCCTGTGCCGCTGAGAAGGGAGGCGGCTGATGGAGGTCATGCATCCGCGCTGTGCCGGCTTGGATGTCCACGCGAAGAATATCGTCGCCTGCGTGCGCCTCGCGGTGGGCACGACCGTGACGTACGCCCACCGCACGGTGTCGACGAATACCCGGGGACTGCTCGACTTGGCGGACTGGCTCACAGCGCAGGGTGTGACCCACGTGGCAATGGAAGCCACCGGCGTGTACTGGAAGCCGGTGTGGCACATCCTCGAGGACCACGTGACGCTGGTGCTCGCCAACGCCATGCACATCCGGAACATCCCTGGGCGGAAGAGCGACAAGAACGATGCCACGTGGATCGCCGATCTGCTGGCGCTGGACTGATCCGGAGTAGTTTTGTGCCTCCCGCCCCGATCGTTGCGCTCCGCGACCTGACCCGGACGCGGAAGCAACTCGTGCGCGAGCGCGCCCGCCACGCGCAGCGCATACAGAAGACGCTCGAGGATGCCAATATCAAGCTCACGGAAGTGATCCGGGACATTCTCGGCGTCAGTGGACGCGCCATGCTCGAGGCGATGGTGGCGGGCGAGACCGATCCGGAACGTCTGGCGGACTGCAGCAACGGGCGGCTGAAAGTCTCCCACGCCGAACTCGTCGAGGCGCTCCACGGGCGCGTGACCGCCCATCACCGCTTCCTGCTCCAACTGCATCTGACGCAGATCGACGGGCTCGACGCCGCCGTCGCGGACGTCGAAGCGCGGATTCGCGAGGCCCTCGCCCTTTCGGGCGGCAGTCAGTCTCCTGACGACGATGCCGGGCGTGAGTGAGACGGCGGCCGCGGTGATCCTCTCGGAGATCGGCGAGGACATGTCGCGGTTTCCGAGCGCGGGCCATCTCCTCTCCTGGGCGGGCTTATGCCCACGGTTGGACGAAAGCGCCGGCAAACGCCGGTCCACGCGCACACGGCAAAGCGCGCCGTGGCTGAAGACCACGCTCGTGCAAATCGCCTGGCCCGCCGCCCGTAAGAAGCAGAGCTACTTCCAAGCCCAGTTTCTCCGGCTCAAGACTCGCCGCGGCCCCAAGAAGGCGATCGTCGCCGTCGCCGCCTCCATGCTGACGGCCATCTACTCCATGCTGCGCGACGGTACGGAATTCCATGATCTCGGTGACCAGTATTTCGCGCGCCACGACAAGACCCGCTTAGCCAACCGGCTCCTCAAGCGACTCCGCGACCTCGGCGTCCAAGTGGAGGTCAAGGCCGCCTGAAGAACCAGCTACTTCCAACAGTTTCTTTTTAGACCGATTCCCAGGGTCTGGTCTTCGGAAGCCCCAGAGCAGCGGCGCGGAGGCGATTACCCCAAGCGGCGACCTGGCGATGGGCGCCGGAGAAGTGGGCATCCACTCAGGCCGTCCTCCACGTCCTGCCCAGCGACTGCGAGCAAGCGCCCACCCGGGCGAGAGGAACACCCTCGCGGTCCCGCTAGCCATACCGCACGCGCAGGCGGCGAAAACTGACTGGGCCAGGCAAATGTGCGCTCCACGATCCACCGTCATCGGCCTCGGCCACTCCCATGCTCGGTGCGGAGCATGGCCAGAAAGAACAGGGGACCGCCGGATGACCGTGTGCACGCTGGCGAGCTCACTGCGCTTGACGATCAGTTTCGCTTGCGACGTCCACGTGTCACAATCAACGAGCGGAGCGTGCGATGACTGTGTGGACTCGGATCAAGCTGGCGTTCGCGGCGTTCTTCACGATCCTCTTCAAGGGCCGCCTGCCCGCTGCGCTCCAGCCTGCCGCTCACGCCGAGACGCCGGCACAGCCCATCGCTGCGGAGACGTCGGATCGTGCCGTCCAGATGCTCGCCCTGCTGCAGCGCGAAGGCCGGCTCATCGACTTCGTCCTCGAGGACCTCGCCGCCTACTCCGACGCGCAGATCGGCGCGGCCGCGCGTGACGTCCACGCAGGCTGCCACCGCGTGCTCGAACGCTATGTGACGCTCGAGGCGATCCTTCCCGGCCGGGAAGGCGAGGCCGTCACGGTCGGACAGGATCAGCCGATCGATCCCGCGGCCTTCCACCTCGTCGGGAACGTCGCCGGGCAGCCGCCGTTCCGTGGCACGCTCCTCCATCCTGGCTGGCGCGCGTCCCGCGTCCAGCTTCCTCCGCTCGGCGACGACGGGCCGCACCATCGTCGCACCGGCCGAAATCGAGCTCGCGTAACACACATATGGCTGGTGAAGCACGATACAGCGTCGGGATCGATCTCGGGACGACCAACTCCGCGATGGCGTACGCCGATCTGACGAGCGAAGACGCGACCGCGATCGAGGTCCTGGCGATCCCGCAACTCGTGAACGCGGGAGAGGTCTCCGAGCGTTCGCTGCTGCCGTCTTTCCTGTACGTCGCCGGCGAGTTCGATTTCCCGGCTGACAGTCTCCGCCTCCCATGGCCGGACGACGCCGCTGCGCGGTGGGTCGTCGGGGAACTGGCGCGGAAGCGCGGATCCGAGAACCCGTCGCGCCTCGTGGCGTCGGCCAAATCGTGGCTGTCGTACGCCGGCGCGAGCCGCACGTCGCCGATCCTGCCGTGGGGCGCGCCGGAGGAGGTGCCGAAGCTCTCGCCGGTTGCCGCGTCGGCGCGCTACCTGCAGCATCTCAGGCAGGCGTGGGACGCGCGCTTCGCTGCGGGACAGCCGGCACTCGCGCTCGACCGGCAGGACGTGCTGATCACCGTGCCCGCATCGTTCGACGAAGAGGCGCGCGAGCTGACGCTTCGCGCCGCAGCCGAAGCCGGCCTTGCGCGCGTGACGCTGCTCGAGGAGCCGCAGGCCGCCTGCTATGCGTGGATCGACAGCGCGGGCGAGCGCTGGCGGAGGAAGCTCCGCGTCGGCGACCTGCTGCTCGTGTGCGACATCGGCGGCGGCACGACCGACTTCAGCCTGATCCTCGTGGGGGAGCACGACGGCGACCTCGCGCTCGAGCGCGTGGCGATCGGCGATCACATCCTGCTCGGCGGCGACAACATGGACCTCGCCCTCGCGCGCGTCGTGCAGCAGCGCCTCGAGGGGGAAGGCCATCGCATCGACACGTGGCAGCTGCAGACGTTGTGGCACCAGTGCCGCGTCGCGAAGGAGACGTTGTTCGCGCAGCCCGACCAGGACACGCACCCGGTCACCGTCCTCGGCAAGGGAACGCGGCTCATCGGCGGCACGATCCGCGGAGAGCTTCGCCGCGGCGATCTGAACGCAGTGCTCGTCGACGGGTTCTTCCCGAGCGTCGCGGCCGACGAGATGCCGGCACGTCGCCGGCTCGTGGGCCTCCAGGAGCTCGGGCTGCCCTACGCGGCGGATCCGGCCGTGACGCGCCACCTGGCGCGATTTCTCTCCCGGCAGGCGGCCGGCAGCCCCGCGTCATCTGCGGTTCGCCGCGGCCCGAGCGGGCTCGTCTGTCCGACGCATCTGCTGTTCAACGGCGGCGTCATGAAAGCCGAGCCGCTGCGCGCGCGGATCGTCGACGTGCTCAACGGCTGGCTGACGCGAGAGGGATTCGCCCCGCTCGACGCGGCGCACGTGCTCGACGCGCCGGATCTCGACCACGCCGTCGCGCGCGGCGCGGCGTACTACGGGCGGGCACGCGCCAGCGGACGCGGCGTTCGCATCCGGAGCGGCGCCTCGCGCAGCTACTACATCGGCATCGAGAGCGCGCTGCCGGCGGTCCCGGGATTCCCGGCGCCGCTGAAGGCGCTCTGCGTCGTGCCGTTCGGGATGGAGGAGGGCACGAGCGCGCCGATCGCGGGACGCGAGTTCGGACTGTCGGTCGGCGAGCCGGCGGAGTTCCGGTTCCTCACCTCGACGATCCGCAAAGGCGATCCGCCGGGGACCATCATCGAGGACTGGGGCGACGACCTCGAAGAGCTCGGTCCGCTCGAGGTCACGCTGGACGCCGACCCGCAACCTGGCCTCCTCGGCAGACGATGGGGTCGTCCCCGTGACGCTCGAGAGCCGCGTCACCGAGATCGGGACGCTCGAGCTCTGGTGCAACGCGAAAGACGGCGCACATCGCTGGAAGCTGGAGCTGAACATCCGCGAGGGCCGATCCGCGTGAAATGCCTCCCACTCCGTTCCTGATCGGTGTCGATCTCGGCACCACCAACTCCGCCGTCGCCGCCGTGGACACGCGGCGGCGCAATCCGCGGGTCGAGGTGTTCCGCATTCCCCAGCTGACCGCGCCGGGCGTCGTCGAGCCCCGGCCCGTGCTGCCGTCGTTCCTCTACTTCCCTGAACCGGACGAAATCGCCGGCGGCGGCATCGCGCTGCCGTGGGAGCCCAATCCCAGCGCCATCGTCGGCGTGCTGGCGCGCGATCGCGGTGCGCTGGCGCCTGCGCGGCAGGTGGCCTCGGCGAAATCGTGGCTCGCCCATCCCGGGGTCGATCGGCACGCGGCCTTCCTTCCCTGGGGCAGCACCGGCTCCGCCCCGCGCGTGTCGCCCGTCGATGCGTCGGCGCGGTATCTGATGCACCTGCGCGACGCGTGGAACGCGACGATGGCGGCCGGCGACGAGGCGGCGCGGTTCGAGCGGCAGTCGATCGTGCTCACCGTGCCGGCGTCATTCGACGAAGAGGCCCGCGAGCTGACCGTCGAAGCGGCGCAGGCGGCGCAGTTGTCCACGGCTGACGCTGCTGGAGGAACCGATCGCCGCGTTCTACGCGTGGATGGCCGAACAGCGGAGGGCGATCGCGCTCGAAGACGATGAGATCGCGCTCGTCTGCGACGTCGGAGGCGGCACGACCGATTTCAGCCTGATTCGGGTCCGGATCGAGGCGGGGGCGCCGTCGTTCGAACGCGTGGCGATCGGCGATCACCTGCTCCTCGGCGGCGACAACCTCGATCTCGCGCTCGCCACGATCGTCGAGCGCAAGATCGCCGAGGCCCGCCCCGCCATGCGGCTGGCGATTACGCAGCGGTCGTCGCTCCGCCGGCTGTGCAGCGCGGCCAAGGAGCGGATGCTCGGCGAGGCGGCGGCAGACCGCGTGCCGATCACCGTCCTCGGCGCCGGCCGGTCGCTCATCGGCGACTCGATGACCGTCGATCTGACGCGCGATGAAGTGGAGGCGGCCCTGCACGAGTTCCTGCCGCTGACGCGGGCGGATGAAGAAAGCCGCGGCCGCGATCGCCGCGCCGGCCTGCGCGAGCTCGGGTTGCCGTACGAAACCGATCCGGCGATCACGCGCCACCTGGCCGCGTTTCTCGCGCGCTCCGCGGCCGTCTTTGCGCCCGATCACCGCGCCGTCGTCTTGACGGCCGGACGGCGGATGATCCGTCCCGATCTGGTGCTGTTCAACGGTGGCTTCTTCACCCCGCCGGTCGCGCGCGAGCGGGTCGCGCAGGCGCTGGCCGGCTGGTTCGGGGACACACCGCGGTTGCTGGCGACAGGGAACCTCGAGGCGGCGGTCGCCGTCGGCGCGGCGACCTATGCCCGCCTGCGTGCCGGCATCGGCCGCGCGGGGTCCCTGGTGAAGGCGGGGAGCGGACGCGCCTACTACATCGCTCTCGGCGCGCCGCCCGGAGCGGGAGCGATCGCGGCGGTCTGCGTGCTCGCGCGCGGGACCGAGGAAGGGACGGAACAGACCTTCGATCATCCGTTCACCGTCGTGACGAATCGTCCGATGTCCTTCTCGCTCTACAGCTCGACGACGCGCCCGGATCGCGCCGGCGACATCGTCTCTCTCGATCCCGGCGTGGACGCGCGGGAACATGCGCCGCTCGTCACCGTATTCCGCTTCGGGCGGAAGTCGCGCCACGTCGAGCTGCCGGTCCGACTGTCGGTCGCGTTCACGGAAGTCGGCACGCTGGAGATATGGTGCCGATCGGAGACGACCGAACACCGCTGGCGGCTGCAGTTTCAGGTGCGGAGCGCCGCGGAGGAGATGGACGGACGCGGAGGACGCGACGTCGGAGGGTGAGTCGAGCGAGGTCGTGATCGCGGACGAGGCGATCGGCGCGGCGGGCACCCTGATCCGCTCGCTGTTCGAACGGGACATCAGGCGACGTCACGCCAGAGGACATCGTCGCGCAGATCGAGAGGCAGTTCGGATATGCGAAGAGCGCGTGGCCGCTCGGCGTCATCCGGCGGCTCGCCGATGCGCTGCTCGAGGTCGCTGACGGACGCCGGCGATCGGCGCCGCTTGAGGCGCGATGGCTGAACCTGTTCGGGTTCTGCATCCGTCCGGGGTTCGGCGCGGCCAAGGACCCGTGGCGGATCACCGAGGCACGGAAGATCTACGCCGCGGGCGTGAGCTTTGCGAGCTCGATCCAGAACCGGGTCGAGTGGCTCGTCCTGTGGCAGCGGGCGTCTGGCGGGTTCACCGCCGGACAGCAGCGCGAGCTGGCGCAGCGCGTGATGGCCGATCTCGGCCTCGCCGGCGCGAAGGCGAAGAAGCCGAACCCGCAGGTCGAGCGTGAGAGCTGGCGTCTGCTCGCGAGCCTCGAGCGCCTCGACGCCGCGACGCGCGTGAAGATTGGCGACGAAGTGATCCGGCGGCTGCGCCGTGACGAAGACAACGCGAGCCTGCTCTGGTCGATCGGGCGGCTCGGCGCGCGCACGCCGATCTATGGACCGTTGACCAGCGTCGTGGCGGCAGTCCGACGCGGGCCGCTGGCTCGAAGAGCTGATCGCGAACGAACGCGATACCCCCGAGCTCTTCGCGGCGATCGTTCAGATCGGCGCCCTGACCGGCGACCCGCTGCGCGATCTGGACGAAGCACGTATTCGATGCCGCACGGCAGCGACTGCGGGACGCTGGCGTCGACCCGGACGCGGCGCGGCCTCTGTACGAAGTGGTGACGGCGACATTTGCGGATACGAGCCGCGCGTTCGGCGAGCCGCTGCCGAACGGGTTGCGGCTGGGGGGTGACGTTGGCAGCGGACCGTCTGCGTCGTAAACGTCAGGAAGTGACTGAGCGGTATTGCAAGTTGAAGCCCTGCTGGCAGAGAGGCCGATGACGAGCGCTGCACGCCATTAGACCAGACCCGTGAGAACCAGGCCCCGAGTCGCCGGTCGAAGCGCGTCAGCCGAAGTCGACGCGCGGATGCGATCGTTCAAGCACGCGAAGCTGGTGCCCAAATCGAGCTGCCGGTCGAAGGGAGTCAACCGAAGTCGGTGCCCATGCGATCGTTCAAGACTTGAAGCTGATGCCGTAGCGCGAGGATCTCAAGCTGCAAGGTTCGCCCGCGAACTGCCGGAATCTCGAAGCGCCGTCAGCAGGGAGCTGAACACTGACATCACATTGGAAGGCTGGTCATCGCCGGCTGCAACCGCAATGGTTCCAACAAGAACGAGGTTTATGGTAGGCACAACCTGCGCTTCCGCTGAAGCGCGCGAGGCGATCAGGATCATTGGCAAAAGAATCGGGAAGGATCTCGATCACGACGTGCAGCCAGATCGGGATCTTCTTCTCGATAGCGGCGCAGTGCTTACCAAGCTTTCTGGCTATCTGCCGATGGCCGCGACTTAGAGACCGAGCTAGCTTGGACCTCTCTGTGTCACCGGAAGTGTAGCGGTCGGGTCAGAACGGGACGAGCAGGACGGGTCAGGACGCAATCCTGCAATTGAGGGCTCTGTGGCGCAGCGTGCGGACTTTACGGGGAAATTCGCGAGTTCGAATAAGTCGCCCTTCAGTTTTTCAGGACCTTGAAATGTGATGGTTGGAAAGACCACCGCCTTTCGCGCCCAAGCTTCGATGAACCGCGGTGCGCCGTGCCGTACTGGGTAAGAGAGGGATACAGAATGCGTGAACTTGGGGTCTCACCTAAGCGAGTTGAAAACCCGACACCATCCCGGGAGGGATCCTGGGTCGGGTCTGCGCACCTCTCGGCGACCCCGTAGGTTTCTAGAGGGTTTCACGTTCTTGGGTTCTGCCCAAACCCGCAATAGGGCCGCTTGCCAGATCACGCGACATTCGATGGGCTCTTTCAGTCGAGAAAAACAGGTCGTCAACCGATGAGCTAGCGCCGTCGGCACCGATGTCGTTGGATCAAGAAACACCCTATAATCACGGTTTCCAGTCAATTCATGTCCGATCACGATCGCGGCGAACTACCCGTTCGTAGGACTACGCCCCTCAACGAGCGCAATCCGGCCGCTCCTGAAGAGTTGACCGAGGCATGTCAAAGAACAAACGACGCGCTCCATGACAGCGAACGGCGGTGCCGCGAACTGATCGAATCCAGCCTTGGCCTGATCTGCACTCACGACCTGACTGGCATTATCCTCTCGATCAACCCCGCCGCGGCCAGCTCTCTTGGCTATCGCCCGGAGGATGGCATCGGCCGCAACTTGCGCGAGTTTCTGGCGGCCGACAAGCGGCTGCTTTTCGACGATTACCTGCGACGCATTCAAGAGCGTGGGAACGATGCGGGCGTCATGACAGTGGTCGCGCGGAATGGAACCGCCAGGGTCTGGATGTATCGCAACGTGCTATCCCACGGTCACCCGATAATCCCGTACGTTCTCGGACACGCGATTGACATCACCGAACGCATTGATGCCGAACGCAAGCTTCGTGACAATGAACGAGCGTTGCGCACCGCACATGCCGAGCTCGAGGTGCGCGTCAAGGAGCGTACCGTCGCACTCGAGCTCGCGAACGAGCGCCTGCGAGTCGAAATCGCTGAACGCGAGGAGGCGGAACGGTCGCGTCAGCGCGCCATTGTCGAGCAACGCGACACGCTGGCGTTTCTGTCGAACTTTTCCGATCGTCTGGCGCCCCTCGTTGCGTTTGAGGACCTCATCGACGTGGTGTGCCGACTCCCGGTGCCTTTCCTCGCCGACTGGACAATGGTGCACGTCGTCACCGACGAAGGGACGATTCGGTGCGTGCCTGGGATTCATGCAGAGACGACGCATGAGTCGACGCTCGTGACTCTGACGGCGGCCGCGTCCGGCGATCTTCCTTCTGATTCACTGCTCGGCGGAGTGATCGCGTCTGGCGGGCTGGCGATCCTCAGTTCCGATGTAGGGGACCTGTCGTCGAGGCTGCTCGGCCCAAGAGGACCAGTGTCAGCTTTCAAGCAGCTAGGCGCAGGCACGGCGGCGCTGGTGCCCCTCGTGGTCGACGGCAGAGTGAAAGCGGTGTTGTCGCTCCTTTCGCGAACTAAGCACCGCCTCACGCCCTCGGCCACGTTGGTCGTGGAGGCCGTGGGACGGCGGATCCGACTGGCCCTAGACCGAATCCAGCTGTATCGAGAGGCGCTCGAGGCGAATCGACTCAAAGACGAATTTCTGAGCACGCTGTCGCACGAACTACGGACGCCGCTCAACGCCATTTTCGGGTGGGCACGGATTCTCGGATCGCGGGATTTGGACACAAGTACGGCGCACGCCGTCAACGTTATCCAACGGAACGCCGAAGCGCAGCTCCGCTTGATCGAGGAGGTGCTGGACGTGTCGCGGATCATCACCGGCAAGATGACCTTCTCGATGGCCAACGTCGACGTCCGGTCGATCGTCCTGGCCGCCATCGACACGGTCCGTCCTACCGTGGAGGCCAAACGGATCCAACTTGTGGAACGTATCGCCGACGATCTGCCTCCCGTATTGGCCGATGCCCACCGACTTCAGCAAGTGTTCTGGAACCTGCTATCCAATGCGTTGAAGTTCACTTGCAGCGGCGGTGTGGTTACGGTGACCCTGCGATCGGTGGACGGGTGTATCGCATTCGAGATTACCGATACGGGCATTGGCATCCGCCGCGACATCCTGCCCTTTGTATTCGATCGGTTTCGGCAGGCCGATTCATCGATGACCCGAACGCATGGAGGGTTGGGCCTGGGCCTCGCGATCGTCCGACAAATCGTGGACTTACACGGCGGCACTGTGAGCGCGTCGAGCGCTGGAGAAGGGTGCGGCGCCACGTTCCTTGTCGACCTGCCCATCGCCGCTGGTCATCAGGGGCGGCCGCTTGAGAGTTCACCCATCCGCGACGCACACGATGTCGCGACATTGCTCCGCGGTCGCATTATCCTCGTCGTCGAAGATCATGAAGATGCGCGCACAATGATCGCAGGAGTACTGGAGGGAGCTGGCGCCCGCGTCGTATCCGCGTCAACGACACGAGAGGCGATCGAACGCGTCGCGCATGTGAGACCGGATGTGCTCGTCGCGGACCTCGGGCTACCTGATGAAGACGGGTACGCCTTGCTGAAGCAGCTTCGCGTGCTGTTCCCCGATATACCTGCAGTTGCCTTTACGGCTTATGCACGCGCGACAGACCGCGATCGAGCTTTAGCGGCTGGGTTTCAGCAGCATGTGATCAAGCCAATGGATCCCCTAGAGCTCGTGCGGATTGTGGCGATCTTGTAAACCATTGGTGCGTATCGTGCCTCGATGCGCGAGCCCATCTGTGCGGAAACGTAGTGGCCCTACGCCTCGGCCGATAGCACTAGAGTAGCAGTTCTCGCGCTTGACATAGACACTCTCGACAGTCGACGCGGCAATTTCAAATGATGCTCACGGTCGTAGGCCGACACGATTCTGCGTATGGCAACCAACGCGCCGGAAATAGACTAGCTGGCGGCCCAGCGATTTTTCCCTTCTAGAGTCTCTGCCCTTGGGTTTGAGATACTCCCGACCCTATTCTTCGAGCTTAGACTTCGAGAGCGGTTGATCAGCCAATCTCAGCGGCTGTAAGTAATTCCTATACGACGCTTCGGAAGGGGTTCTCTGATGTTTGTAACGGAGACGCTTCTACCCCTGATGATTGTGTTTGTGGTGCTATTTGCGCTGTACATACTGCGAAACCGCCCACGGCGCTGACGGCGTCATGAGAAGCCTATATGCCTGGCCGTCATTACGAGGTCGATTGCACCGTAAGGAGTCACCACAAGCCTCGGGCTCAAAGTTCGATGCCGAGGCACTGCCCGCAGATCTGGTTGCCTCATCAAGGCCGGCAAGGTCGACACGAACGAACCCGCATAGCCCGAGCGGAGGATCACCGCAACAGCGGTCTGCCGGTTTAGCTGCCTATGCCGCGATGGAGCCGACGGCGCGCGGTTAGCGAGACCCATCCCGGAGGTCTGTCGATGGCGATCTACACCCTGCTCGAGTTACGCGTGTTTGTGTCACCGGAAGTGTAGCGGTCGGGTCAGAACGGGACGAGTCAGGACGCGCACGGGACGCAATCCGAGCAATCGAGGGCTATCTGGCGTGACGTGCGGACTTTACGGGGAAATTCGCGAATTCGGAAAAGTGGCCGATCAGTTTTTCAAGACCACCGCCATCGACCACTCGGCCATCCCTCCGCGTCGAAATTGCTAAGAAATCCTGGCGGCTTGCGAACGACTATCAGCCTCAGCTGGGTCGGTGTCGCCGACGGTGTCACTTTCCCCCGGATCCGACGCCGCTTCATCAATTGTATCCCTCGTCAGACGTCGAGTCGCGGATCCTATCAACGGCAGATCCTTCAGACGGCGGTGGGTTGAAAAAGAGCAGCTTCTTTCTATGGGCGCCACGCTGCTTGTCGTCCACGACCCGCATTCGTGCAAGGAACATTCGCTCATCCAGATTCCACGGTGAATGACAGCATTGACGGCGTTTTCTTGGCAGTGAGGTACGCTGCCAGCTTACGGATACCCCCTGGAAAGACCCAGGCTGGAAATGGGCACGAGAAGGAAGCTTCGGGGGGCATTTGCCGCAATTGCGCTGCCCGACGGCCATGCGGCCAGCGGTCATGAGCCCGCTGACCGGCGGATGAAGTCCACGGCGGCCAGCGTCAGTGGAAGAATCCGGGCAAACTCCACGGCTTGCCTGCAGGCCGTTAACGTCAAGTAAACGGGTTCTATGAACATTCTCTTCGACAACACGTACGTCGAGCTGCCCGAACGTTTCTTCGCCAGACAGCAGCCCGCCCGGGTTCCGGAACCGACGCTCATTCGCCTCAACCTCGGACTGGCGGCGCAACTGTCGCTGGATGCCGACTGGCTGAAATCACCTGACGGCCTCGCAGATGCTCGCTGGCAACGCCGATGCCCCAGGGGGCCGAACCGATTGCACAGGCCTACGCCGGCCACCAGTTCGGTGGATTCGTGTCGCAACTCGGCGACGGCCGTGCGATTCTGCTCGGTGAAGTCGTCGACACTGAGGGCGCACGTCGCGATCTGCAGCTGAAGGGGTCGGGGCGCACACCATTCTCCCGCGGCGGCGATGGCAAGGCAGCTCTCGGCCCGGTGCTCCGCGAATACATCGTCAGCGAAGCCATGGCCGCGCTCGGGGTACCCACGACGCGAGCGCTTGCCGCCGTGACGACCGGCGAAAGCATCGTGCGTCCGGATGGGCTGCTGCCGGGCGCCGTGTTCACCCGTGTGGCGGCCAGTCACATTCGCGTTGGAACGTTCGAGTACTTTCGGGCGCGCAACGACCTGGATGCGCTGCGGCTGCTCGCCGATCATGCGATCGCCCGTCACTATCCGGACGCCGCTCATGCGTCACGTCCGTATGTGGCGCTGTTGGAGTCGGTCGCGACTGCTCAGGCGGACCTCATCGCCCAGTGGATGTCTCTTGGCTTCATCCACGGCGTGATGAACACGGACAACACCGCCATCTCCGGGGAGACGATCGACTACGGCCCGTGCGCGTTCATGGATACCTTCCATCCGCGCTGCGTCTACAGCTCGATCGACTCCCGTGGCCGTTATGCCTGGGGCAGCCAGCCCGACATCGGCCTCTGGAACGTCACCCGTTTCGCGGAAACGCTGCTGCCCTTGTTATCTGAGGATCAAAGTGAAGCGATCGGGATCGCCGAAGCCGCACTCTCCGGATATCCGGGGCGATTCCGCGGCCAGTACATCGCCCGCTTCTTCGCCAAACTCGGCCTCCCACCGGAAGCGCCGGTTGAACTCATCCAGGAGTGTCTGGATCTGCTCGCCTTGCAGGAGATCGATTTCACTCTCTTCTTCCGTCACCTCACGCGCGTCGCCGGTGGAGGACATCCTCACGCGCTCACTGCGATGTTTTCGAACGGCGAGCCTTTTGAAAAATGGCTCGCCAAGTGGCGTAAGGAAGCCAACCTCGCCAGGCCCCTCGTCGACATGGGCGCTGCCAACCCGGTCCTGGTCCCGCGCAACCACCGAGTGGAACAAGCCATCCAGAGCGCCTATCGTGGCGACTTCGCCCCGTTTCACCGTCTCGTCGATGCCCTGGTCGCGCCCTACGCTGAACAAATCGAATACGCCGACCTTGAAACGCCACCGCAACCAGAAGAAATCGTGCACCAGACTTTCTGCGGCACCTAGACGATCAACGCGGATCGGGCAATCGGTCGAGAAACGTGCAGTCGCCTCAGGCATTGCCACATCGGCCGTGATCGCTTCGGCGCCCCCGGCAGGCGATCAAGCCGTCGTCGACCGTCCCATCCGCGACGGTTCATGAGCAAAGGCCGCATCAAGTGCAGCAAGCAACGCGTCGTTCTCCGCGGGGGCGCCGACGCTGATCCGCAGCTTGTTGTCCAATGCCGGCTTGTCGAAAAACCGGACCAGCACCCCGCGCACCTTGAGGGCGGCGTAGAGCCATCCCGCATGTGCCGCATCCGGCGTGGTCACCAGCAGGAAATTCGCCTGGCTCGGGATGACCGCGAACCGGCGGCGCTCGAGCTCCGAGGACAGTCTCTCGCGTTCGGCTCGAATGGCCCGCCAGTTCGCGCGTGCGTACTCCACGATCGTCGAGCGCGGCGCACGCCGCCGCGATGGCAATCGCGTCGCAGTTGTAGCTGTCCTTGACCTTGGCCATCTGCGCGATCACTTCCGGATCGCCGATGGCGTAGCCAAACCGCAGGCCTGCCAGGCCGTAGCCCTTGCTGAACGTGCGCGTGACGAGGACGTTCGGTCGTCGCCCCGGCAGACTCAGGCAGTTGTCGTCGGCAAAGTCCGCGTACGCTTCGTCCACGAGCACGAGCGCCTCGGTCGCCCTGGCCAGCGCCTCGATCTCTGCGACAGCCACCGACGTTCCTGACGGCGAGTTGGGATTCGCGAAGAAAATTGCGCGCGCTCGCTCGCTCAACAGCGCCTCGGTCGGCAACCGCCAGCCGGCCTCCCACGGCACCGGGATGAGCCGAACGTCCGCAAGCTCCGCGAGCACCGGGTAAAGCGAGTAGGTCGGATCCGGGCAGGCAAGGACGTCGCCTGGGCCGCAGTAGCTGCGGAGTGCGATCTGCAGGATGTCGTCGCTGCCGTTACCCGCCAGGATGCTTTCGGGGGAGACGCCGTGCACCCGGGCGGCCGACCGCACGGAATTCGTCAGCCATTGATGAGGGGTAGCGGCGCAGGGCATCCGGTGTGATGCGGCGGATGGCATCGACGACGCGGGGGCTCGGCGGAAACGGGTTCTCGTTGGTATTGAGTTTGATGACCCGTTCGCCCGGCTTGGGCTGCTCGCCCGGGGTGTAGCCGGCCATTCGTTCGACGACGGAGCGAGGGCGTGGCGAAGGCATCGCTCCAACGACGATAGCACCGATGTCGCCGGCTGCTCTATCCACTGCTCAGGAGGTCGGCTAGTGACCCAACCTTTCGCGAAAAGACCTAGTTTCGCTCTGGCACGAATTGCGTCACGGACATGTCGTCCTGCTGATCGCTCACCCCGTGCAGCAATGGGTACGCCTCGTTGGTCAGCCACGCGGGCAGCAGATTGAGATACAACGGGCTGCGAAGCACGCCGCTCACACCACCGGGCAGCGACGACACACCGCGAATGCCCTCCTGCCGCGCCTCGTGCACGCTGCGCTGCGACGACCCTTCTGCGAACATGAACCCGTTCTCGGTGTCGGCTCGCACTGGGTGATCGGCCCGGTCGAGCGTTTGAAAGCCCCCGTCGGTGGGAATGCCCGGCAGCCCGACAAGCGGCTGCGGAAATGCTCCGCCGGCTGGCGGAATGCTGAACCGGCCGTCCAGGATGTGCCCGAGCACGATGCGATGGAGTCTGCCCCACCGGTAGTCGTCCTGGTTCGTTGACTGCTGAAAGGCGGCGGCAAAGGAGGGCCCGGCCAGCCGCACGAGCGCATCGGCGAGGCTTTGCAGTATCAGAATGTCACGCCGATCCGCGGCATTCGCCGCTGTGGGGGCGACGCCCGGGAGGTTGAAGAAATTCAGACCCGATCGACCGATACCACTGCCTGTCGCGAATGTTTCGAGGAGGTGACGGAGCGCCGACAGCGCCTCCCGATCAGATGCGAGGTGGTCCTGCAGACCGAGGGCGACGAGCGGTGCATCGATGGTGTTCCCGATAAACTGCGCTCGCCATACGCTGTAAATGGTCGCCGCAACGCTCGACGCCATTTCGCGCTCGGTGGGCGCGGCCAGCTCGCCGCTCACGTCGGTCGCGTCGTACCCTTCCGGGATGCCGGTTGGCGTCGAGAAGTCCCACCGTCCAAGACGTTTCACCGCCTCCGCAATTCCAGGATTCTGGCCGAGGGCAGCGAGCGCAGGGGGCGCTCCCGGTCTATGCGCACGGCCGAAGGCGGTGAGGATGTAGGGCACGAACACGCCGGCATCGATCATCACGGTGTCAGCCTGCATCTCCTGCATGTCCTTGAACGACACTGCGCCGCGTCGGGCAAGTTTCTGACGAATCAGAGTCGTGGCACGGCCTGCGCGGAAGCCCTCCTAGCGTTTTCCATTACGACGTAGCAACACGGTAGCCGCAATGCCGGGCATAATCTGCGCATTCGTCGGCCGTGAAGAGGTCGAGCGCCATCGCGATCAGGCCGCAGACCTGCTCGTAGCTACGCGGGCGCGCGGCGCGTAAGAATGCTTTCAATTTGGCAAACGCCAGCTCGATCGGATTGAAGTCAGGACTGTAGGGCGGGAGAAACCGAATGTGCGCCCCCACCTGCTCATCGCGGCCCGGACCTCGGGCTGTTTGTGGACCGCGAGGTTGTCGAGCACGACGACGTCGCCTGGGCGCAGCGTGGGCACCAGCACTTGTTCGATATAGGCCAGGAAACTCGGACTATCGATGGGCCCGTCGAACACGGCCGGTGCGTCGAGACCCTCGAGGCGGAGCGCGGCGATCACCGTGTGCGTCTGCCAGTGACTACAGGGCGTGTGATCCCGCAGTCGCGTCCCACGGGGGCTCCGGCCATAGCGACGTAACAGATCGGTGGTAACGCCGCATTCATCGAGAAAGACGTAATGCCGCATATCGCGGAGCGGCTGCCACTCGCGCCATTGGCGACGCTCACCCACGACGTCGGGCCGGCGTTGTTCGTCGGCGTGGACCGTTTTTTTTGACCGTCAAGCGAAGTCGGTCCAAGGCGCGCCAGACCGACGACAGGCTGGCCGAACTGTGTAACGCCTCGCGGAGTTCCGCCAGCGTCCGATCGGGCTGGGCGTCCACCAACGTGCGCAGTCGATCCTCTTGGCCGGCGAACGCTTGCTTCTTAAATACTTGCTGTGGCCGTGGCCCGACTTCGCCGGTCTCGCGACGCCGCTGCACCAGGCGATTGACCCACGAACGGCTCACCCGAAACTTGGCCGCGACCTCTTTGGCCGCCAATCCCGCGTCACAATCCGCCAACACCCGCGTGCGCAAGTCCATCGAATACGGCGCCATTCCTCCCTCCCCGCGAGAGAAGTCCCATGACTGCCGTACTACGTACGATCGGAAAACGCTCTAGCCCGGGTTCAGGTAGTAGATACCACCACCGGGACGAAGCTGGTTCAGCGGATCGTTGTCGAGCGTCGATCCGGTTGGATCGTTGTTCGCGCTCACGAAGAACCCCGCGCGCGGATTGATCGTGTGCGGCATCTCCTGGAAGGGGAGTATCTGGAAGCGATTCGCGCGATCCGCCGGCGGGTCATCGTCGGGCACCCACTCATTGCCCGAGACTCCATTCCGGATGAAGAACGGCGGCAGACCATTGACAAGCCCGGCCTGCAGATCCTCGCGGATTGGCATCTCGCCACTCGTGAAATACGCGATGTTGTCCCGGTTGTCGATGTAGGCGAAGTTCTGTGACCCGACGTCGAACCACTGAAGCCCCTCCACGAAATCTTCGAGGCTGCGTGCTTCGTTGAACATCATGAACGCATCCAGCTCCCGCGTCGGCGCGAAACCCGTGTATTGCACGCTCAGCGCCGGACCGGGAACTGCACCGGCCTGGATGATCGGACCATTGTTGCGGCGCGGCACGATCAACGTCGCGGCGGGAATCGGGCCGCCCGGCGGGACGGTCGTGAGGTTGTTCGCGATGCCGTCTCCGAGTTCAGACGTCCTGAACACCTGCGGCAAGGCGACGATCGGCTCGTTCTGGCCGGCGTGGACGGTGCTCAGCTGGCTCGGTGAGGCGGGATCGAGGACGATCTGTTCCTGAAACACGTCGGTGACGTCCATCGGGTTCTTGGTCCCACCCCACGCGATCCGTCGATTCTGGCCCAGAATGACGAATGGCGCGCCAACGAAGCTGTTGCCGACCACGTCGAGCGATCCGGCATGCAGCCCGATCGGATACCAGGTTGCGGGCACGCCGAGCGTCAGATGAGGATCGTTGCGATCATCGCGAAACCGCTGGTTGTCAGCCTGCCGCTAATCGCCCACTCACTCGAGCTGGCATGTCGATCGCCCTCGACGTATCGCCGCACGAGCGGCAGACGACCCACGGATGTCAGGTACCGGCGCGCGAGCGTGATACCGGTCTCCCCCAAGTGGCCGTGGGTGACGTCGGTCGGCGCAAACCGGTGCGCCCGCCACGCGGTGGCGCCAGAGGTGTGGACGAGTCGGGGATGGTGGCCGCCGGGTCGAACGGCGCCGATCGAAACAGATCCTCGAAGAAGAGTTTCCGTCCGTCGAAACCGGCCGCGCTGCCGGCGCCTTCGTACGAGGCGAGCGTGACCGTGAGATCGATGTCCGACAGGTCGAACGACAATCCGAACGCGAGCAGCTTGGCGACGGCCGCACTGTCGAGGGCAGTCCACGGCTCGGCGTGAGTCAGCTCCAGGGCGCGGTCCTCGGATGGCAGGCGGTTCGAGCCGAGGAACGCGTTCACGCCGTCCGCATACGCGGTCAGCGCCGCCCGCGCGCGAGGGGACAGGGCGCTGAACGACCGCTCCGCAGCCCGCCGGATGCCTATCGTCCGGAACTCCACATCGGTGGCGAGCGCCGACGGCCCCAGCAGCTCGGCGAGAGTGCCGCTCGCCTGCCGGCAGGAGAGATCCATCTGAAAGAAGCGGTCCTGCGCGTGCACGTAGCCTTGGAGGAGGTAGAGGTCGTGCCGGTTCGCGGCCTGCAGATGGGCGATGCCCTTTGAGTCACGGGTGATTTGTGCCGCAGCGCGGAGACCGGCAATCGCGGTCGGACCGCCGGTGTGTGGGCGCGCCACAGAGCAGGACCACCGGAATCAATCGCCACATCGGACACCTCCGAGACGAATTTGAGGAAAGCGGTGGGTTCATCGTTGTCACTCGTCGGCCGGCTGCGGGCTGCGGCCGAGCACCTCGAGCACGGTGGTGAAGAGATGCTCTCGGTCGGCCATAACGTCGAGGGCGCCTCGCCTGACGAGATCGTCGCGCTGGGCCACGGCCCACGTGCCGGCATAAACGATGACGGGGGGGCCGCCGTCGCGCGCGATCGGTTGCTCAAGGAACCTTTCGCCGGCGCTTGCTGAATGGTCCGACGATCCTCACGGCCTGGCGATAGAGTTGCCCGACACCAATGCTTCCGGTGTCGACGAACGCTTCGTGTCCGCCGAGGCGCAACGCGTATCCCAGGGCATGAGCGGCAAGCGCGGTATCGGCACGCTGATAGGAAACGAAAACGTTCACGGTCGATGGCTCTCGTCTCGTTCGCCGGACGGTGAGTTTGCCTCTGACGTGTCAGGCAGCTCGGTCCTTCGATTGAGCATTCTCTCCCGGGCGTCTCGAAGGGGCAACGACGGATTGCTGGCGGGCTCCGCGAGCGACCCCACATGGGCCAAGCACGTTCGCGCGACCGTGACGGTGTAGCATCAGGTAAGCCATGTCGAATCCACTCCTTCGTGTCTTCAGCAGTCTGACCGAGTCACGGCGCGTTGTTGAAGTCGACCCTGCCGCGCCGCAGCTTTGACGACGTGATCCTGCCTTCGGCTACACGCCGCGCGCTCGATCAGGCACTGGCCCACGTCACGAGCCACGACCTGATCTTCAATCGCTGGGGTCTGGGCGAACGCCATCCCACCGGCCTTGCGCTCGCCTTCAACTTCGCGGGACCGCCTGGAACGGGCAAGACGATCTGCGCCGAGGCGATCGCGCACGCCCTCGGACGCCGGCTGCTCGTCGTCCGTTACGCCGAAGTGGAGTCGATGTGGATGGGGGCAACGCCGAAGAATGTCTCGCGCGGTATTTCGTCTGGCCCGCGAGGAAAACGCCGTGGTGCTGTTCGACGAGGCCGACGCAATCGCCTCGCGACGGTCTGCCTCTCTCGAGCTCGGATTCCTTCGGGAGTCCAATACCGTCGTCAACGTGCTGCTCAAGGAGCTCGAGACGTTCAACGGCGTGGTGATTTTTGCCACGAATCTCGCCGCGAATTTCGATCCGGCATTCGAGCGCCGCATCCGCACGCATGTGCTGTTCGAGATGCCGGGGGTCGACGAGCGGGAGCAAATCTGGCGGGTACAGATGCACCCGACGCGCACGCCGCTGGCGGGCGATGTCGATTTCCGCGCACTGGCGGAGACTTACGAAGTCAGCGGCGGAGACATCCGGAACGCCGTATTAAAGGCGGCAATGGCGGCGGCTAGCGAGCCGGGCGGCGACGCGTTGAAGGCGATCCACCATCGGCACCTGGAGGCGGGGATCCAGGACGTGCTCGCCGGCAAACGGGTGATGCAGCAGTCGTTGTTCCACACGCAGAAGAAGACCAGGCCTTCGGGCACGGCGCTCGCAACGCTCATCGGCGTCACCGCGCTCCTCGTGCGCTCTCGCCGCACTATTCATCGTGCTGCTACGCTAGAGCGGATCACTTCTCCCGCGGCCTGAGTGCGCCTCGGAGCTTATCGGCAAGCGATCCGAACCCTTCCGGCGGAATGAGGTCCGCGCGGTCGGTATACTCGCGCACTTCCTCAGCCTCGCGCGCGTCCAGAACCGCCTTGCGGCTGAGGCGAATCCGCCGACCGGACGGGTCGACCTCGAGGACGACGACCTCGACATCGGCGCCGACAGGAAACGCTTTGGCGACGTCGGCTTCCCTCGCAATGCCCGTTTCGCTTAACGGGATGACACCAGCGCGTCCCGGGGCGAGGAAGACGAACACGCCGAACTTCTCGTGGCGCTCGACTTTGCCCGTGAGACGCGCGCCAGGCACGACTTCCGATTGCGGCGGCGCTCCGGCAGCCCTCGCGGAACCCTCCGTCTACAAAGGCGAGGGCAATTCGCTTCTTCTCGAGATCGATGTTCAGGATTTCGAACGCCGCCGTGGCTCCGACGGCGACCGATCGGGACCACCCCTTCGAATGTCCAGTCGGCGCAAAGGTGGAGGCGTGCGCCAGCCCTTCAATCCCAGGCTCGAGCTCGACGAACGCACCGAACTCCGTGACGCGGGAGACCCGCCCGGTGCGCACCTGGCCCATCTCGTAGGTCGCCTGCACCGTTGACCACGGATCGGCGCTGAGCTGCTTCAATCCAAGGGCGATCCTCTGGGTGTCGTCGTCTATGCGGAGGACCTTGACGATGATCTCTTCCCCGGGCGTCACGATCTGAGAGGCGTCCGACGCGCGGGACCATGCCATCTCGGACACGTGAAGCAGACCCTGCACGCCAGCGCCCAAGTCGACGAACGCGCCGAAGTCACGGACGGAGGTGACACGCCCAGCCACCACCGCGCCCACGGCAATCGACCGGCGGACCTCGACGGCGCTGGCACGCTGCTCCTCTTCGAGCAACGCACGCCGCGAGACGATGACATTTCGGCCGCCTTGCTTGTACTCGATGATGCGGAAGGCGTAGACACGTCCCGCGTGCTGCGCCGGATCTGTCGTCCGCACGATATCGATCTGAGAGAACGGGCAGAAGGCTCGCTTCGTGCCGATCCGCACCTGGTATCCGCCCTTCACATCGCCTTCGATCTTGCCCTCCACCGGCAGCCCGGCGAAGAACGCGTTTTCGAGCTGCGCGTCGGTTGCGGCACCGCGAGCCAGCCGCCGGGACAGAGTGAGCCCTCCTTCGGTTGACACGACCATCGCCTGGATCCGGTCGCCAACGTTGACATCGAGCAGGCCCTCGGCGTCCTTCAATTCGGCGATCTCGATGAGCGCCTCGCCCTTGCCACCAACGTTCACGAATGCCACGTCCGCGCCGATCGCCACGATCGTACCCTCGATAGTCTGACCCTTCTCGATGCGCTTGGCTTGAATAGAAGCCTCGAACATCGAGGCGAAGTCTTCATCAGCTTCGCTCACGGCACTCTCCTCATGATGGTAGTCTCCGTCGAAAGTACTCAACGTCTGAAGGCAAAGATGACCGGCGGCTGTCTGTGTCACGTAGATGTGACGGTGGGGCTCCGACCTCTCGCTCCCTTCATCGTTGAATGAAATCCGGCTGTTTCGTCAGACGCGTGCCGCCTCGAGCGCTTCGAGTACCCGCCCGTCCCGGAATGGAACCCGGCGGAGACGCACCCCGGTCGCGTCGAAAATCGCGTTGGCGACTGCCGCTCCCGTGGGTCGGCACGCCGCCTCGCCAGCTCCGTAGTGGGGAAGGTCGGGCCGGTTCGGATTGGGATCGCCGTTCAGCAACACGATGTCGATCGTCGCCGGCGTGTCGGCGTGCGTGAGGGTTGGATGAGTATTCCAATCCACGCTCGTCACCTTCTCCGTGTCGAAACGCACTTCCTCGTGGAGCGTGCGGCTCAACCCGAAGAGCATGTTGCCCTCGATGGTGCGGCGCAATCCTTCGGGGTTGATGACCAGCCCGCAGTCGTGCGCGCAGACCAGCCGCTTCACCCAGACGTGACCGGTTCGGCGGTTGACCTCGACCTCGGCGATCTGTGCGATCACGGTTTGGTTACGGTAGGCATACGCGATCCCCCGCCCGGCAAGAATGGGTCCGGCGCCGCGCGGCTTCGGCGAAGAACGGGGATCCCACCCGTACGCCTCCGCCACTGCCTTGACCGCGGCGATGGAGCGGGCACGCCTGAACTGCTCGTCGTCGGTCTTGCCGGCCATAAGGAGCTTGATGCGAAATTCGACCGGATCCGCTCCTGCCGCAGCGGCGAGTTCATCGATGAAGGACTCGCTGGCGAAGGTCACCTGCGGACCATTGGGATCCCGCAAGTTGCCGGTGCGAAGCGGCGATTCCCAAACGAGCGGCAAGGCCACCACCTCGGCCAACCTGCGCCGGTTCGGGATGGCGTACAGCTCAGAAGGCGCGGCCGCTCCGCCACGCGCGGGCGCGGAACGCCGCCGCCCGGAGAGCTGGGCAATCAAAACAGTATCGGGTTCGTTGTAACCGATGTGATTGTGATCAGCCGCTCGCGCATGGTAATCCAGCGCGATCAGGTTGCCGTGCGAATCGAGACCGCCGCGCAACTTGAATGTGTACGCCGGACCCTTGGTATCCCAGGCCGTTTCCTCGTGCCTCATCCACTGCAGTCGAACCGGCTTGCCGATTTCCTTGGCAAGGAACGCGGCCTCGAAGCCCGCGTCGTCGGCGGCCGTGCGACCGTACGTCTGGGGTCCCTCCATCCAGACGACGCGCACCTGATCCCGTGGCATCTGGAGAAACTCGGCGACGCCGTTCCGCAGACCGTAGGATTTCATGTCATTGGAGTAGATCGTCATCTGTCCGTTCGACGGATCGGCTGTGGCGTGGGCCGGGCCGATGGCGGTATGTCCCTGGAACGGGAAATCGTATTCGGCTTCGACGACCTTCGCGGCGCCCGCCAGCGCCGCGTCCGGGTTTCCAACCACGTTTGGCTCGGGGCTCCACGTGGGCGTGGCTTTACGCATGTACTCGTACAGGTTCTCTGAGGTCGGGAAGGATGGCGTCGCCGGCTTCTGCCAGTTCGCCTTGAGCTGTCTCGCCGCTTTGACCGCCTGCTCTTCCCGTTCGCAGACAACCGCGAGGTAGTTGCCCTTGCTCACTACCTTGACGAATCCAGGCAGGCGTCGAACGGAAGACTCATCGATGCCGACGAGCTTCGCACCTGCCACCGGCGGCTTCACATTGCGGGCGTGAAGCATGCCGGGAAGCTTGACGTCCACGGCCCATTTCAATGAGCCGTCCACCTTCGCAGGAATGTCGTAGCGCTGAATCGACTGGCCGACGATCTTGAGATCCTGGACCGCTTTTACCTTGGCGACGCCAGTGGTCGCGTTGATGTTGTCGCCCGTCAGCGTGACGTTGAACCGTCTTCCGCCGATCAGCTCTCCGTAGGTGGCCTTTCGGGACGGATCTGCGGTGACGGTGACCACGCCTTCGCTGACTGCAAGCTGGTCGACGGGCACGCCAAACCGTGCGGACGCGAGCTCCAGCAGGACCCGCCGGGCCTCGGCTGCGACGCGCCGAATGGGCCAGCCGTCGACCTGGATGGCATCGGAACCTCCCGATCCGCCCTGATCGACAGTGATGTCGGTGCTGCCCATCAGGAGACTGGTCCTGTTGAATGCGATGTCGAGTTCATCCGACATCATTTGCCGCAAGGCCGTTCCGGTGCCCTGGCCCCCGTCCGTCTTGCCGACATAGAAGGTCGCCGTGCTGTCCTCATGAATGACGATCCACGAATCGAGGTGTCTGAAGTTGGGGTCGGGGTACGGACCGCCAGCCTGCATCGCGGCGGCAGCGCTACTTGCGACAAGGCCGAGCGGGTTGGCGTCGACAATTGGCGCGGCGCTGAAGCTCACGACGAGCAAACCCGAACTCTTGAGGAAGCTCCTCCGGGAAATCGTGCCGCTCCACTCCGCCACCAGCTCCTCGACCTGCTTCGGAACGTTCGTGAAGGTCGTCATGCTACGCCTCCCTCGAGGCCGGCCGGGCAGCCGCCATCGACGCCGCAGCTCGCTTGATGGCCGCCTGAATGCGGTAATACGTCATGCAGCGGCACAGGATCCCGACCATCCCGTCCCGGATCTCCGCATCGGTCGGATTCGGATGGCGGTCCAGCAGCACCTTGGCATTCACGATTTGCCCGTTCTGACAGAAGCCGCACTGGGGCACCTGCTCGTCAATCCAGGCTCGCTGCACCGGGTGAAGCGTGCCTGCGTTGGCCAATCCTTCGAGCGTAGTGATCTCCCCTTTCACGGCGGAGCACGGGGTAATACAGGAGCGGACCGCCGCGCCGTTGATAATGACCGAGCATGCTCCGCACTGGCCAAGGCCGCAGCCAAATCGCGGCCCCTGCAAGCCGAGGTCATTCCGAAGGATGAAGAGCAGGGGAGTCGTCGGGTCGATATCGAAGGTGTGGGCACTGCCGTTCACCTTCAAGGTTATGTGGCTCATTCCGTCAGGCTCCTTCCGAGGTGACTCGGTTGGGTGAAGAGTGTGGCCGGACGTCCGAACGCGATCGTCAGCGAATGCCTGTGGTTATGCCGCGCGCGGGAGGCCTCCCGTGTCGTAGCCGCTCATCACGGGCGGCCGATGGTCGTGTCGTGTGCGTCGAACGACGGGGCGGGTTGCCACGCTCGTGGGGAACGATCCGATCGCCGTGGTTGCTTGGTGCGAGAACCGGGTCTCGACTACAACGCTGAGGAGATCCCGGCGAGTGTCGGGAGGTCGAATTGATCGGGACACTCGCTGGGACCCTCGGCGCGCTTCGTCCAGGCGCTGCGCTAGTTCGAGCTTTTCTTCGCGGCCGCTTCGGCGGCCTTTTTCTCCTGGAAGCGTGCCACGCTGAGCATGTTCGCGGGCGCACGATTCCCCTCGTGGCAGGCGTGCTCGAAGAAGGGACCCTGGATCTCCATCTTCACGAACGGTACTTCCCCGCTAAACGGTTTCTCCCACGTCTTGGGATCCTCGACCGTAAACCGGTACTCGATCGCGTCGGCGTCCACACGCGTGAACCGTTCAATCACCCGCAGTTCCTCGCTTCCGCCTACCACCGCCTGCTGCGACATTGGTCCGCTCGCCGCCGCCTGAATCTTGCCATTGGTGTTCCGCGTCTCGACCACGAGCGTATTGCCCTCCCAGTGGCCGCGCGAGATCCCCGTCCATGATCGGACACTCGGTGGGGAAAACGGCCGTCCGTCCAGAGGAATGATCCGCGCATCGTGGAGGCGCTCGGAGAGAATCGTCACGTAGCCGGGCGACTGAATGATCTGATAATTGGGAAAATACCCCGAGTGGAAAATGGGGGGTTGATGCCCGGGCATCATCACGCAGCGGTCGTCGAAGGCCATTGTCTGGACGGAGTCCAGATCGCCTCGGCGTTTTCGGGCGGCGGCAAGTTCGGCATTCCGCTTCTGGGCTTCGGCGGTCTGTGGAGGAATCCGTCCGTCGCGGGGATCGAAGATCAGCGCCGTCCGCAGGTTTCGGGCGAACCGGATCTGGCTCCGGGTCAGCCCGAACTGCGTCCGGTCGTAGTGCACGTCCTCCGGATCGCCGGGTTTGGCCTCGCGGTGGTTCTCCTCGATCGCCGCCTCGTCCTTTTCGATTTTGGCCATCTCCTCAGGCGTGTAGAACTCCTTCGTCACATTTTTCGGGCGTTCGAACGGAATATATGTCGAGACCGTCCAATATCCCGACAGATCCGGCTGGCCGTCCGGAGTCTTGGGCGGCACGTAGGCCTTGCCGGACGCGCCATTCTTCGCCGCCGGCGCGGGCGCCTGGCCAGCGAGCGGGACAGCGGTCACTGCCAGAATCGCGAGCAGTGCGGCCACGCCGGCTGACGTAAGAGATCGTTGCGTCATCTGAAGGCTCCTTATCCGCTGCGGGACCGAGCTGATCATGGTGCCTGGCTACGCGGAGGTCCGTTCCGGATTCGATAGCCCTCATCTTCCGAGGGACCCGGCTTCCACCGGAAAATATCTACCTAATTTTGGGGGAAGTCAACAAGCTGGCGAACGATCGGCGGGTGGGCGGCGCGACGGTCTTCGCCGGCACATCCCTCTCGACGCCGAACATTCGTTCAAAACATTCGTACAAAGATGAGCTTACTGACGCCCCCCGGCGGCTGGAGCCTGGCTTGTCCGCTTCAGGGTCCCGCAGCCGGGAGGGCGGCCGGCTGGCTCGCCGCGCTTCATCGGGCTGTCTATTTCAGCTCGCCTGAAACCGGTCTCACATCGACGGCGACCGCCAGCGGCTGATCCTCAGGGTCGACCGGAGGGGGGACGGCCGGCTGCTCGAGTTCCGCGTTGATTCGGCCCCGCCTTTCCCTGCGCGCGAGAAAATCGGCGTAGGGAACGACGACCCGCGACAGAGTGTCATCCATTGTTGAACCTCTTCCCCCATCGCGCAGCCGATCCTTCCGGACTGGCCGACATGCGCCCGATTCCAGCACTCCGGCGTCCGAAGCAACTGGGGTTGTCGTTCTGCTTCAACCCTTGCGGGTCATCTACGCGAGTCTGACGTTCTCGCCTCGGGGACCCTTCGGGCCTTGTCCTTGCTCGAATGTGACGGCTTGTCCTTCGCGAAGGTCGTCGAAGTGAGTTTGAGCACACGCGGAGTTGTGGAAGAAGTACTCGTTCCCATCGCTTGCCAGGATGAAGCCGAATCCCTTGTCGCTGACAAGCCGCTTGATCGTGCCGTTCATTGGTGCCATTGCCATCTCCTCGAAATCCATCGAATAGCGGATGCGCTCCAGCAGGACGTGATTGCTTGGGGATGCCCAACGCCTGCCCGAAGACCGGTCGGCGCTGGATGAACGCAGGCTGGTTTACGTAAGGAGCGAGTTGAAGTATACGCCTTTTCTGGCTCAGCGCGCGCTGATAACCTCTTTCCCGTCCATATAGGGCCGCAGAGCTGGCGGAATGGTCACCGAGCCGTCCCTCTGCTGGCAGTTCTCCAGAATCGCGACCAACGTGCGGCCAACCGCGAGGCCCGAGCCGTTGAGCGTGTGGACGAAGTCGGTTTTGCCCGTCCCCCCGGCGCGAAACCTGATGTTCGCGCGCCGCGCCTGAAACGCTTCGGTGTTGCTGCACGAGGAAATCTCCCGATAGGCCTTCTGGCTCGGCAGCCACACCTCGATGTCGTAGGTCTTGGCGGACGCGAATCCCATGTCGCCCGAGCAGAGCAGGACCGTCCGGTAGGGCAGCTCGAGCCGTTTCAGCACCTCTTCGGCATCCGCGGTGAGCCTTTCCAGCTCCTCGTACGATTGCTCGGGAAGCGTGAGCTTGACGAGCTCCACCTTGTCGAACTGGTGCTGCCTGATCAGGCCGCGGACGTCCTGTCCGTAGGATCCTGCCTCGCTGCGGAAGCAGGGCGTATAGGCGGTGTACCGTATCGGCAGTTCGCGCCCGTCGAGAATCTCGCCTCGATGCAGATTGGTCAGAGGCACTTCCGCGGTCGGCACAAGATACAAGTCCCAGTCGCCCGCGATCTTGAACAGGTCGCCCTCGAACTTCGGCAGATTCCCCGTGCCGGTCAGCGCGGCGCTGTTGACCAGGAACGGCGGCTCGATCTCCCGGTAACCGTGCTCCCGTGTATGGAGATCGAGCATGAAGTTGATCAGCGCACGCGAGAGCTGCGCTCCCTGGCCGCTCAACACCGAGAAACGTGCGCCCGCCATGCGGGTGGCGCGCTCGAAGTCGATGATGCCGAGCGCGGGGCCGAGTTCCCAGTGCGGCTGGGGCTCGAAGTCGAAGACCCGCGGCTCGCCCTGGCTGCGGACGACTTGGTTGTCGGCGGCCGTCTTGCCGACGGGGACGCTCGCGTGGGGCAGGTTGGGCAGCACCAGGAGCGCCCGCGTGCGCTGGTATTCGACGGCGTCGAGTTGGACCCCCAGCTGTTTGATCTGCTGGGCCCGTATCCGGTTGGCGTCTTGCACCGGCGTGGTGTCCTTTCCCATGCGTCGGGCGCGTGCGATCTCATCTCCCGACGTATTCTGCTGCCGTTTCAACCCCTCGAGCTCGGGGATGACGCGCCGGCGGACCGATTCGAGCGTGGAGAGCTCCTCGAGGGCCTTGTCAGGATCGAGTCCGCGGGCGCGAAGCCCGCTACGGACCACCTCGATATTGTCGCGGATATAGGTCGGATCGAGCATGTGCACCAGACTCGGATCTGCCGCCTCCGCGCTCAGCCGGCTTCACCAGCTGTGATCTCCAGCGCCAGCGGAATCCCGGAGCCTCCACCCCAGCCTCATTGTATCTTCGCGACCGGGTTGCACCTCTGCTACGATGCGGGCGTGAATTCAGCCGTCCGCAAGGCCGTCTTTCCAGTTGCTGGCTTGGGTACCCGCTTCCTCCCCGCGACAAAGGCGCAGCCGAAGGAGATGCTCCCGCTCGTCGACAAACCGATCATTCAGTACGGTGTCGAAGAGGCCGTCGCCGCCGGTATCACCAATATCCTCATGGTCACGGGTCGGGGCAAAAACGCCATCGAAGACCATTTCGACGTGTCGGTCGAGCTCGAGACGTTCCTGGAAGCGCGCGGCAAGCGCGAACAACTCGCCGAGATCCGCAAGATCTCGAACATGATCAACTTCGCCTATGTGCGACAGGGCGAGCCGCTCGGCCTTGGCCACGCGGTGCTGGTCGCGCGGGAGCTCGTCGGCCAGGAACCCTTCGCGGTCATCCTGGGCGACGACGTGATCGATGCCGATCCGCCGGCGATCAAACAGCTGATGGCGGTGTTCGAGCAGGTGGGAGGGCCCGTGCTCGCGGTCGAGCGCGTGCCGCGCGACGAGATCTCGGCCTACGGGGTGATCGCGCTCGATCAGAACGCGCAGCTGGGGGAGGGCGTCCATCAAGTTCGCGATCTGGTCGAAAAGCCGTCGAAAGGCGAAGCGCCGTCCGACCTCGCCATCATCGGCCGCTACATCCTGACGCCCGATATCTTTCCTGCGCTCGCCGCGACCAAGAGCGATCGCACCGGCGAAATTCAGCTCACCAACGGCCTGCGCGAACTGGTCAAGAGCCGACCGGTCTTTGCCTGCGAGATCAAAGGCATACGCCACGATACCGGCAACAAGCTCGGGTTCCTGAAAGCCGTGGTCTATTTCGCGCTGAAACGTCCCGACCTCGCGGATCAGTTCTCCGCGTACCTTACGACGCTCGGGCTCCCGGTTCCCGCCGGGAAGCGATGATCGTAAGTCTCAAACCTCAAGTCTCAAGTTTCACTGCCGCTTGTCTTCTTGGGACTTGAGGCCTCGGGCTTGGCACTTTTCGCCTGGTCGGTCTTTTCTGCCCTTTCCGTCTTCTTCTCGGTCGGGCTGGTTTTGTCGGACTTGTCAGACTTCTCGGTCTTGTCGGACTTGTCGGTCTTCTCGCTCTGGTCCCCCGCACCGGCCTTCTCGCTCGCGGAACTGTCGCTCGAACCGCCCGACTCTTTGTCGGCAGGGGCCTGGCCTGCCTTCGGGTAGTCGGTGGCGTACCAGCCGGTACCCTTGAGCTGGAACGCAGGCGCCGACTGCAGCTTGCGGACCATTCCGCGACAGTCGGGACACTCCGTGATCGGGGCGTCGGAAAACTTCTGGATGATTTCGAAGCGGTGGCCGCACGCGCCGCACTGGTACTCGTAAAGGGGCATTCATTCAGCTTTCGCTCAGCTTACAGCTCTCAGCTGAGGCTGAAAGCAGACGGCTGGAGACTAGTCCAGCAGATCTCCGTTTTCGGCACCCAGCATCAACTGCCGGTGCACCCAGAAGGGCGCCGTGCCGTTCCCTAGAAGCGTGTCGTGAAAGGTACGTAACGAAAACGCCTTGCCCTGCTGCTGTTTGTAGTCCCGTCTCAACTTCAGCAGCATGAGCTTTCCGACCGTATAGACCAGGTAGGTCGGATCGAAGGTCCCTCTCTCGGCTTCCCGGCGTGCGCTCGCCTCCTCCATGTACGCTTCGTCCCGGAAGAGCCGTACGCCCTGCTCGACCGAGAGATCTTCCGCGTGCAGTCTGATGCCGACGATGAATCGAACGAGCCGGATGAGGGCCTCGGCGAGCTGGCCCAGCTCCACCTGATGATCCTCGCGCCCGAATCCGGCTTCGATCATCATCTGCTCGCAGTAGTGCGCCCACCCTTCGACGAAGGATGCCGGCGCGAACATGATCGACTTGCGTGCTTTCGATTCGACGCGGCGCAGGTGCTGATACTGCAGGAAGTGCCCCGGATAGACCTCATGGATCGAGATTGACCAGAGGGTTGGATAGTTGTAGTCCCGCAGGTGTTCCTGCTGACGGTCCGCGGGCCACGAACGGTCGACGTCGGTCAGGTAGTAATACGCACGTGAAGGCTTGCTCTCGAAGGGCCCGGGCGTCCACATGCTTGCGAACGCCCAGCGATAGAACTCGGGCGTGGGCGCGACGGTAATCGGTTCGCCCGAGGGCAGCGTGATGAGCGCCTGCCGCTCCAAGTACGTCTTCAGCTCGCCGAGCTGATCCCGCCCGACACTGACGAGCTCTCCTGGCGCCGGGTGGCCGCCCTTGATCCGTGCCCACACCTCCAGCGGATCGCCCCCATTCATCCGGCCCGCGACTCTCTTGAAAGCCTCCTGTGTGGCTTTCAGCTCGCGCGTGGCGATCGCGAGCAGACGATCCGCCGGTACTGGCAGCCCCTCGTCGAGCTTGACCTTCTGCTCGAATTTCTCGCGCCCGAGACGAAACGATGCGCGGGCGCGCGGCGCGATCTCCTTCTCGAGCGACTCGACATAGGCGCCAACGGCCTGTAAGGCTTCGGTCTGGGCGTCGGCGAGGTCGCCGAGCAGATGCAGGTCGTCCACGCTTGAAAAGGCACGCGGCAGATCCTGCTCGATGAACGTCAGCACCCCGCGCATCGTCTCGATGCCGACCTTGACGAAGATGCCGGGCGGATCCTTGATGTTGTCGCGGGCCGCCTGGATCAATCGCGGGGTCTGCCGCAGCTTCGACAGCACACGCCTTGCGCGTTCCGATGCGGGTGCGTGTGTAAACAGCGCCTGACCGGCCAGGCTCGTCGCGATGATGTCGGCGTAATACTGGGGGTTCCGTTCCCAGGTGCGCACTTCCTCGAGTTCGAACATCCGGCTCTGGATGTGGGGGGCCAGCATGCCGTGCTCGAGCCGTTCAATGCCCGTGAGTCCGTCCGGGTTGATGTCGCCGAGCCGCCGCAGGTAGCCGGAGAGCGCGCGTGCCTCGGCTTCAACCGCGGAACGGCTGAAATCCTCCAGCAGATCGTCATGGGTGTGCACACCATCGAGGGTCGCGTACGTGGGGTGGGTCTCGTGCAAGTACCCAAGCAGGTCGTCCACGAAATGCGGCAACGGTTCGGAAACGGGCATGGTTCACACGATGGTACAATAAACTTCCGCTTTTCATGCCGGGCACGCTCTTCGTCGTCGCCACGCCAATTGGCAATCTCGAAGACATCACGGCCAGAGCACTGAGGATTCTGGCGGAGGTTTCGCTGATCGCTGCCGAAGACACTCGGCGGACAGCACATCTGCTGGCACGCTACGCCATAACCACCCCGACAACGAGCCTTCACGAACACAACGAGGGGAAAAAGAGCGTCTCCCTGGTGGGCCGGCTGCGCCAGGGGGAGAGCATCGCGCTCGTCTCCGACGCGGGCACCCCAACCGTGTCGGATCCGGGTCATCGACTCATTGCCGCGGCCATTGATGCGGGGATTCGTGTGGAACCCATACCGGGGCCGAGCGCGGCATTGGCCGCACTTTCAGCGTCCGGGCTGCCAACTGATACATTTCTGTTCCTGGGATTTCCCCCTGTTAAGGCAAAAGACCGATTGGGCTGGTTTGAGACACTCCGTTGCGCTAATCGCACGGTGGTTTTCTTCGAATCGCCTCATCGCATCCGCTCCACGTTGGAGCAGTTTTTGACACTTGTCGGAGATTGCCAGGTGGCGGTCGCCAGAGAGCTGACCAAGACGCACGAGGAATTGGTCAGAGGACCAATTTCGTGGGTGCTTACAAACCTCCAAGAGACGCGCGGTGAGTTCACGGTGGTCGCAGATATTGGCCAAATGCCATACAATACGGAGCCTGAGGTTGTCGGCGACGCCGCCATAGCCGCAGAATTTGGTGTATTGACCAATTACAGTGGTCTGAGGCGTAGAGAAGCTATCGTGAGGGTCGCTCGGCGACACGGCCGGACGGCTAACGATGTGTATGCGGCGATCGAGCGCGCGAAGAAATTGGTTGAATGACAAATATTGCGCGCGCCGGTCCGTCTTCCCTGGCCAACAACTTGACCGGCACCGTGTGCTTCTGGTACCGTACAGACCGCCTCCGGTGCGTTTTGCTGGCACCTTCAGTTCCATGCCGAAGCAGCCGTCGAAACCGAAGCCCCACTCGAAAATAGCAGCTCAGCAGGATCGCGTCGCGCCCAGGGGAACCGAAGGCCAACCTCTGCTGCGGCTTCTACCTCCTCGGCGACGACGAGCGGGCCGCCCGAGGCGGTCGACCTATTTCGAAGCGGTCGCCCTCTATGAACGCGGCCTGGAGGCGCTGCAGCGGCACGACTATCAGACGGCCGCAGGACTGCTTGAATCGGTACTGCGCACCTACCCGGAAGAAAAGGAACTCCACGAGCGGGTCCGCCTGTATCTGAACATCTGCCAGCGTCATGTGACCCCTCGGGAGGCCTCTCCGCAGACCGTCGAAGAGCGTCTGTATGCGTCGACGCTCGCCATCAACGGCGGCCGGTACGACGAGGCGATTTCACACCTTCGTCTGGTCCGTGACGAGGATCCCGATAACGACCACGCCCTCTACACACTCGCTGTCGCGCACGCCCAGCGAGGCGAACATGCCGAAGCCATCGCGCACCTGGAGCGCGCCATCGCGCTGAATCCCGAGAATCGGGTGCTGGCCCGTCGCGATCCCGACCTCGAGCCGCTCCGCGAAGACGAGGCGTTCCGGATGGCGCTCGAGTCGAACTCCACCTCGACACGACCTGTCGACCGGCGTCGCCCCATCCGGACCAAATCAGCGCGATAATTGGGCTGATGGCCGATGTTCACGTCGTCGTCCTTGCCGCAGGCAAGGGAACGCGGATGAAATCCGCCGTGCCGAAGGTACTCCACCGCGTCGCCGGAAAGCCCATGATCGGCTATGTTTTCGAAGCGGCTGCGCGTCTCGACCCCGCGACGACGACCGTCGTCGTGGGTCATCAGTTCGATGTTCTGAAGGCCGCTCTCGCGGTGCGTCCCGGCCTCCGGGTTGTGCTTCAGGAGCCTCAACTGGGCACGGCCCATGCGCTCCTGACAACCGAATCCGCCCTGCAAGGAGCAAGTGGAATCCTCATCGTCCTGTCCGGGGATGTCCCGCTCCTGTCGACCGACACACTCAAGACACTGGTCGATCGGCACGTGGCGACAGGCGCCGCCGCCACGGTCGTCACGGCGCTTGTGCAGGATCCGACGGGGTACGGCCGCATCGTCCGATCCGGCGACCAGATTGCACGGGTCATCGAGGAGAAGGATGCAAGCCCAACCGAGCGCGGGATCCGCGAGGTCAACGGGGGAGTTTACGCATTTACTCTCGACGGTCTGTTCGACGCCATTCGGGGCGTCGCCACTGACAATGCGCAGCGCGAGTATTACCTGCCCGATTTGGTGGCCGTCTACAGGCGGCGGGGCCTAAGGGTTGAAACCATCACAGTTTCGAACTCCGACGAAATCCAGGGGATCAACAGCCGCTTCGAGCTCGCGGCAGTGAGTCGCATCGTGAGACAAACCAAGAACGCCGAGTTGATGGCCGCCGGCGTCACGATCGAGGATCCGGCTACGACATACATCGACGCTGGCGTGGAAATCGGCGCCGATACCGTGATTCATCCGTGCGTGACGATCGAGGGGCGGACAGCCATCGGCGCCGCGTGCGAGATTCACAGCGGGACCCGGCTTGTCGACGCGCTGATCGGCGACCGCGTCACGATACGGAACCACTGCGTGATCGCGGGCGCCTCGATCGCCAACGACGCGGCCGTGGGACCGTTCACGCACTTGCGCCCTGAGGTGACGATCGGCGAGCACGCGAAGGTCGGTAATTTCGTCGAGATGAAGAACACGGTGCTCGGGGCCGGATCCAAGGCCATGCACCTCAGCTATCTGGGTGATGCCGTCGTCGGCTCGAACGTCAACGTGGGCGCGGGAACGATCACCTGCAACTACGATGGCCTCCGGAAACACAAAACCACAATCAAGGACGGTGCGTTCATCGGGAGCGACACACAGCTCATCGCGCCGGTCACGGTTGGCGAGGGCGCCTACGTCGGGACGGGGACGACCGTCCGCGAGGACGTGCCTGCTGGCGCGCTGGCGGTCAGCGCGGGGAGGCAGCGGACCATCGAGGGGTGGGTCGAGCAGAAGAAGAACAAAGCGGCGAAATAGGCAAGGAAGTCACATGTGTGGAATTATCGGCTACATCGGGCCCAGGGACGTCGTACCGGTCCTCATCGACGGGCTGCGAAAGCTTGAGTACCGGGGCTACGACTCAGCCGGCGTCGCCGTCGTCAGCCAGGGATCAGTAAATCTCCGGCGCAGCGCCGGCAAGTTGTCGAACCTCGAACGCGTCATCCACCTCGATCCGATCACCGGCGACACCGGCGATTACGGCGTCGGCCATACACGCTGGGCGACACATGGGCGTCCCACCGAGGAGAATGCCCATCCGCACCGCGACTGCACCGGCAGGATCGTGGTCGTGCACAACGGCATCATCGAAAACTATCTCGATCTGAAGCAGGAACTGCAGCGCCAGGGCCACGTGTTCGTCACCGAGACCGACACGGAAATCGTGGCGCATCTCGTTGAACGCGAGATGAAGGACGACGGTCTTGAAAATGCGCTGCGCCGGGCGCTGTTCTTGATGCGCGGCCTCTTCGCGCTCGTGCTGATCTCGGCCGACGATCCAGACAAGATCGTCGCGGCCCGAAACGGCCCGCCCATTGTCATCGGCCTGGGAGAAGCGGAGTTTTTCGTCGCGTCGGACATCCCGGCGATCCTGAGCCACACCCGCGACGTCGTCTTCCTCGGCGACGAGGAGATGGCGGTCATTACGCGGACTGGCGTGTCCTTCACCGACTTCTTCGGCCGCCCCGTCTCCAAGGCCACTCAGCGCGTCCTGTGGGACCCGATCATGGCCGAAAAGGCCGGTTTCAAGCACTTCATGCTGAAGGAGATCTTCGAGCAGCCAACGGCGGCTCGCGAGACGATCCTCGGTCGGGTGTCGCAGGACTCGGGCAAGGTGTTCCTCGAGCCTATGGCGATCACCGATACCGAGCTCGGCGCGATCGAGCGGGTGACACTGCTGGCCTGCGGGACATCCTGGCACGCGGCCCTGGTCGGCAAGTTTCTCATCGAGCAGCTCGCCCGCCTGCCGGTCGAGGTCGATTACGGCTCCGAGTACCGATACCGCAACCCTATCGTAGGCCCTCGTACGCTCGTTGTCGTCATCACACAATCGGGCGAAACGGCCGACACGCTGGCTGCTCTCCGAGAAGCCAAGCGGGATGGGGCGCGGAGCATCGCGATCTGCAATGTCGTCGGCAGCATGGCCACGCGCGAGACCGAAGGGACCGTCTACACACACGCGGGCCCCGAAATAGGCGTCGCTTCGACAAAGGCGTTCACCTCGCAGCTGGTCGCGCTGTACCTGCTGGCCCTTCGGCTGGGTCAGGCTCGCAGCGCTCTTTCGCTCGAGGCGTCCAAACCTCACCTGGACGCGCTGCTTCAGCTGCCGCTGCTTCTGGAGCAGACCCTCAAAGTCGCTCCCGAGATCGACGAAGCCGCCGCGCGGTTCCATGCGCGGACCGACTTTCTGTATCTCGGCCGCGGCATCAATTACCCGATCGCGCTGGAAGGCGCCCTGAAGCTGAAGGAAATCTCTTACATTCACGCCGAGGGGTATCCGGCCGGGGAGATGAAGCACGGTCCGATTGCGCTGATCGACGAGCAGATGCCGGTGGTGGCGATCGCCCCGCGCGATCACGTGTTCGAGAAGATGATCGGCAACATGCAGGAAGTAAAGGCACGCGGCGGGTCCGTCATTGCGCTGACGACACGCGGCGACACCAAGCTCGGCGCCATTCTTGATCCCAAGGTGGACGTGATCATCGAAGTCCCGCACGCGCCAGAGTTGCTGATGCCAATCCTCATGGTGGTCCCCCTGCAGATGCTTGCGTACAACATCGCCGTCCGCCGCGGCTGCGATGTGGACCAGCCGAGGAATCTCGCCAAGAGCGTGACGGTCGAATAGGGCTTCGGGCGGAAGCTACCGACTAGGGGCCAGCAGCTGACGATGCTAAGCTGAGCTCACCCCTGACTCGCAGCTCCTGAGCCTGGCCCCTACATGCAATTCCTGGAATTTCTCAACCCAGAGCAACGCGAGGCCGTCCTGCACACCAGCGGGGCGCTGCTGATCCTCGCGGGCGCAGGCTCTGGGAAGACGCGGGTAATCACGAGCCGGGTCGCGTACCTCGTGGGTGACGGCCATGCCGAGCCGCACGAGGTACTCGCGGTCACCTTCACGAACAAGGCCGCAGAGGAGATGCGGGCTCGAGTGCAGGCCCTCCTCGGCTCGGATTGCAGCCGCATGTGGGTTTCGACCTTTCACGCGCTCTGTGCGCGGCTCCTGCGCCGCGAAGCGCCGGCGATCGGCCTCTCCCGCGATTTCGTCATTTACGACTCGGCCGACCAGCTTGCGGTCGTCAAGCAGGCCCTCAAGGAGCTGCATATCGACGACAGCTTCGTACCGCCCCGGGCCGCGCTGTCGCGCATCAGCCACGCCAAGAACCGCATGGAGAGCCCGGACGCCCTGGCGGCCGCGGCCGGTCTCAATCCGCGCGAGCAGCAGATCGCCAAGGTCTATGCGTACTACCACGACACGCTGAGGGACAGCACCGCCCTTGATTTCGACGACCTCCTGCTGAAAACAGTCGACCTGTTCGAGCAATCGGCGGCCGTCCGAGCGAAGTACGCCGGCCAGTTCCGGTTTGTCATGGTCGACGAGTATCAGGACACGAACCGGCCGCAGTACTTGCTGATCCGGCGCCTGGCGGAAGCCCACCGGAACCTGTGCGTCGTCGGGGATCCGGATCAGTCGATCTACAAGTGGCGGGGGGCCGATCTCCGGAACATTCTCGATTTCGAGCAGGATTTTCCAGAAGCGACCATCGTCAAGCTCGAGCGGAACTACCGCTCGACGCAGATCATCCTGGACGCCGCGTCGGCGGTCATCAGCCAGAACCGCAACCGCAAGGACAAGCGGCTCTGGACCGATCGCAAGGGCGGCGCGCGCATCGTGTACTTCCGCGGCGGCGACGAGCTCGAGGAGGCGGATTACATCATGCGCACCGCCCGCACGGGTCTTGCCGACGACGTGGAGGCGACTGTCGCCGTTCTATATCGGACCAACGCGCAGTCGCGCACGATCGAAGACGCGCTGATGCGCGAAGGGCTCGCCTACAAGGTCGTGGGCGGGGTGCGATTCTACGAGCGGAAGGAAGTCAAGGACGCGCTGGCGTACATGCGTCTCGTCATCAACCCGCATGACGACGTGAGCCTTCGGCGGGTGGCCAACGTGCCGGCCCGCGGCATCGGCAAGGGTGTCATGGAGGCGGTCGAGGCGATCGAACCTGCGGCGGCCGACGATCTGCCGCTCCTCGCGGCCGGCCTTCAGCCGACGTTGGCGGCCAATTCGCTCTGGGCCCGCATCGTCCGGGGACTCGAGGACAGGGCGTTCTCGGGGCGGGCGGCGGCTTCGCTTGGTGTGTTCCGCGACCTGATCCTCAATCTGACTGACGTGGCTCGCCAGGATCCGGTCTCGATCGCGATAGGGAAGATGCTGGACCGCAGCGGTTATCTCCAGGATCTTCGAGACGATCGAAGCGAAGACTCGGAGGCGCGGATCGAGAACCTGGCGGAGCTCGTGTCGGCCGCCCGCGAGTACGAGAGCCGTGAGCCGGAGCCCTCGCTGACCGGATTCGTCGACCGGCTGTCGTTGCTGTCCGACGTCGACGAGGAAGCCGGCACGCGCGACGCGCGCATCTGGCTGATGACGCTCCACAGCGCGAAGGGCCTCGAGTTTCCGATGGTGATCATGGCGGGGCTCGAGGAAGGCCTGTTCCCCCACTCCCGCTCACGAGAGGACCAGGAGGAGCTGGAGGAAGAGCGCCGGCTCTGCTACGTCGGCATGACACGGGCCCGCCAGCGCCTCGTGCTGACCGGAGCGGCGCGCCGCCGCATCTTCGGTGAGTACCAGGCGAGCGAGCCCTCGCGATTCGTCGACGAGCTACCGCCACTGCTGGTCGATCGCATCGCGCCGTCCCAGTTCTCGTCCGGCTATCAGGGACACTTTCCGCACTACGAGTTCAGGACGAATCCGTACGGCAGGGGCCGGCGCGTCAAGGAGGCCGAGCCGGCATACGCGTACGAGGACGAAGATCAAACGACCGGCATGACGCTCAAACCGGGCATGCGGGTGAGGCACCCGCAATTCGGGGTGGGCAGCGTGATCAGCGTCGAAGCGCTGGATGACGATACGAAACTGGTCGTGCGCTTCGCCGCCGTGGGAACGAAGACACTACGAGCGAAGTATGCCCGGCTCGAGCCGGCCTGACCAATACGGGCGCGCTCGCATCACCTGATGCCCGTGATGATCCACCGGCCGACAATCTCCGGTTCGGCTTTCAAGACCGCCCGCTGAACCATGACGATCATCGTCCTCTGAACGACCTCGCCATCCGGCCTCTTCACCGGCGCCTCGATCGTCACCTCCTTGAACCCGATCTGCCCCTCGTAGCGCGTGACATCGAGGCCACCGCGGACAGCGCCGGCGCTCAGCCGGACGATTTCGTCGTCAACACTCCCGTCGCGCTCGCGGCTCGCGACCTTCCCGGCGACGGGCCTCCGCTCCTCCGGAGCGGCCTGCGTGACGTCGAAGTCGGTGACGATGCCGTCGATCTGAGGCTCGAAGCGGATCGTGGCAAAGCTGGCAAGGGCGGTTGTATCGCGAAGGCGGGCGGCAGCAAAGAACTGAGCGAGAACGGCCTCTTCCGGCGGACTGGAGCAACCGGCGGCGCAGCTGACAATCACCGCGATGGCCGCGGCCATCTCTACGCCTGCTCGGAGTGTCATCCTCCTTCTCGGCGAGCTTCGCAATCGACACGACCTTGTCGTCGCCCTCGATGTCGATCAGCTTCACTCCCTGGGTCGCCCGGCCAATCGCCCGGACGTCGTTGGTCTGCATCCGCAGGATCATTCCCTGCTGGGTGATGAGCAGCAGTTCGTCGCCCTCCTGGACGTACGCGACGCCAACCACCTGACCGTTGCGATCCGTCGTCGCGATGTTGATGATCCCAACGCCGCCGCGCGACTGCACACGGTACTCGTCGATTTCCGTGCGCTTGCCGAATCCCTGCTCGGTGACCGTCAGCAGCGTCCCGCCCGGCCTCACCACTTCCATGGCCACGACATAGTCGTCGTCGCGGAGCGAGATGCCGCGGACGCCGTAGGCGGTGCGGCCCATGGGCCGGACGTCGGTTTCAGGAAAGCGGATCGCCATGCCGCTGCGTGTGCCGATGAAGACCTCCGCCGTGCCGTCGGTCACCTGGACGGCGATGACGGCGTCGCCTTCCTCGATGCCCATCGCGATGATCCCGCCGGCGCGCGGGTTGCTGAACGCCGACATCGCCGTCTTCTTGACGACGCCCCGCCGCGTGCCCATGACGACGAACCGGCTCTCGTCGAACGCCTTCACCGCCAGCAGGGCGGCGATCTTTTCGCCCTCCTCCATCGAGACCAGGTTGGCGATCGACTTTCCCTTGCCGCCCGGACCCACGTCGGGAATCTCGTGGACCTTCAACCAGTAGGCCCGCCCGCGGTCCGAGAAGATCATGATGTAATCGTGAGTCGACGCCACGAACAGGTAATTGACGAAGTCCTCGTCGCGGGTCCGCATCCCGATGCGACCCTTGCCGCCGCGCCGCTGATTGCGATACGTCGAAATCGCGGTCCGCTTGATATAGCCGGTGTTACTGACCGTGATCGCCATGTCCTCGTCGGTGATCAGGTCCTCGATGCTGAGCTCGCCGGACTCGCCTTCGATGATCTCGGTGCGGCGGTCGTCGCCGTACTTCGTCCTGACCGCCACCAGCTCGTCGACGATCATCTGCATCAGCAGCCGCTCGCTGGCCAGAATCGCGCGCAGCCGTTCAATCGTCTTCAGCAGGTCGGCGAGCTCGTCGAGGATCTTCTGCCGCTCGAGGCCGGTGAGGCGCTGGAGCTGCATGTCCAGGATGGCCTGAGCCTGAATCAGCGACAGACCGAAACCGGTGATCAGGCCCTCGCGCGCCTCGGGCACGGTCTTGGAGCCGCGAATCAGCTTGATGACCGCGTCGAGCTGGTCGAGGGCGATCCTGAGGCCTTCGAGGATGTGATAGCGCGCTTCCGCCTTCCGCAGCTCGAATTCGGTCCGGCGCCGGACCACGTCGCGGCGGAAGTCGACAAAGCTCTCGATCAGCTCGAGGAGGTTCAATACTCGCGGGCGGCCGCCGACGATCGCGAGCATGATGACGCCGAAACTCGACTGCAGCGGGGTGTGCTTGTAGAGATTGTTGAGAATGACCTCGGGCACTTCGGCGCGCTTGAGCTCGACGACGATCCGCATGCCGTCGCGATCGGATTCGTCGCGCAGATCGGAGATACCCTCGATCGTCTTCTCGCGTACCAGATCCGCGATGCGCTCGATCAGCTTCGCCTTGTTGACCTGATACGGAATTTCCGTGAAGACGATCGAGGTCCGGTCACCCTTCCTGTTGGTCTCGATCGACGAGCGCGCCCGCATCAGGATTGAGCCGCGGCCGGTCGTCGACGCCTGCACGAGACCGCCGCGACCAACGATGTATCCGCCGGTGGGGAAGTCCGGACCGGGAATCAGACGGATCAGCTCCCTCAGTTTTTCGCCCCGCGAGACCGGCAGGTGCTCGTCGCCGGCTCCCGCCGGCCGCAGGTGCGTGTTCTCGATCAGCCAGACGCAGCCGTCGATCACCTCGCGGAGATTGTGCGGCGGCACGTTGGTCGCCATCCCGACCGCGATCCCCGCCGACCCGTTGACCAGCAGGTTCGGAAACGGCGCCGGCAGCACCGTCGGCTCCTCCGTCGTCTCGTCGTAGTTGGGCGTGAAGTCGACGGTCTCCTTGTCGAGATCCGCCATCATGTCGTCGGACAGAGCCTGAAGCCGCGCCTCCGTGTAGCGCATCGCCGCGGGCGGATCGCCGTCGATCGACCCGAAGTTGCCCTGGCCGTCCACGAGCGCGTAGCGCATGTTGAAATCCTGCGCCATGCGAACCAGGGTGTCGTAGATCGACGCGTCGCCGTGGGGGTGGAAGTTTCCCATCACCTCGCCGACGATTTTCGCGCACTTGCGGTAGCCCCGCGTGGCCCCCAGCCCCATCGTCTTCATGCCGTAGAGCACGCGGCGGTGCGCCGGCTTCAGCCCGTCACGCGCATCGGGAAGCGCGCGTCCAATGATCACGCTCATGGCGTAATCCATGTACGAACGCTTCATCTCGTCTTCGATGTTGACGGGGAACTGGTGGGCCGCTGCTGGGTCGGTCATCGCTCGCGATTAGAGGCTGGAGTCAGTGAACCAGGAACACGGAATGCTACACGTCAAGATTCTTCACATCCAGTGCGTTGTCTTCAATGAATTTGCGCCGCGGTTCGACCTGGTCGCCCATCAGCGTGGTGAACATCAGGTCGGCTTCGGTATGATCCTCGGCGCGAACCTGGAGCAAGGTGCGCGCGGCCGGATTCATCGTCGTCTCCCACAACTGGTCCGGGTTCATCTCGCCGAGACCCTTATAGCGGTTGATGGCAATGCCTTTCTTGCCGGCGGCGATGAAGTGCTCAACCAGTTCGCCGATCGAACGGAGGCGGACCTCGGCCGACTTCCGCTGGCGATCCTTCGGCTCGGCTGCGAGCTTCGTGGCCTCGTCGGCAGGAGCGCCGCCGATGGCCGTGCCATCGGTGGTCGCCGTCGGCACATCCTCCAGCACTTCCTCCGGCGCGTCGGCGCCGGTCACGACAATCTCTCCCTCGAGGACCGGAATGTCGCGCCGGTTGGCCAGCAGCGTCCGGTATTCGGCCGCGCTGACGAAGTCCACGCCGATCGTGTGCTGGCGCAGATAGCCGTTCGAGCGATCCTCGACCTGGAGCAGGTACCGATTGTGCTCCTCGTCTCTCTGGACGCTGACCGTCCGCGTCGGAATCGTCAGATCGCGCGCGAGACCGTCGAGTTTTTCCTTATCCGCGAAATATTCGCGGTCGGCACCGGCGGCGACCAGCGCCTCGATGATCTCGCGCGGATGGCCGCGCCGCTCGACCATGTCGAGCAGCTTCTGGTGGGCGATCATCTTGTGAAGCAGTTTTTCGAGATCCGCGCCGGCTATCTCGACGCCGGTCGCAGGAATCCTGACCACTCGGGCTTCGACGGCCCGCCTGATCAAGTAGGCCTCCAGGTCCCTCTCGTCCTTGATGAAGGTTTCCGATTTTCCCCGCTTCACGCGAAAGAGCGGGGGCTGAGCGATGTAGATGTAGCCGTTGTCGATGATTTTCGGGAGCTGACGGTAGAAGAACGTGAGCAGCAAGGTGCGGATGTGAGAGCCGTCCACGTCCGCGTCGGTCATGATGATGATGCGGTGATACCGCAGCTTCTCGAGGTCGAAATCCTCGACTCCGATGCCGCAGCCGAGCGCCGCGATCATCGTCTTGATTTCATCGCTCCCGAGCATCTTGTCGAAGCGGGCCTTCTCGACATTCAGGATCTTGCCCTTGATCGGCAGAATCGCCTGGAAGCGGCGATCGCGCCCCTGCTTCGCCGACCCGCCGGCCGACTCGCCTTCGACGATGTAGAGCTCGCTTTGCGCAGGGTCGCGCTCCTGACAGTCGGCGAGCTTGCCCGGCAGCGAGCTGCCGTCGAGTGCGCCCTTCCGCCGCACCAGGTCGCGCGCCTTGCGTGCCGCTTCACGCGCCCGGGCGGCATCGATCGCCTTGCCGACGATCCGACGGGCGACCGCGGGGTTCTCCTCGAGGTAGGCACCGAGCTTGTCGTTGACGATCGTTTCGACGATGCCCTTGACCTCGGTGTTGCCGAGCTTGGTCTTGGTCTGCCCTTCGAACTGCGGATGCGGAATCTTGACGCTGATGACCGAGGTGAGCCCCTCGCGGATGTCATCGCCGGTGACGCTCTCCTTCAGGTCCTTCGCGAGGTTGTTCTTCGTCGCGTAGCTGTTGACCGTGCGGGTCAGGGCCGCCCGGAACCCCGACAGATGCGTCCCACCTTCCTGGGTATTGATGTTGTTGGCGAACGAGTAGATGGTCTCCGCGTAGCCGTCGTTCCACTGCAGTGCGATTTCGGCGTCGATGCCGTCCTTCTCGCCCCGCATGTAGATCGGCTTCTCGTTGACCGCCGCCCGGCTCTTGTTGAGGTGCGTCACGAACGAGACGATGCCACCCTCGTAGTGGAATTTGTGGTTCTTGCCGTCGCGCTCGTCGTCCAATGTGATGACGATGCCGCCGTTCAGGAAGGCCAGCTCGCGCAGCCGTTGGGCCAGGATGTCGAAGCTGAAAACCGTCGTCTCGAAGACGCCGGGGTCGGGCTTGAACGTGACCTTCGTGCCTCGCCGCTTCGTCGTGCCGGTCACCTCGAGGTCGCCCGTCGGCGTTCCTCGTTCGTAGCTCTGATGGTAGACCTGCCCGTTACGCCAGATTTCGAGATCGAGCGTCTCGGACAGCGCGTTGACCACCGAGACACCGACGCCGTGGAGGCCTCCCGAAACCTTGTAGCTGTCGTTGTCGAACTTGCCGCCGGCGTGGAGCACCGTCAGCACCACCTCGGCCGCCGACTTGCCGCTCGCGTGCATGTCCACCGGAATGCCGCGACCGTTGTCGACCACGGTCACCGACCCGTCGATATGGATCGTGGCATTGACCTGGTCGCAGAAGCCCGCCAGAGCCTCGTCGATCGCATTGTCAACGACCTCATAGACGAGATGATGCAGACCGGAAGGCCCGGTCGACCCGATGTACATGGCCGGCCGCAAGCGGACGGCTTCGAGGCCCTCGAGAACCTTGATCTTGTCGGCGGAATACTCCGCGACATCGGCCGCAGACCCATGGCCGTTGTTGCCCACCGTTGAGTCGCCTGTCCGCGGGGCGGTCGGTTCGGCTGGTTCGTTTCTGTCCGTTCGTTCCACTGTGTCCTAACGTGTTCGGCGCAGCATGGCCCGGCGCCCGCGTGCGGGATCGCAGGTCCCGCGTTGCTCTGGCGAATGTCCGCGCGTAAATTGCCTGCCTTCAGGCGAGACTGTCATACCCTCATGGGCATGATGACGTAGGTGTACTCGTATCCGTCGGCGCCGACCGGCCCCATGACCGCCTGACTGACTTCGTCCTTCAACTCGAGAGCGACAACGTCCGCGGTGACCGCTGCGAGGAAGTCGAGCACATACTGCGCATTGAAACAGATCTGCATCGCCGCGCCGGAATAGTCAACCGAGAGCGTCTCCTTCGCCTCGCCCAGTTCGGGGCTGCTCGACGTGACATCCACTTTGCCCTTCTCGATCTGAAACTTGACGGCGCGCGACCGCTCATTCGACATCAGCGCCACGCGCTTCACGGCGTTGGTGAGTCGATCGCGCTCGAACTCGATGTGCTTGTCGTTGCCCTTCGGAATCACCCGTTCGTAGGCTGGAAACTGCCCGTCGATCATCCGCGAGATCAGCATGCGTCCGCCGACGTCGAAGAACAGATGGTTCTCCCCCCGCTCGTAGTGGATGTCGCCCTCGCCCTCGCTCAACAACCGCGCGAGCTCGCCCAGGGTTTTCTTCGGAAGAATGGCCTTGATTTCCTCGCCGTCCTTCGCTCCCTGGCCGTCGCGCGGCACGGTGATCAGCGCAAGACGATGGCCATCGGTCGCCACCAGACTCATCGAGTCCGGCCGGAGCGAGAACAGCGCGCCGTTCAGAAAATACCGCGTGTCCTCGCCGGTAATCGCAAACTGCGTCTTGGCTACCATCTCCTTGAGCGCCGGTCGCGGCAGCGTCGCGGTCGCCGCACCGCCGCCTTCGGGCAAGGTCGGAAAATCTTCGCGCGGCAGCGTCTGCATTCGCGAGTCGAATCGGTCGGCGGCGACCTTCACCCCGCCTTTGTCCTCCGCGATCCGTACGTCGGTTTCGGGAAGCGACTTGATGATCTCGTAAAACTTCTTCGCCGGGAGGGTGAGCGCGCCGCTCTTCGCCACCGACGCCGCACATTTGGTGCGAAGGCCGACTTCGAGATCTGTGGCAAGGAATCGCACTTCGTCGCCCTTGGCTTCCATGAGGACGTTCGCCAGGATCGGAATCGTGTTTTTTCGTTCCACGATGCCCTGGAAAAGTTGCAGTTCTCGCAGAAGGTCGTTCTTTCGGACGACTAGTTCCATGGTGTTGCTGACCTCGAAAAAGCCGGGGGTTCGGCCCGCGATCCCTTCAGGATCAGGGACGATCGAGAATAAGAAATTATATAGGAGAAGAGGGTGTGTTGAAAAGAGCGGAATAACCGTTAATCCTTGCTATTGAATAACTTAAGTTGTGGACAAATGGTGCACCGAACGGCGGGCGGGCAGGTCGGTCGGCCAGGCGTGACCGGTCTCCACAGCCGTCCACAGCCGAACGTGCCCCGTGCCTGTGGAAAACGCGGTTTCTACCTGAAACCCTCCAAGAAGTTGTGGATCAGGGTGTTGAAATCCGAGTCCTTTTTTCTCAGATCTTCGACCTTCCTGATGGAGTGAATCACCGTCGAGTGATGCTTGCCACCAAAGCTGCGGCCGATCTCGGGGAGCGACGCATGAGTCAGCGACTTGCAGAGGTACATCGCGATCTGCCGCGGCATCGCGACCGATTTCGAATTATTACGCGATTTCAGATCCGCCATCTTCAAGTTGTAGTAGTCCGCCACGAACTTCTGGATGATCTCGATCGTGACCGCCTTCTCGTCGTGGTCCAGCATGTTTCGAAGGACTTCTTGAGCCAGGGGCAGCGTAATTTCCTGGCCCGTCAACGAGGCATAGGCGACCAGTCGGATCAGCGACCCTTCGAGCTCACGGATGTTCGACTTGATCTTGCCGGCGATGTAGATCGCCACGTCGTCGCTAAGCGGCACCGCTTCGGTTTCCGCCTTCTTCTTGAGAATCGCCACCTTGGTTTCGAGGTCGGGCGATTGAATGTCCGCGATCAGTCCCCACTCGAAACGCGAACGGAGACGTTCCTCGAGGGCGGGGATCTCTCGAGGCGGGCAATCGCTGCTCAGGACGATCTGTTTCTGCGAGTCGTGCAATGCATTGAAGGTGTGAAAGAACTCCGTCTGAGTGCCTTCTTTTCCTGCGAGAAACTGGATATCGTCGACCATCAGCACATCCACGGACCGGTATCGCTCGCGAAAATCGATGACGCGATCGTAGCGGACCGCGTTGATCATTTCGTTCATGAACCGTTCCGACGTGATGTACGTCAGCTTCAGGTTTTGATCGTGCTGCAGGACGTACTGCCCGATCGCGTGCATCAGATGGGTTTTTCCCAGGCCCACCCCGCCATAGAGGAACAGGGGGTTATAGGAACGCGAAGGCGCCTCGGCGACCGCGCGGCACGCCGCATGTGCAAACTGATTCGACGAACCGACGATGAACGTGTCGAATGTGTAGCGCAGATTCAGACCGGCCGGACCGGGCCCGGTGACAACGACCGGGACGGGAGCGTCGGCCGCCGCCACCTCGTCGGGACTGAGCGGAATCGAGACCGCGTCGACCTGCAAGTCCGGGATGAAATTGATGGCGAGACTGGTCTTCTTGATTTCGCCCATGGCTTCAGTGATGACACCCGAATAGTGTTTCGTCAGCCAGTCCTTGAAGTCCGTGCTCGGGACGCGAACCGTGATCGCACCCGTGCCTTCGGAGACGAAGCTGGTCGGCTTGAACCAGGTGTAGTAGATGTGCCGATTGACCTTGGTCTCGACGCGGGCAAGGATTTGATCCCAGAGGTTCATTTTGCCAGACAACCCCAACTTCGGCTGGGCTTCGCCCCCCAAGGGGGCCCCGCCATGTTTCGAGCGTCATCCGGACGCGGAGCCACGGGAACGCCCGATTTACCGCGTCCGCGGACTGTCGTGTCGACCGAAATCCGCATTAATCCGGGCCAAAAGCAGAGGTAGGCCCCGGATCTCGTGGAATTTCCACAGTTTTTTCCACAGGTGTGGAAAACTTTGGGAAGAGACCAAACGCATATGAGGTCTGCTGGGATCGGCGCGAACGAGAAGGACCGAGACTCTAACACAAACGACCCTACATTGACACTCTCTGAAGCCGTTCGCTAACATTGACGGTTCGTTTCGTTTCAAAAACGGTTCGCGGGGTAAATCATGAAGGGCAAGCGTACATTTCAGCCGAATACGCGGCACCGCAGGCGGGCGCATGGATTCCTGGTGCGCATGAGTACCAAGAACGGGCGGCTCGTGCTCAAGCGCCGGCGGGCCAAGGGCCGCAAGCGGCTTTCGGTCAGCAGTGAATAATCATCGCCGGCTGACGGCTGTCAGGGCTGGGCAGGGCGCAGACCGCTGAGGGCGGACGGCTGAAAAGCCGACGGCAGTTGATGAGATTCCGCCCCGACGAGCACATCCGACGCCGCGCCGAGTTTCAGCAGGTCTATGAGCGGGGCGCCCGGATTCGCGGCCGTTTCAGCACCCTTTTCCTCCTGCCGAACAAGCTGTCGATCGGACGCTTGGGGATCGCCGCCACGCGAAAGCTTGGGGGGGCGGTCCAGCGCAACAGAGCTAAACGACTGATTCGAGAGATTTTCCGTCGAAACCAAGTGGCTGCCGGCTTCGATGTCGTGGTCGTGCCGAAGCGGGAGCTGCTCGACGCCACCCTGAGTACCCTTGAAGCCGATTACCGTCACAACCTTGAACGCAGCCTTCGTCAACAGGCGAGGCCCGGCTGAGGGTCGACGGGCGAGCGTTGCCATCGCCCTGGCGCTCCTTCGCGGGTACAAGCTGCTCATTTCGCCGTATTTCGCCGGCTCGTGCCGCTTCTTGCCTTCGTGCTCAGACTTCGCCCGGGATGCCGTGACACGGCATGGCGTGATTCGCGGCAGCTGGCTCGCCGCCCGAAGACTCGCCCGTTGTCATCCGTTTGGCGCCAGCGGTTTCGACCCCGTTCCCCAGGCCGACGCGTCTCACCCTGAGGACGTGGCTGAGCATCCGCACGACAACAGCAACACCCGCGTTCGGGCCTGCCGAAAATAAATGGAAAGACGAGTTCTCCTCGCCATCTTCTTATCGTTCTTGGTGCTGTACGCGTATCAGGCGCTGTTTGTCCCGGCGACGCCGGCGCCATCCACGGCGCCCCCAGGTACGGCAGACGCATCCGCGGCCGCTCAGAAGCCCGCTCCTGCGGCAGCCGAACCCACGGCCACGCAGCCCGCGACGCCGACGGCGCCCCCTGTCGTTGGAGCCTCGGAGGAGCGCGAGATTCGCCTCGAGACCGACGAAGTGATCGCCACGTTCACGAACCGCGGCGCGCGCCTCAAGAGCTGGCGTCTCAAGCACTATCGCGATCAGAAGGGCGAGCCCCTCGAGCTGGTTGCGGGTGACCTCGGGAGCGCACAACCACTGCCCTTATCGCTCCGCGTTCCGGACGAAGCCGCGACCGGGACGCTGAACAGCGCCCTGTATGAAGTGAAAAGTACGCCCGCCGATCCAGGCGTCGCGCGATCGGTGCCGCTGATTTTCGAGTACCGTGACAGCGCCGGTCTTCAAGCCATCAAAGAGTTCGAGTTCGACCCGGCGCCGTATGCATTCACATTCCGTGCGGCCGTGAAAGTCGCCGATCAAACCGTGGCGCCCATGATCGAATGGGGTCCCGCGGTCAGCGCGAGCAGCCGCGAAGAGAGCACGAGCGCGAGGCAGGCCGGCGGCGTCATCTATCAGAACGCGAAGTTGCTGCGCATCCCCCCCGCCGACCTCGCCAAGCAATCGGTATACGAGGGCAATGCGGGTTACGCCGGCGTCGACGATCACTACTTCGTCACGATGGCGATTTCCCCGGGCCCGTCGAAGGTCAGCTTCCGCCCCGTTGCGATTCCCCGCCCTGCCACCGGACCGGCGAGCGAGCAGCCTGCGGCCGAGTTGATCGCGTGGGCCATCGAGCAGGCATCCGAAGCTCCGATCAAGTTCTACGCAGGCCCGAAGGATTTGGTGCGGCTACAGGCCATCGATCCCGCTCTGGGCAAGGTGATCGACTTCGGCTGGTTCGATTTCATCGTCGTGCCGCTGCTCAGAGCGCTCAATTGGATTCATGGCTACGTCGGCAACTACGGCTGGTCGATCATCATTCTCACGATTCTCATCAACGCGGTCATGTTTCCGCTGCGGCACAAGAGCGTTGTCTCGATGCGCAAGATGCAGGAGATCCAGCCGGAGGCCAAGGCGATCCAGGAACGGTACGCCAAGCTGAAATCGACCGATCCCGCGCGCCAGAAGATGAACCAGGAGCTGATGGCGCTTTACCGAGAGCGAGGGGTGAATCCGGCGAGCGGCTGCGTCCCGATGCTCCTGACGATGCCGGTGTTCTTCGCTTTTTACGCCATGCTCACGGTCGCGATCGAGCTCAGGGGCGCCCCGTTTTTCGGCTGGATTCACGATCTCTCGAGGCCCGACCCGCTCTACATCATCCCCGTGCTGATGGGTCTCACTCAGATCTGGCAGATGCGCATCACGCCGCAAACCGGCACCGATCCCGCGCAGCAGAAAATGATGATGATCATGCCGGTCGTCTTCATGTTCTTTTTCCTGTGGACCTCGGCGGGCGCCCTGCTGTATTGGCTGGTAAGCAATGTGTGGGGCATCGGCCAGCAATACTTGACGAACTACCTGATCGGACCGCCGACGGTCCGCACGGTCAGGCCTCCGGCCGAACGCCGGATGAAACGCGTTGGCTCGGGCAAGACCGATGCTGCAGCGCGAGAGGAGTGAAGATGCCCGACGCGATCCAACCGGTTGTCGAGTTCCTGACCAGATTCGTCACGGCGTTGGGCGTCAGGACGCCGGTGGATGTCGAGGAGACGGCCGACGGCCTCCGCCTGAACCTGTCGGGCGAGGAAGCGGAGCTGCTCGTCCGGCATCGGGGCGAGGCGCTCAAGGCGCTGCAGCACATCGTCGACATGGCCTACGGTCGAACCCTCGAAGAGGACAAGCGGGTGTTCGTGGATGCCCTTGCCTACCGTAAGGGCAAGGACGTGGAGCTGCGCCAGATGGCAAAGCTTCTTGCCGACAAGGCCAAGCAGACCGGTCTCGATCAGCAGCTCGGGCCGCTCAACCCGTACGAACGCCGGATCGTGCACATGGCGGTGGCCGAGGTACCGGGGGTGACAACCGAGAGCGTCGGCGATGCTTTCTCGAAGACCGTTCACATTTCGTTACGGAAATAGGTTCGGTCCACTCCTACTTGACAGTTAACAGTTACGGTTGACGGTCAGTCAACAGTTCTCAGTTAGCTGTGAACTGTTAACCGTCAACTGTTCAACGAGTGTTCTCCACCGACGACACCATCGTCGCGATCGCGACGCCCCCCGGCCGAGGCGGAATTGGCGTTGTGCGTTTGAGTGGTGACGCGGCGCACTCGATTGCCCAGCAGCTCGTCACTCACGCGCGTCCCCTCTTGCCGCGCCACGCCACGTTGACGCTGGTTCGCCCTGCCACAGCCACCTCCTTGGGCAAGGCTGCCGCTCCTGGCGGCGACGCCATCGACCAGGTCATGGTGATCCACTTTCCGGGACCCGCGTCCTACACTGGCCAGGATATCGTCGAGATCAGTGCGCATGGGAGTCCGATCGTGCTGCGGACCATCATCGAAGCCGCGATTGCAGCCGGTGCGCGACTGGCGGAGCCGGGCGAGTTCACGTTGCGCGCGTATTTGAACGGACGGCTGGATCTGATGCAGGCGGAGGCGGTCGCCGATCTCATCGACGCGGTGACGCCGCTGCAGGCGAGGGCGGCTTTCGATCAGCTGCAGGGAACGCTGACGCGAGAGATCGGCGACCTCGATGCCGCGCTATTCGATCTCATTGCGCGCTTGGAAGCATCGGTGGATTTTCCAGAGGAGGGGTACCATTTCGTCGATCCCGGCGCGCTCGCGCAGTCAATCGACACGATCGTTGTCCGCACGGCGATGCTGCTCGCTCACGCGCGTCGCGGGCGTCTCGTACGCGAAGGGCTGCAACTGGCGATTATCGGCAGGCCCAACGTCGGAAAGTCGAGCCTCTTCAACGCCCTGATCGGCACCTCGCGCGCCATCGTGACCGACGTGCCAGGCACCACGCGCGACCTGGTGACCGAGATCGTCGATCTCGACGGACTGCGGGTCACGCTCGTCGACACTGCCGGGATCCGCGACACGGAAGACGTCGTCGAGTGCGAAGGGGTCGCTCGAACCAGGCAGGCGGCTGATGTATCAGATTTGGTACTGCTTGTATCAGATGGATCACAACCGCCCGAAAACCAGGACCTCGACGAAATCTCTCAAAGTGTTGATAACAAATGTCTTGTCGTTGTCAACAAGAGCGATCTTCCGTCGGCGTGGTCGCGCCAGGATGCGATCTCGGTGTCGGCAAGAACCGGGTTCGGAATCGAATTGTTGCGCCGGAAAATCGTCGAAGCCCTGGACATCGACGTGGCGGCCGAACGTCCCGAGATCACGAACATCAGGCACATCGAGCTCGTGAGCCGCGCCCACGAGGCTTTGATCCGTGCGCGGAAAGCCGCGTTGGCGGAAGGGCGTTCCCTCTCGGAGGAATTTGTGTTGGCCGATCTTCAAGAGGCGCGCGCTTCGCTCGAAGAGATCACCGGGAAGCGATCGTCAGACGATGTGCTCACACACATCTTCGAAAGATTTTGTATTGGAAAGTGACATGAGAGACTCCTTCGATGTAATCGTGGTCGGTGCCGGCCACGCCGGATGCGAGGCGGCGTTTGCGGCGGCGCGGCTCGGCAGGCGCGTCGGGTTGTGTACCCTCGGCACGGATACGGTGGCGCACATGCCCTGCAATCCGGCCGTCGGTGGAACAGCCAAGGGTCATCTCGTTCGCGAAATCGACGCGCTCGGCGGCTTGATGGGCACCGCCATCGACGCCACCGGAATCCAGTTCAAACTGCTCAATCGAAGCCGCGGGCCAGCCGTTTGGTCGCCACGCGCTCAGGCCGACAAGAAGGCCTACGGAGCATGGGTGCGTCGCACGCTCGAAGCCGAGCCAAACATCGAATGGTTGATCGGACGAGCCGGCCGTGTGATTGCCGCGCATGGGCAGGTGGCTGGTCTCGCGATGGAGGAAGGCGACGAGTATGGTTGCGCGGCGGTCGTGCTGACAACGGGGACGTTTCTAAACGGGCTCATTCACATCGGGCCCGAGCAGCATCCGGCGGGACGGGCCGGCGAGCCGCCATCTCGTGATCTCGCTGAGTGGTTGAAGACGGTAGGCTTCGAGTACGGTCGATTGAAAACCGGGACCCCGCCGCGTCTCGATCGGGAGAGTATCGACTTCGATCACCAGGTCTCCTCGGGCGTGTTTTCGCTCGAGCGAGGAGATGCTCAACCGGTCCCCTTTTCGTTTCTCACCCCGCGTATCGAGCGCGCGCAGGTCGACTGTTACCTGCTTCACACTGGCGATCGCGTGCGCGATCTGGTGCGCGCCAACATCGACCGATCGCCGCTGTTCAACGGTCAGATTCAAGGCATCGGGCCGCGCTACTGTCCTTCGCTCGAGGACAAAATCGTTCGCTTTCCCGACACGGAGCGGCATCAGATTTTTCTCGAGCCCGAGGGGCTTGACGCGCGCGAGATTTACGTGAACGGCTTCTCCATGAGTCTTCCACGCGAGGTGCAAACCGAGCTCGTTCACGCGCTGCCGGGGCTCGAGGACGCCGTGTTGCTGCGTCCGGGATACGCGGTCGAGTACGATTTCATTCAGCCCACGGAACTGTCGCGCAGACTCGAGACCAAGCGCATGGGGGGGCTGTTTCTCGCAGGTCAGATTAACGGTACGTCCGGCTACGAAGAAGCGGCGGCGCAGGGCATCATGGCCGGCATCAACGCGGCGAAGCACGCCCGCCGCGAAGAGGGATTCGAGCTGCAGCGTCACGAGGCGTACATCGGTGTCTTGGTGGACGATCTGATTACGAAGGGGTGCCTCGAGCCTTACCGTATGTTCACGTCTCGGGCCGAGCACCGTCTCATGCTCCGTATCGACAATGCGGATCTCCGGTTGACGCCCCGCGGTCGACAAGCCGGGCTCGTCGACGATGCACGCTGGGAAGCGTTCAGCGCGCGCAAGAGTCGGTTCGGAAGGAATATCGATATATTGGAGCGAACGATGGTTCGCACGGGTTCCGGCGATCGGATGCCGGCCAGCAGGGTCTTGCGCCAACCCGACGTGCGTCTCGTCGATTTCCTCGGCGACGGCCTCGTTCCCCTGGAAATAGACGCTGACGCCGCCGCAATCGACATCGCGAGCGTTGAAACGTCCATCAAATACGCAGGTTACCTGCGTCGCCAGGAGAGTGAGATCGAGCGTGCCAGCCGGGACGAGCGCCGGCGAATCCCCCCCGGCTTCCCATTCGCGCGCGTGCCTGGCTTATCCAGGGAGGTTGTGCAACGACTGTCGCAAGTGCAGCCAGATACGCTTGGGCAGGCCTTGCGCATCCCTGGAGTGACGCCGGCGGCCGTTGCGGTTCTTGGGGCGCACGTCGCCCGCATTGCGACCGGCGGGGATTCGATCCCCGCCTGAGATGGGCCTAAGCAGGTGTCTGACTTCGATGGCTTGGACGACCAGGCGTTTCGCGAGCGATTGCGGGCACAAGCTGAAACGGCCGGCGTTCCGTTGGATCTCATCTGGCTGGGGCAATTCGAGATGTACTTTCGGCTCCTCCGCCACTGGAATCGGACGATTAATCTGACGGCTCTCCCGTTCGCCGGGCTCCCTGACGGGATGCTCAATCGGTTGATTATCGAACCCTTACAGGCCGCGCAGCTTGTCCCTGACTCGCCTCTGGCTTGGTTCGATCTCGGATCTGGAGGCGGGTCGCCCGCCATTCCGATCAAAATCGCGCGTCCGCTGCTGCGATTGACTATGGTCGAGTCGAAGTCAAGGAAGGCGGCATTTCTGCGTGAAGCCGTGCGTCTACTGGCGCTTACGAGCACTGATGTCCTGTCCGTGCGAATAGGAGAGTTGCCTCGCTTTGCCGCCGCCGGTCAGGTGCAGCTGCTGACCGTGCGCGCGGTGAGGGTCGAGGAAAACCTCTTGCGAGTGGCCGCGGCCCTTCTCGAGCCTGAGGGTCGGTTGCTGCTGTTCGGGTGCCAATTACACTCTACTGCGCTTGAACAGGGCGGCTTTCGGACGATTGACGAGGTTTCTCTTGCGGGTGGGGAGTCAACTCTTCAAGTACCTGACGAGGAATGGCTGATGAGTGAAATTGTTCCACGTGGAACCTTCCGGGTGCGGTCCCTTGAACCAAACCAGAACCATTTGAAAAAGTCGGCTCCTCCCGCGTAAAAGTAATGGTTGACTGCGTCGTTGTCGTTTATGCTTCGGTTGCGCCTGAAGGCCTGCACAGTTCGTACTAAATTAGGTCCATTACCCAACCAGCTGCCATGGCACGCATCATCGCTGTCGCCAACCAGAAGGGAGGCGTCGGCAAGACGACGACCACGATCAATCTCGCCGCGTCACTCGCGATGGCCGAAAAGCGTGTGCTGTTGGTCGACGTCGATCCCCAAGGAAACCTCACGAGCGGAGTCGGCCAAAAAGGGAAGCCGGCGCCCGGGGGGACGATCTACGACGCCGTCACATCTCCCGAACCGATGGTCGACGCTACCCCCTACATCATTCCGACCTGTATTGCCGGACTCGACCTCATCCCGGCCGACCGCAATCTCACCGGCGCGGAAATCGAGCTGGTGCCGCTGTCCCACCGTGAGGAGCGCGTGCGCGTTCTGCTCTCGCGCATCGGGGAGCATTACGACTACGTCTTCATCGATTGTCCGCCTTCGCTTGGCCTGCTGACCCTGAACGCGCTCGTCGCCGCCGACACGGTGTTGATTCCGCTCCATTGCGAATATTTCGCGCTCGAGGGCCTCGCCGACCTGGTCAGCACAATGCGCCGCGTGCGTGCCGCACTGAATCCTGCGCTCGACATAGAAGGCGTGCTGCTCACGATGTTCGACGAGCGGACCAACCTCGGGCAGCAGGTAGCGACCGACGTGCGGAGCTTCTTCAAAGAGAAGGTATTCCGCACGGTCATTCCACGCAATGTCCGTCTTGGCGAGGCGCCGAGCCATGGCTTGCCGGTCGTTCTCTACGACATGAAATCTCGCGGCGCGGAGGCGTACATGGCTCTCGCCCGCGAAGTATTGGCGCGATCGGCAGCCACGGCAGCGTGACCCGACGTAAGCCGTGAGCTTCGGCGCAGAACCATCGAGCTGTATGCTCTGCCGGCCCCGCGACGCGGTTTTGAGGTAAGGGATGGATAAACGCCCCGCACTTGGTAAAGGGCTTAGCGCGCTGATCCCCGATGTACCGGAGCCACGCGTCGGTCCTCTCGAAGTTGACGTCGATCGTCTGACGCCGAACGCGCTGCAGCCGCGGGCACAGTGGGACGATGCCCGTCTCGAGGAGCTTGCGCGTTCGATCAAGTCGAACGGTGTCATTCAACCGATCATCGTCCGTACCGCAGGCGATCGGTTTCAGATCATCGCGGGCGAGCGCCGCTGGCGCGCCGCACAGAAGGCCGGCTTGCTGCGCGTGCCGGTGGTGGTTCGGGATGTCGCGGCGGGGCAGGAACGGTCGCTGCTCGAGATGGCGCTCGTCGAAAACATTCAGCGCGAGAACCTGAATCCGATCGACGAAGCGCTCGCATACCGCAGGTTAAGCGACGAGTTTCATCTGACGCAGGAAGACATCGCGACAGCGGTCGGAAAGGATCGCGCGTCGGTCGCGAACTTCCTGCGTCTGCTCAAACTGCCGGACGAGATCAGAGCGGAGGTCGCCGCCGGCACGTTGTCCATGGGGCACGCGCGGGCGCTGCTCGCGCTGGTGGATACAGCCGATCAGCGCCGCCTGGCGAGAGATGTCATCGCTCGGCATTTGTCGGTGCGCGAAACCGAGTCCCTGGCGAAAAAAATGACGCAAGGTGCGAAGCCGTCCCTCGATGCGGCGCCGCCGCCGGTGGACGTCCACACGCGCGCAGCCGAGGATCGCCTGCGTCTCGCGCTCGGAACACGCGTCCGCATCATCCGTCAGGGGACCCGCGGACGGCTCGAGATCGACTTCACATCGGAAGAAGAATTGATCCGGATTTTCGATCAGCTCACAGAGCAACGCTAACCGCAGGGCACGCAACGTCGCCCAATGCACTCAGAGAGATTGGGCCGGGCTTTGCGCTCTTGGCGGCAGCGTACCCCATTTCGAAAGGAGTCATGGCCAAGCGTCTCACGCAAATGGTCGCCTGCGCCGGTTGAGCGAGCAAACTCGCCGCGGGCGAGCTCGCTCAGGTGCTGAGCGCCATACCGATACCCGCTAACGACCGGGTCCTTGTCGATTTCAGGACCTCGGACGATGCGGGTGTGTACCGGTGGGAGGGCGGACCCGCGCTGGTGCAGACCGTCGATTTCTTCACGCCCATCGTCGACGACCCGTACACCTACGGCGAGATCGCTGCCGCCAACGCGCTCAGCGATGTATATGCGATGGGTGGCCGCCCGCTGACGGCGCTGGCAATCGCGGCACTGCCGAAGGAAGGACTGGATCGCGACACGATTCGCGCGATCTTCCAAGGCGGGTTCAACACGCTGTGTGAGGCGGGCGTGTCGTTGCTCGGAGGCCATACGGTCCAGGATCCGGAGATCAAGTTCGGCTACGCCGTCACGGGAGCGATCGATCCGGATCGCGTGCTCACCAACAGCGGGGCGAGGCCAGGGGACGTGCTCTTCCTGACGAAACCGCTGGGCACCGGCGTCATCGCCACGGCGTTGAAATTCGACCGCGTGGATCCGGCAATAGCCGACGCCGCGATTCAATCGATGCGCAGGTTGAATCGGACGGCGTCCGAGGCCGTGCAGCGGTTGCCCAAGGCCGCGGTGCACGCATGCACGGATGTAACGGGCTTTGGCCTGGCCGGCCACGGCAGCGAAATGGCCGACGGGAGTGGACTCACCTTCACCATCGCGGCCCATTCGGTGCCCATTTTCGACGGGGCCCGATCTCTCGCGTCACGGAACCGCTCGGGCGGCATGATGTCGAACGAGGAGCATTTCGCCCCAAAGATGCGAATCAGCGCGGGGGTTCCGGCCGATCTGGTCGCACTGCTGTTCGACCCCCAGACCTCGGGCGGTTTGTTGATCGCCGCGGCGGAAGAGTTCGTGGAGCAGGTGAGCGCCGCGTTGATCGCGGCCGGCGCGCCGGCTTGGCGGATTGGCAGCGCCCGCGCCCGGATCGATCGCGTGCTCGTGGAAGTCGAGGCCTGAGCAGAGGATGTGGTATAAATGGCTGCTTCGCTTGTGAAACAGAGCACAAGCCGATCACGAGCGCCCACACATCGAGCCTGGGTCTGCCGCGAGCACAGGACTGCACCAAGTCGGCCGGGTTCGCCCCGCCGGAAAGTTGAAGAATGACGAACCGAACCGCCGCCACTCGTTATGCTCGCGCTCTGTTCGACGTCGCGGTCGTGGAGAAGGCGGATCTTTCAGCGCTGGATCGGGAACTCGCTGCCTTCAACGGCCTGCTGAAACAGCATCCGACCCTTGAGAAGGTTCTGTTGAACCCGGCGGTGCCGATCGCGCGCAAGCGCGAGACCGTGGCGGTACTGGCCGCGCGGGTCGGCCTTCATCCAGTACTGACGAAGCTCCTGGTACTGCTCGCGGGACGCGATCGGCTCGTGTTGCTGCCGGACCTGCTCGAGACCTACCGGGCGCGGCTGCTCGAACATCAGAATGTCGTGCGTGCCGAGGTGACGACCGCGGAGCCGCTCGCCGCCGATCGAGCCCAGTCGATTGAACGCAGCCTGGCGCGGGCCACCGGCCGCACTGTAACCTTGACCACCCGGGTCGCTCCCGAGATGATCGGAGGGCTCGTCGCCCGCGTCGGGAGCACGGTCTTCGACGCCAGCGTAACAACTCAGTTGGAGAGGATGCGGCAGCGGCTGGCAACCGGCAGCTAGGTCCGCGCGTGCGCAATAGGTTCCCGGCAGGTTGGCAAGTCATCTCGCACTCGGTGCGCAAGCTTCCAGCCTCTCTGCCTCGACAAGGATCGAACGATGGACATTAAAGCGGACGAGATATCCAAGATTATCCGCGAACAAATCGGCAGTTTCGCCGTCGACGTGGACGTGGCGGAGGTCGGCAGCATCATCTCGATCGGCGACGGCATCGCGCGAGTGCACGGCGTCGAAAACGCCATGGCGGGCGAGATGCTGGAGTTTCCCCACGGTGTGATGGGCATCGCGCTGAACCTCGAGGACGAAAGCGTCGGCGCGGTGCTCCTCGGCGAGTTCCGGGAGATCAAGGAAGGCGACCTCGTCAAGCGGACGGGGCGGATCATCTCGGTGCCCGTCGGCGACGAGATTCTCGGCCGCGTGGTGAACGCGCTCGGCCAGCCGATCGACGGCAAGGGCCCCATCGTCAGCAAGCAGTTCTTGCCGATCGAGCGGCTCGCGCCCGGCGTCGTCGACCGGCAGGGCGTGAAGGAACCGCTGCAGACGGGCCTGAAGGCGATTGACGCGATGGTCCCGATCGGCCGTGGCCAGCGCGAGCTGATCATCGGCGACCGGCAGACCGGCAAGACGGCCGTCGCCATCGACGCGATTCTCAATCAGCGCGAGACCGGCGTGATCTGCATCTACAACGCCATCGGTCAGAAGCAATCCACCATCGCGCAGGTGGTGCGAACCCTTGAAGAGGCCGATGCCCTCCGCTACACGATTGTGGTGGCCGCGGCCGCCGCCGATCCCGCGCCACTGCTGTACATCAGTCCCTATTCCGCCTGCACCATCGGTGAGTTCTTCCGCGACTCGGGGCGGCATGCGCTGGTCGTCTACGACGACCTCTCCAAGCACGCGCAGGCCTATCGCGAAATCTCCCTGCTGCTTCGCCGGCCGCCGGGCCGCGAGGCGTACCCGGGGGACGTGTTCTACCTGCATTCCCGACTGCTGGAGCGGGCGGCCAAACTGAACGCGAAGCTGGGCGGCGGATCGCTGACAGCGCTGCCGATCATCGAGACGCAGGCGGGCGACCTGTCCGCGTACATTCCGACCAACGTGATTTCGATCACCGACGGCCAGATCTTCCTCGAATCGGACCTGTTCCATCAGGGCGTCCGGCCGGCCATCAACGTCGGCAACTCGGTGTCACGCGTCGGCGGGGCGGCTCAGATCAAGGCGATGCGCCAGGTGGCGGGCACGTTGCGGCTCGACCTTGCGCAGTACCGCGAGTTGGCGGCGTTCGCGCAGTTCGGCAGCGATCTCGACAAATCCACGCAAGCGCAGCTCACGCGCGGCGCGCGGCTGGTGGAGATTCTCAAACAACCGCAGTACGAGCCGCTTTCCGTCGAACGGCAGGTTGCGATCATCTTTGCAGGCACCAACGGATATCTCGACAGTATTCCGATCCCGGAGCTGCGGGCATTCGAGACAGAGCTGTACTCATTCATCGAAAACCGCCATCCCCAGCTCTTTCCAGCGATCGCTGAGAAGAAACAGCTCGACGATACATTGAAGGCGACGCTAACCGAGGCGGTCAAGGCATTCGCGGGCGAGTTCGCCGCCAGAAAGTCGGCGGCAGCATGACGCGAGCCCAGGACCAAGGATGAAACCGCGACGACACGAAGCACGCGAAGGAGAATCTTCTGACACACAGTCTTAACTTCGTGGCTCACGTGAAACGATGCCATCACTGATTGACCTCCGCCGCCGTGTTCGAGCGGTGAAGAACACACAGCAAATCACCAAGGCGATGAAGATGGTCGCCGCGTCCAAGCTGCGTCGTGCGCAAGAGCGAATGATGAGCGCGCGCCCCTTTGCCGCCCACATGCAGCGCGTTCTCGCAAGCCTGGCCGCACGCGTGGATCCGTCGGTTCACCCGCTGCTCGACGTGCGGGAGCGTCGGCCCGGAAGCAGAACCCTCGTGATTGTCGTCACCGCCGACAAGGGGCTCTGCGGGAGCTTCAACACGAACGTCATCAAGGGCGCCGGGGCGTTCATCGCCAGGGAGCGGCGAGCCGTGCGTTCTTGGTCTCGTCGGCCGCAAGGGGAGGGATTTCTTCGGACGGCGCGGCTTCGACACGCTGTTCGAGCAGGTCAACATCTTCCAGCGGCTGCGGTACGCCGATGCGCAGGCGATCGCGCGGAACGCGGTCGAGGCCTTTGTCGCCGAACAGGTCGATCGGGTCGTGCTGGTCTACAACGAGTTCAAGTCGGTGATCTCCCAGCGGGTCGTCGTCGATCAGCTGCTGCCGATCGTGCGCACCGACGTTGAAGTCGCCGGAAGGGTGGTGCCCGACATCGACTACTTGTACGAGCCGTCGCCCGAGGAGATTTTCAACCAGCTCCTGCCGCGCTATATCGACGTGCAGGTCTACCGCGCGCTGCTCGAGTCGAACGCGGCATTCTTCGCCGCGCAGATGACCGCGATGGACACCGCGACGAAGAATTCGGCCGACATGATCGCCAGTTTGACGCTGTACATGAACAAGGTGCGCCAGGCCGCCATTACCCGCGAGATCATCGAGGTGGTATCGGGAGCCGAGGCGCTGTAGCGAGAAGATTATGGCTGAGCAGAGAATCGGAAAAATCGTTCAGGTGATCGGTCCGGTGGTCGACGTCGAGTTCGAGGCCGGACAGCTGCCCGAGATCTACAGCGCGCTGCGCATCAGGTCGGAAAGCCAGGAGACGGGCGCCATCGACGTCATCGCGGAGGTCGAACAGCACCTCGGCGAGAACCGCGTGCGCGCGGTTGCCATGAAACCGACCGACGGCATGCAGCGGGGCATGAAGCGTCTTGGATCTCGGCGAGCCGATTACCGTCCCCGTGGGTCCCGAGACGCTGGGACGGGTGCTCAACGTTCTCGGCGAGCCGGTCGACTTCCCCGACCGTCCGGTGAAGTCGAAAGACCGTTGGCCGATTCACCGTCCCCCGCCGACGCTCGAGGATCAGTCGACCGAGCTCAAGATGTTCGAGACGGGCATCAAGGTCGTCGATCTGCTGGAGCCGTACCTCCAGGGAGGGAAGATCGGCCTCTTCGGCGGCGCCGGTGTCGGCAAGACCGTCATCATCATGGAGCTGATTCACAACATCGCCGTCAAGCACGGCGGCGTGTCGGTCTTCGGCGGCGTCGGCGAACGCACGCGCGAGGGGAATGACCTCTGGGTCGAGTTCCAGGAAAGCGGCGTGATCGACGTCAACGATCCGAGCAAGTCGCGCGCGGCGCTGGTATACGGACAGATGACCGAGCCGCCGGGTGCCCGGCTTCGCGTCGGCCTCACGGCGCTGACGGTCGCCGAGTACTTCCGCGATGCTGAAGGCAAGGACGTGCTGCTTTTCATCGACAACATCTTCCGGTTCACGCAAGCCGGCTCTGAGGTGTCGGCCCTTCTCGGACGCATGCCGTCAGCGGTCGGCTACCAGCCGACCCTGCTCACGGAGATGGGCGAGCTGCAGGAACGCATCACCTCGACGAAGAAGGGGTCGATCACCTCGGTTCAGGCGATTTACGTGCCGGCAGACGACTATACCGACCCGGCGCCGGCGACGACCTTCGCGCACCTCGACGCGACGACGAACCTGTCGCGCTCGATCGCGGAGCTCGGAATCTATCCGGCAGTCGATCCCCTGGCGTCGACCTCGCGGATTCTCGACCCGCGCATCATCGGTGAGGAGCACTACAGCGTCGCGAGGCAGGTCAAGCTCATCTTGCAGCGGTACAAGGACCTGCAGGATATCATCGCGATTCTCGGCATCGACGAGCTGTCGGAGGAAGATCGGCTCACGGTGTCCCGGGCGCGGAAGCTGCAGAAGTTCCTGTCCCAGCCGTTTTTCGTCGCGCAGCAGTTCACCGGTCTCGAAGGAAAGTATGTGACGATCGCCGACACCATCCGCGGTTTCAAGGAGATCGTGGAGGGCAAGCACGACGAGATCCCCGAGCAGGACTTTTACATGGTCGGAACGATCGACGAGGTGATCGAGCGCTGGCGGAAACGTCAAGCGGCGTAGTAAACCGAGTGGCTTCGGACTTTGGACGTCAGGCTCTGGACGAGGCCTAGCGCCAAAAGCCAGGATCAAGAACGTGACTCTCCCAACCAGTCTTCAGCTTCACATCGTGTCCGCCGATCGGGCGCTCGTCAACGAGCGGGTTGATGAAGTGGAGATTCCCGGTTCCGAAGGGTACTTCGGCGTGCTGCCAGGCCACACACCCTTGTTGGCCCTCCTGGGCGCAGGCGAACTGTGGTACCGGCAAGGCCAGGAGAAGCACTACCTGGCGATTGCCTTCGGGTTCGCCGAAGTTCAGCCAGAACAGGTGACGATCCTCGCCCAAATCGCGGAGCGGCCCGAGGAAATCGACACGGCGCGGGCCGAGGCGTCGAAAAAGCGGGCCGAAGAGCGCATCGCCAGGCCGGCCACCACGGACATCGATTTCGAGCGGGCGCGCATCGCGCTGCTCAAAGCCTTAATCCGTCTCCAGGTCGCCAGCCGCGCTAGAATTCGCTCGTAGTGTCCCGACTCAGAAATCCATCGGCATTCGGCCGGCGCAGCGTCCCGGCCGGCTGCGTGACGTACCGCCCAAATCTGCCCTATCGTCTCGCCCGTCGCATCTGGGCCTCCGGGCGCATCGCCGCCCTTGGTGCACGACCTATTTCAGACCCGGGACACTAGCGCTTGTTTGCCAATCTCGCACAGCTGGTCCGGTACCGCGGTCTCATCCAGAGTCTGGTTGCTCGCGAGCTGAAGGCGCGCTATCGGGGATCCGTTCTCGGGTTCTGCTGGTCCTTCATCAATCCGCTTCTGCTGCTGGCGATCTACTCGTTCATCTTCACGACGATCATGCCGAACCGCGTCGACGGGGTTCAACCCTATGCGCTGTTCATGTTGTGCGGGATCCTGCCGTGGACCTGGTTCGCGGCGTCGCTGACCGAAGCGTCCGGTTCGCTGATCGCCGGGGGCAATTTGATAAAGAAGGTGCTCTTTCCAGCCGAAGTCCTGCCAATCGTCAGCGTGCTGGCGAACATGGTGCATTTCTTCCTGGCGCTGCCGATCGTGATCCTCTTCTTGATCCTGTATCGGCACCCACCGGATGCCTGGGACCTGGCCTGGTTTCCGGTGGCGGTCCTCGTTCAGCTGATTTTCACCACCGGCATCGGCCTCGGGCTGGCGGCGTTGACCGTGCACTTCCGCGACATCCGCGACATTCTCGCGAACGTCCTGATGCTGTGGTTCTTCTCGACGCCCATCATCTATCCGTGGTTTCAGAAGGAAGTGCTGCCGTATAAGCTGCTCTTCGACTTGAATCCGTTCACCCATCTGGCGATTTCGTACCAGGAGATCCTGTTCTTCCCGGACGCGATCGGCCACTGGCGGTGGCTGCTCGCCCTGGGGGTGGCCTCGGTGGGGGTGTTTCTCGCCGGCTACTGGCTGTTCGACCGGTTGCGCGACTCGTTTGTGGAGGTCGTGTGAAGCCCGCGATCGAGCTGCAGGAGGTGACGAAGATCTACAGGCGCTACGGGGGGCGTCAGTTCGCCACGCTCAAGAGCGCCCTTCTCCAGCGCAGCATCTTGCGCGACCTGAGTCCGACCGAGACTTTCCCTGCACTTCAGAACGTCTCTTTCACGGTGCCCCAGGGCCGCACATATGGCGTCATCGGCAGAAACGGGTCCGGCAAGAGCACCGCGCTCAAGCTGGTCGCGGGTATTACGAAGCCCACGAGCGGGACGGTGACCGTCCGGGGCCGCATCTCCGCGCTGATCGAGCTGGGCGCCGGTTTTCATCCGGAGATCTCAGGCCGGGAGAACGTCTTCATCAACGCTGTCATGCTCGGCCTGTCGAAGCGGGAGATCACCCGGCGCTTCGACGACATCGTCGAGTTCGCCGAGCTTCAGGACTTCATTGACGCCCCAGTGAAGACGTACTCGTCGGGGATGTACATGCGCCTGGGCTTCGCCGTGGCGATTCACGTCGATCCCGACGTGCTGCTCGTGGACGAAGTTCTGGCAGTCGGCGACGAAAGCTTCACGCACAAATGCCTCGACAAATTCGCCGAGCTCAGGCGTCTTGGAAAAACCATCCTGCTGGTCACGCACTCGTTGAGCCTGGTCGAACGCTTTTGCGACGAAGCCCTCTGGCTCGACGAGGGCCGAGCCCGGGCGAGTGGCGATCCACGACGGGTTGTCGACGCGTATTTGACGGCTGTTGAAAAGACGGAACAGGAGCTGTTGGCGACGACGACGGCCAAGGCTGTCGCGGCGACGAGATCCGTGGCGCCTGCGGAAGCCGGGTCGACGTACGAAGCGGGAGAGACTTCGGCGCCAGAACCGGTCGAACCGGTCACGGCGAGGCCTGACGGCGAGCTGAAGAACATGTTCACCGTCATCGAGGGTCGCTGGGGATCACGCGAGATCGAGATCACCGACGTCACCTTGCTCGACGAGAGGTACCAGCCTGCCTTTGTTTTTCATTCCGGCGATCCGATGGCCGTTCGCCTGAGAGTGACCGCCCATGCGCCGGCGACCGATTTCGTGTTCGGCGTCAGCCTGTTCAACGCAGACGGTGTCTGTTGTTATGGCACGAATACGTTCATCGAGCAGATGGACCCGCGGAGTCTCGACGGCGACGCCGAGGTCATCTTCGCCGTCGACAGCCTCGACCTCGTGGAGGGCACGTACAAGCTCGATGTCGCAGTCCACACGTGCGACGGGTATCCATACGACTATCACCGCCTCCTGTATACCTTTCGGGTGAAATCTCGAACGCCGGACGTCGGTATCTACAGGCCAAAGCACCATTGGACATTTTCGGGCGGCGTGCGCTTCAAGCAGGGCCACGGCGAGGAATAGAACGGTGGCGATGCACCTGGTCAGCTCGCCATTGGCCCCCTGAGATTCATATGTTCACGAAGCACGAAGCGCTCGCCCTACTCGAACGGCGCCGTGCCGAAGGGAAGGCCGTCGTGTTCACGAACGGGGTCTTCGATCTTCTGCACCCGGGACACGTGCGTTATCTCTGCGAAGCCCGGCGCTTGGGGGACGCCCTCATTGTCGGGGTGAATTCCGATCGCTCCGTTCGAGCCAACAAGGGGCTGGATCGCCCGCTCACGCCCCAGGCGGAGCGAGCCGAGATCCTCGCGGCGCTCGAATGCGTGGATGCCGTCGTCATTTTCGACGAGGATACGCCGCACGACTTGATCCTGGCGCTTCAACCCGACATCCTGGTCAAGGGCGCCGACTGGGGCGAGAACGCGATTGTTGGCCGCGAGATCGTCGAGGCCAGAGGCGGCAGGGTTGTGCGAGTCCCCGTTGAGCGTGGGTATTCGACCAGCGGCATCGTGGAAAAGATCCGATCGTCCCGACAGATCTAGCGGTCGCCAACGTCCACCGCGGCCCCGCGAGACTTCACCTGCCGCGCTTTCAATACGGCCCCGACCCGGAGGTCTCTCCCGGCTGCGCCTCTGGGCTACACTGAAGGTTTCGGAGCCTCGCTACGGTGACCACCTCGACCTCGCTCAATCTGCGTGCTCTGCTGAAGACTGCGATCGCACGCAGCGGCATGAACGTGCCTGCCCGTGTGGTGTCAGGACTGACGGCGTCCGCCAAAGCCCTGTTCGTCGCAGGCGCAGCGCATTCGGTGCCGCACGGGGTTGTCCTGTACGTCGTGCCAAGCGACGGCGACCTTGAGCAGGCAGTGGGTGATGTCTGCTTCTTTCTGTCGGCCCTGGAGGGCCTTTCCGCTACCGCCGCCGATCGGGCCGTGCTGCCGTATCCCTCGCATGAGATCGACCCATATCGCGGACTGGCGCCGCACGTCGGTGTCACCTCGACGCGCGCGCGGGCGCTTCACGCGCTGGCGGGAGCCACGGCTCGCGTCATCGTTGCTTCCGCGGCGGCGCTGCTCCCGCGCGTGAGCGCGCCGAAGCGCCTGCTCGACGCGTCCATCGACCTTCGGCCAGGCCAGGAGATCCGCCCTGCGGATCTGGGTGAGCTGCTGGTGGATGCCGGATTCAGCCGCGAAGACCCCGCGGACGAGCACGGGGAGTTCGCTGTCCGCGGCGGGATTGTCGACATATTCCCCGCCGGGGAAGTTCAGCCTGTCAGGATCGAGTACATCGGCGATACGATCGAATCGCTGCGGAGATACGACCCTGCCACCCAGCGATCGGTGCAGGCAATCGATCAGATCCAGATTGTTCCACTACGCGACATTCTGTCGGCGGGCTCCAGGCAAGAACCGCCGCAGGACACCCGCTATTTTGAGAGCACAGACGACACCTTCGATCGATCGGCGACGTTCTTCGACTATCTGGCCCGTGCGAAGGAGTCGCAGGTCCTCATGTCGGAGAGCGACGAGGTCGAGGCTCACCTCGTCAAACTGACGGAGCAGATCCAGAACAGTTACGAGGATGTGGCAGGAGGGAAGGGGGTCGCATCGCCCGCCGAGCTGTTTGCCGACCGGGGCGATCTGCAAGCCAGGATTGCGCATGCGACGAATCTCACCCAGCTTGGTCTGGACGACGACGCTGTTGCCCCAGGTTCCGTGGAAAGCGTCAGTCCATCCGCCGGGTCGCGGCCGACGCCGATGCCGCTCAGCGCTCGTCCGGCGCTCCACGTTCGATGTCAGCCGAGCGTGGAGATGCACGGTCGGGTGGCGGATTGGGTCGCGGAGATTCGGCGGCTTCGCAGTGAAAGCGAAGCGACGCTGTTCGTCGCCGCGACGCCAGGTCGGGCCGAGCGGACAATCGAGCTGTTGAAAGAGTATGACCTGCTCGCCGTGCCCGTGGAGCGGGCCGACGACGCCCGTTACGCAGCGGTCCTGGTCGCGGTCGGCCATCTGTCGCGCGGCTTCAGGCTGCCCGACGCCGGGCTGCAAGTCTACTCCGAAGCCGACGTCTTCGAAGAAGAGCGCCGAGCGCCCGAGCGGCGACGATCGGCCAGCAAGGCATTTCTGTCGGATTTGCGCGACCTGAAGATCGGCGACCTGGTCGTCCACGTTGATCACGGCATCGGAACGTTCGTCGGTCTCAAGCAGATTGGTGTCGCCGACACAGCCCAGGAATTTCTCGAGCTCCGTTACGCCGGGGACGACAAGCTGTTCGTGCCGGTGGAACGGCTGGATCTCATCCAGAAGTACAGCGGCGCCACGCGACCGCCGCTCGATCGCCTTGGCGGGGCATCCTGGGAGCGTGCGAAAACGAAGGTCAAGAAGGCGATGCGCGACATGGCCGAGGAGCTGCTCAAGCTCTACGCTGCGCGCAAGGCCGTGCCCGGTCACGCCTTCAGCCCGGATTCGCACTGGCAGCAGGAATTCGAGGACTCCTTCGAATACGAGCTCACCCCGGACCAGCGGACGGCGATCGCCGACATCAAGCACGACATGGAATCGGCCACGCCGATGGACCGCCTGCTCTGTGGCGACGTCGGCTACGGCAAGACGGAGGTCGCCATGCGCGCTGCCTTCAAGGCGGTGATGGACGGCAAACAGGTCGCGTTTCTCGCGCCGACCACCGTGCTGGCATTTCAGCACCGGAAGACCTTGAACGAACGATTCGCCGGCTTTCCCGTGCGGATCGACATGGTGAGCCGGTTCCGGACGAAGACCGAGCAAAAGGACTCGCTGTCGGATCTGGCGGCCGGCAAGGTGGACGTCATGGTGGGCACGCATCGGCTGCTGTCCAAGGACGTCGAATTCCGGGACCTCGGATTGCTGGTCGTGGACGAAGAGCAGCGGTTCGGTGTGGCTCACAAGGAACGGATCAAGCAGCTGAAACGGAAGGTCGACGTGCTGACGATGACGGCGACGCCGATTCCGCGCACCCTGAACATGTCGCTCGTCGGCATTCGCGACATGTCCATCATCGAGACACCTCCCAAGGATCGTCTGTCGATCCAGACGCACGTCGTCAAGTTCGATTCGCAGGTGATCGGCCGGGCGATCAAGAACGAGCTCGAACGCGGCGGCCAGGTGTACGTGGTCCACAACCGGGTCGAGTCGATCTTTTCCATCGGCAACCTCCTGCAACGTCTCGTTCCGGAAGCGAGGATCGTCATCGGGCACGGTCAGATGGGGGAGGACACGCTCGAGCGGGCGATGCTCGACTTCGTCGCTCGCAGATTCGACGTCCTGCTCGCGACAACGATTGTCGAGAACGGACTCGACATCCCGAACGCCAATACCATCATCATCAACCGGGCGGACCGCTACGGGTTGTCGCAGTTGTACCAGCTTCGAGGTCGCGTCGGACGTTCCGATCGGCCGGCTTATGCCTACCTGCTCATCCCGCCGGAGGACGGGCTGTCGCCGGTCGCGAAGAAACGCCTTGCGGCGATCAAGGAGTTCAGCGATCTCGGCAGCGGATTCCGCGTGGCGGCCCTTGATCTGGAGATCCGGGGGGCCGGCAATCTGCTTGGCGGCGAGCAGAGCGGTCAGATCGAAACGGTCGGGTTCGAGATGTACATGAAGCTGCTCGAGCAGACCGTGCGGGAGCTGAAGGGTGAGGAGCTCGAGGACGATGTCCGGGCGACCGTCAACCTCCGGGTCGACCTTCGCATAGACGAGTCGTATGTCCCGGATACCAATCAGCGGCTGATGCTATATCGCAAGGTTGCTGCGGCGCGCCGAGAAGACGAGATCGACCGGGTGCTCGAAGACGCCGCCGATCGCTACGGCCCACCCCCGGATTCCGTGCTCAACCTCGCCGACTACGGTCGCATTCGTGTGATGGCGGATCGTCTCGGCGTCGACAGCGTCGATCGGGAGGGACAATCGGTCATCATGAAGTTCAGGCCGCAGGCGAAGATCGATCCCGTGCGGCTGGTGTCTCTAATCAAACAGAGACCCGACCTCAAGCTCATCCCGCCGGCGGCGTTGCGGCTGGCGCTGGAACGGGCCGAGGAGCCAACCACGTCCCGCGTCCAGGCGCCCGTACCGAAGAAAGGCTCGATACGATCGGCCCAGAGCTGGTGGACCGCTCGTGCTCGAGCGGGCGAGGTCAAACCCGGTTTCACGAAGGAGGCCATCCTCCGTACGGCGAAGGACGACCCCCGCACCATCGGGGGAGTCTTCGAGCGGGTCGGCGCCCTGTTGAGCGAGTTGCTCGATCAAGTGTAAAATATTGGTTTGGTTAGATTTACACAGCCATGACCCACTCCCTCCGACGCGCGCTCGTTGCGCTCCTGCTACTCACCGGCACCTTCGCGGTCGCCGGGGCCGAAGTGATCGAGCAGATTCTGGTGAAGGTAAACGGCGAGATTTTCACGAAGAGCGACCTGGAGGCGCGCCAGGTCGTCGCGCTGCGGCAGCAACTTGGCCAGCAGGTCGATCTGAAGAGCGATCCGTCCGACGCGCAGCTGCGCAAGATGCTCAACGATGTCACACCGGATCTCATTGTCACCGTCGTGGATGAAATGCTCGTGGTGCAGCGAGGCAAGGAGCTCGGATACAAGCTGGGCGAGGAGCAGTTCCAGAGCGTGCTCGCGAACATCAAGAAAGACAACAAGATCGAGAGCGACGAGCAGCTTCAAGCCGCCCTCAAACAGGAAAACATGACGCTGGCGGATCTCAGGCGAAACCTCGAGCGGCAGATGCTCATGCAGCGCGTCCAGCAGAACGAGGTGTTGGGACGGATCGCCGTGTCCCAAGAGGAGGCGCGCAAGTACTACGACGCCCATCAGAGCGAGTTCACCAAGCCGCAGACGATCACGCTCCGAGAAATTACCATCGCTGTTCCCGGCGATGGCACCCGTATCAACGTGGGCATCGACGAAGAGGCGCGGGAAAAGACGGAACAGATTCGCCGGCGGGTCCTCGCCGGGGAGAGTTTCGAGAAGCTTGCCGCCGATTTGTCCGACTCGCCCTCGCGGGCGAACGCCGGGCTGATCGGACCCTTCAGCGTCGGCGACCTCGCCGCAGACCTCAGGAAGCGGATCGAGACGATGAAGGTGGGAGACGTCAGCGAGGTTTTGCGTTCGCCGACCGGATATCAGATCCTGAAGCTGGAATCCTCGACGCCGACCGAGACCATGCCCTTCGAGCAGGCGCGTGAACAGATTTCGGACCGCGTGTTTACGGACAAGCGCCGCGCTGAATTCGAAAAGTATATGGAGAAGCTGCGCGCCGAGGCGATTATCGACTGGAGGAATCCGGAGCTCAAGAAGGCGTACGAGGTCGGCCTCGAGCGGATGAAATCCGGCGCGGCCCAGCCGGCGGCGCAATAAAGGCTAAGAGGCGTGGCCCCCGCCCCGGCGTGGTTCGCCATCTGGACGCGCTCGCGTCACGAGCAGGTGGTACGCGAACAGCTCGAACGGAAGCATATCGACGCCTTCCTTCCGACAATTCCACGCTGGAGCCGTTGGAAGGATCGCAAGAAGAAGATCGACTGGCCGCTGTTCCCCGGGTATTGCTTCGCGAGGTTCGATCCCGCCAACACCCTGCCGATCCTCAAGTGCACGGGCGTCGTCAATATCGTCTCGGTCGAAGGAAAACCCGCGTCCATTCCGGAGCACGAACTGGACAGCATCCGGGTGCTGATTGGCAGTGAACTGCAGTACGATCCCTGTCCCCTGATCCGTGAAGGCATGATGGTCGAGGTGGTTCACGGTCCACTGATTGGCGTCATCGGGCGCCTGGTACGGAAGGACGCGCAGCGCGCGAGGCTGATTCTTTCGGTCGATCTGATCGGGCAAGGCGTGAGCGTCGAGGTCGATGCCGCGGATGTGAAACCTTACTAGTCATGAAAATCGGATCAATTGAGCTTGCATCGCCTTTTGCCGTTGCCCCGATGGCCGGCATGACCGACACGGCGTTCCGTCGTCTCGTGAAGCGCCACGGCGGATGCGGCCTGGTCGTCACGGAGATGGTGAGCTCGGAGGGGCTGGTGCGCGGCATCGACCGGACGCTCGAGTACGCGGAATACACGGAGGAAGAACGGCCGATCTCGGTTCAGATCTTCGGCGGGGACCCGGCGAAGATGGCCGCCGCCGCACAGATCGTCGAGGGCATGGGCGCTGACATCGTGGACGTCAACATGGGGTGTCCCGTCCCGAAGATCGCGAAGCACAACGCGGGATGCAGTCTGATGCGTGAACCCACACAGGCCGCCGCGGTAATCGAGGCGATGGCGAAGGCGGTGAACATCCCGGTGACCGTCAAGATGCGAGCCGGCTGGGACGAATCCGCGAAGAACGCGCCGGCCCTGGCCCGGATGGTGGAAGATGCAGGGGCCGCGGCCGTGGCGGTTCATGGACGGACCGCGGCGCAAAGCTATAGCGGGTGTGCCGACTGGGAGCTGGTCGCGACCGTCGCCGCCGGACTCAAGATCCCCGTGTTCGGGAGTGGCGACTGCGTGGAGCCCCCTCAGCTCATCGAACGGATGCAGGCGGGCGTCGAAGGCGTGCTGGTCGGCCGCGGAGTGCTCAGAAATCCGTGGATTCTTGCTCAAGCGGCCGATCTTCGGGCCGGCCGCGCGCCGCGCCCGGTGACGCCGGCCGACCGGGGACGTTTTCTGCTCGAGTATGTCGAGTTGCTGCTGAACGAGCGCCTGCACGAGCCCGTGGGCTTTCGACATTGGGCTCCCGGCGCCGACCCCCACATCGCGCCTGCCACGCCGGACCCGAATCGCGGCCGCAAGAGCCACGACCGATGGGTGATCAACAAGCTCCGGGCGCTCGGTTCCTGGTACACGAAGGGTCTAGATAACGGCTCCCACCTGCGCATTGCCATCAACCGCGCCGAATCGATCGATGAGCTGCGCGATCGCATCGGCGGCTTCTTTTTCAGCCCAGCCGCTCAGGAAGCCCCGAGCTTCGAGTGCGAAGCCGCAACAGCTTCATGAGCCGCGAACCGTCACATTCGAGCCGTCTTCTGTGAGACGCGCGGTATTCCTCGACCGCGACGGCGTGTTGAATCGGGCAGTCCACCGGGCTGGCCGTCCATTCGTGCCCTCATCACTCGACGAGCTCGAAATTCTGCCCGGCGTCGACGAGGCGCTGGGGCGCCTGAGGGCCGCCGCGTTTCTACTGGTCGGAGCGACCAACCAGCCCGATGTCGCGCGGGGGCTCGTCTCACGCGAAAGCGTCGAAGCGATTCACGAGTTCATGCGGAAGCGTCTTCCACTCGACGACATCCGCGTGTGCTATCACGTCGACGCGGACCGCTGTGCGTGCCGGAAGCCGCAGCCCGGGATGCTGTTCGCTGCTGCCGTGGCACGCCAGATTCAGCTCCACGGCAGCTTCATGATCGGCGATCGCTGGCGCGACATTGGTGCCGGAAAAGCGGCAGGCTGCACGACCATCCTCGTGAACAGCTTTCACGAGGATGGCGCTCCACGTATCGCCCCCGATGTCGAGCTCCCGGATCTGCCGGCCGCCGCGGAGTGGATTCTGCAGTCGGGCCCGAATCGCTGAGACCCGGGCGGCCGCTTGCAACAAGCCGGGTATCATTCCTGACATCGACCCAGGCGTTCTTGATACAAACAGACAGGTCGAGCTCCAAGGCCTCGTGTCATCCGCAACCGCCTCTTCCCACCGGTTTCGGCCTCAGGTTTACCCAGTGTCCATCCGATAACTGATTCAGACGGTAACGGAAGGGCGAGCCGTGCTTGCCCACCCTTTCACAATTGCTCAAACACCACACCAGATGGGAGTCTCCAGCAGCCGGCCTCATCCTGTCGGTCGCGCTGATGTCGGCGTCCTGTAGAGATGCTGCAGATCGGAAGAAACTCGAGCCGGTTTACGACAAGCAAACAGGCCGCCTCCAGGTACTGAAGTACGACTCGGACGGCAATGGCAAAGTTGACACGACGAGCCACATGGATGGCGCACGGGTCCGGTGGATCGAGATCGACAAGGACGAAGACGGCCGCGTCGATCGCTGGGAGTACTACGACGCCAACCAGAAGCTGGAGAAGGTCGGCTTCTCGCGCGCCGGCGACGGTAAGGAAGACGCGTGGTCCTCTGCGCGGCCGGACGGATCCATCGCCAGAATCGACATTTCGCTGGCGCGGGACGGCAAGGTGACGCGCAGAGAATATTACGAGAAGGACACTCTCGTCCGTACGGAAGAGGATGGTGACGGGGACGGGGTGTTCGACAAGTGGGAAACGTATGAAGAAGGCCGCCTCAGCTCAGTCGCCTTCGACACTCTCCATCGCGGAACACCCGATCGCCGTCTCGTCTACGGCGCTGATGGCAGCGCGCGCCTTGAAGTCGATTCCGCCGGCACGGGCACATTTGTCGTCCAGAAATAGCGACCGTCGACTTCGTCGCATCCTGTCCCACGCTCCGATTCCGGTTATCGCGCGTGAAGCGTAAAGCGTACTGGCCCGCCATCCTCATCCTGCTGTGCTGCCGCACGGCGTCCGGACAGGTACCTCGCGAACCCGATCCTGCCACCGTACGCGTCCGAATCGGCCCCCTCTTGATGAACCCGACCCTGGCGCTCACCAACGCCGGCATCGACACCAACATTTTCAACGATGAGGACGCCGATCAGCCCAAGCGCGATTTCACGCTGACGGTCTCTCCGCAAGCCGATGTCTGGCTGCGAATGGGACGCACGTGGCTGATCAGCAATATCAAGGAGGACATTGTCTGGTACAACGAGTACGCAAGCGAGCGGGCAGCCAATACCGGTTACACGGTGAACTGGCTTGTTCCGCTGACCCGCGTCTCGTTCGTCGTCGGCGGTAACCTGATGCAGACCAACGAGCGGCCGGGCTTCGAAATCGACGCGCGAGCCGATCGCAATGAGCGAAGTCTCAATGGCGCTTTCGAGATTCGTGCGTTTTCGCGGACGTTGTTCGGCGCGCGAGGCGACGTCCGAACATTCGACTTTGAGGAGAACGCGGTCTTCCTTGGGACGAACCTGCATAACGAGCTGAACAGGACGGTCACGGCCGCATCGCTTACGGTCCGGCACGAGCTGACGCCGCTCACCAGCGTCACTCTCGACCTCGGCAGGCAGCAGGAACGCTTCGAATTCTCTCCACTCCGCGACAGCGATTCAACGGAGGTCAACGTCGGGGTGCGCTTCGAGCCGTTCGCGCTGGTCAGCGGATTCGCGCAGATCGGCTACCGTAACTACATGCCGCTGTCGTCCGACCTTCCCCGTTACACCGGCAGCATCGCGTCAATGAACTTAGCCTACGTCGTGCTTGGAGCGACCAGACTCGGCCTCGTCATCGATCGCGACATCGAGCAATCGTTCGACTTCAACTCGCCCTACTACCTACGGACCGGCATCACCGCCTCGATCGGGCAACAAATCTACGGACCGCTCGACGTGCAGGGGCGGGTCGGCAATCAGCGCCTGGCCTACCGCGAACGTGCTGGCTCTGTCGCTGTTCTGGATCGTGTGGACAAGGTCCGATCCTACGGTGCTGGCATCGGGTACCGGCTCGGCAGGGATCTGCGCATCGGGTTGAACGTCGATCAGCAGAAGCGGGAATCGCAAATCGATGAGCGCCGGTACGAGGGCCTGAAATACGGGATGGCGGTGACCTATGGTCAATAGCGTCCGGCGTGCTCCGTGGTGTGAACCGTTCATTCTCCAGGATGCAGCATTTCGACGCGTTCCGACGCGCCATGGTGTGCAGGCTGTAAGGCGCTTGTCGGGGGCGTCCTGTGCGGAGGCCTGTAGTAAAATCGGCCGGGAGTGCGACGCAGTCATGTTCGATGCGCACCTGTCCTGAATGTCACTCTGACAGGATCCACCGCTCGAGAGCCCGCAACACCTGGGAAGCCTGGCGAAAGCGCCTCACGCGCGGTTTGCCCTTCCGCTGTCATCTGTGCGGCTGGCGCGGATGGATGGACGCGGCCCTCGACTTCGCCGACCCCCCCAGGAACGTGTTCTCTTCGCGCCGAGGTTCGCATTTGCTGCGAGCGATAGGGTTGGACAACGCCCCCGACGATCTCGATCGTCTCGACGCGGCTCCCCGCGACCGTGACGATCTGGGGCTTTCCTCGTAGCGGCCGACGCCTGTGTCCCTCCGCATCGCATTCGACCTCGACGGCGTTCTCGCCGACATGGAAGGTGAGCTGGTTCGCCAGGCTGAACTTCTCTTCGGCGAGCGGATGACCCGCCGGCTACAGGAGCGGGCCTCGGGAGTCGGCACGAGCCCAGCGGTTCCGCCCGCCAATCCCGTTGGTGCCAAGGGTACGACCTCGGACGCCGCTCCGCCGGTTGAAAGCGTCGCCGCGCCGCCGATCGTCACGCTGCAGATGACCTCGCGCCAGGAGCGACGGCTCTGGCGGCACGTCGAGGCGATCGAGAACTTCTGGGAAACCCTCACCGAGGTCGAACCGGGCGCCGTCGCGCGCCTCGCTGTCGTTGCAACGGAACGCAAGTGGGAGGTCCTCTTCTTGACGAAGCGGCCTGCGAGCGCCGGAGCGACCGCGCAGGTGCAGACGCAGCGCTGGCTCGAGGCGAAGGGATTCGCGCTGCCGAGCGTGTACGTCGTTCAGGGGTCTCGCGGCCGGATTGCCGCCGCTTTGGGCCTCGACGTCGTGATCGACGACCGGCCGGAGAACTGCCTCGATATCGTGGTCGATTCGAAGGCGCGGGCGGTGCTCGTGTGGCGCGACGGCGAGCGGCCGCTACCCATCGCGGCCCGCCGTCTTGGAATCGGGGTCGTGAAGTCAGTGGATGAGTGTCTGGACATTCTCGCGCGGGTGGACGCGCCGCCGTCAGAGACAGCTGGAGTCGTGGATCGCGTGATGCAGCTGCTCGGACTGTAGAGACGCAGCACCGGCTTCAGGTTGCTGGCTTTGCAGCAACCTGCTAGCCGGCCGACGGTCTGCCGGAAGGCGGACACTTCCGCATCGTGAAAACCGCCGTCCGACGCCGAAGCGCCAGTCGTGCCGCGCCGGCGACTCGCAGTCAGGCAGTCCGCGCCAGAATACGGCTGTAGACAGTGGCCGGTACCAATCGCGTCGCTCGCGCTTCAAGATTGGTCACCGAGTCGTCGTCCAGAATGATGCGATCGTCGGGACCGAGCAAGATCTCGACGCTGTAGCGCCGCAGCCCCCTGACCGTCCGCTCCTCGAAGTAGCGCACCGGAAACGACTGGTTATCGACCGCCACCGCTTCTATCTTGACCAACCTCCGAAACATGGTTTGCCTCCTCGCGACATCGCGCCCGCCGGTTAGCTCGCTGCGGCCTGCGTCGTGCGGTCGCCCTGAGCCGGGAACCGCAGGGTGAACGACGTGCCGCGTCCGACTTCGCTCTCGACGGTGATCGTGCCGTCGAGCTGTTCCACAATCCGCTTGGAAATCGCCAGGCCGAGGCCCAGTCCCCGACGCTTGGTCGTCACGAAATCGTCAAACACTTTAGACAGACGCTCGACCGGGATCCCCGAGCCGGTGTCGCTGACGCTGATCTGGACGTGATCGCCGTCGCGAACCGTGGCGATGGACACACGGCCGCCGGCCGCCGTCGCCTGAATCGCATTGGTGATGAGATTGCGATACACACGGCCCAGCGCAAAGCGATCACCGGCGATAACCAGCTGCCCGTCAGCGTAATGCGTTTCGATCGCAATGCCCGAGCGCTCGGCCTCGATGTGCATCGAGTCGACGATCTCGGCGACCGATGCATTGATCTCCAGCGGGAAGCGCTCGACCGGCTTGGGTTTGACGACGTTGCGAAGATCGTCGAGGAAGCGCTTGAGGGTCGTCAACTCGCGATCGATCGTCCGCTGGAACATCTCGCGAGATTCGGCATCCACGTCATCCCGCATCAGCAGCCGCGTGCTGTTCCCGATGTTCTGGATCGGATGCGAGAGGTCGTGCACGAGCCCGGCGGCGATCCGGCCGAACATCGCCTGGCGCTCCTGGCGCTTGACGTCCTCCTGCAGCTCGACGAGGCGATCGGCCATCGAGTTGAACGCGTTTCCGAGGTCCGTGAACTCGTCGCCCGTGGTGATCGTCACACGGGATTGGAGGTCGCCCGCCGCAACCGCTTCCGTCGCGTCCTTCAGCAGAAAAATCGGCGCGATGAAGCGGTGGCCGAAGAGGAGCCCGACACCGATCATGAGCAAGAGAGCCACCCCGATGGCAATCAGAAGCTGCTTCTGCAGGGCTGTTGCGGTCGCGTAGGCTTCCCTGGTCGGTTGCTCGACGATGACCGTCCAGCCGAGATCTCGAATCCGCGCAGCGACGGCGAGCTGGGGCTGGCCGTTCTCGTCGACGAATTCCCTCGATGCCGGCAGCGAGGCGCTGGCAACGTCGACCAGCGGGTGCCCTTTCATGTTGCGCGCCTGGGCGACCAGCGCCTTTTTGTCCGGGTCGCCGTGGGCGACCAGCGTGCCGTCGGGCGCAACAACCAGCGCGAACCCATGCGCGCCGATTCGGATGTCGTCGACCATCCGCCACATCGCCTCGAGGCTGAACTCGCCGACCAGCCAGCCGGCCGGCTGACCGAGCTGCGTCAGCGGCACCGTGAAGACGATCGTCGGCAGCAGGTCCTCGTCGACTCGAACAGGCGACATGGACACGCTGTCAAGAGCAACGGCGGCTTCAGTCGGGACGGCAACTCGCGGCGGTCCCACCCGGCTCGATACGATCGGCTCTCGGTCTTCGTCGAAGAGCGTAATCTCGCGGAACCGTGGAACCTCGAGGATCCAGTTCTTCAGGATGCGATCCTGCTGTGACCGATCCAAGCCGGTGTTCCGCAGGTCGGCCGCGAGCGCCTTCAACATATCGCTGTGGCTGGACACGTAACCCCGGATCGCCTCGGCCGCCCTCGCGGCGACGTTCAGGTTGCCCGCGACGATCGAGTCGCGCGTGCCGGTGCGCAGGGAAAGGATCGAGACGATGCCGAAGATGATGAGCGGGAGGAGTGCCGCGCCAGCGAGGATCAGGGCGAAGCGGGTCGCGATGTGGCGGATCTTGAAAGCCATCTTCAGTTCTTGCTGGCCATTCGCCGTGGGAATGGCCGCCAGAGCCGCACCGTGCTCAGGATGTCGCGGCCTGCCTCCTCGTACACGTCGAATCGTGTGCTGACGGCGCGCAGCCGCTCGCCCCAGGCGAGGAAGATCGCGGGGGGATCGTCGACGAGAGCATGCTGCAGGGCCACGACCCCCGCTTTGTACGCCAGATCGTCTGGTGCGGTACGAATCTGGTCAAAAGCTGCGTCGACTTCCCTACTTCTGAAGTGACCCCAGTTATTCGGCCCCTTCGAGTGCCAGAACAGGTACTGCTGCAAAATGCTGGGCCCCATTCGTGCATCAACCAGAAGCATCTCGAAATCGCCGGCCTGCAAACGTGCGAAAAGCCGATCCGAGGCCATTTCTTCAAGTGCGAGCTCGACGCCGACTGCACGAAGCTGACGCTGCATCGCCAGGCCGATGCGCTCGTGCGCGCGGTCAGTCATGAGGAGACATGAAAGTCGGACGGGTTCATTTCCGCTCTTCACGCCGCGCGGCTGGAACCGAAAACGGGGAAGATCCTGACCGTAAGCCCAATGATGCGGCCAGACGGGCCCGTCTGCAGGCGTAGCACGGCTGTTCAATGCTTGGGTCACCAAGGCGTCCCGATCGATCGCCGCGTTGAGAGTGCGTCGCAGCGCCTTGTCCTGCAGCTTCGGGCTCCGAACGTTCAGAAAGACGAGAAATGCATAAGGACGCTGAAGCGTAAAAACCTTCATCTGAGTCGACAGACTCAACGAGTCAAGGGCGTCGATGCCGACCTCGTAAACCATGTCAACGCGGTCCCGCAGCATATCCGCCCAGGCGGACCTCACCGAATCATAGGACCTGAACACGATCTCGGTCGATTAGGGGCTTCCCACCACCGTAGGTGGAATTAGCGTGCATTTCGACTTCGGCTGGCGTGCGATTGCTCACAGAGAAGGGCCCGGTCCCAATCGGCAATTCGCCATCCTGCTGAATCGGGAGGTCGAGTCCCTCCAACAGAAAGCGTGATCTCCGCTTCAAAGAGAACTCCAACTCGTGAGGCGCCGACGCTCGAATTCGCTCTACGTCGTCAAACACGAGTCCCACGTATTCCGGAAGATCTCTTGCAACAATATCGCGGACGGCTTGAGCGGTCGCCGGCTGTCCGTTGTGGAATGTGGCACCTGGACGCAACGTAAGCCGCAGGGTCATCCCGTCCGGAGAGCCCTCCCATCGTTCAGCCAACCACGGTCTCGGACGGCCATCCCTATCGATACGCACCAAGCCTTCGAGCGCGATATTCCTGACGGCCTGCTGGATTCCGACCTCAGGGTTCTCCCCGAATCCGATGCTCAGCGTGGCGTCAGTTGGAACCGCTGCGGTCGTGTCGGGCCCCCCACACGCCGCCATCGCAACCAACAAGGCTGCTATCGCCGCGACGTCGGTCGTACGTCGAACGCAGGGCGAACTCGTGTCGAAGTCGATCACGGGTGGCGCGGGCTACCGCTTGGCCAAGACGAAATCATCGATGATAACCGGGCACGCCATCACGGGTTTCACGCTGGTCGCTTTCTTGATAACAGTGATCTTCATTGTAATCTCCCTGTGCTGCGTTGGCCACGTCATGTGCCAACGATGACTGCCGATTCAGACCTCTGCTGTGACATGTTCATGCTCATGGTCGCCACGCTCCATTTGCGAAGCCGCCACGCGCGTCGAAGTCGATCACGTGTCGCGGGGGCTACCGCTTGGCCAAAGCGAAATCGTCGATGATAACCGGGCACGCCATCACGGGTTTCACGCTGGTCGCCTTCTTGATAACAGTGATCTTCATTTGTAATCTCCCTAAGCTGCGCCGGCCACGTCATGTGCCAGCGAATGACTGCCGATTCAAAACCTTAGATGTTCATGTCGCCAAGCTCCAGCTGCCGGAGCGCGCGACGCTTTTCGAAGTCGATCACAGGTCGCGCGGGCTACCGCTTGGCCAAAGCGAAATCGTCGATGATAACCGGGCACGCCATCACGGGTTTCACGCTGGTCGCCTTCTTGATAACAGTGATCTTCATTTGTATCTCCCTAAGCTGCGCTGGCCACGTCATGTGCCAGCGAAATGACCGCCGATTCAAAACTCCGCTTGTGGCATGACGGCATGTTCATGTCGCCAACCTCCATGTGCGAAGCCGCGACGCACCCCCCGGCACAGACGGGGATGAACGCGCAGTCGCCACATTCCTTCCAGGGGTGCAGCCGTTCGAAGCGCTCGAGCGCGGATTCGCGCCACTCTTCGCGCCTGTCGTCAATGTGTCCAGTCGATTGCTTCTTGTCGCCTGTAAACCCCGCGCAGGCATACAGCGACCCATCCGTCCCGATCGTGTGTGCATGCTTCATGTGCACGTGACAGGGCCCGCCGTGTACCCCGTCGGGGGTCGGGAAGCCGCGCAGTTTTGTTTCGTCCCGCAAGAACGTCATCTTGTCGGTGAGATTGCACGAGCCACAGGCCGAGCCGGATCCTTCTCCAGCGGCGGTCATGCAACTGCCGCCCAGCGGCTTGCCGTCCTGGTTGACAGGCGTCAGCGTCAGGATCCCCTTGGGCTTCGCGGCCGACATGTCGCGAACGACCGGCTTGAAGTTCACCCCCACCAGCTTGTCGGCGAACTCCTGATCCTTGAGGAAGTCCAGCAGCGCGGGAAAGCTGTCGACGGAGCTTTCGTCGAAGTTACCGCCAATCGCGATCGCGACCCGATCGGCCACCCGGCGCACGTTTTCGACAATGCGATCGAAGGTGCCCTGGCCGCCCCGCAGCGGACGCATGCGGTTGTGGGTGTCGCGGTCGCCGTCGAGCGTGATCTTGATGCCCCGGAGCCCGAACGGCAGCAATCGATCGACCACTTCCGGCGTCATCAGCAGGCCGTTGGTGATGATGGTGATCACCATCGTCACGCCTCGCGCCCGAGAAAAGGCCGACAGCCGCTCCGACAGGTAGTAGAGGACCGGAAGATTGAGCAGCGGCTCGCCGCCGAAGAACTGCATCGTGAGCCGCTCGGGGGCGACGCGCTCGAGCTCGCGCTCGACCCAGTCGCCGACCTTCTGCGCCGTCTCGAGGCTCATTTTCTCGGCGAACTTGTTGTAGTCGCCGTGATCGCCCTGGAAACAGTAGTCGCACGCGAAGTTGCACTGCAGGGTCGTGAGCAGCGTGATGTGGAGTTCGGAGGCGTCGCTCGTCACCCGCGTCATGTAGGTATCGAGCGCGCGTCGATCATGCGCGCGGTCGGGGACGAGAAAACCGTTGTCGCTGAGCAATGCGAACGCGTCCCGAGTCCCGTCTCCGTCGAGGTGCGATCGGTCGAGATCGTCGCGAGCCAGCAGAGCTGCAACATCCGACGACACGATGAACTGCGCGTCGGTCAGCGTGTTCATCAGAAAAACTTCGTCCCGTGCCGGTAGCGGCACACACACGTTGAAGATAGAAGCCTGCATGCTCTCTCCAGACTCGGACCGCAAAACCAAGCGGCGTGGAATTTTCTGCGGGGAACAATTTTTGGTTGCGAAACGATCGAGCCGTCGTGACAGGGTAAGGCTGCAACGCGTGTTCCACTGAACGCGGATCGCGGAATTCGCGTGCTTATTGAAGAAAACGGGTTTGCTCGTGGCTCCGTTCCCGGAGCCGTGCGCTTGTGTTCCCGCAAGGGTGCGGGCAACATACTGTCTAGGCCTCGAAGGGGGCAGGTTGTATTTCGGACCGTTAGGCCTGACGCCTCATGCACTTGCGCCGGGTGGACAAGGGTCTGACTCGAGAGGGCAGGTTTCTGTCGGCCTTGTAGACGGGCCTGGCGACCTACGCGCCTCGTAGCCGCTTGGCTATCTGACGCACTTCCAGTCGGTCCATCTTGTATTTCAACGTACTTAGAGGAATTCCAAGGTATTCGGCCGTGGCCGTGACGTTCCACGCGCATTTCTCCAGCGCTCGCAGAATGAAGTTTCGCTCGAATGTGATCGTCGCCTCCTCGAACAGGCTTCCGACATGCGTGCCCTTGGGCTCCAGTTGTGCGAAGTGGAACTCGAGCGGGAGATCCTCCTCCGAGATGTAGTCCTTGTCGGTCACGGCGACCAGCCGCTCGATGAGATTCTCGAGCTCGCGAATATTGCCGGGCCACCAGTACTTTCCGAGCATCGACATCGTGGAGTCGGTGATGCCCTGGATGTGTTTTCTGAAGCGCGCGTTGTAGCGCCGTAGAAAGAACTCCGCGAGTGGCGGGATGTCTTCGATTCGTTCACGCAGCGGCGGAAGCTTGATCGGAATCACGTTGAGCCGGTAGTAGAGATCTTCGCGGAACCGCCCTTCCTTGACGGCTTTCTCCAGGTCGACGTTGGTGGCGGCAATCAGCCGGAACTCCGTTTTGATCGGCTTGGTCCCGCCGACGCGCTCGATCTCGCCCTCCTGGATTGCCCGTAACAGCTTGGCTTGCAGGTCCATTCGAAGATCGCCGATTTCGTCGAGGAACAATGTGCCGTTCGACGCCAGCTCGAACTTGCCGAGTTGCTGGCGATGGGCGCCGGTGAACGCGCCACGCTCGTGGCCAAACAAGGCGCTTTCGGCAAGCTCCCTCGGAATCGCGGCGAGATTCACGGCAATGAAGGGCGCACCGGAATCGCCCGCCTCGCGGTGAATGAGCCGTGCGAGCAGCTCCTTTCCCGTGCCGCTCTCCCCGAGAATCAACACCGTGGCCGGCAGCTTCGCGATCTTGTGAACCAGATCGACGATGTCGCGCGTGTTCTTGCTCGATCCGACGACGAACTCGCGCTCGGTCTGATCGGCGACCTGGGCCGACAGCGTCAACACCTGCCGGTTCAGGTCCTGCCGTTCGCTGGCATTGCCGACGAGCGACCGGAGTTGGTCGGAGTCGAAATCCTTGGTGACGTAGTGGTAGGCGCCGTGCTTCATCGCCTGAACGGCGGTTTCAACCTCTTGGATCGCCGAGATCATGATGACCTCGACCAGGCTGTAGTTCTCTTTGACGATACAAAGCAGCTCGAACCCGCTAATGCCGGGCAGCCGGACATCGAGCAGAACCAGATCGACATCCTCTCGATTCAGAATCGGTAGAGCCGCCTCTCCGCTGCCGACCCGCAGCACGCGGTACTCCCGCTTGAATATCGCGGTCAATATGTCGCGCATCCCCTCGTCGTCGTCGACAATGAGGACGGTCTTGGGCTTCTGGTTCATCGTGTTAGGAGGGGCGGGCGGTATTGTGGCAGGCAGCGACTACTGTTGCAAGCCATTCGCTATTCGATGGACACTCTTGGACAGGTTTTGTTTCAGATGGCTTCCTTGTTGACTTTACAGTGGTTGTCGATCGGCGCGGCACTCGTCCTCGCTGTTGCTGCCCTCGCGCGGGCACGGCAGGCGTCCCGGCGGCTCGACCGCCTCACCGAGTCGTATTGGGAGCTGCGCTACGAGTATGGCCAGCTGCGTGCGCGGGTCGGCCGGCTCGAGGGTCAGACGGGGGCGGACACGGCGGCCGCCCCCCCTTGCAGTCCGCGTCCACGGCCTTCGTCCCGTTGTCCTCCTTGAAGAAATAGGTCGTTCCACGAGTGGCGAACGAATACGACGTCGTCGTGATCGGTGCGGGCACAGGCGGCTACGTGGCCGCGATCAGAGCCGCTCAGCTTGGACTCAAGGTTGCGGTCGTCGAGAAGCAGAGCGCCCTCGGCGGGACGTGCCTGCTGTGGGGATGCATTCCCACCAAGGCGCTGCTCGAGCACGCGCATGCTCTGAAGATCGTCCAGGGCGCCAAGGAGTGGGGTGTGACGATCGGCCCTCCGGAAGGCTCGGAGCGGGTCCCTGTCGGCATCAACATGCTGCAGGTTCAAGCGCGCAAGGACCGGATCGTCTCCGGCCTGACGAAGGGCATCGAGTTCCTCTTCAAAAAGAACAAGATCGACTGGATCAAGGGAACTGCCCGGCTGACGGGACGCGGCGAGACCCAGACGGTTGACGTCTTCGAAGGCGAGAAGCAGTCATTGCTCGCGCGCAAGGAAATCATCATCGCCACCGGCTCGGCGCCGCGGGTGGTCCCCGGTATCTCCATCGACCGGACGCGCATCATCACCAGCGATGAGGCGATTGGTTTGCGTGCGGTACCGGCCTCGATTGCGATACTTGGAAGCGGAGCGGTCGGCGTGGAGTTCGCCAGCATCTTCCGCCGCTTCGGCAGTGACGTGACGATCTTCGAGCTGCTGCCACGGCTGGTGCCCGTCGAGGACGAGGCGGTGTCGGCGGAACTGGAGAAATCGTTCCGTAAGCAGGGCATTACCGCACATACCGGGGCCCGGGTTACAAGCGCGGCGGCGATCGGTGATGGAGTCGACATCGAAGCGCAACTCACCGATGGCAAGACCCTGAAGATCCGCGTCGAGTATTTGCTCGTGGCAACCGGACGCAGTCCGGTCACGGCTGGCCTCGACGCGGAAGGCAGGGGCCTGCAGCTCGAACAGGGTTATGTCAAGGTCGACGCGCAATATCGGACCAGTGTGCGCGGCATCTCGGCGATTGGCGATGTGATTACATTGGGGGCCGCCGGACACCCGCAGCTTGCTCACGTGTCGTCAGCCGAGGGAATCATCACCGCGGAGCGTATCGCCGGCCGGGATGTGCGGCCGCTCAATTACGACCACGTGCCTGGCTGCACATACTGCGACCCGGAGATCGGCAGCGTCGGCCTGACCGAGCGCGAAGCCGCTGAACGCGGCTTCGACCTCCGAATCGGAACGTTCCCCTTCGGCGTGCTGGGGCGCGCCAAGATGGCCGGCGAAATCGACGGCTTCGTCAAGATTGTCGCCGACAAGAAGTACGACGAGCTGCTCGGCGTGCACATGATTGGCGCGCGCTCGACCGAGCTCGTGGCGGAAGCGACCGTGGCGTTGCGGCTCGAGTCGACGGTCGAAGAGCTCATGCACACGATCCACGCGCACCCGACGATGGCGGAAGCCGTCGGAGAGGCGGCGCATGCCGCGCATGGCGCGGCGCTTCACTTGTGACACGGAATTGAGTCATTGGTCATCTCATCATCGACGCATTGATTGGATCTTGTTCAGTCCTGCAAATCACTGAGCCCGCACGAGCGGCAATGACTAGATGATCCAATGACCAAATTCAGGGATCTGTTATGCCTACCGATGTCGTGATGCCCCAGATGGGCGAGTCGATTGCCGAGGGCACTATCGTCCGCTGGATCAAGAAGGTCGGGGACGCCGTCGAGCGGGACGAGCCGCTCTTCGAGATCTCGACCGATAAGGTCGACGCCGAGATCCCATCTCCGGTTGCCGGCGTCGTGACCGAGATCCGGGCCAAGGTGGGCGACACAGTTCCGGTGAACAGCGTGGTGGCCGTCATTGGGTCCGCCGGAGACGCCACCTCTTCGGTGAAGGCCCCGCCAGCGGCGGCACCTCCCCGCAGTCGAGGCCCCGCGCCCCAGCAGCGCTCCCGCCCCAGAAGTGGAAGCCGGCCAGACGTCGCCCCAATCGCAGGCTCAGGTTCGTCCTGAACAAGTCGCGACGCCGGAGGGCAAATCTGACAACACGTCGCCGCCGGCCGGCGAGTCCACCTCGCTGGACGAGAGAATCCGGCAGCGCTCTTCGCCGCTGGTCAGGAAGATTGCGAAGGAGCATGGCGTCGATATCTCACAGATGAAGGGCACTGGCATCGCGGGGCGGGTCACGAAGAACGACATTCTTGGGTTCATCGGCGGGACCGGCGAACTTGGAACCTCTTCACAAGGAGCCCCCGGACGGTCCCTGTCACGGCCGGCCGCTAGCACCGGCCGCCCTGAACCTGTTGGAGAGAAGGACCCCGGAGGGCCGCCACCTTCTGCCCGGCAAGCTCGATCGGGGCAGGCGTATGGCGCCGGTTTGGTCGGCCAGGTCGTGCCGATGACGGTGATGCGGAAGCGAATCGCCGAGCACATGCTCGCCAGCCGCCGCACCTCGGCGCATGTACATACCGTCTTCGAGGTGAATTTCACACGCGTGACCCAGGCTCGCGATGCAAAAAAGGCGGCGTACGAACGCGCCGGCGCGAAGCTCACGTACCTGTCGTTCATCTTGAAAGCCGTCGTCAACGCCCTGCGTGCCGTACCGGTCATGAACGCATCCGTCGACGGCGAAACCATCGTTTACCATCAGGGGATCAACCTAGGAATTGCCGTCGCGCTCGATTGGGGCCTCATCGTCCCGGTTATCAAGGGCGCCGACGAGAAGAATCTCCTGGGGTTGTCACGTGCGGTCGCCGATCTCGCCACACGAGCCCGGAGCAAGCATCTCAAGCCCGACGAAGTGACCGGCGGCACCTTTACCATTACGAATCCCGGGGTATTCGGCGCGCTTTTCGGTATGCCCATCATTCACCAGCCTCAGGTTGCCATCCTGGGCGTGGGCCACATCGAAAAACGCCCCGTGGTGATCGACGATGCGATCGCGATTCGCCCGATGGCGTATCTGTCGCTCGGGTACGACCACCGCATCATCGACGGCGCCGTCGCAGACGAGTTCATGTCGCATGTGAAGCACGAGCTCGAGAACTGGGATCCGACGCAGGATTAAGGCTCGAAACGTGAACGTCTCACGTCGCAGGTCAGGATGAGAACGGTTGAAATTCGTCGCCTGGGCCGGATGGCATATACCGACGCGTTGGCGCTTCAGCGTTCGTGCGTCGAAGATCGCCGCGCGGGCCGGATCGACGATGTTCTCCTGCTGATGGAACATCCGCACGCGCTTACCGTGGGCACAAGGGGCGACGGCGGCCGCTCGCACATTCTCTCGACTCCGGAAGGCCTCGCCGGCCGCGGTATCGACGTGTACGAGACGGGCCGTGGAGGCGACATTACCTATCACGGTCCGGGTCAGGTCGTCGGCTACCCCATCATCGATCTCCAGCCCGACCGATGCGATGTCCATCGGTATGTGCGCGACCTGGAAGAGGTCCTGATTCGGGTCGCGGCCGATTTCGGCGTCAAGGCAGCCCGGGTGACGGGATTGACCGGGGTCTGGGTTGCCGACGATAAACTCGCCGCGATCGGCGTGAGGATCGCCCGCTGGATTACGAGCCACGGTTTTGCCTTCAATGTGACGACCGATCTCTCGTTCTTCGAATTGATCGTGCCCTGTGGGATTGCCGATCGCGGGGTCACATCTCTCGCGCGCCTCGGCTGTGCCGCCAGCACCGACGACGTCCAAGACCGCCTCGTGGCCCGCTTTGGCGAGGTGTTCGAGCGACAGCCGGCCGAGATGGCCCGGCCACGCGCCGCCCGTGCACGATGACTGGACCCTGTTCAGCTTCTATAGCCAACACCCAGCCCTAGACCTCGACGGCCTATTGGCTGACGAGGATCAGCCCTAAGTTGTGTGGATGCAGAGCTTAGGCAAGTAGTTCATGTGTGGAATATTCACGCGTGTTCGGGGGTTTACGCCCATATCAAAGGGGAACCCTCATGAGCGACGACCAGCTGCTGGCTCGGCTGAAAGCGGGAGATGAGACGGCCCTCGGTGACCTCGCCGAAGCCTACAGCGGCAAGATCTACCAGCTGGCCTTCCGGTACTTGAGAAACCGGGAGGACGCTGAGGAAGTCACCCAGGACGTCCTGTACAAGGTGTACCGAAAAGTGGATGCGTTCCGCGGCGACGCTGCCTTGTCGTCTTGGATTTACCGGATTACCTTCAACGCCGCGATGTCCAGACTGCGCAGCGGGCCGTATCAGCGGTCGCGCGCCGAAGCGACGCCGATCGTGACGAGCGAGGGCGAGGAGCTCGTGCCGACCACACGCCGGGAAGTGGCCGACTGGTCGGATTTCGCAGACGAGCGTGTGTTCCGTTCGGAGTTGCGGAAGCGGGTCATGTCCGCCATTCTCGCGCTCCCGGCCATCTATCGGGCGCCGGTCATGCTGCGCGATATTCAGGGCATGTCCACCGAAGAAGCCAGCGCGCTGCTGCGCGTGAAGGATCAGACGCTCAAGTCGCGATTGCACCGCGGGCGGTTGATTCTCCGGAAGCAGCTGGCGGACTTTGCCGGTGGGCTCGCCCTTCGCCACGCATACGCACCATGAGATTGCAGTCCAGATTTCAGCGTGCCGTAGCAACCTAACTAAACTAGAGCGTCATCGCATTTTCGAGCGCGACGCGATCGTGGACGGTCAGCGTCGGCGTCACGACCTTCGCAATCCCTTCAGGACCGAGCCGCACCGGCAGAGCGGCGGCCCGGTTGCGCCGGCCGCCACTGTCGTCCGGACCCACGAACGCGGACACGATCCGTCGCGAGCGCCCGAGAGCCGATGCCACGGCTTTCGCCGCGGCCCAGGCGAGTGAGTAGGGTCCGGGCGGCCACAGTGGGGCGATCCGGGCCGAGATGCGCCTTCGCGCCGGCTCGTCCAGCACCGCCGTTGCCGCGAACCCGCCGATCGCCGCGTCCTCCCACGGCACGACGACCTGCGACGGAGGCACGCCGAGAATCGTCAACGCCACGTCACCCGGCGATCCATTCGTCTCGAGGGCGACCATCGCGCGCACTGCACCCGCGAGCGCCTCTGGCGCCGACCCGAACAGCTTTTCGCGCGAGAAGGTCAGCTCGCGGGCGCCTCGCTCGACCAGTTCGCGTTGCGCTGCGCCCGCGCACAGGATCATGCTGCGTGATCCGATCCGCGACAATCGCGTGAGCAACTGCATTCCGTCCTCGCCTTCCCATTCCCCAAGATCGCGGCGATCCGCCACGACAATGAGGGCTGCGCCGGCCGCCGTCGCAAGATCGGTCGATCCGGACACCTTCGTCGCGAACGCTTGAAGGGGCGATGCCTGCATGATGTCGAGGGCCTGGCCGTGTGCAACGCTGTCGCGGTCATCAATCAGGCGAACCGTTGTCAGCAGGTCAAGACGAGCCAGGATGTGCGCCAGCGCGCCTCCGAGCTCGCCGGCACCAACAATGGCGACGTCGTGCATTTGTGGACTATTGTAGTCGCTGAGATGAGCAAACCGCTGCTGCGCGGAAAGGTCGCCATCGTCACCGGAGGCTCTCGAGGCATCGGTCTGGCAATTGCGCAGGCGCTGGTCGCCGAGGGCGTGCAGGTGGCAATCACCGGGCGACGTGAGTCTCACCTCTCGGCTGCACTCTCGCTGATCGAGGCGGCCGGGCCCGGTGCGATTGAAACGCTTCGCGCCGACGTTCGAGCCTACGCCGAGGTCGAGGGAGCGGTCGCGGCAACCGTGGCGCGCTTCGGTGGCCTCGACATCCTCGTCAACAATGCCGGCGTCGGCGTATTTGCCGACGTGGCTGAGATGACGCCGGGCCAATGGGACGAGGTGATCGACACCAACCTGACCGGCGTCTTCAACGTGTGTCATGCCGCCCTTCCACACCTGGAACGACGCAACGGTGGATTCATCATCAACATCGGCAGCCTGGCCGGCAAGAATGCCTTTGCCGGCGCGGCAGCCTATTGCGCGTCGAAATCGGGACTGATCGCGTTCAGCGAGGCGCTGATGCAGGAGGTCCGTCACGGCAATATCCGCGTGAGTTGCGTGATGCCCGGATCGGTCGCGACCGAATTCGCCGGCAACGACGAGACCCGCGGAGCCGACTGGAAGATTGCGCCGGCGGATGTCGCTGAGGTGGTTCTGAACCTGCTCAAGCACGACACCCGGAGTCTGCCAAGCCGCGTCGAGTTGCGGCCATCGAGGCCGCGCAAATAACCAAAGCTCACCGTTTACGGTTCACAGTTGACAGTCCCGACGGTTCAGACGTGTGAAGATCGCTGATGCCTCGGTGGTCGGGGCTATCAACTGTCAACGGTGAACGGTTACTCACAAATCCTATGTCTGTCTTCGAAAAGCATCGCGAGGCGCTGGAGCACCATGAAACCATGATGGGTGTCGCGCGAGGCCGGCTGGGGGTTGCCCTCGACCTCTTGACCGACTCGCTCGCGCTGGTCGGACAGCACGGCATTTACTGCCGCAGCGACCGGTTCGTCGGCCAGCCGAAAATGGACATCGCGCTCGTTCTCGAGCAGCTCGACGACGCCAAGCAACTGGTCCAGAGTGCGATGGAGGAATTGAAGACGCGGAAGGCCTGACGCATGCTCGAAAGCCTGGGGCATTACAAGATCCTCGATCGGATCGGCGCCGGAGGAATCGGCGAGATCTATCGCGCCCGCGACACCCGGCTCGGGCGCACGGTTGCAATCAAGGTTCTCGCGCCCGAGATCGCGCGCGATTCCGAACGCCGCGCGCGATTCCTCGCCGACGCGCGCATCACTGCCGGGCTTTCCCATCCAAACATCGCGACACTGTACGAGGTTGGCGAGGATCAGGAGGTCGTGTACCTGGTGCTGGAGTTCGTGCCGGGCGATACGCTGAAGACGATCATCGGCGGGAGGCCGCTCAACCCGCGACGGGCGATCGACTGCGCGATCCAGATTGCCGATGCGCTGGCCGAAGCGCACGCGGAAACGCTCGTGCATGGTGATCTCAAACCGGACAACGTCATCATCACCCCCAAGGGCAACGCGAAGATCCTGGACTTCGGCCTTGCCAAATGGACCAAGGGCGGCGCCGCCCGCCAGAGGGCCGGGCAGGGGGCGGGGAACCCGACCACGGGGCTGACGACGGTCCCGTACATGTCACCCGAACAGTCACTCGGGGAGCCGATCGATGGCGCCACCGACGTGTTCTCTCTGGGCGTGATTCTGTTCGAGATGCTGACCGGCCGGTTGCCCTTCGGCACGATGATTTCGGCGGTGCGACCGTCGGGGCCTGTGCAAGCTGAATCGCGGGCGCCGAGCACGATCAACGCGGCCGTCCCGAAGGAGATCGACCCGATCGTGACGAGGGCGCTCGCCCGGCGCCTCGACTATCGGTACGAATCAGCAGCCACGCTGGCTGCAGAACTGCGATCGGTGGCAGCCATTCTCGACGTGCGCAGCGGCACCGCCGAACCGCCGACGCTGGCGATGGACGAACCACGACGCCGTGTGGGGTGGATCGTGGCGGTGATGCTCGCGGCGATCGCCGCCCTCCTGTGGCTCGTGCTGAGAGGCTAGCGCCCAGGGATCAGGTGTGTCCCTGCAGAATCTCGGGCAGCCGCTGCGCGAACGCCGAGCGCGCGAGGATGTCGCCAACCCCAGCCCGGCGCGCCGCATCAATCGTGACCGTGTCCACATGGGAGACGAATCCGAGCGTGGGAATGTCTGCCAGCTTTGCATCGGCTTTCATCGCTGCGACGGTCCCGAGCGGGTCAGTGCGCGGATTGTTGAGGTCGAGAATTACAAGCGCCGGCGGATTCCTCCGCATTTCGGCGAGAGCGCTCTCCGCGGAGCGCGCGAAGCTCACCGGCACGCCGAGCTGGGCCGCCGCGAGCTTGATCTTCGACGTGAACATCAGGTCGTCAAGGATTGCTAGAATCACCACGTGATCATAATCGAGACGCAGGCTGTCGGGCCTTTCTTCAAGAATGGATTCGTGGTCTGGTGCGAGCGCACGCGTGATGCCGTGATCATCGATCCGGGAGATGAGGTTGCCGGCCTGCTCGACTTTGCTGACCGGCAGGCGCTGGCGATCCGCTACATTCTGCTCACCCACGCTCACGTCGATCACGTGACCGGCGTCGGCGCCGCCAAGCGGACGCTGGGTGTCCCGGTGTATCTCCACCGTGACGACCTCTTCCTCTACGAGCGTGCCGTCGAGATGGGCGTGATGTTCGGTCTTCGCGTGGATCCGCCGCCGCCAGTCGACGAGTTCTATACCCCGGGGCAGGTCATCCCGTTCGGCGACTGCGAGGCTCGCCCGCTTCACACTCCTGGTCATTGTCCAGGCGGAGTCTGCCTCGAGGTGCGCTGTGCGGGCGCCCCGGTCGTCGAGCACCTGTTCGTCGGCGACACGCTGTTCGCGGGGTCGATCGGCCGCACGGACCTGCCGGGCGGCGACCACGCCACGCTGATCACCTCCATCCGGACCGTTCTGCTTTCGTTTGGTGATGATGCCCAGGTACATCCAGGGCATGGCCCGAGCACGACGATTGGTCAGGAACGCCGCACGAACCCGTTTCTGTTGACCGCGTAACCCACACACTTCCGAACACGCGGAGTCCATAGCTCTAATAGCCTTTCCCGCGTGCGCTCCGGTGTCGCGTCCTTCGGGTCCCCGCTGGTGCCCGCACGACGATGTGACCCGGCGTGTTCAGGCGGATCGCTTCGCGGATCCCTTTCGCTCCACGGTGAGCTCGATGCGGCCGACCCGCAGGCAGTCGCCGTTCGTCAGCCGCGCGCGCGTGACGCGCTTGCCGTTGACGTAGGTACCATTGGTGCTCGAAAGGTCGATGACGTCGAGGTTGTCGGCGCCGGCTTCGAGACGGCAGTGAAGTCGCGACACAAGCGCCGCGTCGACGATGAAATCGGCGCGCGGCGCCCGGCCGACGGTCTTGATGCCGCCCGGACGCAATCGAAATGTCAGCGCCCTACTGTCCGTTCCGGAACTCTGAAGGATCCACATGCCGCCGTATTATCGCCGGACCCGGATGAACTTCGATCCCGGGCTCCCCCAAGGTCAAATATGGGTCTTGGGAACAGGCACCTTCCAAGGACTGGACAAAGCGAGATCGCCCGATGACCGTCACCAGACTGTTCGGAGCCAGTTCGCGATCGCCGCCGCCACCGCAGGGCTCACGTTTCGATCCGTCAGTGCGCTGTACTCGGCGGGTTCGCCCGTACTGGCGGGCACGAGCAGATGGTTGAGACCGGGGAGCCGGGCCACCTCGACCGGCGCAGGTCTCCTGCGCGCGCGGGCAGCGGCCTCGAGCCTGTCGGCGTTGATGGGAGGCATCTGGGCATCGAGTAATGGTTGGACCACGAGAACCGGCTGCTCGACATCGCGCATGATCCTCACGGGATCGAACGCAAGGAAGCTTCGGAACCACGGGATGTCCGCCTGCTGTCGGACCGCCGGCGGGATCCCTTCCCAGCCATTTCCTGTCAGCACCGCCGACTGAATCCTCTTCTGCAACTCGATCGTCGCCTGCTTTTCGGCCTCAGGCCGGTTGGATTGTGCGAGCGCGCGTGTTACCTGCGCCAGGTTCAGATCCGCCCCGGTCATTCCGGGCGCCGCAATCAGCACGAGAGCCGCTATCCGATTCTCCCGGTCGGCCGCCAGCAGGCCTACCGCTCCGCCCTCACCGTGGCTGACGACGGCCAACCGCCGCCGATCGACGTCCTTTCGATTGCCGAAGAATCGAACGGCCGCGCGCAGGTCCTCGGCGAAGTCCGCGAGTGTGGCCGCCTCGGCACGGCCGCCGCTCTGGCCGACCCCCCGCTTGTCGTAACGCAACACCAAGAAACCCGCGTCGGCCAACCCACCGGCGAGCTGGCCGAAGATCGGAATGCCGAAGACGGTTTCGTCCCGATCGGTCAGCCCCGGCCCGCCGACGAGCACGACGGCCGGCAGCGGTTTGCCTCCGGCGCCGGCCGGCTTCGAGATCGTTCCTGCCAGCGAGAACCCGTTTGCGGGAATCCGGACCTGCTCGTCCCCGGCTCGCGCGATAGTCACGCGGCGCGCCGACACCGACGCCACGTCCTCCCGTACCGCATCCAGGCTCTGCGCCGGGAAGCTCACACGGAGGAGCCGGCCCGCCTCGTCGCCCCAGACTTCGACGTCCAGAGGCGGGAGTCCCCCCGGCCGCGCCAGTGTGAGTCTGGTGCGCCGGGCGCTGATCAATCGCCCGAGCGTCTGGATGCTCTCCTGCACCGACTCGCCGACGGTCATCGCAACCGACCCTTGTGAAGCCACATAGACGGGAAGCGTGGCACCTGGAGCCGTCGCCCTCAGACGCGCCGCTACGGCTTCATAGGGTGCGAAAATTGAGCCGGCCAGGAGCAGGACGGCGGCTTCATCGATCGTGTCGGCTTTTTGCGCCGGTGTGCCGTTGGTGGTCAACTGGGTATCTGCCGTTGTGCCGGTGACCGTGGTCGCCATCTTTATCACCTGACCGCCGGCGGTCAGGTCCACGGCAAGCTCGCGTGGCTTCCACTCCGCGTCGTACAACACCCGCAGGCTGCGGGTGACCAGATCGAATGGCGGGCCGATCTGGCTGCGGCCCGTAATCGTCCAACCCTCAGAGGTGCGCTCGAGTGAGATTTGTTCGGTTCCCACCTGCATCCCGCGCAGGAAGATCGGGAAGCTTGCTGAAGCCGTGGAAGCGGGAGGAGAAACCTGTTCGCCGGACCCACTTAGAGACCATCCGACCAGCATCGCGGCGAGGGCGAGTATTCCAGCCCGGATAGAATGGAGCCAGACCATGTCAGAGGATAACATCTTGGTTTCGACCGCATCCCCTGCCGGCGAGGCGTCCGGATACGATGCTGCCCGACGAGGTGCGGCGTTCTTCGATCGGGCCAATCGCGGTCTCATCGTCGTGTCTGGGAAGGATCGCGCGTCGTACCTTCATGGTCTGCTCACCAACGACATCGCCAGCCTGAAGGCGGGTGAGGGCTGCTATACGGCGTATTTGACGCCGCAAGGTCGGATGATTGCCGATCTCTGGGTCTACGAACTCGGAGACGTGATCCTGCTGGTGATGTCTCGAGACGTCAAGGACACAGTGCTGACCAGGCTCGATCAGTTCATATTCACCGAGGATGTCCAGCTGGGCGATGTCACCAGCACGTTCGCCTGTATTGCGATCGTCGGGCCTGTGGCGGCAAAGGCGGCGGCACAGGCGTTCAGCGGTGTCTCACTCGAGACGCTCGCCTCGCTTGGCGAGCACGGTAACGTTCGCGCGGAATTTGCGGGCCACGCGGCCATCGCCGCGCGCGTCACCGATACTGGCGAGCCCGGCTACGACCTCTTTGTCGAGGCTGGCCGGGAGCAATCCTTGAAGGCGGCGCTCCTCGCGGCGGGGGCCCCTGAGCTCGACGCGCCGCTCGTCGAGACGCTCCGCATCGAAGCGGGGGTGCCGAAGTTCCATCAGGACATGGACGAGGAGACGATCCCGCTCGAGGCAGGGATCGAATCGCGGGCCATCAGCCTGACGAAAGGGTGCTATGTCGGTCAGGAAGTGATTATTCGCGTGCTCCATCGAGGCCACGGACGCGTGGCCCGCAAGCTCGTGGGGCTCACGCTCGAGGGGGATGTGGTTCCGAAGCCGGCTGCCGCCGTCCATTCCGGCGAACGGGAGGTCGGACACGTCACCAGCAGCACCGGGTCGCCGGCACTGCAGCGTCCGGTCGCCCTGGCATACCTCCACCGGGACTTCGTGGCCGAAGGCACTCAGGTTACCGTCGACGGCTCGGCCGCGAGGGTGACGGCGCTTCCTTTCGTCCTGCGGCAGAACTGAGGACCAGGCCGGGTGCTCGCGGTCGGCGTCGCCGGCTGTCAGCGTGGCTTCTTCGGCTCTGTGAGAATCCGGATCAGCTCGGCATCGGCGGCAGGAAACTCCAGCGTCTTCAATTCTTCCCGCGGCGTCCAGCGCATCTCCTGCCCAAGCTGCGGTGCCGGTTCTCCTTCGAGACCGCAGCGAACGAAATGCAGCTCGACCCGTCGCTCCGGATAGTCATGTGTCGTCGTCAACAACAGGTCCCCGACCGTGACGCCGACGTCGAGTTCCTCGCGCAGCTCGCGACTCAGGCACGCAACAAGGGTTTCATCCGGTTCGCATTTCCCGCCGGGAAACTCCCAGTGGCCGGCCAGGTGCACGCCGGGCTGCCGGCGGGTGATGAGATAGCGGCCGTCGCGCTCAATCACCGCGGCGGCGACGAGGATCGTCTTGACTGTCACGGGTCAACTCGCCGCGGCCGCCAGGCGGGCATCACGTCCGTTCACGATCCGGGCTGAACGGGAAGGCCCGGCAGGATTTGATCATCGGGCACACCAGGCATTTCGGATTGCGCGCGACGCAGACCATCGCACCGAGATCCATCAAGGCCTGGTTGAAGTCGAAAACGTGGCGCGTCGCCACGAGCGTTTCCGAGATGGCCCAAAGATGGCGTTTCATGGCGTGGGTCTTGGGATCGCCGCGGCCCACGAACACGCGAAACAGCACCCGCGCGACGTTGGTGTCGACGATGGCGGCACGTTCACGGAAGGCGAAGCTGCGGATCGCCCCGGCAGTATAGGCACCGATCCCCTTGAAGGAGAGCAGCGTCGCCTCGTCAGCCGGCAATTGGCCCCCATAGTGCGCGACCGCTTCCCGGGCGATGGTCTGAAGGCGTCTGGGTCGGACGTTATAGCCGAGCGGATACCAGGTAGCGTTGACTTCGCTCTCCGGCGCCGACGCGAGCGCGTCGAGCGACGGATACTTTTCCAGCCATTCGGCGTACTTCGGCAGCACGCGCTCGACCTGGGTCTGCTGAAGCATGATCTCCGAGACGAGAATGTGGTACGGATCGCTCGTCTGCCGCCACGGCAAGTCGCGTCCATGACGCCAGTACCAGGTCAGCAAGCGCTCGCGGAAGCGCTGGCGGTCCCGGGGCAGCGGCAACGGCGCCGGTCGTGTCTTTCGGCCGCTCTTCGGGCGCTTTCTGGTCGAGGCAGTCTGCTTCGCTGGCATCTCGTATAATCCGGACGGTACGACTCGGTGAAGATCTACACGCGCACGGGCGATGCTGGCGAGACCTCGCTTTTCGACGGCACACGCGTCAGTAAAGCCGACGCCCGGGTCGACGCCTATGGCGAAGTCGATGAGGTCAATGCTTTTCTGGGCCTCGCGCGCTCGTCGCGTCCCGATCCGGACATCGATGAACCGCTCCTCCAGATCCAACGCGACCTCTTCGCGCTGGGCGCTCGCCTGGCCGACCCGGCGATCAAGATCGCCGCTCGTGTGACGAAGGCGGCTGTCAGCGACGCCGACGTGGCACGGCTCGAGGGTCTGATCGATCGGTTCGAAGCCGAACTGCCGCCGCTCACCCGCTTTATCCTCGCCGGAGGCGCGCCGGCTGGAGCCGCACTCCATCTCGCGCGAACCGTCTGCCGTCGTGCCGAGCGGCGCATCGTCTCGCTCGACCCGTCGGCCGACGCGCTCATCGTACGATACGTCAATCGGCTGTCAGATCTCCTTTTCGTCCTGGCGCGTGTCGTCAACCGCCGTGCCGGCGTTCCCGAGATCGAGTGGTAGATCGGGATCAACCGGGTCGTCCCGGTTGCGGACCTGGAGTGGCCCGCCTTCACATGCCCGGTCCACGCCGGCCGCTGTTGCCAGCCTCAATCTCGCGCTTCACGGCGTCGAACACCGCTCGCGCGAGCTCCTGTGAGACCCGCTCACGGATCGAGCCGCATTCGACCAGGACGGTGCCGCTGACGGTTTCGATCGCCACATCCCACCGATCGCGCTCGATACCCTCCGGGCGGCTGTCGATCAGGTGTGCGCTCCCGGCGTCAGGGGATGGCGTCGGCGGAGCCCCGGGGCCCCGCTCCGCTGCCTCGGCGGAGAGGCGCGCCGCCGTCCGGCGCGCATGTCGTTCGGAGACGACCGCGGCAATAGGCGCGCCGTTGATGAGCACGCGCACCGCCGTGATCAGATCCTTGTCGATCGATCGGTCGCCGTAATAAAAGCGCGGCGGGTCTTCGGAGAACAGCACGAGATCGTCGGCGGTGGGCAGTTCGGCGACGATCGTCCGCCCGAGAGCCCGCTCCGAGTCGCGTGCGCGTTCCCGGCGCTGCCGGTGGCGCCGTAAGGTCGTTGCCAGGCTGAGCGCGACGACAATCAGCAGGATCGCGAGGATTCCAGCGGCGACGTCACGCATCGGTGATCGTGAATCTGGTCATAGGGTCATCTGGTCATTGGATCTTGGCATCTTGATTATGGTGGTATTCAACGATCCAAATGACCCAATGACCAACTGAATGACCAGATAACTAGACAACCGGATTCACACTTACAATGCCCGTGTGTCTTGCTCTTCCAGGCAGGAGCCGCTGGCCCGTGCGTACGCCGCGTGCGAGAACCTGGCGCGGTCACACTACGAGAATTTCCCCGTTGCGTCGCGCCTTCTCCCGGCATCGATGCGGCCGCATGTGGCGGCCGTCTACGCGTACGCACGAGTTGCCGATGACATCGCCGACGAAGGCACGGCGGCGCCCGCAGCTCGGCAATCGCAGCTTCGCGCCTGGCAGAGCCGCCTTCACGATGCGGTTGCCACAGGTCGTGACGCGCAGCCATCGGAGACGCGCGACGATCTCATTGTTGTCGCGCTCGGACATTCGATACGATCGCTCGGCCTGCCCGTGGCGCTGTTCGACGATCTCCTGAGCGCGTTCGGTCAGGATATCATGACGACTCGATACCCCTCGTGGCTCGAGGTGCTCGACTACTGCCGGCGATCGGCGAATCCGGTCGGCCGCCTGGTGCTGCGGATCGCGGGTTATCACGATGACGCACTCGATCGATCGTCGGATGCGCTGTGCACGGCGTTGCAGTTGACGAATTTCTGGCAGGACTTTGGACCCGACTGGCGGTCCGGTCGCCTGTATGTTCCACGGGACGTTCAGGACGAGTACGGCGCGAGAGAGACCGACTTGTCGGGCGGGCCGCTGACGCCGGATTGGAGACGGGCGATCGAAGCCTGCGTCGGCTTCACGCGCGCCGCGTTTCACGAAGGCCGCGCGGTCTGCGACGGCGTCGGCGGCCGACTGCGGCTCGAGCTGCGGTTGACCTGGCTGGGTGGTCAGCGGATCCTCGAGCGTGTCGAAGCCACTCGCGCCCATCTCCTCGAGCACCGGCCCTCGCTCGGCGCCGGCGACGTGCCACCGTTGCTGTGGCGCGCTGTTCGATGGAAAGGCACGGCGGCCTGATGGCGCGCAAGACGAGCTTTTACTATTCATTCCTGGTGCTGCCGCCGGACCAGCGCCGCGCGATCATCGCCGTGTGGGATTTCTGCCGGGCGGTGGACGATGCGGTCGACGAAGCCGACGAGAGCCGGGGGTCGGAGTCAGCCCGTGCGGCGTTGGCCCTCTGGCGGGCGGACCTGGCGCGCTGCTACGACGGGTTGGTTCCTCAGACGCCGCAGGGCCGGCGCCTTCAACCGTTCATCCGCCGGTTCGAGCTCCCGCGGCTGGCGTTTGAGGATGTGATTGATGGCGTGGCGATGGACATCGACAAGACGCGGTACAACACGTTCATGGAGCTGTTCGAATACTGTCGGCGCGTTGCCTCGGCGGTCGGCCTGATCTGCATCAGGATCTTCGGCTGCCGAAGCGAGCGGGCGAAGGACTACGCGTTGAACCTCGGCGTCGCGCTGCAGCTGACGAACATTCTCCGTGACGTCAAGGGGGACCACGAGCGGGGGCGCGTCTACCTCCCGCTTGAGGATCTCGCGGCGGCCGGGTGCACGGTCGAGGATTTGGCAATCGGCCGGATGTCGGATCCCGTGCGCCACCTGATCAAGTTCGAATGCGAGCGTGCGCGCGATTTCTACCGACGGGCGAACGAGGCGCGTCCGGCGGAGGACCGCAGGCGCCTGGTCGCGGCGGAGATCATGCGCGCGGTGTATTTCGAGACACTCCGCCGTATCGAGCGAAACGCGTACGATGTGTTCACCGCTCGGATCCGGGTGCCGCGGCCGCGGCAGGCAGTCATCGCCTTGAGACAGTGGATGTGGCAGGGATGAAGGACTACGACGCAGTAGTAGTGGGTGGCGGGTTTGCCGGGTTGAGCGCTGCCGTCCGCCTCGCTCGCCTCGGAACCCGAGTGCTCGTGCTCGAAGCGCGCAGCCGGCTGGGCGGCCGCGCGACGACCTTCGAGGATCGGGAAACCGGTCGCCTGGTCGACAACGGTCAACACGTGCTCCTTGGGTGCTATACCGAGACGTTCTCGTTCCTCGACGACATCGGCGCCGCCGACAACTTCAGTCTCCAGTCACAGCTGGCGGTGACGATGATCGATCGGTCGGGGCGCAAGTCCCGACTCGAATGCCCGACGCTGCCGCCTCCGTTTCACCTTCTCGCAGGGGTGCTCGACTGGCCGGCGCTTCCGTGGCGAGACCGGCTGTCGGTGCTGCGGATGCGGACGCCGATCCGCCTGGCGCGGCGGGAACTCGGCGGCAACGCTCGTCGCATTGCCGCGTCGCCGGGCGAAACCGTCGAGAATTGGCTGATTCGAAACGGGCAGACTGGCAGGCTGCGCGAGATGCTCTGGGAACCATTGGCGCTGGCCGCGCTCAATCAGGTCCCGTCTCAAGCGGCTGCCCCTCTCTTCGCCCGTGTGCTCGGCGAGATGTTCGGGCGGGACGCCAGAGCTGCGGCGATCGCCTTGCCGACCAAGCCGCTTCACGCGATGTACGCCGAGCCCGCGCGCGCATACATTGAGGGTCACGGAGGGACCGTGCTGACTGGCGCGCCCGCGACCGTCCGCATCGACAGCGGCAAGATCACCACTGTCTCGAGTCCCACTGATCGCTGGGAGCCTCGCGCGGTGATTGCCGCCGTCCCCTGGTTCGCGATCGGAGATCTCTTCGAGGGCGACCTCTCGTCGGTCGGCCCACTCCTCGCGCGTGCGCGAACGATGATCTCGTCGCCGGTGGTGACCGTGAACCTGTGGTTCGATCGGCCACTGTTCGACGAGCCGTTCATCGGCCTGCCGGGGCGCGCGATGCAGTGGGTGTTCGACAAACGACCGGGCTTCGGTAACGGAGGGGCCTACCTGTCGTTGGTGTCGAGCGGAGCGTCGCCTCTCCTGCAACGTTCGAATGCGGATCTCGATCGCCCTCGCCGTCCAAGAGCTGCTCGACGCTGTTCCCGGTACCCGTTCGAGCCAGTTGCTGCGAGCGTCGGTCGTTCGGGAACCGCGAGCGACCTTCTCGCTTGCGCCCGGGCAGCCGCAGCGGCCAGACACCCAAACTCCGGTGCGAGGGCCTCTATCTTGCCGGCGACTGGATTGCCACGGATCTGCCCGCTACGATTGAGAGCGCGGTCAGAAGCGGCCATCGGGCTGCTGACGCGGTATCTGATCATCTGGCCATCTCGCCATTGGGTCATTGAATTGACCAATCAATGACGAGATGACCAGATGACCCAGTTCATGAATTCCATCGTCGTGCACTACAAGGAGCTCGCCCTGAAGGGCCGGAACCGGCCGTGGTTCGTTCAGATGCTCAATCGCAATCTGCGCACCGCGCTCGCGGGTCTCGGTGTGGCGAGCATTCGCTCGGTCATGGGTCGGATCGAGATCGAGCTCGGCCCCCGGACGTCGTGGGTCGAGGTCCGCGATCGGCTGGGTCGCGTATTCGGGATCGCCAACTTCTCGTATGCCGGTCGCGGCCCGCAGGACTTCGCGGCGGCTGGCCGCGAGCATTCTCGACGCGCTCGGCGAGCGGCAGGCCGACTCGTTTCGCGTCAGCGCGCGCCGCTCCGACAAGCGGTTTCCGTTTACGTCGCCACAGATTGAGCGCGAGGTCGGGGGCCTCATCAAGGAGGCCAAAGGATGGCGGGTGGACCTCGAGGAACCGGCCCTCACGATTCACATCGAGATGTTGCCGAATCAGGCGTTCTATTTTTTCGGCAAAGAACCGGGGGCCGGGCGGCCTGCCGAGCGGTACCGGGGGACGGGTCGCCTGTCTGCTGTCGGGAGGGATCGACTCGCCGGTTGCGGCGTATCGGATGATGCGGCGGGGCTGCTCCGTGATGCTGATTCACTTCCACAGCTACCCGATCCTCTCCCGCGCATCACAGGAGAAGGTCCGCGAGATTGCGACGCTGCTGACGAAGCATCAGCTGCAGTCGCGCCTCGTGCTCGTTCCTTTCGGGGAGCTTCAGCAGCAGGTTCTCCTCGCCGTCCCAGCCGAGCTGCGCGTCGTCCTCTATCGCCGTCTGATGTTCCGGATCGCGGAGCGCCTTGCCCGCAAGTGGCGCGCGCGCGCGCTCGTCACCGGCGAAGTTGTCGGCCAGGTGGCGTCGCAGACGCTCGAGAATCTCACGACGATTGCCGAGGCGACGACGATGGAGGTGCTGCGGCCGCTGGTGGGAATGGACAAGGATGAGATTACGGCGGAAGCCGCACGAATCGGCACGCTGCCGATCTCGAACATTCCGGATCAAGACTGCTGTCAGTTGTTCACGCCGAAGCATCCGTCCACGCGCGTGCGGCAGCGATCAGATCGTCCGCGCAGAGGAGGCGCTGCCGATCGAAGAGATGGTCGACCGAGCTACGGCCGCAGCGGTCGTGGAGGACGTCAGATTTCCGATGCTAGAATACCCTGCTGGCCGTTCCGTCTGAAGGCAAACACGACGTAGGATCCCGGTAGCGTCGGGCACCAGACGGACCGTGGAGGACACATGTTCAGTTCCGTCAAAGAGATGAGTGACGCAGTGAAGCCGGCGGCCGCGGTGCTGAGCGATCGCGTCAGCGTGACGAGTCGGGGCGGCCGTCGAGGACGACGTCGTCGACAAGCTGGCGTGGACCGCCGCGTTGGGCGAGGACGCGGAGCTGCGCGGTACGGCGAGGTGGATCATCCGCTCGCTCGCGGCCGCCAAGGGCATTCGCCCGGCGTCGATTCACGACTTGTACATGGCGATGGGCCGCGGCGAGGCGGACGGCTTCACGGTACCGGCGATCAACGTGCGCGCGATGGCTTACGACACGGCGCGCGCCGTGGTTCGGTCCGCGAGGAAGCTCAATGCCGGTGCGTTCATTTTCGAGATCGCCCGATCCGAAATCGGCTACACGGAACAGCGCCCGCACGAGTACGCCGCGGTCGTCATCGCCGCGGCGCTGCGCGAAGGCTTCAGTGGGCCGGTCTTCATCCAGGGCGATCACGTCCAGACGAACGCCAAGAAATACAACAGCCCCGGCCGCAGACAAGGAGATCGACGCGCTGCGCGCGCTCATCAAGGAAGAGATTGCCGCCGGGTTCTATAACATCGACATCGACACGTCGACGCTGGTCGACCTGGCAAGCCGACGCTGGCCGAACAGCAGGAGGTGAACGTCACGCTCGCGGCCGACTTCGCCGCGTTCATCCGCCGCACCGAACCGCGCGGAGTCACCGTGTCCGTCGGGGGAGAAATCGGCGAGGTCGGGGGCAAGAATTCCGACGTGCACGAACTGCACGCGTACATGAACGGTTTCAACCAGAAGCTGAAGGAGCGCGGCGCGGACCTGGTCGGCCTCAGCAAGATCAGCGTGCAGACGGGCACTGCCCACGGCGGGTTCGTGAACGCCGACGGCACGGTCCGGACCGACGTGAAGATCGACTTGAACACACTCGAGGAACTGTCGCGCGTCGCTCGCAGGGACTACGGCCTGGGCGGCGCTGTGCAGCACGGCGCCTCGACGCTGCCGCCCGAGGCCTTCGACGCGTTTCCGCGCGTCGGCGCCTGCGAGATTCATCTGGCCACCGATTTCCAGAACATGGTGTACGAGCACCCGCAGTTTCCGGCCGACCTGAAAGCCGAGATGTACGCCTGGGTTCGCGAGAACGCGCTCGAGGAGCGCAAACCGAAGGATACCGAAGAGCAGTTCATCTACAAGGCGCGGAAGAAGGCGATCGGACCGTTCAAGCGGCGCATGTGGAGCATTCCGGAGGAGGCCCGTCGCGCAATCGGCCAATCGCTCGAGGAGCGATTCACCTTCCTGATGCGCCAGCTGAAGATCGAGGGCACGGCGCCGATCGTGGAGAAGTACGTGCGCGTGCCCCAGGTGCCGATCGACCGCGACGGCGAGATCCTCGCGGCCGGCGGAAAGATTACGCCAGAGGAAAGGAAAGCGGAGGGCCTGGCCGACTGAGCTCCTGGTCTCGATCGAGACGGAAATCGAGCTACGGCGGGAATCGGATGCAGGAGGCCGGCCAGGAAATCGCGCAAGCCTTCCTCGGGTGCTTCGGAAGGCGAGCTCCGTCCCATGGAATCGCAATCGGATCGAACTCAGCCGTTTCGAGACACTCGTCGTCTGCCGCGAGCGTGCCGCCGATGGCGGTCGCCGCATACACGACGATGACCGGCGTTCGGCCCGCGTATGAGTAGATATTGACGAGACCATCCAGGCGCACGTCGAGGCCGCATTCCTCCCGGGCCTCGCGAATCGCGGCAACCGTCAGCGGTTCCCCGCGGTCGACGTAGCCGCCGGGAAACACCCATTTCCCATAGCCGGATCGATCGACCGACGAACGAGCACGATCCGCCCGGACAACGACCGGATGATGGTGCCGACGGCGATCTTCGGATCGATGTAAAAGACAAACCCGCACGCGCGGCAGACAAGCCGCTCCGGTTCCGTCGCTTTCAGCAGCCGACGCTCGAGCGTGCCGCCGCATTGCGGACAGAAGCGATAGCCGTGCGAGTCGTCGTGTGACTGCAGGGAAAACTCAGACACGTTCTGGTGATGCGGACGTCAGGTTCGGCGACCGGCCCAGCGAGGCCGGTCCGCCCGTGGGCTAGTATAATCGCCGGTCATGTCCATTCTGAAGGTCGCGCGGATGGGGCATCCCGTGCTGCGCGCCAGGGCCCGTGAGCTGGACCGGGCCGACATCAAGCGCCCGGCGGTTCAGGCGCTCGTTGACGACATGATCGAGACGATGATCGAGTATCACGGCGTCGGCCTGGCGGCCCCACAGGTGCACGAGAGCGTCCGTCTGTTTGTGGCGACCATCGACCCGGCCGACGATGAACGGGGCGACGACCCGAAGCCGGTGGTGCTCATCAACCCCGAAATCACGCCCGTGGGATCGGAGATCATCGAGGATTGGGAAGGGTGCCTGAGCATTCCGGATATCCGCGGGCGCGTGCCGCGCGCCCGCGAGATCGTGCTGCGCGCACTGGGTCGGCATGGAGAGCGGATCGAACTGCGCGTGCACAGTTATCCGGCGCGCGTCATCCAGCACGAGACCGACCACCTGGACGGGATCCTCTTCTTCGATCGGATGCGATCGTTCGAGTCGCTGACGTTCCTCGACGAATACTCGCGATACTGGGCAAAGGAAGATTAGGCCTGGGTGTTCCGCTTCTTCTCTGAGGCGCGCTCCGACTGGAGACGTTCCAGCTCCACGGTCGAGTGATCCGCGAACTGCATCGCAGCCGCCAGAGCGCGATGGCCCGCGACCTCGGCAATCGCGCGGTGCATCAACTGACAGACCCGCCGGTAGGAGGGATGTCCCTGGGGTCCCGTGCGTAACTCGATGACGTGCAGCGCTTCGCGCGCGTTCATGTCCATGTAAAAGCGAACGCGGTAGGCCATGACGACTGAGTACGGGGCGACCTCCGCCAGCCCTCGCGCGAGCAGTGTGGCGTGGAGGGCGGCCGATCGATCCATCACGGCGCGCCAGTCGGCGAGGGCGCCGGCTTCCTCGATGGCGGCCGGCTCCGTGTATCCGTGCTCAGGGCTGAGCGGCTGCCAGTCCAGGGTGAGCAGTCGATGGCGCTGAAGATCGCGGAATGCGCCGTAATCCGCGAGCACGTCAAAGCGATAGCGCGTCCGCTCGAAGGCCCGCCCAGGCTTGTGCCGCCGGTTGACGCGATCGCCAACGTACGCGCGAAGCAGGCCGGCGCGATCGTCGTTCGACATCCCTCTCGCCACCTCGATGAGCTGGTCGTCGGGCAGCCGCGAGACCGCGTAGAGGGCCGACGCCACGACCTTCACCTCCCCTTCAGGGTCGAACTCGGTGAGGGTCACCTCGGGTCTCGCCTGCGGCGGAATGTCGCACACCATCGGGCGCGCCTCTGATTCGAACGCCCGCTTCGTCGTGGACAGATACTCGATCCAGCGCCCGCCGCGATCCGGCTGGTCGATGCGCGCGAGAAAGGCCGGGATGACCTGCCGCAGCTCGGCGAGCATCATCCGGGCCTCCGCCTGAACTTCTTCGAGCGGATGCGCGAACATCCGCAGCAGCAGCGCCTCGAAGGCCTGACCGGTTCCGAATAGACCGACGTTCGAGGTCGTCGCGGCCGGCAGCAGGCCGCGCAGCGTGTCCAGGGCCTTCGCACGAATCACCGACCGATATACGGCCTCGGAATCGTCGGGGACTTTCGGGTATTTCGCCCGGAAGTGGGCTTCCATGGCCGGAATCCAGCGCGAGTACGTTTCGAATGCGAAGTCCAGCGCCCGGCCGAAGTCCGCGGCCAAAGGCGTCCGCTCGATTTCGGCCGGCACATGGTACTTCCAGCGTCCATTCGGCCGATCCGTGTACGGCACGTAGCGCGTGGATTGCTCGAGATATGCCATCAAGCGACCCCACTCGAGCACCTTGGTGAGGACGTTCGACACGCCTTCGCAGGCAAGATGAGCACCACCGAGTTGCGCGACCGAGTCGTCGCCGTACTCGTTGAGCACGCGCGCGTACAGTCGATCGGCACGCTCCACCCCGGCGGCGGCCGGTCTGGCGGCCGCACCGCCAGGTTCCGGCGAGGACGCGGGCATCTGGCCGAGAAACTCGTCGAGAAACAGTCGTCGCAGCGATTTCGCGGACCGCGAGTAACGCGCGAACAACGCACCTTTCACCGTTTCAGGAAGATTTCTGAGCGCGAAGACGGGCTTGTCGGCGTTCGTGAAGAACGACGCCAAGGCTCGCGCTTCGTCCGCCGTGAACGTGTCTTGTGTGAGAGTGGGAAACACGAAGGTCAGGATATTGTACCCATTGGGGGAAGGAGCAATGGTCCAGATTTACGGGAAGGACTCGTGTCCGTACACGCAGGCCGCGCGCGCTGACTACGCGCGCCGCGGAATCCCGTTTGAGGTACATCAATGTCAAGCAGGAGGCGTTGGCCCTCGAGCGGATGCTGGCGTACAGCGAAGGCCGGCGGGCAGTTCCGGTAATCGTGGACGACGAGAAGGGCACCGTCGTCATTGGATTTGGGGGTACCTGAGGCGTTTAGATGTGCCCGGGGGGCATCCTGAAGTTCCTTGAAATCCGGTGTGATTTGACATCATTGTGAAACTATTCACACAATAGCTGATGATCGAACTCGACCAGGTCAGCAAACAGTTCGCCGGCAAGCGGAGTGTGACCGCGCTGCAGGACCTGACGCTGTCTATCGAACGCGGCGAGATGGTGCGATCATCGAGCCGTCGGGTTCGGGCAAGTCCACGCTCCTCAATCTCGTCGGCGGTCTCGACCGTCCCACCACCGGCCAGGTCCGCATCGATGGTGAGGCGCTGGCGGGACTTTCCGACAATGCGCTCACGCGTGTGAGGCGGGACAGATCGGTTTCATCTTCCAGTTTTTCAATTTGCTGCCGACGTTGTCGTGTCTCGAAAACGTCGGTCTGCCGCTCCACCTGCGCGGCTGGGCGCGAACGAAGGTCCGGGAACGATCGACCGAGCTGCTGAAGCTCGTCGGGCTCGAACACCGCATGCGCCATCTGCCGGAGGAGCTGTCTGGCGGGGAGCGTCAGCGCGTGGCGATCGCACGGGCTCTGGCGATCGATCCTCCCATTCTGCTGGCCGACGAGCCGACCGGCAACCTCGATACCCAGACCGGCGATGAGATCCTGAAACTCGTTCGCGATGTCCACGCACGTCTCGGTGCGACCGTCGTCATCGTGACGCACGACATGAAAGTGGCCCGAAGCTGCCATCGGACGATTACGCTTCTTGACGGCCGGCTCGTCGAGGACGTCCGCCGAGAGGCACCCGAGGCAACCGGTGCGGCAGGGCGACGCGGGTAGGCATCATGCAGCTTCTTGCCCTGATCAGCTGGCCGTACTTCCGCAAGCACGTGCTGCGGACGCTGCTGACCATCGCGGGCATCGTGCTCGGTGTCGCCGTCTTCGTCGGGATGCGCGCGGCCAACGAGAGCGTGCTCTTCGCGTTCACCCGGACGGTCGACCGCATCGCCGGCAAAACCGAGCCGCCATATGGGCAGAGGGTACGAGTACTCGGCGTCCGTCTATCGAGGGTTCAATCATCTGCCGACCATCGTAACGACCGGTCGTCTGGCATCCGCCGACGCCATGAGCCCGGCGTCCGGAATCCCACCCGTGACATCGGTCGGCATTACGAGAACATACCCGTCTCTGTCGATGGTGGGCGGTGACGCCGCCGTCTCGCTCCGATGGTTCACGCTCAAGGGGGAAACCGGGTACTTCACCTCGCCGACGCCTGGGACCGAGGAATATCTACAGTACGTTGTGCAACTCGAGCGGCAGTCGGGGAATGGCTGTTCGTGGGGGGCTACGCCGGCGACATCGTGATGGCGGACGGCTTCAGCCTGACCTTCGCACCAGACCGGGGCAGCGCCCGTGCCGTCATCGCCCGGGTGTCCTACACGATCGATCCGAACCGCAGCGCCGCGTTGGAAACCGCTGTCCGGCAGAACGGCCGCGGACTCTACGCGAAGGGCGAATACTCCCAGGCTCGGGGCCAGCACTGGCGGACGACCCTGTTCGCTTCGCTCGTGCGTGGCGAAGCCGACGACTTCCTCGGCCAGTATCGGCTCAACTCTCACATCGGTGTCGCGCTTCGCTATAGTTATTGACTTCTCGTCTCGGTTCCAGGTCTCGCCATGTCGTTCGAGCCGATCAGGCTTGCTGCTCACAACCCGAGCCCGATGACCGGGCGGGGCAACAATACCTACCTGCTGGTCGGGCCGGACGGGGACGCCGCGCTCATCGATGCCGGCGTCGGCGAACCGCGACATCTCGCAGCGATCGACCACCATCTTGACCAGCGCGATGCCCGTCTCGTCCGAGTATTCGTGACCCACGGTCACGCCGATCACGCGTCGGGAGCGCCGGCCCTGGCCGCCGCGCACTCGGGCACGTCGTTCCACAAGTATCCAGCGCCGAATGATGACCTCAGGTACTCGGTTTGGTGGCATCCAATCGCCGACGGCGACGTTCTAACAGCCGGCGGAGAATCGCTGCTGGCTCTTCACACGCCGGGACATTCACCGGATCACCTCGTCTTCTGGCACGAGAGCAGCGGCACGGCGTTCACCGGGGATCTGATCATTCCCGGCGGAAGCGTCATGATTGACCGAAGCGGAGGCGGCGACCTCAGCAGCTATCTGCTCGCGCTCGAGCGAGTGCTGGCGTTGCGCCCGCGGGTGTTGCTGCCAGCGCATGGTCCGGACGTTCACGATCCAGCCGCGGTGCTGGCCGCGCATCTCGAGCATCGTCGGATGCGAGAGAGACAGGTGATCGCCTCGGTCGCCGCAGGGCGTGACACCGTGCAGACGATCGTGGAATCCATCTATGATGGACTCGATCCCGCGCTTCGGCCAGCTGCTGGCCAGAACGTCGCGGCCCATCTCGAGAAGCTCGAGCGCGAAGGGCGGGCGATCGAGGAGAATGCCCGCTGGAGATTGTGCAAACCGTGACGGTAATGTCCCAACGGTCGTGGCCCTCGTGGTTTTCGCCGCGCGCGGGCTGTCGACTCGCGAGTTGAAACGCCGGTCACTCAGGAGTCATCCCCCATGGACACGATCATCGACTACATCAACGTCAACCGCGATCGGTACCTCGACGAGCTGAAGGCGCTGCTCGCCATCCCGAGCATCAGCGCCCTTCCCGAGCACGCCGGTGACGTCAGGCGTTGCGCTGAGTGGTGCAGCGAAGAAATGCGCCGGATCGGCCTGGAGAACGTGCGGTTGATCGAAACGCCGGGCAATCCGGTCGTTTATGGCGACTGGCTCGGCGCTCCCGGCGCGCCGACGATTCTCTTCTACGGGCACTACGACGTGCAGCCGGTCGATCCGTTGAATCTGTGGGAATCGCCGCCGTTCGAGGCAACGATTCGTGACGGCGAGCTCTATGCGCGCGGCTCGGCCGACGACAAGGGCCAGGTGTTCATGCATTTCAAGGCGGTCGAGGCGCACCTGAAACAGGGCGGCCGCCTGCCGGTCAATATGAAGTTCATCATCGAGGGCGAGGAAGAAGTCGGCAGTCAGCATCTCGACGATTTCGTCCGCTCGCACAAGGCCGATCTGAAAGCGGATGTCGTCGTCATTTCGGATTCCGCGATGTTCGCCCGCGGCGTGCCGTCGATCTGTTACGGATTGCGCGGCCTGGTCTACTTCCAGATCGACCTGCGCGGCAGCAATACCGATCTGCATTCCGGTTCCTTCGGCGGGGCCGTGGCGAACCCCGCGTTCGTGCTGGCGCAGATGATCGCGCAAATGAAGGATCGAAGCGGCCGGATCAGGATTCCGGGGTTTTACGACGAGGTGAAGCCGCTGCAGGAGGAGGAACGGAGCGCATGGGCGTCGCTCCCTTTCAACGAGCGGAAATACAAGAAGGACTTCGGTATTCCGAAGCTGCTTGGTGAGAGTGGGTACACCACGCTCGAACGGACGTGGGCGCGGCCGACACTGGAGGTCAACGGCCTGTTGTCCGGCTTCACCGGCGAGGGCGCCAAGACGGTGCTGCCGGCCGTGGCGATGGCGAAGATCAGCATGCGGCTCGTGCCGGATCAGGATCCGAACAAGATCGCCGATTTGTTCCAGGCATACGTCGAGAAGCTTGCGCCGAAGACCGTCGAGTTGAAGGTCACCCGCATGCACGGCGGGAAGCCGTGGATGACCTCGTTCGACAATCCCTACGTGCAGGCCGCCGGCCGCGCGATCGAGAAGGGGTTCGGCCGGAAACCGGTTTTCACGAGGGAAGGCGGCTCGATTCCGGTGGTCTCGACGTTTCAGGAGGAGCTCGGTCTTCCCTCGGTGCTGTTCGGGGTAGGCCTGCCCGACGAGAACGCACACGCGCCGAACGAGAAGCTCGACCTGTTGAACTTCCACAACGGCATCATCGCGTCGGCCCATCTGTACGAGGAGATCAGCCGCGGATCATGAGATTGCAGATGGTCGATTTCAGGATTGAAGGGCAGATTGCCGCATTCAGGATTCCATCTGAAATCTGAACTCTGTCATTTCGTCTTTCGATCGTGAGCATGAGTCGTCTCGAGACGCTGCTATCGCGTCTGCAGCAGTTCTACGGCCTGTTGCCGGCGCCACCGCGCGATCCGTTCGCGATATTTCTGTGGGAAGCGTTGTCGATGCACACCACGCCGGCCAGGCGCGACGCGGCGTTTGGCGCGCTGAAGCGCATCCGCGTGCTGACCCCTGACGCGATGTGGCGCGCACCGCAGAAGGCCCTCGCGGGAGCGGTCGCGTTGGCGGGACCGTACCAGGAACAGCGCCTCCGGACCCTCAGAAACGGTGTCGCCCTCTTCAGGCGATCGCCGACGCTCCCCGCGCTCATTAGAGGGCCCCTCCTCGGCGCCCGCCGTGCGCTGAGACCGTTTCCGCACCTGGGCGAGGCCTATCCGCGCCGGATGCTGCTGTTCGCCGCCGATCGGTGTCTGCTCGGCGTCGATGCGCACGTGTCCCGCGTCGGCCGTCGTCTGGGGTACGGTACGGGATGCGACGGCGCCCGGAAGTCCACCCGGTCCGTTCAACGAGCGCTCAGCCGGGAACTGGCGCACAATCCCGATGGCTTTCGTCGAGCCAGTGTGTATCTATCGCACCATGCGCTGGCGACCTGCACAGAGCGCGATCCGCACTGTCACGTTTGTCCGCTGTTGCCGGACTGCCCCGACGGGCAGAGGCGGATCGGCTGATTGCAGAGTTCACAGTGCGGATTGAATTGCAGGACTCCGAAACAGCTCTGCAATCCGCACTCTGAATTCTGTCATCTCAGTTGAGGGATGCGACCCGTCGTTTGAGCGACTTGACATGCTCCCAGATTTGCGCCTGTTCCTGGCGCTCCTCGTCGTCGAGCGGGTCTTTCGAGCCCAATTGCAGGTACGCCTGAAGATCCCGCAGCGCACCCGCAAAGTCGTTCAGATGGTACGCAAGCAGGCCGCGATCGCGGAGCTCGTTCTTCGCTGAAGGGTCCACTGCCAACAGGAGTTCGGTGGCGTCGCGCGCCTGCGGGAAGGAGTACATTCGCACGTACACGCGCTTGAGGTTCAGCAGCATGCGCGCGAGAATCTGCGGCTTCGTGGCGCGCCCGGCCAAGTGGACATCCCAGACAGCGTCCTCGCCTGCATGGCGGCGCAGCAGTTCCCGGCACGCCTCCTCCGGCAGCAGCGCGCCGCCGTGATGCGCGTCGATGATCAAGTCTCTGTACGGGACCAGGCCGTCCAGCCGGTTGAGAGACGTCAGCCCTCGGCGGGCTGGGCACCGCACGAGGAAATGCCCCGGGAAGTTGATGCCTTCGACAACCACGCCCGCCCGCCGCGCGACTTCCATGTAGACGAGAGCCAGCGTGATCGGGATGCCGGTTCGCCGGTCGAGCACTTCGTTGAGAAAGCTGTTGCGCGGGTCCTCGTACTGGACGTCGTTGCCCACGAAGCGTTGTTCGCGAAAGAGGTAATCGCTGAGGGCGGTCACGCGAGCATACGCGACGGGGTCGGCGTTCGCGGGGGTGTCGGCGGCCTTCGACGGAGCTGCCGCGACCCGTTTCGCCGCTTCACGCCCGAGCGAGTCGAGCTCATCGAGGTATGGCCCGGCCTCCAGCCGCGGATACTCGATACGGGCAATCATGAGCGCGGCGACCGCGAGATCCGGGTCGGGGCTGAGTGCCAGGTGACTGAAGCTGTTGACCAGCTGCTCGGAAACCATCCAGAAACAGGATACAACCTCGCGCAGGCGCTGCGAAACCCTCGGCGTCCCTCCGCTCTAGAAGCGCACGCCGAAGGAAAGGCGCAGGGCTCTTGGCGACGTGTACGACAGTCTGTTCAGCGCGTTTCCAAAGTTCGGCCCCTTGGCCCAGTTCACGCCTTCGACCGGCGCCGTGGTGAACGGATTGAACGTCTGATAGCTCCGCCGGAGTCGTCACTGCTGTCCGCACCGCCTGGTCGATCCGTTCGGTGCGGATGGCTCCCCCGTTCTGGGCCACGGGCGCGCCGCACCCGCAAAGCTGGAACTGGTTGAAGATGTTGATGACCTGAAGCTGGCCGAAGAACTGAATCCTGCCCAGTCCACTGGTGACGATATGAATAGTTCACGGCGATGTCGGTTCGGCGCTGACCCTCCGTGCGGAACGCATCCCGGGCCGTGAAGTAATACACCGTCGTCGACCCGGTTGGCGGAGTCAGGTAGCCCGGGTTGACGACAAAGGGCTGCGGGTCGACGCCGCTCGCCGTCACGGCGCCGTAGGGCACACCGGTCTCCAGCGTCTGAAGCGCGCTCAACGTGAGGCCCGGAACCCAGGGCAATCCGTAGTTCGCCCAAAGCCTGGCTCGATGGCGCTGGTCCGTGGCCAGATCGCCCTCGGGATAGTTCCATGCCTCCTGTCGTACTCTGGATAAAACAGGTTGGCGCTCGCCGCCGGCCCGCCGGCTGAGGGATTCCCCGTCGAAATTTCCCCACGTGCGTGACAACGTGTAGGTGCCACCGAGATCCAGTGCGGAGCTGACGCGATATGTCGCCTGTGTGCTCAGACCCGGCATATCGGCGCTTGAGCGCGTCCGTGTTCTCGACAGGGCGAGGTCGAATGGCCGGCCGAGTTTGTCGATCACCAGTCCTGTCGTTTGATCGGTCCGCTGAGGCGTAGAAGTCGTGGTAATCGCGGTAGACCACGTCGGCCCGAACGGCGGCCCGACTGCCGAACTGCCGGCTGATGCCACCCGCGTACTCGAGGACGTTCGGCGAGGTGAGCGATCCGCGAATCTGTGGTGTCACTCCGGGGATGACGGGGTTGCCGGTCAAGGGAAGGTTTGGACCGCCGTTGGCGAAGAACCAGTCGAAGACCTGTTGGATGGCCTCCGGCGGTTGGCGTCGACTGCCGCGCCGCCGGCGTTGATCGAGGGTCCGCGATAGATAAACTGGTAGGTATCCGGGTTGCCCGCGGCAGACGATGTGTTGGCGACGCTGTTGTTGAGCGCGGCCACGTATCTCGCGAAACTCGTCGGTCACCGACCAGTTCCCCGTCACCCGTCGGATCCCAGACGATGCCGAGCCGGGGACTCCATGCGCTGTCGTTGGCGACCGTGTCCCCGGCGCTGTTCGCGCCGTCGTTGCGATCGAAGCGAAGGCCCAGGTTCGCAGACAGACGTGAGTTGATACGCCACTGATCGCTGAAAAACACCGAGTGCGTGCGGAAGTTCGTCCCCTGGCTATCGAGGAAGATGGGGTTCCACTGAATGATCGTCGAGCCGCTGAGGAACACCGGCGTCACAGTGCCGCCATTGACAATCGAGGTCGTTCCGAGGATGCGGTAGTCGCTTCCCGACTGGTGATTGTTCTTCCAAATCCTGTCGTTGAACCCATCGTACCCAAACACGAGGCTGTGCGAGCCCGCGCCGCTCTTCGAGAGGAAGTACGACCCCTTGACGAACACGTTCTGGTTGTCCCGTTCTTCAGGCGCGCAGACGCCGCAAAACGTGGGCGACCAGTACCGCGTCGACCCGCGTGGCGACATCGAGCAGGAGCGTGCCGGCTATCTGGTCAGTGGTTGTGGCGCCGACGTCCTTCAATGTCTCGTTCCGCACTGAGAACCGCGCTTCAAGGGCGAAGGATGAGCGTCAGAATGCCGCCGTAATTGACCGTGAACAGGTTCATATTCCGCTGGGCGTTGTACAGGCTGTTCGTGTCCATCACGTTCCCGGGATTCTGCGCGTCGTTGGTCCTGTGCTCGGTGGAAGCAGATGTACGCGCCTTCAAAACGATGGTTGCTCGTCGCCGAGTATGTTCCCTTGCCCTCGTACCGCCGCAGCTGGTTGCTGAACGTGTATGGGAGATTCGTGATCGCCGTCGTCCGCCCTTCTTTGATCTCCTGAAAGCGGCCCGCCGTGAAGAACCAGAGTCGATCGTGACGCACCGGACCGCCCAATGTGTACTCGTAGGCGGGGAGCACGTCGTCCACCTTCCTGTCAGCGGCGAACGGGGTCAGGGCCCGCCAGTTGTCGTTGATTAGCGAGTCGCGGAATGAGCCGCTGAAGAGGTTGCCGCCCGACTTCGTGACCACGTTGACGACGCCGCCGCCAAACCGGCCGTACTCCGCAGAAATTCCTGCGGTCGCGATCGTCGTCTCCTGAATCGCGTCCTCGATGTACAAGTCGTAGGGCTGCCCGCGAAGGTTCTCGCTGATGGTGGCGCCGTTGATCAGGAACAGATTCTCGGACGACATCGCCCCGGCGATCGAGTAGCCGCCGTTCGGGCCGGACGCGTGAACCGACGGCGCCAAGAGCAACGCAGCGTTGATGTCGCGGTTGGTCGGCAGAGTCGAGAGAAGGTCTTGGCTGACGTTGATCGCTACCTGCGCCGTCCGCAACAGGACGTCGGCCGAGCGACCGACAACGGTCACGGTCTCCGTAAGCGCCGCCGGCCCGAGCGTCATTTCAAGCGGTAACACCTGCGTCGGTGAAAGATTGACCGTTCGCTCCTGGCGCTCAAAGCCGCTCAGCTCGAATGTGATCTTGTAAGTCCCCGGAGGCAGCAGCGTGAGGAGGTAATCCCCGTTGCTGGACGTCACTACCGTACGAATGCCCTGCAGGTTCGACGATTCCGCGCTAATCGTCACCCCGGGCATCGGTAGGGCCTGCGCATCCACCACCTGCCCATAAATGGTCCCGGTCGTGCTCTGGGCGTGGGCCGCGCCCGCCGTTGTCAGCAGCGCCGCTGCAAACCACAGCATTACCTTCATCACGCGCATCGAGTCTCCTCCGGGAACGTTATCGGTCCGGATGGCCGTCGACTTCATTATGAAGGACGAAACCCACAGTCAGTTTGGCCATATCAAGGGGACACAAGACGACATATCATGCCTCCTGAGTCACGGCTGGGTGTTCTTTTCGGCTCCGCTACAGATCGAGCGTGTCAGCGCCGGGGGTCGTCGAATTGCTCGAGGAGTTCCCACGTCAGCTGATCGAGGTGGAGGATGACGGCTTCGGCGGCATAGATCAATACGTCGGCTTGATAGGTATGGGTAATCCCCACGGTCCTCAGGCCTGCGGCTCGCGCCGACTCGAGGCCCCACTTCGAGTCCTCGATCGCCACACATTCGGATGGAGCGAGTGCGATTCCGGTGACCGCGGCCATGCGTTCGACTGCCCGGCGATATGGGTCCGGCGCAGGCTTGCTCGCCGGCGCATCCTCGGCGGCGACGACAACAGGGAAGAAGTGAGCCAGGTGTTCCCGATCCAGAACATGCATGATCTCGGCGCGCAGCGCGCCCGATGCGATCGCAAGGGCGCACTTCTCGGCCATCCGGCGTATGGCGGCGTCGGCGCCGGGGAACAAGACTGACGCGGCCCCCTCGAGCTCTTCGAGCCGCACGGACTTGCGCGCGACGAGGCCGGCCACCTGCCCATGGTCCCATTGCACGCCCCGGTCGGTCGCAATCGCGCCAAGCGCTCCGACATCGTCGTATCCGAGGTACCGACCGTAGTAGTCGGCTTCGGTGAGCACGACCGCCTCGCGAGCCAAGACGTCACGCAGAGCACGGAAATGCAGCGGTTCGGTGTTGGCAATCACGCCGTCGAAATCGAAGACGACGGCCCGGATCATCAAGCCTTTTCTTTGATGCGTTCGCCGGCGAGAATGGCGATCTGCAGCTGATTTTCACGGGGCGGGAGCGGACATATCCATTTCGGGTCGAAATAACAGTTCGGATTGTACGCCCGGTTGAAGTCGAGCTGGTAGATGCCGGTCGCCGTGCGATCGAGGTCGAGATAGCGTCCGGCAGGGTAGGTGTCTTTGCCGCTCGTGAGATCGCGGAACGGCACGAAGAGCCGATCGACCGTGCGTGTCGCCGCCGGCGCAAACGCCGCAAGCGTCATCGTCTGACCATTCAACGTGAACTCCAACGTGCCGACGCGGCGCATCGGATCCTCAGTGCCCGCGGAAGTCGGCATCATGATCGTGGTCTGGTCATCTGATGGCTTCAGCGCCGCAGGCACATTGAAGGACGGATCGATGGGGTAATACACGAGCGGCAGGAACGCGGCCTTCGTACTCCCGGAAACCGGCGATTCGGAAGACGTCTGAAAAAAGGCGTCCTTTTCCTCGCGGGCAGCGGCGATTCGCTTCACGTAGTCCGTTTCGTCGGGTGGCTTGGGATTGCACGCCGTCGTGGCGACGAGACAGATCGACAAGAGGGCGGGAAGGGCAGGATGAGTCAAAAAGGCAGGACCGGCGACCATGCCCCTAATTTTACCTGTCATGGCTTTCCTCGTGCCTCCTGGCCGCGCCTGCCCTCCGCCCTGCTGCCTGGCTCAGTTAAAAGGGATACCCGCCGCGCGATACGGTCTCGTCCGCGAGCCGCCGCCGTAGGGCGACGGTATTGACGGGCATCATCTTGAAGAGCCTCCGCAGCGCCGCGAGCATGGTCCGCAGCGTGTCGCCGTCGACCATCGCGGCGAGTGCCTGGCGCGCGGAGGCGTCGATGCGCATGCCGGCGTCGTTGACAAACACGCGCGCGGCATCGATCTGCAACGAGGCCCGTGGCGAGGCGGCATCGGTCGTGGCGGTCGCCCGAAGGACGGCGCTGTCGGCCGCATAGACATCCATCAAGATATCGGCGAGGTGAATCAACACCTCCTGCTGGTCTGCCAACTTCTGGCCGTACGTCTGCAGGGCGACTCCGAAGACCATGAGCGCCGCTTTCTTGAACGCGTCGACGGCGCGTCTTTCCTCTCCCAGCACCGCCTCTGAGGCGGCCTGCATGGCCGGGGGGCCGAGCAGCTCCTCCTGCAGCGCCTTGGCGGCCGCGATGATCGGGAGGTCGCCCTTGGCGGTGCGCCGCGCGAGCATGCCTGGGATTAGCAGCCGGTTGATTTCATTGGTGCCCTCGAAGATCCGGTTGACCCGCGAGTCACGATAGTGGCGCTCGGCCGGGTAATCGCGCACGAAGCCGTTGCCGCCATGAATCTGAATGTTCTCGTCCAGCACGAAGTTCAGCATCTCGCTGCCGGCGACTTTGGCAATCGACGCCTCGATGGCGTACTCCTCGAGTGTCGTCAGCGCGATCGGCGGGCCGGCCGGGTCCGGGGGCGTCGCCTCGATGCGCGCGTCGATCATGCCCGCGGTCCGGTAGATCAAACTTTCGATGGCGTAGGTACGCGCCGCCATCTCGCCGAGCTTGTGTTTGATGGCCCCGAACGACGCAATCGGCTGTCCGAACTGCCTGCGCGAGCCGGCGTAACGGGCCGCCTCGCCGATCGCCCCACGCGCGGCGCCGGCGCACATGGCGCCGAGCTTCAGTCGCGCGAAGTTGAGCACGTTGAACGCAATCTTGTGTCCCTTCCCGATTTCGCCGAGCAGGTTCTCAGCCGGCACCTTGACGTCCTGCAGGACGACCGCCGTTGTCGACGATCCGTGGAGCCCCATCTTGTGCTCCTCCTTCCCGCTCGTGACACCCCCAAAGGCGCGCTCGACGATGAACGCGCTGAATTTGTCGCCATCCACCTGGGCGAAGATGATGAAAACGTCGGCGAAGCCGCCATTCGTGATCCACATCTTTTCGCCGTTCATCACGAAGCTCCCGTCGTCCTGCCGCACGGCACGCGTCTTCGCGCCCAGCGCGTCCGAGCCGGAGCCGGACTCGCTGAGACAGTACGCGCCAATCAGTTCGCCGGACAGCAGCCTCGGCAGGTACTTGCGCTTCTGCGCCTCTGTTCCGAAGAGTGACAGCGGCAGAATGGTCAAATTCGCTTGTGCGCCAAACGCCGCCCCGAACGAGGCGGACTGCGCCATCCCTTCACTCACAATCGTGGAGGTCACCTTGTCCAGGTCCAGGCCGCCGTATGCCTCCGCCACATCGACGCCGAGGAACCCGAGGTCCCCGCAGCGCCGCAGCAGCTGGCGCGCCAGGTCCCAGTCCTTCTCTTCGAGCCGGTCGAGCACCGTAAGGACTTCGTTGCTCACGAAGTCGGCCACCGTCTGCCCGATGAGTCGATGCTGCTCGGTCGTTCGCTCTGGCGTGAAGACGGATGCGGGGTCGGCTCCCTGGAGCAGCCACTCGCCGCCGCGGAGCAGTGTGGCGGAAGGGAGAAGAGGACCTGGAGGCCATTCCTACATCCTTTCGAAGATTCCGGCGGCGCCCATGCCGCCGCCCACGCACATCGTGACCATGCCGTATCGGACGCTGCGCCGCTTCATCTCGTACAGTAACGTCGTCGTCAATTTCGCGCCGGTACAGCCGAGCGGGTGCCCGAGCGCAATGGCCCCGCCGTTCACGTTCAAACGTGTCGGGTCAATCGGCTGTTCCTTCAGGCACGCGAGCACCTGGGCGGCAAAGGCTTCGTTCAGCTCCACGAGGCCGATCTGGTCCATCGTCAGGCCAGCCAGCTTCAACACCTTGCGCATCGCCGGAACCGGTCCGATGCCGAACCGCTCGGGCTCGACACCGGCGGTCGCGAATGCGACGAACCGCCCGAGGGGCATCAGGCCACTCTGGCGGGCCCGCTCGCCCGAGACGACGATGACCGCGGCGGCGCCGTCGCTCGTCTGTGAGGAATTGCCGGCCGTCACCGAGCCGCGGGCGTGGAACGCTGGCCGAAGCTGCGCCAATGCTTCGCGCGACGTGTCGCGCCGAGGCCCTTCGTCGACGGCGAATCGGACTTCGCTCGTCTGCACACGATTGCCGTTCCTTCCATCGACGAGCCGCGCCGTGACCGGCACGATCTCCTCAGCGAACCGGCCGCCGTCGATGGCGGCAATCGCCCGCTGATGGCTCTCGAAGGCAAAAACATCCTGCTCCTCCCGCGTGATCCCGGACTCTCGCGCGTGGTTCTCGGCGACCAGACCGGTGCTCAGATAGACGTCGGGATAGGCGTCGATCAGCGTGGGATTCGGCGCCACCTTATGGCCGCCCATCGGGACCATGCTCATCGACTCAGTGCCGCCGGCGATGATCGCCGATGCCGCTCCACACATGATGCGTTCCGCCGCAAACGCGATCGCCTGGAGCCCCGACGAGCAGAATCGGTTGATCGTGACCGCCGAGGCGCTGACGGGGACGCCTGCCCGAAGGCTCGCAATGCGCGCGACGTTCAGCCCCTGCTCGGCCTCCGGCATCGCGCATCCGAGCATGACGTCCTCGATCTCGGAGGATTCGATGCCCGGCGCCCGTCGCAACGCTTCGGCGATTACCGTCGCCGCGAGCTCGTCCGGTCTGGTGCCGCGCAGAGTGCCGTTCGGCGCCTTGCCGATCGGCGTGCGGACGGCAGAAACAATCACGGCGTCGTTCATGAGCGTCTCGCCATTTCTGACGGCCGATCGCTGGCTGCCGATCGGCTGAAGAATCGATGGTCAACCCGACATTCAATCGAAGGTCGGTACCATGTCGTTTGTCCGTGCGTGGTCATGGCCAATCGCCGAGCAGGTCCTCGATCGCCTCTGCAACCTCGCTGGTTTTGCCGTCGAAGACATGATCGGCGCCATCGATGACCACGAGCTCCTTCGGCTCAGCAGCTCGCGAATAGAACGCCCGCGCCTCCTTCACCGGAAAGATTTCGTCGCGCTCTGCCTGGACGAAAAACTTTGCCTTCGAGCTCTCCGCGACCGCCGTGAAGTCGTAGCGCGACAGGGGCATCGAGATTCCTATCAGCGTCGATACCCGCGGATCATCGACGCCGATCGAGAGCGCGATCCACGATCCGAACGACATACCTGCAGCCCAGAGCGGCGCGCCGGGGTACCTGTCGTGAATGAAGTCGAGGGCGGCGCGAAAGTCATCCTGCTCTCCCGGACCTCCGTCGAACGAGCCCGAGCTCCTGCCCACGCCGCGGAAGTTGAACCGCAGCACGGCGCAGCCGATGCGGGCAAGTGCCTTCGCGGAATGAAACACGGCCTTCGTGTGCATCGTGCCGCCGTACTGCGGGTGCGGGTGGACCAGGACCACGGCCGCTCGTGGCATGGTCTCGAGGCGTCCACGTTCGAGGAGTCCGTCGCGGTTCACGCCAGCACCGGCGGCGGGTTCTTCCAGCAGCGCCTCCAGGGGGCCGGCCGGCCCCGCGATCTCACGCAGCATCGTTCTTGCTCGCCTCCAGGCGGCCGTCTCTCGACAACCCCCTGGACGCATCCCTCGAAAGGTCCCCTTCGTCGACGGAGTTCGACGTGAGAAACCCGCGCACGGCAGCGGCGAACTCCCTGGGGCGGGTGATGTAACCGAGATGTCCCGTGCGATCGAGCCGCACGGTGCGCGCGTGCCGAATGAGCCGCTGGTATTCCGATGACCCCTCCGCGGATACGACATGATCGAGCGACGGCTCGCCGGTCAGCACGAGGGTCGGCGCGAGGATGCGCGCACAGTCGGCCGGTTGATCGTGGATGCCAATCAGCCGGGCGCGCGCCGCGATCTGGGAGAGCGAGAACGGCGCTCGCAGGAAGGTGGCGACCTGGTTCCACGCGAACCGCCGCCGTCCCGAGCGATCGGGAATGGCGAGGGCGATCTCGGCGCGGACGCGCCGCGGCACCTCGGCGAGAAAGACAGGCCCGAAAATGCGAGGCAGCCGCGTGTAAATCTCGTGACGCCGCCTGAGACGGAAGTTCGGTCCCGGTGGCGACACCAGAACGAGTGCGGAGGTCCGCTCGGGACGCTGCGCGGCGAACCGAAGCGCGATCAGCCCGCCGAAGGAAACGCCACAGATCGCCGCTCGGGTCAAGTGGCACTCGTCGAGCACTGCATCGACTTGATCGACGTAGTCGTCCAAGCCTCTCGTGGGATTGAGACGCCGGCGACTTCCCCGTTCGCCGCAGAGTGGAAAGGTGATGACGCGGAACGACTCGGCGAGCGCGTCGATCGCCGGGCGCATGTACTCCCACCGGCCCTGGATGCCGGGAATCATCACGATCGGAGCGCCGGCGCCGCGGTCGATGATCTGCATTCTGTTCGGCTGCCCTTCGTGCCTCTTCGCCTTCCTGTCCTTCCCGCCGTTCCGGCCGTCCTGCCCTTCACGCTCTCCTGCCGTTCCGCCCCTCCCGTCAATTCCGCAACGGTTTCCCAGTCTTCAACGTGTACTGGATCCGCTCGAGCGTCTTGCGCTCTCCGCAAAGCTTGAGAAACGCTTCGCGTTCCAGATCAAGCAGGTAGTCCTCGCTCACCGTAGTCTGGTGCGGCAACGCACCGCCCGCAAGCAGCCGAGCCAGGGTCCGGCCAATCAGCGCGTCGTGATCGCTGATGCGTCCGGCCCGCCACGCCAGGTGCACGCCCAGGTTCAACGCCGCGAGAACGCCTTCGCCGCCGACGAAAATGGCGGGCCGCAACGGCGGCCGGTATCCCTCCCGCGCTCGAGCCAGTGCCACCGCTTTCGCGTCCGCAATCAGGCGTTCGCGGTTCATCGTGACCGCGTCGGTCTCGCGCAGCAACCCGAGCTGGCGAGCGTGCTCCGCGCCTGTCGAGACCTTGGCGAACCCGATGGTTTCGAACACGGGTTGCACGAACGGAAGGAGATCCGCCGTGCCGCGGGGCGCATCGGCTGTCGCACGGGCGAGCAGCTCCTTCGTGCCGCCGCCGGCCGGAATCAGGCCCACTCCGACTTCGACCAGGCCGAGATAGCTTTCGGCTGCCGCTTGCACCCGATCGGCGTGCAGCGCGATCTCGCAACCGCCTCCCAACGTCCGGCCCGCGGGGCACACGACCACCGGCACGGCGCTGTAGCGAATGGCGAGATTCACGGCCTGGAAGGTGCGGACCATCAGGTCGATCTCATCCCAGTTGCCTTCCTGCGCCTCGAGGAGCACAAGCATCAGGTTGGCGCCGGCCGAAAAGTCAGACGCGTCGTTGCCCACGACGAGCGCTGTGAAGTTCGCAGCGGCTTCCTTGAGACCCGACTGCAGCATCTGCACGGTGTCGCCGCCGATGGCATTCAGCTTCGAATGAAACTCGACGGCCAGCACGCCGTCGTCGAGGTCGACCAGGCTCGCTCCGGAGTTACGGCGGACGATTCGTTGACGTTCCTTGGCCGATTTCAAAATCTGCAGATCAGGGCCCGCGGGCGGTAAGCCGTCGTCCCTGAACCGGTTCCGGCCGGTCCGCAGAACATCTTCAACCAGCGGGGGAGGCGAGGCGGTCCCCACGGCGTCGATCACCTGTCGAACTCCGATCGCGTCCCAGATTTCGAACGGCCCGAGCTCCCATCCGAAACCCCATCTCATCGCGCGATCGACGTCGTCGATCGAGTACGCAATGCTGGGTGCCATCTGCGCTGAATAGAGCAACGTTGGTCCCAGCGTCGCTCGGAGAAACGCTCCGATCCTGTCGGATCCAAGAAACAGCGCCTTGATCCGCTCGCCCACGTCATCGATCGATCGAGCAGCCTCGAGTGCGGGCAACTTGACCGATTGCTTCGGACGATAGGTCAACCTCGCGGGATCGAGCGTCAGAATCTCGGAACCGCCGTCGGCCGTCTTGGACCGTTTGTAAAACCCCTGTCCGGACTTCTCGCCAATCCATCGACGCTCGATCAGGCCCTGGATGAGCGGCGTCAGCTCGAACGTTCCACGCGCGGCGTCGTCACCAAGCCGGTCGGCGAGGTTCCTGGCGACGTGACCAAGAACGTCGATGCCCGCGATGTCCATCGTGCGGAACGTCGCACTCGACGGCCGGCCGATGGCCGGACCCGTGATCGCGTCGATCTCCTCGATCGTGTACTCCCCGGACTCGAGCACGCGAAGGGTGCGCATGACGCCGAAGAGGCCGATACGGTTGGCGATGAAGTTCGGCGTGTCCTTCGCGACGACAACACCCTTCCCGAGGCGGCGATCGGCGAACCACGAGATCCGTTCGACGACCGACCGATCCGTGTCAGGGGTGGGGATCACTTCGAGCAGACGCAAGTATCTCGGCGGGTTGAAAAAGTGAGTGCCGAGCCAGTGCCGCTTGAACGCGTCGGTTCTGCCCTCCGCAAGGGCGGCAATCGGGATGCCGGACGTGTTCGATGTGGCGATCGTGTCCGCGCGTCTGACGCCGTCGACGCGCTGGAGCAGCCCCATCTTCACGTCGAGCTGCTCAACGACGGCCTCGACGATCCAATCGACTTCTGCGAGGCGGCCGAGATCACGATCGAGGTCACCGACGGTGATCAGCGCCGCGGCGTCGGCGGTGAAGAACGGGTCTGGCCTGAGCGCGAGAGCCCGCTTCAGCCCCTCGCGCGCGATCTCCACCGTCAGGTCGAGCAGCAAGGTGCGCACGCCGACGTTGGCAAGGTGCGCGGCGATCTGCGCGCCCATGGTCCCCGCGCCGAGCACCGCTGCCGAACGAATCGGGGGACGGATGCTCATCGTGCCTGTACGCCCCTGAGGAAGAGGTCGACGACGAGATCGGCGTCGGCTTGGAGGGGATATCGTCGGCGGCTCAGAATCCAGTTCGTGGCCATTTCGTCGAGCGCGCCGAAAAACATCTTGGCGACCGAGGTGGCGTTCAAATCGGCGCGGAACGCCCCCACCTCCTGCCCATCGACGATCGCGGCCCGAATCTGGCTCAGGTAATCGCGTAGCAGCGTCGAGGAGAACCGCTCCATGAACTTGATGGACTGCCGGAGTTCCACCTGGTAGACGATCGCCAGGTTGCGGTCGCGGCCGAGGCGGCCCAGGTGCACCCGGGCGAACTGCCGGAGTCGTTCGCTGGGATCGTGGATGCCTGCGACGGCGGCGCGTCCCTCCGTGAAGGCTTCGCGCATGGTTCGCTCGAAGATCGAGACGAGCAGGTCGTCCTTGCTGCGGAAGTAGAGATACACGGTGCCAGCGGCGACACCGGCCGCGCGCGCGACGTCGGCAACCTGCGCGTTGAAAAACCCGCGTTCGGCGAAAACGTCGATGGCGGCGCGCAGGATGGCGTCTCGCTTGGGGGCCGGTTGAGCGTCGGCCCGCCGACGGCTGGCGCTGTGGGTCGGCACGGGACTGAATGAATGGTCATTCAGTCCCGTGCCTCCTGTCAAGCGCCGACCGACGCGCCGCCGCTCATCGCCAGCTCGTCAAGATCGTGTCACGCTCGAACAGGGCGGCGCTCACTGCTGTGAGCACGGCCCAGATCGCGAGCATGCCCACCCCGATCATCGCCAGGTCGCGCGCCGACAGCCAGATCATGCCGGCAAACTGCGCCACGAGCACCGCCGTCAGGGGAATAATGATCAGCACGCCGAACTGCTGAGCCGTGCGTGCATCGTTGACGCGCGAGGACACCACGATCGCCGACTGCAACGACAACAGCGCCGAGGCGGGGGAGACCAGAAACACGAGCAGGGCGGTACGCGGAGAGACCATGGCGCGCGCGACGCCGGGTTCCCCGAAGCACGCCACGCCGGTGAAATACAACGCCAGCCCGCCCATCGCGATCGTCAGCGTCGGAATCAGCGATCCCAGCACCTTCGCCACCAGCAGTTCGAGCGTGCCGATCGGGGTCGCGAGCAAGGGTTCGAGCGTCCTGGCCTGTTTCTCTCCGACGATGGCATGTGCCGCGAGCGCCATCGCGCCCGTAATCGGCGTAATCAGCAACAGCATCAGGAACTGCTGGAACAGAAACAGTTGGACACGGCCGTCGCGCGTCAGTTCCTCGTGTGCGCCGACGACGGCGCTGAGTCTCAGGAGATCGCTCTCGTCGCCGAGGCGTTCCCCGGTCAGCGCTGGAATCGCGAGCGTGACGCCGAAGGGCAACAACAGCGACACCAGCGCCACAATCACCACGGGCAGCAATGCTCCGCGGTTTCGCGACAGATCGAGCAGTTCTTTCCTGAGCAGTGCCGCGACGTGCATGCCCCTCATCGCTCTTCGGACTGGCTGACGCGCTCGTCGGCGAGCAGGCGCAGGTACACCTCTTCGAGCGCGGCCGTTTCCCGCTGAACCGCCAGGATCTCGGCCCCGGCCTCGACGAGGGCGCGGACGACCGCAGGTGTGTCACGCTCGGGGTCTGCCAGGCGAAGAGTCAAGAGCTGGCCGTCAACCGCCGCAGAGCTGTCGAAGCGACGCACCGTGCTCAGGCACTCAGAAGCCAAGCCGGCCACCCGGACGAGGATGCGCTCCGGTGTGACGCGCCGTCGCAGACAGGCGGGCGTGTCGAGGGCAATCAAACGCCCGTTCACCACGGCGACGCGATCGGCGAGCCGCTCGGCCTCATCGAGGTTGTGGGTCGAGACGAGAATCGTCCGCCCCCGGCTACGCCGATCATCGAGCAGCCCACGGACGGTTCTCGCGATTTCCGGATCCAGGCCGGAGGTAGGCTCGTCGAGCAGGAGGATTTGGGGATCATGCAGCAGCGTGCGCGCGATCGCGACTTTCTGCCGCATTCCCTTCGACAGCTCGGCCGCCCGCGCCGCCTGATGTGCCGTCAACGCGAACAGGTCCAGGAGCCAGTCGAGAATCCTGTCCGGTGCCTGGATCTTGTAGAGGTCCGCATAGACCGCCAGATTCTCACGAACGGTGAGCCGATCCCAGAGCCCGGGCGCCTCAGGTAGAAACCCAATCCGGTGGCGGAGCATGGCGCCGGTCGCCTGAGTCAGCTGCACGCCGTCGACGACGACGGACCCGCTCGTCGGCGCGATCAGTCCACCGAGCATCCGCAGAATGGTCGTCTTGCCTGCCCCATTCGGACCGAGCAGCGCGACGACTTCCGAGCGGCCCACTTCGAACGAAACCTCGTCCACGACGACCCGATCGCCGAAACGCCGGGTCAGCCGGTTGGCGGCGATCACACAGCCAGCTGAGGGCAGACGGGTCAGTACCTCGCCGTTTGGCGGATGGCGGCGAAAATGTCGGCGGTCTGGGGCAGGATGGCTTCCTCCAGGTCGGGACTGTAGGCGACCGGGGTGTCGAGCGCGCCGACCCGAACGACCGGCGCGTCCAGGTACTCGAACAGCTCGCCGGCGATCCGGGCGGCGATCTCGGCGCCGAATCCGCACGTGAGCTGATCCTCGTGGGCAACGATGACGCGGTTCACGCGTTTGACCAGCGTCGCAATGGCGTCCCAGTCGTACGGCGCGATGGTGCGTAGGTCGAGCACCGCCGCGTGCATGCCTTGTTTCTCCGCCTGCTGAGCCGCCAGAACTGAGCGCTGCACGAGTGCGCCCCAGGTGACGACCACGACATCGGCGCCCTCCCGGCGCAGAGCGGCCTTGCCGAACGGAATCATGAAGTCGCTGCCCGGGTATTCGCCCTTGTTGTACGTCTGGCGATAGAGGTGCTTGTGCTCGAGGAAGAGCACCGGATCGTCGCATCGGATCGCCGTGCGCAGCAGGCCCGCCGCGTCGACCGCGTTCGAGGGAAACGCGATACGGATGCCCGGACAGTGCGCGAAGATGCTCTCCCCCGACTGGCTGTGATACGGCCCGCCTCCGCGCAGATATCCGCCGATCGGGACGCGCATCACCATCGGGCACGAGAAACTGTTGGCCGAGCGGTACCGCAACATCGCCATCTCGTTCCGGAGCTGCATCATCGCCGGCCAGATATAGTCGAAGAACTGGATCTCGACGATCGGCTTCAGGCCGCGCGTCGCCATGCCCACTGCGCGGCCGATGATGCTGGCCTCGGCGATCGGCGTGTTGAAGACCCGGTCGTCGCCGTACAGCCGCTGCAAGCCGTGAGTGACCTTGAAGACGCCCCCTTTGCCCGGAACCTGCTTCAGCGCCTCCTTGCGGCTCGCATCGGCGACATCCTCGCCGAAGACGACGATGCGCGGGTCGCGGGCCATTTCGTCCTTGAGGGTGCGATTGATGGCCGCGACCATGGTGTCGGGTTTGCCTTCGGGCCGGGCGGGCGTCTCGAATCGTGGTCGTCGTCGGGTCGACATCCGGTGAATAGACCCACAAGGCGGCGGTCTCCCTGGGTGGGCGCGCAGCGCTCAGCGCTTCGATCGCGGCGGCGTCAATCTCGCGCTCGATCTCGGCCGTGATCGTGGCAAGCTCTGCGGCCTCCGCCAGTCTGTGGCGCTGCAGGAAATCGGCGAACTGCGGGAATCGGATCGCGGCGCGCTTCTGCTTCGCGCTCGGCGGGAGTCTTGTAGAGCTTCTCGTCGTCGGAGAGCGAGTGCGAGTACGGGCGAACGACGTGCGCGTGGACGAGCGCCGGACCCTTCCGCGCGCGAACGTAGGCGGCCGCCTCGCGCATCGCGCGCAGACTGCTGAAAAAGTCGGTGCCGTCCACCGAATCGACGTAGCAGGCCCGGAAACGCGCGCACGATCCGGGAGATATCGCCGCCGGGCGTCTGAACCTCGACCGGCACCGAGATGGCGTAGCCGTTGTCCTCGATCAGGAACAGCACCGGCAGCCGCCTGGTGCACGCCGCACTCAGTCGCTTCCCAGAACTCGCCTTCGCTCGTCGATCCCTCGCCGAGCGAGGTGTAGACGATTTCGTCGCCGTGAGCCTGCGACTCGCGATCGGCGATGTCGGTGACGCGGCCGTAGATCACGCCGGCCTCCGCAGCGCCAACCGCTTGCAGCACCTGGGTCGTCGTCGCGCTCGATGCGGGAACGATGTTCAGGCGCTTGTTGCCCCAGTGCGACGGCATCTGGCGGCCGCCGCTGCTGGGGTCGTTCATGGCGCCGACCGAGGCGAGCAGCATGTCGAGCGGCGTGACGCCGAGCTGCAGGCACAGCGCGCGATCGCGGTAGTACGCGTGGAACCAGTCGTAGCCGGGCCGCAACGTCAAGCCGGCGGCGACGAGAACGGCTTCGTGTCCGGCGCCGCTGATCTGAAAGAACGCGCGACTCTGGTTCTTGAGCTGGATTTCCTTGTCGTCGAGCTTTCGCGATCGCACCATGCAGCGGTAGACGTCGAGCAGGGCGTCGCGATCCAGTCCCTGGAAATCCTGTCCGCTCGATGGGCTCGCGGCCGGGCGGGATGCACCAGCATCAGTGTCATTCACGCGTGCGCCGCCGTTGACGACGGTGGCCTTCATCTGGCCGGATTATAGCATTCGGCCCGGATGATATATTCTCGTCCCCCAATGCCCTCGAAGGTCGTCGGGCTGCATCGATGGGACGAGATCGCGCTCGAAAAAGTCACGGAGATGCTCTCGCGAAAAATTGTCAGCGGCGAGCGCGAGATGCTCGTGCAGGTCTACGTCAAGCGCGGTTGTCTCGTGCCGATGCACTCGCACGAGAGCGAGCAGATGACCTACGTGCTGCAGGGTGCCCTCAAGTTTCTGGTCGGCGGCGAGGAGATCACCGTGCGCGAAGGAGAAGTTCTGCACATCCCTTCGGGGATCGAACACCAGGCGGAAGCGCTCGAGGATACGTTCGAGCTCGACGTGTTCAGCCCGATCCGGCAGGATTGGCTGGACACTGACGAGGCTCCGCGTTGAACGACCTCATGGTCGCTGTGGTTCACTCGATCGCCGCGTCGTGAGCGCGTCGGGACGATCGCGCGCAGTAAGCCTCTCCCGGCATTGACACACGAGGACATATGGCCATCGATCGGCAAGGGATGGGTCTGACGGTGACGCGGATCTGTCTGGGTGTGTTTTTACTCTTCCAGGGTCTCGGCAAATACCAGTGGTTCGCGGACTCGTCGATTCTGGCCGGGCGCTTTCACGAGTGGCTCAACATGGCGGCTCCGGGATCGATCAGCCGGTGGTACCTCGACCGCATCGCACTACCCGGGGTCCCGGTCTTCGCGCGACTCGTGCCGCTTGGCGAGATTGCGTCGGGCCTGGCGCTCGTTGTCGGGTTCTACACACCGGTCTTCGCGTTCATCGCGTTCTTCATGGTGTTGAATTTTGCGGTTGCGAGCGGACTGATCTTCACCTATTCGTACTTGACGAACGGATACGGTCTGCCAGTGATCGGCTCAACGCTCGGACTGGCGATCGGTGGTGTGCGGCTCCCGTGGAGCGCCCGTTAGAGCGCGACGGTATGCCTAGTGAATCCGCCGGTCCCAGTCGTCGGCGCGGCCGCCGGCGTGCACGTCGAACTTGCGGCGCACACGGTTGATCTTCCACTTCAGGTAGCGGTACTTCAGCTCGGACATCGGATGAATCGGGGTGCCCTTGAGGAAGACGTAGCCGACCACGAGGCCGCCCAGATGCGTGGCGTTGGCCACGCCGCCCGTGGTTCCAAGCGACGAGTAAAAGGCGATCGCGCCGAGGATGAGCACGAAGTACTTTGCCGGGATCGGAAACAGGAAGTACATGTAGATCGGCCGATCCGGAAAGTACAGCGCGTAAGCCAGGAGCAAGCCGTAGATCGCCCCCGATGCGCCGATGATGTTCGATCCGTACACCTGTCGAGCGAAGCCGAACGGCAGCAGAGCAAACGCCACGGTCAGCAAGGCGGCGCCAATCCCCGTCACGAAATAGAACTTCACGAAGTACCGCGTCCCCCAGATTCGCTCGAGTTCGGTACCGATCAACCAGAGGCCGAGCATATTGAAGAGGATGTGGAAGACCCCGGCATGCAGGAACATGTACGTGACGGGCTGCCACAGACGCCAATCGTGCAGAAAGAGGAACGGGACCAGCCCGAGTTCGTCGATGACTGTTCGACTGAAGGCGCTCGCGAAGAACAAGACGACGTTCGCGACAATGATCGCCTTGATGGCCGTTGAAAGTGGCCCAGGGCCCGCTGAGAAGGAAGAAGTGTAAACGGTAGGATGACGGCGCATGACCCCGGAGTGTTGCGATCGTATCACGGTCCGGGCGGGACCCTTCGGTCAGTCCGGGAAGAACTTCCTGGCCCATCCCCACGCCACGGCCCGAGCCTCATCGAATTCGGCGATGCGCAGAACTTTCGCCATGGCGACAAGTGACGCGACGCCGGCGCCAATGGCGATCACGACGCGCGCCACCTGCATCATCACGTGCGGCCCGGGTGCCAGTGCTGTCAGCAAGCGTTCTACCTCGGCCGCGACGCCGGCCATGACCACCGATGCAGCGCAGACTCTCACTGTCGTGCTGGCGAGACGCCGGCTGTCGAGCCCACGAAGGTGGTTGTGCAGCAGCATCAGCAGCGCCCCGCCGTTGGCGAGCGCGGCCAGCGACGTGGCGAGCGCCAGTCCCCGAAAGCCGGCGGCCCGCACGAGGAGCAGGGCGCCGATCACGTTGATCGCCATCGAAGCGGTGCTCACTGCGACGGGCACGCGGCTCCGGCCGAGCGCGTAGAAGACCGGGGACGCGAGGCGCGTGGCGGAATAGCCGACGAGGCCGATGGCGTAGAACTGGAGCGCCGCCGCCGTCGCAGCCGTGTCGGATGGTAGGAATCGCCCGCGCTCGAACAAGAGACGGACAATCGGGCTCGCCAACGCCACCAAACCAAACGTCGCCGGGATATTCAGCACCAGCATGAGGGTCATGCCCCGCGACACCGTCTCGCGCACTGCCTTTGTATCGTCGACCGCCACGTGCCGCGCTGCGGCGGGAAGGACCGCCGTGGCGATCGAAATGCCAAACAGGCCGATCGGCAGGTACATCACCCGGAACGCGTAGGTCAGCCAAGACACCGCGCCCGTGCCCTGGCTCGTCGCCAACAACGTGTTGACGAACAGGTTCACCTGCGTCGCCGCCAGCCCGAGCGTCCCCGGGCCCATCAGCAGCAGCATCCGCTGCAGCCGGCGATCGCGCGGATCCAGAACCGGTCGATAACGGAACCCTTCACCCCAGAGGGGTTGACACTGTAGCGCCACCAGTCCAATTCCGCCGACAAGGGTCCCGATCGCGACCGACATGATGGCCGGCTGTCCGATGCCGGCCATCGCCGGCGCGAGTGCCAGCACGCAGAGGATCATCGCCACGTTGAACATCGCCGGAGCGAGGGCCGGCACGAAGTAGTGATCGAGTGAGTTCAACATGCCCATCATCAGCGCGGCCACCGTGACGAGAATGAGAAACGGCAGCATCACCCGCGTCAGCCGGATGGTCAGCGCCAGCTTGCCCGGGACGGCGGCGTAGTCGCCGGCGAACGCCGTGACGAGCGGGCCGGCGAAAAGAAGACCCAGCCCCACGGTTGCGGCTGTCAGCACAAGGAGGGTGTTGAGCGCGTTGTTGGCGAGGCGCCATGCGTCGGCCTTGTCGCCGAGTGCGAGCTGACGCGAGAAGGCCGGGACGAAGGCGGCGCTCATCGCGCCTTCGGCGAAGAGATCACGCGCGAGGTTGGGGATCCGGAACGCGACCAGGAGCGCATCCATGTCGTTTCCGGCGCCGAAAAGAGTGGCGAGCACCTGATCGCGGACGAGGCCCAGGATGCGGCTCGTCAAGGTCGCTGCGCCAGCCAGGCCGGCCGATCGAGCCAGCAGGCGTGGACGCCCAGGCGCGCCGCGATTCAAGCGCCCAGTTTCTTCCGCACGAGCTCGTTGACGGTCTTGCCGTCCACGTTCTGACCGGCGAGCCTGATCATCACGGCTTTCATGACCCGGCCGACGTCTTTCGCGGATGCTGCGCCCGTCTCGGCGATCGCATCGACGACGGCCCGATCCACCAGGGCGGGATCGGCAGCCGGCGGCAGATACGATTCCAGAATGGTGATCTCGGCGGATTCCTTTGCGGCCAGATCCTGGCGGCCGCCGGCCGTGAACTGCTCGATGGAGTCCCGTCGCTGCTTCACGAGCGACGTCACCACCTGCCGCGATTCCGCCTCGTCGAGGTCGCGCCCCTTCTCGATCGCGCGATTCACCAGGGCTGCCTTGAGCATGCGCAGTGCACTCAGCCGGGCAGGGTCGTGCTTGCGCATCGCGTCGGCGATGGCGGTGCTCACCTCATCGACAAACATACGGAATTGGATAGCCGATTCGCCCAGATTCTCAGGGTTGCGACGGCGGCATCCCCGGCTGCTGCGCAGGAGGCGGCGGCTCGACAATCATGCCGGGCACTGCCACACCGGCCGACCCACGCGCCGGAGGTGGTCCCTGTCGCACGGGAGGCGCCGTCCCTGGAGGCACGTTGACCGGTGTCGGCGGCGGACCGCCCGGCTGCGGGAACGTAAAGACGGGGCCGCGCTGACCCGGCGGCAGCGTGGGATTCGACGTCGGGTCCTCATCGTCTCCCTCGAAGGGCGGCGGCTGCTGAATAGTCGGGTTGTAGATTGGCTGTGGCATTGCGGCCGGCTGAGGCGCCGGGACGTTCCGGGGCGCCGTGCTCGTCGGCATCACGAAAATGCGATCGTATCGGGATGCGTTCGCGATGGTGTTGGCGCGCGGCGCCGCAAGATAACCGCTGACCGAGCGCAGGATGATTTCGAGCGCCTGCTCCTCGGGTACGTCCTGAAGGTGTAACGTGACCGGTCCGCCGCTCACGCGCTCCGCGTTCACGATTCGTGTCTGACCGACCTTCGCCCAGGCGGCGAGGATCTCGCGAATTGTCGCGCCAGCGGCATCGATCGTGACTCGACCATCGGCTATCGCGATCTGGACCTCGGCCCGGGCCGAGACCACCGGCACGAGGGATAACGCGGCGGTGAGCGTGAGCACGTGATGCAATGGCATGGCCTCTCCAGTATACGCGCCCGGGCGCCTCCGAGTGTCCTGCCTGAAGGGCTTATTTTCGCCGAAAATACTCGATGACCTGGGTCAGGATGTCCTCAAGGCTGTGCTTCGGCTCGTATCCGATCATCGCCCTTACCTTGGTGAGGTCGGGAACGCGCCGCGGCATGTCTTCAAACCCCAATTCGTAGGCCTGATCATAGGGGATGAATGTCAGCGGGGACTTCGACCCTGTGAGATCTCGGACGCGTTCGGCGAGCCACGTCATGGTGACTTCCTCGGTATTGCCGAGGTTGATGACCTCCCCGACGGCGGCGGGCTCGCCGACGAGTCTGATCAGGGCGTCGACGACATCGAAGACATGAGTGAAGGCGCGTGACTGGGTCCCGTCGCCGAACACCGTGATCGGCTCGCCGGCGAGCGCCTGGCGGACGAAATTCGGGATCACCATCCCGTATTGCCCCGTCTGGCGCGGACCCACGGTGTTGAAAAAACGGACGATGATGACGGGAAGCTTCCGCTCCTTCCAATACGCAAGCGCGAGAAACTCGTCGATGGCCTTGCTGCAGGCGTAGGCCCACCGGTGCTTGGGTGTCGGCCCCAAGACCAGATCGGAATCCTCGCGGAACGGGAAGTCCTCGCTCTTGCCGTACACCTCTGAAGTGGACGCGATCACGACCAGTCGCTTCTTCTTGCTGGCGTGCTTCAGCACCACTTCAGTGCCGTGTACGTTGGTTTCGATCGTATACACGGGCTGCTCGACGATCAGCTTGACGCCCACCGCGGCGGCAAAATGAAACACGACGTTGCTGCGATCGATCAGCTCGGCCAGCAGCGGCTCGTTGTTCACCGAATCGATGAAGTACTCGAATCCGGCGCGGCCCTTCAGGTGCGCGATGTTGTCGATCGACCCCGTGGAGAGATTGTCGATGATCAACACCTGGTGACCGCGGTCGAGCAGAGCTTCGGAAAGATGTGATCCGATGAAGCCGGCCCCGCCTGTAATCAAGGCTTTCACTGGTGTCGGTCCTTTCCTGAGAAGTCGCCGATCGCCGCCGCGATGCGAGTCAGTTCGTGATCGCCGAGATGAGGATGGAGCGGCAGCGAGAGGACCTCGTCGCACACCGCCATCGCCCGCGGGCAGTCAGCTGGATCGGTTCCGGCCAGCGCGGGCTGGCGTGGAATGGCCACCGGGTAATGGACCAGCGTCTCGATCCCGGCGGCGCTTAGATGCCGCTGCAGTTCGCCGCGGCGATCTCGTCCCGCCGCCCGGCCACTCCGGACGACGAAGAGGTGATACACGTGCCCGGGGTCGGCTTCGTCGGGCAGCGTCACCGAAGCGGTTGCCAGCGCGGCGCGGTACTGGGCTGCCAGCGCCCGCCGTCGCGCCGTCCACTGCTGGAGGAACGGGAGGCGGGCACGCACGATCGCGGCTTGCATCTCATCGAGCCGCGAGTTGACGCCGGCCTCCTGATGCCGATACCGATCGCTCTGCCCGCCGTTTCCGAGCCGCTTGATGCGTGCGGCGAGCGCGTGATCGTTGGTCACGACGGCGCCTCCGTCGCCGAGTGCGCCGAGATTCTTGGTCGGATAGAAGCTGAACGCGCCCGCGATGCCGATCGTGCCGACGGCACGCCCGGCAGCAGTTGCGAGATGGGCCTGACAGCAATCCTCCACGACGACCAGGGCGTGCCGGGAAGCGATCCGCTCGATCGCCGCCATGTCGGCGGCTTGTCCGTAGAGATGAACGGGGAGGATGGCGCGTGTCCGCGAGGTCACGGCGCTCTCGATCGCGTCGGGGTCGATCGTCAGGCGCCGCTCGTCGATATCGGCAAACACCGGGCGGGCGCCGGTCATCATGATCGCCAGGGCCGTGTACGCCGCCGAGAGCGGTGTGGTGATGACCTCATCGCCGGGCCCGATGTCCAGCGCCCGAAGAATCAGGGCGAGTGCGTCGGTGCCGTTTCCCGCGCCAATCGCGTGTGTCGCCCCGCACGCGGCGGCAAACTCGGATTCGAACGCTTCGACTTCCGGCCCGAGGACGAACCAGCCGCTCGAGACGACACGATCAATCGCGGCACCGACGGCCCGGGCATCGTCCTGCGGCGTCAGCGACAGAAACGGGATCCGCGGCACGCTCACAGGCGCTCCGCTGTCCCTTCGGCTTCATCGACGTAGTGATGGTAGTGCTGGCGGTAGAACGCGAGGGTGCGCAGCAGTCCTTCGCGCACGCCGATGGTGGGCGCCCAGCCGGTGACCCGCTTGAATTTCGACGAGTCGGCAAAAAAGTCGCCGATGTCGATCGCCTTCTTGTCAGCCGGCCAGTCGACGTACTGCACGCGGCCCGAGCCGGCGAGCCGGAGGAGCAGCGAGGACAGATCGCGATGGCTGAGCGTCTCGTCGCCGCTGACGTTGAAGACTTCGCCGTTACACTCGTCGTTCGCGCCCGCCCGCAGAAACGCGTCGGCCGCGTCGTCCACGTAGACGAAATCCCGGAGCTGCGAGCCGTCGCCGTAGATCTGAATCAGGCCGTCTTCGATGGCGAGACGGATGAACCAGCCGATAAATCCCTGGCGGTTATGGCGGATGAGCTGCCGCGGCCCGAAGACGTTGGTGAGGCGAAGCGAGCAGGCGCGGATCCGGAAGACGTTGTTGTAGACCAGGTGATAGTACTCGCCGGCCGCCTTGTTGATACCGTTGACGTCGGTCGGACGCACGAGGTGCGATTCTGTCACCGGCAGCGAATCGGGCCGGCCGTACACCTGTCGCGTGCCGGCGAACACCACTTTTACCGCGGGGTTGTTGTAACGACACGCTTCAAGAATCGTGAGCTGGCTCCGGCAGTTGATCTCGAGGTCCGAATACGGATCCTGCATGCTGTCGATGTGGCTGACCTGTCCGGCGAGGTTGAACAGCACTTCGCGATCGCGCACCAGGTAGTTCATCGTCGACTGCTGCCGCACGTCCGCGACGTTGACCCGCACCCGATCGGCGATGCCGTCGATATTGAAGAGATTGCCGCCGTAATCAGGGATGAGCGAGTCGACGAGAAGGACGTCGGCGCCGAGATCGACGAGCTGCCGGGCGAGGTTGCTGCCGATGAACCCGAGGCCTCCGGTGATCATCACCTTGCGGCCGCGGTAGAACTCCCGATAGTCCACGCTCACCGTCGGGAAGACGCGACGGCCGGCCGGGCGTCGCCGCGGCGGTGCTGCTGCCGCACGACCAGCGCGAACCAGAGACGCATGACGTCGATGGCGGTCTTGACGATCCGGCGCCCGTTGAAGAACTGCGACTTGCCGAACGCCCGGTGGTAGTGATGGACCGGAACCTCGACGATCCGGAACCCGGCATCGTGAATCTTCTTCATCATCTCGAGGCAGATGACGCCGCTCGTCTTTTCGAGCCGGACCCGTTCGAAGATCGACCGTCGCATCAATCGGAAGTCGCAGTCGACGTCGCGGACGGTCAGACCGAACAGGGTGCTGACGACGTGATGGTAGACGCGGCCGATGACGATCCGGTGCAGCGGATCGGAGCGGCTGATCTTGTAGCCGTTCACCAGATCGGCGTCGGGGGTCATTCGACTCCAGAGCTCGCTGAGCTCTCCCGGGTCGTATTGCGCGTCGCCGTCGGTGTAGAAAATCAGATCCTTCGTGGCGGACCGGAACCCGGTCTGGAGCGCGCCGCCATACCCGCAGTTCTTCGCATGGTGCACGACGCGCACGTGGGAGTAGGTCCGCGCGAGCTCGTCGGCGATTTGCGCCGTCGCGTCGGCGCTGCCGTCGTTGACGATGATGACCTCGTAGTCCGGTGTCAACGCCGATGCCGCCTGCACGGCGCGAATAACCATGCTGGCGATGGTGCCGCTGTCGTTGTACGCCGGAAAGAAGACACTGAGGCCAGGGGGCCTCGAACCGGCTGGAGCTGACATGAAGATTGGCCTGTAAACCTTAGCATGAAAAGGCTCAGTGGGAGGGCGTCCGAGGCGCCTTCCGGGAGGCAACCGGACTTGCGACGAGCCGCCACGGCGTGATCGCCGACTCGAGCAGGACGGCCCGCGACACCTTCGATGTCCCCTCTCGTCGCTCCACGAATGTAATCGGCACTTCCACGACCCGGCACCCGCGGCGCTCCGCGACAAAGAGCATCTCGACCAGGAACGAGTAGCCATCAGAAAAAAAGCTGTCGAGCGGAAGTGCCGCGAGCGCGGCGCGACGCCAGCAACGGTACCCGCTGGTGCAGTCGCGTGCACTCAGCCGCGTCACCGAACGGATGTAGATGTTTGCGAATCGGCTGAGAAGCCGCCGCCGGCGCGGCCAGTTCACAATCTCGCCTCCGTCGATGTACCGCGAACCGATCACCACGTCAGCCGACGAGGTCGCCGCGATCAAGGCCGGCAGGTGCCGGGGATCGTGGGACAGGTCGGCGTCCATCTGGCACAAGACGTCGACCGGCTCGGCCAGCACCTGCTTGATGCCGTCGATGTAGGAGCGGCCCAGGCCACGGCGGCCCGTGCGGTGCAGAACCGTCAGCCGCCCCGGGTGTTCCCGCGCCAGCCGATCGGCCACCTCGCCCGTGCCATCCGGGGACTGATCGTCGACAACCAGGACGCGGACCCCCGGGTGTTTCATCAGCGCGGCGATCAGAACCGGTAGATTCGCGCGCTCGTTATATGTCGGAACGATCACCATGGCGCTGGCCGTCACGGCTTGCGTCCTTCGAACCGTAGAGAAGAGATCTGCTCGGAGACCAGGCCGATGAGAAAGACGACAACGCTCAACAGGATCAGCAGCACGGACGAGTTCGTGATGTGGGACTGCGTGGCGATCGTCCACACGGCATAGGCGGCGCCCACCAGGAACGCCGCGGCGCTCACCGGAAGAAAGATGCGCAGCGGACTGAAAATCGTGATGATTTTCAGCAAGATGAGGAGAAAGCTCACGCCATCCGAGCCAAGCTTGATCTTGGATTCACCCCGCCGACGGGCCGCTTCGATCGGCTCGAAGCGCACGCTGTATCCCGCCTTCATGAAGGCGAGCGTCGTAGTCGTCGGCGTCGAAAAGCCGTTCGGCATCAGATGCAGGAAATCGAGCAAGCAGACGCGCTTCGCGGCACGGAAGCCAGACGTGAGGTCGGGGATCGGCCTTCCGGCCAGATAGCCCGCAATCGCATTCAACGAGGCATTCCCCGCATGTCTCGCCCAGCTCGCTTGCGACTCGCGCGACCGGGCCCCGACGACCAGATCGTACGCGCCGAGGTGACCCACCAGCCGCACCGCGTCGGCGGGCCGGTGTTGCCCATCCGCGTCGATGATCAGAATGCAAGCGCCCGAGGCTTCGCGAATGCCGGTCTTCACCGCCGCCCCATTACCCTTGTTGTAGGGATGGCTGATGACGCGCGCGCCTGCGGCCCGGGCCTGCAGAGCGGTGTCGTCGGCCGATCCATCGTCGATGACGAGAACCTCGCGCCAGCGCGCGACGGTCAACAGTTCGGCGATGAGCGGTCCGATGGCCACCTGCTCGTTGAAGGCCGGCACGACGACGGAAGTCTGTTCGGCGACGCTCTGCACCAAATCCAAGTGTGTTATGTGGCGAATCGGAAGTTGATGACGTCGCCGTCCTGCACGACATACTCCTTGCCCTCGAGCCGGACTTCGCCGCGATCGCGGCACGCCGCCATCGTTCCCCGGGTGACCAGCGCATCGTAGCTGACGACTTCGGCGCGAATGAAGCCCCGCGCGATATCGCTGTGAATTTCGCTCGCCGCCAGTTGCGCCGCGGTCCCGCGAGGGATCGACCACGCGCGGCACTCATCCTCGCCGACGGTAAAAAACGAAATGTAGCCGAGCAGATCGTAGCTTGCCCGAATCACACGATCGAGGCCGGATTCGGAGAGCCCCAGATCAGCGAGAAACGACGCCGCGTCGGCCGGCTCCAGCTGGGCGATTTCGAGTTCGATCTTGGCGCAGACGGCAGCAGCCGCGGTTCCAGCGCGCGTCAGAAACGGCGTCAACCCCGAGGACTCAGCCGCGCGTGCGATGTGGACGGCAGCATCCCCGCCGGCCAGCTCCGCTTCGTCGAGGTTGATCACCAGCAGAAGTGGCTTCGCGGACAGGAACTGAAAGCCGCGGAGGCGCTTCTGGTCCTCGCCCTTCAAATCGAGGGCGCGCAGCGGACGTGCCTCCTCCAGGGCCGCACGGCAGAGAGTGAGGAGCTCGCGTTCGCGCTCGAGCTCGGCCGTGCGGCTCTTCTTGAGATCCTTCTCCAGGCGTTCCAGGCGACGCTCGGCCACGCCGAGGTCGGCGAGAATAAGCTCGTCTTCCATCGCCTGGGCATCGCGTGCCGGATCGACCGAGCCCGAAGGGTGGGGAACAGCCGGATCGCGGAACGCCCGCAGCACATGGATGAGCGCGTCAGCGTTCTTGTACGCCACCACGTCGACGAGCGCCTGCGCGGCGCTCGCCGGGCCGCCCACCGCCGCCAGGTCTGAAAACTCCACGGTCGCCGGCACCCGCTTTCGCGGGTTGTACATCGTCGTGAGCCGGTCGAGTCGCGTGTCAGGCACCTTCGAGATACCGATGATGGCTTCGCCCTTCCCATGGGCCGGGCGCGCCGTTTCCCTGGCACTGGTCATGAGCTGAAACAGCGTGGATTTCCCGCTGGATCCGAACCCTATCAAGGCTGCTCTGAGCATGGCAAACCTCGCATCGTAGCATGCCGCCTCGACGTCCCCGGCCGCCCGTTCCGTGGGCCGTTTTTGGGGCTGGCCGGCGAGGCGAGCAAAAAGCGAATATTTGGCGTAACTTACTGATGTGGTTATGCTTTGCGGTTGACATTGCGGTCAGCCACCACTTACTATGCCTTGCCGGTGGAAAATTGTGGTTAGAAGTGGAGTAGTGTCTCGTGTTTAGGGGCAGCGCGCAGGCTGGCATCGATGACAAGGGGCGGCTCAAGGTCCCGCAGAGCTTCCGCACCCTCCTCGAAAGCAAGCACGGCCGGGAGCTGTTCCTGACCAGCCTGTCGGGCGAGTACGTACGCATCTATCCCATGCCCGTCTGGCTCGACATCGAACAGAAGCTCGGCGACATGCCGTCTACACACCCCTCGCGGGTGCGGTTTCTCGATCGGATCAACTACTTCGGACAAGTTGGCGAGCTCGACGCCCAGGGGCGGGTGCTGATCCCGCCACGCCTGCGGGAGGCCGCCACGATGGCGGGCGTCGTCGACGTGCTGGGCCAGTTCAATTTCCTTGACGTCTGGAATCACGATCGCTTCCTGACCAAGATGCAGCGCGAACAGTACACGGAAGACGACGCACGCGCGCTGGCGGAGTTCGGCATTTGATCACGCACATGCCCGTGCTCACGACCGAAGCGCTGCAGTTCTTGCGCGCCGATCGGGGCGGGGTGTACGTCGATTGCACGGTGGGGCTTGGCGGTCACGCTCGCGCGCTGCTCGAGGCGGGTGCGACGCGCGTGATCGGCGTCGACCGCGACCGTCAAGCGCTCGCGATCGCGCGCGAGACGCTGGCGCCCTGGGCGGGCCGCGTAGAGCTCGTCCACGCCGACTATCGCGACCTGGATGGGGTTCTCGACCAGCTCGGTATTCGCCTGGTGCACGGGACGTTGGCCGATCTCGGCGTATCATCGCTGCAGTTCGATACACCTGGTCGAGGGTTCAGCTTCCAGCGTGATGAGCCGCTCGACATGCGAATGGACAGCACGAGCGGCGACACCGCGGCCGCTGTCGTGGCTCGTGCCACGGAGGTCGAGCTCGCCGACGGGATCTACGCCTACGGCGAAGAGCGCTTTTCGCGGCGGATCGCGCGGGCGATCGTCGCCGCGCGGCGGGAGGAGCCAATCGAGACCACCGGCCGGCTTGCCACCATCGTCCGACGTGCCGTGCCGCGGCGTGGATACATGCGCATCGACCCGGCGACGCGCACCTTCCAGGCGCTGCGCATCTGGGTGAACCGCGAGCTCGAGGGACTGGATCGCTTTCTCGCGTCAGCGGTCCGGCGGCTGCACGCGGGCGCGCGTCTCGTCGTGATCGCGTTCCACTCGCTCGAGGACCGCATCGTCAAGCACACCCTGCGAGCGCTGGCGCACGGGGAGGCGGCCGTGACGGTGCTGACGAAGAAGCCAATCGTGCCGAGCGACGAGGAAGTGCTCCGCAACCCGCGGGCGCGCAGCGCCAAACTGCGGGCGGCGGAGCGTCTTGCTTGACAGTGATGCGGGTGAACAATGGCTGAAGCCTTCGAATACGCCGTCAAGAAGGATGTCCGGAACAACCCGATCGTGCGCGAGATGGACCAGGCGCGCCAGCGCGAGTTGTGGTCTCTGGTGGGGATTGCCGGTTTTGTGGTGCTGGTACTGCTCTTCTCCGCGTGGCAGCACTTCGAGCTGTTGCAGCATGGCTATCAGGTCGAACAGATGCAGAAGGAGCGGGCCTTCGAGGAGGACGCGGCCCGACAGCTGCGACTTGAGATCGAAACGCTGCGTGCCCCCAAGCGAATCGAGGCACTGGCGTTACGCCAACTGCATCTCGTCGCGCCGACGCGCAATGAGGCGATAGTCATTGAACGAGTGGTGCCGGCGGAGCCACCGGACCGGTCGGTCATTGCCCGGCGGTGATCGATCAGATACGGCGCGTCATCCCGCGCCAGAGCCAAAGGACGGGAAGCGTGCGCGAGCCGGCGACAGACTGGCGGGTGACCGTGAAGCGGCGGACCACCGTCGCGGCGGTCGTGCTCGGTCTGTGGGCGATCGGAATCGGACTGCGGCTCGTCGATCTCCAGGTGATCTCCCGCGCCGATCTGATGGCTCGCGCGGAACGGCAGCAGCGCCGGACGATCGCCGCTCCCGCCAAGCGCGGTGACATCCTCGACCGCCGCGGCCGCGTGCTGGCGACCAGCGTCGACGCCGACACGATCTACGCCGTGCCCTCGGAAATCTCCGACCACGCAGCAGCGGCCGCGCGGCTCTGCGACGCGCTGGGCGACTGCAAGGACAGGGAACGGCAGGGCCTCGCCGACCGGCTTGGACGGCAGAAAAACTTCGCCTACGTCCGCCGGCAGGCCTCGCCCGACCAGGCGCGACGCGTCGCCGACCTCAACCTGGAAGGGATCGGCTTCCTGAAGGAGAGCCGCCGCTTCTATCCCAACAGGGAGTTGGGTGCGCATCTGCTGGGCTTCGTCGGCTTGGACAACAACGGGCTTGGCGGGATCGAATTCGCCTACGAAAAACAGATCCGCGGGAAGGACGGCAAGGTCCAGATTCACACCGATGCGCGGCGACGCGCCTTCAGCCGGTTCGAGCGCCCCTCGGACATCCCGACCGGCGGCGCGACGTTCGAACTCACGATTGACGAGTACTTGCAGCACCTCGCGGAGCGAGAGCTGCATGCAGGCGTGGTCGAGAACCGGGCCGCCGGCGGCAGTGCAATCGTGCATCGATCCGCGCACTGGCGAAATTCTCGCGATGGCGAACGAGCCGACGTTCAACCCCAACGCCTATCGCAGCTTCCCGGGGACCCATCAGCGCAATCGCGCCGTTCAGGATCTGTACGAACCGGGTTCGACGTTCAAGATCGTCACGGCTTCCGCCGCGATCGAAGAACACGTCATGCCGATCGAGGCGTTGATCGATACCAGCCCCGGCGTGATCCGGGTCGGGGGCGACCTGATCGACGAATACGGAAGACACAACTACGGCGTCCTGTCCTTTGCCGACGTCATCGTCAAGTCGAGCAACGTCGGGGCGGTGAAGATTGGCTTCCGCCTCGGCGTTACCCGGCTCAGCCGGTACGTGCAGCGGTTCGGGTTTGGCCAACCGATCTCGCCCGACTTCCCTGGCGAAAGTCCAGGCATCGTCTGGGATCCGGCGAAGTGGACGGACCGCGCGCTCGCCTCGGTGTCGATGGGCTACCAGGTCGGGGTGACGCCGCTGCAGATGGTGGCGGCCGTCAGCTCGATTGCAAATGCGGGGGAGCTCATCGAGCCCCGCGTCGTACGTGCGATGTACCGGGACGGCCGGCGTTACGCCGTCCGCCCGAAGGTCCTTCGGCGGACGGTCAGCCGCGAAACCGCTGAGGTGATGACGACGATCATGGAACAGGTCGTCACCCGTGGAACGGCGAAGCTCGCCCAGATTCCCGGTTTCACGGTCGCCGGAAAAACGGGCACCGCTTCGAAGCTGATCGGCGGGCGCTATTCCGGTTCCGAAAACAACGTGTCGTTCGTCGGCTTTCTCCCGTCGCGCGATCCAGTGGTGGCCCTCATCGTGGTGATCGACGCACCGCACTCGGGCGGCAACAGCGGCGGCATGGTCGCCGCGCCCGTCTTCCAGCGGATCGCGGAAGCGACGCTGAGATATCTGGGCGTTGCTCCGACGGTTGATCCGGCGCCGCCGGTGCTGGTCGCACGCAGCGACCCGAGTGCCCCCTTCTCGTCGGCCGATTCTGGAGCGGCGACGATCGTGAGCGTCGTGCATGGCGGGCCTGCCGGCACGGTTCCCGATCTGCGCGGCATGAGCGCCCGCGATGCCATGAGAAAGCTCGTGACGCTCGGGTTGTCAGGACACATGACAGGCGACGGCTTCGTCGTGTTCCAGGAACCGGCTGCCGGGAGCCTCAATCGAGGAGGGTGGGGTGTGCCGCCTGGTTCTCGATCGCACGCCACCGGCCGTTCCGGCGCGCATGGACCAGCCATGAAGTGGGCGGCCCTGCACGCGGCGCTTCGCGCGGACGGGCTGATTCGAGCCGACGACGGTTCACGTACTGATGCTTCCAAAGTGGTCGTCACGGCGATTACCTACGACTCGCGCCGGGTCGGAAGCGGTCACCTGTTCGTTGCGCTCAAAGGTCTCCATGCCGACGGCACCTCTTACGCTCGCCAAGCGATTGAAGGCGGCGCCGTGGCGGTCGTATCGGAGCAAACCCCGCCGGCTGGCACGGACGTGCCGTGGGCTGTCGTTGAGAACGCGCGCCGCGCTCTGGCGATCCTCGCCGACGCCTTTCACAGGCATCCGAGCCGCGACATGCAGGTCGTTGGCATCACCGGCACCAACGGAAAAACCACCACGGCGTTTCTCGTGGCATCGATCTTTGAAGCGGCGAACGTGCCGTGCGGGGTGCTCGGAACGGTGGGCTACCGTATCGGCGGGGAGATCCGCGAGGCGACACACACGACGCCGGAAGCTCCCGAGGTACAGGGCCTCCTGCGCGAAATGGTGGAACGTGGCTGCGGCGCGTGCGCGATGGAGGTCTCCTCCCACGCGTTGTCGCTTCATCGCGTGGACGGGATGAGATTCGCCGCCGGCCTATTCACCAACTTGACGCGCGACCACCTCGATTTTCACGCCAACATGGAAGCGTACTTTCAGGCCAAGCGACGCCTGTTCGAGATGCTTCCGCGCGCCGCGCCGAGCGTGATCAACCTCGACGATCCTCGCGGTGGCGCGCTGGTGGGGCTCGCCGGCCGCCCCGTGACCTACGCGATCGTCCGCCCGGCCGACATCATGCCTGGACCGCTCTCGTTTTCCCTCGAGGGGCTGAGCTTCGACGTTCGCACGCCGAGCGGCACGCTCCAGATTCGATCGACCCTGGTCGGACGGCCGAATGTGTACAACATCCTGGCCGCAATTTCGACAGGCACGGCGCTCGGGCTGCCCCTGGACGCCGTCGGGCGGGGCGTCGCGGCGCTGGCGGGCGTACCGGGGCGATTTCAGGTGGTCTCTGGTTCGAAGGACGAGGTCACCGTGGTGGTCGATTACGCGCATACCGACGACGCACTGCGCAATCTGCTCGAGACTGCCCGGCCGCTCACGCGGAAGCGGTTGATTACGGTGTTCGGCTGCGGCGGGGATCGCGATCGCACCAAGCGTCCATTGATGGGCGCCGTCGCGGGCCGCCTGAGCGATCTGATCGTGATCACGTCGGATAACCCGCGCAGCGAGGAGCCGACCCGGATCATCGAGGAGATCCGGCGCGGGATTACCCCCGATACCAGACGCGACAGCAGCCAGCGGCTGATGACGCGTTGTCGATCGCCGCGAAGCCATCTCGACCGCGATCGAGCTGGCTCGTCCAGGGGATCTGGTTCTTATTGCCGGCAAAGGGCATGAGAAGTACCAGGTGATCGGCGCTGAAGTACTCCCATTCGACGATGTCGCGGTCGCGCGTGAAGCGCTGTCACGCCGGCGCAGCAACTCCGGTGTTGTGTAGGCCCGATGCTGTTTCGCCTTCTCTATCCCTTCCACACCGAATTCTCGGTGCTGAACGTGACCCGCTACATCACGTTTCGCACGGCCGCGGCGAGTCTGTCGGCGCTGGCGATCAGCCTCATCTTCGGCCCGTGGATGATCCGCAAGCTGCGCGAGTTTCAAATCGGGCAGGTCATCCGGCAGGAGGGTCCGACGTCGCATCGTCTCAAGGCGGGCACGCCGACGATGGGCGGCTTCCTGATCCTGACGGCGGCGCTGGTTCCCACTCTGCTGTGGGCGGATCTCGCGAATGTATACGTCTGGATCGCGGTGTTGACCACGGTGTCGTTTGGCGCCGTCGGGTTCCTCGACGATTACCTGAAGATCGTCCGGCGGGACCACCACGGACTGCGGCCGCGTCACAAGATGGGTCTGCAGATCTTGATCGGGATCATGGTCGGGATCGTACTGCTCGTGCTGGCGCGGCAGGCGCTGTACAACACGCGGCTGATTTTTCCGTTCTTCAAGGACCTGATTCCGGACCTGGGCTGGGGCTACCTGCCGTTCGCCGTGTTCGTGCTGGTGGCATCGTCGAATGCCGTCAACCTGACCGACGGCCTGGACGGCCTCGCCATCGGTACGTTCGCGATCGCCGCCGCTGCCTATACGGCACTGGCGTACGTCACCGGGCACCGGGTACTTGCCGAATACCTGTTGCTGGTTCGATTCCCTCCGGCGGCGGAGCTAACGATTTTCTGCGGCGCCCTGGTCGGCGCCTCGCTCGGATTCCTTTGGTACAACTCATATCCGGCCGAAGTGTTCATGGGCGACGTCGGGTCGTTGGCCCTGGGCGCAGCGCTCGGCACGGTCGCCATTCTGATCAAGCAGGAGTTGCTGCTCGGGATCGTGGGCGGGGTATTCGTGATCGAGGCGCTGTCGGTAATCATCCAGGTCGCCTCGTTCAAGCTGACCGGCAAGCGCGTCTTCCGCATGGCGCCACTCCATCATCATTTCGAGTTGATCGGGTGGAGCGAGCCGAAGGTGATTACACGCTTCGTGATCGTCGCGATCATCTTCGCGTTGTTCAGTCTGACGACGTTGAAGCTGCGGTGACATGCAAAGAGGCACGAACGCGTTCGATGTCACGGGAATGCGAATCACGGTCGCCGGGGCGGCGCGCAGCGGGCTCGCCGCGGCGGAGTTGCTCGTACGGCGCGGGGCGCGCGTGACGCTGTCGGACACGCGATCGGCGGTGCCGGAAGCGCGGGCGCTCGAGGCGCTTGGTGTCAGGCTCGAGCTCGGCGGCCATGCGGAAGAGACCTTCACAACCGCTGACCTGGTGGTGCTGAGCCCGGGCGTGCCGCCCGACCAGCCCGTCATCGCCACCGCCCGCGCCCGGGGGATCGCGGTGATTGGCGAAGTCGAGCTGGCCTCGAGGTGGCTGCAGGGCCGGGTGATCGCAATCACCGGCACGAAAGGAAAATCAACCACGACCGCGCTGACGGGACGGATTCTCGAAACCGCCGGCTTCAAGGTCACGGTCGGGGGCAACATCGGTGCGCCGCTCAGCGCGCAGGTCACGGCGTCGACGCCGGACACCGTACACGTCGTCGAGACCAGCAGCTTTCAGCTCGAGGAGATCGAAACGTTTCATCCGTGGATCGCCGTGATGCTCAACTTCTCGCCCGATCATCTGGACCGGCACGCGACGGTCGAGGCCTACGCCGCGGCGAAGGCCCGAATCTTCGACAACCAGGGTCCAGAGGACTGGGCGGTCATCAACGCAGACGACCCGTCGGTCCTCCGGCTGGCGGAACGAAGCCGCGCGGCAAAGCGCCTCTTCGCCCGACAGACGTGGCTGGCGGAAGGCACCGTCGTCGAGGACGGTTGGATCGTCGATCGCAGCGGCCCGCAGACCGAGCGGCTGTTGCCGCTCACCGCAATCCGCCTGCTCGGGCCACATCTTGTCAGCGACGTGATGGCGGCGGCCACGGTGGGATCGATTGCGGGAGCCGCGCCGGCGGCGATGACGGCCGCCGTCGAGTCGTTCGGCGGTCTCGAGCATGCGATGGAGCTGGTGGCCGAAGTCGCCGGCGTGCGGTTCGTGAACGACTCCAAGGCGACCAACGTCGAATCCGCCCTTCGCGCCATCGAAAGTTTCGATCGCGGCGTCGTGCCGATTCTCGGTGGCCGCTTCAAAGGCGGCGACCTGCGGGTATTGCGTGCACCGCTCGGCGCGCGCGCGAAGGCGGTCGTTGCCATTGGCGAGGCCAGCTCGCTTGTGAGGGAGGCCCTGGCGGATGCGGTCGACGTTCACGCCGCGGGGTCCTTTGAAGAAGCCGTGGCGATCGCCTTCGAGCTCGCGAAGCCGGCGGGCGTCGTTCTGCTGGCGCCGGCGTGCGCGAGCTTCGACATGTTCCGCGACTACGCCGAGCGTGGCCGCCGCTTCAAGGAGGAGGTCGCCCGGCTCGCTCGACTGGCCGGACGTTGAGCGATGTCTGCGGGCCCAGCGGGCGGGCCCGCCGTGGTGCTGTGAACGGTGAGCAGTCACCGGTCGGTCTTTGCGGTGAAGGACTGGCTGCTGGGAACGCAGGCTGCCCCGGCCTGCGAAGCTGGTGCCTTTGCCCGAAGGCCGACCGGTGACTGCTGACCGCTCACAGTATGTCGGGTGATAGCCGGCTCAGCTTTATAGGCGCAAATGGCACGTAAACTCAAGTCCGATCGGGTGCTGTTCCTGACGACCATCCTGCTGGTGGGGCTGAGCATCGTCATGGTGTACAGCGCCTCGGCGCTCGTGGCGCTCGAGCGGTATCAGGAGCCGTATCGTTTCCTGACCAAGCAGATGATGTGGGCGACGCTGGGGATCGCCTTGCTCGGCATCGTGATGCGGATTGACTACCGTCACTACCGCGCCCCGGCATTCATCTGGTCCGGCCTCGCCTTTGTGACACTGGCGCTCGTCGCCGTGCTGTTCAGCCCCCCGCACAACAGCGCGCGCCGCTGGTTCGGTATCGGCGGGCTGGGGGTCCAGCCATCGGAGCTCGCCAAGTTGAGCGTCATCTTCTTCATTGCGGCGCTGCTCGAGCGGCGGATGCACCGGATCAACGACATCGGCTACGCGCTGTTGCCCATCGGCATCGTGGTGGCCGGTCTTGTCGCCCTGATCGTCGTCGAGCCCGACTTCGGCACCGCGATGTCGCTCGCGATCATTGCGGGGGCGATGGTCTTCGGAGCGGGGGTCAACTACACCTACATCGCGGGCGCGACGCTCACCGCGCTTCCCGTCGTCGCGATGCTGGTCATGGGCAGCGAATATCGCCGCCGCCGCGTGTTGACGTTCCTGAACCCGTGGGAGGACCCGCTCGGCGACGGTTTTCAGATCATTCAATCGTTCATCGCCGTCGGAACCGGCGGAGTGGCCGGCCGCGGTCTGATGAACGGCGTCCAGAAGCTCTTCTATCTTCCCGAGCCCCACACAGATTTCATCTACGCGGTGATCTCTGAGGAGCTCGGCCTGATCGGCGCGACGCTCGTGCTGGCTTGCTTCTGCGTGATCAGCTGGCGCGGCCTTCGGATCGCGCTTCGCGCTCCCGATTCCTTCGGCGCGCTGCTGGCGATCGGGCTGACGACGATGGTCGCCGTGCAGGCGTTTGTGAACATGAGCGTCGTGCTCGGTTTGATGCCGACCAAAGGGATCCCGCTGCCGTTCGTGAGCGCGGGCGGATCGTCACTGATTATCAACCTGCTGGGCATGGGTGTCCTGCTCAATGTGTCACAGCACGCGTCGCGGCAGGCATGACGGGACGAACCGTCTGCGCGAAGCCGGAAGCCGGACCCGACTCAGATGAACGAGCCGCTGCGCGTCATTATCGCCGGGGGTGGCACCGGTGGTCATCTGTACCCGGGGATCGCGGTCGCGCGGGAGCTTCTCGCACGCCGGCCGGACGCGCTCATCGTGTTCGCGGGGACGTCGCGCGGAATCGAGACGCGCGTCGTGCCGCGCGAGGGCTTCGCGCTGGAACTGATCCGCAGCGGCGGTATCAAAGGCAAGTCGATGATCGACCGCACGCGCGGCGCCGCGCTGCTGCCGGTCGGCCTCCTGGACAGCTGGCGCCTGGTGTCGGCGCACCGACCGCACCTCGTGATTGGGGTCGGTGGATTCAGCTCGGGTCCCGTGGTGCTCGCCGCGGCGCTGAGGGGTGTGCCGACGATGCTGCTCGAGCAGAACGCGGTGCCCGGGCTCACCAACCGGCTGCTCGCGCCCATCGTGCAGGCGGCGGCAGTGACGTTCGACCACACGAAGGGCTTCTTCGGATCGAAGGCCTTCGTCAGCGGCAATCCGGTCCGGCCGGAGTTCCTGGCAGCCGCACGAGTCCATGCGGAGTCCGGGGGGCATGACGAGTCATCAGGATCGTCGACCGCGAGGGTCCTCGTGTTTGGCGGGTCACAGGGCGCGCACGCAATCAACGCAGCCATGGTGGAGGGAGCTGCAGAGCTGGCAGCCGGCGGGTCACAGCTTCGTCTCACACACCAAACGGGCGAGCGCGATGTGCAGATGGTCCGGGTCGCCTACCAGCGAGTGGGACTCGAGGCTGAAGTCGAGCCGTTTTTATTCGACATGGGACGGCGCATCGGACAGGCGGACCTGATCGTGTGTCGTGCCGGTGCCACGACGCTGGCGGAGATCGCAGCGGCCGGCAAGGCGGCCATCCTGATTCCGCTGCCAAGTGCCACCGACGACCATCAGCGGAAGAACGCCGACGCGCTCGCGGCGACCGGTGCCGCCGAGGTGCTGCTGCAGGCCGAGGCCACCGGACCTGTGCTGGCGCGACGGATTCTGTCGCTGGCCGCCGATGCCGGCGCGAGGGCCCGGCTCGGACGGGCCGCCCGGGCGCTGGCGAAGCCCGACGCCGCGCGCGTCATCGTCGATCGGGCACTGGAGCTGGCAGGGTGATCGTTCGCTGTTCGCCGTCGACCGTCGGAAGCCGAGCTGTGCGGTGTTAGGCAAGACGCAGCGCGTCCATTTCATCGGTATCGGCGGCATTGGGATGAGCGGGATCGCCGAGCTGCTCGCGAACCTCGGGTTCGTCGTGACCGGCTCCGACGCCAGGCAGTCGAACGTCACCGACCGCCTGATGACGCTGGGCATCGAGGTGTCGCACGGGCATGCGGCGGAACACGTCGGACGCGCCGACGTCGTCGTGGTCTCGGCGGCGGTTCGGGCTGGGAACCCCGAGGTCGTCGAAGCCGAGCAGCGGCAGATCCCCGTCATTCCGCGCGCCGAGATGCTCGCAGAGCTCATGCGTCTGCGCTACGGCATCGCGGTCGCGGGCGCGCACGGGAAAACGACGACGACGTCGATGATCGCGCTGGTGCTGGAACGGGCCGGACTGGATCCCACAGCGGTGATCGGGGGGCGGCTCAGCGCCTTCGGCAGCAACGCGCGTCTGGGACGCGGCGAGCTGATGGTCGCGGAGGCGGACGAGAGCGACCGGAGTTTTCTCAAGCTGTTTCCGACAATTGCGGTGATTACGAACATCGACTACGAACATCTCGAGAGCTACAGCGGATTCGACGACCTCCAGCAGGCGTTCGTCGATTTCGCCAACAAGGTCCCGTTTTTCGGCGCCGTCATCGCCTGCGCCGACGACGCGCATCTTGCGGCGGTCGTTCCCCGCATGAGGCGTCGCGTGATCACGTACGGCGTCGACGCTCCTGACGCGGATATCACAGCAGCGGACGTGGTACTGGGGCCGTTGACCGCCAGCGCCACCGTGACGCGCCGGGCTCGCGGCGCCACGGACCCGGCACAGTCGCTCGTCGCGCTGGGATCGTTGACGTTGAATGTGCCGGGCCGCCACAACCTGCAGAATGCGCTCGGCACCATCGCCGTCGGGCTCGAACTCGACCTGCCGTTCGAGCGCCTTGCCGCTGGCCTGCGCGAATTCAGGGGGGCAGAGCGGCGCTTCGACGTGCGCGGCGAGCCGAACGGCATTCTGGTGGTGGACGACTACGGCCATCACCCGACGGAAATCGCAGCGGTCTTGGCCGCCGCCCGCCCGTTGAACCGCCGCATCGTCGTGGTCTTTCAGCCGCACCGCTTTACGCGCACGGCATCGTTGATGGCGGCATTCGGGCCGGCATTGAAGGATGCCGACCACGTCGTGCTGACCGACATCTACGCCGCCGGCGAGGACCCGATCGCCGGTGTGAGCATCGATGTGCTCGCCGAGTCGATCCGCCGCAGCACGGCCGCGCAGGTCGACCTGGTGCCCCGGCTCGACGACGTGGCGCCGGCCGTGGCGCGGATCGCGCGGCGCGGCGATGTGGTGATCACACTGGGTGCCGGGTCGATCAGCACGGTGCCGGATCGATTGATCGATTTGCTGAAGGGAGCGTCGGCGTGAGCCCGATTTCCGCACCGGCGGACAAACGGTTTCGCCGCGCGCACATCAAACCGGCGCGGCATCGGGGGAAATGGCGCGGCCTCATCCGGCCGGCCGTCACGTACGGCGTGGTCGTGCTGATCGCGGTCTGCGGCGTCTATCGCGGCGGCGACGTCCTCAGGCACGCTCGTCTGCTGCAGGTTGATCGAATCCTGGTCCGGGGGACCGACCGGCTGTCGAGCGGCGAGGTCCTCGCGCTGCTCGCAGGGCTGCGGGGCGAGAACATCGTTTGGGCGGATCTGTCCGCCTGGCGGCTCCGGCTGCTCGCGTCGCCCTGGGTGCGCGACGCGGCGCTGCGGCGGTTGCTGCCGTCGACGGTCGAAGTGGTCGTGTCGGAACGTCAGCCAATCGGAATCGCGCGCATCGGCGGCCGGCTCTACCTCGTCGACGAACGGGCCGTTGTGATGGACGAGTACGGGTCGCAACACGCGGACTTCGATCTGCCGATCATCGACGGCCTGTCGCCGCCCGCCGCGGTGGCTGAAGGCAGACGAACGGACGCGGCGCGTGTCGAGCTCGCCGCGAGATTGATCGCGTCGGTCGGATCTCGACCCGAGATTGCGCGCCGGGTATCGCAGGTTGATGTCAGCGATCTGCACAACGCCGCCGTGATCCTGAGCGGGGATCCCGCGGTGCTTTACGTGGGCGAGGATCGATTCCTGCCCCGCCTGCAGTCATATGTGGATCTCGCGGAGGCGCTGCGGGAACGGGTTCAGCAGATCGACTCCGTGGATCTGCGGTTCGGCGATCGGATCTACGTGCGGCAGGTGGGAGCGCCCCGGCCGGCGCTCGCGCGTCGCTAGGCGTGGCCGGGCGGTGGTCGTGAGTCCGCAGCGAGCGGCAGCAATCCGGAGGCAGAGTGGCACGTAAAGAGCGGTACCTGGTGGGACTCGACGTCGGCACGTCGAAGGTCACGGCCGTGGTCGGCGAGATGCTCGAGGCCGGAGGGCTCGACATTGTCGGGCTCGGCGTGGCCGAGTCGCGCGGCATCCGGCGCGGCGTCGTCGTGAACCTCGCGACCGCCGTCGACTCGATCAAGAAGGCGATCGACGAGGCCGAGCTGATGGCCGGCGTCGAGATCGACTCCGTGCACCTCGCGCTGTCGGGCCCGCACATCAAAGGATTCAACAGCCGCGGCGTCATCGCGGTGGCCGGCAAGAATCGTGAGATTACACGCGAGGACGTCCGGCGCGCGATCGACGCCGCCAAGGCCGTCTCGCTGCCGACGGGACGCGAGATCCTGCACGTGCTGCCGCAGGACTTCGTGGTCGATGAGCAGGACGGCATCGGTGCGCCGATCGGGATGACCGGCGCCCGCCTCGAAGTGAATGTGCACATCATCAGCGGCAGTCAGAGCTCCACGCAGAACATCGTGGCATGCGTCAACCGGGCCGGGGTCAACGTCGCCGAAACAGTTGTCGAACAGCTCGCAGCGAGCGAATCGGTACTGACGGAGGACGAGAAGGAGCTTGGCGTCGCGCTGGTCGATATCGGTGGGGGCACCACCGATATCGCCATCCACGAACGCGGCAGCCTCTGGCACACGGCCGTCGTCGCCATCGGGGGCGACCACTTCACGAATGACATCGCGGTCGGATTGCGGACACCGGTGCCGGACGCGGAGAGGATCAAACGAAAATGCGGCTGCGCGCTCTCGGGCATGGTCGACGAGGACGAGACGATGGAGGTCGCGAGCGTCGGCGGCAGGAAGCCCCGCGTGATGGCCAGGCGGATTCTTTCGGAGATCCTTCAGCCGCGGGCGGAAGAGATCTTCCACCTGGTCTGGGACGAGATCCGTCGGGCCGGGTACGAGAAGAGCCTCAACTCTGGAATCGTGCTGACCGGCGGCGGCGCGATCCTCGACGGGATGCCCGAGATTGCGGAGCAGATCTTCGACCTGCCGATTCGCCGCGGGTGCCCGGCCGGGGTCGGGGGCCTCGCCGATCACGTGAACAGCCCGACGTTCGCGACCGGCGTCGGCCTCGCGCTGTACGGGTGTCGCAACTCGCGGGTCGATACCTCCCGCGCTCCGGTTGGTGCGGGCGCCCTGGTGCGCGTGGCGGGGAAGCTGCGGGGATTGTTCCGGGAATTCTTTTGAAGGCGTGCGGCGGGACGGCACAGCGGGTGCCGCGACACGCGGAACGACGCTCAACATCGACTACATATAAGGGAGTGACGAATGGCCGACTTCCACCACATTTATGACGCGGACGAGGCGACGAATGGCCGCGGGCTGCGGCTCCGGCTCGAGGAAGAAGAGCGGATGGGGGCGCGCATCAAGGTGATCGGCGTCGGCGGCGGCGGCGGCAACGCCGTCAACCGCATGGTCCGGGTCGGGCTGGACGGTGTCCAGTTCATCGTCGCCAACACCGACCTGCAGGCGCTTCAGACCAATGCGGCACAGATCAAGGTGCAGATCGGAGCCAAGCTCACGAAAGGCCTCGGAGCCGGAGCGGATCCCAACGTCGGCCGATCCGCGGCGCTCGAGGATACCGAGAAAATCATTCAAGCCCTCAACGGCGCCGACATGGTATTCGTGACCACCGGCCTGGGGGGCGGCACCGGCACCGGCGCCGCTCCGGTGATCGCGAGCCTGGCCAGCGAACTCGGCGCCCTCACCGTCGCGGTCGTCACCAAGCCATTCAAGTTCGAAGGCCGAAAGCGGCTGATCCAGGCCGAACACGGACTCGAGGCGCTCCGCGACTGCGTCGACACGATCATCACGATTCCCAACGAACGGCTGCTCAGCATCATCGACCGTTCCACCCCCCTCATTGAAGCCTTCGCGACGGCCGACGACGTGCTACGCCAGGCGATCCAGGGCATATCGGACCTCATTCTGGTCCCTGGGCTCATCAACCTCGATTTCGCCGACGTGAAGACCATCATGTCCGGCATGGGGCTCGCGATGATGGGCACCGGCATCGCCGAGGGACAGGATCGAGCGGTCGAAGCCGCGCGCCGCGCGATTTCGAGTCCGTTGCTCGAAGGCGCGTCGGTGGATGGCGCGCGAGGAGTGATTATCAACGTGACCGGCGGTCCGGACCTGTCGCTGGTCGAAGTGAACGATGCTTCGACGATTATTCAGGAAGCAGCGGACGAGGACGCCAACATCATCTTCGGAGCCGTTGTCGATTCTGCTCTCAACGGCAAGGTGAAGATCACGGTGATCGCCACCGGCTTCGGGTCTCCGGCCGTTGCCCGGCCCTCGCAATCCGCCGCCCAGACACCGGTGGACCTGACGCCCTATGCCGATCAGCGGGTTCGGCCTGGAATGGCAGTCCCAGTGCCGTCGGCCGCCGAGCCGTTGATCGTGCCGCGCCTTTCAGTGACCCGGCGGCCGCTGCTCGACCTTCCGTTGGCGGTGAATGGCGCGATGGCGGTGTCGGATGCTGCCGATTGCCCGGCAGAGGCCGACGGGGGCTTCGACCTCAGCTCAACCTTTGACATCCCGGCATTCCTCAGGCGGCAGGAGGGATAGCAGCCGCGAGGCCGGCGGTCGCGGTGATAGACTAGGTATATCCACGGCGTCCGCGAACGTCGACGTGTAAGCTCCAGCTGCCGCACCATTGAAATCCTGGGAACAGCGCGAACGCGCACTTGCCACGCTCGCGAAAGAAACCGGCTATATTCGCAAACCACCGGGCACTCGCCTGCGGGTCGCGCTGGCGTTTCCGAACACCTATTGGGTCGGGATGTCGAATCTCGGATTCCAGACGGTTTACCGTCTGTTGAACGCCCAGGACGACATCAGCTGCGAGCGCGTGTTTCTGCCGCCGAAACAGGAACTCGCCGGGCTGCTTGCCTCGAAAACGCCACTGGTCACGCTCGAATCGCAGACGCCGGTCGGCGAGGTCGACGTCGTCGCGTTCTCCGTGTCGTTCGAATGGGACTACGTGAACGTCCTGACGCTTCTTCGGCTCGCCGGAATCCCACGCTACGCCGCCGAGCGCAACGCCCACCATCCGCTGGTGCTTATCGGCGGCGCGGTGACATTCGTCAATCCCGAACCGCTGGCGCCGTTCGCCGACCTCATCGCGGCGGGGGAAGGCGAGATGCTGGTGCCCGCGCTCGACCGCGCCTTTCGTGAAGCCGTCGACCGCCCCGATTTGTTGCGGCTGCTCGCCCGGGAACGGGGCTTCTATGTGCCCTCTTTCTACACGCCGCAATACGCGGGCGACGGTTCGCTGAGCGGGTTTGCCGTCGCGGCCGGGTCGGGGGCACCGTTTCCCGTCCTCAAGGCCGCCGTGAAAACAACGGACGCGCTCGATCCACCTGCCACGAGTATCTTTACGCCCGAAACCGAGTTCGGTTCCCGCTTCCTCGTGGAAGTAGTCCGGGGATGCGCGAACCTGTGCCGGTTCTGCTGGGCGGGCTACAACTATCTACCCGTCCGCCCGTTTCCAGCCGACCGGATTCTGGAGCTTGCCGCCGCGGCCAAACCGTACGCGAACCGCGTGGGGTTGGTGTCGATCGCGCTGTGCGACCACCCCGAGATTGACCGCATCCTCGCACGCCTTTTGGAGATGGGCTACGCGATCAGCCCCGCCTCGCTGCGGCTGGACGATCTGACCGAGTCGATCGTGCGGGTGCTGCGGCAAAGCGGTGAACGGGGGCTGACTATCGCGCCCGAAACCGGCTCGGACAGGCTCCGCCGCGTCGTGAACAAGACGGTGACCAACGACGAGATTCTCGATCGGGCCGAACTGATTTTTGCGAACGGCTTCGAGAATTTGAAGCTCTATTACATGATCGGCCTCCCAACCGAAACCGACGACGACCTGGTGGCGATTCGCGATCTGACGCTGCAGATTCGCGAACGGATGCTGATACACGCCCGCACGAAAGGGCAGATCGGCCGGATCGTCGGCAGCGTAAACCCGTTGATTCCCAAACCCGGGACGGCCTATCAGTGGCTCCCGATGGAGGATCCGGCGCTTACCGAACGGAAGATCAAGCGGTTACGCAGCCTGATGGCCGGGATCGACAACGTGTATTTCAACATCAAATCGGAACGACACTCCTACTATCAGGCGCTGCTATCACTGGGCGATCGTCGCGTCGCTCCCGCCATCGAGGCCGCCGAGCGAAACGGGCAGAACTGGCGCGCAGCGGTTGCGGAAAGCGGGTTGGACGCGGACTACTTCATCTTCCGCGATCGCAGCCACGACCAGGTGCTGCCGTGGGACATCATCGACGGCGGAATGAAGAAGTCGTTCTTCCAGGCGGAGTACGCGAAGGCCATAAGGGAAGAGTGGACGCTTCCGCCGAGGCGACAGCAGGAAAACGCCCGGCTGCTGCCCGTGATCTCCTAACAGCTCCCTCGCCTGTTGTCAGCGACCGATCCCGACGTCCGCTTCTACGATGCGATGGCGGCGCGCTCTTCGTACTCCTGGAATGCCTCCAGAATCAGCTCGCGCAGCTTGTTCTGTGCCGTCGCATCCACAATCGGGCGGAGCAACGCGAACGTGCGGCGCTCGCCGTTGATGCTGTACTGCCGGGCGGGAAACGTGACGTTGCGTCCGCCGCCGCCCCCGCGCCGTTCCCAGATGGCGAAGCCAATCAACTTCAGGCCCTCGAGTGGACCGTCGGTGAAGTGCAATTCGGCCTCGGCCAGTTTTCCCGGCGGATTGCCCTTGTCGTTGGGCGTAATCTTGATGGTCATGTGACACGCTCCTCTTGGTCGGCGCCGGGCGACGGGAGTGCCCGGCTACGGTGGCTCGGATTCCTGGATGAGCGCTCGCCGACCCGGGTCGGGCGAGCCTCGCGGATGAGGCATCAAACGCAATGCCGGAAGGTACGGTCGGAGACGACGCCGTAAACGGAGCGGAGCGAGGTGGTTAGGGACGAGAGGGAAAGTTGCCTGGTGGGGTCGCCGTCGGCTCGTTGAAAACGTCAACCGGAGTTGCCGGCCGGATGTCGCGGCGGCACTTCAGCCGCCGATCAGCAGCACCTGCGCGAGAGCGAGGGCGTCGGTGTGAGTGATGGTAAGGAGCGAGGATTGGGCGCCCATTGCGGCAAATCGCCGGCCGGCGCCCCCGTGGAACCGCAGTTGCGGCGGGCCGCCTCTGCGGACGACCTCGAGATCGCGCCAGAGAACGTCCTGGGAATGTCCGGTCCCTAGCGCCTTCATCCCGGCCTCTTTCGCGGCAAATCGCGCCGCAAAATGCATCGCAGGCGTGCGACGACGGCTGCAGTAGGCGACTTCACCCTCGGTGAAGAGGCGGCGGATAAAGCGCTCGCCATATCGGTCGATCAGCGCAGCGATGCGTGGAATCTCGGTGGCGTCGAGGCCGAGGCCGATGATGTTCGACATGTCAAATCTTCCTCAGCCTAGCGAGGCCTTCGATTGGGTGCAAGCCGCGGCCGGGCCAGCGCTCGTCTGTCGTCCACTCGCGTCCATGGCGCCCCACATCTTTACGACCCGGCACTGGCCGCTGGGCACGCCGACCGCTGGTGGTGACGATCCGACGCCCTGGGACGACGTCGCGCGTGCGATGCGGGTGGCCCCTGCGCGTCTCGTTCGCGTCCGTCAGGTTCATGGCGCCGACGTTGTGATCGCGGAGGACGTCCGTGGCCGCCTTCCGGAGGCCGATGTCATCCTCTCCGGCGATCACACGATCGCCCTGGCCGTCCAGGCAGCCGACTGCATTCCGCTTCTCCTCGCCGACCCCACTACGGGCGCTGTGGCTGGCGCGCATGCCGGGTGGCGTGGCCTTGCCGCCGGCGTACCGGCCGCGGCGGTTGCGTCGCTCACCCGAAAATTCGGGGGCCGTCCTGCCGATCTGGTTGCGGCAATCGGCCCGGCCGTCGGCGCCTGTTGTTATGACGTCGGGAGCGACGTCAGGGATCGGTTCGAAGCGGCAGGGGCGAGCCGCGGGCAGCTCGCCCGATGGTTTCTAACGGCTCCCATTCGTTCGGCGGCCAACCCGTCGATGTCACGCGTCACCGGGCCGCGGCGCGCGGACCGGTGGTTCTTTGATGGCTGGACGGCCGTGCGCGAGCAACTGGTAGAGGCTGGGGTGCCGGTCGCGCAGATATTCCTCGCCGGCCTCTGCACCGCCAGCCATCCCGATATCCTGTGCTCGTACCGGCGAGATGGTTCGCAGGCAGGCCGCATCGCGGGCGCGATCAGGAGCCGGCAGCTTCATCCATAGCCGCGTTCGCCAGCCGATCGGCGTGTGCGTTCGCTTCACGCGGCACGTGCTCGAATGCGACGCGCCCAATCTCGTGGGCGAGCAGCCGTGCCCGGGCGTGGAGCGGCTGCAGCCCCGGGTGCTTCACTTTGTAGTTGCCGAGCATCTGCTGCACGAGCAACTGGGAGTCTGACCGGACGCGAAGATGACGGCGGTCGTGAGCCCTGGCCCACTCGAGCGCGGCGAGCAGCCCCCGATATTCGGCGACGTTGTTGGTCGCGACGCCAATCGATTCCGAAAATTCCTCGACCAGCGTCCCGTCGGGCTGCTCAATGCGAACGCCGTAGCCGGCCGGGCCGGGATTGCCTCGCGCTCCGCCGTCGATGTACGCCACGACTTCCATCAGGTGGGCTGGGGAAGATTGTCGGCGGCCGCCGGCGCGCCGGGTGTGAAGTAAAGAATGCGATTGCAGTGGTCGCACTGGATGATCTGCTCGTTGCGAAGCACGGTATTGAAAACCTGAGGCCGCAGCCGCACGTGGCAGATCGTGCAGATTCCCCCGCGTGCTTCGGCGACCGCCACGCCGTTCCGCCGCTTCGACACCATCTCGAAAAGAGCCAACACCTGCCGATCGAGCGATGCGACGAGATTCGCACGTTCCCGAGTGATCAGCTCGAGCGAGCCTTTCAGCGCCGCGAGCTCGGCCGCCTGTGACTTCCGGTCGTCGTCCACCGCCTTCTGTTCGGAGGCGAGGTCCGCTTCCGCGGTCCTGAGTTCCGCGGTGAGGTCGTCGGCCTCGAGCATGAGCTCGAGAACGCCGTCTTCGAGCTTTTTGACTTCCGCCTGAGCGAATTCGATTTCCTTCTGCATCGCCTGATATTCGACGTTGGTCTTGACCGCCATCAGCTGGTCGCGGAACTTGGAAAGGCGGCCCTGCTGCACCGCGACATCCTTTTCGATACTCCGCCGGGCATTCTGGTTCTCGCCGAGGCGCTGCTTGGCGACGCCGCCCCGCTGACGCGCGGCGTCGAGGCGGGCATCGAAGGCCTTCTGGCGCTCGGGTTCTTCCGCGAGGCGGCGCTGAGCCTCGCTGACGGCGGAGTCGAGCCGCTGCAGGGCGATCAGGCGCTCGAGATCGGGGTTCATCACAAACAAAAAAAGCCCCGGCGCTCGCGCACCGGGGCTTTGCGGGTCGGCACGTCCAAGCCGCCACCTGAGGTCAATCCGCAATCAGCCATTCGCAATGTGCATTCTCACAGTCTTGCGTGCCAACTGGCCACCTTCGCTCGGCGCGCTACGTGGACAGCCTTCGCCTACTGACGCTCTGTCTTGCCATCCGAAGCGCGCCGCAAGGCGAGCGAGGAATGGTGGGCCCACCAGGATTCGAACCTGGAACAGGCCGGTTATGAGCCGGCGGCTCTAACCGTTGAGCTATGGGCCCGATGAAATTCTTCTGCCTTCAAGCTTCTACCTTCTACGTCGTGCGCCCTTCGAGGAACGCCCGCAGCTTCCGGCTGCGCGAGGGGTGACGTAGCTTGCGCAGCGCCTTGGCCTCGATCTGCCTGATGCGCTCGCGTGTCACTGCGAAGCTCTGACCGACTTCTTCGAGCGTATGCTCGCTGCCATCGCCGACGCCAAACCGCATCTTGATGACCTTCTCCTCGCGCGGGGTCAAGGTTTTCAGAACAGACTCGGTCTGCTCCTTCAGGTTCAAATTGATCACAGCTTCGGCCGGGGACACGACCTGGCGATCCTCGATGAAATCGCCAAGATGCGAGTCTTCCTCCTCACCGATCGGCGTTTCGAGCGAGATCGGTTCCTGCGCGATCTTCAGCACCTTCCGCACCTTGCTGACCGGGATGTCCATTCGTTTCGCGATTTCCTCCGAGGTCGGTTCCCGGCCGAGCTCCTGGACCAGGGCGCGCGAGGTCCGGATCAGCTTGTTGATTGTCTCGATCATGTGGACCGGGATGCGGATCGTCCGCGCCTGGTCGGCAATCGCGCGGGTGATCGCCTGCCGGATCCACCACGTCGCGTAAGTCGAGAACTTGTACCCGCGCCGATACTCGAACTTGTCGACCGCCTTCATCAGGCCGATGTTGCCTTCCTGAATCAGGTCGAGAAACTGCAGCCCCCGGTTCGTGTACTTCTTCGCGATCGAGACGACCAGACGGAGATTTGCCTCGACCAATTCCTTTTTCGCCTGCTCGGCCTGCCACTCGCCGCGGATGATCGTGTCGAGTGTCTGCTTCAGTTGGGCAGGCTCCTGCTCGAGCGTATCGGTCATCGCCTTCAGCTTGAGCTTCTGATCCTTGATCTGTCGGAGGATGCTCTTTCGATCGTCTTCCTTGAGCTTCTGCTTCTTGTTTTTCGGCTTGAGCAGCCGGTCGAGCGCTTCGATCTCGCGCTGCACCGACTTGACGTCTTCGACCGCCTGCTTCATGTCGTCGATGAGACGCCGTTTGATCGACTCGGTGAACTTGATCTCGCGAATGCGCTGGGACAGCTCGACGCCCGCGCGCATCGCCGCCCACAGGCTGCGCCGGTACTTCCGCTTGTCCCGCGTCGTCGCGCCCTTCGGCGTGGCGTCGAGCTTCTCCTCGAGCTTCTCGGACGCCTCGCGGGCCTTGCGGACCGCTTCGATCTGCTTCTGCACCTGTCGCGATCGCTCGGCAATCCGCTCGTCGGTAATCTCCTCGTCGTTGAAGATGACGAGCTCGCGAATCGTGCGGTCGCCGCTGCGCAGATAGTCCCCGAGCTGAATGACCTTCTTCGCCACAAGCGGCGTGCGCGAGATGGATTTGATGACGGCGAGCTTGCCGCGCTCGATCCGGCGGGCGATCTCGACTTCGCCCTCGCGAGTGAGGAGCGGCACGGTGCCCATCTCGCGGAGATACATGCGTACCGGATCGTTCGTCTTGTCGAGGGCGCCAGGCGTCAGGTCGAGCTCGAGCTCTTCGGCGCCCTCGGCCGTCCGATCGATCACCTTTTCGTCGCGCAGGTACTTCTGGTCCGAGTCGATGACTTCGATACCTGCGCTGCCGAAGGTATTGAACAGATCGTCGAGCTCGTCGGACGAGGTGATTTCCGCAGGGAGCAGCTCATTGACTTCGTCGTACAGCAGGTAGCCTTTTTCCTTACCGATGCTGATCAGCTGCCGTACTTCGTCGTATTTTTCTTCAATCGACATGCATTCACTCCAACAACACTGTCCTACCGCAGTTCTTCGATCCGGTGCGCCAGCACGCGTATCTGGCCGAGCAGGGTATTCATTTGACCGCCGTCTTGCCCCAGTTGCTGCAGGCGATCGATTTCACGCCGAAGGGCCGACTGGGCGCGCTCCCAGCGGACCCGTTTGAGCGCCCGAATGCAGTCACCCACCTTAAATGCTGGAGGCTTTGTCTCTGAGGCGATCTTCGTGACGAGCTGAGCCTCCATATTACTTAGACGCTGAATTAATGTCGACGGTAAGAGCTCGGGGTCTTCTGAGTGCAGCGCCCGCGCCACTTCCAGGATGGACCGGCTCGAAATGTGCTCGAAGTCCTCGTCCTCCATCAGCTTGAGCTCGCCGAAGGCCTCGCCCGGGTGGTTCACCAGCCACCAGATCAGCGCTCTTTCGGCGTCCTTCAACTGACCGAAGCTCGGCAGCTCTCGCTCCGTCAGCGAGGTCTTCCGCCCGACCGCCGCCTTACGGATTTCAGCCCGGACGACCTCCTCGGTGATACGGGCCTTATGGGCGATCCGGTCGGCGAACTGATCACGGGCGGCCGCGTCGGGAATGCGGGCCGCGACGGCCAGCATCCGGCTCAGAAACTGGCGGCGGCTGTCCGAGTGTCCGAAATCGAGGCCGGCCGCCGCCTGATCGAGCAGGTACTCCAGATACGGTCGGGAGCCTCGCAATCTTTCACGATACCGATCGGGGCCCTGCCTCCGAATAAAGGTATCGGGATCTTCGCCCCGATCCAGCACCACGACATTGACGTCGAAGCCTTCGGCCACCAGCAGCTCGCAGGACCGGTTGACGGCGCCTTCCCCGGCCGCGTCAGGGTCATAGCTGAGAACGACCTTGGCCGTAAAACGCCGAAGGAGCTGTGCTTGCTGCGGCGTCAGTGCCGTCCCGCAGGATGCGACGACCGGCGCCGCCTGGGTCTGGAACACCTGGGCGAAGTCGAAATAACCTTCCACGAGGACGGCGTAGCCGAGCTTTCGAACCGCCGCCTTGGTCAGGTTCAGACCATAAAGCGTCCGACCCTTCGAATAAATCGCCGTCTCGGGCGAATTCAGATATTTCGGCATCTGGTCGGCGTCCATGGCACGGCCGCCGAAAGCGATGATGGAGCCGGTGTCGCGGCAAATCGGAACGATCAGGCGGTTCCGGAACCGATCGATGCTCTCGCCGTTGTCGCGCTGAACGATCAGTCCGCTTTGAATGAGCAGTCCCTGGGCGAAGCCCTCGTTCCAGCAGGACCTTTTTCAATGCCGTCGCGCGCGGAAGGGGCAAACCCGAGGCCGAGCTGTTCGATGGTCTGGGCGCTGACGCCACGGTCGTTCAGCTGCTGGCGCGCCCGGGCTCCGGCAGCACCGGCCAATTGCTCGCGATAGTACGCGGCGGCCACCTCATGCACCTTCAGGAGAGCCTCGCGGAGTTTGGCATCCTTCCGTGTGTCGTCGGACGCCCCCTCGGTCTCTTCGGGCATCGACACGCCCAATTTCTGCGCGATCATCCGCACCGCGTCGGGAAACCCGACTTTCTCGTGCAGTTCGAGGAATTTGAAGACGTCTCCCCCGACGCCGCAGCCGAAGCAATGAAAGAAGCCCTTTTCCGGGTTGACGTGGAACGAGGGCGTCTTCTCGGAGTGAAACGGGCAAAGGCCCTTGTAGGTTGTTCCGGCGCGCCTCAACGGCACGTAATCCTGTACGAGCTGCACGATGTTGGCTTGCAGACGCAGGTCGTCGATGAATGGCTGAGGAAAAAGACCCATACGTTCTGCGTTCGCCGTTGTGCGTTCGTCGTTTCCCGCTCCCGAGCGGAGAGCGTAGAACGTTACTCTTTCAACTCCACTACCGTTACGCCGCCGCCGCCCTGCTCGGGGGGGGCCGCCGCGAACCGCGCGACCAGAGGATGTTGCTGCAAAAACCCCGTGAGCGCCCGTTTCAACTGACCGGTGCCGTAGCCGTGAATGAGCCGCACGACGCGCAGGTCCGTCAGCAGCGACTCGTCCAGAAACCGCTGGGCTCGCGCGATCGCCTCGTCGACGGTGCAGCCGATGACGTTGAGGTCCGTGGCCATTCCCTCCCGCGGCTGCAGCTCCACGTGGACGTTGATCCGCGCCGATCCAGCCGGCGCAGCGGCCGACCACCCGCAAATCGCGGACGCTCGCGCGCATACGTTTGCCCCGAACGTCCAGATCGGCCGAGCCGTCGTGAATCGCCGTGACAGTCGCCTCGAGACCCAGGCCCGAGACGATGACGCGATCGCCGACGGCCGGCGTGCGGCCCGGGGCCGGCGCCGGCTCTGGTGCCTCGCTCCCAGGCGCGAGGAAACGCTCCACCACCGAATCGAGAGCCGCCCGCGCATCGCTGCGGGCCGCGCCGGTCTCGCCGGTGCTGACGGTCTGCGCCACCGAGGACTGAGCCGCGCGCGCGATGGTCGTCGTCTTGCTCTTCAACCCGGCGATCACGTCGTCGATCTCGCGTCGCGCCCGGCGGACCTCGGTTTCAAGCTCCTCGTTCAGCCGTCGTCTGAACGTCTCTTCGCGCTGCTTCAGCGCGTCTTCGCGCAGACGCATCCGTCCCTCGGCTGCTTCCAGCGTTTCGCGTTCGCGCGCCGCCAGCCGCTGTTCGTGCTCGAGCGCGCGCATGTCGCGATCGATCTTCGCCAGATGCTCGGCGAGCTGCGCTTCCCGCGCGCTGACGTTCTGCCGCGCCGCGGCGATGACAGCCGGGTTGAGGCCCAGCCGCGCCGCGATCTCGAGCGCGAGGCTTCTTCCGGGCGAGCCATAGATGAGCTGGTACGATCGGCGCGAACGTGTTGGCGTCGAAGCCGAACGCCGCACTGGCGACGCCGGCGGTGGTCGACGCGTACGTCTTCAGCGCGTCGTAATGACTGGTGGCAATCACCGTCGCCTTGCGGCGGCGGAGGTGATCGACGACCGCGACGCCGAGCGCGCCGCCCTCAATCGGATCGGTGCCGGATCCGACTTCGTCGAGCAGCACGAGCGCGGGCGCTTCCAGCATGCGGTCCATCGACGCCAGGTTGGCGATCCGCGCCGAGAAGGTGCTCAAGCTCGCTTCGATCGACTGGTCGTCGCCGATGTCGGCGAAAATCGATCGGAACACCGGCAGCCGGGATCCGTCGGACGCCGGTATCCGCAGCCCGGCTTGCGCCATCAGCGCGAGCAGACCAGCGGTCTTGAGCGCGACGGTCTTGCCGCCCGTGTTCGGCCCGGTGATGAGCAGACTGGTGGCCGGCGGAAGAATCTTGAGGGTGACCGGTACGGGCTGCTTCAGCAGCGGATGCCGCGCGGCCTGGAGCTCGAACGCCCCGTCGGTGGACAGTGCCGGCTCGACGCCGTCGATCGATTGCGAGTACCGGGCGCGCGCCTGGCGAACGTCGAGCTCGGTCGCCGCTTCGATCGTGCGCTGCAGATCCATCGGCCGGGCGCGAAAGGCGTCGGTGAGCGCCAGCAGGATGCGGCGAACCTCTTCGGCCTCCTGTTCCTCCAGCGCGACGATGTCGTTGTTGATTTCAACCGTGCTCAACGGCTCGAGGAAAAGACTCGCGCCGCTCGTGGACGCGCCGTGGGCGATGCCCGGAATGCTGCTCCGGTGCTCCATCTTCACAACCAGCACGTAGCGGCCGTTGCGCTCGGTGACGACGAGGTCCTGCAGATATTTCGCCGTTTCCTTGCCTCGCAGATACGATTCGAGCGTGCCGCGCAGCCGCGTGCGCTGCTTCCGGAGGCGATCGCGAATGGTCTCTCAGCTCGGGGCTTGCGTGATCGACCACATCGCCCGACGGATCGATCTTCTCCCGCGTCTGCGCAATCTCGCCCGTGAACGAGGCGGCCCCGCTGCTCACCTGGTCGAGCAGCGGGAACGAGACGGCGACCCGGCGAATGGCGGTCCGCGTCTCTTCGACCGAGTCGAGAAACGCCGCGAGCGCCGAGGAGGCGGGTCGCTTCGAGCGGCCGGCCCTCGACCGCGAGGATGTTCAGAATCTGCGGCAGGTCGCTCGTGGCCCTCAGCGGAAGCCCGCCATTCCTGGCGATGTAGATCGTCGCTTCGCTGGTTGCCGCAAGCTGCTGGGCGACCTTCTGCGGATCGGTCGAGGGTGCGAGCCGGGCGAGGCGTTCCTCGCCGGTCGGCGTCAGCGCGAAACCGCAGACCGCTTCGACGATGCGATCGAATTCGAGGGTCCGCAGGACTCCTGGTTGCATAGGGGTCGGAAGACTGACCGCCCGGGTGAGAGGCGGCGAACCTCTTATTCTAACGCCGGAGCGATGAAGGGATTCGGTGCGTGGGCGAGAAAACGGCGGCGCTCTGCTTCAGCTCCCAGCGGGAGAGTCGCCGGTTCTACTTCTCTACAAATGGTTGATCAAGCTGGCGATATTCCCCGCACCGAAGCCGTTGTCGATGTTTACGACGGAGACTCCGGCCGCGCAGCTGTTGAGCATCCCCAGAAGCGCGGCAATCCCGCCGAAGCTGGCGCCATAGCCCACCGATGTCGGCACGGCGATGACTGGAACGGCGACCAGACCCGCCACGACGCTTGGCAGCGCGCCCTCCATCCCGGCAATGACCACGATGACGCGCGCCGCGTCGAGCCGGGCGTGCTCGCCAAGCAGCCGATGGATGCCCGCGACCCCCACGTCGTACAGGCGATCCACGTCGTTGCCCATGAGCTCGGCCGTGCGCGCCGCTTCCTCGGCAATGGGCAGATCAGACGTGCCGGCGGCTACCACGAGAATGCGGCCCTTCCCGGGCGCGACATCCTGTTGACGAAATGTGATCAGGGCCGCATCGGAGTAATACGCTGCCTGCGGCACGACCGCGCGGACTCCATCGAACATTTCCTGGCTGGCGCGGGTGATCAGCAGGGTGGAGCCCCGCCGGACGATCTCGCCCGCAATGGCGGCGGCCTGGGCAGGCGTTTTGCCTATGCCGAGGACGACCTCGGGAAAGCCCTGCCGGATGGTCCGGTGGTGATCGATCCGCGCGAACCCGAGATCCTGGTACGGCGCGGTCCGGAGCGCGTCGAGCAAGCGGCGTTCGGCCTCGGCCGTTTCCACACGGCCGCTGGTCAGGTCTCCGAGGAGCGCGCGCAGCTGAGATGGATTCATCGTGGGGCAGGGCCCGTTTTGTTGACGTTTAGGGAACTGGTGGCTAACATAAACGATTGTACCGTCGAGGCTTTCCCTCGGTCGGCAGTGTTTGACCTTCGTAATGACTTTTGCTGAAACCCTTACGCTCGTCGCCTACTTCTTCGTCCTGATTATCCTCGCAGTTTACGGTTGGCATCGCTATTACCTCGTGTATTTGTACATGAGGAACCGGGATCGGGCACCGAAGCCCGGGCCACCGCTGTCCCCGGTGCCGAGAGTCACAATCCAGTTGCCGCTGTACAACGAGATGTACGTGGCGGACCGGTTGATCGAGTCGGTATGCCGAATCGAGTATCCGGCGGACATGCTCGAGATCCAGGTACTCGACGACTCGGTTGACGAGACGCGCGGTATCGCCGAACGGGCGGTCCGGCGTTTTGCGTCCCAGGGCGTCGACATCAAGTACCTTCACCGCGCCGACCGGATGGGTTACAAGGCGGGGGCGCTCGAGGCCGGCCTCAAGGTCGCGAGCGGGGAGTACATCGTTCTGTTCGACGCCGATTTCATCCCGCCGCCCGATTTCCTGACCCGGCTGATGCCGCACTTCTCCGAGCCGGTCATCGGGATGGTGCAAGCGCGGTGGGGTCACATCAACCAGGACTATTCGCTCCTCACCAAGATTCAATCCATTCTGCTCGACGGGCACTTCGTGCTCGAGCACGGCGGCCGCAGCCGGGGCGGCCGCTTTTTCAACTTTAATGGCACGGCCGGTATCTGGCGGCGGGCGGCGATAGAGGATGCGGGGGGCTGGCAGCACGACACGCTGACGGAGGATCTCGATCTCAGCTATCGGGCCCAGTTGAAGGGCTGGCGGTTCGTGTTCGTCGCCGATGTCGTCGCACCTGCCGAGGTCCCGGTCGAGATGAACGCCTTCAAGTCGCAGCAGCATCGCTGGGCCGAAGGGTCCGTTCAGACATGCCGCAAGCTGCTGCCGCAGATTCTGCGCGCCGACATCCCGCTTGGGGTGAAGATGGAGGCCTTCTTTCACCTGACCGCCAATTTCAACTATCCGCTGATGTGCGTGCTCTCGGTGCTGATGTTCCCGTCGATGGTCATCCGCTACAACATGGGCTGGTACGAGATGATGCTCATCGACGTGCCGCTGTTCTTCGCAGCCACGTTCTCCGTCTGCAACTTCTACATGGTCTGCCAGCGCGAGATTCACCCCGACTGGCGTGCGCGCGCGTGGTATCTGCCGTTCCTGATGTCGATGGGCATCGGGCTCTGCATCAACAACACCAGGGCGGTATTCTCGGCGCTATTCAACAAGCCCACGGAGTTTGCGCGAACCCCGAAATACCGGATTGAAGGGGCGTCGGACGAATGGGTCGGCAAGAAGTACCGTCAGTCGGTTGCCGTTCAGCCGCTGATCGAGCTGGCTCTCGGGCTGTATTTCACCGCAACCGTCTTCTACGCGCTCGCCAATCAGATCTACGGCACGGTGCCCTTCCTCGTCCTGTTCCAGATCGGATTCCTGTATACGGGAATCCTGTCGATCGTCCAGCAGTACGCTTCCGATCCGGTCGTGCTCAACACGCAGGTGGCCAGTGGGAAATGAGACGGCACGCGCATGAAGTCCAGAGTCGCCGTTCTCCGGGCAGCACCGGACACAATCTTTTCCGACATCGATCGTCTCGTTGAGCTCGCGGGCGTCTCGCAGGCCCTCGTGGCCGGCCGTACGACCATCCTCAAGGACAACATCTCCTGGCACTTTCCGTTTCCCGCGGCGAACACCACGCCGTGGCAGCTCGAGGGCACGATTCAGGCACTCGCGAGCACGGGGATTCACTGATCAGGTCTGCGTCCAGAACAAGACGGTCGTCACCAACGCGTTCAAGGGCGAGGATCTGAACCACTACGTGCCGATCTTCAAGCACTACGGCATTCCCGTCCTGTACAACTTCAAGGACGGCGACATGCGGTGGGTGCGCTACGAGCCGAAGGCGCGGATGCGCGTGCTCAACCGCATCTTTCCGGAAGGCATCCACATTCCCGACTATTTCGTCGGCAAGAACATCGTCCATTTGCCGACGACGAAATGCCATATCTACACGACCACGACGGGCGCGATGAAGAACGCCTTCGGCGGTCTGCTCAACACGCGGCGGCATTACACGCACTCCTGGATTCATGAAACCCTCGTGGACCTGCTCGCGATTCAGAAGGAGATTCACCCGGGCCTCTTCGCGATCATGGACGGCACGACCGCCGGCAACGGGCCCGGGCCGCGGACGATGTATCCCGTGGTGAAGAACGTGATGCTCGCCTCGGCCGATCAGGTCGCGATCGACGCCGTATCGGCGAAGATGATGGGCTTCGATCCGATGTCGCTCGACTACATCCGTCTTGCGCACGAGGACGGCCTGGGAGTCGGCGATCCGCGCGACATCGAGATCGTCGGGGACGTCGAGGCGGCGCGGGAGAACTGGCACTTCCACGTCGGCAAGAACCTGGTCCGGGTCGCCGGCGGCGACCTGATTTGGTTCGGCCCGCTGAAACGCTTCCAGAAGCTGTTCTTCCACACCCCGCTGGTGAACGGGTTCATCCTCGCCAGCGACGTCTACCACGATTTCTACCGGTGGCCCCTCGTCGACCGTCGCGTCTTCGAGCGCTGGTGCGAGACGACCGAGTGGGGCCAGATGTTCCTTCGCTACGCGCAGATCGGGCCGCAGGGCCAAGCTCCCTTCCGGGACGCGCCGGCAAGCGCCGCGCATTCAGCTGGCGTGCACTGAAGTCCATCAGCCGGCTGTTGAAGAACCCAGCCGGGAGTGAGGGCTTGAGTTCTCCACTTCCCACTTCAGGTTGCTGGATTTCATCAACTGCCAACTAACGGCGGACGCTGGGTGCGACGGAAGACGCTCGGGTACGTCGTGGCCGGCGTTAGCCGGACCCGAGTCCGACGCGCTATCATGGAGATCATGACCATGGCCGCTGGCGCCCAAGGCCGGGCTCGAAGACACGATCGCCACCTCGTCGGCCATTTGCTTTGTGGACGGCGACCGCGGCGTGCTCGCCTATCGCGGCTACGACATCCACGATCTCGCGCGGAACTCGACGTTCGAGGAAGTGTGCCATCTTGCTGTGGCACCGCCGCCTGCCGACGCGCGCCGAGCTCGGCGATCTGCAGTCGCAGCTTGCCGGCGCGCGCGCGCTGCCGGAGTCGATCTGATCAGGCTGATGCGCTCGCTGCCCGCGGGGGACAGCATGGACGCGCTGCGGACGCTCACCTCCGCGCTCGCGCACTACGATCCCGACGCCTCGGACGGCTCGCCCCAGGGCAACTACCGCAAAGCGGTTCGTCTGACCGCTGCAGCTCGCCACGCTGGTGGCGGCGCTGGGGCGCGTCAACGCCGGCGCCGGCCCCATTCAGCCGGATCCGGTGCTCGGCCACGCGGCGAATTTCCTGTACATGCTGACCGGCGAACGTCCGAGTGCGGTGGCGACGCGCGCCTTCGACGTCGCGCTCATCCTGCACGCGGACCACGAGCTCAACGCCTCCACCTTTGCCGCCCGCGTCGCCGCCGCCACGTTGGCCGACATGCATTCGGCCATCGTCGCCGCGATCGCGACGCTGAAGGGCCCGCTGCACGGCGGTGCGAACGCGGACGTCATGCGGATGCTGCTCGAGATTGGGGCGACATCGCCCCCCGAGAGGGCCGAGGAAGTCGTCCGCGGTCGGCTGGCGCGGAAAGAGAAGATTCCCGGTTTCGGACACCGGGTCTATCACACCGAAGATCCGCGAGCGACCGACTTGCGTCAGATGTCGCGCGACCTCGGGCAGCGGGCGGGTCAACCCGTCTGGTTCGAGATGTCCCAGCGCATCGAGGCGCTGGTCAGGAACGAGAAGAAGCTCAATCCGAATGTGGACTTCTATTCGGCGTCCACCTACTACGCGCTCGGCATCCCGATCGAGCTCTTCACGCCGATCTTCGCGGTCAGCCGGGTGTCTGGTTGGACCGCGCACGTCCTCGAGCAGTACGCGCACAACCGCCTGATTCGTCCTCGTGCGGACTATACCGGGCCGGATACCCGCAGCGGTACATCCCGGTCGAGCAGCGATAGCGTGGGATCCAGCCCGGTACCTGAGCAGCCACGCCCCAGGCACCAGCGATATGGATTCCCGGTTCATCCGTAACTTCTCCGTCATCGCGCACATCGACCACGGCAAGTCGACCCTCGCCGACAGGTTCCTCGAGCTCACCGGTGCGCTGCAGGCGCGCGAGATGGAGGCGCAGGTCCTCGACGCGATGGACCTCGAACGCGAGCGGGGGATCACGATCAAGGCGCATCCGGTGCGGCTGAATTACACGTCGAACGCGGGCGTTCAGTACGTGCTCAATTTGATCGACACGCCGGGGCATGTGGACTTCTCCTACGAGGTCACCCGTTCGCTGGCCGCATGCGAAGGCGCGCTGCTGCTGGTCGACGCGTCGCAGGGGGTCGAGGCCCAGACGCTTGCGAATGCCAATCTGGCCGTCGACAACCGGCCTCGAGATCATCCCGGTCATCAACAAGATCGATCTGCCCGGCGCGCAGCCCGAGGAGGCGCGCCGCCAGATCGAGGACATCATCGGCCTGGACGGCACCGGCGCGATGCTTGCCAGCGCGAAGCTGGGAACCGGCGTCGCGGAGATTCTCGAGGCCATCGTCGCCAGGCTGCCGCCGCCGACCGGCAGCCCTGACGCGCCGCTCAAGGCCCTTATCTTCGACTCCTGGTACGACCCATACCGCGGGGTGGTCATCGTGGTCCGCGTCATCGACGGCGTCCTGCGGCCGGGGATGAAAATCCGGCTCATGGCCGAGGGTCAGGACTACGATGCCGAGCAGGTGGGGGCGTTTTCGCCCAAGCCGATCGTGATGCAGGAGCTCGGCGTGGGCGAAGTCGGATTTCTCGTCGCGAACATCAAGAAGATCAGCGACGCGAAGATCGGCGACACGATCACGGAAGCGTCCCGGCCCGCTGCGGAGGCGTTCCCGGGATTCAAGGAACTCAAGCCGATGGTGTTCGCCGGCCTGTATCCGGTCGAAGGCCACCAGTACGCCGAGCTCCGCGACGCGCTGGAAAAGCTGCGGCTGAACGATGCCTCGTTCTTCTACGAGCCCGAAACATCCGTCGCCCTTGGCTTCGGCTTCCGCTGCGGCTTCCTCGGCCTGCTTCACATGGAGATCGTTCAGGAGCGGCTCGAGCGCGAATTCAACATGGACCTGGTCACGACGGCGCCGGGCGTTCTGTACCGCGTGACGACCACCGACGACCAGCTGCACGAGATCGACAGCCCTGCCAAGCTGCCGGACGCCGGTCTGATCAAGCTGATCGAAGAGCCGGTAATCACGGCGATGATCCTGACGCCCGCCGAGCACGTCGGCGGCATCCTGCAGCTCTGTCAGGACAAGCGCGGGGTGCAGAGAACGCTGGAGTACCTGTCCTCCGATCGGGTGCTTGTGACCTACGAGCTGCCGTTCAACGAGGTCGTGCTCGACTTCTACGACAGGCTGAAGACCATCTCGCGGGGCTATGCGTCGCTCGACTATCATGTGACCGGCTACTGGCCCTCGCCGCTGGTCAAGCTGGACATTCTGGTGAACGGCGACCCGGTCGACGCGCTGTCGATCATCGTCCACCGGGACACCGCCTACGAGCGAGGACGCCTGCTCGCCTCGAAGATGCGCGAGTTGATTCCCGCGCCAGATGTTCGAGGTGGCGATTCAGGCGGCGATTGGCGGCAGAATCATCGCACGCGAATCGGTGAAGGCGATGCGCAAGAATGTGCTCGCCAAATGTTACGGCGGCGACATCTCGCGCAAGCGCAAGCTCCTCGAGAAACAGAAGGAAGGCAAGAAGCGGATGAAGCGCGTCGGGAAGGTGGAGATTCCGCAGGAAGCGTTTCTTGCGGTGCTGAGGATGGGAACCGACAGTGAATAGACCCGCTTTCAGCTCTCGGCTTTCAGAGCTGACGGCTGATCGCTGATGGCTGATCGCTGAACATGCCCGAATTCAAGAAATCCACGGCGCGCGAGTATTTCGAGTCGATCGTCATTGCGGTGATCCTCGCGCTGTTCGTCCGCACCTTCGTGGTGCAGGCCTTCAAGATCCCGACCGGATCGATGGAGGAGAACCTGCTCATCGGCGACCATTTGCTGGTGAACAAGTTCGTGTTCGGACCCACCCTGTCCAACGTCGAGCGCGCGCTGCTGCCGATCGGCACGATTCACCGCCGCGACGTGATCGTCTTCAAGTATCCCGAGGAACCGGATCGCGACTTCATCAAGCGGGTCATCGGCCTGCCCGGGGAGACTGTCGAGCTGCGGCAGAAGAAGGTCTACATCAACGGAACGGCGCTCGAAGAGCCATACGCGCATTATCTGCAGCCGGCGCCGTCGGCCGTCGATCTGCAGGAAGTCACCTCGTTCGACGTCCGCGACCGCTACGGCCCCGTCACGGTGCCGGCCGATCAGTATTTCGTCATGGGGGACAACCGCGACAACTCGCAGGACAGCCGCTATTGGGGGTTCCTGCCTCGCGGGCACATCAAGGGGAAGGCGCTCCTGATTTACTGGTCGTACGATGCTGATGCGTCGGACTACCAGCCGGCGGATGCGACCGGGATGGTGAAGGGCGCGTTGTCGGTGTTCACGCACTTCTTCACGCGCACTCGCTGGGATCGCATGCTGCGCCAGATACGATGAAGCTGATCATCAAGCTCGCTAGTCGTGGCGCTCATCGCCAACGCCGCCTGGCGGCTGGGACTGGAATACGTGGCGCACTACAGGTTTTCCGACTCGGTGCAGCGACGCGGCGATCGACAGCAGTCAGAGCGACGCGCAGTTGCGACAGCGCGTGCTGGAGCTGGCGGCCAGGTACGACGTACCGCTCACCGATGAAGCAGCTCACGATTCGGACCGAGTACACGCCGCCGGTTCATCGACGGCTCGTATGTCAAGCCGATCACGATCCTGCCAGGCTACATCCGAGACTGGCCCTTCACGCTGGCGGTCGAGAGCTACGTGCTCACCCCGAAGCGGTAGTCGTCATCCGGCGCGTTACAGTTGGAGATGCGCCCTGGCAAGGTCCGGGTCGAGACCGTCGACGGCGACTCGCTTGTGGCGGGCGCGCTCGCCGCTGACGATGCGAATCGCGCGGCGCGGCACCTGGAGGATGTCGCTCAGGAACGAGATGAGCGCGTCATTGGCCGCGTTCGCGACTGGAGGGGCGGCAATCCGGATCAGCACCGCGCCGTCGCGCACGCCGCCGAGGGCTGATTTCTTCGCACGGGGAATGACTCGAACATCGAGCTCGATGCCCGCGGGCGTCTCCGCAATCAACGGGCTTTGGCGTCCTGCCTCTCTTCCAGTGCGGCGATCCGGGTGTCCTGGACTTCGAAGATCTCCGCGTGGCGCGGGCGGTGAAGCAGAATCTTGTCCTCGCGCTCCCGCGTTTCCTGCTCACGAACGAACTCCAGCGTGTTGCGCAGCGTCTGGATGCTCGCTTCGATCGAGGTTTCGACGTCGCGGCGCTTCAGCTTGAGGCCGTCGATTTCGCGCTGGATGTCCTCGACGCGTGCCTGTGTCTTCTCGAGCAGCAGATCCGACCGCCCCTGGGCTTCGCGGATGATGCGCTGCGCCTCGCTCGCGGCGCCAGCCTTGATGTCGTCTGCCAGCTTCTGGGCTGCCAGCAGGGTGGTCTTGAGGCTCTTTTCGTGCTCGCGGTGCTCATTGAGGATCGCCTCGGTGCGCGAGAGATCCTGGCGCAGCCGATCGGTTTCGCGGAGCGCCTGCTCGTAGTCGTCGGCGACTGCCTGGAGGAACGCGGTGACCTCCACCCGGTTGAAGCCTCGAAACGAGGTCTGAAAACGCTGCTGTCGCAAATCGAGGGGGCTGACATTCATGTGTGGTCTCGTCGGACCCAGCCGCCTGCACTGTCGCGGGGCTGGACGCTCTGGTTTTTTGTATCGGTTGCGAGAGTTCCCCGCAATAGGGCGGCAGCCGCCGCCAAGGCCGTCAGTCCGAGGTCGCGGCTCGCGGCCCGAAAATGGCCGTCCCCACCCGAACCATTGTGGCGCCCTCCTCGATGGCTACCTCGAAATCGTGGCTCATGCCCATCGAGAGCTGGGCCAGCGTCGAGGCCTCCTGACCATGCGCCACGAGATCGTCACGAAGGCGCCTGAGTGCGGCAAAGTAGGGGCGGGCGGCTTCTGGATCGATGACGGCCGGCGGCAGCAGCATCAACCCGGTCAGTCTGACGGCTGAGCTTCCTTGGGTCGCGGCTAGGATGGCAGAGAGCTGCGCTGGGACGACGCCGCCCTTGGTCGGTTCACCGGCCAGGTCCACCTGAATGAGGAGCTCCAGCCGGCGGCTTGCCGCGCTGGCAGCTTCCTCCAGCTTTGCGACGAGCCCGCTATCGTCCACCGAGTGAATCGTGTCGAAATGGGCCGCAGCCTTCCGAGCCTTGTTCGACTGAAGGTGGCCTACCAGATGCCACGTCAGGGCGAGGTCGGAGGTGGCCCGCATCTTCCCGAGGGCTTCCTGAACCCTATTTTCTCCGAACTGGAGTTGTCCAGCCTCGGCAGCGGCGCGGACATAGTCGGCGGGAAATGTCTTGGAGACCGCCACGAGGCGAATCGCGGCAGGGTCGCGTCCCGCCCGGCCGGCGGCGCGCGCGATCCGTTCGCGGACGCCGTCCAGCCGGGCGCGGAGCGCGGCTGAATCGATCAACCGGCTACTTCTTGAGCTGCGCTACGAGAGACTTGGCCGTCGCTGCGTTCGGGCCGTCAGGCGAGAGCTTCAAGTAGGTCTCGAACTCGCTGCCCGCTCCAGCAAGGTTGCCTTCGTTGACGAGCGCCATCCCAAGCTGATAGTGGGCCTCGGCATGGCTGGGATTCGCCTGAATCGCCGCCTCGAACTGCTTCTTCGCGTCGGCGACCTTCCCGCCGTTCCACAGGATGACACCCTGGTTGTACATCGCGTCGGCGTTACCACCGCCGCCAGCGGACGCTGCGCCGCCGCCCCCCGAGAGGTCCGTGGCCTTCTTGCTGGCCTCGACCGCGAGGTCGAACTTCCGCTGCGCGTTGTAGATGTTGGCGAGTCCGTTCCACGCCGTCGCATTGTCAGGCTTGAGCTCGGCCGCTTGCTTGTACGCGGCCTCGGCCTTGTCGTACTCCTTCATCTGGGTATACGAGTAGCCGATGTTGTTGTAGCACTCGAAGCAGGCAGGATTCGCGACGATGCCCGCGTTGAACTTCTCAATCGCTTCTGCGTGCTTGCCGGCCGTGCTCAATGCCACACCTTCGCCGAACGTGGTCGATTCCTTGCTGGCCGCGGCCGAGGGAGCGGCGCCCAAGGTCAGGCTGACACTGGCGGGCGCGGAGTTGCGCACCGCTGCCTTGGCCGGCTCGGACGCCAGCTTGTCCTTTTCGGCGACGAGCACATACGGGCCGACGGTCAGCCCGATCTGAATGAACTCACCTCGCCGATTCGTTTTGCTCTGGTACTTGCGCCCTGTGGCCTCTCCCGTGATCGTCACGGTGGCGTTTTCGACCGGTTGGCCGTTGGCGTCCGTGACAATCCCACGCACCGTTCCACTGGTTTGAGCCGAAGCGGACGGGGCGACGGCCAGAGCGGTGCCCACCACGGCGAGTAGCAGCCATAGCGGCCAGCCATATCGGCGGACCATAATTCCTCCTCCAGTAACAAAATCCCGACACCCGGCGGCGGCGGTCAATTCGCGAATTCTAGGCAAACGCCTCGGCTAACATCTTACACCATTGAAAAATCCTTCAACCGCCCGCAGCTCGTGCACGACCGGGGCGGGCGGCAGCGACTCCATGAACCGGCGACCGTATCCCTTGGTGCGCAAGCGCGGGTCGAGCACCGCCAGCAGGCCGCGATCCTGGCGGTGCCTGATCAGACGTCCCAGCCCCTGCTGAAGCGTCAGGATGGCGAGCGGCACCTGGTACTCCCCGAAGGGCTCGCCTCCCCGGGCGCGAATCGCATCCATCCTGGCGCTGGTGATGGGATCGCCCGGCGAAGCGAACGGCAGCTTGTCGACGATCACGCAACTCAACGCCTCGCCGACGACGTCGACGCCCTGCCAGAAGCTCGAGGTGGCGAACAGGACGGCATGGGGCGTTTCGCGAAATCGTTTGAGCAGCTCGGTGCGAGGGGCCATGCCCTGGACGAGGATCGGGTAGTCGAGCGCCATCTCGGCAATCGCCTGCACCGTTCGGAGCGCTGCGTAGCTTGTGAACAGCACGAAGGCGCGACCGCGGGTCCGTCGCAGGATCTCGATGACCTGCTGCCCGGCGGCGATCGCGAACTCGGGCGATCGCGGATCCGGCATCCGCGGCGGCAGGTACAGAATCGCCTGCCGCGTGAAGTCGAATTCCGAAGGCAGCTGCACCTCGTCTGCCGTCCTGATGCCCAGCCGGTCGCGGATGTAGCCGAACGTCCCGTCGACGGTCAGGGTCGCCGATGTGAGCACCGTGGCGCGCATCCGGTCGAGCAACAGCTCGCGCACGATGGCGGACACGTCAATCGGCGCCGCGCGCAGGAAGACCCCTCGGCCACGGGACTCCACGAAGTACACATACTCCGGGTCGCCGGCGCGGAGCAGGAACCGGAGCTCGTCGCGAACTTCGCGCGTGCGCCGAGCGAGGGCCTCCGGATCGTGGGCCGGCGTCGCATCATCCTCGTGTTCTGCGCGTGCTTTCCCGAGCAGCGCGAGCGTCGACTCGACGAGATCGAGCGCGCCCGCCAGGTCTGCTGCGGGCTCGCGGACGTCCGCAAGTGTGGCGTCGGTCGCGCGCACTCGATCTTCTCTGCCGTGGGCCGTCGCGCGGTGGACGAGGCTCAATTCGAGAAAAAATGCGCGGGCGTGGTCGCGCAGGCAAGCGACCGCCTTGGCAATCGCGTCGCGATCCTTCCGGCGCTCGCCAGCGCGTGTTGCCGCAAGCCGCTCGATGTCGCGCGCGAGATCCTCGATCCGATAGTTGCTGATCGAAAACCCGAAATACTGGGTGGCGACATCCTCCAGCTGATGGGCCTCATCGACAATCGCATGGGTGCACGCAGGAATGACCTCGCCATACGCGTTCTGCCGGACGGCGGCGTCCGCACACAACAAGTGATGATTGACGATCACGATGTCGGATGACGCCGCGCGCTGGCGCACCCGGGTGACAAAGCAGTCGTCGTACCGCGGGCATTCGGTGCCGAGACACGTTTCAGCCGTGGCGGACACTTCGCTCCAGAACGGCAGATCTTCAGGCAAGTCCTCGAGCTCCGCGCGATCGCCCGTCTCCGGTACGTCCGGACCACTCCCGGATCATCGGGAGGAACACGCCCGGGTCCGCGGCGCCGGGCGCCTCGTTCAGCCGATCGAGACGGTGCAGGCACAGGTAGTTCGCGCGCCCCTTCATGCAGGTCGCGGTGAACGGCACCGCGAGCGCATCGCGCAGCACCGGGATGTCCTTGAAGAAGATCTGTTCTTGAAGGTTCTTCGTACCTGTGGAGATGAGGACCCGGTGCCGGCTCAAGATCGCGGGAATGAGGTACGCCAGCGTCTTTCCTGTGCCGGTACCCGCTTCGGCCAGCAGAACGCCCCCGTTTTCGAGGACGTTGGCGACGGCGGCTGCCATCGCCACCTGCCCCGTGCGCGGCTCGAAAGCCGGCAATGCCCGCGCCAGCGGGCCGTCGGCGGCAAAGATGTCGACGCTGCAGGCGATCAGGCCGTCGACCTTCGTGGTCGACCCGGCTTTCAGGTTTCCGGTCCGGTACAGAGGGAACTTCCTGCACAGCCTCTCCACCTCGGCGCGGATCATTCCGAGAGCGCCTTCATCGTCGGGGGTTTTCAGGGCACGTGCGATCAGTTCGCCGACCGCGTCCATGTCCGGTTCGCGCATCCCGCGCGTGGTGACGGCCGGCGTGCCGACGCGGATCCCGCTCGCAACCATCGGCGGGTTCTGATCGAAGGGAATTGCATTCTTGTTGACCGTGATGCCGGCCTTCCCGAGGGCGGTCTCGGCGGTCTTGCCCGTCACGCCCTTTGAAAAGACATCCACGAGCATGAGGTGGTTGTCGGTGCCGCCGCTGACGAGCCGAAATCCTGCCGACGCGATTACATTGGCAAGACGGCTGGCATTGGCGACGACCTGACGCTGGTACGCGGCGAAACCCGGTTCGGCCGCTTCCTTGAAGCACACCGCTTTCGCAGCGATGATGTGCATGAGGGGCCCGCCCTGGACCCCCGGAAACACCGCCCGATCGAGCTCCTTCGCATATTGCTCGCGACAGAGCACCATGCCGCCCCGCGGACCGCGCAAGGTCTTGTGCGTCGTCGTCGACACGAAATCGGAATCCGGGACGGGGCTGGGGTGCACCCCGCCAGCGACCAGCCCGGCGATGTGCGCCATGTCGGTGAACATCGCGGCGCCGACCCGGTCGGCCGCCGCGCGCACCCGGCTGAATTCGATGACCCGCGAATACGCGCTGGCGCCGACGATGATCATCTTCGGCCTGTGCTGGTCGGCCAGCCGATCGAGCTCGTCGTAGTCGATGCGCTCGTCGTCTTTCCGCACGCCATAGGGAACGATCGTGTAGAGCTGGCCGGAAAAATTGAGCGGATGACCGTGGGTCAGGTGACCGCCGTGCGCGAGGTTCATCCCGAGCACCGTATCGCCGGGTTTGAGGAGCGTCATGTATACCGACATGTTCGCCTGCGCTCCCGAATGCGGCTGAACGTTGACGTGCTCGGCTCCGAACAGGGTCTTCGCGCGCGCAATGGCGGAGCGTTCGGCGACATCCACGAACTCGCAGCCGCCGTAGTAGCGCCGCCCCGGATAGCCTTCCGCGTATTTGTTGGTCAAAACCGATCCGGCTGCTTCGAGCACGGCGCGGCTCACGAAATTTTCAGAGGCGATCAGCTCGAGGCCGTCGTTCTGTCGCTGGACCTCCTGCCGGATTGCCTGTGCAATCTCGGGGTCGGCCTCGTCGAGCGACCGCCACATGGCGAGAGGCGAGATGTCGGTAGCCATAATCAGGATTGCCGCTCCGCGTCCGCGATCTGCTCGATCCGGCGCTGATGTCGTCCGCCTTCGAACGGCGTCTTCAACCAGAGGGCGACGATTTCATCGGCAAGCCCGAAGCCCACGATACGTCCGCCCATCGCCAGCACGTTCGCGTCGTTGTGCTCCCGTGAGAGCCGCGCGAGGTACAGATCGTTGCAGAGCGCCGCGCGGATCCCCACGACCTTGTTGGCGACGATCTGTTCGCCCTGTCCGCTGCCGCCGAGCACGATGCCCCGCCCGGCCCGTCCGTCTGCCACCGCCCTGGCCACGGCGAGGCAGATCGGCGGGTAATCGATCGGCTCCTCGCTGTCCGTGCCGTAGTCCTCGATGGTATGTCCGAGCCGCCGCAGTGTCGCCTTGAGGTGCTCCTTGAGCAGAAAGCCGGCGTGATCTGCGCCGATGGCAATGCGCACGAGGCAGTAATTGTACGATGTTCGTTCGGCGTTCGGCGTTCGGCGTTCGGCGTTCGGCGTTCGGCGTTCGGCGTTCGGCGTTCGGCGTTCGGCGTTCGGCGTTCAGCGTTCGACGTTCGACGCGATTCGACGTTCGGAACGGGGAACGACGCACGACGAACGAAGCACGTCGAACGCAGGACGGCGACGTCTCAGATCATGATTCCAACCGTCGTCGTTTCGTCGCGCGGCGCGCAGCGAGTCGAGAGCGGCCACCCGTGGGTGTATCGCGCCGACCTGGTCGACTCGCAGGCGCAAGCCGGCGATCGGGTCGTAGTGCGGGGACCGCGTGGCCGGACGCTCGGGCACGCGCTGTACAGCGATCGGTCGCAGATTGCGATCCGGATGCTGACGCGCGGCGATGCCGCTGCCGACGATGAGCTCGTGAGGAGTCGCATCGAGGCGGCGATCGCGTTTCGTGACTCGCTTGCGATCAAGGCGACGGCGTACCGGCTGGTGCACGGCGAGGCGGATCTTCTGCCGTCACTCGTCATCGATCGGTACGGCGAGCACCTCGTCGTGCAGGCGCTGTCGCAGGGGATGGACCGGCTGATGCCGCTTGTCGTCGCGACGCTCCAAGACCTGGTGCAGCCACGCGGGATCCTCGCGCGCAACGACCCGCGGGCGCGGCTTCTGGAAGGGCTCGAGCAACGGGTCGACGTGCTGGCCGGAGACGTGCCGGAGGCGGTGACCGTGGTCGAGGGCGGAATCGAGTACGACGTCGATCTCAGGCGCGGCCAGAAGACCGGTCTGTTCCTCGATCAGCGCGAGAACCGTGAAGCCGCTGCGCTCTACGCGCGGGGCCGGTTGCTCGACTGTTTCAGCTACCACGGCGGGTTCGCGCTGAAGCTCGGCGCAGACGTGCTGCGAGAGCGAAGGCATTCGACATTTCCGAGGATGCGGTCGCACGGGTGCGGCTGAACGCCCGGCGGAACGGCGTCGATATCGACGCGCGTGTCGGCAACGTGTTCGACGAGTTGCGGGGCCTCGAGCGACTCGGCGAGCGCTTCGACACGATCGTGCTCGACCCGCCCGCGTTTGCCAAGAGCAAGGCGGCGGTTGAGAAGGCTACCGCCGGATACAAGGAGATCAACCTGCGCGCGCTGAAGCTGCTCAATCCCGGGGGCACGCTGGTCACGTGCAGTTGCTCGTACCACGTCAGCGAGGCGGCGTTTGCCGAGATCGTGTTCGACGCGGCCCTCGACGCGCAGCGCGCAGGTGACGGTGGTCGAGAAGCGGATGCAGGGTCGCGATCATCCGGTCCTGCTCGGCGTGCCGGAGACGTACTACCTGAAGTGCTTCATCCTTCGGAAGGTCGGGTGAGCTTACGGGCACCCGTCGTGTACCCTGCCTGGTCTCCCAATTGAGCCCGGGTGGCGGTACTGACGGATGCGCTAGTTGAGGGGCTCGAAATAGAGACTCTTCGGATCGATCTGCAAGTACCGTCCAACGACGGTGTAGCGGTGACGGGCAAAATAGTCGAGGAATCTCGCTGTCGTACTTCCTCGTGGGCCTCGATACACCTGAGCGCAGGATGGAATCGATCGATGTCGAAGCCGGCCAGCGCCTTTGGCTCCGACAGCTCGATATCCATCGACATGAAATCGAGCCGAGAGAGCCCGGCCTTCGCGAGCACCACGTCTAGCGTCGTCGTCGGAACCGCTTGGGCGACACCTGGATGTCCTTCGTCTTCGGTGAACTTCCGGCTGACCGAGGTGACCAGCTTGTTCGTGTCGGGAACGAAGAATTGCGCCGTCAAGTCCGCCACGTCCGACGCAAGGAGCGCGAAGAACTGGGTTCGGGGCCGATGCTCCTGATACCCCGCGGCGAATTCTTCGAGCGCATCGATGGCCACGCCCGACCAGCCGAGCTGGGTCTCGAGATAGGTGTTGCTCTCGTTCCGGTAGTCGTTGGCGCCCACATCCAGAAAGGCGCCGTTGCGCCGGTCCCGAAAGTAGTCGCGAATCAGCCACTCTTCGGTGTTGCGCGAGAACCGCTTCTGTCGAGCCTGTACTTCTCGAGAATCGGGGTGGCTTCTTGCAGTCCGTCGAATCAGAAAAACGCGGCCCTCCGCTGCAGGGCGAACTGTCGTTGTGCCATCACCCAGCCCAGAGCCACTAATGTGATCGCGATGAGCAGTGTGACCACGGAATACTTGCGACTCTTCATGGCGACGACCTCGACAGGGAATTGACCGAAGAAGACCCTGAGCGTTCAGGGTTATCGGTAGGAGTGCCCCTCGACGACAGCGTGGGAACATCAGCCAGCGCGGCGCCGTGCTCGCGGCGAGAAGGGTTTCGCGAACCGCCCTGCTCTGACTCCATTCTCAGACCTTGCCGGGAACTTCACCGACGAAGAGGCCCGCCGGCATTGTCGCGATTCTCAGACGAGGCGGGCGAAGGTGTCAGGCGAACCCGCTTGCAGATTAGTGAGGAAACCAATTGTGCGATTACCCAATTGCCGATCACCCAATTCGAGTTATATTGGGGAGCCGCCAGGGGTATCCCGAGGCAGGGATTGAGAACAGACCCTTGGAACCTGATCCGGTTGAAACCGGCGAAGGGAGTGCGGTGTTCCGCCTTCCTCCGTTCCGGCTCAGCTCAGCCGGCGGCTCCGGAAACGCTGTTGCCGGAGCCGAAACGCAGCCCGGGATCACACGCTGCCGAGACAATGTCGTCTGGCTGAACCGTCCATCGTGTACGCCGACAGCCGCAGCGCAGGCTGCAAGCCTGCGGGAGCCATTACATGTCAGACTTCACCACCGCCTATCCCAATTCGCGCAAGGTGTACATTGACGGCTCGCAGGACGTAAGAGTCCCGGTGCGCGAGATCGCGCTGTCAGGTGGTGAGCCGCCGCTCTCGCGTCTACGACACGAGCGGTCCGCAGGATCACGACGTCACTGCCGGGCTTCCGAAGCTGCGCGAGCCCTGGGTGAAGGCGCGGGCTGCGACGTCGCGCCCCGGCCAACCGGTCACCCAGCTGCACTACGCGCGCAAGGGCGAGATCACGCCGGAGATGGAGTTCATCGCCGTCCGCGAAGGATTGCCCGCCGATTTCGTCCGCGACGAGGTCGCGCGCGGCCGCGCGATCATCCCGGCGAACATCAACCACCTGGAGCTCGAGCCGATGATCATCGGCCGGAATTTCCTGGTGAAGATCAACGCGAACATCGGGAACTCCGCGGTCTCCTCCTCGATCCAGGAAGAGGTCGAGAAGCTCCGGTGGGCGACACTGTGGGGCGCCGACACCGTGATGGATCTCTCGACCGGCAAGAACATCCACGAAACGCGCGAGTGGATCGTCCGGAACTCGGCGGTCCCAATCGGCACGGTGCCGATCTATCAGGCCCTCGAAAAAGTCGGCGGGCGGCCGGAAGACCTCACGTGGGAGGTCTATCGCGACACGCTCATCGAACAGTGCGAGCAGGGCGTCGACTACTTCACGGTGCATGCCGGCGTCCTGCTGCGCTACGTGCCGATGACCGCGCGCCGCATGACCGGCATCGTCTCGCGCGGCGGCTCGATCATGGCGAAATGGTGCCTGGCGCACCATCAAGAGAACTTCACGTACACGCATTTCCGAGACATCTGCGAGATCATGAAAGCGTACGACGTGTCGTTCTCGCTCGGCGACGGCTTGCGGCCGGGGGCGATCGCCGACGCGAACGACGAGGCGCAGTTTGCCGAGCTGAAGACGCAGGGCGAGCTGACGCGGATCGCCTGGGAGTACGACGTCCAGGTGATGAACGAGGGGCCGGGCCACGTTCCCATGCATCTCATCAAAGAGAACATGGAGAAACAGCTCGAGTGGTGCGACGAAGCGCCGTTCTATACGCTGGGCCCGCTCACGACGGACATCGCGCCAGGGTACGATCACATCACGTCGGCCATCGGCGCCGCGATGATTGGCTGGTACGGCACGGCGATGCTGTGTTACGTCACCCCGAAGGAACACCTCGGCCTGCCCAACCGCGACGACGTGAAAGCCGGCGTGATCGCCTACAAGATCGCCGCGCACGCCGCGGATCTCGCCAAGGGCCATCCCCGGGCGCGCGAGTGGGACGATGCGCTCTCGAAGGCGCGGTTCGAATTCCGCTGGGACGATCAGTTCAATCTCGCGCTCGATCCCGTGACCGCGCGCGCGTACCACGACGAAACACTGCCGGCGGAGGGAGCGAAGGTCGCGCACTTCTGCTCCATGTGCGGGCCCAAGTTCTGCAGCATGGAGCTGACCCAGCAGGTGCGCGACTACGCGCGGCAGAAGGGCGTCGAAGAAGCCGCCGCGGCCGCCGTGGGGATGGAAGAAAAGGCGCTGGAGTTCCGGCGCCAGCCGGAGATCTACGTCTCGGTCAAAGAATAGTTGGGGATCGCCGAGCTCTATTTCTCTGTGACCGGCACTATCTGGATGATGGTGGGGAATCGTGCGGGCTGCGCCGCCGGGTTTTGGGTTCGGATATCCCTGCGATATGGCCGATTCGTAGTCCTTGATCGTCACGCTGGGCGGAAACGCCATCGTTTCATCGCGAAAGCGGCCGATGTCAAACTCGTGGGTCGCCGGCACGTCGAAAACCAGCTCGCCGCGCTGCTTCAGCAGTGTCCGATAGTACGACACCAGCACCTCGAACGCCGCAGCCGAGCCGAAAAGTAGAACCGTTGGCCGCGGCCGGCGTCGTACGACGCGATGAACTGCGCCCCCGGGTAGAGCGGGACCCCAAGAGTGGCTTCGCTGGGCGCATTCGGGGTCTGCGGGCGCCGTGGCCGGCGGAGGCGCGGTTGCTGGCGGGAGGCCGTTGCTGGTGGGGGCGCCGGCGAGACCGGTGGTCGTGGCGGCGGTGGGGCCGGTCGCGCCGGCTGACCAGTGCCAGGTGCGGGAAACGGCCGGGGCACCGGCGGCTGCTGCATCAGGGTGGCGGCAACGAGCAGGGCAAGCACGGCCATCATGAAATTATACGATTTGTTAAACTAAGACTATGGCAAATGGATTAAAGACGGCGCTGCTGCTCGGCGTCCTCAGCGCGATATTTCTGTTTCATGGGCGAGGTGCTCGGCGGCGGCGACGGTCTCGTCCTCGGGATTTTTCATCGCGGTCGCGATGAACTTCGCCTCCTACTGGTTCTCGGACAAGATCGTTCTCGCGATGTACCGCGCGAAGCCGGTCGGGCCGGGTCATCGCCTGTACGACCTCGTCGCCGACCTGGCCCAGCGCGGCGGGCTGCCGATGCCTCGCGTGTACGTGATTCCACAGCCGTCGCCGAACGCTTTCGCGACCGGCCGGAACCCGCAGCACGCCGCCGTTGCGGCAACCGAGGGCATCCTGCAGCTGCTCGACGATCAGGAGCTCGCCGGGCGTCGTGGCGCATGAGCTGGCGCACGTGAAAAACCGCGACATTCTGATCAGTTCCGTCGCGGCGACCCTCGCCGCCGCGATCATGATGGTTTCCCGTTTCGCCATGTTCTTTGGCGGCTCACGCGACGATCGGGAGGGCCACAACCCGGTGGCGGCCCTCGCCATGATCGTGCTCGCGCCCCTTGCCGCGATGCTGATTCAAGCGGCCATTTCGCGGTCGCGCGAATTCGGCGCGGATGCCGGCGGTGCGGCGCTCGCCGGTACCCCGTCGGGTCTGGTCAATGCGCTGCGGAAGCTCGAGTCCGCCTCCAAGGCCGTCCCGCTCGACGCCAACCCGGCGACGGCGCATATGTTCATCATCAAGCCGTTCTCGGCCTCTGGCCTGTTCTCGCTATTCAGCACGCATCCCCCGACCGAGCGCCGGATTCAGGCGCTGCTGGCCCGACGCGCTAACGGCGATCCTGACGCTGCGATAGCGCTGCGAGAGGACGACTACCTCCTCGGCGTGGGTGTGGCTGTCCGGCCACGCATTCCTCCGCCGTGCGTGAACTCTTTGCGGGTGAGTCGGTTGCGCCGCTTCGCCCGGCCGGCGCGATCGCGGCGCCGGTGTGGCCCCGGTCTTGCTCATCGAACGGTGACTGGAGGAGCGGCCGTGCACGTAGAAGATCTCGACATCTCACCGAGCAAGATTGCCGAAACCGCGCAACGAATCGTGGATCGCGCGGTCGAGGAGGCCCGGCGCCGGGAGCACCCGCTGCTCACCGGCGAGCATATCTTCCTGGCGTTCGCGCAGGTCGAGTGGGACCTGTTCGCCGGGGATCATGCGCGACATCGAGCTGAATCCCCACACGATCCTGCAGGCGATTGAGGAGCATCTGCACATGATGCCGCCGTTCCCCGGCCCCGAGCTTCGGGTCTCGCCGGCGACCAGGCTCGTGTTCAAGCTCGCGCTGCACCACGCGAGCCGTGCGGGCCGGCAGACGATCGAGGCGGCCGATCTGTTTTCCGCCGTGTTCGAGGAGAGCCAGGGCGTGCCCGTGTCGATCCTGCGCCACCACGGCGTCGAGCCGGGTGTCCTCGTCTCGCGGCTCAACGCGCGGATGCGGGATATCGAGCTCCGCGACGAGCGGCTCAAGAAGCGCTTCGAGCTGCCGGCGTTCCTCAAGCACTTCGCCACCAACCTGAACCTCCTCGCCCGGCAGGACAAGATCCCGCCCGTCTTCGCCCGCGAAAAGGAAATACAGCAGGTGCTGGAGATTCTGTGCCACCGGGAGCGCCCCAATTCGGTGATGTTGATCGGTGAACCAGGCGTAGGGAAGACGGCGATCGTGGAAGGGCTCGCGCGCCGGCTCGAGTTCGAGCCGGAAACGGTTCCGGTCCGCCTGCGCGACTGCCAGGTCGTCAACCTGCAGATGAACACGATGGTAGCCGGCACCATGCTCCGTGGCATGTTCGAAGATCGGATTCAGAACGTTATCCGGGAGTTGAAGGAGCGGCCGAACCTGATCTCTGTTCGTCGACGAAGCGCACACGTTGGTGGGCGCCGGCTCGGCGCTCGGCGCGCCATCGGATGCCGCCAACATCTTCAAGTCGGTGTTGGCTCGCGGCGAGATCCGCATGGTGGCCGCAACGACACTGAGCGAATACAAAGAATACATTCAGGAAGACGAGGCACTGGCGCGGCGCTTCCGTTCGGTCGTCGTATGCGAGCCGTCGATAGAAGAGACACGGTGCATCCTGGAAAATCTGCGCCCACGCCTCGAGCGGAACTACTCGGTCCGTCTCCTCGATGAGGCCATCGACACCGCGCTCGAGATGTCGCCCCGCTACATGCGCCATCTGCATCTGCCGGACAAGGTCATCGGGTGGCTCGACACCGCAGCCGTGCGCGCGGAGGTCGACAAGCGCTGGGAAGTGACGAGGGAAGACATCGTGTCGGTCATCTCCCATGCCGCGCAGATTCCCGAGGACATGGTTTTTCGCGATGTCGCGGACCGGTTCAAGGACCTCGAGAGCCGGCTGCAGCAACGCGTGATCGGCCAGAAGAACGCGATCGAGGCAGTGGCCCGCCGTCTCGTGCTGAACAAGGGCCCGCTCAAGGACGGATTCGACAGGCCGGACGGCGTGCTGTTGTTCCTGGGACCCACCGGCGTCGGAAAAACGGAGCTGGCGAAGGCGGTCGCGGAGTTCTTGTTCGGCGACGACAAGAAAATGGTCCGGGTCGACATGTCGGAGTACCAGGATGGCTCGGTCGGGGTCGACAAGCTGATCGGCATGCCGAGGGGAATCGTCGGCAGCGAACGCGGCGGGATCCTGACCAACCAACTGAAGGACAACCCCTATACGGTCGTACTGCTCGACGAGGTGGAGAAGGCGAGTCCGAGCCTCCTGAACGTCTTTCTGCACGCATTCGACGAAGGTTGGATGACCGACGGCCGCGGCAAGCGGGTCTATCTCAGCGATGCGGTGGTGATCATGACCTCGAACATCGGAGCCGAGAGCTTCCGAAAGCTCACGAGTCCTCTCGGTTTCCTGTCGCGCACGGTGGGTGTGGAGCAGGTGCAGGGTGAAGTGATGCGCGAGCTCGAGCGCCGGTTCCCACCGGAGTTCCGCAACCGCATCGACGAGGTCGTGCTCTTTGCTCCGCTGATGCTCGACGAGGTGCGGCAGATCGCGAGGCATTATCTCGATCAGGTGGAGGTCACCCTTGCGAAGGCCGGCAAGACGCTCCATGTCGATGACGAGGCGCTCGAGCGGATCGCCGCCGACGGGTACAGCCTGGCGTTCGGCGCCAGGTTCCTCAAGCGTTTCATCGACGAGCAGGTCAAGCTGCCGATCACCGCGCGCTGGAAGGACGGCACGCACTTCGATATCAAGGTCGAGCACGAGCAGATCGTCGTTGTCCCGGGGCTTGCCCGGATCGTGGCGACCGACGGCGCGATTGCGTATAGCGACGTCGCCTAGCGGTACTGAGCGAGCTGCGATCCAAGGATCGTGTGGCTGTCCACCGGGGGTCGATCGCCCGGTCGTAGACTGCAGGTACGCTTCCAAGCCGCTGCGCGGTTCCTCTCTCACCTGTTCATTTCCCACAAAGACATCAGCACGATCGCGAGGGTCACCTCGTCAGGTCGCGCGGACACGGATCTTGCAGGAGAGACTTCCATGGCACACTACGCAAGTGAATCGACATTCCGGCAGCCTCTCGTGGTCGCATGCGCTCGGGTTCATCCGACGATCATGAGCGACACGTCTCATCCGTCAGCCGTCCGCGTATTCGGCAGGTCGCTTTACATGCTGGCCGCCGGATGGGCGGCGTCGGTCCTGTGGTTGTGGCTGGTCGGGCTTCGCCAGCACGTCTATCGTTTCGGAACGACGCCCGACGACTTTGCCGTCTCTCTCTTGTTGGCCGGAGCGATTCCCGCGATTGCGCTCGCGCTGCTCGCACACAGCTTTGCCAAGCTCACCGGCGGCGCGCCTTCGGCGCTCCAGGAGAAGCACGAATGGCGTCACGCCTTCTGGTGGGCGCTGTTTCCCAATCTCTTCCTGCTGGCGACGGCGTATCTGCTGATCGTGGGAGCCTGAGAGATCGGACCTGACACCTGACTATGCCCCTGAAATCGGTTCACACTCGGCCTCGAGACTTCTGTTCCTGCCTCGCCGGTTCGCATAGCCGCGAAGTCTCAAGCAGGCTGGGGCATGCCGTTGCGCTCGGGCCCTGCGGTCACTGTCACCCGTCGGAACCGCATCGCTTACGAATGTCCCCGCGAAGGAGGGTCGGCGGCCCGCGCCGCGCCTCCGACCGGTGGCATTGACCCGCCTCAGCGGCAGGTCCTACAGTGCGATGCTCGAGAAGACCGGCTATGCATGACTGACTTCGATAACTGGCTGATCGCGCTTGAAAAGAGGCACTTCGCCGACATGACGTTTCCCGAAGTGGCACGGGCCCTTCGTGCGCTGTCCTCAACGTACGTCGAGCGCCGCGGCCGGCTTACAGCCGGAGCGGCATTGTCGGGCGCGGGCAAACGTGCCGCCTTCGCGCTGTTCTATGGGCCGCTGCACTATCTCTTGGTCCGGGAAATTACGGTCGCGATCGGGTTCAGGCCGGCACGGGTCACCACGCTCGTCGATCTGGGATGCGGAACTGGCGCCGCCGGCGCCGCCTGGGCGCAGACGCTTTCGAAGCTGCCCGCCATTGTCGGTGTCGATGTGAACTCGTGGGCGCTCTCGGAGGCGTCGCGAACCTACCGGGCTTTCGGCGCGACCGCGCGTACGCGCCTCGGCGACATCGCCACGACATCCTGGCCTGGGTCGCCAGCGGCGCTCCTCGCCGCATTCACGTTGAACGAGCTCAGGGACGCCGCACGGGAAAGGGTGCTTCAGCGTCTTGTTGAGCGAGGCGAGCGCGGTGATATCGTACTGGTGGTCGAGCCGGTAGCCGGCTTTGTCGCGCCGTGGTGGAACCGGTGGCGGGATGTCTTTGCGGCGGCGGGTGGCCGCGCGGCGGACTGGAGGTTTTCGATCGAGCTCCCGGCTATCGTGGCCAAGCTCGATCGCGCGGCCGGCTTGGACCATCGGACGCTGACAGGACGATCGTTATGGTTCGGGTGATGTCATGGTCGGGTTGATGCCTTCCGACCGCCGCGATGCTCCGGGCCTTCCGGTCGTCGGATTCAGGATTGCTCGGCGCCTCTGGACGGTCTTCACGATCCGGCGCCACGATGCGCACGCGGCGCTCAGTAACGAACGCCGAGCGGAGGGTTGGGATGACGCCGCTTACGCTCGCCGTCGTTTTTAATCTCGCGCTCGCCGCCGCGGCTCTTGCCGCCCCGGCCACCATGCGGATCGACTACTACCATACCGGCAACGACAAAGAGGAACGCTTCAGCGTCGATCGCATCGTCGTCGAGCCTCTGCCGTGGCCGGGCAATCCCGGCCGGCCAATCGACGGCACGAACCTGGGTAAATACTTCTTCGAAGTGGTCGATGTCGCGAGCGGGCGGACGATCTTCTCGCGTGGATTCAGCTCTATCTACGGAGAGTGGGAGACTACCGCCGAAGCGCAAACGATGAACCGCACGTTCTCCGAGTCGCTGCGATTTCCAGCCATCGAGAAGCCCGCGCGGATCGTCCTGAAGAAGCGCGACGCACGGAACCTGTTCGTCGATCTGTGGACGGTGGCGATCGATCCCGCGGACAAGTTCATCGAGCGCGGGATACCGGCAGCGCCCGCCGGACGCCTGATCCGGATTCACGAAGCCGGCGAACCAGCAGAGAAGCTGGATCTCCTCATTCTTGGAGATGGCTATACGGCGGCACAGCGCAGCAAGTTCGAGCGCGACGCGAGGCGACTGACCCGGATTCTCTTCGAAACATCACCGTTCAAGGAACGGCAGGGGGACATCAACGTCTGGGGTCTCGCTCCTGCCGCGCTGCAGTCGGGGATTTCGCGTCCCTCACAAGGAATCCACCGGCGCTCTCCCATTGGCGCGACCTACGACGCATTCGATTCCGAGCGATATGTGCTCACGTTCGAGAACAAGGCGTTCCGCGACCTTGCCGCGAACGCGCCCTACGACGTCGTCGAGATCCTGGTCAATAGCGCGACGTACGGCGGCGGAGGCATTTTCGGGTTGTTCAGCACGGTCGCCGCCGACAGCGTTTGGGCGCCCTATCTTTTCGTTCATGAGTTCGGCCACCACATTGCCGGCCTCGCCGACGAGTACTACACGTCAGATGTCGCCTATTTGGCGCCTGAGGTTCGCGTCGAACCCTGGGAACCCAACGTCACCGCCCTGCTCGATCCCGCAACGCTCAAGTGGAAGGACCTGGTGTTACCGGGAACGCTCGTGCCGACACCATGGCCAAAGACCGAGTTCGAGACTGAGGCGAAGATGATCCAGGAACGCCGGCGGCGAATTCGCGCCGAGAACCGCCCGGAGGCGGAGATGGACGCGCTCTTCCGTGAGCAGATGATTCAGGACACGCGTCTGCTCGGTACTGGAGCATACGCCGGGAAAGTCGGTGCGTTCGAGGGCGCGAACTACGAAGCCCGCGGGTATTTCCGGCCACAGTCCGATTGCCTGATGTTCAGCCGCGACCAAGTGCCGTTTTGCCTCGTCTGCCAGCGTGCCATCGCCACGATGGTGGATCTGTACAGCCGCCCGTGAACCGGGCGGGACCGGCTCCGTCGGTTCCCGGGGGTGATATTGTTGACAGGTGCGCGCAGGCGGGAGAGACTAGGCGCCCACCTTAACTCGGGGGAAACCCCGCACGAAACGACGAGGCGCACTATGCAGGATGATTTCGATGACGGCGGAATGGGGTTACCCGACGATGAGATGACCGGAGGCTCGGAGCTGCCGGATCTGGACATGGGCGGGGAGACCGACCTCGACGCCGAGCAAGGGGACGAACCAGGCGGCCGGCTGAGCGGTGGTGCACGCGCCCGCGCGTCCGCGGGCCGACGACGGAAAGCAGAAGCGGCACCGAAAGCGACCGGGGGCCGCAAGCGCGCAGCGAAGCCGAGCGGCGCGAGAAAGGCGGCGGGAAAGAAGAAAAGCGCTGCAGGGGCTGCGCGCAGCGGTTCGCGGGCGGCGATGCGCAAGGGAAGCTCGAAGAAAAAAGCAGGCCTCAAGAGTGGCGCGAGGAAGGGCGGCACGAGGAAGGGCGGCGCGCGGAAGGGCGCCGCGAAGAAGGGCGGCGCGAGAAAGAAAAAGGGCGGCCGCCGGTAGTTCACCGATCGCCCACGATCCGGCTCTGGGAACCGGGCGCCTGGTACTCCGCGTTTCGGTTCCCAGGTTCGTGGCGCGACCACGGCCGCTGTTTTACGACGGTCCCGCGGGCGCGAAGCCTTCCCGTCACCTCACGAAGATGGGAAATGACGCACCTTCAGGGGCGCGTCCCGAGCGCTGAGTCTCCGCTCGGTGTTGCTCTCGTCTATATAAACATGCTGGTCGCCGGGGAGCCGCCAGAAATGTTCCTCCCCGCGATAGCCGGAGAGGACGTGCCAAGCCTGGCTGTGTTCCTGGTTCCATCGTTCCTGATAAAATAGGTAAGGTTGTGCGCTCACCAGAACCCCAACGTGACACGAGGTGACATGAAGTTCAAACTTGCGGTTGTCGCACTAGTAGGAATCGCCATTGCCGGTGCGTTTCGTGCGGTCTCGGCACAGGAGAAAACTCAATGGGACGGCATCTTCACGGCTGAGCAGGCCAAACGCGGCGAAACTGTGTACGGCGACTCGTGCGTACCGTGTCATGGTCCCGATCTGGGCGGGAGCGACCTCGCGCCGGCGCTCTCCGGCGCCGACTTTGCGTCGAATTGGAACGACATGAAGTTGTCCGATTTCTTCGATCGCGTTTCGCAGACGATGCCCCTGAGCGCTCCCGGCAGCCTGACGGCTGCGCAATACGCCGATGTGGTCTCGTTCATCTTGCAGAAGTCCGGCGCGCCGGCGGGCACGACGGAATTGCCGGCGAAGAAGGATGCGCTGACGTCGATCAAGTTTGTGGCGAAGAAGCCGTAGGCGCAAGCGCGCCGCAGTCCACGGTTCCGGCTCGCAGCCGTCAGCGTTCACTTGAAGGACGAACCTGACGGCTGAGGGCCGTTCACGCGCGCAGTCGCTGCGCCAGCCGGTGAAGGAACAACCCCACGTCGGTCACGATCCCGAGCGTTTGCGACGACCCGCGGTCGGCGAGCTTGGTGACCACCGCGGGATTGATGTCGACCCAGACCATCTTCACCCACGACGGCAGCATGTTTCCGACGCCGATGCCGTGAAGCATCGTCGAGAGCGACAGCACCAACCCCACATTCTCGAGCTCCGCCGCGTAACGATCCTGCGCTTCACGCAGCTCCATGATCGTGTCGGGCAGCGGGCCGTCGTCGCGAATGCTGCCGGCCAGCACGTAGGTGACACCCTGGCGGATGCACTCGTACATCACGCCCGATGTCAGCACGCCCTGCTCGACCGCCGCTTTCAGCCCGCCGGCTTTGCAGATTGTGTTGATCGCCCGCATGTGGTGGCGATGCCCTCCCTCGATGGCCTTGCCGGTGTCGAGGTCCACGCCGAGCGAGGTGCCGAAAAGCGCCTGTTCGACGTCGTGAACCGCCAGGGCGTTGCCGGCCAGCAGAACGTCGACGTAACCGGCGCGAATGAGCTCCTGAAAGTACGGCGACCCGCCGGTGTGCACCACGACCGGGCCCGCCACGAAGGCGATGCGCCCGCCTTCTGCCTTCACCTCGCGCATCATCGTGGCGATGCGTGAGACGCCGACCTCGACGCGCCGCTCCGACGAGATCTCGTTCGTCATGAACGCAAAGCCGAGCCGATCGCGGTCCCGGAACTGCGGGACTGACGCGCACGCCGCCGACCCCGCAGACCACCGCGTCGCCGGTGTTGACGTCCCGCAGCTTGCGGCAGACCGCTCGGCCCTGTTCGACGACGATGACCGCGTCCATGCGCTGGCGCTCGACCTCGATCCATTGCCCGCGGTGCCGCACCTGCGTCCGGTGATTCGTCGTCGAGTAGAAGTCGTCCGGCACGCAGCCAACGCGGTCCGCCTGCCGGAGCAGCGCGTCGTGCTGCTCGGACAGCCGGCAGCCGAGCGCGACCAGCTCCTCGAGCACCTGTCCGAGCATCTGCTTCGGTCGGCGCCGAAATCCGCATCGAGATGAAACGAGGGCGCGTCGTTGCTTCTGCCGATGTCGAACTTCAGCACCTCGAACGTCGCATTGCTCTTGACCACCGTGTCGAAGACGGCGTTCAGGATTTGCGAGTCGATCAGGTGGCCTTCGGCCTCGACCACCTCGCTGAAGACGTGGGATGGTGGCCATGTCACGAAAAGATCGGGAGCGCCAGCGGCGGCTGGACGTGATAGTCACTCTGGGCCACTTCGGCGAGCGCGCGGTCCAGCACCGACTCGGAACACTCCTCGAGCGTGGTGACGAACGGGAGGCGATCCTTGCGGAACTTCGGCAGCTGCAAGACGCCTTCGATGTTGATTCCGTATCGGGCGTACGCCGTGGTCACCTGGGCCAGAATGCCGGGCTTGTCGTTGACCGTGAACCGGACGTAATGCGGCGCGACGAAGTCGCCGCTCACGTCGTGAAACGCCGTCGGCGCCGAAGGAGCGGACGTGCCCGTCCGACGTTTTGCGGACCGACAGGACGTCGGACACGACGGCCACGGCCGTGGGCGATCCACCGGCGCCCGACCCGGAGAACGACGTTTCGCCGCCGAAGATGCCGCGCACCGTCACAAGATTCTGGCTGCCTTCGTTGCGACCGAAGCCAGACGCCAGCGGCACGAGTGCGGGGCGGACCGCGGCGAACACCGCGCCGCTGTCTTCAGCCGAGGCGCGCGCGATCTGCCGGATCGTGCATCCCAGCTCGCGCGCGTACTCGAAATCGACCGGCTCGATCGGCCGGATGGAGCGCGTCTGGATGTCGCCGACGCGCACGGGTCGCCGCAGCCCGACGGCGGCCATGATGGCCAGCTTCGCGGCAGCGTCGGCTCCGTCGAGGTCTTCGGTGGGATCGGCTTCCGCGTATCCGGCGTGCTGGGCCTCGCTCAGGGCGTCGGCGAACGAAATCGTCTCCGACTGCATGCGGCTCAGGATGTAGTTGCACGTGCCGTTCAGAATGCCGCGCACCTCGACGAGTCGATCGCCCGCGAGTCCTTCCTGCAACGCGCGCAGCACCGGGATCCCGCCGGCCACCGATGCCTCGAACCGCACCTGGAGCCCGCGGCCGCGGGCGAGGTCGAGCAGCTCCGTCCCATGATGCGCCATGAGCTGCTTGTTCGCGGTCACGACCGACTTGCCGGCGAGCAGCGCGCCGCGAACCCAGTCGTACGCCGGCCGCAGTCCGCCAACGAGCTCGATGATGATGTCGACGTCAGCGCCGATGATTTCCTCCGGCGACTCGGTCCAGCGCACGGATGCCGGCACCCAATCGACGCGCTTTCGCGCGACGCTCCGGTTGCAAATGTGCGTGAGCTGCACGCCGGGCACTTCGCCGCTGCACAGAATGCGCGCGACCGACTGCCCGACGGTCCCGAACCCGAGCAGCGCCACGCGGGTCCCTTCAGCTGAGTTGGATGCCACTTCGGCTCTCCCCATCGAAGCTCACAGTTGACAGTTCACGGTTGACAGGTCGTGGATTCACTCGTCTCCTCAGCGCTTGGCGCGAACCACCGTCGGATGACTGACCGACTCGCAGTTGAGAGCTGTCCGGTACGGTCAACTGTCATCTCTTCTTTCCGGAAGCCGACAGGCTACCACGTCTTCAGACGCCGTAGCCGTAGCCCGCTTCCTCGGGCATGCGCTCATCGACGTCGCTTGTGGTCTCGGATCCTGGGTCATCCTTCGATGACGTTCCGTCCGATTCACCGCCAGGTTCGCACCTTGCCACCCCCTCGCTCCTGGGAGCGGGATCGGTCTTCACGTTCACGGGCCACATACCTTCCTCCATTTGATTGCACCGTCTCCACACGCGGGCTCTTGCCTTGACCCAAAACAAAAGGGCCATCACCCCGGTTGCGGTGATGGCCCTTGTCGATTCGCTCTGACTATCCGAGGTCGCTTGGCTACATCACCCGGTCTCTGGTTTCTTCGGCAGCGGCAGGCTGCCGGGGATAAGAAGCAGGATTGAGTTCAGGCCGAGCGACGTGGGGATGAACGACACCGCGTCACGGCTGCCATCGGCAGTGAATGTGCTGACGTGGGTGGTCGCCGAGATCATGATGAGCTCATACGACATCATAGGTTCGGCTTGAAGTCAACAAAGGGCGGGGGCGGGGGCACAGAGGGCAGGAAGGCAGGAGGGACAGGAAAGGTCAGGACGGGCGGAAGGTAGCGCACGCGACCAGGCTTTAAGATGCAGGAGTGCCTCGCTTCAAGCTCACCATCGAATATGCCGGCACGCGGTACAGCGGCTGGCAGATTCAGAAAAACGCGCGAACCGTCCAGGGGGAGATCGACCGCGCGGTTCGCACCGTCACCGGCCGTCACGATTTCGAGCTGTACGGCTCGGGTCGAACGGATGCGGGTGTGCACGCCCTCGCCCAGGTGGCGCATCTCGATGTCAGCACGAGTCTCGCCCCGGATCCACTGGTGCGGCGCGTGAACGAGGAACTGCCGGCCGACATCAATATTCTCGAGGCGACTGTCGTGCCGCATCGTTTCCACGCCCGGCACGATGCCGTCGCTCGTCAATACGTCTACCAGATCGCGAGACGCCGGACCGCCTTTGCGAAGCCGTATGTCTGGTGGATCAAGGAACCGCTCGATGTCGATCGCGTTCGTCAGGCCGCGCGCAGCTTCATCGGCCTGCGCGATTTCAAATCATTCGCGGCAGGCGCTGCCGGTGGCGCACATGACAGCGACGACGACTCCGAGGCCCCCGCCAGGACGTCGACGCTCGTCATGCTCGAACGGCTGGAGATCATTGAGCAAGGCGGCCTCATGCTCATCGTGGTTGAAGGGTCGCATTTCCTCTGGAAAATGGTGCGGCGGATAGTTGGGGTGCTCGTCGAGATTGGCCGTGGCGACCTCGACGCGGCCGCCGCCGCTCAATTGATCGCCGGGTCCTCGGACCTACCCGCCAGGCTGACGGCACCCCCCTCGGGCCTGTTCCTCAGCCGCGTTTATTACAAGGGCGACGAGCGCGCGGAGACGGTTCGCGCGGCGACGCTGCTAACCTGATTGGCTCGGGGCACCCGGTCAGCTGGCGGGGCCTGCCGGGGGGCGCGAAAACTCGACTGCGGCGAATTGGCGGTGGAACTGCGGAGAATGCGTGTTCGACCCCGGACGTATTGGCGATCTCTTCAGCGGGGGATCCGTTCCCGCATCACCGGAACCCACGATGGGGAGAAACGGGTCCCGAGTACCAGGCGGACGACTTCTGCATAGCTCGCGGTCCCCGCTTCCACGCGGTTTGCTTTCAAATAACGGTCGTACACCTCCCAGCCCGCAGCCGCCAGAGCGGGGCTGACGTGCTGTTGGATCCGTTCCGCGATTGCGCGCAAGTCTTCCTGAGGGCCCGCCCTGAGCTCGCCGGCAACGGTGCGGCGATCGTCCATCCTGACCGCACCAATCGCCTCACGATAGAGAAAGAGCCACGCGCTGTACTGCGCGGCGGGGGATCCCCGGATGCACGTCAGCCATCCGAGGAAATTCGCTTCGCCTTCGTCGGCGAAGCCGGCCAGGTGGCTCCATTCGTGCGCGACGACAAACGAACGTTCGAACGGCAGCAGGTCCGACACGATCAGCGTCTCGAGGAAATACGGATCGGTCATCCCGTCGACGGCGGCTCGCTTGAAATAGAGGTCCAGGATTGAGCGCTTCGGACGGGCAGGCCGCGCCGGCGGATTGATGCCCAGCTCTGCTTGCGCGAGATCGAACGCACCGGCGAGCGTCCGATCCACTCCCGTGCTCGCCGCCCGGTCGGCCGACCCATGCAGCCGGTTGACCTCCGCCACAGCTTTTGTCGCCAACGTACGTGCAGCGGCCGCCGAAACGCTGCCGGCGTCGAAGTCGAGCTTGTCGACCAGAGGGATCCGCTGGTAGTTCAAGCCCCAGGTGGCGAAAAACGCCAGATACAGGGCCGCGGCAGCCGTGACAGTTCGCCCCACCGCCCGGCCGACAATACCCGTCCAGCCCCCGCGCGACCTCGCAACATCGCGCACGAGCAGCCAGACCCAGCTGGCCGCCGCGCTCAGCAGCAGCGCATCGAACAATGCGAACGGCAACAGGTTCGAGACCGCGGTCACGGCGCGCTGAAGCCTCAGGTACAAGGCGGCCGAATACAACCGCTCAACCGCCTCCGCTGGAATGGGTGTCAGCGCCGCGCCGATTGCTGCACCAATGAATGCGATGCGCCCCATTCCGGCGGTCAGCTCCCGCCGGAACGATCCAACCTTTGGATCCGTTGCCCGCAGGATTCCTTCCCCAAGCTTCTCGAGGGTTCCTGGCCATGGCGACGCGGCCGGAGAGTTGCTTGTTCAGTAGCGGTTCTTGTGATAGTATTGTCGCTAGAAACTCTTAAAGTCGTATATTGACTCATATAGATCTAAATAGACAGTCTGCCTGTCGAGCGATATCCATGCGTCAGCTAATCAGAACTGGCGGGAATTGTAGGTCATGATCCGAATTCTAACCGTCGGCGTGTCCATCGCGATCGGTGTGTCGACGGCCGCATCGGCGCAGACCCCGGTACCCGCGGTCGTCACGCGATCGGCGACTCCGACAGTGTCTGCGGAGGCCGCGCGCGCTGGTGTGCCCGCTCGCGGGCCCGCAGTCCTTCCGGGGACTCGAGCAACAGCCTTCAGCACGATTCAGGGCAGCGCGCTCGACTCAAAGCGGGGCATCCTGCCGGACAGCCCAGTACCGGCTTCGCGACGCCCGGACCGGGCGGATCGTCAGCACCCAAACCACCGACAAGGCGGGCCTCTTTGAGTTCCCCGCCATCGATCCGGGCAGCTACATCGCCGAACTGCTTGGGGCCGCTGACACGGTGCTCGCGGCAAGTCAGCTGATCAACGTCAACGCCGGCGAAACGGTGACGACTGCCGTCCAGCTCCCATTCAGGCTCCCGCCATTAGGCGGCCTATTGGGCCACACGACGGCACAGGCGATAGCGATCACGACGGCGGCGGCGGCCACCGGGGTGCTGAGCGCCGCGACGACCACCAATGTAAGCGACGACGGAACCAACTGACAGCAACATGAGTAGCGGCAGCCATCAACCAGTGACATCGGACGGTCGGTCCAAGACGACAGGGTCGACCCCGGCTCGCGCCGGCCCCAATCCTGTTGAAAGCAATATCCACCTCCTCGATCGCGTGGTGGTACTGTACCGGTACCGCGCGATCGCGATCAGCGTGTTCATCCTCACAACGCTCGCGGTCATCATTCAGAGCTCGACCGCGGTCCCGATATACCGGGCACATGCGCGGATCCTGATCGAAAGCGAGCGTTCAACCGCGATTGCCGGCCTCAACGCCACTGACTCGCAGCAGTACTACGAAGACCCTGAGCCGTATTACAACACACAGTACAAGATTCTTCAGGGGCGTGACCTGGCGCGGCGAGTCGTCGGAAAGCTCCAGCTGCACACGATTCCCGAGTTCAACGGCACGGCGCCATCGGCCCGTACCTGGCGTACGATCGTGGGCGCCTTCGCCGCGCGCGCGCGCGCACGTTTCAGAACCAGTTCGCCGGTCGTGCAGGAACCCGCGGCGGGTGAAACTCCCGACGAGTCGGCGCTCATCGACGCCTTCATCTCGCGCCTCGGCGTCGAGCCTGCTCGCGGCACTCGTCTGGTCGACGTGTCGTTCCAGTCCACCGATCCGCAGTTCGCGGCGCGGGCCGCAAACGCGCTGGCTCAGGAGTACGTCTCGCAGAACCTCGAGCTCAAGCTGCAGAGCACGGACAATATGCTGCAGTGGCTGGCCGGTGAGCTGGCGACCCAGCAGAAAAAGGTTCAGGCAACCGAGGCTGCCCTGGCTGATTATCGCGACAAACAGAATGCGTTGTCGCTAGACGACAAGCAGAACATCGTGTTGTCACGGCTGAACAAGCTGAACGACGACGTCGTCGGAGCGAAGACGCGGAAGGCTCAGAAGGAAGTTCTCTACAGCCAAATCAAGGGTCTATCGCCCGCGGAGCTCGGAAGGGCGTCAGCCATCGCCCAGAACGCGCAGGTGGCGGTCGCGCAGGCGCGCGTGCAGGAAATGCAAGCCGAGCACGTGCGCCTCGCGCAGCGATACGGTGACCGACATCCTGACCTCCTGAAAGCGGCTGCGAACGTACAGGAAGCGGAGCGCGTCTATCTGCTCGAGGTCAGCCGCGCCGCCCAGGCGATCAAGAACGAGTACGACACGACCGTGCTCGAAGAGCAGACCTATGCCCAGAACTTGAATGCGGCCAAGGCTGACGCGCAGGACCTGAGCAAGAAGAGCGTCAACTACAACCTGTTGGAGCGCGAAGCGAACAGCAACCGCCAGGTCCATCAATCGCTGCTGCAGCGCGAAAACGAACTCCGCGTATCGAGCAACAGCCGGGCGAACAACGTGCGGCTGGTCGACAACGCGGAAGTACCGAAGAGCCCGGACGGCGAGGGCCAGAAGTCGTGGCCGCTCGGCGTCGCGTTCGGCCTTGTCCTGGCGGTCGCCGTGCCGTTCATGCTCGACTACATCAACGACACGATCAAGACGCCGGAGGACGTCGCCCGGCACCTGAACGTGCCGTTCCTCGGCCTGGTGCCCTCGGTGCGCGGCGACAAGTATCCGCTGCTGGCGTCGTCGCATGTACCTCACGATTTTGGCGAAGCCTTCCGCTCGCTCCGCACGGCGCTACTCTCGCAGTACGAGCCGGCGGGGACGAAGGTCGTGCTCTTCACGAGTGCCCAGCCCCTCGAAGGCAAGACGACAACCGCCGTCAACATGGCGATGGCGCTGGCCTACGGTGGCGCCCGCGTGCTGGTCATCGATGCCGACATGCGACGACCGGGCTTACATCGGCCGCTTCGCCTCACGAACGATCGCGGCCTTTCCCAGGTACTGGTTGGCCAGGCGCGCGTTCGCGACGTCATCCAGCGGACGGTGGATCCCAACCTCTTGGCCATCACGGCCGGCAAGGTTCCGCCGAATCCCTCAGAGCTGCTCACCTCGGAGCGAATGAAGACGCTGCTCACGAACCTGGCCCACGGCCCATTCGACTGGATCATCATCGATACGCCGCCGGTCCTTGCGGTTACTGACGCGGTTGTCGTTGCCCCGCTCGTCTCCGGGGTCGTCTTCGTCATCGGCGCCGAGATGACGCGGCGCCGTCTGGCGGAGCGCGCGGTCGCGACGATCATGTCGGCCCGGCCGAAACAGGTGGCCGTCGTTCTGAACAAGGTCGATTTCCAGCGCAACAAGTACTACTATTCGCGCTACTACGGCCACCAGGTACCAAGAACTATTACGCACAGGCGGTCTAACACCTTCGCCGGTCCGCTCGCCGCCGCGACGAGTATCTGGATGCTCGTCGCGTTCGGTGGGGCCAAGAGTTGGACGTTTGCGCCTGCTCTCATCGCGCTCGCCATCAGTGTCGTCCTGGTCCGGCCGCCGGTGGCCACGCGGACGAGCCAGAGACTGGCGCTCGACATCGCCCTGCTTTGCTGCATCGTCTGGACGATCCTGCAGGCCGTGCCGCTTCCGGCCGGCTGGCGGGACTTTCTGTCGCCTAATGCCGACGCGATCGACCGTGCGCTGAGATTCGACGGCAACGTCCCGCGCCCGCGCTCGCTCTCGATCAATCCCCTCCTCACTCTGCGGGCGGCAATCGTGACGACGATGGCCGCGGCGATGTTCTGGATCGCCCTTGAGCTCTGTGCCGGGCAGGGTGCGCGCCGGCTGGTTCGGGCGGTCGCGTGGAGCGGGCTGGTGATCTCCGTCATCGCCCTCCTCGCTCGCGCGTACTCGCCGGAGCTGATCTACGGCATCTGGAGTCCGGAATCCCTCTCGCAGCCGTACGGCCCTTTCGTGAATCGGAACCACATGGGGACTTGGCTGGTAATGGCGCTCCCGGTGGTGATGGGTTACATCTTCGCGCGGTTCGCCGGCCGCGCGAGGCGCGGGTCGTTCGCCGGCGCCATCGATACACGCATGGTCTGGCTCCTGGGCTCGGCAGGCGTGATGTTCGTGGCGGTGATCATCTCGCTGTCGCGATCAGCGGCGATCGGCACAATATCGGCGGGAGTGTTTGCTGCCGCATTCTCCCGGACGCGCCGTTCCAGCGCATGGGGGGGTCTGCTCGCCACGGCAGCGGTCTTCGTACTGATTCTGGTCGCCATTCCGCGCTCCGTCGAGCTCGGTCTCCGATTCGAGAGTTCCCAGGCGCCCGGTACGTCGACGGCATGGGCCCGCTCGAAGATCTGGCGGGAAACGCTGCCGATTATCCGCGACTTCCCGTTGACCGGCACCGGAGCCGGCACGTTCCCGACTGCCATGCTCGTCTATCAACAGAGCGACCGCCGGCTGTTTTTCAACCAGGCGCACAATCACTACCTGCAGTTTGCAGCTGAGGGCGGCCTGATCCTGATGGTCCCCCTGATCTGTGCGGCCGTCTTATTCGCGCGTGCAGCGGCGCGACGTCTCAGCCAAGACCGCACACCTATGGTGTGGATTCGGGCCGGCGCCGCAGCGGGTATTGTCGGCGTACTCGTCCAGAGCGTCTGGGAAACCGGACTGCGCCTCCCGGCCAACGGACTGCTGTTTGCGGCCCTGTGCGCAATTGTGGTCCACGAGCAGGAGTCTGACCAGCCGGCTCGGCGCCGCTAAGACGTCAATCGTCAGCAGCCCGCGCGCCGAACCACTTCCGCACGCCGCGAATGACGCGCCACAGGTACAGGGCGGGAACGAGGACGTTCGATCGCACACCATAACGTGCGCGCATGTACGTCGCCGACGGAAACATATGCTCCCGTAACAGACGCCCGCGGGCGCGCCAGCCGGGCAAGGCGCGCAGATCCAATCGCAAGACGTCGACCTGCCTCCATCGGCGACGGTCCGAAGCTGCGGCAGCGATCCGCGCATCCTCGATCTGGCAGCCGGTCCCGCGAACTAGGCGGTCGGCCCCCGGTGTCTCAAACCACTCTTGCGCCGCCAGAAGCCCATGTCGGGTGATTTCGCCAAGCGATCGAGCATCGCTCAGTTCCTGCAACGTGATCCACTCATCGGCCGTCAATCCCGCCGCAATTAGGTGCAGGTCGTACAGCCAGAGCAGGCGGCGCGAGCCGTGATGATGACCGGCTCGGTGGACGAGCGCCAGCATCAGGGTATGGACGCCACCGGGTGTGACCGCTGACAAGCCGAGCGAGCGAACCGGAACCCGTCCGTCCCAGAGTTCATCGAACCTCAGTCGATTCGCCAGGCTCTGAATATTCGAGATCTTCCAATGCACGTCGTAGGCGTGAGTGATACCGATGCGGTCACGCCTCTGGTAGTGGCATTGGTACGACACCAGCTCCCCCGAGACTTCCGGCGGCCGAACGTATCCGAGAGCCGCGAAGATGCGATGAGTCTTCGGCAGATCCTCAATCGGTATCAAGACATCCGTATCGACGCGGGGTCTCACATGCGGCGCCGGATAATGCGTGCGCGACAGCGCTGCGCCTTTGAAAGGCATCACGCGGACGCCCTCTGCATCCAGTGCTGCAAGCAGGTGCACCAGGTCCGCCTCCCGCGCGCAATCGACTGCAACCGCCTCGCGCTCAGCGGCGTAGAAGGCGTCGGCGAACGCCGGGGGCCATCGATCGAGCGTGCCGGCGGCCCGCAACGTCCATCCGACGAGCAGGTGAAGCTCGTGGAGGAGCGCGACGTCGAAGAGCTCGCCCGCCTGCCCAGGGGACGGCACGCTGGCCGGCGCGGCTGGATCTTGAATCGCCGAGATCAGGACAGAAAGGGCCTGCCGTCCCCTGGGCCGCTCCGCGCCCGCGTCAGACTCGACGTTCATGCGGTCGCTCAGTCGTTACTTCGAGTATTTTCGTGAGAGGTCGCTGACGCGCGCGAGCGCATCTTGCCAGTCGGGGTACACGGCCGGAAACGTCTTCGAGGTCTCACGCGCAATCGCGCTCACGGCGAGGCCGCGCTTCATCGAGGTCAGAATCAGCGAATCGACCTCTCCATCGGTATTGAGCGCCGGCACGTGGCAGTCGCTCCCTTTGCGAAGCTCCTCCAGGTCGAGCGGCTCGCCAAAGAACGTCGATTGGCTGAACGCCGCTTTCTCCAGGCCCGCGTCGTCAGTCACGCGCGTGCTCCAACGCCAGACATAATCGTTCTTCATCAGATTGGCCTGCAACGTGACGGTCACGCGATCACCAGGGCCGACTGACACCGGCGACTGCAGCGGAAAAAATGCCCTGCCGTAAATCAGGGGCGGCTGTTCCGGCGCGTTTGACAAACGTACGCCTTCAACCAACTCGGTGTCGAACCAAACGAGCAGGCCGTGAACGATTGCGGCGCGAACAGGGTTGAGAATCACCGTCGCGCCCACATCGGATCCTTCGATGCTGGTCCAGTCGAGGTTGGCCCAGCACTGCGGCGGCGCGAGGAGGTGATCGACGGTAAGCTCGCAACGGCGCCAGGTGTTGACCAGGTACCGGCCAATGACTTCGCATCCGTCGTTGTGCTGACAGTCGGCCCGCTGCTGACTGTCGGCCCACGGTTCAACATGGCGGTTGTACAGCTCGGGAGCGTCGACGATCGACAGCCAGAGGGTGTCGGCGCACGGGATCATGACTCCGTCTGTTGCCAACAGGCGGCGTCGGGCGTCGATGATCGATGGGATGTGGCGCCTGAAGAGCGGGAGCACACCCCGGAGGTCTGACACGACGACGTCGGCCTTCCGTGGTAATGCGATCCTGGTCGACGTATCGCGGATGAATTCGATGACATCGGCGCAGCGGCTCACGGAAGCGATCTCCCTGGCCACGATAATCGAAACGTCCGGGTCCACCGCGTACACCTTGCTGGCGCCGAGTTCACACGCGAGCCTTGCGAACACGCCCAGGCCGGCGCCAAGGTCCAAGACGATGGCCCCCGGTTTGACGCAGCGGCGCAGCGCCTCCGCGTACGCATCCATGCGGACCCGGTCGGCAATCATGCTGGCGTACCCGGAAAGCGTGTACACGTCAGAGATGTTGCCGCGACGCCTTGCCGCCAAAACATGACGTCACGTTGTGAAGGTCTTCAAGGACGCAGTCGCAGAGAAGGCCCAGCGCGGCTGGGTCGGTGTGCGGCGTGACACGGCGCACGTGGACTCTCTCGACCAGCCGCGACACCAGTCGAAACTCGGACGTACGGAGCTCATCGTCCAGTAGTTCCTTCCCATTGATATTGGCAATCAGACCCATAAAGCCGTCGCATGGGGAACAGGGCCTTACGAAGGGTGCTCCGGATGCGCCGGTGCGCTCCTCCAGCATGTAAATGGCGGCGAGCGGGACCGCCTCCTGCTGGAACGACTCGCCAGCGGTCAGCGGCAGATATCGTTTATCCCAGTTTGGCGTCAGCCTTGGAAGCGACGCCGTAAAGCCCAGCGGACCATCTGGACATTCCGGCCAGAGCCGAAGCCGCGGGTACCCAGGCTGGATCAGGACCTCGCCGCGTTGCTCCGCCAAGGCGGCGACATCGTCGGTCAGCACTCGGTGCCCACGCAACGCGAGGGCGGCTGCGAGCGTCGATTTGCCGGCGCCCGGGGGACCGACGAGTGCAATGGCGTGCTCGCCAATGCGCACTGCACTCGCGTGAAGAGACGTGATTCCCCTGAGGCGCAGGACAAGCGACAGAACCGGACCAAGAAGGTAAGTCGCGGTATCTTCGAGCGTAAGCGAGCACGGCCACCTCGCCCAGATCTCTCGTGTGGAGCGGTGAATGAGGAACTCGGTTCCGTCGCAGGACCGCCAGCAGAGCCAGGCTCCGGCGACGTTCCAGATGGTCAGGAGGGGCTGACCCTGGTCGAGGTCAGGGCTGCGATACCAGACCGTCTGGTTGGTCAGCGACTCCGGTTCGGGCCACCAGGGCGCGCAGCCAAAGCGGACCCGGACGTCTGAACGCGTGGTTCCCAGCGAGGCGACGAGGCCCGGGATGTGGAGGTCCGATTCGAGCCGCAGTCCGTAGACAGAAAACACGAGCGTGTGGGAAAGGGGAGACCAGGCGGACCTCGGTACGCCTAACGGGTCTTCAGCATCAACGGGCCGGCCCCGTCGCTAGCTTGACTGGTCGAGGCGGCCTGCGTGATGACCCGCACATCGCCGTACAGGAGCAACCGTGGCGTCTTGTACGGCTTCTTCGGCGTTTCACTGTTCGCCTCGTTGCCCATGTGCCCCTCTTTCAGAGGACGGAAAACGCCGGGCCTTCTCGGAGATTGTGCAGATAACGGTTGAGCGCGTGGGGACGAAGGCGTGCCCATGTTACCGCCGCGTTCTGCCCGATGTAAAGCGCTCTCACGGCATGAGTGTTCACGTACTCGCCGATCCCCTCAACCGGCGCGATCGCAACCGTGTCCGTTCCTCGCCGAATCCGCGCCTCGACCGGATCTTGTGCGAGAGGTGACTTGGGGCGGAGCCGCACGCTCTCGGGGAGCACGCCGCGAGTCGACTCGCGGATCAGCCATTTGTCGACGCAGGCGGGGACTGGAGGAAGCGAGAGCGCGAAGCGGACGATCCGCAGGTCGATCAACGGGTGCCGCACCTCGAGGGGAACACCGGTGACGCCTGCGTCGTAGTTCTCGAAAATGTATGTCCAGACCGGAGACACGAGAATCTTGTACGCGCCGCCGCGGCAGTGAGACAGCGGCAGCGGTGGCTTCGTCACCGCACTCCACCGGTCGCGCAAATTCTGGCGTCGTTCGAACGAATCGTTCAGCCATGCCGGATACTCGTCGTCGACTGCGCAGCTATTCTGTCGGCGCCGCAACGCACTGCGAATGCCAAGCGGCGGCAACCGCCGTCCCGTTGCGAGGTACCAGAGAATGTCGGCGGCCACCTGCCTGAAATTTCGACTTTTCAGCAGTGCAACCGCATGGATCCTCCAGCTCGCGCTCAGCAGTGCGTCCCCATCGAATCCTGTGAGCGCGACCCGACTGTGGCGCGCGATGGCGCGGTTCACATCGGTGTACAAGGCAGTGAATGGATCGTCCCAGGGCTCAGGCCGGCGACCCTCGGGCTGATCCCAGCGCTGGAATATCTGGTAATCGCCAGCCGCGTGATGGTGAATCGGGACATTCAACCGTTGCGCCACCAACGTGGAATACCTTCGCTCGTCGTCGGGTATCAGGCCGTCCCAGACGATCGTGTGAGCGCGTAAGTCGAACGCCGATCCCTGGTCCGAGAGCACGTCGCGGGCCGTCGCCGCTATCGCGGGCGAGTCGAGGCCTCCACTCATATAGACCGCGACCTTGTCGGTCTCCAGTCGATCGCGCACGGCGTCGCGCAGCAGGCCGCTGAAGCGCTCGACGTATTCAGTCGGCGAGCGGTAGCGAACCTCAGTGCCGGGCTGAAGAGCCCAGTAGCGGCGAACTCGGTCGCTTCCGGCCATCCACGACAAGGTATGGGCCGGCGGAAGCTGGCGGATCGCCTCGAACGTCGTGGTGGACGGATCCTGTTTGGAGCCAAAAAGGAGAAAATCGCCGATAGCCGACTCGTTCAACGTGCCCGGTATCTCGGGGTGCGCGCGCAGGCAGTCGAGGGTGTTGCTGAAGAGCAACGAGTCGCGGCAGCGGGCGTAATAAAAGAGCTTGACCCCGAAATGGTCCCGCGCGCCAAAGAGGCGCTGACATGGACGATTCCAGATCACGAACGCGAAATCGCCCAGCAGATGGTCGACGCAGGCATCACCCCACCGGTCGTAGGCGCGGAGCAGCAGCTTCAGATCGCTCTCCGGTTCGAGCCCGCGGCAGTGAAGCCTATCGAGCAGATCCGATCGCGCGTCGAGTCTGACGTCGCCGACAATCCAAAGCCTGCTGTCGAGGCTGCACGCCAGGCGGTCGGTCGCGGACTCCTGTTTAGTTCGCAGCCGGGCGCGGCCGAACCCGACAGCCTCGTCCACCCAGATCTCGCGCGCATCAGGACCGCGGTAGCTCATAAACTCTGTGAGCCGCCGCAGCAGCCGCGAATCAACGGGCGCACCGGAGCCGTTGACGATGCCGACGAAACCGCTCATTCAGGCAAACCGCGACTGATGCGCACCAGGCCATGAGCGGAGAGCTCCTTCGCCAATGCCACGAGGTCGTTCCTAAGGGCGTCGCGTGACACCTCGTATTCGGCCTCCATGAGGCCAACCACCTTGCTCAGCGCCTTGTGCTCGCGGATCAGAGTCCACGCCCTCGTCCCGACCTGGTCGAGGCCGAAGTAGTTGCCGGTTTCGACATTCAGAAGGACGGCCTCCCCGTTCAGCTCCCGAAACAACACGTTCTCCTCGATTTCGATGAGAGCGTCCAATGCGACGTCGTTTCCGCTCACGATGTCCTCCGGCCCTCCAGAACCGCGATAAGCGTAAACCTGCCGCGGGCCGCCTCCCCCGTGACGATGGTGGCGCCGAGCTCTGTCCACGCATGGGCGTGCAGGACTCCTCCTTTGGGAAGGTCAATCCCGATCACTGCCTGTGCTGGGTAGCCTCGTCGCCGTAACATCGCCTCGGCCGTCAGCGCTTCCGTCAAGCAGGTGCTCACAGCGCCCAAGTGTCGGCTACTCGCGTCGACGGCCCAGGCAATTGTCGCCACCACTGATGCCGAAGCAGGATCGGCGGTTCTTCGCGCCGTACTGAACCGGTCCAGCAACCGTCGCAGCGGACCGAAATGGATGAATCGGAGTCCGGCTGCGATGCCGGTCTGCAAGCATGCAGCCTCGAGCACCAGCCGCCGATCGCAGGCCGAGAGGTGGAAGAAGCGTCGGAGCAAGATCAGCCTCTCGCGGGCCAGAAGATCTGACGAGCGGGCGCGTGCCGCAGCAGGGCGCTGATCAGATGGCGGTGGTGGTTGAAGTTCGCCGTCCGCTGCACGATCGGCATCACGCCGTCGGAGACGGCCAGCTCGAACAACGCGTCGATCTGGCGATCGCTCATGTGCTCGGCCAGCTGGCGCAGCGCCCACTGCGCATGGAACTCGCCCGATAGACGCCGGCGCCACCGCGATTGATACGCCGACAGCGCCGCACTCCCAAGGCGGTTGCGGCGCAACGCGGTTTCGGCCACGTCGCAGGCGAGCGATGCGCTCACGATGCTGTAATAGATACCCCCACCCGTCGTCGGCTTGACGAGTCCGGCGGCGTCGCCCACGACCAGCAAGCGGTCGCCGAATGTCCGTGAGATCGATCGCAAGGGCAGAAACTTCAGCCGCGGACGCGCGCGGTCGGACTGGACGCCCCACGACGCCAGCCGCCCGACCATGGCGTCGTACCAGCCCGTCGTCTGCCCGGTCGCCATAACGCCTACGCGAACGTGGGGTCCGTCGGGCCGTTTAATCGGTACTGCCCACGCGAATCCGCCCGGTGCGACCGCAGACCCGAATTGGATGACGACGTCGCCCAACGTCCGCGCGGGCAGCTCGCGCTGCGCGGTCTGCAGGTACGCTCGCGGCAGCCCGAGGCCGAGGCGGCGCTGCAGCGTGTACGACGCGCCGCAGGCCAGCACCGCCAGACGGGCGCGCACCGGCATGCCTCCTGCGTTGGCGACGACCGCATCGGGCGTGATTTCCAACGAGCTGACCCTGGTGTCGAGTCGGATCTCGGCGCCCGCCGCAAGGGCCTGAGCGGCCAACCGTTGGTCGAACTGTGCGCGATCGATGACCACGGCCTGCAACGTCGGGGGCGTGTACCGCATCTCGAGGCCGGTCGGCGACACGAACTGGACGGTCGTCAACGGGTTCAGGATCGTCTCTCGCGGGATCGGGAACTCGTCGAAGCTGGCCGCGCTGAGCACCCCCGTGCAGTGGACGGGAGTGCCGATTGCCGCGTGCTCTTCGCACACCAGACTCGAGAATCCCGCCTGCGAGCAGCGCCACGCCGCGTACAGGCCCGCGGGTCCGCCACCAATTACCAGTACGTCGACGCTCATTCGGCAGCCATTATAGCGAGCCCTTTCGATGTTTCGTCAGCAGACGCCGGTCGGGATGCTCCCACTCGCCTCGAGCCGTGATCCAGAACGACAGCAGCAGAAGCTTGAGATCCAGGCAGGGACCGGCCTCCCTCAAGTACAGAAGATCGAGGCGGAACTTCCCGGCCCGGCGTAAATCGCGCCGCGCATAAACCTGGGCCAGGCCGGTCAATCCTGGCCGGACGCTGTGGCGCCGTGTGTACCCCGGTACGTCGTGCAAGGCGATCAGCTCGCCGTCGCACACGGCGATCTCGCCGGGTCGAAGCGGCCGCGGTCCGACAAAGCTCATGTCGCCCACCAGGATGTTCCACAACTGGGGCAGTTCGTCCATGGCCGTCGCGCGCAGCACGCGGCCGATCGTCGTGATGCGCGGATCCTCTTCGGTCGCCTGGACCGGTCCGCTGACCGCCTCGGCGTCGGGGATCATCGATCGGAACTTCAATGCCAGGAACACCCGACCGTTCAGGCCGATGCGGGCCTGTGAAAAAAAGATCGGTCCGCCGTCTTCCAATCGGATGGCAATGGGGATTGCGATCCAGAGCGGGGCCGACAGGATCAAGCCGATGCTCGACAGGCACAGGTCGAACGCGCGTTTCATGGCGATCCGTGAACCAGATCACGCGCGAGGGCATCGTACGCAGCCACACCCGCCCTCCGATCGAATCGCAGGCCGGCCAACCGGGCGCGTTCCCCCATCTGCCGCGTCAAGTCGCGATTCAGATACAGGGCTCGAATCTGTCCGGCGAGGCTTTCAGGGCTGCCGGGATCGGCGACAAGACCGCAGCCCTCCTGCTCGGCAATCTGTACCGCTTCTGAATCGCGCTCCATGGCGGCCACGTAAGGCCGGCCGGCTGCCAGGATTCCGTACAGCTTGCTCGGTACGATGAAGCCGGACAGCCCGACGCTCAGTGAGACGACGAAGCAATCGGCGGCGGCGAAGGTATTGGAGAGATCGCTCTTCGGCTGGTACGGCAGGAATTGCACATTGGTCAGGCGCCGATCCCGTGCGATTGCCTGGAGCGCCGGCTTCTTGACGCCCTCTCCCACAAACACCAGTACGAGCTTGGGTAGATCGAGCAGGTATGCCGCCGCCCCGACGACGGATTCGAGATTCTGGGAGAGGCCGAGGTTACCGGCGTGCATGACGACGAACCGGTCGGCAAGGCCGTGGGCTTCCGAGAACGCATTGCGCTTGGGGGACGGGACGATCGCCTCACAGTCGGCCCAGTCTGGAATGACGACGGTCTTGTGCGCGGCGGCACCTTTGCCGTCGATCAGGCGCCGCCGCATGCTTTCGCCGAGGGCAACGACGCGGTCGGCGCGGGCGACGAGAAACCTGTTCACTCGCTGAAGGATGGCGTCAACGCTCTCGACGTGGAAGTCTTCGAGCAACCTCGCGACTTCCGGAAACACGTCGCGGTACGACATCACGAACGGCACGCCGTACCGTCGTGAGGCCAGACAGGCTGCCAGCCCGATGATCGGCGGATCGGTCAGCGCGACGATCAGGTCCGGCCTCTCGAGCCGCAGGCCGGCGAGGCACGCCGATGCAAAATACGTCATGTAATTGGTGAATCGGCCGACGAAGCGACGTTTTGACAGGCGCGAGCCGCGCGCGCGAAACACGTCGACGCCCGCGTGCTGCTCGCGGCCGACCAGCCACCCGACCGCCTTCCCCGTGCCTGAGTCGGACGCGGGAAGCAGAGGGACGCCGGCAATCACCGACACCCGCCAGCCGTGATCGCGCACCAGTCCTTCGCAGAGCTCGGTCAGTAGCTGGCCCGTTGCCGCCGTGTCCGGATAGTAGGATCGGTTGAAGAATGCGATGTGCAGGAGGTGCCTGCTAGCGCTCGGTCAATCGATGCTCAAGCGTCTCGGTCACGGCTGAGCGTTGTTTCGACGCGAAGTACCATTCGATCGTGCGGTGAAGTCCGTCCATGAACTTCACCTGGGGCTCCCAGTCGAGCAAGCGGCGTGCAAGCGCGTTATCGGCCACGCGATTGAGCGGTCCGGTCGGCATTTCGGGATGGAACTCGATCGTGGCCCGATGACCGGTGATGCGCAACACTTCGTCCACTGCGTCGATGACGCGCGTACGCTCCATCGTTCCAAGGTTCACCGCGGTGCCGTCGTCGATCCGTTCGGCGGCCAGCATGGTGCCGCTGACGATGTCGCTGACGTGCGTCCAGTTGCGGATTTGCTCGCCGTTCCCCCAAACCACGAATGGATCCTGGCCGACGAACGCGCGCGCGATCATCGCCAGCACGGCGTGGTTCTCGTGGCCGCGATCGCCGTACACGGTGAAGTATCGGCAGGAGGCCGATTTCAGGCCCCAGTCCTTGCCGTACGCCTTGAGCGTCAGTTCTCCCATCAGCTTCGCCCAGCCGTACATGTTGTCGGCATCGAAGGGCGGGCCGACCATGTCTTCGGTCAGGAACAGCGAGCGGCTGACGTCGGTTTGCAGATGGTTCGGATACACGCAGCCGGACGAGGCATAGACCACCTTGGCGACGCCGGCCTGCCGGCATGCGTGAAAGACCATCCCGTCGAGGAGCAGGTTGCTGGCGCAGGCTGCTTGATGGAGGTCCACGTAACCGCGGCCGCCGTGGTCGGCGGCCAGGTGAAAGACAATGCCGACACCGCGGATGGCTCGATCGGCCACCCCGGGGTCCAGCAGATCGCCTTCGAAGAGCTCGATCGCGCCCTTCTCGAGGTGCGCCGCGAGGTTCTCCCGGCGGCCGCTGCTCAAGTTGTCGACCACGCGCACGTCGGCGCCCTTCGCGACCAGCGCATCGACCAGATGTGATCCGATGAACGAGGCACCGCCTGTGACGAGCACGCGCACGCCTTTCCAGGTCATATCGTGACGCCCTCCCCGACGATCGCTGCGAGCACGCCGTTCGGCTCGGGGTACTTTTCAAGCACGTGATGGCCCATCACCAGCACGTCCATGCTCGTTCTCAGAAAACAGTCGAGCGCTTCACCAGGCGTCAGCACGATTGGCTCGTTCTCGTTGAACGACGTGTTCAACAGCACCGGCACGCCGGTCAGACGTCCAAAGCGTTCGATCAGTGTCCAGTAGAGGAGGTTCGCCGCGCGATCCACGGTGTGCAGGCGTCCCGACCCGTCGACATGCGTCACCGCCGGGATCGTGGCGCGCCGATCGGGCCGCACGGGCACGACCTGGATCATGAACGGGTCCGGCACGGCGCCCACGAAGAAATCGGCGGTCGTCTCGACCAGTGTGGACGGCGCGAACGGCCGGAACTTTTCGCGATACTTGATCTTGCTGTTGATGATCTCGCGCATGTCCGCGCGGCGCGGATCGGCGAGAATGCTGCGGTTGCCCAACGCGCGGGCGCCCCACTCCATCCGTCCCTGAAACCACCCCACGATTGAGCCGGCTGCGAGCCGGGCGGCCGCCCACTCGCACAGCGCACTATCGTCGGCGATGGTTCGCCGGTCGCACTGAAGCTCCTGCACGTCGGCGTCTCGCGAGCGGATCGCCTGCTCAATCGCGTCGTCTCCGTACTCCGGGCCCCAGTAGCTGTGCGACATCACGAACCGGCGGGGCTGCCGCGACAACCGGTGCCACGTGTGAAAGGCGGCTCCGAGCGCGGTGCCGTTGTCGCCAGCGGCGGGCTGGATGTACACGTCACGAAACGGGGTCCGCTCCCGAATCTTGCCGTTTGCGACGCTGTTCATGCCGCATCCCCCCGCCAGACAGAGCCGCGTCGATCTCGTGCGCGCATGTGCTGCAGTCAGAACGTGGAACGCCGCCTCTTCGTAGACCTGCTGGAGCGATGCCGCCATGGCATCGTGTTCCTCGGTGAGTCGGTCATCCGGACGTCGCGCCGGACCGAGCAACGCTTCGAGCTTGGGCGTGAAGACACGCCCGATCGTCGGCTCGCCTGAATCCCATGTCATTTCGACGCCTTCCGTGACGTGACGGAAATAGGAGAGATCGAGCCTGAAGCCGCCGCCCGGCACCAGTTGAACCAGCTGACGAAGCAGGTTCAGCTGCCGCGGCTCGCCGTACGGCGCCAGACCCATCACTTTGAATTCGTCGCCGTACTCTGGGGAACCCGAGAAACTGGGTGACCGCAAGATAAAGGAGGCCGAGCGAATGAGGAAAGTACACGCGATCGAGGGCGGTGAGCGTGGTGCCTGTGCCGCGCGCGACCGACGTGCTCACAAAGTCGCCGAAGCCGTCGATCGCGCATACCGCGGCCTCGTCGAAGGGCGACACGAAGAAGGTGCTCGCCAGATGCGCCGGGTGATGCTCGACCCAGTGCATGCGGCTGCGGACGTGCGCTTCGTCCAGGCCGGTGGCGCGCGCTACCTCGCCGGCAATCCCGCCGACGCGTCGCAGGTTCCGCGCGCGGTCCCCGATAAGCGCTCTTGGGGGCCGGTTGCTCAATACGTACCACAGCTTCCGCCATCGATGAGCGGCCGGATTGCGGGAGACGGCAAAGGCGTCCACATCACGGGGCTCGGCGCCTGCCATCGATAGGCACGCGCGGATGGAGGCCTCGGGAAAGCCCGCCCAATGCTTCACCCTGCGAAATCGCTCCTCCTCGACCGCTGCCACGAGCATCCCATCGCGCACGAGCGCGGCCGAAACATCGCCGTGATAAGCGTTAATGCCAAGAATGATCATTGGTCAGCGTTGCACGAAGGGCGGCTCTCCGCGGCGCCCGAGTGTCCACTCATACAGTTCCACCATCGACGTGACGACGCGGTCCCACGTGTAACGGTCGCGAACGAGACGGCGCCCCCGCTCTCCCATTTCACGGAGCGCCTTCGGCGATTGGCTGAGCGCCTCGACCAGCGCCGCCGCCAGCGACGACTCTCCGGGGACTACCCACCACCCGCAGGCTTCCGCGGTCAGATTCGACCATGGGGCGCCTTGCGTCGCGATCACCGGAATGCCGCGCACCAGCGCCTCGGGCACCACGAAGCCGAAGTTCTCCGCCGGGGAGGGCGCGACGACCAGGCTCGCATTCGCGAACAGCTGTTCGCGCGCCGAACCTTGGGCCGGGCCGGCGAAAGTGACGCTTGCGGTAATGCCCAGTGCCGTCGCCAGCGCGACCAGCGTGGATCGATACGCTCCCTCGTCATAACCGGCTACCACGAGGTGCCACGCGCTGAATCGCTGGCGCACCTGCGCCCAGGCGCGCAGCAACGGTTCCAGACCCTTGGTCGGATGCAGCCGGCCCAGATAGAGCACCACCCTGTGGGGCGCGGTGTCCGGCGCGAGCGACCGAGGCGGGGAAGCGCTCGCATCAGGGGGGTGGACGCCCCACGGCACCACGGCAATCGGCCCCTCAAAGCCCAATCGCCGGATCGCCTCGGCTTCTGCGCATGAAGTGGCGTGCATGCAGCGGGCGCGCCGCAAGAGGGCATCCTGGAAGAGCCATCGCTCGACGCGTTTCAGTGCGGCCCGCTGCCGCAGTGCGCCGCCGAGCAGCATGCCGTGAACGCTGACAACCACCGGGATGCTGCGTGCGCGCGCAAACTGCGCGGACTGCAGGTAGTGCAGCCGCCAGAGTCCATGCACATGAACGAGGTCCTGTGGCGCGAGGGACTCGAGGATTTCCGGCATGCCCGGGCAGTACCCCAGCCGGCGCGGCACCGTGGGCACGCAGACGGCGGCGGTAACCGCGGGATCTAGGGCCCACGCCGGGCCGGAACCGTTGGGGCCGCCGAGCGTGATGACGGAGACATCGACGCCGCGATGGGCCAGGTGATTTGTGAGCTCGGCGCATGCAGCGGCGGTACCGCCGTATTCGACGGCCAGACTCTCGCCGACCTGCAGCACGCGCATCAATGGTTCGAAGTAACAGGTGCGGGGCGTTCTCAGTGATCGGTGACCACATCATCGAAGGGCGATACGTCCTCGAATTCCTCGTCAGCCGGCGTGTCCGCCGGCGCGGCCAGCAGGCGCTGAACCGGGGGGCAAAGCTTCCAGACGATCGCGAACACGACGGCTCCCTTGACGATGTGGTTACTGACGTCTTCGATGTTGAATCCGGGCTCGACGCAGGGCAGCAGAATTGCGGGAGCCACCGCCCACCACAGCGGGTTCTTCTGAGCGCGGTCGGCAAAGAACAGCAAGATCCACCCCATCACGCCGCCGTAGAGAAACGTCGCCACCACACCACCCACCGTGCCGAAATTGGCATAGAACTCCCCGATGATCCCGAGCCCCATACGAGTATTGGGCGGCAGTTTGATGCCCGTGAACCGGAAGAACAGCTCTGTCGACGCGCCTTCTCGCTTACCCGGGAATAGAAATCGCGGCAAGATCGTGAAGATCGCCGCATCCGCCAGGGTCTGGCCCATCGCGTACGGTTCCTCCGCTGGGACGTGCTTCATGATGCGGGCGATGATCCAGCCTTGATTGAAGCGTACCAGCGTGTCGCCGGTGTCAGCATTTGGATCCAACGCGTGACCTTGGCTGACCCGCTCCCACAACATCGACGTCAATCTCGCGAATGCTTCGACGCGGCCGGATGGCTGCTCCTCAATCAAGGAATCCCTGAAGGTGGGTTTGACCGTCTGCAGCAAACCGAGCCCCATGATGCCGACAATCAGGGCGAGAGCCATCGACATGCGCCAGCGCTTCATGAACCCGTACACGAGGAGAAAGTATCCGCCCCAGTGCACGACGAGATAGAACATGCCTCCCCCCGCGGTCTGGGTTGCGACGAAATGCAACATCACCATCAGGACCCGTATCACCCACCCGGGCGTTTTCGTGATCATCCACCCGAGCGCTCCGACAAATCGGAGTGAGGCAATGAGGTAGCCGAGAAACGCCAGCTGTGGAGGCACGTAGTCCGAGTACACATCGACGATCACCCCGATCACGATCGCCGTGTCGAGAGTACGCCGGAGGGGTGTCGACAGCGGTTCTGTTTCAGGGAGCACCCACGTCGTCGATAAAATCCGGCTGGCGGGCAGATGGAGACCGATCCACATGGCCATGGTTGCCGGTACCGCGTAGCGCAGGTACTCATCGATCGGGAGGATCATGTGATACAGGACCATTCTCGAGGGATACTCCGCCGCCAGCCATGGCGCGATGATCCACTGAAGACAGGAGGCCGCCACGATCAGGTCCGGAAACGCGACAAACCTCCGCGCGGTCATACACAGATGGCCGATCACGAGGGCGCTGAATCCCAATCCGAGGGCCGACCAGGCCGTCACGTCGGGGGAGATAGCTGCGATCCCCGCGACGGTGAGCAGCGCCGCGGCGAACGTCAGCGCCCATTCATCGCTGGTCAACTCGAAGATGCGCGATCGCGAGATGGCCGGGTTCAGCATCGATGGCATGATGTCCTTCCGACTCCCTGTCGCACGCCCGATCCGCGCGCCAGATGTTCGATCGCGCGCACGACGCCCTCGGCGGCTGCCTCAGGTGAATACGCGGCAACGTGGGTCGCAGCGCCTGCGCCCATCCGGTCCCGGCGCCGGCGATCTCCTGTGAGCGCGCCGATACGCTCCGCGAGCGCCGCAACGTCGCCGCAGGGATAGGTGAAACCGGTCTCGTCTTCGAGGACGAGATCCGGAGCGCAGCCCACCTCATCGCTCACGATGACCGGCAGTCCACATGCCATGGCTTCGTTGACGACCAGTCCCCACGTTTCGCCCGCCGTCGAGGGCAGGACCAGGGCGTCTGCGGCGGCGTATGTGGCGGCGATGCGTCGCTGGTTCTGAAATCCTGCCATCACACAACGGAGCTCGTGCCTGTGCCGATAGTCGCCGACCGCCGCTTTCAGCGGACCATCGCCGACAATCAGGCCCCATACGTCTGCGTGCTTCTGGTGAACCCGCCTGAGCGCGTCCAGGAGATCGAGCGGACGCTTCTTCTCGGTCAATTTGCCGGCGAACATGAACACCACGGCATCGGCGGGAAGTCCCAGCTCGCCACGGACCTGATCGCGACGGCGCCGGGTATCGGCGGCCGCATGCGCAAAAAAATCGTTGTCAACGCAGTGCACCGAGCGATAGATGCGAGCATCCGGGACACCGTAATGCCGATAGTAGTCAGCGTTGCGGCGGCCGACCGCGAGGCACGCGTCAAACGATCTGAGCATGTGCGGATGCGCGAAACGCCGCAGGACGCTGCGAATTGGGGAGGATCTGGCATCCAGCTGCGAATCGCCGCGCACCAGTACCGGGATGCCGGCGGCGCGCGCGGCACGGATCGCCTGCCAATAGGAGAACAGCTGCCAGCCGTTCACGAGGACGGCATCGAAGTCGCCCCCTCTGATGGCGGTTCCGACGCCTGGCGTGTTACATCCCCAGAAATGGTCGACTCCCGGCCGCAACGCGGTGTTGACCAGCCATTCAAAGGAATAGCCCTCGAACAGCGGGGTGTCCCACTCGAACCCGACGTCGAATCCGCCGCGCGCATGGTCGGCAGAACTGATGCGATGGGCGAAGAGCACCTGCAGGTCCAGGCGAGCCGCCAGTGCCCGGTACCACGGCGCCTGGTATTGCACGGGGTGCGATGCCACGAGGGCCAACCGCAGCGACCCAGGGGGCGGGGCGCTGGCCAGGGTGGGCTCCGGTCGGAGGCCGTCAACGCTCATCGGTGACTCGCCGACCTGCGCGGCAACGCCAGAAAATTGCCGCCGCGATCGCCGAGGCGCATCACCGGGGCCGGTCGCCGCCGCGGATCAAGCGCGAAAAGCTCGTAATCGGCGTCCGACCAGCATCGCGTCACGTCGTCGGCGCAGCCGCCGGATCGGGACACGTACGCGGGGTCGAATTCAAAAACCACGACGGGACGAAGGGTGGTCAGCACGTGGGGTGCCCCGCGAAGTACGGAGAGCTCCCAACCTTCGACGTCGATCTTCACGAACGCAAGGCGGCCGATGTGCCGCTCGGCCACGAACGTATCGAGCGTCGTGCACTCCGTGGTCGTCGTCTGCCTTTCCGGCCGCTCCTGCCCTGCCTGCCTCTCCCGCTTATCCCGCTGGTCCTCGACAGACTCCGCGGTCAGCCGACCTGTGCCGTCCCACACGTGGCCCGCAAGAGGTGCCTGGAAACCGCTGGCGCCCACCCGGTCCGCGACCGCGCGCCCGTCGACCGTCACCTGCCTGAAATGGTTCGCTTCGACGGCGCTGACCAACCGCCGGCGCGTGCTGTCGTTGGGCTCGAAGGCGTAGACGCGACCGGTCGAGCCGGCGCGGGCGGCCATCAACAGCGTGTGCCAGCCGACATTGGCGCCCACATCAATCGCGATCGCCCCAGGCTCCAGATATCGCCGGATTTCGGTTCGCACTTCCGGCTCATACGCGCCGAAAAAATGGATGCTCCAACCGATCAGAGTGCCGCGATCGACCGGGAACACATACCCGTCTGGTTGTCGAGAGGAGCGGACCCCGCTGTTGGCGAAGCGCGTCGGGGGCGCGAGGGCACGCACAACCCGCTCCCAGCCCGGGGGTTTCCCGATCAGCTGGCCGATCCGGACGAGCGTGGGGTCAAGCATGAAGGCGTTCTGATGTGTTGCAGCCGCTCGGTGATCGCAGTGAGAACCTCGTCGACGGATATGGCCTTCAGGCACGCGAGATCGTAGTCGACGCACGTGTCCAACATGCAGCCGGCGCAGGGCACCTCGTGGCGCAAGACGATATGTCCTCGCCCTGCCGGCTCCCATTTGCCGGGATTGTCCCGAGCGCTGAAGATGGCGACGCATGGCGTTGCAACGCTCGCCGCAAGATGCATCGTCCCGGTATCGTTCCCGACGTACAGCGTGCAGCGCTCGAGCATCGCCGCCGATTCCCACACGCTCAAGGCGCCGCTGAGATTCACCGCTCGATCGCCCCATGTTCGACACAGCCGATCGCCCAGTGATATCTCGCCCGGCCCCCCCACAACGACAAGCCTCAGTCCCGGGAAGCGGTGCAGCAGCGTCAGGCCGACCTGTTCGAAACGATCTTCGGGCCATTTCTTGGCCTGCATCTTCGATCCCGGAGCGAACGCCACCATGTCGTGGCCTTGAAAGCCTGCCTCGTCGAGCAGCCGCCCGGCTTTGGCGTGGTGATCCGGTGTCGGATGCATGCGCCAGTCGTGGTCTTTGACACGCAGCGCCTGGCAGTGCGGGTGCGACCCAGGCCATCAATCGTGCCGCTTCGCCTTGCAGCCGGACCAGGTGGCCCGCGTCATCGCGGACTGGATACGCACCCGGGGGGCGCAGTCCCACGATGTCTGGAATGCCGCAGAGCCATCGAAAGAACAACCGGTCGCGCGCGACCTGCCACGGCGTGCGTGGTATCGGCATCAGGTAGTACAGCCGCGCAGGGGCCAACCGACGAACCTGCCGCGACGCGCCAACGATATCGACGAGACGGGACGGCACGTCCAAGTAGCACACGTCGTCAAACAACCGGGCCGGTTCGAAGACCTCCCAGGAGGTGACGGCGGCCGGGTCCTTCTGACGATCCGTCAGCAGGACCAGACGCGCATCCGGGTGTGCGGCGCGGATCGCGCGAATCGCAGGAAAGCTGGCCAGTGTGTCGCCGAGCTGTCCGATTCGAAAGACGAGAATCGTCCTCACCGCTCGGCCGGCGCAAGCGCGGTCTTCAGCACCACGTGAAGCGTGTCGAGAACCGTCTGTGCTTCCCCATCGGTGATGTCGGGGCACAGCGGCAGCGAGAACACCTCGGAGGCGAGCCGCTCGGCGACCGGAAACCTCACGGGCCCCCCGAGCAGCGATTTGAAGGCCTCCTGCTGGTGAATGGCGATCGGGTAGTGAATCGCAGCGCCGATTCCCCGCGCCTGTAGTTCGCGAACGATGCGGTCGCGCTGGCCGTCGAGCGACCGCACGACGAATAAGTGATGCGCGTGGCGGCTCGTCCAGTTCGCCTGATCGATGACCAGCAGGCGTGCGGAGTACCCGCTGAGCGCGGCGTGGTAGCGATCGGCGACCTGCGTGCGCCGGTCGTTCCAGGCATCGAGATGCGGCAGCTTGACGTTCAGCACCGCGGCCTGAATCGTGTCGAGCCTCGAGTTGAATCCCATCCGCTGATGGATGTATCTCACCGTCGATCCGAGATTCCGCAGCGATCGAATCTCCGCCGCCAGGCCATCGTCGTTGGTGGTGACGGCGCCACCGTCCCCGTAGGCGCCGAGATTCTTCCCGGGATAGAAACTGAATCCGGCGGCGACGCCGAGCGTCCCGCACTTCTTCCCCCGGTACGCCGCGCCGTGAGCCTGTGCCGCGTCCTCGATGACGTGCAGGCCGCGCTCGTTCGCCAGCGCCAGGAGCGGATCGACGTCGGCTGGCTGGCCGTACAAGTGGACGGGCATGATGGCCCGTGTGCGGTTCGTGACCGCCGCCAAGACCGACGACGCGTCGATGCTCGCGGTACGCTCGTCGCAGTCCGCGAGGACGGGAGTGGCGCCCGCGTACCAGACCGCCTGGGCCGTGGCGATGAAGGTGTTCGCCGGAAGAATCACCTCGTCGCCGGCGCCGATGCCGAGCCCCCGCAGAATCAGGTGCAGAGCGTCGGCTCCGCTCGCCACACCGATGCAGTGGCGCACGCCGAGATAGGCGGCGAATGCCGTTTCGAACGTCTCGACCGACTGTCCCAGGATGAAGTCGGCTCGCGCGCAGGTCTCGTGGATCGCTCGATCGAGCTCAGGCGCCAGCCGCTCGTACTGTCTCGCCAGGTTCACCAGTGGAATACCTGCCATCATTTCGCCTTCGGTTCGAGTGGGTGCGCAGGAACGCCGACGACGACGGTTTGCGACGGCACGTCGTCAACCACCACCGCCCCGGCGCCAACTCGGGCGCCTTCGCCGATGGTCAGCCCGCAGAGGATCACGGCGCCCGATCCGATCGAGGCACCACGCTTCACAATGGTCGGCTCGAGCACCCATCCCCCCGTGCGCGCGCTCTCGCTGGAGGGATGCCGATCGTTGATGAACGTCACATTGTGTCCAACGAAGACATCATCCTCGATCTGCACGCCTGAACAGATGAAGGTATGGCTCTGGATGCGGACGCGCTCGCCGATTCTCGCGTCGCGCTGGATCTCAACGAAGGCGCCGATGCGGCTTTCAGCGCCGATTTCGCAGCCATAAAGATTGACGAACTCGAAGATCACGACGTCGCGTCCGAGCTTCACGTCGTCAGCGATGTTGACGAAGCGCCGGCCTGGAAGCTCCCTCACGACACCGCCACGCTGGCCAAATGGACCCGTCGCCCTTCCTCCCGTAACGACTGCTGGATGGCCTCGAGGCAGGCCACCACGCGCACGCCGCTGTCCGCTTCGCTTGGCGTCGGCTCGCCAGAGGTCAGCCGGCGGATGAAGGCCTCGGCCTGCACACGTAGTGGCTCCTGCAGCGCGAGCTTCGGAATCACGATATCGGCGTCGCGAAGACGCAACTGGAACTCACCGAACGAGTCGTAGTAAGGCTCCTCCATGACGCCCTTGTCGTACACACGGATGGGCTCGAGCGGCTGCATATCGTCCCAGACAACCATTCGATGACTTCCGACGACGGTCAGCGACCGAATCTTCTGCGGATTGATCCAGCTCACGTGCACGTGCGCGAGGATGGAGTCGCCGAATTCGAGTGTCACGAAGGCCACGTCTTCTCGCGGGGTGGCGAGCAGGCGGCTCCCGGTGGCGGACACCCAGTTCGGCGACCGCCCCAGGAGATAGTCGAAGATCGTGAGCTCGTGGGTGGCCAGGTCCGCCACGACGTTCACGTCGCTACGTATCGGACCGAGATTGGTGCGCGTCGCGTGGAGATATTGGACGCCGCCGAATCGGCCGCTCGCGATCCCCTCCCGCAGATAGCGAATGCCCGCGTTGTAGAGAAACACGTGGCCGTGGACCAGGACGCGGTCCGCCCGCGCTGCCAGCGCATGGAGCCGCTGAGCATCCGACAGGGTGGTGCACATCGGCTTTTCGAGCAATACGTGCTTGCCGGCTTCGAGCGCGGCGGCGGCCAGCTCGAAGTGTGTTCTGGCGGGGGTGGCGATCACCACCGCATCGATGTCGGGCCGATTCAAGACATCCAGCGGATCGGCCACCAGCGTGAGGCCGCGGTACAGATTTTCGAGATGATGCCGCCGATCCGCCGAAGGGTCGGCGGCGGCCACGACCTCGGCGCCGCGCACCTGGCTGAAGACGCGCAGGTGATGGGGTCCCCAGTGGCCCAATCCGATGACGCCGATGCCGATCGCTTCGCGCTCGCTCATATCGCCTCCGCAAGAATGGGCCGATCCGCGACGTGATCGAGCACCTGCGCCAGCCTCGCCGTCGACGCGCGCGCCGTGAACGGCTCGATCGCGGCGCGATCGGGCTTGCGGCGCGGCCGGCCGGCCAGCGATTCAATCGCGGTGGCGATCTCGCCGGCCCGCGACGAGAGCTCGAGCGGGTCGGCGAATGTCACGCACAACCCGACTCCCGTCTGCTCGACGACACGTCTGATGCTCGAATCGTGATGGCAGATCGCCAGGATCGGTCGGCCCGACACGATGGCGGGATAGAGTTTGGATGCGTGGTAGTAGGCGTCGGTCGACCCCATGACCAGGACGATGCCGGAGGACTGCAGCACCGACATCGCTTGCAGGTATGGAATCCGCTCGGGCATCTCCGAGACAAGATGATCGACGCCCAGCTTGCGCGCTACCGGCAGGATTGTGTGCCGGCCGTGCCCCCACGTGAGATTGCTCGTGCCGTAGGCTCGTAGACGGATGCGGCGCCGGATCGCAGGGCGTGATTCGTCGAGTGCGCCGAGCGCCCGCAGGACCGCGGTCACCAATGCTTGGCTGGTGGGCTGCACGGCGCCCGTAAAAGAGATCGTCAGGTCCTCGTCATCACTCGAGAAATCCGGCGGGGTGAGTCCAAGCTGCACCGCGGCTTCGAGATCGTCCGGATCCGCTCCGTATGGCATCGCCGACATGCGCCCGGCCTCGAGCCAGGGATAACGGCCTCGCAGATCCTCGAGAATGCCCTCGGACACGGCGGTCACGTGCGCCGCGGAACGCAGCACGCCCGGCTCGAGGGCCGCGGCCGCGCGATGGTAGAACCAGGCCTTCTCCGGAAAAGGACGCGTGGCGCTTCGCGTCGTGATCCAGGGGTCGATGTAGTCCACGACATACGGGACGCCAAAGCGCCGTTTCATCAACGGACCGAGCGCGAACGAGAACCATGGTGGCCCGAACAGCAGCACCGCGTCGACGTGGCCCTGTCTGATCATCGAGGTCAGCGCCCGGGCGTGCGCAGGCAACGATCGAAGGCCCAGATCGCCGATCAGCCGGAATGGCTTGATGGGTATCGCCGCGGTTCGTACGATGGTCAATGCCGGATCCAGCAGCCGTTCGAGCATCGGGTCCAACGGACCTTCGATCTGTTCGGACCTGATCGTCAGGACCGTCGGCGTCCATCCGAATGCGGGCAGATACCTGGCAAACAGGCGCGGCCGGTGTGCGCCGGCCGAGTTGGACGGCGGAAACTCCGGGGCGACGAGCACCACGCGTCGGTGTCTTGTAACGGTCATGCGCGAACCGGACCCCAGGCAGATACGCCGGTAGGCTGAGGGACGAGGCCGGCCACCAGATCAACGAGGCGACGCTGTTCGACCTCCCAATTGACGCGGGCTTGACCAAGCCGGAACGCCTCGGTCCGGCAGGCGCGAAGGCGTTCGGGCTCGCGCGCGAGCGCCGTGACACGCTCCGCAAGCTCCACATGGTTGCCCGGCCGATACTCGAACCCCACCCCCGGCATCGTGGACAGCACACTGCGGTGACCGCGGGTCGCCGTTGAGCCGACGGCCACACCGGCCATCACGTAGGTGTAGATCTTGTTCGGGACCGCCAACTCGTGGTTTTCGCAGCACGGTTGGGTAAGCACGAGACCGATATCGTGCTCGGCCGCGGCGCGAACGGCCTGTTCGGGCGGAACGAGATCGTGCACGACGACGCGGTCCGAAACGTTCAACGATCCGATGAGCGCCCGCAGTTCGCTGTCGTAGCCAGGCAGGACACGCCCGCGCAGATGCAGCATGACCGGGGCATCGATCAGGGGAAGAGCGCGAATCGCGTCCTCGACGCCGCGAAGCGGTCCCAACGAGATGGAAAACCAGTACAACGAGAGATGACGCCGGCTGTCGGGATATCCGGGCTGCAGAGTCTCCGGAGCATCAAAGATGGACGGCACATTCGCGACGTAGATCGATTCACGGATCCCGTAGTGCTCGGCCAGCCACCGGCTGAATTCCGGAGAAGCGACGGTGACGTAGTCGGCCCGGGGCATGAACGTCGCCTCGACATACCGGACGAGCGCCTGATGGGCGGGGTCGCTGATGCCCTCTCCATATTCTTCACTCAGCAGATCTTCGCAGTCGAATCCCCAGCGGCAGCCCAGCCGGCGCGCCGCCAGGAACGCGACGCCGAGCATCGGGTGTGTGTGGGCGATGATCAGATCCGGCGGCTCGTCGAGAATCAGGCGCGTAGTTTCAGCGGCCGTTCGGCAGTATGCCATCGTCGCCAGACGCTGTCCGCGTCGAAGCCGCCGCCAGAGCGCCTTCGCGGCTTTCTGGCGGATGCCGGTACGGAGCCACGCCCCGCGGCCTTCCGGCGTACGCTGGATGTCAACCGTCTGAAGCCGCCAGGCGCGGTCACGCGCCCGGCGGTCGTCGAGCGCGCTCTGCTCAGGACTGTTCCGAACGGCGACCACGCGCATGTCGTGGCCCGCGGCGGCCAGAGCATCGGCTTCACGAATCGCACGCGGATTGTTCAGCAGCTGGTGCGGCGTGATGGAACAGATGCGCACCGTCAGTGCGGCCTCGATGCCACGGTCGCCAACGCCGAGGGCATCCCAAACCGCTCCACCGCACCGGACAGCACACGCTCGACGCCATCGATCATCCGATCGACCGAGAAAAAGGCGGTGACGTGCGCGCGCGCGCGCCGGCCGATCTGCGGATCCGCTCGAGACCGATCGGCGATCGCGAGAGCGCGGCTCGCCAGCTCTTCTGGCTGCCCTGGTTTCACCGTCCATTCCGCGAATTCGCCGGTTAGAATCTCGGAGATTCCGCCGACCCGGCTGGCGACGACCGGGGTCTCGCACGCCATCGACTCGATGACGACGCGGCCGAACGGCTCGGACCAAAGGCTCGGCACGATTGTCACGTCGCTCGCGCTGAACAGTCCGGCGATGTCGCGCTGATGCTCGATCCAGGTGATTGCCCGCGCAATCCCCAGACGCGCCGCCAGGTCGCGCAGCTCGCCAAGATAGTCCCGGACGCCGCCGCTCGAAGCCGGGCATGACCGCTGCGCGACCGGCCAGCACGAGATGGCTTGGCCGCTTACGTGCAATCAGGCTGAAACCTTCGAGCAGTGTCTCGACACCCTTGGCCGGGTGGAGCCGACCCGCGTACGTCACCAGCAACCCGTCGACTGGCACGCCCAGTGCGCGACGAAGCGCCGACCGGTCGGCCCGACGGAGATACCGGCCCGGATCGATCCCGTTGTGCACGACATCGATTGCCTGCGGCGAGTATCCGCACGCCACCCAATCACGTCTTGTCTGCTCGGAAATTGCGATGAGGCGTGTCGCCTGACTCATGCCGAGCCCGAACTGCGTGCACATGACGTCGGGCGGCGGAAGGCGAAGGTGGCACACGAACGGCGCCCGGTGGAGCCGCCGGGCGATCCCGGCAAACAAACTGTCCTGATACTGGTTCGCGTACACGACATCAGGACGCTCGCTGCGGACCGTCCATAGCGAACCGACAAAAGCGCAGAGTGACATCAGGGTGCGAGATCGGTCGATCGAATAGGTGCGGACCCGCATTAGTCGCTGGCAAACCCGCCGGTACTCTTCCTCGAGATCGCCGCTTGTCACGTAGGCAAGCGTGATCCGATGCCCTTTCCCTGACAGACCACGGCAGACGTCGAGCAGGCTGATCTCCTGACCGCCCCGCATCGACGTCAGCTCGTTTTCCAGCGCGAGAATTCTCATCGCTTGCGAAGACAGATTTCGACGGCCGAGACGAACAGGTCGTCGAACGCCGGTACCTTCGACCGGAAGCAGAAGGGATACTTCGTGATCAGCTCCGCGCCGACGCCTCCCGTCGAATGCTCACGGTAGTACAGCTGCTCGAAGCGCGTCGTCTGCTGCGCCCAGAGCCGGCGATAGGCCGTCACGCTGACACCGTTGACGTACGGCCAGGCGGTCGGCAAACCCTCGCGCGTGGCATAGGTCTTCAGATCGGCGTCAGTGAACAGGTACTGGCAGTAGGGCACGGGGATCTGCCGATACGCGTGCAGGCCGTACGGGGAAGTGTACACGGGACCGAACATCAGATACAGGTGGCCGCCGGGCCTCAACACTCGCCAGGCTTCGTTGACAACCCCGTGCGGATCGGCGAAATGCTCGAATGCCGCAAAGGAGTACACGAGATCGACGGTGCACGATCCCAACGCCAGCGTCGAGGCGTCGGTGAGCACCAGCCGTGCCCCGGCCGCGCGCGCACGCCGATCGAAGCCCTCGCCGGACAGGTCGGCGCCGTACGCGACGTGTCCGCGCTCGGCGAGTGCCGCGAGGACCATCCCGTCCCAGCAACCCAGCTCTACACACCTGCGGCACCGCGCCAGCGGCAGGCGCGCTTGCATCTGCACGAGCTTTTCCCCGGCGCGCAGGACCAGACCGTCGGGGTCGTATCGAACCACGTCTGGCGGCCGGTAGCCGCTCCGCATCAGGGCAATCAGCATGCCGGGCGGAAGATACGAGGGTCCGGCCGTCGCACCCTCGAATGCGATCCGTGCGTGACGTCGCTTCATCTCGCGGCGGAGAAGGCCCCACGCGTTCTGTACGGGCGCCGGTGCCACAGCGCGCGCGAGTGCTTTCAACTGGCGTAACATCAAGAAGCCGCGGGTGCCTGCTCGCTCGGTTTTCGACACCAGACGAGCAGTCGCCCTCCACGGCCGGTCCACTCGTCGGCGTAGTGCAAGAGGTAGAACCCCAGCTTGGAGTACCAGTGGCGGAAGTGGTAGTGCGGCCGCTTCAACGCAAGCGACGGCGTGTAGACGAGACACTTCTCCACGCGCAAGCCGTGCCGCTCGACCAGCCGGCGGAGGCTCTTGTCGGAGAAATAGAACGTGTGGTGGCTCGCGGTCTGGAACTCTGGAAGGCGCCGACCCTTGAGCCAGCTTCTCGCGCGTCGTACCGGAACCCAGGCGTTGTGATGGTTCTCGGTACCGATAATCGTCAGACCACCGGGCTTCAGCATCCGGGCAATGCCCCCCACGAAGTCGTGCAGGTTGGAGACATGCTCGATAACCTGAAAGGAATAGATGACGTCGCACGTTGCAGCGGGCCAGTCGGCCGCGTTGAACATGCCGCAGCGCACCTCGGTGAGTCCGAGAACGTCGCGCGCGAAACTGGCGGCGTGTGTGGAAGGTTCGATGCCGGCGACCGCAAATCCCAGCTGCCGCGCTCCGGCCAGCAGTGCACCGTGCCCCGCTCCGATCTCGAAGAACCTCCCGGCTGGCACGTACGGCAGGACTGAACCGCGCAGGCCCTCCGCCTCGCCGAGTGCGCGATCGCGAATGCTCTGTTCGAGATCTGGGTTGTTCGCGTTGTACACCTGCTCGTGTTCCTCGTAGTACTCGGCACGATAGAAGCGCTCGACCTCGTCAGCTTCGGCAACGGGATTGGCGAATACCAGGTCGCAGTCCCGGCAGCGCGTCTGCGCGAAATGCATCGCGCCGCTCCGCTCCGACTCCACGGTGAAGGAGAACGGCTGGAAGGAGTGGCTGTCGCACGCGGGACAAAGGTCGACCGCCTTCACGAGGACGCCAGGGCTGCCCCGGCGCCCTTGGAGCCGGGCACGTGCTGTTGCAGCCAGCCGAGAACTCGCGCGGCGGCATGGCCGTCGCCGTAGGGGTTTCCGCCAATCGCCATTCGTGAATACTCGTGTGGATCGTCGAGCAACCGCAGGGTCTCCCGCACGATCGTCGCGCGGTCGGTCCCTAGCAATCGGGCTACGCCGCTCTCCACGCCTTCAGGGCGCTCGGTGACGTCGCGCAGAACCAGTACCGGCCGCTTGAACGCGAGAGCCTCCTCCTGCAGGCCGCCCGAATCCGTCAGGACGAGGGTCGATGCCTCCAACAGCCACAGCAGTTCCGGGTAGTCGACAGGCGCCAGGAGCTGAATGCCCCGGATGCCGCCGAGCTCAGACCGCATCCTGGATGCGACCTCCGGGTGAGGGTGGACAGGGCACACGACGATGACGTCGGCTCGCGCCGCCACGATGTTCCGGATCGCGGTGCAGATCGCGCCGAGCTTCTCGCCATGGTTCTCCCGGCGGTGGCACGTCAGCAGGATGAGCCGCGACTTCGGCTGCAGCGTGATGCCCGCAGGCTGGCGCATCGCCGGGCGCAGGTACCGGAGCGCGTCGATGACCGTGTTGCCGGTGACGACGACGGTCTCGGACTCGATGTGTTCCGCGAGCAGGCGCGCCCGCGCGGTCGTGGTCGGTGCGAAATGAAATGTAGCAATCGCGGATGTGAGACGCCGGTTTATCTCTTCGGGGAAGGGGCTGTAGCGGTCCGACGTGCGCAAGCCGGCCTCCACGTGACCAACGGGGATCTTGGCGTGGTACGCGCACAGTGCGCCGCCCAGCGTACTGGCGGTGTCTCCTTGCACCAACACGACATCGGGCCGCATCGTGTCGAGCACGGGCGGCAGCGCCAGCATTACGCGCGCGATCACGTCCGTCGGACGCTGATTCGCTTCCATCACCTTCAGGTCCAGGTCCGCCCTCAGTCCGAACCCGGCGAGCGCGGCATCGGCCATTTCGCGGTGCTGACCGGTCGCAATCGTCGTCACCACGAACGAATCCGGTGTCGCCCGCGCCGCGAGGATGATTGGCGCGAGTTTGATCGCCTCGGGCCGTGTACCCAGCACGCAGGCGATGTGCAGTGGCGCTCGACGCAGTTGACTAGCTCCAGCCAAGCGCTGCTCTCAAACGTCCGTCCAATAGCGCCCGGTGAAAACCCACACCGCGCTCGTGCGTGCACGGCTCGAGAGGATTCGCATCGCGTCGCGCATTCGCGGGCACCGTCATTGCCCGGACTCGTCGTGGCCGTTCGCCCGCACATCCACGATCGTCCAGGCACCGCTGCCGATCGGCTGCCATTGCAGATGATCCTGCGGTCGCAGCACTCCCCCCGGAACCAGCAACGCGACGATGCCCTGACGGCGCAGGGTCGCCATCGCCTTGGCCAGACGGATCGGATCGTGAAGAACGTCGGGATTCGGAATATCGGCCAACAGCTGGCTGCCGGAGAGGCGGACGCCATAGAGACCCAGCCAGTTCCGGCCGACCGCTGCGATCCGGCGGAGGCCAGTCTCCGAGATGGGGAACGGGGTCAGCGCCGCCGCCATGGCCTTGGCCTCTGAAAGACCTGCCTCCCGCGCCTGGGCTTCGGCCGTTCGGACATATCGCAGGGTGAGCAACGTGACGGCGACGGCGAATCCAATGCCCGCCATCTGCGCCGCACGTTGACGAGCGCGCGCACTCGAGTCGCCCCGCGACACGTCCAGCATGGCGAGGCACACCCCCATCAGCGACGCGATGAGATACGGAGGCAGGTAGTAGCCATAGCAGAACGTGAGGAGATGCATGGCGATGCCGGCGCAGCCGGCAAGCGTCAGAAACCACGCCAGCCGCCATCGCAATGTTGCTCGGGTGTCGCCCGGATCCGGCGCACTCGACCTTCGTCCGACGCCAAACAGCAGCAGTGGCCACACTGCCCACAGCAAGGGCCACATCAACGCGAACGACGCAGTCCAGGCGCCCATCAGGCATGAGTTCACCGAACGCGGGATCGCCCACGCCGCCCGCCGCACGTCGAATTGAATGGTTGCGTCGTCGAACTCTCGACTCGGGTCGTAAAACCCAGGAAACTGCACGTCGCGTGACTCGGTGAACAGCCGAACATCTCCACCTTCGAGGACGACAGGCCATGCGGGGACGCCGCCCGGCCATACAGCTCCGTATACATCGGCAAACCCGAGCTTGCCTGTCTCGCCGAATGTGAAGCGTCCGCGGGCGGTGGAAAATACGTACGACTGCGGCCCAAAGACGAGCATCAGCCCCAGGCAGAACCCGGCGAACGCCAGCAATCGCCGGCGCGGCCGAACACCAGGAGCGAGCACGCACGCGACGGCACCAACGACGAGAGACCAATGCAACAGGTTCGCGCGAGCCAGATAGGTGACGCCGCTCAACACCCCCGCGGCGGCGGTCCACTTCAGGGCCAGTTGTCGGGCGCTGGCCTGACACCATACCCACAGTGTGGCGATGGCGAGTGACGTGACCAGTGCGTCAGGCATTCGAAGTCCCACTCGCAGGATCCCGAAGGCCAAAAACACGGCAAGCCCGCACCCGTAGGTCAGCCACGCCAGGCGAGGGCCGGCGTCGTCCGGCCAGCACAGCCTGCCGAGCGAGCGAAAGACCAGCATGACCACGACGCATAACGTGACGAGAAGCAGCGTATCGGCCGCCGCCGTCACCAGCAGCTCACGATCGAGCGACGCGGGAGCGACCGTGCGGATGGCCAGGAGATATAGGGGATAAAGCGGCGACCAGTGCTGCGGCAGCGCTTTGCCGTATCCCATACGGGGAATCTGGTCTGCGACCTCGAAGTACGCGATGCCGTCGGCCGGCGGTGTCGTGTTCTGCAGTAACCAGAGCTGCACCAGCGCCAGAGTGAGGACCAGCGGCAGAAAGGCGGCCAGCACAAGGGCAGATTTGCGCGAGCCGGTCCGGCCGATCATTCGGGGAAGCCCACGTGACGGCAGTGAGCCCCGTGTCTGGCGCTGATCGGACGGGATCGCGTGCCGACGTGATCGAGGTGAAGCGGACCCGGCCGTTCTCCGGTCACGCCGGCCCGGTTGCGCCGACCCGCAATGACGATCCGCCGAATCGGTCTACTTCCGGGCATGCACAATCGCACGGTACCGACTCGTGTTCAGGCGCTTCGTCGGCAATTCCACGCCGGTGCCGGCCACCAGATACTTGGCCGTGGACTTGAGCCTGGTTGATACGGCTGGCGGCGGAGCGTCAGTCAGCGGTTCGATCCGTCGAAAACCGGCTGCCCGACATAACCCGATCAACGCGCGCTGGTTGGGCGCCCACCAATTCGACACGTCGGCATTCAACTCATTCGATTCATAGAACTCGCACAACGGCACGTGTTCGTAGCCGGGAATCATCATCGCTGCCGTCTCGATGATCGCGAGTTCACGGGTCAGCTCGAAGACGCGTCGCACCGCCTGCAACGGGTTTTCGAGGTGATAGAGGACACCCAGAAACAGCACGACATCGAACGTGTCGAGCGCCGAGACGTCAGCGGTCATGAAATCGGCGACGACCGTCTCGACTCGACTGTCCAGTGGGCGATGGGCCGTATCGTATCCGCGCTTTCCCGGCAGTTCCGCGGGCCGCCAGTGCGGCGTGTTGTGATAGAGCTCTGGAACGATGCCTCGTTCCTTGCACTCGTTCCAATACTTGATGTGCTCCGGCAGCTCGAGCGACCACACGTAGTGATCGAGGGCGACCACCCGGGCTGCGCCGAGCCGCTCGACCGCGAAGGAATAGAAGCCATCATAGGCGCCGATATCCAGAACGGTCTTGCCGTGGACGTCCGGCAATTGCAGCGAGCGCAGTCGCGCGTCCAGGAACTCTCGAGGCTGGGCGCCGGGTGTGACGAGGCCGCCGCCGAGATCGATCGAATGCCACCAGAATGGAACCGACTGGACCGAGGCTTCTACTTCTTCACGGGTCAAAGTCATGCGATTACCGCGTCAATTCCAGTCAAGCTGATCTCTGAGACTCCGCAGCGCGGCCTCGCCTGTAAAGCGGGTCCGTGCCATCTGCTCCCCGGTGCGGCCGAGTCGGGCACGAAGTCCGGCGTCGCCCAACAGGAGACGAATCGCCCTCGACAGTTCGCCGCGCTCATCCGGGTCTACGAGCACCCCGGTCAATCCATCGACGATGGCGTCCGCCGTGCCCCCGGTGCGGCCGCCGATCGCCGGGCGCCGGCTCAATGCTGCCTCGATGAAGACGATGCCGAATCCTTCCCAATCGGCACTGTGCGAGGGTCGTGTCGGGGACACGAACACGTCGCAGATGTCGTAGGCGGCCCATTTCGTGAGGTCGTCAACGTCGCCCAGCATTCGAATTCGATGGGCGATACCGAGGTCGCGCGCGAGCCCGTCCAGTCGTTCGCGCTCGGGTCCGCCGCCGGCGATGATGTACCCAAGGCCCGGGTACTCTGCGGCTAGCTCGGCGACGCTTCGCATTACCAGGTCGCAACCCTTGCGGGGAACCAGCCTGCCGACGGTCAGCAGGAGCGGGCCCTGGTTTGCGCGATCGAGCCCCAGCTCCCGTCGCAGATCGGCTGCCCTCGACGCGATGTCAGCCGCCACTGGACATGGACCGACCGAAGGGTTGACGACAGCTGGCGGCGTCGCCAACGGGAAAGAATCCGCCGCTAGCGTCGCAGTGGCGCGGCTGACCGCGATCACGCGGACGGAGTTCGAAAAATCGGTCGCTCTCCACTGCGGCAGCCTGCCGTACAGCTCCAGGAGCAGCTCGACGCCATAGGCGACGATGTAGTAGGGCACCCCTGCGCGGCGACATGCGTCGCACCAGAAGTGCGAAGCCGTGTCCCAGATGCCAATTACAACGGCGACGTCATCGCCCTGCTGCTCTTTGATGGCCGCGAGCAACCGGTCGGCGTACCGGCGCAATGCCAGGAAATGAGCCCCGGTGCGCAGTCTTCTGAGCGGCGGAAGGGTGTCGCCGCGCAGCCGTCCAAGCTGACGTTCCGGAAGCGGATCGAGCGCGACGAGACGGTACGCATGAGGCCAGCTGGTTCCCGCAAACGACACCGTCGTCATGACCGTCACCGGCGTGCGAGCCGCCAGATGGTCGGCCATCCGGTGCAAGTGGTCCGCCACGCCGCCGACCATGGGCCGGAAGTCGGTCGTCAAGAACACGATGTGACGCGGTTCAGACACGGGCCATGTCGAGCGGCGTGACAGTCTCGAACCGCGCAAGATCGATCCGGGCGCCGTGCGATCGGCACCGGCGAACGACCGCACGCGGCAGCGCCGGTAACGCCCGCAGGAATCCGACCAACGGCACGAGGTCGCCGCGAATGATCGGCCGGACGGCCCGCAGTGGCAGCAGAAGCAGGAATCCGAGCAGAAATGCCGGGCCGCCGACGTTCTTGGCAGTGAAGAGCAGATGGTTCCGGTAGAAGAGGCGGTCCTGTTCGACCTGGCCATACCGTGCCCGCATGCTGGCGCTGATCCGGTGATACACGCGGCTCGCCGGTTCGTATATCACCTTCCAACCGCGCGCCCATGCGCGATACGACAAGTCGAGATCCTCGTAGTAACCGGGCCGGAAGAGAGGGTCGAATCCTCCGAGCTCGACGAACATCGACCGGCGGTACGCTGCGGCTCCCGCGCAGGCTTCGAGCGTGAACGCCGGCTGCTGGCGTTCGACGCTGTACCACTTGTAAAACCAGCAGTGGCGAATACGGGCGCAGCGCGGCCCGACCGTGTCCGTCGAGTCGTCCCAGTCGCGAATCCCGGCCCCTGCCGCGAACACCGCAGGATCCGCGAAGTGGGCGATCAACGGCGCCACAAATCCCCGGGCCAATCGCAGGTCGTTGTTCAGGATGACGACGATGTCCTCGGGCCGACCGACGACGACCTCATTCAGAGAAAACAGGAAGTCGTTCTTCGGCGAGATGATGACCTCGACGCTGGGAAAGCACTCACGCGTGAAGGCGACGCTCGCGTCGGTGCTGCGATTGTCCACAAGCAGAACGGGGCATGGCCTTCCGAGCTCGGACGCAGCAGCCACCGCCGTGGACAGACAGTCCTGGAGATGCTGGATGCCGTTGTAGTTCAGCACGAGCAGAGCAACCGAATGTGGCCTCATGCCCTGCTCATGACGCGTGCGGTTTCAGCTGGACCGCGTATCGGTGATCGTTGTCGGGCCGGCGGCCGTCCCCGTCCGGCTGCCGGTGTAAGCCGCCGTTCATCCTTCGCCCATCAGCTGCGCCACCGGCCTGAACCGGGGCGCGAAGTCCAGTGTCTCGTCGTAGTAGCGCCGGACGTTGGTGACGTACCGGTCGTAGTCGGTCCAGATGCGCTCGGCGGCGGCAGGGATTTCGCCGACGCTGGAGACGCACACCCCGCACTGCTCCTGCTCAATCCAGTCGAACCCGCCCGCCCGTGTGGCGATGACAGGCAGGGCGTTCTTCATGTAGAGCGAAACCTTCCCTGAAGCGGTACCCATCAGGCGGTTATTGATTCGTGACTCGTCATAGAGCGCGAGTCCAATCGAGGCCGAAGACACGGCGTAGCCCAGCAGGGCGGCCGGCAGCACCTGCCGCGAAAACCGCACGTGGGCCGAGTCGCACCAGTCGTTGGTGGGAGCGACATATCGGCCTTGAAATACCACCACGCAGTCGTTCGTCCACCTTTGAGCCGCCTCGATCAACGCGGTTGCTTCCTTCCACCACAGGCTTCCAGCGTGAAGAAGGAGCCGTTGCTCGCACCGCAAGCCGAGTAAGTCGTGAAAATAGTGGCTCCTCACGCGACCAGACGCGCCAGGCTCCGAGTTGGGCACCACGAAGATGCGGTGGTCGCGACCGAGCCGATTCTCCCCGCGGATGAAGTCCGCCCGCTCCTGGCTGAGCGCGATCGTCCAGTCGCACCGTTGATGGGCGCGTCGCTCGCGCTCCTTCCACGCTCGTTCCTCGGCCGTCGTCGCTTCCTCTTCGGTCATCAACTCGTCGGAAATGCAACACATCGGGATACCCGCGAGACGCGAGGCGATGGCGCTGTAGTGCAGGCCCCACTGTGGCACTGTCACGATGAAGCGGTATCGTGGCCGGCGACAGACGAGTCGTTTGACAAGCTCGATCGCGCCGAAGCGGGACATGACCACTGGGACGAGCCGCACGCTCTCCCTGCCGAAGAACGGCGCCGGATGAAGGGGTGAAAAGCCCGTGTACAGGTCGACCGCCCAGCCTTCATCGGCCAGAAACCGGATCGGTTCGCGGAAGCAGGCGAGCGCATCCACGTAGGGATGGGGAATCACGAAGGCGACGGCTCTCATGTGGCTCGTCGTGGTCACGCGGGTCGCGCCGCTGCGTACGGTTCCAGTGCGAGACCCGCCCACTGTATCCATCCGCCCGTCGGACGCATCCCCGACGCCAGGTCGCGTGGTGTCACGCCGAGCAACCGCTGTGCTTTTGCGCCGTCGACGTGGGGCGCGCGGACGTACAAGCCGATGCGAACCGGGTCCGGCAGATTGTCAACGAGCCCAGGCTGTCCCGCGTCGTCGTTCTCGCGAAGGGGTGAAAGGATCTCGGTCGACGGCAGGCCGCGCCAGCCTAGCGACTTGCCGAGCGTATTGAGGCCGGCGAGCAGCGGAATCTCGTTCAGCCGGTCGCGCACGCTGCGGTCGCGCAGCGCACGCTGGACGGCCCGCCAGCCGCGCCGGTCGCGAGCACGCACAGCAATCGCCTCGAGGATCGCATCGATTGGCCATTCCTTGACGGCACCCGGCCGGACCCGCTCCTCGTAGGCGCCGTAGAACGCGCGCCAGCTGGGACGATCAGCCGCGGCCAGGTTGACGGCAATCTTCGAGGCCGTGTCGATCATCACCGCCCGAGACACCGACCGCGCAACATCGTCCACGTAGATTGCATTGCAAGCGCCGGCTCGATGTTGACTGCGACGCCGGTCGTTGACGTGCAGCGAACGTGGCACTCGGCCTCGACACCTCCGTAGGTATCGTCTTCGTAGGTGCGGACGGTCAGCTCACCCAGCCACCACAGCAACGCGTCGAGAACGTGTGATCCGAAATCGACCAGGACGCCTCCGCCAGTTTGTTCCTTCTTCAGGAAAAATCCCGTGGTAGCCGGCCAATTGTAAATCACGCCCTCGGTCACCCGAACTCGGCGGATCACGCCGAACGTCCGTCTCGAAATCACCTCGCGCGCGAGCTGCTCGGCGGCGGCGATGAATCGCCACACCATGGCCACGCTCAGCACGGCCCCCGAGCCGCGAGCCGCCGTGATCAGCCGGTCGCACTCTGCGACCGAGATGGTGGCCATCGGCTTTTCGACGAGCACGTGGCAGCCCCGCTCGAGCAGGGGAATGCAGGCGGGCGCGTGGAGGTAGTTCGGTAGCGCGACCAGCACCGCGTCGCATCTGCCGACGAGGTCGCTGAGCTCGGTCGTGAGTGTACGTTGGGGGCGCCACTCGCGGCGGCGAGCGCCTGTGCGCGCGACAGATTGACGTCCAGGACGGCCGATAACGTGATGCCCTGAACCTGGGACAGGGCCGGCAGATGAAAGACCTCGGCGACCCTTCCGCATCCGACCAGCGCCAGGCGAATCATGACATCCCGCTCCCGCCTACCGCGGCTGCAGCAACGGCGCCTTGCCGCGCCGCTCCGTGCGTCCACTGGTAAGGAAGTCGAAGGGCGCCGGCACCCGCAATTGGCGCGAAGTAGTCGCCGGTGTCATGGTGGATCGGAGCAATATCGAAGGCCGCGACGTGGAAGAGCAGATCGAAGTAGGTCTGGCCCGAGAGCAGACTGACTGAAAGGAAGTAGCGGCCTGGATTGAGGTACGGCTGCGGAATCCGCAGCTCGAGAGCATATCTCCGCTCAATCGCCGTATCCGGCGGATCGGTGTCTTCGCTAACTCGACCAGCATCTCGCGGAACGACGCGTCGACCGGCGGGCGCGCCCCGAGCTGGTAGCGCTTCGACACTCGATCCACGCGAACCGCAGGAGTCACCTGTTCAGGGGCGTCTGGCTTGTGTTGTTGGTAAGTCGCGTCCGGCATGTGCCGGACGCGGCCAGCAGCCGGATTGGCTTGCGAGAACCTGCGAGCGCATCTACATCGGGATCGGGAATCACGAACGCGACGCGGCCTGGACGATCCGCCCTGCCCGTCATGAGAGTCTCGTTGCGGTCGCACACAGAAACATCCCGGTGCTGGCGCGACGGTACCGCCACTCGTCGACGGTCAGCCGCGCGAGCGTTCCAAACTTCCGGTACCGGTGATACTGAAATCCCGACCGGATGCCCGCTTCGAACAGGCGCTTCGCGTACGGGCTGCGGAAGATCGGCCAGACCCGAATATTGCCGAACCCGTGGCCTCCGAGCAGGGTGCGGATCCCGGTCGGCGTCAAGTATGTGTGCACCGCATGATCCCTCTGGTGCTTCGCGATGAGTGCGGCGTCGGATATCGTCGCCAGGCTATCGACGCTTATCAGCAGCAGGCCGCCCGGCTTCAAGATCTCGGACACGACACTCAGCACTTCATCGCGATTGGCGATGTGCTCCAGTACGCAGAAACTGATGACCTTGTCGAACTGATTCTGTTTGAAGCCGGCGGCTTCGAGCGGCGTGCAGAGGTATTCGATGTTCTGTGCGTCTGCGTAGGCCGCGGCGCGCGCGCGAGCGCGGGCAATCTCGGTGGTTGAGACATCGACGCCCACGACATGAGCGGCCTGCCGGGCGAGCAGCAGATCCTGGGGGCCGGAGCCACAGCCGAGATCCAAGACGACGTCTGTCTTGCGGATGTCGATCCCTTGAAGCAGCTCACCGTATTCGACGATCTTGAACGGGTTGCGCCACGTATACCGCGACGGCAGGACGCCAAGACCGACGAGCGCGTCCTTCAGCACGGCCTCGACGCCCCCACCGCTCCGAGCGGTATCCAGAAGGTATTGAACACATCATCCGGTCGGCGCGACGTGACGTCTGCCAGAGTCGGAGCCAGCCACGCACCGTCCTCGCCGATGGTGCCGATGCACTGGTGCGTGCGAGTCATGAAGTGCCACAGGCGTTCGCTCGATGCGCCGGCGGCAGCCAGCGTTGCGGCGCTGAACTCGAGGATGACCTGAACCAACCCGTTCGCGAGGATGCGCCCGGCGCCTTCGAGGACCTCGAGCTCATGACCCTCGACATCGATCTTCATCAGCGTCACCGCGCCGGCGTCATCACCGCAGACCTCGTCGAGCCGCCTGCCTTCGACTTGAAGGCCGTCTTCGGGATTGTGCGGGCGGGCGTCGGCGAGATGTTGGTGGACGTCCCGCTCCGATCGACCGCCCACGAGGACTGCCGGGCCACTGGCGCGTCCCGCCGCCACCTGCAGGAGCGTCACCCTGGTCAGATCAAGCAACGCGCACGTCCGGGTGAGTTTCTGGAAAGTCGTGGGACCGGGCTCGAGGGCGATCAGGCGGCCGCGGTCGCCCGCTGCGTGCGCACAGGCGGCCGTATAGAGGCCGATATTGGCCCCGACGTCGAGGATCGTCCCGCCGGCACGCGCGCGGTCGATGGCGAAGCGCAGTTCCTCGCGTTCGAAGTTGTCATGAAGAAACACGCGGCGCGACAGATAGTCCGACGGGTGATAGACGAAACGGCCGACGGTGGGATGCATGTATCGGAAGGGGCGTCCCGACCGATCGGCCGAGTCGGCTCTCGATTGGCGCAGCATCCACCGCAGATGGGTGCCTGCGCTCCTCGCCCAGAGGGCCCCCGGCACCCACGATCCAAAGGGCATCGACGTCATGCGGGCAAGCCCGTCGGCATCTCCGACATCATCCACTCCGAGGACACAGCGATTGGGCCGCGATCCGGCTGGTCGTCCACGTGACCCTGGTCGTCATCGTGGAGCGGGACGATCGAAAGGGTGCCGAAATGCACGAGGTAGTCGTGGTAGCGGCCTCCGGAATACAGACTGACCGATACCAGATAGCGTCCGGGGCGCAGACCGAAGGGCGGCACTGTCACGTCGATGTGGTAGCGCACGCCAGCCTTCGTCGACATCTGCCTGCGGTCCGACGAGAACGTCACGACACGGGAACCGAACATGTCGTCGAGGCCGATCGCACACTCGAGATGTTCGAGCGTCGCGGTCGAAACCACACTCACGCGGAACCGTAAAGGTTCCGCGAACCTGAAGCCGTCGCCGCGTACCGTCAGCGCCGTGACGCGTTCGAGCCGGGCCAGCGAGCCGAGATCCGTCACCCTGCGTGATGTGGCCGCGAGATCCCATGAGAGCGCCGGATCCGCCAGGTTCTTTTCAAGGTATTGACGAACGCCCTCGCGAGCCGCCCCGTCGAAGACAGGCGCGCCCGCCTCCAACACGATCGCCCGAGTACACAGAGCGGAGACGGCAGCCATATTGTGGCTGATGAAGATCACGGTGCGTCCAGCGCGGCCGACGTCCCTCATCTTGCCGAGGCACTTTCTCTGAAACGCGGCATCCCCGACGGCGAGCACCTCGTCGACCAGCAGCACTTCGCCGTCGAGATGCGCGGCGACGGAAAACGCCAACCGCAGATACATGCCGCTCGAGTAGTGCTTCACCGGCGTGTCGATGAAGGTGGACACCTCGGCGAAGTCGACGATGGCGTCGAACTTCCGGCGGATTTCCGCGCGGCGCATGCCCAGAATCGCCCCGTTGAGAAAGACATTCTCGCGACCGGTGAGCTCGGGGTGAAACCCGGTGCCCACTTCGAGCAGGCTGGCCACCCGTCCCCTCAGCTCGACGCGCCCTTCGGTCGGCTCCGTGATCCGGCTCAGGATCTTGAGCAGCGTGCTCTTCCCGGCGCCGTTGCGCCCGATGACGGCGATTACTTCGCCGGGCGGGATGTCGAACGACACGTCGCGCAGTGCCCAGAACCACCCGTCCTCCGCGGAACCGCTCAGGCGCCGCATGCGACGCAGAGGGGCCGTGGCCAGGTTGACCAGCACCTCGCGGAACGAACCGGCGAGGCGAGGGCCCTCGCCGAGCTGATACCGCTTGGCCAGGCGCAGAATGCGGACGGCGGGGAGCACTGTCGTCACACAGGAGCGTCGATCGGCGAGCTGTGGTTCACGAGGGTGAAGGCAGATAGCAGTTCAAATGAGATCGGCCACGAGGCGCTCGACGCGGCGGAAGTACGACAACCCAGCCACGAGAACGGCCAGCGTGATGGCATACGAAGATCCGATCGCGACCCAGTTGAACGGCAGGCCGAGGAGCGCCGATCGGAACCCGTCGATCGCCCCAACCATCGGGTTGAGGTAGGCAATCCACCGCCACTCGGCTGGAATGAGGCTCACCGGGTAAATGACCGGCGACGCGAACATCCAGAGCTGCAGCAGGAACGGGACGACGTACCGGACGTCCCGGTAAATCGCGCACAGCGCCGCCAGCGCGGAGCCCACGCCGAAGGCGAGAAGGAACGGCACCAGCACCAGCGCGGGCAGCGCGACGAGCTGCGGGGTGACACCCACGCCGTAGAATGCCAGCAGCGCGAACATGACGACCATCGCGACGCCGAGGTCCAGCAGCGCAGTGCCGAGCGACGACAGCGCGATCAGGAGCCGTGGAAAATAGACCTTGCTGATCAGATGGGTGTTGCCCACCAGACTGTTGGCGGATGCCGACACGGCGTTCGCGAAGAACGTCCAGGGCAGGAGCGCGGCAAACGCGAACAGCGGATACGGAAGGCCATCGGAGGGCATCTTGGCCCAGCGTCCGAAGAGCAGGCTGAACACGCCCATCGTCGCCAGCGGCTGAAGAACCGCCCACGAAGCGCCCAGCACCGTCTGCTTGTAGCGGACCTTGATGTCGCGCCAGACGAGGAATCCCAGGAGCTCGCGGTACTCCCAGAGTTCGCCCCAGCCGATCGGAATCCAGCCAGAGCGCGGCTTGATGACGAGAAGTGGCGGAAGCGATTCCAGAGCGATCGGCGCAGATGACACGGGAGATGCACCGGGTGTTTCGGCGGCGGGATCGAATCCGAGGCTGGTACCGGTCCGCATCACGTCGCCCGTGCAATGAAGTAGACCGTCCACGACCCCGCGGTGGGGCCGGCGTCGGTCATCCAGTCGTGGACCTCGACCAACTCGAAGCCGCGCGAGCCGAGCATCAGTTCGACCTCAAGGACGAACAGGTAGCGCATCGCGTGCGACTCCGCCAGCTCTTCGAGCGTTCCGGTGTCCAGGGATCTGACGAAAAGCGTGTAGTGGACGTTGACCACGTTCTCGGTGGGCTGCAGTCGCGGCTCGGCGATGCGGACGACCTCGATCCGATCGCCGCTCAACCGCTTGACCCGCACCTGCGGCAGGTCGGTCAGGACGCCGGGCCGTACCAGGCATCGAACAACAGAAGCCCGCCCGCGCACAGATGCAGCCGCGCCGATTCCAGCGTGTCCAGGAACTGCTGGTTCGTCGTTTGATAGCTGAAGACGTGGAACAGCGAAACAACCGCATCGAAGGTCCTTCCCAGCCGGACCCGCTGAATGTCGGCTCTGGAAGAACGCAGGCGTGCGTCCAGGGCGCCGAGCTGTTTCGCACGAGCCCGCGCAGAGTCGAGCATCGGCTCGCTGCAGTCTATGCCTTCGACGTCGATCCCGTGTGCCGCAAAGTGCTCGGCATGTGCGCCCGTCCCGCATCCGCTTCCGAGCAGTCGCCGTACCGGCCCGCCTCGGCGGTTCAGGGCATCGAGCACGAAACGGGCCTCGCCCGCGTAGTCCTTTTCGCGATAGAGCAGATCGTAGTACGCCGCGTAGCCGTCGAAGACGTCTGCCGTCACGCGCGGACCTCTTGCATCGTCTCCCGAACGGCTGCAGACACCTCATCGATCTGCGCGTCGGACAACGCGACCCCACTCGGCAGGTAGAGCCCGCGGCGGGCCAGCCGGCGGCCGAACTCGTCCGCATCGATCGCCACATCGTTGTGGGGACTCCCTCACCGGTCGTGACGTGCTTTGTTCGAGTAGGAGCTGAACGTGCTGACCGCTCCGAACGAGCCGCACGGATGGTCCTTGTATGACTGACCGTGCACTTCCGCGGCGTCTTCGATCACCTTGAGTCCGTGCCTGGCAGAGAGCTCGAGCACCGGATCCATGTCCACAGGAAGGCCGTAGATGTGCACGGCCATGATCGCCTTCGTCCGAGCGGTAACTCGTGACGCGATCTGATCGACCCGCATGTTCCATGTCGTGGGATCAGCGTCGACTAGAACGAGCGTCGCTCCCGCCACGCAGGGGACACATCCACGATTCACTGGGACGAAACGCTACCAAGCTAGCGGACTTTGAGATGCGACCGGCGTGGTGGGTTCGAAAGCGCTCTTGTCGCCGTCTCCTGTATAGGGGCCCTGTTTCACCTCGATGATCTCGGTTTCCTCGAGCATCTCGAGGCCGTGACCTCCGGCGGCGAGGAGCACCACATCGCCCGAGCCGAGGACGCGGCTTTCGACGTAGTCGTGTCCTTCGTGTAGAAGTCGACCCTCAAACGTCCGCGTCTGATAAAGAGCACCTCCCGCGTGAACTGGACTTCGCGAATCACCTCGTTGTGCACGTGAGATTCAATGACATAACCGGCCGGCCGGCGCATATGCGCGAGCTACTGAGAAAATGCATCCGTCGTAAAGAAGCGGATCCCGTCTCCCTGGTAGTCCGCTCTCACGATGATCGCCAGCAGATGGGGCCGCGTGAAACCTGTTCCACTCGAATCGTGTCGTGTCGATGGCGGTGCTCTTCATCGCGCGGACAAGTGAAGGCGGGCAATCCTCATCAGAAAAACCGCGAGGCTACTTTGATCGTGTCGCCGGGCTGCACCTTGTCCTCAAGCCGCACCGACACGTCGGTCAGCTTTCCCTTCACCAGACGGCTGGCGACTACGCGCCGGTTGGATCCCCGTTCGTTGAGTCCGCCGGCAAGCGCGATCGCCTGTTCGACCGTCAGACCAGGGTCGAGCACATACGTGCCCGTGTTCCGCACGTAGCCGCTGATGAAGAACGTCTGAGCCTTCGGCACGTTGATGACATCACCGTCCTTCAGGCCCAGGTCGTACCCGGCTCGTCCAAGCTCGAGATCCTTCCGGTTGATCCTGATGATTTCCATTTCTGCGCCGCGAGCCACGGGCTGACGGGACACGATCACTTCGTTGCTGGCGTTGGCGGTGGGCGACCCCGCCATGGCGAGCGCTTGCAGCAGCGTCATGCTCGAGCCGGTCATCGTGTACTCGTTCGGACTGCGCACCTCGCCGGTGACGAAAATGGTCTGACTCTTGTATTGATCGATTTCGACACGGACTTGAGGATTCCTGATGAATCCATCGGCCAGAAGCTTCGTCATCTCCGCCTGGAGCCCGCTGAGGGTACGGCCCGCCGCACGGACGCGCTCGAGAAACGGGAAATTGAAGAATCCGTCGTTCTCGACGCGGTACTTCCCCGTCAAGCTCGGCTCCTCGAAGACCGTGATCGACAGCTGATCCTGCGGGCCGATTACGTAGTTGTCCGACCGGGCCGCCGGCTGCCCGGGTATCGCGGGCGCCTGCGTTTCGGCCTTTGGCGCGGCTGTTTGCGGGAGGGTTGCCTCCTCAGGCGCCAGAGTCACGGCGAACAGAAAAGAGGCGAGGATATGCATGGACATCATTGGTTCGCCCCTACTCAGAGATCCGCGCCAGAGGAATCCCCAGCTGTCGCGCCTTTCTATAGAGATTCGGCCGTTGGATGCCTAACGTGTGGGCAGCTTCAGCCATCCGCCAGCCGTGATGCTGCAGAACCGCGGCGATGTAGTCGCGTTCGAAGCGGAGCCGGGCATCGCGGAGGCTGCCCACCGGAACGAAGGCCGTTGCCGCGCGATCCAACTGCAGCACCGGAAGCAGTTGCTCGATCTGAATGGCTTGGTCGCGCGTTTCCGCGACGACACGCTCGACGAGGGCCCTGAGCTCGGCCAGGTTGCCGGGCCAGCTGTGCGCAGCCAGCAACGCCAGCGCAGCCTGGGTGAACGTGCGCGGCTGCCGCCCTTCTGCGCCGGAGGCCTCTTCCAGCAGCCGCGTCGCGAGCATCGGTACGTCTTCCAGTCGATCGCGCAGCGGCGGCAAATCGATCCGCGACGCCGCCAGCCGGCGGTACAGGTCGGCGCGGAATCGATGCTCGCGGACGTCGTCGTCGATCGAAGGCCCGGCGCTCGCGACGAAACGGACCTCGATGGGCACCACCTCGCCATCGACGCGCACTTCGCCATCGCGCGCGATGCGCGTCAGCCGCGCTTGAATCGCTGACGGCAACTCCGTCACGTCCTGAAGGAACAACGTACCTCCCCGCGCTGCCACGGCGTAGCTGTCGCTCGACACCGACTCCAGGTCGGTCGTCCCCTGGTTACGCGCGGTGCCGAACAGGCCGCGATCGATCCGGGTAGCGTGATCGGCGCCGCAGTCGATGGCGATCCATGGTGAGCCCGCAGGCCGACTGCGCGCGTGCAGCTCGCGCGCAATGGCCGGCGCGTCGGCCCCACGCTCGCCGACCAGCAGCACGCCGCTGGCGAGCGACGCGGTTCGGCGCATCAGCTCCTGCACGCGGCCGATGGTCGCCGACCCTCCCAGCAGCTCAGTTGGAACGGCCGAGCCAGGCATGAGGCGCGGGGGTTGGGCCGCGACCAGGGTAACCGTGTCTCGCATGACTTGACCTTGTTTTAGGAATCGTCGTGTGGCAGGCGACGGTGCTCTTGTCGGCGCGGGCCGAAACCGGGGCTGGATACAGCTCCGCCCCGTCAGTTACACCACATCACAAATTTCCGTGGTCAACGGTCTCTGCGGCAGATCGATAAAACACGCTTGAAGTGACCTGTAAGGACTCGTTAGTGTCGTATACGATACTTCAGCGTATCGGTATGATACAGACACCAGTGGCCCTCTCAGATCGGGTCGTGATCGTTCAGGCTCGATAAACTCATGTATATCAGCGCTTTGAAGCGCAAAATGGCCCTGATAAACGTCCCGCCGTCTTATCGGTCGTACGCGATGTATCAATCAGGATGTGGCGGGAGCAGCAGCGAGCCGGTACGCCTCGGCAAAGCCGCTGTCCAGTCAATGCGGCGAAGGTTGAGCGCTCGAGGCGTGAGGTCAGGTCTGGTGTTTCGAAACGTCGAAGCCTCAGTTAGCATGCCACCATCAGGTTTCACCAGATGGAAACGCCCAGCGTCAGGCCGCTCTTGAAGTGGGTAGGAGGGAAGCGTCAGCTCCTGCCTGACCTGCGGCGCTTTTATCCCGCGGCCTTCAACCGGTACGTGGAACCGTTTGTGGGCAGCGGCGCCGTTTTCTTCGATCTGTCGCAGGCGGGCCGGCTGCGCGATCGCGACGTCCTCCTGATCGACTCCAATCCCGACCTCATCGGCTGCTACGAGTCGGTCCGTGACCATCCTGATGTGATTGCGCGCGCGCTCGACCGCCTCGCCGCGGCGCATGCTCGAGGGGGGCACCAGACACTATTACGACGTGCGTGATGCCCGCTTCAATCCGCTCCGCGCGGAGCGCCGCGCCGCCGACGGCCGGATTGCCTACACGCCGGAGCTCGCCGCCATGCTGATCTACCTGAATCGCACCGGGTTCAACGGACTCTTCCGGGTGAATGCCAGCGGTGCGGTTCAACGTGCCGGCTGGACGCTACGAACGGCCGCGCATCGTCGATCGCTCGAGGTTGCTGGCCGTGTCGCGTGCCTTCTCGAATCCGCGCGTCCGACTCGAGTACGGGTCGTTCGAGATGGTCGACGACATCGCGGCGTCTGGTGATTTTCTCTACGTCGATCCGCCGTACGCGCCGGTGAGCCGGACCGCAAATTTCACCGGGTACACCTCGTCTGCCTTCGATGCGAACCGCCAGCGCCGGCTGCAGCAACTCGTCGTATCGCTCGCGCGCCGCGGAAGCTACGTGTTGTTGAGCAACTCTACCGCGGGAGAAATCGTCGGCCTCTACGACGAGAACGACCTGGCGCGCCGCGCCGGGCTCCGTGCGCATCGCGTCGCAGCGCGGCGGTCGGTCAACAGCAATTCCGCGAGGCGCGGGGTGGTCGAGGAATATCTGATCACCAACGTCGAACCGCTCCCTGAAGCCGCGCTTCGTTGAGCGCCTTGCGCGCCTGAACCCGATACACGAAGTCTTGCGTCTGCACGTCTCAAGGCTGATCAGACGTCAGGTGTGGACATTCTAGATTTCGACGAAGGCGCGGGCGGGCCGAGCGCCGAGGCGGGCTTCCGCCAGCACTACACGCCGGCGAGCCAGATGAACTCGCGGCAGGTCGGGCATGCGTAGGCCATTCGCAAATCGCCGACGAAGGAGACGAAGCCTCCCTTCCCGTGAACCGCGCAGCGCGGGCAAATCGACGCGGCCTGGGCGTCCACTGTCGCGATCTGGAGCGGCCGACCAGTGGTCGGACACGGAATCATTGTCGGCCCCGATTCATGTCGGGACAGCGGTCGGCTGGCCGTTGCGGGGAATGTGCCACCGGAACAAGCCGTGGTAAAGGTCGGTTCGAGTCTCCAAATTGGGTGCCAGATGGTAGCATAGCGAGAGCGTCACCCCTCTGCGAAAGTGGCGGAACTGGCAGACGCGCCGGACTTAGGATCCGGTAGCCGAAAGGCTTTGGGGGTTCGACTCCCCCCTTTCGCACCACAGCAGCTTGACAGTTCAAGGTTCACAGTTAACAGTTCACAGTGGTGCCCGGACGATTGGACCGGATCTCACGTGCTGCCCGTGAACGGTAAACTGTCAACGGTAAATTCCTGGCCATGAAAACCGACCTGGTCGACGTCAACGAGACACGCAAGAACGTACGGGTCGAAATTCCCAGCGACGTCGTGGACGCGGAAATCGATCGCATTGCGCGCGACTATTCGCGCAAGGCGCGGATTCCCGGCTTCCGTCCCGGCAAGGCGCCGGCGCGCGTCATCAAGCAGCGCTTCAAGGATCAGATCCTGCACGATGTCGCGCACGGCCTCATCCCGCGGGCCGTCGACGACGCGCTGCGGGAACGGGGCGTGGAAGCGGTTGACACCCCGGACATTCGCGACGTCACGGTCGAGGAGGGCCAGGCCCTCACGTTCACCGCGTCCTTCGATACGGTTCCCTCGTTCGAGCCAGGCGACTACGCTGCCGTGTCGCTGCGCCGTCCGTCGAGTGAGGTGGAAGAGGCAGCTGTCGAGCAGGCGCTGCAGCGCCTGCGTGAACGTGCCGCGCGCTTCGAACCGGTCGAGAACCGACCCGTCGACGACGGCGACACCGTGACGCTCGACATCGACCGTTCGAGCGTCTCCGACACGCCGGGCGACGCCGCAGGCGAGCGGCGCGAAGAAAGATCGGCACACCGACGTGGCGGTCGAACTCGGCGCAAAAGCCAATCCGCCGGGGTTCGATCAGGAACTGCGCGGTCTCGAGGTGGGGGCCACGAAGAGCTTCATTACGCACTACCCCGCCGACTACCCGATTGGGGAGTTGGCGAATACCGACGTCTCGTATACCGTGACGGTGAAGGATATCAAGCGGCGGGTGCTCCCCGATCTCGACGACGAGTTCGCCAAGGATCTCGGCGACTTCGAGGCGCTCGATGCGCTGAAGGCTCGGGTTCGCGAAGACCTCGAGCACGAGGCGCGGCACGCCGCCGAGCGTGACATGCGCACGTCGCTGATGAAACAGCTCGCCACGCGCGTACCTTTCGAGGTGCCGGCCTCGCTCATCGATCGGGAGCTCGATCACCGCCTCGAAGAGTTCGCGCGCCGGCTGATCGACCAGAACGTGGACCCGCGGCAGGCGGGTATCGACTGGACCGCCTTTCGCGAGAGCCAGCGGGAGGCTGCGCGCGAAGCGGTCGCGGGGGCGATCGTGCTCGACGAGGTTGCACGGCGAGAGCACCTCGAGGTGAGCGCCGACGACATCGAGCGCGAGATTGGCCGCTACGCGGAGCGGACGGGGCGGAGTCCGGCGGCCGTGCGGGCGGGGCTCGAAAAGGAAGGCGGGCTCTCACGGGTGTCTGCGGGGCTGCGGAGGGACAAGGCGATTGACTTCCTGATGGGGCGTGCTATAATTCTGTCAGAGTAACCACTTTTCCCCCTCGCCATCCCCGGCTCAATCAGCGCCAAAGTCAGCCCCGACTACCGAATATGCGTCATCAGCTTCCGGATCCGCGGATGCAGCTCGTGCCGATGGTTGTCGAACAGACCAACCGCGGCGAACGAGCCTACGACATTTTTTCGCGCCTGTTGAAGGACAGCATCATCTTCATCGGCACCCCGATCGACGACCAGGTGGCAAATCTGGCAATTGCCCAGATGCTGTTTCTCGAGGCGGAAGACCCTGACAAGGACATCCTGCTCTACATCAACAGCCCCGGGGGGTCGATAACGGCTGGGATGGCCATTTACGACACGATGCAGTTCATCAAGCCCGACGTGCAGACGTATTGCATCGGGCAGGCGGCGTCGATGGCCGCGGTGTTGCTGGCCGCCGGCGCGAAAGGAAAGCGGTTTTCGTTGCCGAATTCCAGAATTGTCATTCACCAGCCGCTCATGTCTGGGCTGGCGGGGCAAGCGACCGATATTGATATTGCGGCCCGCGAGATTCTCCGGATGCGCGAGCGCATCAACGACATTCTGGTCTTGCACACGGGACAGCTCGTAAAGCGTATCCAGGATGATACGGAGCGGGACTACATCATGTCGGCCGACCAGGGCAAGGAATACGGTATTATTGACGATGTCATCCGCAAACGGGGCTAGGCAGGGCCGGTCCCGGGAACGTCCGCGCAGGCCCACTCGTTCGACCCCTCGGGCGTCGAGCACTGAGATCTGAACAGCGCCAGGAAACATCGGATATGGTCAAGAAGAGCGGTGAAGCGGAAGTTCTACGGTGCTCCTTCTGCAACAAGGACCAGAATGACGTCCGGAAGCTCATCGCCGGACCGACGGTCTTCATTTGCGACGAGTGCGTCGAGGTCTGCAACGACATCATCGCGGACGACAATCGCTTCGAGAACCGGGGCACCCGTTCCTCGCTCCCGACCCCCCAGGAGATCAAGAAGTTCCTCGACGAATACGTCATCGGCCAGGAGCGGACGAAGAAGAAGCTCGCCGTCGCGGTCTACAATCACTACAAGCGGATCGAGATCCAGAAGCAGCCGCGCAGCCGCAACGACATCGAGCTCACCAAGTCGAACATTCTCCTGATTGGCCCCACCGGCACCGGCAAGACCCTGCTTGCCCAGACGCTCGCCAAGCTGCTGTCGGTGCCCTTCACGATTGTCGACGCGACGACGCTGACCGAAGCCGGCTACGTGGGTGAAGACGTCGAGAACATCATCCTCAAGCTGCTTCAGGCGGCCGGCGGCGACATCGAGAAATGCCAGCAGGGGATCATCTATATCGACGAGGTCGACAAGATCTGCCGCAAGGACGAGAACCCTTCCATCACTCGCGACGTCTCGGGGGAGGGGGTCCAGCAGGCGCTCCTGAAGATCCTCGAGGGGACGGTCGCCAACGTCCCGCCCCAGGGCGGGCGGAAGCACCCGCACCAGGAATTCTTCCAGGTCGATACGACCAACATCCTGTTCATTTGCGGCGGCGCGTTCGTGGGACTCGACAAGTCGATCGAGCGCCGCGTCGGCAAGAAGACGCTCGGCTTCAAGGCCGACGTGAAGTCGCTGCGGAGCCGCGACATCGGGGCGACGCTCGAGCAGCTCGAGCCTCAGGACCTGATCAAGGACGGTCTGATCCCCGAGTTCGTGGGCCGGCTGCCGGTCATCGGCACGCTCCACGAGCTCGACAAGCAGGCGCTGGTCCAGATCCTGACGCAGCCGCGAAATGCGATCACGCGCCAGTACATGAAGCTGTTCGAGTACCAGAACGTCAAGCTCCGGTTCACCGACGACTCCCTCGAGGCGATTGCGGAGCTGGCCCTCGAGCGCAAGATTGGTGCGAGAGGCCTCCGGATGATCATCGAGGATCTGATGCTCGACCTGATGTATCAGGTGCCGAATCAGAAAAAGGTTCGCGAGGTCATGATCACGCGCGAAGTGGTGCTGGCCAAGGACAAGCCGATCGCTCTCATTGAGAAAGCCGGGTAGCTCTCGGCTCTCGGTGCTCAGCCCCCGGGACTGAGCGCCGACGGCTGACAGCGGATAGCTGTCACTATGGAGAACTCGTTGGAAGTTTACGAAACGCTGCCGATCGTCCCCTTGCGGGACGTCGTGGTCTTTCCGCACATGATGATGCCGTTCGTGATCGGACGGCCCAGTTCGACCCGGGCGCTCGAGCACGCGCTGCTGAAGGACAAACGGATTTTTCTGGCCGCGCAGCACGACGCGTCGGTCGACGATCCGCGCCCTGAAGACATCTACACGATGGGCTGTGTCGCCAACGTGGTCCAGAGCCTCAAGCTTCCCGACGGCAACATCAAAGTGCTCGTCGAAGGGGTCGATCGCGCACGCGCCGTCGAATGGAAGGAAGACAAGGGTTTCTACCGCGTCGTCGTCAAGATGCTGCCGAAGCAGCGTGAGGCCGCCGGGGACGCCGAAAGCACGATGAGCCGCGTCGTCACCCTGTTCGAACAGTACGTCAAGCTGTCGAACAACCTCCACTACGACGCGATGATCGCCGCGGTCCGCGTCGACGACCCGGGCAAGCTTGCCGACACCATCTCGGCGCACCTCCTGGTGGGGGTCGACGAGAAGCAGAACCTGCTCGAGATCATTTCTCCGATCGAACGTCTCAATCGCATCGCCGGCATCCTCGAAATCGAGGTGGACAAGCTCCAGGTCGATCGCCGTATCCAGTCTCGGGTCAAGAAGCAGATGGAGAAGGCGCAGAAGGAGTACTACCTCAACGAGAAGATGAAGGCGATCCAGAAGGAACTGGGCCGCAAGGACGAGAAGGGCAACGAGGTCGACGAGCTGAAGAAGAAGATCGAACAGTCCAAGATGCCCAAGGACGTCGAGGAGAAGGCGATTCAGGAGCTCAAACGCCTGGAAGCGATGCCGCCGATGTCGGCCGAGGCGACGGTCTCGCGGAACTATCTGGACTGGCTGATCGCGGTACCCTGGCACAAGAAGACGCGCGAAAGCCGCGACCTGAAGCGCGCCGAAGAGATCCTCAACGAAGATCATTACGGGCTCGAGAAGATCAAGGAACGCATCCTGGAGTTCCTCGCGGTCCGCGCCCTGGTCAAGAAGCCGAAGGCGACGATTCTGACCTTCTCGGGGCCTCCGGGCGTCGGCAAGACCTCGCTCGCCAAGTCGATCGCGCGCGCGATGAACCGCAAGTTCGTGCGGCTGTCGCTCGGCGGCGTCCGCGACGAGGCGGAGGTCCGCGGGCATCGCCGCACCTACATCGGGGCGTTCCCCGGCCAGATCATCCAGATGATGAAGAAGGCCGGCACGATGAACCCCGTGTTCCTGCTCGACGAAGTCGACAAGATGTCGATGGACTTCCGCGGCGATCCGTCCGCGGCGCTCCTCGAGGTCCTCGATCCGGAGCAGAACCATACGTTCCTCGATCACTATCTCGACGTCGAGTACGACCTGTCGAACGTGATGTTCATCTGCACGGCCAACGTGCTGCACACCATTCCCCAGGCGCTCCGCGACCGCATGGAAGTCCTGCAGCTGGCCGGCTACACCGAGCTCGAAAAGGTGGAGATCGCCAGGAAGTTCCTCTCGCCCAAGGCGATCGAAGGCGTCGGCCTCACGAAGGACAACATCTCGATCAGGGACGAGGCGTTCCAGACGATCATCCAGCGCTACACGCGCGAAGCGGGGGTGCGGAGTCTGGAGCGCGAGATCTCGTCGATCTGCCGCAAGGTGGCGCGCAAGGTGGTGGCCGAGGGCAAGGGATTCACGGAAGAGATCACGGCCGAAAAGGTGACCGAATACCTCGGCGTGCCGCGGTACCGCAACACCATGGCCGAGGAAACCAACGAGATCGGCATCGCGACGGGCCTGGCCTGGACCGAGGTCGGCGGCGAGATCCTCGTGACCGAAGCCACGCTCATGCCGGGCAAGGGCCATCTGACGCTCACCGGCAAGCTTGGCGACGTGATGCAGGAGTCGGCGCAGGCGGCGATGAGCTACGTCCGCACGAAGGCGGAAGAGTTCGGCATCCCGAAGGAGTTCAATCGCAAGACCGACGTGCATATCCACGTGCCCGAAGGGGCCATCCCGAAAGACGGACCGTCCGCGGGCATCACGCTCGCGACCGCGCTCGTGTCTGCGCTGACACGCAACCCGGTGCGGAAGGACGTCGCCATGACCGGGGAGATTACGCTTCGAGGGAAAGTACTTCCGATCGGCGGCGTGAAGGAAAAACTTCTTGCGGCGCACCGCGCCGGCGTCAAGAATATCGTGTTGCCGAAAGACAACGAGAAGGATCTGGCGGACATTCCGAAGAACGTGCTGGACACGTTGAACGTCTACCTGGTCCAGACGATGGACGAGGTCCTGAAGATTGCGCTGGCCGAGCCTCTGGCGGGACGGCTGCCGGCGGCAACCGCGGCTGAACCGGTCGACAGCGCCATCATCGACGACACCATTACTCACTGAACCTGTGGGCAGGAGGGTCGGGACTGGCAGGGACGGGGCGGAGGGTTAACACCCGCTCCCCGATCGGCCAGTCAGCCTGCCGCCCTTTGAAAATCAGCGCCGCATTCGTCACGAGCGCCGCGAGCGCTGCCGACTTCCCGAAGGACGGCTTGAGTGAAGTCGCGCTGGTCGGGCGTTCCAACGTCGGCAAATCGAGCCTGATCAACGCGCTCACCAGGCTGCGCGTGGCGCGAACGAGCGCCGCGCCCGGCAAGACGCGGCTGGCGAACATCTACTCGGTGGCCAGGGGAAGCTCGGGGGCCTTGTACCTCGTCGATCTACCGGGGTACGGATACGCGCGCGGCGGCGCAGAGTCGGCCCAGGAGTTTGCAGACCTCACACGGGCGTACTTTGGGCGGGAGGGACCGGCCGGGCACGAGAACCGGGTTGGGAAACTCACTCCGGTTGCCGTTGCGGCTTTGCTTCTGGTCGACTGTCGGCATCCCGGGCTCGACAGCGATCGCCGGGCCTGGGCGTGGCTCAAGAGAATCGTGCCAGACACGGCGGTCGTGGCGACGAAAGTGGACAAGCTGGCGCGCGGTCAACGGATCCGCGCGCTGCGGGAACTCGAATCCGTTTTTGAAGACTCCGTGCTGCCGGTTTCGGCGGTGACGGGCGAAGGACTGGACGAACTGTGGACCCTGATCGACAAACTGGCGAACAACCGCAACCCCAACAGACGCCGCAACAGCCGCAGCCGGCCGCCAAGGGCAACGGAGCCGTGGCCGTCGAAAAAGGCGTTGCCGCCCCCGAAAAAATAGAGCGCATCGATCTCGCCACGCTCAAGGACATGAGCGTCGGCGCGCTCACGAAGATCGCCAAGCAGCTTGACGTGCCGGGCGCGACCGGCATGCGCAAGCAGGAACTCATCTTCGAGATCCTGAAGGCGCGCGCCGAGAAGAGCGGCCTGATCTTTTCCGAAGGGGTGCTCGAGACACTGCCCGACGGGTTCGGGTTCTTGCGGGCGCCCGACTACAACTATCTGCCGGGACCCGACGACATCTACGTCTCGCCCTCGCAGATCCGTAAGTTCGACCTCCAAACGGGCGACACGGTGTCGGGCCAGATCCGGCCGCCCAAGGACGGCGAGCGGTACTTCGCGCTGATCAAAGTCGAAGCGGTCAATTTCGAGCCGCCCGAACGGGCGCGTGAAAAGGTCTTCTTCGAGAATCTCACGCCGCTCTACCCGCAGTCGAAGCTCTCGCTCGAGACCGAAGGCGAGAACCTGTCGGCCCGCGTCCTCGACCTGATGGTGCCGATCGGCAAAGGTCAGCGCGGCTTGATCGTGGCACCGCCGCGCACCGGCAAGACGATGCTGCTGCAGAATATCGCCAACAGCATCACCAAGAACCATCCGGAGGTGTATCTCATCGTGCTGCTCATCGACGAGCGGCCCGAGGAAGTCACCGACATGCAGCGGTCGGTCCAGGGCGAGGTCATCTCCTCCACCTTCGACGAGCCGGCCCAGCGCCACGTGCAGGTGGCCGAGATGGTCATCGAAAAGGCCAAGCGCCTCGTCGAGCACAAGAAGGATGTCGTGATCCTGCTCGACTCGATCACCCGCCTCGCCCGCGCCTACAACACCATCGTCCCGCCCTCGGGGAAGGTTCTTTCCGGCGGCGTGGACAGCAACGCGCTGCAGCGCCCGAAGCGGTTCTTCGGGGCTGCCCGCAACATCGAAGAGGGCGGCTCGCTCACGATTATCTCTACCGCGCTCGTCGACACCGGGTCGCGGATGGACGAAGTCATCTTCGAGGAGTTCAAGGGCACCGGTAATCTCGAGATTCACCTCGACCGTAAGCTGACCGACCGGCGCGTGTTCCCGTCGATCGACATCCTGAAGAGCGGCACGCGAAAAGAGGAGTTGCTCCTGCCGAAGGAGGACCTCAACCGTGTGTGGGTGCTCAGAAAAGTGCTCACGCCACTCTCGCCCGTCGAGGCGATGGAACTGCTCCTGTCGAAGATGGCCAAGACGAAGACCAACCAGGATTTCCTGTCGTCGATGAGCAACGGAAAGGGCTAGCCGGCATGGCTCGGTGAGGCGCATCGGGCGTTGTGCGAGCACTTTCCGGTTCGCGCGACGCGCACGGGATGGGACTACGGCAGCAATCACGTCTTCCGGGCGCTCGACACGCTCGGCATTTCTGTTGATCTCTCGGCGCTCGCCGGGAGCATCGCGTGGCAATGGGCCGGCGACGACAGGGTGACGGTGGACTGGCTGCGATGTTCATCGGCTCCTTACCATCCATCGAGCGCCGATTATCAACGGCCCGGGCAGCTGGCGCTTGTCGAACTGCCGGTTGGACAGTTTCCGAATTCCGTTGTGCGACAGTTTCAGCGCCTGGCGTGGAGGCTGGCCCATGGCTGCTACTCGACCGGAGGATTGGGCCGTCGCATCAGGAGGCTCACGCAGCATTGGGAGGAGCTGCCGTTCCGGAACTCACCGATCTGGGTGTTCTATTTTCACCCGGGTGATCTGCGTGGTGAGGGCCTCCGCCACTCCCTCACGAACATCAGACGGCTTGGAAGCCTGCCAGGGGGACAGTTCCTCACCGCTTCGGCGGCCAGGGACACGGTCGCCTGAGCTGCGTCTTTTGCGGGTGCTATACTTGAAGTTTGGCACTATCGAAGGAGACGGCTGTGAAGGACGCCATTCATCCGAAGTATCACGAGGTCGACGCCCGGTGCGCGTGCGGGGCCACCTGGAAGACCAAATCAACCAAGCCTGAGCTGCATCTTGAAATCTGCTCGAACTGCCACCCCTTCTTTACCGGCCGGCAGAAGCTGATCGACACCGAAGGACGCGTCGAGCGTTTCACCAAGAAGTTCGGGGCGCAAACCTCGGAGTCGCGGAAGGCGGCCGCTGCCGCCAAGACCGCCAAGGGGAAAAAGGCGGGCGCCACCGCCTGAGGGCGTCGATCGTTCGATCAGCGTGAAGAAGGCGGACCTCAAGTCTGCCTTGCCATCCAAGGCAGTCAACGATCAGCTATCACCGCCAACCGGCCCCCCCCCGCGCCGTCCTCGCCGACGCGACGGATGCCGAGGTGTCAGCTCGCCACGGAGTCGCGGCTCTGCGCTCTCGGACTACTCCGGCGCCCGCGTTGCGCCTCAGCAAATCGCGCGAACAGCGGTTCGGTCTGCTCCAGCGACAAGCAGGCGTCAGTGATACTCTGGCCGTACACCGAGGGCTGGCCCGGCACATAGTCCTGCCGCCCCTCGCACAGATTGCTCTCCAGCATCGCGCCGAATATCTGCCGCGAACCCGCGCCGATCTGTTCGCATAGGCTCTCGGCCACTTCAGCCTGCTTCAAGTGATTCTTCAGGCTGTTCCCGTGGGAGCAGTCCACCATTACCCGCTCTTGCAGGCCCTTCGCCGCCAGCCGCGCACACACTTTCGCAATGTGATCCGCGTCGTAGTTCGGACCCGTGCGGGATCCACCACGCAAGATGACGTGGCAGGAATCGTTTCCGGTCGTCTGGAAGATGGCGGAGACACCCTGTTTGGTCACCGACGGGAACCAATGCTGCGAGCGCGCGGTCAACACGGCGTCCACGGCGACCTGCGTGCTGCCGTCGGTGCTGTTCTTGAACCCGACCGGCATCGACAGCCCTGACGCCAACTCTCGATGCACCTGGCTTTCGGTCGTTCGGGCGCCGATCGCCGCCCACGAGGCGAGATCCGCGATGTGCTGCGGAATCTGGGTATCCAGGAACTCCGAGCCGGTCGGCAGACCGAGATCGTTCAGCTGGAGGAGGAGCTTCCGAGCGAGGCGCAGGCCTTTGTTGATGTGGAAGCTTTCATCGAGATCCGGATCGTTGATCAGCCCTTTCCATCCCACCGCCGTGCGCGGCTTTTCGAAATACGCGCGCATGACGATCACGAGTTCGTCGGAGAAGCGATTTGCGACCTCCCGCAGGCGCGCTCCGTACTCCATCGCCGCGTTGGTATCGTGGATCGAGCACGGTCCAACGACGATGACGAGGCGCGGGTCGTTGCCGTGAATCACGTTCGCCACCGCCGCGCGGGCATCCGCCACCACGTTCGACGCGCGCTCGGAGATCGGAATCTCCTCGAGCAGGATTGCCGGCGGGATGAGCGGACGCACGTCCCGGATGCGAAGGTCGTCTGTGCGCTTGTACATATGTGGCCGAAACAGGTACCGGGTTTGATCTTACCACCGGCTTTCGCTCGGCCCTGAATTGGGTTCCTGGTCAGGCGTGCACGCGCCCTCTACTTGCGTTGCGCGAAGTACCCGTAGACGAGCACGGGCATGTCGGATGGATTGCTCGCCAGCGGTTCGAACTGCGGTTGATTGGAGAAGACGACGCCGCCGCTGAAGGCGAGGGTCTTCTGAAAGCCGTCCGCTGCTGTATCAACCTGGATCGAGACGCGGCTGTTTGCGCACGGCGTGCTGCAGAGGGCCGCCACGTAGCGGCCGGCTGGTGCGGTGCTCCGCGGTATGGTCACCGAGACGTCAGTTACGACGAGCACCGTGCCTTTTCGGAGGGTGAATGGGGCCGGGCCGCCGTCGGCGCGGAGCGTGAAGGCGAGCGGCGCGACAGCGCCCGGAGGCGTTGGGGAGGTTGCGGTGACCAGCGTGACAAGATTCGCCGCAGCGGTACCAAGGTGGGTGGTGGCGGTCGATTCGGAGGACTGCGCCCGCCCCACACTCACGGACGAACGACGTTTCATGGCCGCGGCTTCGCGAAGCGTATCCCCGACCCCGCTGTCGGCCGGGGCGAGCTCGGCGATGGTGGATTGGGCAGTGGAAGTCGATCGACGACCCAGCCGATCACTGTCGCGAACCCGACCGCGACTCGCGCCAGGACATCGCTCGAGGCTTGCCGGTGCGCTCGTTTGCCTGCCCAGCCGATCAGGCCAATGAGAATGAGTCCGACCGATCCCAATACCTTTTCGGTGAAGGAAAGCCGTTCGGTGACCATGACCATCTCTCGTTTCTGGTATGGGCGCGGTGTTTTGTCTTGACGCCGCGTCTAAGGTGCCAAACGGTCCGCCGTACGTGCGCTGTGTACTAACGCGTCATCGGTCGCCAAGGTCCGCAATACCTCCGACGTGGCGAGCGTCTGCAGGCCGAATCTTGGCAGCGATCCGGTTTTGTGGATCGTCCGAAGGGCGGATACGCTCTCAACGTCAGTGGAGTCGAATACGAGGTGGCGACCGCGACCGCAGCTTGGTGAGGAGTCCCCGCAAGCCCTCCGCTGAGCGCTCAGCGCTTCCGGGGCGATCGGGCAGAAATGGGCAGCGCTGAAGGCCGCTCCACGGGTTGGGAAATTCGAGGAACCATTGACGGATCGATCGGAAGTCAGATCGGCGGAGTACGCTCGTCCCATTGGGTCGCGTGCTCGTATGCGTCAGCCAGCGCCAGCACCGCTGGTTCGCCTAATCGCGGGCCGCTGATTTCCAGTCCGACGGGGAGCCCATTGCGGCTGAAGCCACACGGAATCGAGATACTTGGCAAACCGTAGATGTCGAAGGGTTGGGTGTTGCGGAGCGACGGCGCGACTCCGCCAGCAGGTGGGGTGCCAGGATCGTTGATGGCGTCCTGGACTGTCGGCGGAAGCAGCGGTGTTGTCGGTGTGATGAGCAGATCAACCGTGGAAAAAACCGCGCCGACCGCCTGCCGAAGCCGATCGAGTTCACGGCGTCCCTCGATGTAGGCTGCGGCCGTGACGGTAGAACCAGCTTCCAGCCGGCGACGGGTCATTGGCTGGTACAACTCAGGTGTTCTTGAAAAATACGGTGCGTGAAAGGCGTAGGCTTCAGCACCGACCACGGGCAGTAGCTTGTACGGCGGCAGTTGGACGTCTCGCGCTGAAGCAGTGAGGCCGCCAAGCACTCGTAGTGCGTCGTTCACAGCCTGCTCGATCTCCGGGTGCAGCATCTCGTAAAACACCGCGCGGGGAATGCCCATCCGAAGGGGCGAGGTCTTCTGTCGCATCGCTTTGGCATAGTCAGGCGGTGTCGCTCTGATGCTATTGGTGTCCAGCGAGTCGTAGGCGGCGATTTGTTGAAGCAGCATCGCCGTGTCGCGGACGGTGCGGCACATCGGGCCGATGTGATCAAGCGACCACGAGAGCGGTACCACTCCCCGCGTGCTCACGAGGCCGTAGGTGGGCTTCAGCCCCACAATGCCGCAGTAGGCCGCGGGCTCGCGAATCGATCCGCCCGTATCAGATCCAAGGGCCCCATAGCACAGTCCACCGGCTACCGCGGCTGCCGAGCCTCCCGATGAGCCACCTGCCACATGGTCGCGGTTCCATGGGTTGCGTACCGGACCGTAGTGACTCTGGGCCGATGTGTCGCCATAGGCAAACTCGTGCATGTTCAGTTTGCCGACGATGACCGCACCGGCGGCTTTGAGACGCCGTACGACCTCGGCGTCCACGGATGGGATGCGATTCGCGAAGACCGCGCTGGCCGCTGTCGTTCGCACGCCAGCCGTATCGATCAGATCCTTGAGGCCGATGGGGATCCCATGCAATGGGCCGCGCCATTTCCCTCTGGCAATGTCCATTTCTGCCGCGCGCGCGTCCGCCAAGGCCTGGTCGTGCGTCACGGTGATGAAGGCATTCAGCACCGGATTCAACCGATCGATCCGGGCAAGGCACGCGGTGGTGAGCTCAACCGGCGATGCCTTGCGCGTACGAACCAACTCGCTCGCCTGCGCCAGCGGGAGCGCCCACAATTCGTGGGACCGCTGCGGCAGCGGCGCCGCACCGGCGGGACGACGAATCGCCGCCGCGGCAATCGCGCCAGCCGTCATCTGCAGGAAATCGCGCCGGCTGTGATTGATCACAACCGAGATTCTAGCAATTGGATCCTCATCCGACCGACTTCATTTCGAGGAAACGTCGCCACGTCGCCATCGAGACCCGGCACGAAAAGGTGGCTGTACGATGTGGGCCCCGGCTTGGCAGACACGGAACCTCTTTCCGATGGAAGGTTCCCGTAGAATGGCGGGAGCCCGCCTGACCGCGCGACACCGATTGACGAGTTAGGAGCGCTTGCGGGGTCGTGTCCGCTTGCGCTCCGACTTTCGATTCACACTCCGGCAATGCCTCCCGGCTCGGCATGCCGCCTGAGGCGTTCGATTATTTCGCGACAATTGGTGAACCGCCAGCGAACCAGGTGGCCATGGGTAGCTCGGAACCCTGGTCCGCTCTTTTGCTTTGTACGCCTGAAAGTTTGCGCTCGAGGCGTGCCAGGCGGTGTCGCGCGCGTGCGCTTGCCGAGGTGCGGTGTGCCGCGTTCAGGCTTCCCAAGGCAAACGTGCGGGCCGCGCCGAAATCGCGTACGCGATGCTCATGGTGGATGGCGAGCGCTTCCAGCGCTTGGCGAGCCATATTCCTGGGGCAGAGGGGGACCTCCAGCAACTGGCGCCAGCATGCCGCAGCGTCGTGGTGCCGGCGGGCGCGCCGCGCGGCGCACGCGAGCGAACGCAGCGCATCCACTCGAATCGGGGCCGCCAGCGACTCTTGCAGCGATCCGCTCATCGCCATGGTGCGCTCGAACGCCTCGACCGCGCGATCCTCCAACCCGCCGCGCTGATATACGCGACCGAGCGCCAGTGCCTCGTGCGCGTCACGCGCCTTCCCTGGACCATCCTGCACGAGCTGCAGCAGGCGCGTCGTCAGGCCGGCGAGCGACAGCAGGTCGAGCCGGTTGTGCTCGAACACGACGCCAAGCGGACGCGCGTCACCGTTTCGGAGAAACTGAAAGTAGCGCGCGGGGATCTCGAAACCCGGCACATCGCCGGCTCGGTTCGCCCCAAGGATTTGCTGCTCGAGTGCAAGCAGCGAACACGATCTCGGAGTCCACTCCGCAGCCACGTCCGGGTGACCGCCTCCGCCAAGGCGACGGCGATCCGACGAAGCCTCACGTGCAGCGTCCGTCATGTCCATCCTCAGACGGGCCGACGTCCCCCAGAACAAACGGGCCGGGTGCAGCACGTCCAGATGCGGCAGGCGGGTGCCGGGCCACTGAAGCCGGTGAAACATGTACCGCATTTCAAGAACTGGCGCGTCGAACGACTTGCCGTTGAAGGTCACCAGCGTTCCCGCGCGTGCCAACTCGCCAGCGACGCTCTCGAGCATCGGCCGTTCGTCGCGGTGATTCGTCAGCACGTATTGCCGCGTGTGGAACGCTCGATCATCGCCAAACCAGGCGCAGCCGACGAGAAACGCGCAAGTGCCCGCACCGCCGCTCAGGCCGGTCGTCTCGATATCGAAGAACAGGAAGGGCGGTGACGCTGGCGCAGCGGGCGTCAGAAGGGGGGCATGAGCCGCGGCGCACGTCAGTACCCCGGCCATCTCCGCGACCAGAACCCCGCCAAACGTCGCATCAGGCGGCGTGCGACGTTCGACGACGAAGCAGCGGTCTGCGCCCTGCTGTCGCCATTCGCCGCCGAGAGTCTGTTCGAGTGTGCCCCCGGCGAGCTCGATTGGCGGATCGGCAGGTGACATCCGGCTGAGACCTGCCCGTTCCGCGGAGGCACGGGGGGTGTCGACAATCGCGCGGAGCCTGTCCGAGAGGTTCATGCGTTACGAACCTGGCTGTCCGCGGCGTAGGTGTTCTCGAGGAGCCGGTCGAGAATGCGAAGGGCCGCCGCCTTTGCCAATGGCCCGGTATTGCCGAACGGTCCGACGCATCCAGGGCACCCGTTCTCGCATCTGCACTCGGCGATGAGCCTTTGCGTCCCTTCGAGCAATGGCTGGTGCATGCGGAACAGCGGCTGGCTGAAGCCGATGCCGCCCGGGTAGTTGTCGTACACGAACAGACGTGGGGTCCTGACCGTTTCCTCGCCGGTATCGATGGAAATACCGATGTCGTGCCGATCGCACATCAACAGCAGCTGGGCCATCTGCCGCATCGCAAATGCCAGTCCGACCACCCCATCACGGCGATCGTCGGCGGCATACGGCAATGAGGCCATGACATCCGCCGGGACCGTCAGCCAGTAAGATGTCGTGTGCATCTGCTGCTCGGGCAGATCCAGCTCACCTGACCCGACGTTCTCGTTCGTATAGAACTTGATCTTCTTGAATCCGACGACCCGCGAGACCACGTGGACTTCACCGTGCGAGCGAATGGAAACCGGGACGATTGCCTGGTCGAACGTGTCGAGAATCGTCACGCGTGTATAGGTGATGGCGTCGGTGTAGTAGTCGCAGTCGATCTCGCGGACGAACGCTTTACGGCCCTCGAAGTCGAGCTTGTCCACCTGAAACAGTTTGCCCTCCACGAGGTAGATTGCCTTCGGGTGCAGCGTGGCCGGCCCGCTGTTGAAATCGGTCTCGCCGATGACCATCGGCTCACCGGTTGTGTTCACGACAACGAAGTTGTCCGACGAGATCGTTCGCAAACTGACGGCATCGGCCGGGTACGATTCGCTCGTCCAGACCCATTGGCCGCCATCGTCCGCGAAAGACGTCCCGGCGGCGCTCGCGTCCCGGCCAGCGGCGCTGGCGGCGGTCCGGTGCACAAGGCCACGCTCGGACAGGATGGTCAGAATCTCCTGCAAATCGTGTCGGCCGAACTGCTCGCCCTGCCGGAACGGCAGCTCGAACACGGCGCACTTGATGTGATCAACGAGGATGTGGAGGTTGTCGGGATCGATCAGAGCGTGCTCCGGCGAGCTGCCGAAAAAATACGAGGGATTGCGCACGATGAACTGATCGAGCGGCGCGCTCGACGCGATCAGCACTGCCGCCGAACGGCCCGTACGGCGTCCCGCGCGCCCGGCGCGCTGCCAGGTTGCCGCAATCGTGCCCGGATAGCCCGCCAGCACGGCGACATCGAGCGCGCCGATGTCGATACCCAGCTCCAACGCGCTCGTTGACACCACGGCGCGCACCGTTCCCTCTCGAAGCCCCCGCTCGATCTCGCGACGCCGATTGGGAAGATAGCCGCCACGATATCCGCGGATCCGTTCGGGACTGCCCGGCAGCCCGACGAAGTCGTCCTTCAGATACGTCGTCAGGATCTCGGTCGCCAGGCGACTTTGTGCGAACACGATCAACTGCAGGTGGCGCTTCAGGAATTCGGTCGCTATTCGCCGCGTTTCGCTCAAATACGACCGGCGGATTCCGAGCTGTTGGTTGACGACGGGCGGGTTCACGAAGACGAAGAATTTCTCGCCGCGCGGCGCCCCGCTCTTGTCGATCAGCTCGAAGGGTTGCTCGGTGAGCCGTTCCGCCAGCTCGCGGGGATTTGCAATGGTCGCCGACGAGCACAGGAATACGGGGTTCGAGCCGTAGTGATGACAGAGGCGTCTGAGGCGTCGCAGAACGTTGCAGAGATGGCTGCCAAAAACCCCTCGGTACGCGTGCAGCTCGTCGATGACCACGTATCGCAGGTTTTCAAGCAGCTTGGCCCATCGGGGATGATGCGGCAGGATGCCCGAGTGGACCATGTCGGGATTGCTGAGCACCAGGTGGGCACGCGAGCGGATCGTCTTCCGGGCATCCTGCGGCGTGTCGCCGTCGTAGGTGAACACGCCGACAGGAGTGTCCGTGCGCTCGCCGAGCAGCCCGCAGAGAGCCTGCAGCTCCGCGAGCTGGTCCTGGGCGAGCGCTTTGGTCGGGAAGAGATAGAGCGCACGGCTCGATGGATCCTGAAGGATGGCGTTCAGGATGGGCGCGTTGTAGCAGAGCGTCTTGCCGGATGCGGTCGGCGTCACCACGACGACATTGCGGCCGGCGAGCGCGTGCTCGATGGCTTCGGCCTGATGAGTGTAAAGCTGACTGATGCCGCGCGATTCGAGTGCGCGCTGAAGCCGTTCGTCGACCGCCGGGGGGAACGATGCTGTACTCTGCGGCAACGGGCGGCAAGCGCCGGAGGGCAGTGACGGGGAGGTCTGGCGTATCGGGCCGCTCCGGAAGGTGCCCCGGCGCCAGGCGTTCGAGCGCCGCTTGCAATGCGCTATCGCGGCCGGAGCCGGAACGGGTTGTCAAGTCGGCCCTCGTCGACAGCCCGATGTCCGCCATGGTCGAGGCGATAGGACCAGCCGTATCGCAGGCGATCAAGAGGTGAAAGTGCTCCCAGCGGTGTAGGTCAGATGCCGATTTTCCAGTCGCTCATTTCGGCACATACTCCCGTCCTGCCGTGGCTGACAAGCCCTCCTTGGACGAAGGTCGCCGACGCCTCATCCTCATCCAGCGCTTGTGGCTGACCTTCAGGCCGCGCGTAAGGATCCCGCGAAGTACGAAGCCCTCGTAGAACACATACGGCACGAAGCCGACGCATTTCTTGAGGACCTCCGGACCCACGATCCGAAGTCTTAGCGGCCCTGGGGTTCTGCCGAATGCCCTACCGTTCGACCCTCTCTGTGGCTCGATCGGATGACCGAGGACCAGCCGCCGGCGCCTGGATCACCTACACGCGCGGGGTCGGCCCCGGGCGAAGCGTCGGCGCCGAAGCATATACTCACGCGGTGTCCCCCTCAACGCCGCTTCCGCGAACGCTGGGGCTCTGGAGTGCGGCGGCGATCGTCATCGGCATCACAATCGGCTCCGGGATTTTCCGGTCGCCTGCCGGAGTCGCCGCAAGAGTGCCGGATCCCCTGCTTGTATTGGGCTTGTGGGCAGCCGGCGGCCTCATCACTGTCTGCGGGGCGCTCTCCCTGGCCGAATTGGCCGCCGCCATGCCCGAGACCGGCGGGCTCTACGCATACCTGCGGGAGGGTTGGGGCCGCCCGGCGGGTTTTCTGTTCGGCTGGTCGCAGCTGGTGTTGATACGAGCGTCGGCGCTCGGCGGCATCGCGATCGCCTTCGGGGACTACAGTTTGGGGACTTTCGGCATCGATCCCTTGACCCATCAGACGGCGGCGCGAACCGTGGCGGCGGCGGCTCTCGCGTTTGCGGCCGTGGTCAACACGGCCGGCGTCAACCTGGGGGCCGTCATTGTCGGCTTGTCGACCGCCGCAAAATCCTGCGCTCTTGCGGCGATCGCCATTGCCGCTTTTGTCCTGGGCGGCAGTCATGGCGCCAGCACCGCGAATCTGACAACCGCGACGGGATCACCGATCACGGTGGGCAACTTCGGGCTCGCGCTGGTTGGCGTTCTCTGGGCCTACGACGGTGTCGCCGATCTGTCGTTCGTCGCCGGCGAGGTCAAGAAACCGCACCGGAACCTGCCGCTGGCGATCATCGCCGGCACCCTGGCGATCATCGTGATCTACTTGCTCGTCAACGCCGCCTACCTTTATGTGCTTCCGATCGAGACTGTCGGCCGTTCACCCTTGGTTGCCGCGGACATGATGACCGTGCTGGTCGGTCCGCGGGGAGGTGTCCTGGTCTCGATGTGCGTGATGGTCTCCACCTTCGGCGCCCTGAACGGGATCATGCTCGCGTCGCCTCGCGTGTTCTTCGCGATGGCCAGCGATGGGCTGTTCTTCAAGGCGATTGCCCGGGTGCACCCTCGCTACAAGACGCCGCACGTGGCGATACTGCTGACGACCCTCCTGGGCATGATCCTCGTGACGAACCGGAGCTTCGAGACGCTGACGCTCCTGTTCGTAGTGGCCAACTGGCCTTTCTATGCGCTCAGCGTCGCGGCGGTGTATCGGATCAGACGCAGCCGGCCGGACCTGCGTCGTCCCTACAAAGTGATCGGCTACCCGGTGGTGCCGGCCATTTTCATCGCCGCGGTTGTCTGGTTCATCGGCAACGCGCTTGTTCATGAGCCGATGTCGACCGCCCTCACCTTCGCATTGATCCTCTCCGGCATTCCGGTCTACTACGTCGCCTTCGGATCGCAGCCTGGACGAAGCCGCGCACGCTGAAAAAAGTAAGCAGTCGACCGTTGTTTTTTCTTTACGCGTCACGGAACGGCTGTTACTCTCTTCGACTGCTGCCGATACAGATGTAACGGGAGGCCGGAGGATGGATATAAGCGAGCCGCGTCCGCGGCACCGTGGATTTTTTCTGCACTCGGAGACGACCGGCGAGCCCGACACCGGCGAGCACGAGAATCCAGAGGGCGTTGCCGTCCGCGCCCGGCTCGGACGGTCGTCGCGTCGCCGCCAGGCTGCCGGCGTTTCGGCGTCGGGCGGCCGGTCGCACACCTTGGCCGGCGTAGAGGATTCAGATCCTCAAATCAGATCAGGGAGCGTGACTGGCAGCCGTCAACGGGCACACTTGCCCCGCTGACCCAGCTCGCGCGCGGCGAGGCGAGAAAGGCCACCACCGTCCCAACTTCTTCGGGACCACCAAAACGCCCGAACGGCAGCTCCCGCGCGAGGAAGTCTGCGATTCCTACCGGGTCCTCCCGCTGTCGTTTGTCCCATGACCCTCCCGGGAACAGAATCGAACCCGGCGCCACGCTGTTCACGCGGATGCTGTCGCGCGCCAGCTGCTGCGCCAGCGACTTTCCGAGACTGATTTCCGCGGCTTTCACGGCGTTGTAGGTCATGCGGCCGCCCGATTCCCGACCCCAGATCGACGCGATCATGACGATGGCACCGCCACCCCGCTGACGCATGTGGGGCACGGCCAGGCGCGAGGCGCGGATCGCCGGAAACAGGGTCTGGTCGAAAGCCTCCTGCCATTCGGCGTCCGAGGTGTCGAGGAGGGTGGCTACCTCGGGCGAGCCCCATGTTGTTGACGAGAATGTCGAGGCCCCCGAAGGTCTCGACCGTACGCGCCACGAGGCGCTCCATGACATCGGGCAGGGAAAGATCGCCGACGAACGGCAAGATTCGATCGTCGCCGCCGAGCCGGCGGAGCTCCGCGGTGGCTTCGGTCAGCCGGGGCTCTCCGCGGGCGCAGATCGTCACCCGACAGCCCTCCTGGACCAGCGCCGCCGCGCTGGCCAGACCGAGGCCCCGACTCGACCCGGTGACGATCGCGACCTTGCCATTCAGGTCGAGGTTCACTGTCCACCCCTGCCCGTCAAGTCGTTCAGCGACCAGTCAAACGGCGCGTATTCGACACGGAACTCGTTCGTGGCCAGAAAGTCCCGCTCCGTCGTCAGAAGTCTGGGCTCGACGAACGCCAGCACGGCACGCTCGATGGGACTTCGCGAACTGAACGCAGGGGGCGCCTTGTCGCCGTAGGCGGTCGAGAATTCCTTTTCCCGCCACGAGAAGATCGCGCTGACCATCAGTTTGTTCTGCGCCCGATCGATCGCCACGCATTGTGCGTGCGTGACGCACTCGTTTGCCACCTCTGTAAGCTGTCGTTCAAGCGCTGCTGCGGTGAACGGCTCGCTTCGCAACCGCCCGCTGCCGACCGCGCCGCGTCCGAGCGCGAAGTACACGCGCGGGTCCTTGAAGGTGGGCAGGATCGTTTGCTCGATCTGATCGAGCGTCACCGTCCGACCGGCGACTCGATGGGTCAACCGCTCGAACGCTCCAGGAATCTGGCGGATGCTGCCAGCCGGGTAGTCGCGCGAGCGTCGAGGGATCGGCGTGTGGTCGATCACCGTCCGCAGCGCCAACGCATTGTAGGCGTTGAGCCAGAACGCCAGCTGTTCGTCCCGCGGTGCCGAGTCGATCGAGGCGGTAGCCACTCCGTTCAGGTACGCATCCAGGAGACGTCGTTCCTGTTTCAGCGCACGGTAGTACACGTAACCGTCGCGCACGTAAAGGTCCAGAACCTGCTCGAGGTTACGGCGCCTCGCGTCAACCGCGCTTTCCTGCGCCCGTGGCGCGACGGTCGCCAAGGCGAGCACGAGAACGACTACCTGCAGCTTGAACTCCGAAATCGATGATCTCATGGACTTCACTCCGTCTATACGCGGTGCTCGAGGAACCGCGCGAGCGCCGCGTTGAACACTTCCGGCTGCTCGATGCTGGACAAGTGGCCAGCGCGCGGAACCATCACGAGCTCGGCGCCGGCGATCGATCGCTGCATATCCTGGCTGAGCGACGGCGGGGTCAGCACGTCTTCCTCGCCGACGAGGATGAGCGTCGGGCAGTGTATGGTCGGGAGGATCGACGTCGAGTCTGGACGGGACATGAGCGCGGAGATGGCGCCGGCAATCGCATCCGGCGGGTTCGAGCGAACGAGATCCCCCACGTGTGCGACCAGGTCGGGTCTGCTTCGTCGAGTGGTCTCTCCGAGGAGCTTTGGAAGCATCTCGTCGGCGACCGCCGCCGCTCCCTGCTCGCGGCACGACCGTAAGCAGTCGCTTGCGGCCCTCGATCGCCTCGGGCGTATCGGCCTGCGGCCGCGTGTCGGCCAGGACCATGCCCCGGAAGTATCGCGGCGCGTGGCGGAACAATGCGAACGTCACGTATCCACCCATCGAAAGACCACCGATCACCGCATTCTCGATGTGCAGGGCATCCAGCAGATCGATGAGGTCTGCCGCGTAGTCGTCCATCGTCGCGACGGGGGCCTGGGATGGGCTGCCATTCGTACCGCGGAGGTGGGGCGCAATCACGCGCCAGCCCGCCTCGGCGAGCGCGAGCTGTGGTTCCCACATCCTGGCGTTGAGCGGAAAGGCATGGATGAGGACCAGCGTTCGTTCAGGACGCCCCGATGGTCGGGGCAGTGCTTCAAGGTATCCAAACTTCCCAATGACAGGCATGCTCCATTCTGAACGTTCTCGTCCGACACGTCGAGCGTTCTGCCGAGACGCCCCTTAGGGGAGCTTGTACCATCCGCGCGCCGTGTAGTAGACCAGGCCGACGATCTCGTGCATGACCGAGGAGCTCTTCCACAGGCCCAGATCGCTCGGCAGGATCCAGTCGCTCCACGACCTCGCCGCATAGGGGTCGCGGGCGATTGCAGGGATCGCGCGGATACCTTGCGCACGGAACGTGCCCAGCGATCGGCGCATGTGCGTGCCCGAGGTAACGAGGACGACATGCTCCACGTCCAGCTGTCGCAGTATCGGCGCGAGGATCACTGCTTCGTCGTGGGTGTCCCTGGAGTCCGTTTCGGCGATGAGCCGAGCGGCCGGGATGCCAAGTCCCTCCATGGCATTGCGCATGGTGATGCCGCTGGCCTCGTCGGGATCGTCTGGATGGCTCTTGCCCCCTGAGCTGATGACCCATTCTGCATCCACCATCCGGAACACCCGGGCCGCCTCGAGCGTGCGAGTCGCGTCGACGTCGTCGACGATGGTATACGTGGCGCCCGCCCAATCGCGAGCGGTGAACCCGCCCGAGCCGAGCACGACGATCGCCGTTCGCCCTGGCGGTATGTCACCCGCAGCCAACGGGTGGATATCGATAATCAGCAGGCGGCCGACGCCTTCGCCGATTCCGTATATGGACAGCACGGCATATACGCCGACGACGAGGGAGAGAAAGCGCCGCGCCTTCGCCGAATGCGGACGCAAGCGCAGCCAGAAAGTGGCGGCAAGGACTGCCACGACAATGCCGCCTGTCGAGAAAAAATACCAGATCAGCTGCCGCACGTCGGAAACTTATCCGCGTTCAGGTGGCTCTGGTTTGGTCGCAATCTGCTCGGGTGCGGGGCGTTGCCCGGGGGATTCGTCCTCACGCCTTTTCGGTGGCGCTGTGACGTCAGGCTTGGGTCGTGCCGGCGTCTCGCGCGAACCTTGGGGTCTGTCTGGCCTGACCGGCTGCCTGGATTGTCGGGACTGCGAACCGCGATCGGAGGACGGGTCTGCAATCCCGGAGGTAGCTCGTCCAGCCGGTTCGCCGGACGTGGCAGCAGAGGTATTGGTGTGCGGTCTTTGGACCTGGGGCCAACGAGGCCGATTGTCGCTCCAAGATCGCTGATCCTGACGCGTCGGCTTGTGGCTCGAGAATGGCTGTTCTCCCTTCGGCGGCTTGGGACTCCAGGGCCGCCGTCCGTCGCGCGGCGGCTTCGCGCTCCAAGGTCGCTGGCCCTCCACGGGCGGCTTAGGCGCCCAAGGGCGCTGTCCGCCAGGCGGCTTGGAACTCCAGGGCCGCTGTCCGTCGCGCGGCGGCTTCGCGCTCCAAGGTCGCTGGCCCTCCACGGGCGGCTTAGGCGTCCAAGGGCGCTGTCCGCCAGGGCGGCTTGGAACTCCAGGGCCGCTGTCCGTCGCGCGGTGGCTTCGCACTCCAGGGCCGCTGTCCGTCGCGCGGCGGCTTCGCGCTCCAAGGTCGCTGGCCGTCACCCAGCGGTTTCGCGCTCCATGGGCGTTGACCTTCGCCCCCGGCCTTGTTGTCCCGCGGTCTCTGTCCTTCACCGCGTCGCGCGGCGGCCTGCTGGCGCTCGAGCTCAAGACCAGTTCGAGGTTTCTCGGTCGGCGATCCATCCGCTCGCAGCGCCGCCGGGCCCGGAGCATTGACGGGCCGGCGATCTTTTTGTCGTTTGTCAAACCGGGCACGGGGATCCTGGTGCTTTCCGCCGGGCCTCCACTCGCGGCCGCGCTTTTCACGCGTGCCTTCCAGATTGCTCCCCGCCCATTGCGCCTGCTCCGGCGTGTCCCACACACGCCCGCGCGCGAACCATTTCATCACGACATCCGCATTTTTTCGCTGCAGCTGACGCAACGTGGGCTGCAGCTCTTCCTTGTCGCGCGCCCGAAAGGCGGTGGGCTTGTTGTCGATGAGAATGGTCCAATACGCGTATCGGGGCGGCACCACTACATTCTACGAGATTGCAGAATTCCGGATTTCAGATTTACCGCTCCTTCTGCAATCGCTTGAGCTTTTCGACCAGCGTCGTGCGTTTCAGGTTCAGGAGGCGGGCAGCGCGCCCCTTGTTGCCGCCGGAGCGTTCGAGGGACCGCTGGATGAGCTCGCGCTCGATGTTTGCCACCAGCGCGCCGAGGTCGACACCTTCCTCTGGCAGGGAGACAGGCGAAGCGAGCGGCGACATGGTTGCCTCCAGTAATTCCGACGGCAGATCCTGCACCCCTATCTGTACCCGACCGGCGCTGAATGCCACCGCTCGCTCGATGGCGTTCTCGAGCTGGCGGACATTACCCGGCCACTGATACGACATGAGGCGCCGCATGGCTTCCTGCGAAAGGGTCAACGGCAGGGCTTTCGCGATCGGCCCTCCGTCAGGCTTGCGCGCCGGAGGCACGTCCTGTGCGACACGGGCTTGGTATTTATCCAGGAAGTGCTGGACCAACAGCGGAATGTCCTCCCTCCGGTCGCGCAGGGGTGGCAGCTGTACCGGGATGACGTTCAGTCGATAGAACAGGTCACGGCGGAACTGCCCATCGGTCACCATCTGTCCGAGGTCGACATTCGTCGCGGCGACCACCCGCACGTCCACCTTGATGGTGTGGGAGTCGCCGACGCGCTCGAACTCCCGCTCCTGAAGCACGCGCAACAGCTTCATCTGCGGAGCCGCGGCCATCGTCCCGACCTCGTCGATGAACAGCGTGCCCTTGTGCGCCTGCTCGAGTCGGCCCTGCCGGTTGCCGACCGCCCCGGTGAACGCGCCGCGTACGTGTCCGAACAGCTCGGCTTCGAGGAGCGTCTCAGGAATGGCACTGCAGTTGAGCGCGACGAAGCGGTGGACGCGCCGCGGGCTGTTGTGATGGATGGCGCGCGCGACGACTTCCTTGCCCGTACCCGTCTCGCCGGTGATGAGTATCGTGCTGCTCGTTGCGGCGATCGTTTCGAGGAGCTGAAAGAGACGCGTCATCGGCGGGCTCTTGCCGATGATGCCTTCGAAGCAGTAGCGCTCCTCGAGTTGCGCACGCAGGTACGCGTTCTCCGATTTCAGGCGCTGCTGTTCGAGCGCCGAATCGAGCACGTGCAGCAGTTCATCGATCTGAAACGGCTTGCTGACGAAATCCCATGCGCCACGTTTGATGGCCTCCACGGCATCCTTGACAGTCCCGTAGCCGGTCACAACGATGGCTACGATCTCGGGGATACCGTTCGACCGCCGCATCGACAACGGCGGCACCGTCGATACCGGGGAGTCGGAGGTCGGTGACGATGATGTCGAAGGCGAAGTCGGCGAGACGCGCCAGGGCCGCCTCGCCTGAGTCGGCCTGCTCCACATGGTAGCCGCGGTCGGACAGTTGCTCGGCAATCGCGTGCCGCAGCGGGGCCTCATCCTCAACCAGGAGCAGATGTTTCGTCGTTTCAGTCATTTAGAGACCGCCAATACTTTGACATAAGTCGGGTGTCGAGGCCAGGTCTCTTGACGTGAGAATTCCTCGGTCCTGATCCCTAATCCCTTGTCCCCGATGTTCCGATACCCTCCCTGGAGGCAATACCAGGTGGAGCGTAAAACGATTTCTATAATGAAAGCGTGCGAGTTGGTCGGCGTCAGCCGTCGAACCATCTACAACTGGCTCTCCTCCGGCAAGATCGAGTACGTCCGGACGGCGGGGGGTTCAGTGCGCATCTTCGTCGACACGTTGTGGCGGGATCCGCAGCGTAATGATCGGTCCGCGGCCGATGTCGCGTGGCAGGCAGAAGGACGGCACTAGCGTTTCGACGTGCGCCTCCGGGGGGCCATGTGACCTGATGAGGGGTCAGGGACCGCCGAGGAGTTGCTGTCGAAGGGATCGATGGACGAATCGCCCGAACTGCGCCTGTTGTTTCACCGGTTGAACAACCAGCTCGGGATCATCCTCGCGCATGCCGAGCTGCTCGAGGCTAAGGCTACCGACGACATGAATCGCGCTCGTGCTGCGCAAGTGATTACCAGCGCGCTCGAAGCCATCGGGACCGCGATGGAGATTCGCCGCCTCGCGACGGAACCGAGCGAAGCCTGAACAGACGTCGCCAGTGTTCGAGCCACCTGATCGGAATCGTCGACACCTGCCAAATTCGTAATACATCAGTCATATTTGTGACGATCATAATTGGCTTTTCGTCAAAAATTTGACGAGTTTTGTCATCGTCAGACCTGCCTCCAGATTTCGATTCACTTTTGGACACACCCTATAAGCTCATTTAAGACAACAGTTACTGCCAAGTTTCAGGCTGCATCGGATGGCGCGTGAACCGAAACGCGACTGTTGGTACCGCCGTTGCGATCTTGGGCAACGCCCGGCAGCCTAGAGTAAATGCCGGGCGCTTTCAAGGAGCACACAATGCGCGCCCAGCCCGTCGCCGCGAGCCACAACCGCCGGATCGTCGCCAGCCTCCCGTTTGTCGAGGCGCTCGCGCGCCGAATGGCGGCATCAATGCCCAACTCCGTCGACGTAGGGGATCTGGTGCAGGACGGCGTGCTCGGTCTGATCGACGCGTCTCACCGCTTTGACGAGGACCGCGGAATCAAATTCGAAACCTTTGCCGAGCGCCGCGTTCGCGGCGCGATGATCGACGCGCTGCGCCGTGATGCGTGGCCGCGGGGTGTCCGGCGGCAACGTCGCGAACTCGACGCGGCACGCGAGGCGCTGCGTCGCGAGCTTGGTCACGAGCCATCCCTCGCCGATCTGGCCGCACGCGTGGGATCCGACGAGAAGCGCCTGAGTCGCACGATTGTCCGTATCCATACGATTGAATCGACCTCGCCGCTCGCGACCGGTGAGCGCTTCGACGAGAGCTCCTTGCCGGCCGCGCTGGTCCCCTCCGAGCCCGATGCCCCCGATACCGCGTACGAGAAAGCCGAAACACGCGAACGGGTGCGCGCGGCCATCCTCTCGCTGCCCTCGCGTGAGCAGAAGGTCATCGGCCTCTACTACTACGGGGAGGTGACGATGAAGGAGATCGGCGCGGAGATTGGCGTCAACGAGTCGCGCGTCTCCCAGCTCCATGCACGCGCGATCCGGCGGATGCGCGAGGCGCTCGGCGAGATGGGCCCACAGCAGATCGCCGAGATGCGCAAAGCACTGGTTGCATTCGCCAGCCGGACCCCGATGGCGGCAAGGCCACCGGTGCCTGCGGCCCGGGAAGAAAAGCAGACCGCGCCGCAAGCCGTGGTGCTGCCGTACAAGCGCGCGACGCTGGCTCGGGCGACGCTCCGGATGCCCCGAACGCGCCACGCGGTGGCGGCCGCGCGCTAAGTCACGCCGGGAGCATGGGAGGGCCTCGCTTGTCTCGGCGGGGCGATTGTCGTCCGCGTCCCTGGCGATGCTTTTACGACAACCCGTCGCGAACGGCCTGCAACAGATCTCCCAACCTGAACGGCTTCGCCAGAAAGCGGCAGCCGCAGTCCTTCAGAAACGCCTCGGCGTCGGTGCCTGCCACGTCGCCGGTCACGAAGATCACACGATGAGCGAGGCCGGGATTGGCCTTGTCGAGCGCCCGATAGAAAGACTGGCCGTCGAGCCGCGGCATCTTCAGATCACAAATCACCAGGTCGAACTGCTCCGCCCGCACCAGCGCGAGCGCCTCTTCACCGTCAGCCGCGCGCTCGACGGCGTAGCCCGCATCGCGCAGTGCATCGGTGACGGCCGCCGCCAGAGCGGCTTCGTCCTCGACCACCAGAATCGAGGCGTCCGCAAAGGCATCGCCCGAGCGTACTCCCGCGCGCCCGATCGGAACGGGTGGCAGCTTGCTGCCGGTGATTGGCAGCTCGACGTAAAAGGAAGCGCCGGCCGAAGGGTGCGACTCGAGCCTGATGCGGCCGCCGTGCTCCTGCACAATCGCGTACGCCACCGTCAGGCCGAGGCCGGTGCCCTGGCCGACTCCCTTGGTGGTGAAGAAAGGATCGAAGATCTTCGTCTGCAGATCGTCGGGAATCCCAGGCCCATCGTCATTGATCTCGAGGATGACCGACTCGTCGTGCGGATTGTGCCAGGTGCGAAGTACGAGCACGCCGCGCCCGTTCGCCAAGAGCATAGCCTGTTCGGCGTTGATGATCAGGTTGAGCAGTACCTGCTGTACCTGCTGCCCGTCTGCGAATACGTGCGGAAGCCCGGTCGCGAGTGCGACGATGACGGCGATGTTGGTGACGCCGCTGCTCGTAGGCCCGCAACGCCAGTGTTTCACGCACAACCTGGTTCACATCCACCATGGCGCGCGTCGTCTGCCGTTTCCGGGCAAAAGTGAGCAGACTGCGGACGATGCGTGCGGCGCGCTCGGACTCACTCAGGATCGTTTCGACGCCGCGGCGGACCGACGGCTCAAGGGCGCGCTCGGAGAGCCGTTCAGCCCAGCTCAAGATCGTCGCGAGAGGATTATTGAGCTCGTGGGCGACGCCTGAAATCGTCTGGCCGAGCGCCGCCATCTTCTCGGCCTGTAGCAGCTGGTGATAGATGTCGCGTGTCTCGTCGTCCAGCTTCTTGCGCTCGCTGACGTCGCGGATGAGCGCCTCAATCCGCACGGCGCCGTCCCCCGACGGCCGATCGGCATGGCCGGTGATCTCCACCCAGATGGCCGTTTGATCGGCGCGCCGGAGCCGCAGGAGATAGTTGGACGCGGCACCGTCGGTTGTGAGCCGCTCGAGCAGCGCCACGCGCGCCTGCGGATCCACGAAGCGCTCGCGGTCGAAGGGGCGCACGTCTTGTTCAGGCGTTTCACTGCCGTACCCAAACATCACCTTGACGTGGGGATTGGCCACGATCGTCGACGTGACATCGGGACCGATCGTTCCGATGTACACGCCTTCGTGCACGGCTTCGAACAGCCGCGCGAACGCAGCGGCGCGTTTTTCCACGGGCCGATCTTACAGCGACGATTGGTAGCGCACGAACAGAGTCCGCGAAGAAAAGCTGGCCGCGCGTCTCAACCCCATGACTATCGCTGAAGGTGGTCTGGCGGGTGGGGCGTCGGTGTGTGGACCGAAGACAGCGGGCCGAACTCCTTGTCGATCGCGGCCCGGATGTCGTGTACCGAAGCGCCCGACGAGTGCATCTGCCGCGACCGATTCGCCACGTCAATGCAGACGGCGCATTCGACCCCGTGCTCGTCCCAGTCGATCACATCGCCGTTGGCGGCTCGGGATTTCACGAAGCAATCCGAGTTGCCGGTGTGGCCGGATCGCTCGCAACCACAGAAGCAGGGCACGTAGCTCAGAACTTCCGGGTGCTCGGCGGCGAACTGGTACGCCGCGGTCACGACTTCGTATGGTCTGGGCGGGGCATAACCCTGGAAGGGAATGGGCGGTAACGTTGCCTGTTTGTGCGGCCCCAGCTTGGCAGCGGCTTCCGCCTTCGCGACCACCTTCGGATCAATCTGAGTTGACTTTTCCGCGTCCGCGGGGCTCCCAGCCACCGGTCCGGACGACGACGCAGTCGAGCGCCACAACGCGAGTCCGCCGAACCCGAGGATTCCCACGACGAGCGTGACCCATATGAGTGGGCTGGCAGTCTTTCGGGCCGGCTCGCGCGCTGGCAGACCTGGACCCTTTCGTGACGTTTTCTTGCCCATGTTTCGCCTCCGCGCGCCGACACCCGCGCGATACCGAAAATCCGTGTAGCGTCCTTCCGGCCCGCTACGCGCAGAAAAGCCTATCTTACCTATCTTCGTGTTGCTAGCCCAACCGATTCGAGCTTCCAGCACCTTGTCCAGAGGAATAGGGAATCCACGGCCCAGATAAGCGACCCGTGCCTGGTTGCCGGGAAGAGTATGACGTGATTCCGCTCAATAGGCAGATCCGAACCGAGGCGCCGGTCCAGGCGCGACGACAACATACCGGAGCAGGTAAGGGAGCGGCTTAGCGGAAGAGGTGACTGTCCGCAATGGCCCAGTCACCACATTGTGCACAACGACCGGGAACCCTACCCCCGGCTCGAGCTGCCGGGGGCTTGCGCGTGCTTACCGGGCGTCAGACGACGCGCCGTCCGCTGAGCAGTCTCACCAGGAACAGCACGATCGCGATGACCAAAAGAATGTAGATGAAGTTCCCGAGTGTGTAGCCGCTGACCATCCCAAGCAGCCACAGAACCAGCAAAATGATCGCAATTGTTTCCAACACAGCGTGCCTCCCATCCTCGCCCCACGACATGTTAGGGCGGCCCATCCGGTACGCCTAAAGTGCAACTTGGGTGCCATGCTCTGCTGTTCGGAGGGCAGATGGCGGGCGCTGACGAGCTGGCTACGCGTGAGCAGGCGCTTGAACGGGGCCGAGCGCAAACGTCATCGTGCCGTCGACGACAGGCTTGCCGCCCACTCGCGCGACACCTTTCAGGAGGCCCATGCGGCTTCGAAGCCGTACAACGAACGCCTCGATTTCCACGACGTCTCCCGGGTGTACTGGACGCCGGTAACGCACCCGTTGAATCCCGGCGAAAAGGGGCAGACGCTGCCGGTTCTCCGGGTTCGCGAGAATCAGGATCGCCCCCACCTGCGCAATCGCCTCGGTAAGAATCGTCGGAGGCATGGCTGGCGCGCCATGCAGTTCATGGGAGAGATACCGCTCGTTGAGGGAGACGTTCTTGATGCCGACGATACGCTTGTCGATTTCGAATTCAGTGATGCGATCGACCAGAAGAAAGGGATACCGGTGCGGCAGAATTCGTTCGATCGCGGCATAGTCAAACGGAAGCGTCACGTCCATGTGTTCTTCAGATTATAGGCAGTAATAAAATCCTGCGCTACACTGGCGATCTCCGTGAGCGAAGCCCCGATTTCCTCCCACCAGGCCAGCACAACCGATCTCCTGACGACGTTGTTCGCCCTGGGACGCGAAGTGACGTCGGTCCTCGACCTGACCGAACTTCTGCATAAGATCCCGGAGCTCATCGCGCGCCTGACAAAGTTCAACGCCTTTGCGGTGTATCTGCTCGATCCGGGTCGGCAGGAACTGTCGATCGCCTATTCGGTCGGATATCCGGATGAACTCGCCCGCGCCTTGCGGCTGAAGGTCGGTCACGGTCTGGTCGGGGCCGCAGTGGCCGAAGGGCAGCCGATCCTGGTCAACGACGTTCACGCCGATCCGCGCTACGTCGAGGCCGTCCCAGGCTCGAACGCCGAGCTGGTCGTGCCGCTGCGTCGAAAGGGCCGCGTCATTGGCGCGCTCAACCTCTTGAGCGACACGCCTGGTCAGTTCACGGAAACCGATGAGGCGATCCTCCGTCAGTTCGGGGCGCACGTCGCGGTCGCCATCGAAAACGCCAGACTCTTCGAGAAGGAGCGTGAGCACACCAGCATGCTGGAGACGCTGTCCGATGTCGCCCGTGAGTTCGGATCGATTCTGGACCTCGAGGAGCTGCTGACGCGAATCGCGAACCTGACCCGGCGGGTCATCGACTATCGGACGTTCGGCATCCTGCTGCTGAACGAAGAGACTCAGGAACTCGAGATGAAGGTCGCCGTCCGGTACGGGGACACAACCGCGGCTCCGCATGTTCACGTCGGCAGCGGGCTGATCGGGTACGCCGCGCTTCACAAGGAAGCCGTGCTCGTGCCGGACGTGTCCGCCGATCCGCGTTACATCAAGGTCGTCGACGACGCGCGCTCCGAGCTGGTGATTCCTCTCTTGTTCAAGGATCGCTGCCTCGGTGTTTTCGATCTCGAAAGCCCTGAGCTCGACGCGTTCAACCAGACCCACGTCGAGATTCTCACCCTCCTCGCGAGCCAGGCGGCCGTCGCGATCGAGAACGCACGTCTGTACCAGACGATCCTTGCGACCGAGAACCGCCTGGAGAGGGAGATCCGCTTTGCGCAGCGCGTGCAGGCGGCGCTTCTGCCGACCGAGTTGCCCAAGCGCATGAAGGGCGTCGATGTCGCGGCGCGGTTTGCCCCTGCCTTCGAGCTTGGAGGAGATCTCTACGACTTTCTCGCGCCGGAGCCGAACACGCTGATCGTGGCGATCGGCGACGTGTCGGGAAAGGGCGTTCCCGCCGCACTATACAGCGCGTTCGCCGGCGAGCTCGTGAGGTCGCGGACGTTCCGCCGTCGATTCACGGCCGAACGCTCCAGTCCCGCAGGGGTGCTCGCGTCGATGAACACGATCCTGCATGAGCGACAGCTCGGCGACTATTACTGCACGCTCTGTTATGCGCTCTTCGACTTGAAACGCCGGACGGTCACGATCGCCAACTCGGGACTGCCGTATCCGATTCGATCGGTGTCGAAAGACGGTGCGGATGGGCCGCCCGCGCCGGCTCAGATCGAGCTGGCCGGGATACCGCTCGGATCGTTTCCAGGATCCTCCTATGACGAAGCTGCATTCGCGCTGTCACCGGGAGACCTGTTCGTCTTCTTCACAGACGGGGTGTCTGAGGCCCAGGACGGCCTGGGGCGTGAATTCGGGACCGCGCGGCTCCTGCGGGTGATCGAGGAATCGCGGGAGAAGACGGCGCGCGATCTGGTCGAGGCGATCTTCGCCGCGGTTCAGGACTTCCGCGGCGAGACCACGCCCAACGACGATATGACCGCTGTGGCAATCAGAATCACAGGATAGCTTCCAGGTCTCTCCGAGCTACCGTCTGTGGACACTCAGGTGTTCCTCTCTGAGGTGCAGGCCGAGCGCCTGGCCCCCGAAGACGGCCACTTCGTTGACCTTGCCCTTCACGCGCACGTGCGCTCCGCGCGTCGGCGTCCGGCTCCCTTGCGAGATCACGGTGACCTCCCCGGTACCGTCGTCAACTTTGTAGAAGCGGAATGGCATCATCGGAATGCCCCACGAGTTGGTGACCGTGCCATCGACGTAAACCGTGCGGTTCTGGTACCGCCCAGGGTTGTTTCGGAGGTCGTCGATGCGGGGGTTGCGTAGGCCCAACGCACACGCCGACGTTGCCGCGAGGAGCGCGAGAGCGAGCGCCAGACGGGAGAGTGTGTGTGCCATCGATGTGCCCTTCCGTGGGATCCTGCGCACGGTCCCAAACGCGTTCAAGAACGAGCCGCGCCAGTCGTGAATGGAGTACGGGATACGGCGATGCCAGCGCCTGCCTGAAGTTACGTATCCCGCTTGACCGGACGCGGCTCTGGCACAGGTCACATCAAATCGCGTGCCCGTGAGGAACGCGGGAAAATGGCCGGAAACGACCGACGCAGCCAATGCCCGTCCTGAACCGCGGACGCAGGTCTGACCTGTCTAGAGTTCGGTTGGTTCCGTGATTCGACCCGTTTTCATGTCTTCGTACGACGCGGCTGGGCTGAGCACTATGGCGATTGCCTTCGAGCGCCGCGCACGTGAAGCGGAACTAGATCGCGATCTGCTCTTGCCCCGCGTTTGCGGCAGGGGCCGAAAACGAGGCGGAGAGAACGCTGGTCAGCTGGGCCGCGAAAATCTCGGCCAAGGCCTGCACGGCCTCCGAGGTTTCGCCCCGGTTGTTGATCTCTGCAGTCAGCGCGCCGATGCATCCATCGGGCGAGATCAGCGGTGCGACCACCGCGCCGCTCGAGGCGCCAGGTCGGGCGAGCACAATCTGAAGCGCGCTTGTGCGGTAGGCCGCAGCCGCAGCATTGTCGGCCGAGCGCGGCACAGGGATCATCCGCGCCAGCGTTTGCGGCGAGTAACCATGGGCAAGAACCGGCCGCAAGTCGGCGCCTGCGGGACTGCCAATCCAGATGATCAAACCGCTGGCGTCGAGCGCGCCTGCGGCGCGGACGAGCAGCTTCTTCAGGTTCTCGGGACTACTCACGCGACCGAGCTCCGTGCAAAGCCGAGCGGCTGCTTTCAGCTCCGACACCGGATGCCGCGCCCCCTTTCCCAAGGTCTCCGCCTTCCGAAGCGGATCGCCTCTCAACATGAGCTCGCCACCCGTAACAGGCGCGGTGCCCGGGGAGACTTCGGCGATGCCCCGCTCCCGCTGAGGCACGACAAGCGCAAGGATCACGATCACGATGCCGCCCGCGGCAGCGGCTCCGCCCAGAGCATAGGCTTGCAGCCGCCGGCGGCTCGTTTCGGACTCGTCGAACGCCTGGGACTCTGCCACGCGCGCCGCCTCTATCAACTGCCCCGCCTGGGCGGCGGTCTCGCCACCCTCGGCGAACACCACGTCGCCAGCCATCAGTTGCTGCCCAGAACTCGCGTAGTCGCGCGCTCGGCGATCGACATTCCCGAATTCCATGATCGTGGCGCCAGCCTGAAGAAGAGATTCGCGGGCGGATGCGCTGTCCGCGGATGCACGCAGATTGTCGACCGCCTGCGTACCTTCATCGATCAGCGACGCGACCTTTGACATCCAGACGGTGACGCTCTGCCCTGCAGCCACGTATGCCTGTTGTGCAGCCCTGACCTCGGCGAGCACGCGCGCGGCGTCGCGCGCCTGCAGATCGAAGGTCAGGAATCTCGTCCGGCGTTCGGAAATCTGCTGTTCGGATTGGATGAGGAAGACCGCAGCGGCGCCGGCAGCGATCACAGCAACCGCGACAAGGACCAGTCTCGCCGGACGTGATCGCATCGGTGGACGCGCACAGGGTACCACAGGAGCCGCGAGCAGTACCACCTCATCCACACGAGGCTGCTCTTCAGTGCGGTTTGAGAATGACGTAAGTAGGCAAGCCGATAGCGCCGAGCCGCTCCATCACTTCCTTCGTCGGAGACGCGTCCGGGTTCTCCGCCTGGAACTTGATTTTCACGTAGTTCGTCAAAGCCTGACCGACCTCGGCACTCTTCAACGTGGTCCTGTCCATGACGAGACAACTCTTACACCACGTCGCCCAGAAATCGATCAGGACGGGCTTCCGTTCAGCGACGGAAGCGGCCAATCCCTGGTCCAGAGATACGTACCAACCCTCCTTCGCCATTTCCTCGACGCTTGACGAGACCTCAGCAGGATCGACCCACCGGTCGGCGAAGATCCGGTAGGCTTCGTAGCCGTAGTAGGCGGACGTCGCCAGGATAACGACACCGAACAGTTGTTTGACGCGGACCATCCATGCGCCCGGGCGAGGCAGCGCGGCGATGCCGGCGCCGGCGAATGGCCAGGGAATCGCCATCCCCACGCCGAGGAAGAAGGGGAGAGCCAGCGCTGCCGGCGTGCCGGTCGCGTACAGGTTGCTCGAGAACAGCACGACCTGGATGACCACAGGTGCGACGCAGGCGCCGGCCAGCAGCGCCGCAATACCGCCCATCGCAAAGGCGACGAAGAACGTCCCGCGGCCGGTTTCGGCGACATGAAAGCGGCTGCCGAACCGCGAGAAGTCGATCACGATGACGTCGAACATCGCGAGCGCCAGCACGACAAACAGCCCCGCAATTCCGACGTTGAACCACGGGGACGCATTGATGGTGCCGAACGTGCCGGCGGTCAGGATGACAATGAGCCCCAGGACACCGTAGACGAATGCCATCGCCGCGCCGTATGCGGAACCGAGGAGGAAGCCCCGGCCGCGAGAGCCAGCCTGGGCCCCGGCCCCGATGATGGCCAGATTGATCGGGATCATGGGAAGCACGCACGGCGTGAGGTTCAGGGCCAGACCGCCCATCAGGACGATCAACAGAATGGCGAGGGGGCCCCGGCCATCGAACCATCCTTGTTCGCGAACGCCCGCTTCGGCCTTGCGAACGAACTCCAGGAAATCGGCCGAGCTCATATAGCCGGCGGCACTGCCCGCCGTGGTGAACGCCGCGAGTTTCGTGAGCACGTCGCCGCCACCGGTCGCCGCCGGTGGCGGGCGAAGAGCGGGCGGCAGGACGAGCGGCGCGGCCGGCGGGGCCTCCCCGTAACCGAAGGCGATCCGGTCCAAAACGTCGCCGTGGACCGGTTTCACGGGAGTGCCGGCCTTCACGACGCGGAACGTCCAGCCGGTCTCGACGGTCACCGGCTTGTAGCACATCGTTTCGTCGCAGGCCTGGTAGCGCAATTGCGCCGGGATCTGCAGGTTGCCGGGCGCCACCTCCTGCGCGACGTTCAAGCGCACGCCAACGGCGAATTCCCGCTCGAAGACACTCAGGGGCTGTTCCGCGAATGCCTGTTTCAGATCCGTGGGCGGAGGATACACAATCTCCACGACCGAAACGCCCGCCGGGGGCTCGACCGTCAGCACCATCGGGATGAGCAACGGATCCCGCGGCTTGTTGGAGTTGGCGTGAAGGCCGTCCGGCAGACGAATCTGCAGTGCGATACGGACGGTGCCGCCAGCCGGAACACCGTCGCTGCCAACGAGCGGCGTGACATCCGCGTTCAGGTTGCGTACTTGAGCATGCGCGGCTGTCGTGGCGAGGAGGATCGCGATCACGACCTGATGGGCGAGGGACCGCCAATGCGGAAGCGGCCGAACCCGACCACTCGGAATTCGTCCACGAATCCTTGCTTCTGCGTTCCTAATGCTCAATGCCTGTGGGTTCGCCACGTGACGCCTATTTTACTTCTCGCAATGCGATTACACCGGGGGCGGCTGGAAGCGCCGAGGGGTCGACCGCGCCCTTTACGGGCGGCAAGTCCTGGAACATGAAGTCCCACTTCCATCGTTCCGAAGGGTTCGAGGCCTGCAGCCAGTGTCGCGCGGACACCGGTTGGCTGAACGCGAGCGCCGTCAGCTCCTCGAACCCTTTGACCCCGCCAAACCGCGTGACCACGTCGGCGCGCACGGACGCCGGGCTGGCGTAATCGAACGGGATGCCCAGCGCGGCGCTCAGCTGCACGAGGATCTGCCAGTCGTCCCTAGCGTCCCCCGGCGCACGAAGGGCCGACGAGGTGCCCTGCAACCGTCCCTGTTCGTTCGTGTAGGACGCCTCCTTCTCGACGTACGACGCCCCTGGAAGCACAAAATCCGCGGCGCGCGTGAGGTCGGTCGCCACGACGCCCTGGACGACGAGAAGGGGCAACGTGCCGGTTGCGCGCAGGTCGACGATCCAGGTGGTGTCGCCGATCGATCCGGCGGGCCCGGGGTCGAACACATAGAGCGCCGACACGAGTCCGGCTTCGGCGGCCGCCCGGAGCGCGGAGAGGTCCGGCGCCGTTTGCGGGGTGCCGACCTCGCCGGGCACGAGCCCGAACATTCTCGCCCCGTTCACGTTGGGAGCATCGACGGCAGCCACCTTGAACGTGGTGTGCTCGGGCTGAACCTTCTCGCTCAAGCGCCAGGCGACAACAATGGGCGCGGACAGGCCTGTGCCCGCGGGGCCGATCAGCTCGTCGGCGAGACGGCGGAACAAGAACAGCTCTTCATGCGAGGCATGGGCGGACAGCAGGAAGCGCACACCGTCGGGATTCGGGCGCCCGGCTGCGGCGAGGCGTTCGCTGAGCCTCGACAACGCCGCGGGCCATCCGATCGGGCGCTGAATGCCCGCATCATCCCGCTCTAGCGGTTCCCGCAGCCGGCCGTCCCCTTCGATCCAGTGGTAGTCGAAGCGTCCGATGTCGCACATCCAGTAGCCGTTGACGTCGGGATTGAAGCGCGGCGTGAAACGGATGAGGCTGGAGCCTTTCGCCCATTCCGGCTTGGCCTTGATCCATGCAGTCGCACTGCAGCCCTTGGCGCACCGGGTGCACATCGTGTCAACGGCGTCGGGGTTGTCCCATGGGCGCGACTTGAACCGGTAGTCCCTCGTCGTGATCGCGCCGACGGGACAGACATCCATCAGGTTGCCAGAGAGGAGGGAATGAACACCTTCTTCCTGAAACGTGGCGATCTCGCTGCCGTAGCCGCGATCGATGATGTTGATTTGCGCGTCGCTGTCGATGTCGCGCATGAAGCGGACGCATCGCGTGCACAAAATGCAACGCTGGCGGTTCAGCATGAGCGTCGGTCCGAAGTCGACGTCCCCCTTGACGCCCTCGCCATCGAAGACGCGGCGCGGGAACTCCATGCGACTCTGATCGGGGCCGAACGTGTACGAGAAATCCTGCAGCGGGCACTCGCCGCCCTTGTCGCACACAGGACAATCGAGGGGGTGGTTGATTAGCAGGAACTCGAACACGCCGGCGCGAGCCGCCACCACTTCGTCGGTCCGGGTCTGCACGACCATGCCGTCGGCGCAGACCGTCGAGCACGAAGTCTGCAGCTTCGGCATCTTTTCGATTTTCACGACGCAGACACGGCAGGAGCCGTCGATGCCGAGCCCAGGATGGTAACAGTAATAGGGTACCGGGATGCCCCCCTCGATCGCGGCCTGCAGGACGGTCTTGCCCTTCTCGACGGTAATCTGACGACCATCGATTGTCAGCGTGACGGTGTCCATAAGAACACGATCATATCAAAGGGCGGCGAGGATCCCGGCAGAAGCCCGCAAAGACCCGGTGGACGCGATGTGAGGGTTGTTTACGGCCGCGGGGCCGTCTCCCGGCTGCTCCGGACCATCAAGGCGCCTTTGACATTTCCGCAATCATTCCATCGTCCCGGCTGATTTCGACCGATCGCAGCGGGCCGTCGAGTGCGACACGCTTGTCAACCTTCCGATCGGTGACGCGAACGACGACGTCCACCGACCGTCGATCTGCGAACTGGAGCGTTACGGTGACCGGGAGGTCGAAGAGCTCGCCAGACTGTTCGAAATGGAGGACCAGTTCCTGTCCGGCGGCGGTGGATTCGATCCGATAGCCGAAGGTCACCTTGGGGAGCGTCGATCCGTAAATCCAGCGCTCGAAGAATCGCTCGAGCGGCTGGCCGGCTTCCCGCTCCATCGCCACGCGCAGTTGGTCGGTACTGGTTTTCTGGAAGCGCGACTCGGCGTAGAACCGGCGGATCCCGCGGAAGAAGGCCTCATCTCCGATCAGGCGGCGAAGCATGTGGAGCACAACGCCGCCCTTGTTGTAGACGAGCGCCCGAAAGACGCGACTCTCCCCGCGCAGATGGCCGAGACGATTGCCAAGATATACGGGGCCTTGTGCGGACTGCTCGATGCTCCAGCGACGCATGTGGCGGAGGACCGCGCCAAATGTCTCGTCACCGTGGTGATGTTGAGCGTACAGCGCGGCGAAGTACTGCGCGAATCCTTCGCTCAACCACTGTTCGTGATAGTTGCCCCAGCCAACCGCCTGTCCCCACCATTGATGCGCGAGCTCATGCGCCAGGAAGAACTCGGGGTACCCATGGAAGTTGGCGGGGTCGTTGTGCCACACGAACGGCGTGTCCGGCCGCGGTTGATTCAGGACGGCGAAGTAGCCGGGACTATGACCTCCGGGCAAGTCGCTCTCCACGAGCGCGAGCGTGAAGCTCTCATAGGGCGCGTCGCCGATGAGGCCTTGATAAAACCGAGCGATATCGCCCGCTTGCGCGACGATCTCGCGCCCGCGATACTGCTGGCCGGGATTCGATTCGACCCTGATGTCAAGCGACGCCAACCCGCCCGCGATTCCCGCGTCGGCCGGCGCGGAAAGACCGGCCGCTCGGTCGTCGTCGTCAGGCGCCTGGTCGAAGGTGACGGTCGTCTGCTCCGCCTGCGTGAATCGGCTCACGACGAAGGCCAGGTAACGGAGCGGGCGCGTGGCGGTGAACTGGTACAGCTTCCGGTTCTGCGAGACCTGCTTTCCACGAACGAGTGTCGGTGAATGGGACGCCAACTCCCCCGTTGCCACGCAACTGAGCGTGGCTGGAACGGAAATGCGCATGGTCGCTGTTGAGTAGTCGCTGATCGGCGCCTGCGGGTACCAGTAGCTGCGGCTGCTGTAGAGATAGTTCGGTTCGGTGTGTAGTGGAGCCACGTAGAGGTCCGAATTCCGATTCCGCGGTTGGGGATCGGGCGGGCGTTGACCAGGCGCCAGCGTTTCGCGGTCCGGCATCTGCGGGCTCAATCGGCCGCCATACGCGATCCTCAGGGTGATCTGGGTGTCGCGCGTCAGAGGCATCGGCAGGCTCACCAGCAACGTATTCTGGTTTTTCACGCGCACGCTGAACAGCCAGCCGTACTCGTCGCTGACGACCGAGCGTACGGTCAGCGGTTCGGCCAACGCCATGGTGATCTGGCTGATGAACGGCGCCCGGGTTTCCAACCGGACCGTGGCGAGCCCCTCGATCCACCGTCGCTCGGGATCGACGACCAGGTCGATGTCGTGATCGAGGATGTCGTACTCGACGAGGTCGTCTTCGTTGTAGAACCGTCCGTACGATGCGACCCTCTCCACCGATGCGTACGCTGCGATTTTTCTCTGATGCCGGCGTTCGAACAGGGAAACGTCTTCCGATTCGGACCTGGCCCGCGAATAGGTCAAGGTGTCGAACCGGCGCGTCCGGACTTCGGCGAGGAAATCTCCGGCGGCGGGCAGCAGCGACCAGGAGTCCGCAGACAGGTCGCCAAGCGCAAGCCCGAACGTCTTTACCGATTCCTCACGAAACAGCTGTTCCGCGCGGCGCAGTTCGCGCGGATCAACGGGCCGTTCGACCAGTTGCGCGACGTCTGCGTGCATATCCACCGCGCCGACCCGGACGTACGCCGCATCGAACCGCGACTCGAGCGTGTCGGAACCTGTGAAAATCCTGACCTGTCCCTTTTCGGTGTCCGGCGTCGGGCTGAAGCGCAGATCTCCGCGTCCGAGCAGGACGAAACCGGTGACGCCCTGATCGGTGTCGATCGTGAATACCGAGCCTTCGGTCAGGGTCAGATCGAAGTCTTCCGATCGCAGTTTGAACTGGCTCGCCTTGAACTGTCTCGTTGAATTGAGCGACAGGCGGTACACATTGTCGACGCCAGACAGCCGCTTGAGGCCGGCGACGCGCCACTCGTTCTCGCCGCTCTTTTTCAGATCGAGTCGCCAGGTCGCGACGCGTGCACGATCTCCCGATTCCACGAACGCGTCGACCACCAGTCGATAGCCGGCCCCCCGCGCCGAGCCGGTCAAATGGTCGCGGCCGCGCTCCCGGATGACGGTACGCGTGGCGCCGGGTCGAATCTCGGTCCCGGCGAACTCGTCCGCCTGTTCAAGGTCCATCGTCGGGGCGAGCAGCGCGCGGTACCCGGTCGAATCGTCCTTCAGGACGACGTCCTCGAGGCGTTGCAGGACGGCGCGAATCTCCTGGTCGTCGTCCTGGGGCGCTGCGGCAACTGTCGCACTGGGGCCGACCAGGCTCCCCAGCAGGATTGCGCGGAAGAGCGCCGGCAGGAGCCCCGGTCTCATACGTGCACGGGCTTCGGGATAACGCCGAGCGCACGCCCGGTGCGGGCAAAGGCGTCCAGAGCGAAGGTGAGCTCGTCGCGCGTGTGCGTCGCCGTCACGATGGTCCGCACGCGAGCCTGATCACGAGGGACAGTCGGAAACCCGATGCCCTGTGCGAACACACCTTGCTCGAACAAACGGTCCGAAAGGCTCATCGCCAGAGCGGCCTCCCCGACGATCACCGGCGTGATCGGGCTTTCGCTGGCTCCCGTGTCGAAGCCGAGCGTCTCCAATCCCGACTTGAAGAAGCGGGTGTTGTCCCACAGTCGTTCGATGATCTGCGGTTCCTCGATCAGCACGTCAAGGGCGGCGATGCAGGCAGCGGCGACGGCTGGAGGATGCGATGTCGAAAACAGAAAGGGCCGCGCGCGATGTTGAAGGAAATCGATGAGCGTCCGGCTCCCGGCGACGTACCCCCCGAGCGCGCCAAATGCCTTCGACAACGTGCCGACCTGCACGTCCACCCGGCCATGGACCCCGAAATGATCGATGGTGCCGCGTCCGTTCGCTCCGAAGACGCCGCTCGCGTGGGCATCGTCAACCATCATGATGCAGCCGAATTCCTCGGCCAGGCTGCACAACCGAGGCAGCGGACCCAGATCGCCACCCATGCTGAACACCCCGTCAGTGATGAGCAGCTTGCGCTGGGAGGCCGGTAGCGAACGAAGTACCTGCCGCGCGGCGTCCAGATCCTTGTGCGGGAACACCTTGATCGTCGCCCGGCTCAGACGGCATCCGTCGATGATGCTCGCGTGATTCAATTCGTCCGACACCACGACATCGTCTTTGGCGAGGATCGACGAGACGGTGCCGGCGTTTGCGGTGAACCCGCTTTGAAAGACGACGACGGCTTCGGTTTTCTTGAATTCGGCAAGCCGGCGCTCCAGCTCCACGTGGATGTCCATCGTGCCCGCGATGGTCCGGACCGAACCCGACCCGACGCCGAGGCGCCGGGTCGCTTCCAACGCCCGCTCGCGTAGTTTGGGATGGGTCGTCAGCCCGAGATAGTTGTTCGACGACAGGTTCACCACCTGTCGGCCGTCGACAAGCGTACCTGGCGCACTGCTCGCCGTCGAGTACGCGGATACGCCGGAACAGCCCCTGCTGTTTCAGCGTGTCGATCTCCGAAGAGAGGTAGCTGAGCGGATCGGGCCGCATGTCGTTGTCCGAAAACCCTAACGACAGTATAGGACTAACGACCCGTCGGCCGACCAGAGATGGCTAGGGAGTCATATAGAGAAAAATGGCCGCCCAGGGCAGGATCGCGACCGCGATTTAGACCGCGGTGAGAAACGCGACAACATGATGGACGCGGCGGAGATGCAGGATGATCCCGCACCCGGCAGCCAGGAGCTTGGTCGCGGTCAGGCCAGGCCCTACGCCCGCATACGCGACCGCGGAGCTGACGAGCGGATTGGCTTCGATTCCGGGACCCCACCGGGCGATGCCCATGTAGGTGAGGACCCCGTCGAGGACCTGCACGATCAGAAAGCTGATCACCGCGAGATCGCCAAACAGCCTAGGTGATGTGTCCCACGGCTTGTATAGACGTGCCATTCGATTACCGAAAAGGGTCGCCTCCCTGCTCACGACGCCGCTTCTGCGGCCTCTACGTTCTCACTCCTCAAGAGGAATGCCAACACGTGGTCCGCGACGATCAGGTTCCGTCCGGCAGCCGGTCGCGCTCGTCCAGCAGCTCTTGCACGAGCACCCGGAGGATAGCGGCGGAGGAGACGGCCAGAATCGCTCCGGTTATCCCCAGAAGGGCTCCGCCGATCAAAAGGGCGACGATGACCGTGACCGCGCTCACGCCGACTTGCCGCTCCATCACTTTTGGAACCAAGAGGTGGTTCTCAGCAGGGGGCCGGGTCCGCCCGTCACCGCAGATACTCGGCCGTGAACTCGCCCATGAGGCGGTAAATCTCGCCCAGTTCCTCCGGCGAAGCGAGAAATACAATTCGCAGGAACCCCTCCGTGGCCGGAAGGCCAAAGCCGGATCCGTACACGCACAGCACACCTGTTGCTCGCAATAGTGCGAGCACGTAGTCCTCGTCGGTCCGGCCCGGCGGCAGGGGAATCCGGGGCATCGCATAAAACGCGGCGCCTGGCGTCATGCACGTGACGCCGGGTATCGCGCGCAAGCGTTCACCTGTCAGGTTCGCGCGCTCCTTGAGCGCCGCGCGAAACACTCCCTGGTGCGACCGATCTCCTGTCAGCGCCGCAGCGACGGCGTACTGCATCGGGACGGCACTGCACAGCCGGCCGTCCGCCAGCTTTTTGATGGCTGTCGCCACCTCGTCGAGACGCGGTGATGCGCCGACGGCGATCCACCCCGTGCGCCAGCCGGGTGCCAGATACGCCTTCGACAGACTCGAAAACGAAATGACGGCGGCGTCTCGCTGGAGACTGCCGATTGGCGCGACCGGGCCGGCGTATCCGAGATCGCCGTAAACCTCGTCGGCCAGCATCGGCAGACCGTGGCGTTCGGCGAAATCGATCAGCTGACGGCGAACCGCCGTGGGATAATTGGCGCCTGTCGGATTGTTTGGATCGATGACCACAAGCGCCCGAGTTGCCGGTGTGACGAGGCCACCGAGATGGTCGAAGTCGGGAATCCATCCGCCGCTCGCCTGCGTATGGTAATAGACTGCCCGGGCGCCCAGCTTGGCGATGACGGCCGTGTAGAGCGGGTACGTCGGCAGCGGTACGAGTACCTCATCGCCGTGATCGACAAGCGCGCTCAACGCGATCTCGATTCCCTCGGAGGTTCCCGCGGTGACGACCACGCGGTCGGGCGTCACCGACCAGCCGCGATTCGTGTACTCCGCAGCGATCGCCTCCCGGGCCGGCGCGATGCCGGCGGATGGGCCGTACCCATTGTGACCGTCTGTGATCGCGCGTTGCACCGCATCGATCATGTGCCGGGGGGTCTTGAAACCGAAGGCAATCGGATCGCCGACGTTCAGGTAGCGAACGCGTCGGCCGCCGTCTTCCACGCGCTTCGCTTCGGCGACGATATTGCGGATGGCATACGTGAACTGGCTCACACGGGGTGCGACGGGAACGGAAGTCTGCGTCGGATTCACCTGCCGATCTTACAGCGAGTGCTTTTCTGCACACCTTGAACGGCGTGCAAAAAGACGTAAATATTACGTAGCGACCTGCGGTCGATCTCGAGAGTGTGTAGAAATTACTCGAATTGACGACCTCTTCGGACGGCCCGTCAGAAGCGTATCATTTAATAAAGGCTTATTCATCAATGCTTTACTTTGTGGCAGCGAGTTTGAAGTAGGGAGGGCCATGGAGCAGCGGGGTTGGCTCACGGCAGCGATAGGCGTCCTCTTTTGGACGTGTTCCTTCGGGTCGATTGAACCGAAGGCGCAGCAATCTCCCGTCGCAGCCTTCTCGTCGAGCGTGGATCTCGTGCGCGTGACAGCGATTGTTCGGGACAAGAAGGGCCGCTTTGTCGGAGACCTGACGAAGAGGGATTTCGAGATCCTCGACGGCGGCGTTCGGCGCTCCATCAGCGATTTTCGTCCCGACCTTTCCGCCGTCAGCGTGGCTCTGCTGTTTGATGTCAGCGGCAGTATGGAAGGGTTGATGGGTCAGGCGCGCGAGTCCGCAGGCCACCTTCTCGGGTGGCTCGAGGCCGGTCGGGACGAAGGGGCGGTATTTACTTTCGACACGCGGCTTGACGAGGTCGCTGCGTTCACAACGGACCTCGCTTCTCTTCCTGCGCGTCTCGAGACGGTGAGACCGTTCGGCGCGACGTCCCTGCACGACGCGATCGCGCAAGCCGCCGAGCGGGCGAGTACCCGCGTCGGGCGCAAGCGCGCCGTGATCGTCTTTACCGACGGCAACGACAATTTCAGCCGGTTGAAGCCGGGCGAGGTTTCGAGCATCGCCAGCGCGATCGATGTGCCGATTTACATCATCGGCGTCGTCTCGATGGTTGACGATCCCGCGGCCGAGGTCGGCGCCGGCGCGCCATCGTCGCTCGCGGGGACGTTGAGCGACTTGACGGCATGGACGGGCGGCCGGACGTTCGTCGTCAGCTCGTCGGCCCAGCGAAGCGTTGTCGCGCGGCAGATCGTTGAGGAACTTCGCCATCAGTACCTGATGGCATTCGAATCGAGCGGCAGGCCGGGCTGGCATCCGCTCGAGGTCCGAGCCCTTGGCAAGGATCTCACCGTACGGGCCCGGAGCGGTTATATCGCGGGGCAATATCGCCCGATTTCGCAGTAGGAGGATTCCCATGTTTCGGAGATTGTTAATTGCCGTTCCCATCGCGGTAATCGCTGTTGGCGGGTCGACCGCCTGCGCCACGAAGAAGTTCGTTCGAACGAGCGTCGGTGAGGTCAATACCAAGGTCGATTCGATGGGGCGATCGCTCGAAGAGACGCAGGAGCGCACCCGCCAGAACGAGGCGAAGATTGGCGAAGTCGACAAGACGGCGCAGGCGGCAGGTGCCTCGGCACAGGCGGCGGGTGCCGCAGCCAAGGACGCGCGCGGTGCGGCCGATCAAGCCTCCGGTGCGGCTAAAGCAGCCGCGAACACGGCGTCCACGGCCGTCGCGAAGGCCGATGAAGTTGACAAGGCAACGCGTAAGCTGGTCTTCGAGGTTGTGCTGAGTGAGGATCAGGGCAACTTCAAGTTCGCCAAGACGGAGCTGCCGGACGAAGCGAAGGCCAAGCTCGATGAAATGATCACCAAGGTCAAAGCGGATCCGAAAGCCGCATGGTTCGAAATCGAGGGGCACACCGACAACGTCGGTACTGTCGCGCTCAACGAGCGACTTGGCCTCGAGCGTGCCGAAGCTGTGAAGCGTTATCTGTACGAGCAGCATCAGATCCCGCTTCACAAGATGAACGTCATCAGCTACGGCGAAGAAAAGCCTGTCGCTCCGAACAAGACTCGGGCCGATCGCGCGCAGAACCGCCGTGTGGTGATCAAGATCCTGGCGTAGTAGCATCCCGCGGTCGCCGGTCGCCATCGTCAAAGGTGTTTCATGATGATGGTGACTGGCGACCTCCGATCCTTCCCCGTCGATCCCTCAATCACATGCTCCGACGGCGTGTGTTCGCCCGGAAGCTCTGATAAGCTCCCCGCATGGCCATCCGCACCGAATTGAGCTTGCCGTTGCCGAACAGCCCGGGCGCGTTGGCGGGCGTGTGTCGCCTGCTCGCGGACGAGCGGGTGAACATCCTCGCGATGACGCTGGAAGCGAGTGGGCAGCTGCGCCTCGTCGTCGACAACCACGTGCGTGGTGCAGGTGTGCTGCGCGATCGGCATCATCAGGTAACGGAGCGGCCGGTCCTCGTCGCCGCGGTCGCCAATGGTCCTGGCGCATTGGCCCCGGTTCTGGCGGTCGTGGCCGATGCCGGAGTGAACGTCGACTACGCATACGGCAGCGCGGCCGAAGGCACGACGGGTGCGGCGGTCGTCCTCGGCGTGGAGGACGCCCAGCGCGCCGCGGCGGTTTCCGGAATCTAGAGAGGTCAGGGAAATTTCAGATTGCAGATAATTTCAGATGAAATTCAGATTTGGCGAGCAATCTGCAATCAAAAATGCAATCTGAAATCTGCAATTCATCATGCACTTATATGTAGAGACGATGGACGCGGTCGTCGTGGAAGTGGACGAGGATGGCCGCGTCCGGTACGAGGGCCGGGCGGAACGGCACCTGCGGCAGACGACGACTGGACACAGCCCACTCTCCAGGAGCGCCGCGCGATCATCTACGCGGCGCGCCAGGAGATGGCCGGCCTCACCGAGCTCATCGACGCCCTCGATCGTTAGTGGCCGTCAGACGCGCGAGTGGCGGCCGAGGTTATGGCCTTAGCGTCGGCTTCAGCGTCAACTGACCGCGGATCTCGCCGCCGGTATTGACAGCCGAATGCACGTTGACGTACGTGTTCCCGCCCAGAATTGCCTGGAAGATATCGTCCGCCGACCGAAGGCCCTGATCGGGCCGCAGGTGTGAACGTCGTGTCCGCAGCGCTTCCCGTGATGGCTGAAATCATTCGAGGCGCTCGGTCGGCACGGTGAAGTTGATGACGGTCGGTCCAGGCTGTGCCGGCAGCGCCCACGTGGATGTGCCCGGCCGTTACGCCGCTGGGGAGATTGAACACGTTGACGGTCCAGGACACCGTGCGAGTCCCCATGTTCACGACGACGGTGGCGTTGCCGAACGCGCCGGTGTTGATGCCCGGCGCGGGAGTTTCCTGCCCGCCGGTCAAGCGTCGCCGTCAAGGTAAAGGTCTGGGCCGAGGCCGGCACGGCGGTCAATCCGATGGTCACGAGCGCGGCGAGTAGCGGAGTCATCCAGCGCGTGTTCATGGGTCATCTCCTCCGAAAGGCATTCAAGACAGGTGAATGAGGCGAGCGCGAGGCTCGGAGCCGTGACAACAGGCAGAATGTACGCCAAGGCGAGGGTATCGGTAAAGTCATTACCATTCAGAGGTTAGCGAAAACACTCGAGCCGTCGTCGCGGGTCCGGCTTACCATTCCAGAAAAGAGGCGGCAGGCGACGTAAACTCGTGGGGGCGTGCAACGTTCGTGGACATCCTAGACAAGGTCGCGTTGATCACGGGCGGGAAGCGGATTGGTCTCGTGGTGGCCGAAACGCTCGCAAGACATGGGGTGGACATCGCCCTGTCCTACATGCATTCGCGTCCCGAGGCCGAGGAGGCAGCGGCCCGGGTCAGGGCCGCCGGCCGGCGTGCGGCGGTCCTGCAGGCGGATCTGCAGGTGCCCGAAGCCTGTTCGGCGCTCGTCAAGGACGTTGCGGGGATGATGGGCCGACTCGACATTCTGATCAACATGGCGTCGGTCTATGTCGAGCGACCGTTCGAGGAGATGCGTGTCGCCGACTGGAACGCCGGGCTCGATGTCGATCTTCGGGCCGCCTTTTTCTGCGCACAGGCAGCCGTACCCTTCATGCGCACGCAGGGGGGCGGCCGCATCGTCAATTTCACCGATTGGACCGCCAGGAGTGGGCGGCCGCGCTATCGCGGCTTCGTGCCCTATTACGTCGCAAAAGCTGGTGTGATCGCACTCACCGAGGCGCTCGCGTTGGAACTGGCGGCTGACAATATTCTCGTGAACGCCATTGCTCCCGGCCCCATCGTGCCACCTGCGTCATCGAGCGATGAAGAGATTCGTGCGGTGGAGCAGGCCACGCCGCTCGGCCGATGGGGGAGTGAAATCGAAATTGCCAAGGCGGTCCTGGCGCTGCTCGACAGCAATTTCATCACGGGCGAAACCATCCGCGTCGACGGCGGCCGTCACGTGAAATAGGCGGTCCGGCCACGAAACCTGACATCTCAAATCTGACCTCTGATCAGACTCCTGATCATGCTTCAGGTTGGATCGTTTCCGTGGTCAGCGGTCCTTGGATTGATTGGCGGCAGGCTCGATGCCCGCTCGCTCGAGGATGGACGCGAGAACGGCCGGCGCGCGCCGGATGGGCAGGTTGCTGATGTAAAAATGGCGGGCGCCGACATCGAGCAGCGTCCGCAGTGTCCGGGCGCAGACCTCCTCGGCGCTGGCGCCCGCCGCGAACTCGCGTGTGAGCCCTTCGACCGGCACGGGCAGAAAGCTCTGGAGCGCGGCAAGGGTGCGAGGGTTCGCGCTCCGGTAGAAAAACACGCCGAATACAGCCGGCAGTGTCATTACGCGCCGCCGGGCGGCGTCGAGAAACCGTTCGACGTTCCTGACGTCGTGATGGCTGACAACCTGTGTGAGGTAGAACTCTGCGTGAAAGCTCGGCGACGCAAGATAGTCGATCTGCGTGTCGGCATCGCCGTGCGGGTTCGCCCATCCGCCGAGTGTGATCGTGTGGTCGCGGGCGTGAAGCAGCTGGCGCAATTGCCACGCATGTTCAACCGATCGCGGCATGCCCACCGACTTGTCGCCGCCGAGCACGACCAGGGCGGGAAAGCCGGCTTGGTGCGCCCTGTCGGCGTATGACAGGCAGTACTCGAGAGAGTGCTTCGCCGTGAGAAACGGCACGATTCGCTGGCGGGGGACGTCCTTGCCGAGGTTCGTGACGAGATGCCGCAGGTTGTCTTCTTCCTGGGCGCCCACTGCGCTGTCGGTCAGGAAGACGAAGGTGCCCTCCCGGGTGAACCGCCGCACTGCGTGGTACGTGTCGATCCACGCGTCCATCCCTTCGCCCGGAGTGAGCTCCGTCCGCGGCGGCCGCAATTCGGCGCCGAACACGGACGCGCCGGCGCGCAGGGCGGACAGCAGATCAGGAACTGACATCGGCAGGAAGGGCGAAGCCGTTCGTGCCTATTCCGTCCTTCGAAAGGTTTTGAGGGCTTCGTCGATGAGAAACAAGTCTGTCAGCAGCGCACGCAGGTGAATGGAGGCATTCAGGTTGTCGACCAGCTGGGAGCTGATGACCGGCTGAGCCAGCACCAGCTGTACGGCTGCCTGGGCATCGCGCGCGTCGCGGTCGAGCACCGTCATGAACGCCGTGAAAGGCGCCGTCGACTCAACACCGATCTGCTCAACGAATCTGTTCAGAAATCCGGCCAGGTCCGTGAGCGCCTCGTCGGACCTGCGCAGGAAAGTCCGAATCTGGCTTCCGCTGCCGGTGCCCACGTCGCTATCGAGTCCCTGCGCCGCGTACGCGAGCATGAACTCATAGCATTCTTCGATCGCGTTGCAGCGGCTGTTCAGCTCGGCTCGCGCGGCTTCGAGTACGGCGCTCACGCCCTGCCCGCCGGCTGTGTCTTCCTGCCCTTCACGTTCCAACGACCGCGATCGTGATGCTCGAGGTACTGGCGGCGCGTGATCCAGCCGAAGATCATCCCTTTCGTGATCCAGAACAGGTCGGGGCGAAGCGCGAAGTACACGTGCGCCATCACGAGGCCGACGAGCCCGACACCGGCAAAGCCGTGCAGCAGGTAAGTCCACCCCCACGTCGTGTCGCTCATGAAGTAAGGATTGCGGGTGAGGATAGGCGTGCGGACGCGCTGGATCATCAGCAGCCCCGTCAGGACCGCCGCGAAGCCGACCACGACGATCGCGAGGTGGTACAAGCGGTTGCCGAGAGGATACTTGCCCGGTTTCGGTCCCGGCACATCGTGACCGAGCTCGCGCAGGATCTCGGACTTGAATTCTGGAATGTCTTTCGGACCTACCCAGATGGACCAGAAGTCCAGCCAGAAGGTGGCGTGGAAGATATGGAAAATGATCGATCCTGTCAGAACGAGCCCGGCCATCCAGTGCCACTGCACCCAGGGGAACCTGATCCCGGAGATGGGCAGAAACGCCGTGAAGAGCAGCGTGAACATGGAGGCGGCCATCACCCAGTGAAACATGCGGGCTATGAACGAGTGCCGCGGGATGCGTTCGGGGAGATCCTTGTTGGTGGCTTCGAGCGCGTCAACTTCGGCCGTGTTCCGTTTCCGATGCGCGGACAGCACCATGTAGCTCGCGTGCGCGACAAGGAACATGAGACCCGCGATCAAGGACGCCCACAGCAGGTCCCACGAAATGTGCGTCAGGATGTCTTGTCCCCACGGATTGCGACCCCACGACAGGAAGTTCATGTTGTCCCCTTTGCCCTATGGAAGACCTGCAGCTGCCGTGCGGGCCACGGCAGCGAGGCGTCAGCGTCAGCGTAAGTGGCGCCGGACCGGGACACCCAAGCGCCGATCGTCTAGGTGGTCGCCGTCGGCCCGGTCCCGCGGATGGCGCGTTTGACGAGGTTGCGCATCAGAGGAATCTTGTAGCCGTTGTAGCGGAGCGGCACGGCGCCTTCGACCGCCAGCCGGCCGGCCAGGTCCGCCGTGGCTTCGTTGCGCGGCTGCCCGGCCACCGCCGTCTCGACCGTCCGCAGCCGCACCGGCGTCGCCGCGACGGCGCCCACCGCCAGGCGCAGTTCCTGAATCGTGCCGCCCGCGGCTTTCATCGCCGAGGCGACGTTGACGAGCGGAAAGTCCCAGACCTGCCGGTCGCGCACCTTCTCGAAGTAGAACTGGGCCCCGGCCCAGGTCGCCGGAATCCGGATCGCCGTCAGCAGTTCGCCCGGCCGCAGCACCGTCATCCGCATGATGTCGATCCCCGGGCCCACGAAGTAGGCTTCGGCCTCCACCACCCGCTCCTCGCCGCCCGCGCGGCGCAGCACCATCTGCGCGTCGAGCGCGATCAGCGCCGGCGCCGTGTCCGACGGGCTCACCGCGACGCAGCGGTCGGCATTGAGAATCGCGTGCTCGCGGTTGATCGCCGTCGGCGTATCCGCATAGCAGATGTTGCCGCCCGCCCGATAGCACGTCCAGCCGCTGCGGTAATACCAGCAGCGCGTGTCCTGCGAGACGTTGCCGCCGAGGGTCCCCTGGTTGCGGATCTGCGGCGAGGCCACCAGGTCGGCCGCTTCCCGCAGCAGCCCGAACTGCTCGCGCACCACCGGGTGCCGCCCGACTTCGGTCAGGGTGGTCAGCGCCCCGATCTCCAGGCCGCCGTTGACCTCCTTGATCCCGCGCAGCTCCGCCACCTGGCTCAGGTCGATGACGAGGCTGGTCCGCTTCGCCCGGTCCTTGAGCCAGTCGAACGTATCGAGGCCGCCCGCCATCAGCCAGGCGTCGGCCCCGTAGCGATCCAGCAGGCTCAGGGTATCGGCCACCGTCGCCGGCTGAAACAGTTCGAAGACCGGCATTACGTCGCGAATGACTGCCATATGTTGCTCCTGATCGGTCATCGGGCTGCAGGCTGTCGGGGCTTCGGCACTCCCTGGAGCCAGAGCCTAAGCCCAGAGCCTGAAGCCGGGCTAGATGTTTGCCGTCAACGGCTCCTGCATCGGCCGGCCGTGCTCCAGCGCCATCAGAATCATATCCGGCGTCACCGGCGCGCGGCGGAAGATGTCGTCGCTATTGAGCGCCGCCGAGATTGCGTTCACGATCGCGCCGAAGCCCGCGCCGACCGGCGCTTCGCCCACGCCTCGCGAACCAACCGGGGTCTCTGGATCGGGCAGATCGACCGCGGCCCATTGCATCTTCGCCGGCGCATCGAGAATTGACGGTGGCTTGCTGTAATGGAATCGCTTAGCGAGCGGCACGCCGTAGTGCTGGTCGTACACCCACTTCTGGCCGATCGCATGGCCGATCCCGAGCATGACGCCGCCGAGAATCTGACCGCCCAGATTGCGCGGATGTAGCACGGTGCCGCAATCGGCAACCGCCAGGTAATCGAGGATCTGGTACGCGCCGGTTTCGGTGTCGACTTCCACCTCGGCAAATCCAGCCACGTACGATTTCGAAATGCCGTCACGGCCGTAGTTGTCCTTCGCCACACCCATCAGGCCTTGACCGGCGAGAGCGGTCGCCGACGTTCTCGTGATGGGGTTGATGTCGGTCGGCAACTCGTGGCCGTCGTACGTGCCGCCGAGTTGGATCGCCTTCTGGGCCGCCTGCGCCAGCGTCATACTGCCTCCGCCGCCAGACACCCGCTCGTTCGCGACCTGATACGAAGCGGGAGCGCCGCCCAGCGTCTTGGCCGCGATTTCCTGCAGCTTCTTCTTGGCGTCGGATGCGGCTGCGTGGGCCGCGCGCGGCATGGCGTGCGCCGTCTGGCTGCCGCCCTGGTTGCAGGTGTTCGGCAGGTACTTCGCCGTGTCGCCCCAGGTGATATCGACTTTTTCCCACGGCACACCGAGGATGTCCGCCGCCACACGATGGGAGTCGAACACCGACTCGGTGCCCAGGTTGCCGATGCCCGACTGGATGGCGAGCCGGCCGTCCGGCTTGATGACCATGAGCCCGTCGAACCCAATCGAGCCGGCGGAATACGTGCTCACTGCGACGCCGACGCCGCGCACCTTGGATCCTACGCGCTGCCCGCTTCGGGCTTTCCGCTCTTCCCAGTTGAAGAGCGCGGCCCCTTTGTCCAGGGCGTCCTTCAGGAACGCGCTCGTCACATGATTCCGCTGTCCGCGGGCGTTGGGGGCGCCAAAGTCCGCCTTGCCCTCCGGGGCGTTGATCCGCCGGATGGCGACCTGGTCGATGCCGAGCTGACGAGCCGCCTTCGCGAGGATCGGCTCCATCAGCGAGTTGCCCTGCATCCCACCCGGCGCGCGCTGAGCGCCGCGCGGCGGGGTGTTGGTCAGCACGGTCACCATGCGCCACCTCATCGCCAGCGGCTGACAGGCCAGCGAGATGTGGTCACCAGCCGACCGCGAATCGTTCACGACGTCGTACGGCCCGTTGTCGATGATGGCGAACCCGTCGAGCGCCGTGATGCGGCCATCCTTCCGGAAGCCGATCTTCACGCGCGAATGGAGCGCCGGGCGGGCGCGGCCGATGGCGTGCTCGTCGTCGCGAGTAATCCGCATCATGACCGGCGCGTTGGCTTTCTTCGAGAGCAATGCCGCCACGGCCACGAAGACCGACCCTGAACCCTTGCTGCCGAACCCGCCGCCGGTGTACTCGCTGATGATGACGACGTTCTCGGGCGGGATGCCGACCCATCGCGCGACCGCGCCGACCGTGCGCATGGTGCTTTGGGTCGAACAGTGCATATACAGCTTGCCGTTCTGCCAGTACGCCATCGCCGTGCGCGTCTCCATCGGCTGATGGCTGGTGTTATTCCCGACAAACGTCTCGTCGAGGATGAGATCGGCTTGCTTGAAGCCCGCCTCGACGTCGCCGGCTTGCCACTCGTCCGTGTGCTTGCCGAGCGGGAGTTGCCCCGGCCCGGCAGCGGCGAAATCCTCTTCCGTCCACTTCAGTTCCTGCACTTGAGGCCGCGCGGGTGCAGCCGCCGGACCGGCCCCGGGTCCTGCCTGCGGGGCGCCCGGCGCCGGCAGCGGGCGAACCCAGGCGTTGCCCTGCGTGCGCGCGTTGGGACTGTTGGGCCGCAATGTTTCAATCGGATCGACGGCGAAGGGCAGCGGCTCGTACTCGACCTGAATCCGCTCGATCGCTTCGGTCGCGGTCAGTTCGTCCACCGCCGCCACCGCGAGGATCGGCTCGCCGTGATAGAGCGGCTCCATCGTCAGGCCGCGCTCGCTGAGCGTGCTCGCGATGATGCCCTCACCCAGGTTCGCGCCCTCGACGACGGCCGGCAGATCGTCGACCGTCAGGATCGCCTTGACGCCCGGCATCGCCAGCGCCGCGCTCGTGTCGATGCGTGTCACTCTCGCGTGAGGCATCGGGCTGCACAGCAGCTTCGCGAACAGCATCCCCTCGGCGCGGAAGTCTTCGGCGTACTTCGCCTTGCCCGTGACCTTCGCGACGAGGTCGGGAGTCGAATAATTCTGGCCGACTAATTTTTCTGCCATTGTCAGGCCCTCCGCATGTTCTCAGCGCCCTTCATCAGGGCGGTGAGGATCTTGTCGTAGTCCTGGCACCGGCACAGATTGCCGGACACCCCATGCGCCAGCTCGGCCCGGGTCGGGTTCGGATTCGTCTTGAGGAAGCCGGTCGCCGCCATCACGAAGCCCGGCATGCAGAAGGCGCACTGGAACCCCTGCTCGCTCACCACGCCCTGCTGGATCGGATGCAGCGTCCCGTCGGCGCTGGCCAGCCCTTCGATCGTCACGATCTTCGCGCCGCGCACCGAATGCGTCAGCACCGAGCACGAATACCGGGGCACATCGTCCACCAGGACGGTGCAGGCGCCGCATTCCGAGCGGTCGCAGCCCAGCTTGGTGCCCGTCAGCCCCAGCTTGTAGCGCAACGTCATCGCCAGCGTTTCCTGCTTCATCACGTCGACGCGGCGGTCCTGCCCGTTGACGTTCAGCGTCAGGAGTCGCTCGACGCTGCCCGGCAGCGACGGCTGCTGCCCGAGGAGCGCGCTCCCGCGGAACACATAGGCCGCCGACGAGACCGCGGCGCCCGCCGCAATCACTCCCTTGATGAAGTTGCGTCTGGAGACATCTCGTTGAGTGTCCTCAGTCATCGTTCTATCTCCCATAGCTGAAGCGCCTAGGCTCGTTTGGACCGGACTGGACCAGAGGAAATGAGGAAAACATACGCTGAATCGGGGCAGGTTTCAAGGTCTGACTGGATCGGTGGTCGTAGCGGGAATCGCCTCGTCCACAGAAATGGACCATTCCAGCCCGGCTGATTCGATGCCAAGGTAGAACGGGCGGGGATCCTCATTGACGTAGACCGTATTGCCACCGGTGCCCCGATGGTCGACAGCCAGGACGAGCGGCCGCCCGCTGACGTCGCTGTAAACGGTGATCTGAAAGACACCTTTGCCGGGAGCCGCCTCGTTGCGGGTTTCCCATTGCAGCCGCAGCGTGCCGGTATCGCTGATGAACGGTTCGGTCGATATTGGACCGCGGCCGGTCCAGGATCCGAGCTTCCGCCAGGCTTGCACGTCCCTTGTCACGGGCTTTGGCTTGTCTCCGCACGCGTCCAGCAGGAAGCCGAGCGTCGCTACCAAAACGACCTGGGAGCCGAGTAACCGGAGCGCTCGATAGTTCAATTACCCGAGTACCCCGCTACTTGTGCGGAAGCGAAAGGGGTCCGACCCTTCTTGATGACGCATCGAGCCAAAAGGATCACAAGCGCCTTCCGCGACCAATCAGGTGGTCGCCGTCGGCCCGGTCCCGCGGATGGCGCGTTTGACGAGGTTGCGCATCAGAGGAATCTTGTAGCCGTTGTAGCGGAGCGGCACGGCGCCTTCGACCGCCAGCCGGCCGGCCAGGTCCGCCGTGGCTTCGTTGCGCGGCTGCCCGGCCACCGCCGTCTCGACCGTCCGCAGCCGCACCGGCGTCGCCGCGACGGCGCCCACCGCCAGGCGCAGTTCCTGAATCGTGCCGCCCGCGGCTTTCATCGCCGAGGCGACGTTGACGAGCGGAAAGTCCCAGACCTGCCGGTCGCGCACCTTCTCGAAGTAGAACTGGGCCCCGGCCCAGGTCGCCGGAATCCGGATCGCCGTCAGCAGTTCGCCCGGCCGCAGCACCGTCATCCGCATGATGTCGATCCCCGGGCCCACGAAGTAGGCTTCGGCCTCCACCACCCGCTCCTCGCCGCCCGCGCGGCGCAGCACCATCTGCGCGTCGAGCGCGATCAGCGCCGGCGCCGTGTCCGACGGGCTCACCGCGACGCAGCGGTCGGCATTGAGAATCGCGTGCTCGCGGTTGATCGCCGTCGGCGTATCCGCATAGCAGATGTTGCCGCCCGCCCGATAGCACGTCCAGCCGCTGCGGTAATACCAGCAGCGCGTGTCCTGCGAGACGTTGCCGCCGAGGGTCCCCTGGTTGCGGATCTGCGGCGAGGCCACCAGGTCGGCCGCTTCCCGCAGCAGCCCGAACTGCTCGCGCACCACCGGGTGCCGCCCGACTTCGGTCAGGGTGGTCAGCGCCCCGATCTCCAGGCCGCCGTTGACCTCCTTGATCCCGCGCAGCTCCGCCACCTGGCTCAGGTCGATGACGAGGCTGGTCCGCTTCGCCCGGTCCTTGAGCCAGTCGAACGTATCGAGGCCGCCCGCCATCAGCCAGGCGTCGGCCCCGTAGCGATCCAGCAGGCTCAGGGTATCGGCCACCGTCGCCGGCTGAAACAGTTCGAAGACCGGCATTACGTCGCGAATGACTGCCATAGGCTGACTCCTGAATTTCGTCATCGGGTCATCTGTCATTGATTGACTAAATAACCAGATAACCAGATAACTAGATGTTCGCGGTCAACGCCTCCTGCATCGGCCGACCGTGCTCCAGCGCCATCAGAATCATATCCGGCGTCACCGGCGCGCGGCGGAAGATGTCGTCGCTATTGAGCGCCGCTGAAATCGCGTTGACCACGGCCCCGAACCCGGCACCTACGGGCGCCTCGCCGATGCCGCGGGCTCCGACCGGCGTTTCGGGGTCTGGAAGGCCCAATGCGACAGCGTCCATCTTGAGCGGCGCATCGAGTATCGAGGGCGGCTTGTTGTGGTAGAAGCGCTTGGCGAGGGGCACGCCGTAGTGCTGATCGTACGCCCACTTCTGGCCGATGGCATGTCCCAGCCCGAGCATGATGCCACCCAGCACCTGCGCCTTCAAGTTGCGCGGGTGGATCACGGTGCCACAATCGGCGACCGCGAGCAGATCGAGCACCTGATACCGCCCGGTCTCGACGTCCACCTCGACTTCCGCAAACGCCACCGTGTACGCCTTCGTGATGCCGTCGCGCCCGTAATTATCTCTGGCGACCCCCATCAACCCCTGACCCGCGAGATTGGTCGCCGATGTCCTGGTGAAGGCCGCGATATCCTCCGGGAGCTCGTGACCGTCGTACGTGCCGCCGAGCTCGATCGCCTTCTGCGCCGCCTCCGCCAGCGTCATGCTGCGCCCGCCGCTCGACACGCGCTCGTTCGCCACGCGGTATGACTCGGGACGTCCGCCGAGCGTCCGGGCCGCGATCTCCTTCAGCTTCTTGACGAGATCGCTGGCGGCGGCGTGTGCGGCGCGCGTCATCGCGTGCGTCGTCGAGCTGCCGCTCTGGCTGCACGTGTTCGGCAGATGTTTCGACGTGTTGCCCCACGTCACATCGACTTTCTCCCACGGGATGTCGATCAGTTCAGCGGCGACGCGGTGCACATCGAACGTGGACTCGGTGCCGAGGTTGCCGATGCCCGACTGAACGGTCAATCGCCCGTCGGGTTTCAGAATCAACAACCCATCGAAGCCGACGGGTCCGCCGGAATAGGCGCTGACCGCGACACCGACGCCGCGAACCTTCGAGCCATTGCGTTCGCCGTTGTGCGCCTTCCGTGCCTCCCACCGGAACAATTCGGCGCCCCTGTCCAACGCCTCTTTCACGAACGCGCTCGTCACATGATTCCGAACGCCGCGTGCGTTTGGCCCGCCGAACTCCGCCTTGCCGGAGGGAGCGTTGATCCGGTGCATCTCGACTTCGTCGATGCCAAGCCTGCGCGCCGCCTTCGCAAGAATGGGTTCCATCAATGCGCTGGCCTGGTAGCCACCCGGTGAGCGCTGTGCACCGCGCGGCGGCGTGTTCGTCAGCACGTTCAATGCGCGCCACCGCATGGCCAGCGGCTGATGCGACAGGGACCCGTGGTCGCCCAGGGATCGCGAGTCGCCGACCACGTCATACGGTCCGTTGTCGACCACGAACAACCCGTCGAGCGCGGTGATGCGGCCGTCCTTCCGGAAACCGATCTTGACGCGCGAATGAATGGCGGGGCGGGCCCGGCCGATCGCGTGCTCGTCATCACGGCTGATCCGCATCATCACCGGCGCGTTGGCCTTCTTCGACAGCAGCGCGGCGACGGCGATGAAGACCGACGACGAGCTCTTGCTGCCGAACCCGCCGCCCGTGTATTCGCTGATCACGACCACATCCGCCGGCTTGATGCCAACCCATCGCGCCACCGCCGCCACCGTGCGGACCGTGCTCTGCGTCGAATTGATCATGTAGAGCTTGCCGTTCTGCCAGTACGCCATCGCCGAGCGCGTCTCGAGCGGCTGGTGGCTCGTGTTGTTCCCGACAAACGTCTCATCGAGAATGAGAGCGGCGTCCTTGAACCCTGCCTCCACATCGCCGTACGACCACTCATCGGTGTGCTGGCCGAGGGGCAGCTGTCCCTCGTGCGCCGCGGCAAAATCTTCAGCGGTCCACTTCAGCTCTTTGACCTGCGGCCGGGCGGGCGCGGCGGCGGGCGTGGCGTTACCGCTCGTAATCGGCTGCCCCGCCGCCGCCTGCGGCGCGGGTGGCGTCGCAGGCGGCCGGATCCACACGTTGCCCTGCACCCGCGCGTTCGGACCGCCGGGGCGCAAGCTGACGAGCGGATCGACGGCGAAGGGAAGTGGCTCGTACTCGACCTGAATCCGCTCGATCGCTTCGGCCGCGGTCAGCTCGTCCACCGCCGCCACCGCGAGGATCGGCTCGCCGTGATAGAGCGGCTCCATCGTCAGGCCGCGCTCGCTGAGGGTGCTCGCGATGATGCCCTCACCCAGGTTCGCGCCCTCGACCACGCCAGGCAGATCGTCGACCGTCAGGATCGCCTTGACGCCCGGCATCGCCAGCGCCGCGCTCGTGTCGATCCGCGTCACTCTCGCGTGCGGCATCGGGCTGCACAGCAGCTTCGCGAACAGCATGCCCTCGGCGCGGAAGTCTTCGGCATACTTCGCCTTGCCCGTGACCTTTGCCACAAGGTCAGGAGTGAGGTAGTCCTGCCCGACCAGTTTGTCAGCCACGTTACGTCCTTCGTATGTTCTCAGCACCCTTCATCGGGGCGGTGAGGATCTTGTCGTAGTCCTGGCACCGGCACAGATTGCCGGACACCTGTCGCTGGAATCGGCTGGGCTCGGCGATGGGTCGGCGGGCGTTCTGTGTCCGTAGTCGCGACCACGATAAGCTGAATCAGGCGGATGTTCAAGTTCAAGGGGCGCTGATCACCGACCCGTTTGATGGGGTTTGTTTTGGACTTTTGACTCGGTGACGGCAAGGCCCTCCTCCACCGTCACGGACCACTCGAGGTTGGCTGAGTCTACGACCAGGTAGAACACCCGGGGATCTTCGTTGATGTAGGAAATGTCGTGACCCACGCCCCGTGATTCGCCGGCAAGTGCGAGGGGCCGGCCGCTGATCGCGCTGTGAACGGTCACCTGGAACCTTCCGCCTCCGCGCGCTGCCTCGTTGCGGGTTTCCCACTTTACGCGCAGGGAACCGGTCTCGCCGATGAAGGATTCCGTCTGCTGCGATCCCCGGCCCGTCCATGAACCCAGCTGCTGCCAGATGAAGGTGTCCTCGGTCGAGGGCTTCGACTCGACGCCACAACCGGCAGCCAACAGAATGCCGGCTGCGACGAGAAGAGTATGCAGGTTCAACTGTGAGGTCTCACGTCTGAAGTCTGAGAGCCCATGAAGAAATCGCCAAACAGCGACGTCTTCACAGGCTCTGAGCCGTCTCCAGGCACGTCGGACTTCAACGTCCAAGAAACGATCCGGGCCGCGACCAATCAGGTGGTCGCCGTCGGCCCGGTCCCGCGGATGGCGCGTTTGACGAGGTTGCGCATCAGAGGAATCTTGTAGCCGTTGTAGCGGAGCGGCACGGCGCCTTCGACCGCCAGCCGGCCGGCCAGGTCCGCCGTGGCTTCGTTGCGCGGCTGCCCGGCCACCGCCGTCTCGACCGTCCGCAGCCGCACCGGCGTCGCCGCGACGGCGCCCACCGCCAGGCGCAGTTCCTGAATCGTGCCGCCCGCGGCTTTCATCGCCGAGGCGACGTTGACGAGCGGAAAGTCCCAGACCTGCCGGTCGCGCACCTTCTCGAAGTAGAACTGGGCCCCGGCCCAGGTCGCCGGAATCCGGATCGCCGTCAGCAGTTCGCCCGGCCGCAGCACCGTCATCCGCATGATGTCGATCCCCGGGCCCACGAAGTAGGCTTCGGCCTCCACCACCCGCTCGCTCGCCGCCCGCGCGGCGCAGCACCATCTGCGCGTCGAGCGCGATCAGCGCCGGCGCCGTGTCCGACGGGCTCACCGCGACGCAGCGGTCGGCATTGAGAATCGCGTGCTCGCGGTTGATCGCCGTCGGCGTATCCGCATAGCAGATGTTGCCGCCCGCCCGATAGCACGTCCAGCCGCTGCGGTAATACCAGCAGCGCGTGTCCTGCGAGACGTTGCCGCCGAGGGTCCCCTGGTTGCGGATCTGCGGCGAGGCCACCAGGTCGGCCGCTTCCCGCAGCAGCCCGAACTGCTCGCGCACCACCGGGTGCCGCCCGACTTCGGTCAGGGTGGTCAGCGCCCCGATCTCCAGGCCGCCGTTGACCTCCTTGATCCCGCGCAGCTCCGCCACCTGGCTCAGGTCGATGACGAGGCTGGTCCGCTTCGCCCGGTCCTTGAGCCAGTCGAACGTATCGAGGCCGCCCGCCATCAGCCAGGCGTCGGCCCCGTAGCGATCCAGCAGGCTCAGGGTATCGGCCACCGTCGCCGGCTGAAACAGTTCGAAGACCGGCATTACGTCGCGAATGACTGCCATATGTTTCTCCTCGGTCGGCTGCGGGCTGCGGGCGCGGGGCTTCGGCACTCCCTGGAGCCAGAGCCTCAAGCCCAGAGCCTGAAGCCCGGCTAAATATTTGCCGTCAACGCCTCATGCATCGGACGCCCGGTCTCGAGCGCCATCAGAATCATGTCCGCTGTCACCGGCATGCGCCGGAACACGTCGTCACCCACGGCTGCCGCAATTGCATTCAGCACAGCGGCGCAGCCGGCGCCGACCGGAGGCTCGCCGATCCCACGCGCGCCGACCGGGGTCTCCGGATCCGGCAGGTTTACGGCCGCAAACTGGAAATTGGCCGGCGCATCGAGAATTGACGGCGGCTTGTTGTAGTGGAAGCGCTTGGCCAGCGGCACGCCGTAGTGCTGGTCGTACACCCACTTCTGACCGATCGCATGGCCGATGCCGAGCATCAACGCCGCCGAAGGTCTGGCCCTGCAGGCTGCGGGGATTGATGACGGTGCCGACGTCGGCGACAGCCGTGAAGTCGAGTATGGCGCAGTGGCCCGTCTCGACGTCCACTTCGACCTCGGCGAAGCCGACGACGTACGAACGCGACTGGCCGTCTCGCGGATACGTGTCGCGTGCGGCCACCACCAGACCTTGCCCGGCCAGCGCCTTGATCGACGTCTTCGTGTAGTTGTTGACGTCCTCGGGCGGCTCATGACCGTCGAACTTCCCTCCGAGCTCGATCGCCTTCTGCGCCGCCTGCGCCAGCGTCATGCTGCGCCCACCGCCGAACACGCGTCCATCCGCGACCTGATAGCTCGCCGGCACTGCCGCCGAGCGTCTGGGCGGCGATCTCCTGCAGCATCTTCTTGGCCTGTGTGCCGACCGCATGTGATGCCCGCGTCATGGCATGCAGCGTCTGGCTGCCGCCGGACGCGCAGGTCCAGGGCAGGTTTTTCGACGTGTTGCCCCAGACGACCTCGCATTGCTCCCACGACGACGCCGAGAATCTCGGCAGCGACACGGTGCACGTCGATCACCGCGTGCGTGCCGAGGTTGCCGATGCCGGATTGCAGCTGCACCTTCCCGTCGGGTCTGATGACCAACAGGCCGTCGAAGCCAATCGAACCGGCCGAAGTACGTGCTGATGCCGACGCCGGAGCCACGGACCTTCGACCCGATCCGCTGTCCGCTCCGCGCCTTCTTTTCTTCCCAGTTGAACAGCTCGGCGCCCTTGTCGAGCGCTTCCTTCACGAAGGCGCTCGTCACGTAGAGCTGCTGGCCGCGCGCCGCGGGCGCTCCGAATTTCGCCTTCCCTTCCGGAGCGTTGATCTTCCGGATGGCCACCTGATCGACTCCCAGCTTTCGCGCCGCCTGGGAGATGATCGGCTCCATAATCGCGATGCCCTGCATCCCGCCGGGCGCGCGTTGCGGGCCTCGCGGCGGCGTGTTGGTCAGCACGTTCAGCATGCGCGCCCGCATCGCCTTCGGCTGGTAGGCGAGAGAGATCACGTCCGCCGCCGACCGCGCATCGCCCACGGCGTCGTAGGGGCCGTTCTCCACGAGGGAGAACAGATCGAGGGCCGTGATACGGCCTTCCTTGTCGAAGCCGACCTTGGCGCGCGCGTGAAGCGCGGGGCGGGCGCGGCCGATGTAGTGATCTTCTTCGCGCGTAATGCGCATCATCACCGGGGCGTTGGCCTTCTTCGACAGCAGCGCCGGGATGGCCATGGCGATGTTGCCCGGGATCCGGCTGCCGAAGCCGCCGCCCGTGTACTCGCTGATCAGCACGACGTTCTCGGCAGGAATACCGACCCAGCGCGCGATCGAGGCGACGGTCTGGACCGTACTCTGCGTGCCGCCGTGCAGATACAGCTTGCCGTTCTGCCAGTACGCCATCGCCGAGCGTGGCTCGAGCGCCTGGTGGCTCGTGTTCTGGCCGACAAAGGTTTGATCGATCACGAGAGCCGCTTCTTTGAACCCGGCCTCGATGTCGCCGTATGTCCACTCGTCACCAGTGTGCTTGCCCAGCGGAAGCTGCCCCTCACCGGCTGCGGCGAAATCCTCGGCCGTCCATTTCAGCTCTTTGATTTCGGGACGCGCGGGTGCTGCGGCAGGCTGGCCCGGCGCTGGCGGCGGCGGTGCGGCCGTCACCGGAGGGCGGACCCAGACGTTGCCCTGCGTCCGCGCGTTCGGCCCGCCCGGCCGCAGACTGGCGATCGGATCGACGACGAAGGGCAGCGGCTCGTACTCGATCTGAATCCGCTCGATCGCTTCGGTCGCGGTCAGTTCGTCCACCGCCGCCACCGCGAGGATCGGCTCACCGTGATACAGCGGCTCCATCGTCAGGCCACGCTCGGTCTGGATCGAGGCCGTGATGTTCTCGCCGAGGCTCGCCCGCCGCCGCAGCGCCCGGCAGGTCCTCAACCGTGAGAATGGCTTTCACCCCAGGCATCGCGAGCGCCGCGCTCGTATCGATGCTGACCACGCGCGCATGCGGCATCGGGCTGAGGAGCAGCTTCGCGAACAGCATCCCTTCGGCGCGGAAGTCTTCGGCGTACTTCGCCTTGCCCGTGACTTTCGCGACGATGTCCGGGGTGGTGTAGTCCTGTCCGAGTAGTTTGTCAGCCACGTTACGCCCTCCGCATGTTCTCAGCGCCCTTCATCAGGGCGGTGAGGATCTTGTCGTAGTCCTGGCACCGGCACAGATTGCCGGACACCCCATGCGCCAGCTCGGCCCGGGTCGGGTTCGGATTCGTCTTGAGGAAGCCGGTCGCCGCCATCACGAAGCCCGGCATGCAGAAGGCGCACTGGAACCCCTGCTCGCTCACCACGCCCTGCTGGATCGGATGCAGCGTCCCGTCGGCGCTGGCCAGCCCTTCGATCGTCACGATCTTCGCGCCGCGCACCGAATGCGTCAGCACCGAGCACGAATACCGGGGCACATCGTCCACCAGGACGGTGCAGGCGCCGCATTCCGAGCGGTCGCAGCCCAGCTTGGTGCCCGTCAGCCCCAGCTTGTAGCGCAACGTCATCGCCAGCGTTTCCTGCTTCATCACGTCGACGCGGCGGTCCTGCCCGTTGACGTTCAGCGTCAGGAGTCGCTCGACGCTGCCCGGCAGCGACGGCTGCTGCCCGAGGAGCGCGCTCCCGCGGAACACATAGGCCGCCGACGAGACCGCGGCGCCCGCCGCAATCACTCCCTTGATGAAGTTGCGTCTGGAGACGTCTCGTTGAGTGTCTTCGGTCATTCGTGAAATCTCCCGTGGCTGAAGCAGATGCTCCCGACGGATCGGCAAAAGAAACCGAGCTCACAATACGCGGAAATCGCCGGAAATCAAAGACTCAAGATCGAATTCGAACGCGGCCCGCCCCCCGGGTCGCGACCGCGTGCAGAGGAGCTCTAAACTATAGCACGCGCATGTTTTATGGAGAAATGGAACCGATGATCGGCGCTTGTCCAGGCGTCCGGTCCACTATAGTCAATTAATAATGCCCTCATTGACGTTTCTCGGCGCGGCCGGCACGGTCACTGGCTCCAAGCACCTGCTTGACCTCGGCACTCACCGGATCCTTGTCGACTGCGGCCTGTTCCAGGGACTCAAGGAACTCCGCGACCGCAACTGGCAACCGCTCCCGATTGCGCCGACGGCGATCGACGCGCTGATCCTGACGCACGCGCACCTCGATCACTGCGGGTATCTGCCGCGACTGGTCGCGGGAGGCTTCCGAGGACGCGTGTTCTGCACGCCAGGCACGAAGGACTTGTGCTCTCTTGTGCTCCCCGATTCGGCGAAGATTCAGGAAGAGGACGCGCGCGAGGCGAATCAACAGGGTTTCACCCGACACCAGCCGGCGCTCCCGCTGTATACAGCGACCGACGCCGCCCGTGCGCTCACCTTGCTGCAGCCGGTCGGGTACAATCGGCCGGTTCCGGTGGCACCGGAAATTGAAGTGGAATTTCTGCCAGCCGGCCATTTGCTCGGCTCCGCCTATGCCCGCGTGCGCCTTCCGGACGGTAAGACGATCCTGTTCGGCGGCGATCTGGGACGTTACGGCCGTCCCGTCCTGCCGGATCCAGCGAACGTGGAGTCGGCTGACGTGCTGCTCCTCGAATCGACCTACGGCGATCGGCTCCACCCGGAAGACGACGACGGGGCGCAACTGGCGGCGATCATCAACGACACGGTCTCGCGCGGAGGCAAGCTCATCGTGCCGGCGTTCGCCATCGGCCGCGTCGAGGAAGTCATTTTTTGGCTCAAGCGGCTCGAAGAGACAAACCGTGTCCCGGTCCTGCCCGTATATGTTGACAGTCCAATGGCCGCCCGGGCGCTGCGCTTCTACGGCGAACGTCTCGACGAGCTCGACGCCGACTTGAAGCCTGCGGCGCGCGGGTTGAGCATCTTCGCGACGCAGCGGATGACGACGGTAGCCTCGGTTCAGCAGTCGATCGAGCTCGTTCAGTCACACAGGCCTGCGATTGTCATCGCCTCGAGCGGGATGGCGACAGGTGGCCGGGTGCTGCACCATCTCGCCGCGACGCTGCCCAGCCCGAAAAACACGGTGTTGTTTGTCGGATTCCAGGCGGCTGGCACGCGTGGCCGGCAGCTCGTCGACGGCGTGAAGCAGATACGCATCAAGGGACGCGACATCCCCGTCGCCGCGAAAATTGCAAAGATCGATTCGATGTCGGCGCATGCCGACGCCGGGGAGATTCTGCGGTGGTTGTCCGGCTTCTCGAAGCCGCCTTCGATGACCTATCTCGTGCACGGCGAGAAGATGGCGCTCGACGCGCTGTCTGCACGGATTCAGCAGGAGCGCCAGTGGCCCACGCACGTGGCGGCGTATCTGGAGCGGGTGGAGCTATAAACTACTTCTCAGCCAGTTGATGTTTCACAGTTGACAGCCTCAATCCAGGATGGGCGGTCGTCCCGAGTTCTGAACCATGAATACGGGACTGCTGAGTGAATGTGACTGAATCTGCCCCCGACTGTTGTCAACCGTCAATGCGAGGATCTCGTTCAAGATGCCGATCACTGTGATGTCCAACCTCGGAGCCGCCGGGTCCGGTGGTCGGCCTTCGAATGCTGCCGGGGCGGCGGTTCCTGAGACGGCGTCCGAGCGGAGGTACCTGCTCGAGCGCGTCGGCGACGCGGCGGTCGTGCAGTTGTACGCCGACGGCTTTCGCGATCTGCCGCTTGCCGAGAAAACGCTCATCTGGCACCTCTACCAGGCGGCGCTTGCCGGTCGGGACATCTTTTACGATCAGAAGCACGCGCGGTGTCTGGAAATGCGCGACCTGCTCGAGGCGATCATCACTGCGCCGGGTATCGAGCCCAGGACGTACGCCGAGATCCTCCGGTACACGAAACTGTTCTGGATCAACAGCGGTCCCTACAACAACAAGAGCGCGCGCAAGTTCGTGTTGGCCTGCACCGCGGAAGCGTTTGCGGCCGCGGCGCACACCGCGGCAAAGGCGGGCGCGAGGTTCGCGACGGCTGACGGTGAAACGCTCGATCAGCTGCTCGCCCGCTTGAACCCGATGTTCTTCGATCCGGCCGTCGACCCGCTGGTGACAGCCAAGACGCCCGAGCGGGGCATCGATATCCTTTCGGCGAGCGCCAACAACCTGTACGAGGACGTCTCGATGGAAGACCTCGCAGGCTTTCGCGAGGAGTTCCCGCTGAACTCCCGGCTCGTGAAGCGCGATGGCTTGGTGATCGAGGAGGTGTATCGGGCCGACGGCCGCTACGGCCGCCAGATCTCGGCTGTCATCCGGCATCTCGAAGCGGCGATCCCCTTCGCAACCGACCCGATGGCCGAGGCCCTCCGCGCTCAGGTCCGGTACTACCAGACCGGCAGGGACAGCGATCGTGAGGCATACGACATCGCATGGGTCGAGGACAAATCGTCGCCGGTCGACACGATCAACGGCTTCGTCGAAGTGTACCTTGACGCGCGCGGCATCAAAGGGGCGTGGGAAGGAATTGTGTTCTACGTCAACCGCGACAAGACCGAGGGCATGCAGAAGCTGGCCGCCGCCGCGCCGTGGTTCGAGGAACGGATGCCCTGGGACCCCAGGTATCGCAACCAGGGCGTCCGTGGCATCACGGCGAACGCGATCGACGTCGTCGTCGAGACCGGCGACGCCGGACCGGTGACCGCCATCGGGATCAACCTGCCGAACGATCAGCACGTGCGCGAGCAGTACGGCAGCAAGTCGGTCTCGCTCGCGAACGTCCGCGACGCGACCGACAAGTCTCTGCTGCCGGAGTTCCGGACGGAGTTTTCCTGGAGCGCCGAGGAGGCGAGTCGTTCCGAGCGCTGGAGCGCTGTTGGCGGCGAGTTGACGACGAACATGCATGAAGTGATCGGCCACGGATCGGGCAAGGTGGAGGAGCGGCTGAAGGGGAGTCCCCAGACCGTATTGAAGGAACAGTACTCGGCGCTCGAGGAGGCCCGCGCGGAGCTGGTCGCCTTGTATTTCCTGCCTGATCGCAAGCTCGTCGAACTGGGGCTGGTGGACGGCGACGGGCAGGCGGAACTCGTGCGGACCGAGTACGAGGGGTACGCGCGCAACGCACTCGTCCAACTGCGGCGCGTACGCGAGGGCTGCCAGCTCGAAGAAGACCACATGCGGGCCATCCAGCTCATCGTCGGCTGGTTGATCGGCCACGCGAACGCGATCGACGTGCGAACGCGCGACGCAAAAACCTACTACGTCATGACCGATCCCGAGGCGTTTCATGAAGGCGTCGGCCGCTTGCTCCGTGAAGTCCAGCGCATCAAATCCGAAGGCGACTACCCAGCCGCCCGCTCGCTTCTCGAGACTTACGGCGTGCATTTCGACCCGAAGCTTCGGGACGAGGTGGTCGCTCGTGTCGATCGGCTGAACCTGCCGTCGTACAGCGCGTTCGTCATGCCGAAGCTCGAGGCCGTCGTGGACGAAGCCGGGCAGATCAGCGACGTGGCCATTTCTTATCCGCAGGATCTGGCCGTCCAGATGCTCGAGTACTCCGCAGCCACGCGCGACCTGCGGCGGTGAACAGCGATGCCAAGAGGCGCAAGTCGATGCGACATCATTGAACGCATCGGGATCGGTCCAACGCGCTGATGTTCTCCAGCCGCGTGCAAGCCGATCTGGCGCCCAATCGACTGACGCAGGCGCTCGAGCGGAGGCGTGCGGAAAGCCGTCCCTATATCGACCTGACCGAATCCAATCCCACCCGCGCTGGGCTGGACTATCCTGCCGATCTTCTGGTGCCGCTCGGCGATCGCCGGGGGCTGACATACTCGCCGCAGCCGTTCGGCGCGCCGGAGGCGCGGCAGGCCGTGGCTCGCGACTATGCACGCCGCGGGATCCCGGTCGCCCCTGAGCGAATCATTCTCACGGTCAGCAGCAGTGACGCCTATTCGTTGCTGTTTCGCGTGCTCTGCGACCCGGGAGATCAGATCCTCGCGCCGCGCCCGAGTTACCCGCTGTTCGAGCATCTGGGCCGCCTCGACGCCGTGACGATCGCCCCGTACGACCTCGACTACCACGGCGCCTGGAGCGTCGATCTCGCGAGTGTCGAGCAGGCGCTCTCCGACAGGACGCGTGCGCTGCTGATCGTGACTCCCAACAACCCGACGGGGTCGTACGTGAAATCGCACGAACTGGAACGCCTGGCGTCGATGTGCGCCGCGCGCGACATCGCCGTGATCGCGGATGAGGTGTTCGCTGACTACGAAATCGTTCCCGGCGCCTTGCGGTCGAGCGGACGCGTGCTCGAACGCCACGACGTCCTGGGGTTCAGTCTCGGGGGGCTTTCCAAATCTGTCGGCCTGCCGCAGGTGAAGCTGGGGTGGATTGGCGTCGGCGGCCCGACCAATGCCGTCGAGCACGCGCTGGCGCGGCTGGAGCTCGCGTGCGACACCTATTTGTCGGTCTCGACGCCGGTGCAGCTTGCCGCGCCGGAGCTGCTGCATCGCGGCACGTTGCTGCGCCGGCAGATTCAGGCGCGCGTGACCGCGAACTACAATCATCTGGCCGCCACGGGCGCGGCGATACCGACCTGCGAGGTGCTCAACGCGGAGGGCGGATGGTACGCCATCGTCCGCGTGCCCTCGCTCTGCCCGGAAGAGGAGCTCGTGCTCAACCTCCTTGCGGATGCGGATGTGTTGACACATCCTGGTTATTTCTTCGACTTCGCGCACGAGTCCCACCTGGTGGTCAGCCTGATTGGTTCCGAGACTCGCTTCCGCGAGGGTGTTTCGCGCATGTTCGGGTACCTCGAGTCGCGCGGCGGCCAGGCGTGAGCGCCTCTTCCGGCCGTCGCGCCGGCGTCCTGATCCCGTTGTTTTCGTGTCCCTCGACCGCGAGTTGGGGCATCGGCGATATCAGCGATGTCGCGCCGATCACCGCGTGGCTCGCCGGTGCGGGCCTGCGCGTCCTGCAACTGCTGCCGCTCAACGAAATGGCGCGTGGCGGGACATCGCCATACTCGGCGACGAGCGCGATGGCCATCGATCCGATCTTCATCCGCGTCACCGCGGTGCCGGAGTTTGCCGGGATCGGCGGCGAGGTCACGCTCCCCCCGGCGGATCGGGCACGTCTCGACGAGGCGCGGCGTTCCTCCCGGGTGGAGTATCAGGCGATCCGGCGCTTGAAGGATGCTGCGTTTGCCGTGTCATTCGAGCGTTTCCGCGAAGAGGAATGGCGCCGCGATACGGCGCGCGCCCTCTCGCTGCGGGCGTACATCGCCAGCCAGGCGTGGTGGCTCGACGACTACGCGCTGTTTCGGGCGATTCAACGTCGAGAGCAGGGGCGGCCGTGGACCGAATGGCCGGAGCCACTCCGTCGCCGTGATCCAGACGCTCTTGAGCGCGCGCGCCAGGAGATCTGGGCCGATGTGCTGTACCACCAGTACCTGCAGTGGCTGGCCGACTCGCAGTGGCGAGAGGCGCGCGCCGCTGCCGCGGCAAACGGCGTCGGGCTGTTCGGCGATCTTCCGTTCATGGTGGACTGCGACAGTGCCGACGTATGGGCCCGGCAGGACCAGTTCCATCTCGACGTGTCGATCGGCGCACCGCCCGATGCGTTCAGCGCGACCGGTCAGGACTGGGGCATGCCGGCGTATCGATGGGCCGCGGCCGAAGCCGACGACTTCGGCTGGCTGCGTGATCGCGCGCGGCGAACCAGCGATCTGTACGACGGGTACCGCGTCGACCATGTCGTCGGTTTCTACCGGACGTATGCCTGGCCGCACGACGGCCGCGAGCCGTTCTTCGCGCCCGGCGAGGAGGAGCCGCAGCTCGCGCTCGGCGAACGCGTCCTGGCCGTGCTTCGCGAACCAAGCGTGGAGATCATCGCCGAGGATCTCGGCTCGGTGCCCGATTTCGTCCGGGCTTCCCTCGTACGGCTCGGGGTGCCCGGCTTCCGGGTGTTCCGGTGGGAGCGCTCTTGGCAGGGAAAGGGCCAGCCCTTCCGCGATCCTCTCGAATACCCTGCGCTCTCGGTGGCGGCATCTGGCACCCACGACACCGAGCCGATGGCGACGTGGTGGGAGCGCGCATCCCCGGACGAACGGTCGAAGGTGAACGAGCTTCCGACGATTCAGTGGCTCACCGGCGGAGCGGGGCTGACGATCGGTCCGTACGACCACATTGTCCGGGATGTCTTGCTCGAAGCACTCTTTGCATCCCGATCGGACCTCTTCTTGACCGTCGTGCAGGACGTGTTCGGGTGGCACGACCGGATCAACGAGCCAGCCACGGTCAATGACAGGAACTGGACCTTTCGGCTGCCCTGGCCATCCGATCGGCTGAACGAGGTGCCTGCCGCCGTTGAGCGGCAGTCAACACTGCGGGCGTGGGCAAGCCGGCACGGGCGTTAGCATCATCTCTCGGCGACCAAGCGCCTTCCGGGGACGCGCCAACACCTCATGACATAATTTGAACTCCATGGCGTCCCTGCATCCGTTCCGCGCGCTGCGTCCAAGGCCGGCAGACGCCGGGCGGATCGCGGCGGTCCCCTACGACGTCGTCAGCACCGATGAAGCGCGGGCGCTGGCGGAAGGCAATCCGCTGAGTTTTCTGCGCGTCTCCCGCGCGGAGATCGAGCTGGCGGCTTCGACCGATCCGTACTCGGAGGCCGTCTATCGCCGCGCGGCTGAGAACTTCTCCAGACTGAAAACCGAATCGCTCGTCTTCGAATCCGAGCCCTGCGTGTACTGTTATCGCCTGCGAATGGGATCGCACGAGCAGATCGGTGTGGCCGCCTGCTATTCGATCGACGAATACGACCGCGACCTCATCAAGAAACACGAACGCACCCGGCGGGACAAGGAGGACGATCGGACCCGGCACATGCTGACCCTTGGGGCGCAGACCGGTCCCGTGTTTCTGACCTACCGCGCCGCCGACGGGATCGACGCCGTGTTCCGACGCGTCGCGCAAGGCGAGCCGCTCTTCGACTTCGAGGCAGACGACCACGTGCAGCACACACTGTGGGCCGTCCACGGGACCGATCGCGACACGCTCGTCGCGGAGTTCGGCCGTCTCCCGGCGCTGTACATCGCCGACGGGCACCACCGTGCGGCGAGCGCCGCGCGCGCGCGCGACGCGATCGCCGCACGCGGTGAAACGGGCACGTCGATCGCTGACGGCGCCGATGCCACGACGATGCTGGCCGTCGCGTTTCCGGACGACCAGGTGCAGATTCTCGCGTACAACCGAATCGTGAGAGACCTCGGCGGGCTGTCTGGCGATCAGTTCCTCGCTGCGCTACGCGAGCATTTCACCCTGACCGAGGGGCCCGCGGCCCCGGTCTCGCGCGGTGACATCGCCTTCTACTTCGAGCGCCAATGGCGAACGCTCCGGCCGCGCGTGGCGATGGATCGCTCCGATCCGATCGCGTCGCTCGACGTGAGCGTGCTGCAGGATCAGTTGCTCGCGCCCGTGCTGAACATCGTGGACGTCCGCACCGACAAGCGCATCGATTTCATCAGCGGCGCTCGGGGAACCGGCTGGCTCGAGAGGCTCGTCGATTCAGGCCAGGCATCGGCCGCCTTCTCGCTCTTTCCTGTCAGCGTCGCCGATCTGATGGCCGCCTCCGATGGCGGCGCCATCATGCCGCCCAAGAGCACCTGGTTCGAACCCAAGCTTCGAGACGGTCTCCTCATACACCTCATCTAGCCACCAAGGCGGACCAGGCTCGGAGGTTGTGAAGCGATCGCCGCCGATTTCTTCACAGGTTCTTCGGGCGGACGGTCAGCCGCGGAGGTGCAACATGAACGTCCTCGTCGCCGACAGCTAGCTTCGAGCCGAGCGGCCTCGACGGCCTCACCAACGCCGGATGCGACGTCTCCTATCAACCCGACCTGAAGGATGCGGCGCTCGCGGAGGCGATTCGCGAGAAACGGGCCGAGGTGCTGGTCGTCCGCGGGACGCCGGTCACTGAGGCCATGCTCGAGTCGTGTTCGAGGGCGCGGAAGCCCGCTGTGGCCCGCATCAATCTGGACCAGGCGCCGTCGGCCGCGCTCCTGAAGGCGATGCATGCCGGGAGCGGTGACATCATCGTCGTGCAGGTTATTGCCATCGGAGTTGACAGTTGACAGTTGACAGTTGACAGTTAGCAGATGGCTTCTCGCTTTGAGCCTTCAGCTTTGCGCGGCCAGGTCTCGAACCTCACAGTAGGAAAACCGATTGACCGCGAGGCTGCGGTTAGGGCCGAGGGCTGCGATGAACCGTCAAGCGTGAACCGTCAACTGTAAACTCCAACGACCCTAGATCATGACCTCCAACACCGCTATCCATCGCGTCTTCAACTTTTCCGCCGGACCGGCAGTGATGCCGGTGTCCGTTCTGGAGGAAGCGCAGCGCGATCTGCTGGCGCTGCCGGGCGCCGGCATGTCGATTCTCGAGATCAGCCATCGATCGAAAAGGTTCGAGGCGATTCTCGCGCAGGCCGAAGCCGACATTCGCACGCTGGCGGCGGTTCCCGCCAACTATCGGGTGCTGTTCCTGCAGGGCGGAGCCAGCCTGCAATTCTCGATGGCGCCGATGAACCTGCTCGGCGCCGGGGCCACTGCCGACTACATCGACAGCGGGTCGTGGGCTGAGAAGGCGATTCAGGAGGCGAAGAAGGTCGGGACCGTGAACGTGGCGGCCACGACGAAGGGCGACCGATATACGCGCGTGCCGGATCAACGCGGAACTGAAGCTGACGAGCGGCGCGGCTTACGTGCACATGACATCGAACAACACGATCGAAGGCACGCAGTTCCAGCGAATCCCGGACGTGGGCGACGCGCCGCTGGTGAGCGACACCTCATCGGAGATGTTCAGCCGGCCCATCGATGTCGTCGCGTCACGCCCTCATTTACGCCGGGGCGCAAAAAAACATGGGACCGGCAGGCCTGACGATCGTCATCATCCGCGACGATCTGCTCGAGCGCTCGCTGAGCCGCAAGGCCACGCTGTCCACGATGCTGAACTATGCCGTGCATGCGGAAAACGGATCCTTGTACAACACCCCCCCCGCCTTCGCGGTCTACGCTGCTCGGGCTTGTCATGAAATGGCTCATCGCCCGAGGTGGCCTCAGCGCGATTGCTGAAATCAACGAGCGAAAGGCGGCCAAGCTGTACGCGGAGATTGATCGGACCGGCTTCTATCGCGGCACGGCGCAGACCAGCAGCCGATCGTTGATGAACGTGACGTTCCGGCTGGCCACTGAAGAGCTGGAGAAGCTGTTCATCAAGGAATCAGCAGCGGCAGAGCTGGACGGCTTGAAAGGACACCGAGCGGTCGGCGGGATGCGCGCATCCATTTACAATGCATTTCCGGAGGAAGGCGTCGACGCGCTCGTGGCGTTCATGCGCGAGTTCGAGCAAAAACACGGCTGACAAACATGATAGAATAGCATGTTTCCCCCTGAGCGACACGCCTTCAGAGGAGTCTTCCGTGCTTGCTTCGCTCATGTTGTGTCTTCGTCGTCGCCGCGGTCCTCATCCAGGTGGCCGTGTTCAGCACGACCATTTTCCTCCACCGCACCGCGACCCACCGTGCGCTGACGCTGCACCCGGCGGTTGCCTGGCTCTTCCGTCTCTCCCTGTGGCTCACGACCGGCATCGCGACACGAGAATGGGTCGCCGTTCATCGCAAGCATCACGCGTTTACCGATCAGGAAGGCGATCCGCACAGCCCGATGTTGATGGGCTTCTGGTCGGTTCAGCTTGGCAACGTGTTTCACTACGTCAAAGAAGCCAAGAACAAGGAGGTCGTTGAGCGCTACGCGCGCGACATCCAGGAAGACATCTGGGATCGACTGTTCTTCAATCACGGGGTGGCCGGGCTCTTCGTGGGGATCGCGGCGCTCTGCGCCGTGCTCGGCCTCGGCTGGGGTTTGCTGGCGGCCGGCGTTCATGCGGTGATGTACGTCTTCGTGCTGTCCTCCTCGATCAATGGTCTGTGCCATCACGTCGGCTACAAGAACTTCGACAACACGGCGACCAATCTGCGGCTGCTGGCATTGGTCACCGGCGGCGAGGGCCTTCACAACAACCACCACGGATACCCGCGCAGCCCGAAATTCAGCTTTCGCACCAGCGAGATCGATCCGGCCTGGCCGCTCATCAAGCTGCTGATCGCACTCCGACTGGCCAAGCCGTACAAGACGATCGAGGAAGTGGCCGCGTAACGTTGCCGCATGCTCCGCGAGTGACGGTTCACACCTAGACCCGCGGGTTGCCCCTCCATACCCGGCATTCACACGGCGTCGAGCTTTGCGCCCTTATTGAGGTACTGGCCGGGCGCGCCGCCGGCGTCTCCGACGCCGGCGGCGGAACGTTGGGGTTTCGCTGTCCACCTCGCTCACGGCCGGCAGATCCGCTCCGCGCTCAGCCAACATGCTCTTCCAGTGGGCGGCGATCTCGGGCGCGTTCCCGTGGACCTCGAGCCACGTAAGCGCCTCGCGAAAAACAGAGCGATGGGTGAGGGCCCGCTGCACCCTCAGGTTCGCGTCACGATCGCGAATTCGTCGCTGCAGCCCGAGGACCTGTTTCAAACGCTCGACGTCACGCCGGGCCAGCGGCAGGTCGCCCAGTCGTGGTCCCATCGCCGCCTCACCGTCGGAGGACACCGATGACGAGTGGGCCGGTGTCGGGGGAAAGCCAAGCGGGACGAGCAGGCTGCCGAGGAGCAGCGTGTTCGTGAACGTGTCCGGCGTCGACTCGAAGCTGCGGCGGTAGGCATCCACGGCCGCAAGCGATCGCCAGAGCGGCTCGTCGGCCCCTTGATGGAGCTCGGCGGAAATCGGTTCCAGCAACCCTGCGTGGGCGAGGCCCCGAAACGTCTTCTCCGCGTAGCCCGAGCGCATGATCTTGTAGTACTCCTCGAGGAGGCGTGGCGGTGAACTGCGCGCGATCTCGTGGCGATGCAGCCGGATCGCTTCGAGCACCGGCGGATCCAGCGTGAAGTCGAGGCGCGCCGCGAGCGCGACCGCACGCAGCATCCGCACCGGATCCTCGACGAACCGCACCTCCGGATCGCCGATCGAGCGCACGATGCCGGCGCGCAGATCCTCCATGCCGTTGACGTAGTCGATGATCGAGAAGGTCGCGATATCGTAGACGAGGGCGTTGATTGTGAAGTCGCGCCGGAACGCGTCCTCTTCGGGGGTGCCGAAGGTGTTGTCGCGATGGATCAGCTGCTGGCCCGCATACGTCGATGGGTCGTGAACCGGAACGCCCTCCTGGACGATTTCTTCGCCGGCCTGCACCTGGCGGCGGAACGTCGCTACCTCAATAACCTTCGACCCGAACTTGACGTGAGCCAGACGGAAGCGGCGGCCGATGATCCAGCAGTTGCGAAATAACTTCTTGACCTGGTAAGGATGGGCCGACGTGCCGATGTCGAAATCCTTGGGACGGCGGCCGAGCAGCAGATCGCGCACGCTTCCGCCAACGAGGTAGGCCACGTAGTCGGTACTGTCGGAGTCGATAGAGAACCTTGAGGGCATCGGGGTCGATATCGCGGCGCGAGATCGGATGCGCTGCGCGCGGGATCTGCCTCGGTTCGACCACGGCGGCATTGTACCAAAACCGTCGGGACTGCGGACTAACTGCTGTTGTCTCAGCGACTTATCGGCCGATACGGTGTGTGGTACCATCGCCAGATGCGCACGTTCTGCGGGGTGACGACCCTGTTGATCCTTGTCGTGGCTGCCCCTGAGGGCGGCCGATCCGAAGGATCCGCTCGATCGGGCGCGGGCTCTATATAACGAGCGTCAATTCGAGGCGGCGCTGGCGGCTGCCGAAGAAGCAGGCCGGGTGCCGGCGCGCCAGGACGGCGCCGACCTGATCGCGGCGCGCGCATATCTCGAGCGGTTTCGGGAGAGCGCCGCGCCGGAAGACCTGGCCAGCGCGCGCGATCGCCTGCGCCGCCTGAACGCCGAACGCCTCAGCGCCAGAGAGCGGGTCGAGTTCCTGGTCGGGCTCGGCGAAGCGCTGTTTTTCGGAGAGTCGCGCGGGGGCAGCCGCCGAGGTGTTCGACTCGGTGCTCGCGCGGCGCGACGATCTCTTGCCGGAGGCCCGCGAGCGCGTGCTCGACTGGTGGGCGAGTGCCGTGGATCGCGAGGTCAGGCCGCGCCCTGATATCGAGCGCCAGGACGTATACCGGAAGATTCGCGAGCGGATGCAGGCCGAGCTCGGTGCCAATTCCGCGAGCGCCGTGGCGTCCTACTGGCTCGCGGCGGCGGCATGGGCGCAGGGCGATCTGCAAGCGGCATGGGACGCCGCGCAGGCGGGATGGGTTCGCGCGCCGCTCGCGACCGATCAGGGCGTCGTGCTTCGCGGTGAGCTCGATCGTCTGGTGCAGCGGGGGATCGTGCCCGCCCGCGCCAAGGCGCTGGCGCAGCCGCTCGACGCCGTGCGCCTCGACTGGGAGAGTTTCAAGGAGAGATGGAATCGGTAGAACGTCGCAAATATTCTAGCCCTTCGCTTCCTTCCAGTTCTCGCCGATTCCGACATCGACCGTCAGCGGCACGTCGAGGGCCGCAGCCGACTCCATCTTCTGGCGCACCAGCGCAGCGATCGTCTCGGCCCGCGCCGCCGGGACCTCGAACAGCAGCTCATCATGCACGGTCAGGATCATCCGCGCATCCGGGGATCCTTCGAGCGCGGCGTGTACGTGAATCATCGCCCGCTTCATGATGTCCGCGGCCGTGCCCTGAATCGGCATGTTCACGGCGGCTCGTTCGGCGGCCGCCCGGATCTGACCGTTACGGCTCGTGAGTTCCGGCACCAGCCGCCTTCGCCCGTACAAGGTCTTCACCACGCCCGTGACGCGGGCCTCCTCGAGCGTGCGCTCGATGAAGCTCCGCACGCGGGGAAAGCCCGCGAAGTACGCGTCGATGAAGTGCTGAGCAGCCTGCGGCGTAACGCCGATATCCTTGGCAAGGGTAAACGCCGTCTTCCCGTAGAGGAGGGCGTAGTTGATGATCTTCGCCCTTCGTCGTAATTCGTGCGGATCCAGGCCGCTCGCCGGGCCGAAGACCTTGAGGGCCGTCTGGTCGTGGATGTCGGTCCCGGCCTGGAAGGCCTCGCTCAAGGTCTCGTCGCCTGCCAGGTGCGCCAGCACCCGGAGCTCGATCTGCGAATAGTCGGCCGAGATGAGGACGTGTCCCGGGTCGGCTGTGAAGGCGCGTCGGATCTCGCGCCCGAGCTCGGTCCGGATCGGAATGTTCTGGAGGTTAGGGTCGCTGCTGCTCAGACGTCCCGTAGCCGCCACGGCCTGGTTGAAGCAGGTATGGACCCGCCCGGTCTCCGGGTTGACGAGCTCGGGAAGCGCGTCGATGTAAGTCCCCTTCAGTTTCTGCAGCGCCCTCCACTCCAGGATGAGGCGCGGCAGGTCGTGGACGAGCGCCAGCTCCTCGAGCACGTCGACGGAGGTCGACGCGGTCCTGGTCTTGACGTTCCGCTTGAGCGCCGGCAGTTGGAGCTTGTCGAACAGGATCTTCGAGAGTTGCTGCGGTGAATTGATGTTGAACGACTCGCCCGCGATCTCGAAAATCTGCGCGGTCAGTCGCGTCATCGTCTTCTCGATGTCGTGCGATTGTCCTGCGAGCGCCCCGCCGTCGATGCGCACTCCGGCTTGTTCCATCGCCGCCAGCACGGGGATGAGCGGACGCTCCAGATCGCGATACACCTGGTCGAGCCCATCATTGACCAGCATTGGCGCCAGGCGATCGGCGAGCTGCAGGGCAAGATCCGCCCGCTCCCCCGCGTAGTTCAGGGCGGCGTCCGGGCTCGTCGCCCCAAAACGAATCGCCTTGGCGCCGCGGCCGCAGACGTCTTCCTCGGTGAGGGCCTTGTAGCCGAGATGCTCGAGCGCGGTTCCCTCGAGCGGGTGATTGGACCTGGTGGCATCGAGCAGATAGCTGGCCAGCATCGTATCGAGGCCCAGGCCCTCGAGCCGAACGCCGTGTCGCGCGAGGACGACGGCATCGAATTTCAGGTCGTGCCCGACCTTCTCGACCGCGGGATCCTCGAGGACGGCCCGCAGCACCCGAAGCACCTCTTCCGCGCTTGGCCAGGAGCCAGCCGGCCCCGGCGGTGGCGCGGGACTCAGGAGGCCGTGCTCGACGGCGGGCCGATGCCCGATCGGGACGTACCTCGCCGACCTCGGTCCCGTGGAAAATGCCAGTCCGACGATGCGGGCTCGAACCGCGGCGGGCCCGTCCGGCAACACGCGCAGCCCAAAGCGGCGCGCCGCGCGCAGTTCACCCGCCAGCACCTCGAGCTCCTCCGGCTGCGTCACCAGGCGGTAGTCTTTGCTCGTCGTTTCCGCGGTTGGCGCAAACTCCACGACGATCGAGCGGAACCCGAGCTCCGAGAACAGCTCGTAACAGGCTTCGCGTGACGGCCCGCGGTACCGGAATGCGCCGATATCGAAGTCGACCGGGACGTTGGTGTGGATTCGAAGCAGCTCGCGGCTGCTCCGGGCCTCCGCCGCGTGAGTCATCAGCGCTTCGCGATACTTTTTTTGCGGGACCTCCGCGGCGCGCTCGAGCAACGCGTCGAGGGTGCCGTAGCTGGAGATCAGGTCGCGCGCACCCTTCTCCCCGATGCCGGGGACTCCCTTGACGTTGTCGATGGTGTCGCCCATCAGCGCCAGGACGTCGACCACCTGATCGGGTCGGACGCCGAACTTCTCCTTGACTCCGGCCGCGTCGTACCACGTCCCGTCCTCGCGCGGGTTGAAGACCCTGACCGTGTCGTCCACGAGTTGATAGAAATCCTTGTCACCGGTGACGATCGCGACGCCGTAGCCTTCTGCCGCCGCCCGTGCCGTCATCGTCCCGATCACGTCGTCGGCCTCGTACCGATCGTAGGTGATGATCGGGACCCCGAGCGCTTCGCACGCGCGATGCACGAGCGGGATCTGGCCGGCGAGCTCGTCGGGCATCGGCTTGCGGTTCGCCTTGTAGTCGACGGCGAGATCGTCGCGAAAGGTCGGGCCCGGAAGATCGAATGACGCCGCGATGAACTCGGGCGCGTGATCCTTCAGCAGCTTGCGGAGCATCGTCACGAAGATGTAGACCGCGTTGGTCGGAATCCCCTGCGCGTTGCGCAGCAGCGTGCCCTCCAGCGTGCGGATCGGCGCGTGGTACGCGCGGTACATCTGCGAGCTGCCGTCGATGAGGTAGAGGAGTGGCTTCACGAATAGGACTTTCTGATGTCCGCGGAGCGATCGAGGGGACAGGACGGCGAAATTTTTACTATATCATTGGCTCACGATGCGGATCGCTCTTGCCGTCCTGCTTCTGGCCGCGGCCATCGGCTGCGGCCGCGGACTGTTCCGACAGTTCGAGTACCGAGGAAGAGATGTACCTGTCGCTCGACGGATCGGCCACGGTCTACGTCAACGGTTCAATGCCCGTGCTGAATGCCTTGCGCGGTGCGTCGTTCGATGTCCGACCGAATGCGCCGCTGGATCGGGCGGCCGTGCGTGACTATTTCACGACGCCCGTGACGCGGGTGACGCGCGTGAGCACGTCGCGACGCAGCAACCGCCGCTTCGTCCACGTGCGGGTCGACGTCGACGACGTCCGCCGTCTTGGCCAGGCGCAGCCGTTCGCCTGGTCTTCCTACCAGTTCTCGAACGGGGGCGATGTCGTCACCTACCGTCAAACAGTCGGCGCGGCGGCGGGGAAGCCGGCGGTGGAAGGGCGCTGGACGGGACAGGAAGTCGTGGCCTTCCGGCTGCACATTCCAAGCCGGATCGTTTTCCATAATGCCGGTCCGGGCAACCCGCAGCGCGGCAATATTCTGGCGTGGGAGCAGCCGCTGACCGAGCGGCTGCGAAGCGCGCCGTTGGCGATGGACGCTCGAATGGAACCGCAGTCGATTCTGTATAGCACCCTGTTGCTGTTCGCCGGCTCGTTCGTGGCCGTCGCGATGATGTTTGCAGTCGTAGTCTGGCGAATTCTACGGACCGGCCGCGCAGGCGAGCTCGTGGCGAAGGGCTGAAAAAGGACGAGCAGGAGAGAAGGCAGGAAGGGCCGCCCCCTCTCCTGCCCTGTCATGCTGCTTAGAACCGGAACCCTACGGCCGCCCGATAGGTTCGGCCGCCGGTGAAGGGAGCGTTGCCGTCTCCCGTGAACGGGTTCGGGAAGTGTTGATTCGAGGTCGCCTTCCCGAAGCTGCTGCCCGTGGTGTACCCGGCCGCGAGTCCCAATGCGTCGGTGGCGCTGGATGGATCCGGATCCACCGTCGTGTTCCACTGAATCTGCTTCTGATTGTTCAACGCGTTGTAGATGTCGAACCTGACGTACGGGCGGAGCTTCTTGTAGACCGGCACGTTATATCCCAGGCCGAGGTCGACGACGCCGTACCCCTTGAACTGCTCCGTTCCTCGTTCGGCGAAGTAGATCGTCTGCTCCGACGGCGCATCCGGGTAGCCGGCGGTCGTGAGCAGCGCGGTTTGGATATCGCTGAGTGGCTGACCGGTGGCGCGGAGGCTATACGTTTCCCCCGAATTGACACGCCACAGGCCGGAAACGATCACATCACCGAGCTTGCCCAGCCCGAGATTGTAGATGCTCCACAGGGCCAGCTTGTGCCGCTGGAACCCCGGCAGTCGTCCATCGGGGAACAGCCGGTCTGCCGTGAAGATCTCCGGGTAGTCGCCCATGCTGCTCGGCACACCAGGCTGATTCGCCTCCTCACCCTCGTTGTTGCCGTTGTTCTTGATCTGCAGGGTGTAGTGGCCGTTTACGGTCCAACGAGGCCTGATGTTGTAGCGGCCCTGGAAGAGAAGACCCTCGTACTTCCGCCTCGCGATGTCGAGGTTCCGGTAGATGACGTTGGTGAACGTGCCGACGTCGAGCCCGTTCTGGACGACCTCCGTCACACCGTTGGGGAGCGTGATCGTGTCGTCGATGATGTGGGAAGTCCGTCGCACGATGTAACTGATCTCTCCGTATCCCTTGCCTTTCATGAGCTCCGCCCCGTACGACAGCGTGAACTCTTTGACGATCGGTGAGGTCAGCCCGTCCTCGAGGAAGATGTTGGCGGTGGGGAACTGTCCCAAGACGGTCTCGTAGTTCGCCGGGTCGAATCCGGGAGCAAAGCTTCGGCCTTGTCCGACGGGACCAAGATACCTGCCGATCAGCAGGTCGGGATTGCCGACGTTGTTGTTGGCGCCGATTTGCGCTTCGTTGTACCGGCCCGAGTAGTGACCGTACGTCGCGTGAAACACGTTCCGGCCGTTCCCACCCGGGTCGAACGCGACGGCCAGACGCGGCACGAATCCATTGGTATCGACGCCGATGAACCCGCCGGTGGCTTCGCTCTTCACGTGCTCATAGCGGAAACCCAGATCGGCCGACCAGTGGGTGTTCACCACCCAGTGATCCTGGACGTAGATTGACTGGTTGTCGACGTTGAGCACCGCGCCTCTGCTCGGCAGCCAGTTCTCGAGTTGCGTTTCCCCCGGGACGAAGACCGGGATCAAACGTCCGTCCGAGTCGAGCAGGGGCGCCCCGCCCGCATCCTCCGCCCAGTCGGCGTCGAACACATAGCCCGTGGACGACTGAGAGTTGCCGCCCGTGAGCTGGCTGCGGAAGAACTCGTAGCCGCTCTTGAACTCGTGCCGTCCGGCGCGTTGAACAAAATAGGTGATGTTGCCGGTGAATTGTCCGTTGTTGCGGTTCTCAGGATCGGTGGCGTCGAAGTACTGCGCGTTGTAGTGCCAATTTCCCTGATTCAGGTCGATGAACGGCGAATCGACGATGTTCGTGCTCGTGCCACCGGATCCCCTGAACCCGAACTTCCTCTGTGAGTACTGGGCTTCGGCGAGCAGGTTGCTGCCGAGCACGCCGCGGTAGTTGGCGAAGGCATACCAATTCGGCAGGGTGCGTTCGCCGACGGCGGCCTTGTCGATGGTGAACGAGAAGGTGGGCCGGCTGACCTGTGCCTGCGAGTTGTTCAAGTAGCCGCCCTGGATCGTGTGATTCTGGACGAGCGTGTTGGTGAGCTTGATCTCGCCGCGTTTGTTGGTGTCGGTCTGGGTGTTGGCGAGATTCGAAATAGGCAGGGAGCCCGACGTCGAGATCTCGGCATAGCGGGTGGCGCCGAAAAACCACAGCCGATCCCTGACAATGGGACCGCCCAGCGTGCCTTCGTAGGTTGTTTGCAGCGTGTCCGGGCGGGGGGCAGCCTTCTGGCAACCCGCGGTCGTGACGGCCGGGTCGCAGGTCTCGAAGGGCGTCGGCTTGGTCCAGCTCGGGTTGGAGAACCCGGTGCGGAAACTGCCGGAAAAGGTGTTTCCGCCGCTCTTGGTCACGGCGTTGACGACGCCACCGGTGAACCGGCCGTATTCGGCGGTAATGCCGGAGGTGATGATCTGGGTTTCCTCGATCGCATCCTCGATGAACAGGTTCTGCGGATAGCCAAAGAGATTGTCGTTCACGTCCACGCCATTCAACATGAACACGTTGTCGAACGCGTACGCGCCGTTGATGGTGATCTGGCCTGCATTCGGCGTGTTCTCCGTCAGTCCGGGTGCGAGCTGCGCGATGCCGGCAAGCGTCCGTTGCGTGGCCAGCGCATCGATCTCGTCGTGTTTGTAATTGGCGCCCACCGTCGCGGTCGCAATCGGGGCCGGCGTCGCGGCGGTCACCTGGACCTGTTCCGTCAGGCCGGCGGTCTGGAGCTGAACGTTCTGCTCGACGGTCAGGCCGAGAAGAATCGCGGTCGTCCGCTTCGCGGGTTCGAATGCCGTCGTTGCGAAGGTCAGCTCGTAGGTGCCGGAGGGGAGCTGCCGAAGGGAATAGGTGCCATCGGGGCCGGTGGCGGTGGTTCGCGGGCCCTGCATGCTCGGGGATGTCGCCGTCACCGAGACGCTCGGAATCGGCAGCCCTTGCGCGTCGGTCACCGTCCCGCGAATGATGCCGTATTGGACCCCCTGGGCTGCGGCGTCGCCGACGCCAAGGGTGCCGGCGAGCATGATCGCCGCCAGCGCTGTGCTTCGTCTCATTGCTTGCGGTCTCCTTTTGCGTGAACGGTCGCTTGAACGTTGGTTCAAATAATATTGAACATATGTTCAGCAACCACCACATTAGAGCACGCCGTCTCACCTCAGATCATCATCAGAATGCAGACGAGTTCGGGGCTTTGGCCCAAACACCAGGAGGTTTGGCTAATATCCAATAACTTGGATGTTGCTAGGCGCGGGCGCGCTTCCGCGGGCTCAATCGAGTGGGGGCGGATGCGCGGAGGGGCTTCTTGGTGGCGATCGTGTCGAGGCTCTTCCGCAGCGCGTCCATCAGGTTGACCACTTTCGGCGGCGCTTCAACCTCCGCGGCCACGACCTCGCGACCGCTCGATCTTCGCGTCGATGATCTCGCGTAAACCTTCCTGATACTCGTCGCGATACGCCTCGAAATCGAGCTCGCCTTCGAAGGTGCCGATCACCTGGCGCGCCAGCTTCACCTCGTCGGATTTGACTGCTTCCGGCACGTCCGCCAGTTCGTCGATCGCCTTCATGCTCCGGATCTCGTTCGCGTGCCGCAGCGTGTACATGATCAGGCCGCGCTCGCGCGGTTCCACCTTCACCAGGTATTCACGGCCGTACAGGGCGACCTTGCCGATCCCGGCCTTGCCTTTCATGCCCTCACGGATGACGGCGAACGCCTCCTTGGCGACCGGACCATCGGGCGCGAGGTAATACGGACGCTCGAGATAGATCGGGTCGATGGCGTTCCCGTCGGTGAACCGCTCGAGATTGATCACGCGAGTCGACTCCACCCGCACTTTCTCGACGTCCTCCTCGCCGACCACCACGTAACGGCCCTTCTCGAACTCGTAGCCCTTGACGATGTCGGTGTTCGGGACCTCGCGCTCGCAGTGTGGGCACCAGCGCTTCTGCTGGATGCGCGTCTGGCACTCGGCGTGGAGCTGGTTGAAGCTCAGCGTCGCGCCGGTATCGGTTGCCGGGAACACTTTGATCGGGATATTGACCAGGCTGATTTTCAGGTAGCCTTTCCAGGTCGGTCGCGCGGCCATATGCGGTCTATTAGAACACGCCACGAAAACGAACGCCTAGAACCTCCACCAGGCGGGAAAGCACAGGCACGACACGCACGACACGATCGTGAAAGTCGCGTGCGGTAAAGGCTTCTTGGCCTGCGCCCCGCGCCGCCGGTGGACTCCCGATCGGACGCCAGTCACGATAGAATGGGCCCATGCGCGCGGCTCGTCACGCGACGCTGATCGAAAGGACCGAATCGATGCGGATATGCCGCTCGCCCCGTTTTCTGCTCGCGGCGGTCTTTCTGCTGGCATGGCTCGGCGTCGTCCGCGGCGCCGACAAGTCGGCTACGGAGATGGGCAGTGCCGCCGCGAAATTCCTCGCCGGATTGTCGGCCGAACAGCGGCGACAAGCGGCGTTCCCGTTCGAAGGCCCCGAACGCCTTCACTGGCATTTCATCCCGACGGAAATGTTTCCTCGCAAGGGGCTGCCGATCGCCGCGATGAGCCCATCGCAGCGCCAGCTCGCGCATGCCCTGCTCCGAGCCGGGCTGAGCCAGCGGGGTTATCTGACCGCGACGGCGATCATGGATCTCGAAACCATCCTCGGGGCGCTCGAAGCGGCAGAGGGATCCTCCGGCATACCCGGACGTCCCGGTGAGCTGCTGGTCCGCAATCCCGAGGGCTATCTCTTCTCAGTGTTCGGCACACCGTCGCCGAATGGTGCCTGGGGTTGGCGCGTGGAAGGGCATCACGTCTCGTTGAATTTCACAGTCGTCAACGGCGCTTTTGTCGCCGCCACGCCATCGTTCTTCGGGAGCAACCCTGCGGAGGTTCGAGCGGGGCCGAAGAAGGGGTTGCGCATTCTCGCTGCAGAGGAAGACTCGGCCCGCGCCCTGGTCGCGGCGCTCGACGCGTCCCAACGCGCGAAGGCCATCACCGCGGCGGCGGCGCCGGACGACATCCAGACGATGAGCGCGTTGAAGGTCGATCCGCTGGCACCGGCCGGCATCTCGGCGAGAGAACTGACGCCGGTCCAGCGCGACCTCCTGCTCAAGGTCATCGATGCGTATGCGTCCGTGATGGCCCCCGATCTCGCCGCGGAGCGAATGGCCAAGATCACGAAGGCCGGCCTCGAGAAGGTCGCGTTCGCGTGGGCTGGCGACACCGCGCGGGGCCGGCGGCACTACTACAGGGTGCAAGGCCCCACGTTCCTGATCGAATACGACAACACCCAGAACGACGCGAATCACATCCACTCGGTCTGGCGGGACTTCGAGGGTGACTTCGGACGAGACCTGCTGCGGGAACACCTGAAAGCCGTTGCGCACTGAAGCACAAGGTCGAAAAGTCTCACGGCTCAAGTGTCAGGGCTTATTCGGAACGCGAACTTGAGCCAGTGAGACTGACGCCTCACTGGTAGTTGCCACTTAGATTTCCCCGCGGATAGCGTCCGCCAGATCCTTCGTCTTCCCCTGGCCGCCGAGGTCCGGCGTGCGGTTCTTGCCGGACGCGATCACCCGCTCGATGGCCCCGACAATGCGGTCGTGCAAATCGCGATGGCCGAGATGGTCGAGCATCATGGCGGCGGCCCAGATGGCCCCGATCGGATTGGCTACGCCCTTCCCCATGATGTCGGGCGCCGAGCCGTGGATCGGCTCGAACATCGACGGATACTGCCGTTCCGGATTGATGTTCGCCCCGGGCGCGATACCAAGACTGCCGGAGATCGCCGAGCCGATGTCGGTGAGGATGTCGCCGAACAGGTTCGACGCCACGATGACGTCGAGAGAGCCCGGGTGGGTGACCATCCGCGCGGCGATTGCGTCAACGTGGTACTTCCGGTACTCGACCGACGGGTAATCCTGGTGCACACGCTCGGCGATCTCGTCCCACAGGACCATTGAGTGCCGCATCGCGTTCGACTTGGTCGCGCTGGCCAGCATCCGGCGGGGCCGTTTCATCGCTACCTCGAAGCCGTAGCGCAGGATCCGTTCGATGCCGTGACGGGTGAACAACCCGGTTTGCTCAGCGATCTCGTGCGGCGTGCCCACATGGACACGTCCCCCCAGCCCGGCGTACTCGCCCTCTGTGTTTTCTCGAACGCAGACCATGTCGATGTCGGCGGGACCGCGGTTCGCCAGCGGCGAGGCGAGGCCGGGAAGCAGCCGCATCGGCCGGAGGTTCACGTACTGCTGAAATCTCTGCCGCAACGGGAGCAGTAAATCCCAGACGGCAATGTGATCGGGCACGGTCGGCGCGCCGATGGCGCCGAGATAGATGGCGTCGAATTTCGCCAGCCGCTCGAAACCGTCGGCATCCATCATGCGCCCGTGGCGGATGTAGTAGTCGCAGCCCCAGGGCAACGGCGTGAACGTGAAGGAGACGTTTGAACCCCGCGCCGCGGCCTCAATTGCTGCGATGCCTGCCGGAATGACTTCCTGGCCGATTCCGTCACCGGGAATGACGGCAATAGTGTGTGCGAGTGTGTTGGTCATGTGATGGTGGAGAAATCGCGGACGGCTGGCAGCCCAGGCAGTCCATCTGCCTGAGTGGCCGCCCGCACGATTGCGTCGGCGACAGCCTCCGCTGCCAACGCGCCGATGATGCCTGCCGCGGCCGCACCCGGCCGTTCGCCGGTGGCGAGGGTGAAGATCACGTCGCCGTCCACCGGGGTATGGCTCGGGGCGATCGCGCGGGCGAAGCCGTCGTGTGCCATCTGCGCGACGCGCGTCGCCTCCGTCTTGGTCAATGCGGCATTGGTGGCGACTACGCCGAGCGTGGTGTTGCCGGGCTCGAAGCGGAGCAGCCCGGCGCGCAGCAGTTTTCGTGCATCGGCGAGCACCCGGCCGTCAGCCCCTCGCACGCCGGCGACGGTCCGGCCCGTGGCGGGATCGACCACATCGCCAAACGCGTTCACGACGACCATGGCGGCGACGACCAACCCGCCCGTCATGGTCACGGCCGCGGTACCGACGCCCGCCTTCATGGCGCAGTCCATCCCCAGAGCTTTACCAATCGTCGCGCCGGCTCCCGCGCCCACGTTGCCTTCGGATACCGGGTCAGACGTCGCGGATTGAGCGGCCAGATAGCCGCACGCCGCCGTCGGACGAACCAATGGATCTCCAACGCGGAGGTCAAAAAGCGCGGCACCGGGAACGATCGGGACTCGCGCCGGACCGAACAGGAATCCAATCTCACGCTCCTCAAGATACCGCATAACGCCCGCGCCGCTGTCGAGCCCGAAGGCGCTGCCGCCGGCGAACACGATGGCGTGCACCTGCTGGACGCTATTGACCGGATCGAGCACGTCGGTTTCTCGAGTCGCCGGCGACGCTCCTCTGACGTCGACACCTGCTGTGACGCCTGCCTCCGCGAGAATCACCGTGCATCCAGTCGGCCGCTCGTTCAACGTGTGATGGCCGACCTTGATGCCGGGGACCAGCGTCAGCGTGGCGTTCCGCACCGTTCGGGCCGTCGCGGTCACGACTTCGGTGCGCGCGCCGCATCGCGCCCCGAGCGGCAGAAGGGTGTCGGCTCAGTTGTCTTCATCAGCGGACGCGGACATCAGTTCCGCTTCGAACGAGTCGAGCTCGTTTTCCAGCATGGTATAGGTATGCCGATCCTCGGGGAATCGGCCCCCGCGCACGTCGCTGGCGTAGGCTTCAAGCGCGGCGAGCATGGCGGCGCCGATGTCGGCGTACTGCTTCACGAACCTGGGCGGCTGCCCGTTCGAGAGCCCCATCAGATCGTGCCAGACGAGCACTTGGCCGTCACACGCGGCGCCGGCGCCGATGCCGATCGTCGGGATGCTGAGCGTCTTGGTGATGAATGCGGCAACCTGCGGCGGGATGGCCTCCAGCACGACGGCGAAACAGCCGGCCCGCTCGAGCGCACGCGCGGCATCGACAAGGCGGCGCGCCTTGACGGCGGTACGGCCCTGCGGTTTGTATCCGCCCAGGAGTTTCACCGACTGCGGAGTCAATCCGATGTGACCGATGACCGGAATCGCGGCATCGACGATCGCCTCCGCCCGCCTGAGCATCGGGCCGGCGCCTTCCAGCTTCACCGCGTCGACCCCTCCATCCTTCAGAAAGCGAATGGCGTTCTGCACGGCGACCTCGTCCGACGGCTGAAACGAGCCGAACGGCATGTCGGCCACGATCAGCGGCCGTGTGGCGCCCCGAGCGACCGCGCGCGTCAGCATGAGCATTTCGTCCATGGTGACCGGCAGCGTCGAGTCGTGCCCGAGCATCGTCATCGCCGCCGAATCACCGACCAGCGCGACGTCGATGCCGGCGGCATCGGCGAGCCGAGCGCTCGGCGCGTCGTACACCGTCACCATCGTGATGCGCGCGCCGCTGCGCTTCATCGCGCCGAGTTCGGGGACCGACATCTTTCCGCCGGCGACCCTTTTAGGTCCGGTGGGCGGCGGCTGGTTGCTCATTGTCAGGCTCCTTCAGCGACTGCCCGCTCGTCCCCATCCCGGGGGACGCGTTCGAGATGTCGAGGACGACGTTGTCGATCAAGCGGATGCTGCCGACGTGGGCGGCCACGGCAAGTGTCGGACGTCCGTTGAGATCGGCCACCGCCACGTAATCGGGCTCGAGGCCGGACAGCAGAGCGCGGGCGGCGGCGATCGGATCCCGGCCTTCCCGAAACGCCGCCAGACCGGCGGCGAGCGCCCGCGGGATCGCCAGCGCCCGTATCCTCTCCTCCGGCAACAAGCGCACGTTTCGCGACGAGAGCGCCAGCCCGTCGCTGTCGCGGACGGTCGGGACAATCTGAATCTGCAGATCGAGGTTCAAGTCGCGCACCAGCTGCGTGACGACCGCTACCTGCTGCGCGTCCTTCTGTCCAAAGCATGCCACGTCCGGCTCGACAATCGTGAACAGCTTCAGGCAGACCGTGGCGACGCCTCGGAAGTGCCCCGGACGGAAGTCGCCTTCGAGCCCGCGCGCCGGGCCTCCGACCTCGATCCAGGTGGCGTAGTCGGCGGGATACATTTCGGCGGCATCGGGAACAAAGAGCAGCTCGATGCCCTCCTGGGCCGCGATCTGCGCGTCGCGAGCTTCGTCGCGGGGATAGGCGACAAGATCGGCCGGATCGCCGAACTGGGCCGGGTTCACGAACGAGCTGACCACGACGAGGTCCGACGATCGGCGCGCGGCTCGAAACAGCGCGACGTGGCCGTCATGAAACGCGCCCATGGTGGGTACGAGTCCGATGCGCGACGTACTGCGAAGCTGAGCAAGCGTTCGCCTGAGCTCGACGGCGGTGCGGACGATGTTCACGGTGCGGTCACCTCCGCAAGCGCTCGATACATCCGTTCGAGGTCCGGCGCGGTGTCGTGAATCGCCGCCAGATGGGCGTCGATGGTCGCCCAGTCGCCACGTGCGATTGGTCCCGTCAACTGGAAGCCGTTGTCGATGGTCCGGCGCATCAGCGGGATGAGCGCTTCTTTCGGTGCTCCGGCCGATTCGAGCAGCCTGCTGGCCGACCGATACAGCGTGACCAGGTAGTTGGACGCGATCGCGGCCCCCGCGTGATATAGCATCCGGGCCTCGTCGCGGATCTCGAACGGCCTCACGCCCAGTCGCTCGGCCAGCCAGAAGCCGCGCGCCCGGCCGGCGGGGGTGTCAGCCGTGACCGCGGCCCACGCGCCGTCGAGCTGATCGCCAGACCCCGAGCGGTCGAACGTCTGAAGCGGATGCAGTCCGAAACGGTGAACGTGCGGCGCGAGGGCGGCCAGCGGCGTGGCGCCGCTGATGTGCGCGATCCATGGGCCGGGCTCGATGGTGCTCGCCACTTCGCGGATCGCCGAGTCGGGGACACACAGCAGCACGAGGTCCGGCTCGCCCACCCGCCAGTCAAGACTCCGCTCGCGCAGCCGTGCGTTCAGGGCCGACCCTGCGCGGCCGTGTCCGATGATCCTGACGCTCCTGAACAGCTGCTCGGGCTCTTCCATAGAGATGTCAGTCAGGCTGACGAGCTATGAGGAAATCGCTGTCGTGCGGGCCTTCAGGCCTGCCGTGTAGGGCGGATCTGAAGCTTCGCACGACATCAAGAGCGATTTCTTCGCCGCCTCTAAAGCCGGACCACTCCGTCGAGACTTTCAGCCATCAGCCGTCCAGCAGCCCTCAGCTGAAAGCTGACGGCTAGGAGCTGATAGCTCCTAAGGCTGACGGGTCGGGCGCAAAAATGCAAGAATGCCCGGATGCGCATCACAGCTGCTCTGAATTCCGCGCTGCTTGCTGCGGGGCTTCTGGCCGGCGCGTGCTCGGCGCCCGAATCGCCGCCCGCCAGCGACGCCCGGCCCGGCCCGACGCCGACTGTCGAGCGGATCCCGATGGGCGAGCTGCCGCAGGTCGACGTCGATCTCGTGCTCGCGCACACGAAGGTACTTTCGGCGGATCAGTTCGAGGGACGCGCTCCCGGCGGCAAAGGCGAGGAGCTCACGGTCGGCTATCTGGTCAACCAGTTCAAGAAGATCGGCCTGAAGCCTGGCAATCCCGACGGCACGTACATTCAGAAGGTGCCGCTCGTCGGGATCACGGCTTCCCCCGCGCCGCTCGTGTTCCGGAAGGGCTCTGAGGAGGTCACGCTCAAGTGGAAGGACGACCTGGTCGCGGGAACAAAACGCGTCGTGGAAACCGTCGCCCTGTCCGACTCCGAGCTCGTCTTCGTCGGCTACGGCGTCGTCGCGCCGGAGTACGACTGGGACGACTACAAAGGCCTGGACGTCAGGGGCAAGACGCTCGTGATGCTGGTCAACGATCCGCCGGTGCCCGATCCGTCGAATCCGTCGGAGCTCGATCCGAAGATGTTTGGCGGCCGCGCGATGACCTATTACGGGCGCTGGACCTACAAGTTCGAGATCGCGTCAGAGAAGGGAGCGGCAGGCGCCTTCATCATTCATGAGACGGGGCCTGCGGGCTATCCGTTCGAAGTCGTCCAGGGGAGCTGGACCGGCGAACAGTTCGACCTCGTGGCCCCCGACAAGAACATGAGCCGGGTTCCTGTTCAGGGGTGGGTCAGCCTCGAGCAGGGCACGAATCTCTTGAAGATGAGCGGCCAGGATTTCGAGACCCTGAAACGGAGGGCGGCATCGCGCGATTTCGAGCCGGTCCCGCTAGGGGTCACGGCGTCGATGACACTCCGGAACAAGCTGCGGACCATCAGCTCGCAGAACGTGGTCGCAAGGCTCGAGGGTCGCGATCCGACACTGAAGGCCGAGTACGTCGTCTACACGGCGCACTGGGATCACCTCGGGGTCGGCGACCCGGTGAACGGCGATGGGATCTACAACGGCGCGGTCGACAATGCCGTGGGCGTTGCCGGTCTCCTCGAGATCGCGCGCGCGTATACGGCACTTCAGGCGCCGCCAAAACGGTCCGTGCTGTTCCTGGCCGTCACGGCCGAGGAGCAGGGACTGCTCGGGTCGGCATACTACACGGTGAGCCCCCTCTATCCGCTCGCGAAGACGGCGGCCATCATCAATATCGACGCACTGAACGTCCATGGCCGCACCAGGGATCTGACGCTCGTCGGGTACGGCGCGTCCGAGCTCGACGACTACGCGCGCGACGCGGCGGGCGAGCAAGGTCGGATCCTGCGAGCCGATCCCGAGCCGGAGAAAGGCTTCTACTACCGTTCCGATCACTTCAACTTCGCGAAGCAGGGTGTGCCGGCCCTCGACCCGGACGAGGGTGTGGAATTCGTCGGCAAGCCGGCCGACTACGGCACACAGATGCGCGCGCAGTACAACGAGCACGACTACCATAAGCCGTCCGACACCGTGAAGCCCGACTGGGATCTCGCCGGTGCCCGGGAGGATCTGATGGTGTTCTTCGCGGTGGGGTACCGCGTGGCGGAGGCTGCCAGGCTTCCGGAATGGACAGCCGGGAACGAGTTCAAGGCGAAACGCGACGCGATGCTCAAGACCGTGAAATGACCGGCGACGAGATGATCGCGCTCTCGAAGAAGCACACGCTCTTCGAGTGGTCGGCCCAGTCGCACGTCGAACCCATTCCGATTGCGCGCGCCAAGGGGATCTATTTCTGGACGCCCGAAGGCAAGCGGTTCATCGACTTCAACAGCCAGTTGATGTGTGTGAACATCGGCCACGGCGACGCGCGGGTGGTTCGAGCGATCCAGGAGCAGGCGGCCACCCTCGTCTACGCTGGAGCCTCGATGGCGACCGAGCCGCGCGCCCGTCTCGGCGCGAAGCTGGCCGAGATCACTCCGGGCGACATCGACGTGTTTTTCTTCACCAATGGCGGCGCCGAGGCGAACGAGAACGCGATCAAGATTGCTCGCCTGGCCACGGGACGCCACAAGATCCTGGCGAGATACCGATCGTTCCACGGCGCGACCGCCGGGAGCGCCACGCTGACAGGCGATCCGCGGCGCTGGGCAGTCGAGCCGGGGCTGCCCGGCGTCGTGCACGTCCTCGACCCCTATCACGGTATCGAGCGCGGCTGGGACACGGCCGCGCAGGCGCTCTCCGCGCTCGAGGAGGTCATTCAGCTCGAAGGTCCACAGACGATTGCAGCCTTCATCCTGGAAACGGTGACCGGCACCAACGGAGTACTGGTGCCACCGGACGGATACCTGCAGGGCGTACGCGAGCTGTGCACCCGCTACGGCCTCCTGTTGATCTGCGACGAAGTAATGTGCGGCTTCGGTCGTACCGGCGAATGGTTTGCCGCCAATCACTGGAACGTCGTCCCAGACATCCTGACGATGGCCAAGGGGCTGACCAGCGCATACGTGCCGCTCGGAGCGGTGGGGATGCGGAGGAGCATCGCCGAGCACTTCAAGGACAACGTGTTCCCTGGCGGCCTCACGTACAACAGCCATCCGCTCGCTTGCGCCGCGGCGCTCGCCACCATTCGCGTGTACGAGGAGGACAAGCTGGTCGAGAATGCCAGGCGGATGGGAATCGTGATGAAGGGGATGACGGCGGCTCTCCAGGAGCGCCATCCGTCCATCGGGGCCGCCCGTTCGATCGGGTTGTTCGGAGTCCTGGAGCTCGTTCGCGATCGGGCCAAGCGTCAGCCGCTGGCGCCCTTCAACGGGACATCGGATGAGATGAGAGCCCTGGCGAGGTTCTTCCGCGAGGAAGGACTGTATACGTTCGTGCGCTGGAATACGTTCTTCACGAATCCTCCGCTGTGCGTCACCGAGCCTGAGTTGCGTGAAGCGTTCAGCATCATCGATCGCGGCCTCGAGCTCACCGACCGGGCGGTCGTCTAGTCTGGTCATTTAGCCATCTGGTCATTGATTGTTTCGATGCCCCAATGACTCAATGACCCAATCACTCACAGCTAGGTCACGTAAGTATTGCGGACGCGACGTGACACCGCCAGATACGTGAGCCACGCACCGTAGTAGGCGAGCGTAGCCGCGATGTAGAGCGGGGTGTCGCCGGGCATCCGGTTGTTCGGAAAGTACGGTGTCGTGTACACGAAGACCGCGGTTGCGGCCGACAGTGCGAGGGAGGCTTTGGCCATCGTCACGGCACCGTGGTGCCGGCCGGCGAGGGCCCGTCCGGCAGCGATCGCCAGGGCCGCGACCAAGAGTCGGAGGAGCAGAATCAAAGCCAGCGGCGTGCCGCGGATCGGGAGGGCCGTGAGGGCCGCGGGCGCCATGACCGCGACCGTGATCGGTTCGCCGAACAGCAGCAGCCCGCTGAGCAGCAGCAACCAGCCGCCCACGCCTCGCGGGCTGTCGTTGACGCCTTCCATGCCTGCCGCTAGGATGCCACCGAAAGCCGCGCGAGGTACCGCCGCCAGTTTCGACCGGGTCCGCCTTCCGGCTGATCTCAGGACCGTGCTGATAACGGAGGGAAGCCGGATGAACGGGGTCACGCCGAGCCGGGACCAAGAAATGGGAACGACGCCGCGGCGTCATCTCCGGTAGTCCACGAGGTGCACCTGTTTCTCGTTCATCACGGCGACGCTGTCGGGCCGGATGTCGATCCGCGGCGCCCGCTCTCCTCCGAGGGCCGGAAGGCCGTGGAGCGGGCGGCGGAAGATGCCGCGGTGCGCGGCGCGCGGCCCGCGGTCGTCTGGCACAGCGGCAAGCTGCGCGCGCGCCAGACAGCTGAGGCGTTCTGGCGAGCTTGCAACGCGCTCGCTGAGTTTGCCGCGACGCGCGACCTGCAGCCGGACGACCCGCCCGGATGGATGCGCGATCGGCTGCGCGACGAGCGTCGGGATATTCTGATTGCGGGACACTTTCCCCACCTGCCCAGGCTCCTGGCCCTGCTGTTGACGGGAGCTGATGAGGCTCCCGCATCATTCCCACTCCACGGCGTTGTCGCTCTGGAAACGGCCGACGGTGGCGAGACGTGGCGGGAAGCGTGGCGGATTCGGGCGTAGGCGCGCGGCGGCGCTTCCCTGAACGTCGGGTCAGGCCGCTAGGCGACGACGGTGAGATGACGGCCCGGGTCGCGTCCGCTCAACGTGTCGATGCGGCCATGCAGTTCGGCGCCCTCGGCCATCGCAACGCGAGGCGCCGTGATGTTGCCGTCCACCTTTCCGGTGTCCCGGATGTCGACTTTCTCGCTGGCCTTGATGGAGCCGGTGACCGCACCGTGGATGGTGATGGTCTTGGCACTGATGTTGGCGTGGATCTCGGCGTCCGGACCGATGGTGAGCATGTGATCGCGAACGTCAACCGTTCCTTCGACCCGGCCGTCGATGCTCATGTCTTCGGAACTCACCAGCTCCCCCTTGAAAACGACCGATTTTCCGACCCAGACCATGACCCGTCGCTCTTCAGCCGGGCGGCCAGGAGGGACGGAGTCTGAGTTCTGTCCGGCTGGTGGTCTGTCCGTGGACTCGCGCGTCAGCATAGGCCCCTCTATCATGTCACAGGAGCGCCCCAAGTATGTCAGAGAGGGGGGAGGGAGGACAGGGGACCGGTGGAGGGCAGTGCGTTCAATGACTTCGGGCCCAGATTCCCGGCTCGACCTCGACAACCAGTCCGGTGGACGTCAGACAGCCGAGAATCCGCAGGGCGGCCTCGTCGGGCACCCCAAGCATGGCCCGAAAATGCCTGAAAGTGAACCGGGCGCTCGGGTTCCGCACCACAAGGCACACGATGCGTTCGATGACTTCGCTCCGTCTGGCATAGTTGCGCCGATCGACAGTCACAGAAAATACGCTCCCGCCTCTTCTCTTGCAATATCAACGACGTGAGCAGGACGCCGGCGCCTTCCGGGGCCGTTCTGCGACACCTGGCGAGGAACCGCTCAGGTCGGCGGGGGATGTGGTGCGACGCCCCACCTGCAGATCGAGCCACCGCCATACAATGCTGTATGCCCAATCTGACAGTCGAAGGATATGGAACGTTTGAAGTCCCGCAGGACAAGCGTCTCGTCCTTGCGATCGAACAGGACGCCGGAGTTGACATCATGCACGCGTGCGGCGGGTTCGCCCGGTGCACCACCTGCCGCGTTGAATTTGTCGAGGGAGAGCCGGCGAGCTGGACCGTCGCAGAGAGGGAGCGGCTCGCCGCGCGCGGTCTGACCGGCATCCGTCTGTCATGCCAAATTCTCTGTGATCACGACATGGTGGTGCGCGCGATCAGCCGCCTCGAGGGTACTGGCAGGCCCGACCCGGGGCCTGTGCCGCAGGAGACGATCACACCGCCGCCCGAATGGGTCTGACCATGTGAGAAGTGGTGTCTCTCTTGTTGACAGGCATCCGGAGGCGACGAAACACGGCGAGCCACGCGTTCGTATGACATGTGGGCGGGAGGAAGCCTGAGGACGCGACCGGCCGCGCTTCGCAGGCTCGACTGAAACACATTCAGCTGGGAGCGACGCATGAACGGCGGACACATGAAAGCCATAGCTTCGATGGGCGTCCTCGTCATCCTGACGATTCTCTTGGGACTCGTCCCCGCTCCAATCCGATCGGTCCAAGGTCAGGAGCGCCAGGCGGCAATCGACCCGCTGCATTTTCACCACGTTCACCTGAATTCGGTGAACCCGTCGGCTGCCGCGGCGTACTACCCCAAGGCGTTTGCGACCTCGTCTACCAAGACGACGTTCAACGGCTACGAGGCGGTCAAGACGGGTAACGTCTACGTGCTGTTTACGAAGGTCAACACTCCTCCCCAGAACGAGCTGACCGGGCCTCAGACCTCGGTGTGGCATTTCGGCTGGAACACGCCCGACTCGCGCAAGTACAACGAGCGGTTCCGCGCCATGGGTCTGAAGATCGCTCAGATGTGGGACGCTGCGGATGGCAAGCTCGTGGACATGTCGAGCGATACGCTCCCGGGCTTGCCGACGCAGGAGCAGATTCTCGGCATGCGCGAAAAGGGCGTGGAGCCGGCCAGGCAGGGGGGCTTCGGCTATCTGCGTGGTCCGGACGGCGCGATGATCGAGAACGCACAGGCCGGCACGGTGGAGCGGTTCAACCACGTGCACATGTACCACGAGCACCCGCTGTGCGCGATGCAGTGGTACGTCACGCATCTCGGAGCGACGCTGCCGCAGGGCCGCGGCGCTGCGCCCGCGCCGCCGGCTGGCGAATGTAAACAGCTGTACGCGCCGCCCACATGGCCTTCGTTCGCCAAGACGGGATTTGTCCGCGAGCCGTCAGGCGCCGTGTTCTTCGACGACATCTCCATCTCGATCCGGCCGTGGCCGGGCGGGGGGCTCGTCAGCCCGCGCGGAAAGATCGTCGATCACTGGGCGCTTCAGGTCGCCGATCTCGCGCCCACCCTCGCCCGGTTGAAGCGTGAAGGCGTCAAGGTCCTCGAAGAGGTTCACCCCTGGGGAAATAGCCGCGCGGCCATGATCGAGGGACCCGATCGAATTGCGATCGAGCTCGTGGAGCTGAAATAGTCGCTTGTCAACCAATCCGGAGATGTGATGAGTCGCGATATTCAGGCCGGGTCTCAGTCGGACGCAGACGTCATCGTCATCGGCGGAGGTCCGGCCGGATCGACCGTCTCGACCCTCATCGCGCAACGCGGCTACCACGTCGAACTATTCGAGCGCGATCGCTTTCCGCGCTTTCACATCGGTGAATCGCTCATCCCGGAGACGTACTGGGTGCTCGAGCGGCTCGATATGCTGCCGAAGATGCAGAAGAGCCACTTCGTCAAGAAATACAGCGTCCAGTTCGTGAACGCCGCCGGCAAACTGTCCGCACCGTTCTATTTCCGGGACAACAAGCCGCACGAGTGTTCGCAGACCTGGCAAGTGGTGCGGAGCGAGTTCGACAAGATGATGCTCGACAACGCGCGCGAGCACGGCGTCCAGGTGCACGAGGGTGTTCGTGTCGTCGACGTCCTCTTTGACGGCGATCGAACCGCCGGCGTCACGGTCCAGACTGAGGGCGGCGCGCGGCGGGATGTCCGCTCGAGCGTGGTCGTCGACGCGAGCGGACAGAACGGGCTGCTGATGAACCGGCTGGGGCTCCGTTTGTGGGATCCGGTGCTGAACAAGGGCGCGATCTGGACCTACTGGCAGGGCGCCTACCGCGATGCCGGCCGCGACGAAGGGGCGACGATGGTGATTCAGACTACCAACAAGAACGGCTGGTTCTGGTACATCCCGCTGCACGACGACCGAGTCAGCGTGGGCGTGGTCGCGCCGTTCGACTATCTGTTCAAGGGACGAGGCGATCGGGAGCAGACCTATCGGGAAGAAGTCGAGCGCTGCCCCGCCATCAAATCACGGGTGTCGAACGCGACGAGCATCGCGGGCTATTTCGCGACGAAGGATTATTCGTATCGCTCGACACAAGTGTCGGGGAACGGGTGGGTCCTCGTCGGCGACGCTTTCGGCTTCCTCGACCCGCTCTATTCGTCCGGCGTGCTGCTCGCGTTGAAATCAGGTGAGATGGCGGCCGATGCCATCTGCGACGGGCTGGTCAAGGGCGATTTCTCCGCCGGGCAGCTTGGCCGCTGGGGCCCCGTGTTCAATCAGGGTGTTGATCGGATGCGCCGGCTGGTCTGCGAATACTACGACGGGTTCAGCTTCGGCAACTTCGTGCGCCGCTTTCCAGAGTTGCAGGGAACAGTGACCGATCTCCTGATCGGGGATCTCTTCACCGACCGCGTCGACAAGGTGTGGGGTCCGATGGAGTCGCTGCACCCTGAAGGGAAGGCCCCGATTCCGTCCTGGAACGGCGCGGCCTCGCGAGAGACATCAGATACCCGGGCGAACGAGCTGGTGCTGCCGGCCGGACCGAAACCCTAGCCCTTCCAGTTGTCTTTCCTGCGCGGCCCGGTCTAGCATCGCGGCCAGAAACGTGCTTTTCACCCAGCCGGCGTTTCTCTTCCTCTTTCTTCCGGCGCTGCTCGCTCTGTACTTTCTCGTCGTGGCGATGGGAACCAAGAGGGCCGGCGACGCCGATCTCAGCGCCGCCAACACGCTCCTGGTGGCGGCGAGCGTGATCTTCTATGCACAAGGCGCCGGTCGATACCTCTGGTTGCTGTGCGCGTCGATCGCCTTCAACTGGTGGGTGGCCGATGCCATCGATCGGGCACATGGGCGGGCTGCCGGATCGTCGGCCCGCCTCGCGAAGACGCTCCTGGTCTGGGGCGTCACGGCAAACGTTCTGGTGCTCGGAGTATCCAAGTACGTGAACGTTTACGCCGGAAACTTCGGGGCTCTGTCGCTGGCGCTCGGCACACAGCCGATCGGGGCAGGCGTACTGCTTCCGCTTGGCATGTCGTTCCTGACCCTGCACGCGATCTCGTTTCTGGTTGACGTCTATCGGCGCGACGACCGCTCGCGGCGCCGACTCGTGGACGCGGCCCTGTACCTCGCGTTTTTTCCGCCTCTCCTGGCAGGACCGATCGTCCGTTACTGGGATTTTGCTCATCAGACTTCCGAACGGGTGGTGAGCGTCGGCAACTTCGTGTACGGCGTCCGCCGCGTCGTCATCGGTCTCTGCAAGAAACTCCTGATCGCGGACGTGGTGGGCGTGATGGCCGATCGGGCCTTCGACATGCCGGTCGATCGCCTCGGCGCCGGCACGGCGTGGTTCGGTCTCACCTGCTTCACGTTGCAGATCTACTTCGCGCTGTCGGGGTATTCGGACATGGCGATCGGGCTCGGACGCATGTTCGGGTTCCGGCTGCCCGAGAACTTCCGCTGGCCATATGTCGCCGAGACGGTGCAGGAGTTCTGGCGTCGCTGGATGATTTCCCTCTCCAGTTGGTCGCGCGACTACTTGTATCTCCCGCTCGGCAGCGACAACCCGGCAGCGGACCGGATGGTCCGCCCCCTGGCGGTGATCGCCGTGTTCGTGTTGTGTGGGGTGTGGCACGGGACGAGCTGGACTTTTGTTGTCTGGGGTCTGTATCACGGCGCCTTCATGGTCCTCGAGCGCGCGGGACTCGCGTTGACAGTCGGGCGGCTGCCGACCCCGCTGCGCCATGTGTACCTGATCGTTGTTGTGATGATCGGGTGGGTGTTCTTCCGGGCTGAGAGTGTCCTCGCGGCGCTGACGTTCTTGAACGCGCTCGCCGGACTCCAGACCTCGGGGGCCCCCGTGTTTACCCTGCGGCCGGCTCCGAGTCTTTACTTCTGGATGGCGCTGCTCGCGGGCCTGATTGCGTCGGCGCCGCTCGTGGGTTCGGTGAGCCGATGGCGGGTGACGATCGATGCCGTCACCGTTTCAGCATTGGCGATGCTGTTTGCCACGGGAATCTTCATCTGGTCCAGTATCCGCTCGTTGTTTTCGATGCTCGAGACGAAACGGTAGTGCATCGGGGAAACCTGAAGTCTGAAACCTGGAGTCTGAATCCGTTCAGATTTCAGAGTTCAGATTTTGAAGAGATCATCGAACGCCTGCCGGGCGCTCGGTGGCCCCGCCGTGCCGGTCTGGCGCTCGATGGTCGTCCGGGCCGAGAAGAAGCTGCACTCGTTCCGCCCGTCTTTCGGCGCCACGCGGGCCGTCAACGCCTGCGTGCACTCCCAACGCGCGCCAGTGTCGAACGACATGCAGTGGATGCAGCTGTGCAGATCGGCGCCGCAGCGGGAGCAGCGACCATCCGACGGCACCGGCAGCGCCAGGCGGTTGCCGCAGCGCGCGCAGCGGAAGACTTCGTGGGAGCCCATCAGGTTCGGCGTCTTCGGCCCCGACGCGTGCTGCAGCGGTCTGCCGGGGGCTCGCGGCTCCTGGGGGGCGGCCGGTTTCCCGCGCGCACCCTGGCGGTCCGGCGGTTCATCCTGATAGCCACGCTGGCGGTACTTGCGATCGCTCATCGCTTCTAACCCAATCCTGACGCAGAGAGCCCCACCCGATCAAGTGGCTGGTCCGGGAACCCGGCCCGACCGACACATAAGCCAGGTGATACTCTTTTTCGAGCGGCCCGAACCCCGAAGTCTGGACCAGGAAGGTGTGCGATGCGCTCGTGTCGTAACGTTATAGCGCTCCTGCTGGCCCTGGCGGTGGCGACGCGGATCCGGGATACGCGCGTCGATGCCCAGGCCCGGCGGCCGCTGACCCTGGTCGATCTGGCCGAGATGCCTCGACTTCTCGACCCGCAGCTGTCACCCGATGGCCGATTCGTCGCCTACACGCTAGCGAGGGCCGACTGGAAGGCTAATCGTCTCGTTGGTCAGATCTGGCGCCAGGCGGTTGCCGGTGGGAGACCCGAACAGCTTACGCGCCTCGAGACGGGCGTGGCGCCCTCGGTGCGATGGTCACCTGACGGGAAATCGATGCTGTTTCTTGCGAACGTCGGCGAGGCCGGCATCCAGGTCCACCGTCTGCCCGCCGACGGTGGCGAGGCGAAGCAGCTCACGCGGCACGCCACTGGCGTGTCGCAGGCTGCGTGGGCGCCAGATGGTTCGTCCATCTACTTTGTGGCCTCTGATGCGAGAACGACCGCTGAGCGTGAGCGCGATCGATTGAGAGACGATGTGTATGCGTTCGACGAGGACTTCAAGCAGCGGCACCTCTGGAAAGTGAGCGTGTGCGGACGGCGAAGAAAAAAAGGTCACCGACGGTGCCTGGTCCGTGCTGGCGTATCGGCTGTCGCAGGATGGCCGGCAGATCGTCGTTCACCGTGCGCCGACACCACTGGTGAACGACAGCGCGCGGAGCGAAATCTGGATCGTGGATGCCGGCGGTGGAAGCGCCCGGGCGCTCACCGACAACACCGTCGAAGAGAACGAGGGCGAGCTTTCCCCGGACGGTACGCAGCTGCTATTTCTCGCCGAGGCCAACGAGCGGCTGGAGCCGTTCCACGCCTCGAGGCTGTTCCTGGTTCCCGCTCGTGGCGGCATGCCCAAGGCCCTGCTGCAGAACTTTCCGTACGCGATCGAGCGCGCGGCTTGGCGACCCGACGGCCGCGCGATTCTCGCCGTGGTCAACATGGGCCTCCATAGCGAGATCTTCAGCATCGATCTCGCGACGAGACGAGCGCGGGCGCTTACCGACGGCGCTCATGCGGTGATGTTCTGGAGCGTCGTGCCGGCGGCCGGCCGGATGGTCTTCCAGCTCGACGAGCCCATGCGCCTCGGCGACGCCTGGACTTTACCGTTTGAAGGGGACACCCTGACCCGGGTGAGTGGAGTCTACGATGGGCTCGAGGGTGGGTTTCAACTCCCGCGGCAGGAAAGGGTCGCGTGGAAGGGCGTCGACGGGGTCACCGTGGAAGGGCTGCTCTTCTATCCGATTGGCTACCAGAGTGGCCGGCGCTCGCCCCTGGTCGTTCAACTCCACGGCGGACCGCACGAGTCCGACAAGTTCGGCTACGGGCCGTATTTCATCATGAACCATGTGCCGGTGTTGACGGCCAAGGGCTACGCCGTCCTTCGCCCCAACTACCGGGGCAGCACGGGCTACGGGGACCGGTTTCTACGTGATGTGATGGGCACTTATTTCAAGAACATGCACACGGATGTGCTCGCCGGTGTCGACGCTCTCGTTCGGCAGGGCATTGCCGATCCCGACCGGCTTGCGGTGATGGGCGTCAGCGCCGGAGGGCATCTCACCAACAAGCTCATCACGATCACGACCCGGTTCAAAGCAGCCTCCGCAACCGCGGGGGCGGCGAACTGGATTTCGATGTTCGCGCAGACCGACACGCGCATGAGCCGGTCGGGATGGTTCGGCGGGACGCCGTGGCAGCCTAACGCCCCCATCGACGTCTTCTGGAACAACTCGCCGCTGAAGGACGCCGCCCGGGTCAAGACGCCCACCCTTCTCATCGTCGGCGAGCAGGACACGCGCGTACCCATGATGCAGTCGGTGGAGATGTACCGCGCGCTCAGGGCCAGCGGGGTGCCGTCGCGCCTGATCGTCGCGCCGCGAGAGCCGCACCAGTGGAGCGAACTGCGGCACCAGCTGTACAAGGCCAACGTCGAACTCGAATGGTTCGAGCGCTACGTCAACGGCCGGACGTATTCGTGGGAGCGCGTGCCGGGTGATGCGCCTGCCACGTCAAAGGTACCGATCTTGCCATGACCTGAAGAGCGGGGTAAGCTCCGGAGGGAAGTCGGGTTAGCGCCCGGTTCCACAACGGGTTCTGCCCGGTCCCATCCTCGCGCAGCCCCGGAATCAATGGCCCAGATCTTTCACCGCAGCACCAACACTATCGCGCGCGTCAGTCTCTTCGGCGCAGTCTTCCTTGTCGCCGCCTTCCTCCTCGTGCTCACGCAGGTGAACCGGTCGCCCTGGATCACCCAGGCGCGTGTCGCGCGTGAGCAGCCCATTCCGTTCAGTCACGAGCGCCATGTCGGCAGCAACGGCACAGACTGCCGCTACTGCCATACCTCGGTCGAGGAGTCGTCGTTTGCCGGCATGCCGCCAACCAAGACGTGCCTGAACTGTCATTCGCAGATCTTTGCCACCAACCCGCTCCTGCAGCCGTTGCGCGACAGCTTCGAGAACGGGCGTGGCATCCAGTGGACGCGTGTTCACGATCTGCCCGACTTCGTGTTTTTCGACCACAGCATCCATGTGAACAAGGGCGTCGGCTGTACCACCTGCCACGGCCAGGTGGACCGCATGCCGCTCATGTCCCAGGCACAGTCCCTGCAGATGGAATGGTGCCTCGACTGCCACCGGAATCCAGAGCGATATGTGAGGCCGCGGAGCGCCGTGTTTGCCGTGGACTATCAAGCCCCGCCGAACCAGGCTGAACTCGGGGCGCGCCTCGTTGCCGACTATCACATCCAGAAGCTCACCAGCTGCTCGACGTGCCATCAATGAGGAAGGATCCGCGAACGAGCGCGGAACATCGCGTCGTCTCGACCGCCCAGCACCGCATCGGCGATCGCAGCCGCGATAGCTGGTGGCGCACGCTCGACGAGCGGGCCGACGATCCCGTCTTTCAGGCGCGGCTGTTCAAGGAGTTCCCTTCCCAGGTTGAGGCCGTATCCGATCCGGTCGCCCGGCGTACGTTTTTGAAGCTGATGGGCGCGTCGATGGGGCTCGCCGGCATCACCGCCTGCACCCGCCAACCCACGGAAAAGATCGTCCCTTACGTCCGGCAGCCCGAGGAGGTCATTCCGGGCCGGCCGCTGTTCTACGCAACCTCGATGACGCTCGGCGGGACGGCGACCGGACTCCTCGTCGAGAGTCACGAGGGGCGGCCAACCAAAGTCGAGGGCAACCCGCTTCACCCCGCCAGTCTCGGCGCCACGGACATCTTTGCGCAGGCGGCAATCCTGAATCTGTACGACCCCGACCGGTCGCGCGCGCTGACTCATCTGGGGGAGATTCGGCCGTGGCCCGATTTTCTGTCGGTGCTCGCGTCGGTTCTGACCGCTCAGCAGCCGATCCAGGGACGCGGGCTCCGCATCCTCACCGAATCGATCTCGTCACCCACGCTTGGAGGGCAGCTGCAGGAGCTTCTGTCCCGCTTTCCGTCTGCTCGCTGGCACCAGTGGGATCCCGTCAGCCGCGAGAACGCGCGAGCGGGGGCCCGCCTCGCATTCGGCGAGTTCGTCGAGGCGCAGCTCCACCTCGATCGAGCCGACGTCATTCTCACGCTCGACGCCGATTTGCTCGGCGCCGGCGCGGGAAGCCTGGCCTACGCGCGCGCCTTCGCCGCCCGGCGCCGGCCGGAGCTGGGGGCGCGCATGAACCGGTTGTATGCCCTCGAAAGCATGCCCACATCGACCGGTGCACGAGCCGACCACCGCTTGCCGCTGCGCCCCAGCGAGGTCGAAACCCTCGCGAGGCAGATTGCGGCGGCGGTTGGCGTCGGTGGCGTCGCCGCGGGTGGGCCGCCGCTGTCTGGCCGTGCCGCCGAGCTTGCCCCTGCCTGGATCGCGGCCGTCGCCAAAGATCTCCAGGCACACAAAGGTACGAGCCTCGTGGTGGCGGGCGACAACCAGCCGCCAGTGGTGCATGCCCTCGCCCATGCCATGAACGGTGCGCTCGGCAACACCGGCCGCAGCATCGTGTTCACCGATCCCGTCGAAGTTGCACCAATCGAACAGGTGCAGTCGCTTCGCGATCTCGCACGTGATATGAGCGCCGGCCAGGTGGACGTCCTGATCGTCGTCGGCGGCAACCCGGCCTACACTGCGCCGGCCGATCTGAACTTCAAGGAGGCGATGGTCACGGTGCCGTTTCGTGTGCACCTCAGCCAGCATGTCGACGAAACGTCCGAGCTGTGCCACTGGCAGATCCCGGAAGCCCATTTTCTCGAGACCTGGAGCGACGCGCGTGCGTTCGATGGCACCGCGTCGATCGTGCAGCCGCTGATCGCGCCGTTATACGATGGACGCTCGGCCCACGAGCTCATCGCCGCGATGAGCCCGACGCCAGAAAAGCCTGCATACGATCTGGTCCGCGAGCACTGGATCGCGTCGTTTGGATCGCACGACGCGGGATCCCAGGCCGCGATGGCGGGCGGCAAGACCGACACCGCCGTGTCTGGCGCCACGAACCAAAGCGCCGCCCCCGCCGTGAGCACCCCGACGGCCGATGCTGGTGCCAAGGCGCAAAGCACTCCTCCTGGCGCGAGGACCCCGGCAGCTGTCCCAGGTGCAGGGGCTCAGACCGCTGCGGCCGACGCGAAGTCCCAGAAGGCGTCGACGGCGCAAGAAGCGAGCCCGCTGTTCGAGGCAGCATGGCGCCGATGGCTGCACGACGGCTTCATTCCGAATACGGCGTTCGCGCCGCGCAGCGTCACGCTCCGGCCCGAGTCGCTCGAGCCGGCGCCGCCCGCCGGCAACGAGTCGACCGGACTGGAACTGACGTTTCGCAGCGATCCGTGCGTGCTCGACGGCCGGTTTGCCAACAGCGGCTGGCTGCAGGAGCTGCCGAAACCCCTCACCAAGTTGACCTGGGACAACGCGGTGCTGGTGAGCCCGGCGACCTTCGCCAGGCTGCAGGCAGCTGCGACGCCGGCCTTTACCGGCGGCGAACACGGCCAGATCGTGACCGACCTCGTCGAGCTTCGTTCTCGCGGGCGATCCGTCCGCGGCCCCCTGTTTCCGGTCGCCGGTCATCCTGACGATTGCGTCACGATACACCTGGGTTACGGCCGAACACGTGGCGGGCAGGTCGGTACGGGCGCCGGATTCAACGCCAGTGCGCTGCGGACGTCAGAGGCGCCCTGGTTCGACCGAGGTCTCGAGGTCGCGAAGACCGGCGATCGATATTCCCTGGCGTGCACGCAGTATCACCACCTCATGGAAGGCCGCGGGTTGATCCGCGCCGTCACCCGCGACCAGTTCGAGCGCGATCCGAAGATCGTGCATGAGGGCCACGAGGCCCCGCCGCGCACGCTGACGCTGCTCCCCGATACCCGTATGAAGGGTACAAATGGGGCATGGCGATCGATGTCAACGCCTGTATCGGCTGCAACGCCTGCATCGTCGGGTGCCAGGCCGAGAACAATATTCCCGTGGTCGGCAAGGACCAGGTCCTGCGAGGCCGTGAAATGCACTGGCTGCGCGTCGATACGTACTATCGCGGTCGCGAGGACAACCCGGAGACCTACTTCCAGCCGCTGCCGTGCATGCACTGCGAGAACGCCCCGTGCGAGATCGTCTGTCCCGTCAATGCCACCGTGCACAGCCACGAAGGTCTGAACGACATGGTCTACAACCGGTGTGTCGGGACCCGGTACTGTTCCAACAACTGCCCGTACAAGGTTCGGCGCTTCAACTATCTGCTGTATCAGGACTGGGAGACGCCGAGCCTGAAGCTCGGACGCAACCCCGACGTCACTGTTCGCAGCCGCGGGGTCATGGAAAAATGCACGTACTGCGTACAGCGAATCAACGCCGCGAAGATCGACTCGGAGAAGGCGGACCGCCTTGTCCGTGACGGTGAAATCAAGACGGCCTGCGAGGCGGTCTGCCCGGCCGAGGCCATCGTCTTCGGCAACCTGAACGATCCAGAGAGCCGGGTGGCGAAGCTCCGGTCCGAACAGCGCAACTACTCGCTGCTCGCCGAGCTCAATACCCGGCCGAGGACGACGTATCTCGCGGCGATTCGGAATCCGAATCCGGAGCTGGGCGAATGATGGAGAGCGTGCAGCCCGAAGTGCCGACCCGCCCGTGGTCGCGCCCGGCCATACCTTTTCGTCCGTCACCGACCAGATCAGCGCTGTCGTCCTGTCGCAACGCACGCCGCTGTGGTGGTACCTCGGCTTCATGGTCGCGTCGGGGTTTGCCCTGTTGCTCTTCATGTCGCTGACCTACCTCGTCATACGCGGCATCGGCATCTGGGGCAATAACCAGCCGGTCGGGTGGGCGTTCGACATCACGAACTTTGTCTGGTGGATTGGCATCGGTCACGCCGGCACGCTGATCTCGGCGATTCTGCTGTTGTTCAGACAGGCGTGGCGGACCTCCATCAACCGCTTCGCCGAGGCGATGACGCTTTGTGCGGTCGCCTGCGCGGCCATCTTTCCTCTCATGCACACCGGGCGCCCCTGGTTGGCGTACTGGCTCCTGCCGTTTCCCAACACGATGACATTGTGGCCGCAATTCAAGAGCCCGCTCATCTGGGACGTCTTCGCGGTCTCGACCTACGGCTGGTGTCGCTGTTGTTCTGGTATGTCGGCTTGATCCCCGACGTCGCCACGCTGCGTGATCGCGCGACGACGCGGAGCGGCCGCGCGTGTACGGAATAATGGCGATGGGGTGGCGCGGGTCGGCCCGGCACTGGCACCGATACGAGACCGCCTACCTCCTGCTCGCCGGTCTCGCGACGCCTCTCGTCGTCTCGGTCCATTCGGTGGTCAGCCTGGACTTCGCCGTCTCGGTCATCCCCGGCTGGCACGCGACCATTTTCCCCCCCTACTTCGTCGCGGGCGCCATCTACTCGGGCTTCGGGATGGTGCTGACCCTCGTGATCCCGATCCGCGCGCTCTATGGGTTGGAGGATTTCATCACGATGCGGCACTTGCAGAACATGGCGAAGGTGATGCTCGTCACCGGGCTGATCGTCGCCTACGGGTACACGATCGAAGCATTCATGGCCTGGTTCAGCCAGAACGAGTACGAGAGCTTCATGATGTGGAACCGCATGACCGGGCCGTACTGGTGGGCTTACGCGATACTGATCGTCTGCAACGTGATCACTCCGCAGGCCCTTTGGTTCAAGCGCGTCCGGATGAGCGTGCCGATCCTGTTCGTCATCTCGCTGATCGTGAACGTCGGGATGTGGCTCGAGCGGTTCGTGATCGTCGTGACGAGCCTGCACCGCGATTTCCTGCCCTCGGCGTGGGGGCGGTTCAACCCGACGTTCTGGGACTTGAGCACCTTCTTCGGCACCATCGGCCTTTTCCTGACGCTGCTGCTTCTGTTTCTCCGCTTGCTGCCGGTCATCTCGATGTTCGAGATGCGGACGCTGCTGCCGGCGGCGAAGGTGGAACTCGAACCCGACCGGGGAATGTGAGCGATGGCGATACGTTCACCTTCGATTTACGGCTTGATGGCGGAGTTCCATGACCCCAATGCGCTGGTCGCGGCGACCTACCGCGCTCATTACGAGGGGTATCGTTCGATGGACGCGTACTCGCCGTTTCCGATCGAGGAACTGCACGACGCGCTGGGAGAATCGCACACCCGGCTCCCGCTGATCGTGCTCGTCGGGGGACTCTGCGGCGCGCTCGGCGGATACGCCCTTCAGTACTGGGCGGCTGGGATCGCGTACCCGCTGAATATCGCCGGCAAGCCGTTCAACAGCTGGCCGATGTTCATCCCGGTCACCTTCGAGTGCACCATCCTGGTCGCTGCACTGTCGGCCGTGCTGGGCATGCTGGCCCTGAACGGCCTTCCCATGCCTTATCACCCGGTGTTCAACGTGCCGCGCTTCGCGCTGGCCAGCCGCAACCGCTTCTTCCTGTGCATCGAAGAGCGAGATTCGAAGTTCGACCTCGAGAAGACGCGCCGTTTTCTCGAATCACTCGGGGCTCTCGAGGTGTCGACCGTTGCGCGCTAGGCCAACGGCGATCGCGCACAGGGGGGCCGCGGTGCTGATCGCGCTCGGCTCCCTGGCCTGCCGCCAGGACATGCACGATCAGCCTAAGTATTCCGCGCTCGAAGCCGCGCCCTTTTTTGCTGACAGCAGCTCGGCGCGGCCGCCGCTGCCCGGCACCGTCCCGCGCGGCCAGCTGAGGGACGATCAGGCGCTCTTTACGGGGAAGGTCAACGACGAGGATGTCACGGCTTTCCCGTTCCCAATCACCGAGGCCATCCTCGTGCGTGGACAGGAGCGCTTCGACATTTACTGTTCGCCGTGCCACGCCCGGTCCGGCGCGGGTGATGGCATCGTCGTCCAGCGCGGGTACACCCCGCCGCCGCCGCTCGATGCTCCCTACCTCCGCGAGGCGGCGCCGGGCCACTTCTTCGACGTGATCACGAACGGCTTTGGCTCGATGCCCGACTACGCCGCTCAGATCAAGGTGACGGATCGATGGGCCATTGCGGCCTATATCCGCGTACTGCAGGCTGCTGCTTCCGCCACACTGAACGACGTCCCGCCAGCCGAGCGCACCCGGCTCGAGGGTCAGCGGTGACCTCCAGGCCGCTGCGTCAACCAGCCGATCAGCTGATTCCCGAGCTTGCGGGCTACCAGCGCCGGTTCTTGATTGCCGGCGGCGCTGCGGGTGCGATTTCGCTCGTCGGGCTGTTCAGCAATCCCGCGCAGTTCTTCCAATCGTATCTGACGGCGTACATGTTCGTGCTGGGCGCGACGCTCGGCTGTCTCGCGCTTGGCATGATCCACCAGTTGTCGGGTGGCGTGTGGGGAGTCGTCACCCGCCGGCTGATCGGGGCGGCCTCTCGCGTCCTGCCAGTATTGACGCTGCTCTTCCTGCCGATCGCCTTCGGCATCGGCCATCTGTACGAGTGGAGCCACGCCGACATCGTGGCGGCCGACGCGATTCTGCGCGGCAAGCAGGTCTACCTGAACACGCCATTCTTCCTCGCGCGGGCCGCGGCCTACTTTGTCGCCTGGAACGCGCTGACGTACTTCCTCAACAGGTGGTCGCTCGATCAGGATCGCAACCCCGATCCCCGTATTGCCCGCCGCATGCAGCGCCTCAGCGGCGGCGGGTTGCTCGTCTACGGTTTCACGGTCACGTTTGCCTCGTTCGACTGGCTCATGTCACTCGACCCGCACTGGTACTCGACGATCTATGGCGTACTGCTGATGGGCGGTCAGGGCTTGACCGCGCTCGCGTTTCTCATCGTCGCGCTTGCATGGCTCAGCCGCCGCCAGCCGCTCGACGCCATCGTCGTCCCCGGGCATTTCCACGACCTCGCGAATCTGATGCTCGCCTTCGTCATGCTGTGGGCGTACTTCTCGTTCTCCCAGTACTTGATCATCTGGTCGGGGAACCTTCCCGAGGAAATCAGCTGGTACGTCAACCGCCAGAACGATGGGTGGCGGTTCATTGCTGTCGGGCTCATCGTGTTCCACTTCGCCGTGCCCTTCTGGCTCCTGCTGTTTCGATCCGTCAAGCGCGCCTCGACGATCGTCTGGAAGGTCGCTCTCGGCATTCTCGTCGCGAAGCTCGTCGATCTGTTCTGGCTGATCGCGCCGGAGTTTCATCCCGATCGTCTGGCCGTCAGCTGGATGGACGTCGTGCTGCCGGTGTCGCTCGTGGCGCTGTGGCTCGGCTGCTTCATCGGGCAACTTCGCGGCCGGGCGATCCTGCCGGTTCACGACCCTCAGTTCGAGGAAGCTCTCGGCCGGTTTCTGGAAAGCGGCCGGGAACGGCCGGCGGCCGGATAGTGTCGACATGACGCAGACGCCCTCGCAGAACGCCGCAGTCCACCACGAAGAGAGCGACGTGGAGATTGGTGCGATCTTCAAGATCGGGACGGGCCTCGTCATCCTCGCGGCGGTCATTCACGTGGTGATCTGGCTGATGTTCGGATATTTCAACGGCCGTGAAGCCGCAAATCCGGGCAACTGGTATCCGCTCGCCGCCGGCCAGGAGATGAGGCTGCCGCCAGCCCCCCGGCTCCAGGTCACGCCTCGGCAGGATCTGCGGGATCTGCGCGCGCGCGAAGACCAGTTGCTGAACAGTTATCAGTGGGTAGACAGAAAGCGCCGGCACTGTCAGGATCCCGATCTCGGAGGCGATGAAGTTGACGCTCGGCGGGGGTTTCCAGTCCTCCAGTCACCGGAGCCAGGAACGCCATGACACGACATTCGGCGCGGGCGCGGAGGATCGAGGATAGTGTTCACGTCGGCAGTCTTTGCCTGCTCCGCGGTGATCGTGGGTGCCGCGCAGATGACCGGCACCCCGACGCCCGGGTATCGGATGGAACCGGGCCTCTCGGCCTCCGTGATTCCGGCGCCGCTGCGCGAGATTGGCTTCGACCAGAACCTGAATCATCAGGTGCCGCTCGACGTCGAGTTCCGGGATGAACAGGGACAGGTCGTGCGTCTCGGCGAGTACTTCCGAGTCAAGCCTGTCGTGATGGCCTTCGCTTACTACGACTGTCCGATGCTGTGCAGCCGGGTGCTGGACGCGATGATCAGCAGCCTGAACGTGCTGGCGCTGGAGCCCGCACGGGACTTCGAGGTTGTCGTGGTCAGCTTCGATCCCCGGGAGACTCCGGCGATCGCGGCGGCGCACAAGACGGCCCTGCTCCGGCGATACGAGCGCCAGAATGCGGCGGACGGCTTGCATTTCCTGACTGGTGACCAGCCGTCGATCGAGCGCCTGACGAAGGCAACCGGGTTCCGATATGTGTGGGATCAGGAGACGCGGCAGTTCGCCCATCCGGCGGGGCTTGTCGTCCTGACGCCGGACGGCCGGCTCGCGCGTTACCTGTTCGGCCTCGAGTACGGACCGCGCGATCTCCGGTTCGCGCTCGTCGAGGCGTCTGCCGGCAGGATCGGCAGGGCCGTCGACGCGCTCCTCCTCTATTGTTATCACTACGATCCGATGACGGGTCGGTACGGCTTCGTGGTGATGCGGGCCCTGCGACTCGCCGGCGGCGCGACGGTTCTCGTTTTGGCCACGTTCATCGCCGTCATGGTGCGTCGCGATCGCCTCCGTAGGTCCTCCACAGGGTGCGACGCACCGACGTACCAGCCACCCGGTACCAGCCGTCCGCACCAGCGCGCTATAACTATGGGAACTGCCGCCTTGTTTCCAGAGTCCGCTTCGACGATGGCACCACGCGTCGACGCGCTGTATTTCTTTCTCCTCGGCATCTCCGCGTTCTTCACGCTGCTGATCGCCGGCTTGATTCTGCGGTATGCGGTGAGATACCGCAGGCGGTCGCCCGACGCCGTGGGTGCCCGCGTTACCGGCGGGACGATGCTCGAGATTGTCTGGTCGGTGATCCCCCTCCTGCTCGTGCTGGTGATTTTCGTGTGGGGGGCGAGCGTGTTCTTTGCGATGGCCCGACCGCCCGACGGGACGCTCAACGTGTATGTCGTCGGCAAGCAGTGGATGTGGAAGTTCCAGCATCTGAACGGCGCAGCGCGAGATCAACGAGCTGCACGTCCCGGTGGGCCTTCCGGTGAAGCTGATCATGACTTCCGAAGACGTGATCCACGACGTCTTCGTTCCCGCCTTTCGCGTGAAGGCGGACGTCGTTCCGGGCCGGTATACGAATCTGTGGTTTCAGCCGACGAAGCCCGGCAGCTACCACCTGTTTTGCGCCGAGTATTGCGGCACGCGTCATTCCGGGATGATCGGTCGGGTCGTCGTGATGGAGCCGAACGAGTTTCAACGGTGGCTGGCCAGCGGACAGGCCGAAGGATCGCTGGCGTCGGAAGGCGGGAAGTTGTTCGCCGACCTGGCGTGCAACACCTGTCATCGCCCCGACGCGCAGGGGCGCGCTCCCGTCCTCGAGGGTCTGTTCGGCAAGACCGTCACGCTCGAAGGCGGCGGCACGGCGCTCGTCGATGAAGCGTACCTCCGCGAGGCGATCGTGAACCCGGCGGTGAGAATCAGCGCCGGGTTCCAGCCGATCATGCCGACCTACCAGGGCGTCGTGAACGAAGACGGACTGCTCGCGCTGATCGAATACGTGAAATCGCTGCAGAACCGGCCGCAGGCGCCCCCCGTGCGACCCGAGAGCGCGCAACACGCCGGCGCCAGGCGAGGCGAACAGGTAACCATGGCGTCTCCTGTTCTCCATCCCGTCCGGCACTACCTGAACACCGGACTCGGCGTCGGCTCGTGGCTGCTCACGCGTGATCACAAGCGCATCGCGCTGTTATATCTCGGCGCGGTCACGTTCTTTTTCTTTGTCGGCGGCGCCTTCGCCGTTCTCATCCGCCTCGAGCTTGCGACGCCGGCTGGCGACATGGTCAGCGACGACACCTACAACAAGCTGTTCACGATGCACGGCGTGATGATGGTGTTCTTCTTCCTGATCCCGGTCATCCCCAACGTGCTCGGCAACTTTCTTGTGCCGATCATGATCGGCGCGAAAGATCTGGCGTTCCCCAAGTTGAACCTCCTCAGCTGGTACATCTACATGATCGGCGCGACCTTCACGATGTATGCGGTCGTGACCGGCGGGCTCGACACCGGCTGGACGTTCTACACGCCGTACAGCACCGTCTCGTCCAACACCAACGTCATCTCGGCGGCGGTCGGCATCTTCATCACGGGATTCTCGTCCATCCTGACCGGCCTCAATTTCATCGTCACGATTCACCGCATGCGGGCGCCCGGAATGACGTGGTTCCGCCTGCCGCTCTTCATCTGGTCGCATTACGCCACCAGCCTGATCATGGTGCTCGGGACGCCGGTCATCGCCATCACGCTCCTGCTGGTCGCCGCCGAACGCCTCTTCCACTTCGGCATCTTCGATCCGGCCGTCGGCGGCGACCCGGTGCTCTTTCAGCACCTGTTCTGGTTCTACTCGCACCCGGCCGTCTACATCATGATCCTGCCGGCGATGGGCGTCGTCAGCGAGCTCGTCGCCGCCTTCTGCCGCAAGCAGATCTTCGGCTACACGTTCGTCGCCTTCGCGAGCTTGGGCATCGCCATCCTCGGATTCCTCGTCTGGGGCCACCACATGTTCGTGGCGGGCCAATCGGTGTACGCGGCGCTGATCTTTTCAATTCTCAGCTTCCTCGTCGCGATCCCTTCAGCGATCAAGGTCTTCAACTGGACGGCGACGATGTACAAGGGCGCGATCTCCTGGGAGACGCCGATGTTGTACGCCATCGGCTTCATCGGGCTGTTCACGATCGGTGGCCTGACCGGACTGTTTCTCGCCGCGGTGGGGCTCGACGTTCACGTCACCGACACCTACTTCATCGTGGCGCACTTCCACTACATCATGGTCGGCGGCACGATCATGGGGTATCTGGGCGGGCTGCACTACTGGTGGCCGAAGATCGCGGGTCGCGTCTACAACGAACTGCTCGCCAAGGTCAGCGCGGTGATCATCTTCGTCGGATTCAACCTGACGTTCTTCCCGCAGTTCGTCGTCGGCTACCTCGGAATGCCGCGGCGTTATCATGCGTATCCGCCGGAGTTTCAGGTGCTGAACGTCCTGTCGTCGGCCGGTGCGTCCATTCTTGGCGTCGGCTATTTGATCCCGATGGCCTACCTGGCCTGGTCGCTGCGGTATGGCAAGTACGTGGGCTCGAATCCCTGGGGTGCTGTTGGACTGGAGTGGACGACGACCTCGCCACCGCCGACCGAAAACTTCGCCGAAACGCCGATCGTGACGTGGGAGGCGTACGACTATCCGACGCAGGTGGGGGGGCACGTTGTCTGAGACCACGATCAGCGCCGTTCAGCCGCGGCCGCCATCCGGCTCTCGCGCATCACTTCGAGAGCCTCGATCAGCAGAAAGAGGCCGCCACCCTCGGCATGTGGGTCTTCCTGGTCACCGAAGTGCTGTTCTTCGGCGGGCTCTTCGCCGCCTATGCCGTCTACCGCAGCTGGTATCCGGACGCGTTTGCCGCGGCCAGTCGCGAGCTCGACATCGTGCTCGGTAGCATCAATACGGTCGTGCTCATCACCAGCAGTTTGACGATGGCGCTCGCCGTCCACGCGGCGCAGACGGGTGAGCGCCGGCTCGTGCTCTGGCTCCTCCTGGCCACGATGGCGCTGGGCGCGACGTTTCTCGGAATCAAGGGTGTCGAGTATTACCACAAGTTCGCAGAGCATCACGTGCCCGGTCCCGCGTTCGCTTCGAAGCCGAGCACTTCAGTCACGCCCAGATCTTCTTCTCGCTCTACTTCATGATGACGGGACTGCACGCCCTTCACATGGTCATCGGCCTGGGCATCATGGGCGTGATGCTCTGGTGGACGTGGAACGGCACGATCACGGCTGAATACGCCAGCCCGATCGAAATCAGCGGACTCTACTGGCATTTTGTGGACATCGTGTGGATCTTTCTGTTTCCGCTGCTGTATTTGATCGGCAGGCACGGGTAGCCAATCATGAAACTGCAGATTGCAGATTGCAGATCGCAGATTGATTGCGGGTTGATTCGCAATCTGAAATTCAATCTGCACGTCTGCAATCAGCGATCTGAAATGCCGCGCTCCCCATGCCTGACCATATCGTTCCCACGCGGGTGTACTACGTGGTATTTGCCGCGCTGATGGTGGGCACCTACCTGACAGTGCAGGCGGCCTACTTCGATCTCGGGGCGTTCAACACGGTTGTCGCGGTGGGAATCGCGCTCATCAAGGCGACGCTGGTCGTGCTGTTCTTCATGCACGTGAAGTACAGCACGCGGCTGACCTGGGTGGTCGTCGCGGGCAGCCTGTTCTGGCTCGGGATTCTTCTCGTCCTGACCTTCAGCGACTACCTCACGCGCGCGTGGCGGACATACGGATAGGAAAGACCCGAGAATCTGAAGGTCTCAAGTCTGATCAGACTTCAGGCTTGAGAACTCAGGTTTTTGGTAGCGTGCGCCGGAGAAGTCGGCGTGCTGGCGGCGCGGCCGCCGCGCGGATTCCGCGAGCGGCCACTGAGGTTTCGTATTCGTATTCGCCCCGAGAGGCTGCCGATGCTATCGCGCTTGCGCCTTCAGTGTGAGCTTCTGAACTCTCCAGTTACCCAGCTCGCCAACCAGCAGTTCGTTCTCGTTGCGGCAATCGATCGAGTTGACGATGCCGAACTCCTTCGGCAGTTTGCCGGCCCGGCCGAACTTGCCCAGTAGTTTCCCGTCGAGATCGACCTTGTAGATGGCCGCGTCCTCCATGCCATCGGGGTCGCCCGTGTGCGCGATGTACAGAGACTGGCGCGGTCCCGGCGTGATGCAGATCGCCGTCGGCGTTCCGACATTCAGAAACTGTTTCTTGAACGTGCCGTCGCCGTCGAACACTTGGACTCGCCTGTTGCCCTCGTCTGCGGCGTACACGTTCCCCTGCGCGTCGATGGCGAGGCCGTGGACGATGTTGAACTGGCCGGGTCCCCTGCCTCGCGAACCCCACGACTTGATGTACTTGCCAGCAGGCTCGTACTTGGCGATTCTGGCGTTGCCGTAGCCGTCCGCCACATAGATGTTGCCGGCAGCGTCCCATGCGACGTCGGTGGGACGATTGAAGCTTTCCCCGTCGACGCCGGCTCCGGGCAACGGACCTCCTGCTGGCGCAGCGGCTGGGGGAGCGCCGCGACCGGCCGGCGGCTCGACGGCCTGCACGATCGGAAGTCCGGTCGCGAGGGGTGCGAGCGGCAGGGCGGGCACGCGCATCGCCTCGGGCTTGCGGCTGAGAATCATCTGGACGCGCCCGTTCGGGTCGAACTTGATCACCTGCGTCGACATCTGGTCGACGATCCAGACGTTGTCCTGCCGGTCGACGCGCACCTGCTGCGCCTGCAGCAGGCCGTATGCACCCTGGCCAATCTCCCGGACGAACTTGCCGGTCCGATCGAACTGGAACAGCCGCGACCCGCCGTGCGAGACGGCGCGGGCGGTGCCGATCGTGATCGTCGGGTTGCCCGTCCGCGTGTAGACGAACACATCGCCCTTCGAATTGGTCGCCACGCCGGCCGCTTCACCCATGTAGATGTTGTCGGGGAGCTTCAACGGCTCGGGCGTCGAGTCGAACTGAATCTCGGGAACCGTCAACTGGGCCGCCAACAGCGCGCCGCCAGCCACCACCGCGGCGCCGACCAGCAAGATTCGCAAAAGATGATGTCTCATGCTCAGTCTCCCGCCTTATCGTGCGGCTGAAGCGGTCTGCGGTTTCTGGGGAGTCAAGAGAATCTTCTGGGCGCGCCAGGCGGAGATCTCTGACACAAACAGCTCGTTCGGATTCCGGCAGTCGATCTCATGGACGGTGCTGAATTCTCCCAGCCCCTTTCCCGCCTTCCCGAACTTCCCGATGATCGTGCCGTCCAGCTCCATCTTGTAGATCTCGCCGGTGATCGCCCATGATGCGGCCGGATTGGAATCCGGGTTGGAGTTCGACACGAACAGATACTGATGCGGTCCGGGCGAGATGCAGACCGCCCAGGGTTGCCGACGTTGTCGTAGATGGCGCGCAGCGTCAGGTCGTTGTCGAAGACCTGGACGCGTGCGTTGCCGCGATCGCCGACGTAGATGTTGCCCTGGGCGTCGGAGGTGATCGAGTGCGGGGTGTTCATCTGGCTCGGTTCGGACCCGCGCGCCCCGCCGACCGACTTGATGAACCGGCCGTTCTTGTCGTACTTCACGACGCGCGAGTTGACATACCCGTCCGAGACGAAGATGTTTCCCTGCGCATCCCAGGTGACGTCGGTCGGCCGTCCAAAGCGGTACTTCTCTGGCGGCGCGGGCGGCAGCGTGCTGTCGAACGCGCCCGCGACCGGTTCGGGCCGCCGGCCCAGCACCATCATCACCCGTCCTTCGGGGTTGAACTTGATGACCATGTTCGTCCCCTCGTCAACGACCCAGATGTTGTCCTGCGCGTCGACGCGCACCTGGTGCGCGAACTCAATGCCGTACGCACCCTGGCCGATTTCGCGGACGTAGTTGCCGTTCTCGATCGAACTCGAACAGCCGGGTATCACCGCTGCGATGGTAGACGAAGACGTGCCCCTTGGAGTTGGTCGCGATGCCGATGCCTTCGCCGAAATAGAGATCCGGCGGAAGCTTGAAGAAATTCGGTACCGACGTGTGGGGGATGACGGGAACGTTTTCCGCCTTCGCCTTGGTCTGCGCGCCGACAGGCGCCGCGATGAGCACGGCGGCGATGAGAGAGAAGCCAAGACGTCGCCTCATGAGAGCCTCCTGAAGTCAGGCGGAATTTCCGAGCGTCGGACTGCCTGGGTAACAGGGCAATTTACACCCTCTCACCCCGTTGCATCAAGGTTTTAGGGAAGGGAGGGGTTGTCGAAATCGATTTCCACGCGAACCGGCGCAGACGTCGCGGCAATCGTGCGGCGCTCCTCGCCGGCCGTCGGGTGCCTGACGACGATCTGATGCGTGCCGAGATCGATCGGCACGTCGACCAGGGGGGCGGCGCCGATATGCGTGCCGTTCAGCCACACTTGCGCTGGCGCCGCTGCTGTCACTGTTAGCGTCGTCTTGGGCGGCTCAATCGACAGCTTCGTGACCGCGCCCGGCTTCACGTCCACGACTCGCGAACTGCGATATCCCAGCTCGCGGCTCACGACCACGATTTCGTGCCTGCCCGACGGCAGGAGAGTCTGATGCCGCTCGTCGAACTGCAACACGCGTCCCTGGGTCTGCACCTCAACCTCGATCGGCGCGAAAATGGCCAGCCAGCCCGGGTAGATTGACGCCTCCACGGTCGCGGTCTGGTCCGTCCTGACTTCGGCCGACCGCTGAACCGTGCCGCCGGCACCGTCGATCGTCACGGCGTGGCGGCCTGAAGGGACGTCGGTCAGCATCAACGGCGTGACGCCGCGCGTGCGCCCATCGACTGCCACGGTCGCACCTTCCGGGGTCGACGTCACGCGCAGACGTCCCGTCTTCCGGCCCGCGCTCGTCACCTTTTCATGAACCGGTATTCCCGGGCCGGACCGCGCCGGTGGCGTTCCAGCATTGGCGCGGGTATTTTCCGGCACCGCCGCGAACCATTCTCCCTTCAGGTTCAAGCCAGTCGCGGTCGTCACGGCCAACACCAGCAAGAGCGCCGCGCCGACCGACCGCCGCCATCTCGGGGACGGTTCGCGCTGGCTCAGGACGCGGGGGTCGTCCAGTCTGAAACCAGAGAGCTTCGCCAGAGTCGCTCGTGCTGCCGCCGGCGCCGCCAGCAGCAGCGCCGCCCCGACCGACCACCACGCCGCGAGCGGCATTCGCGAGCCTTGGCCGGGGCGGAGTTCGCGGCTGGGTCCCGAGAGCCTCGCCAGACACGCTCGTGCCAAAGCCGGCGCTGTCGCTAACGTCGGCAGCAGCGCTGTCCCGACCGACCCCAGCAACCCCGAGAGTGACAACCGCCGGCGCCGGGCCGGCGGTTGTTCGGATCGGCGTCCGGAGAGCCTCGCCAGGCTCGCTCGTGCCGCCGCCACTACTCGCTCCGTCAGCGGATTCCCAGCCGCCGCCGAGAATTCGCGGAACAGTCCCGCCGAACCTGCGCCAGGGCCGGTTTCTAGATAGTCGCGTATCTCATCGGCGAACGCGCCAGAATCGGGAGGTCCCTCCGTGGTTCCACCCGACGGTTTGAACCAGTAGAACCATCGAGCGGGTGTGGCGGGCGTCTCGGCAACGGTGGACGCCAGCAACGGAATAGCCAGCGTGCGGGGATCGTCGGCGTGGGACAGTGCACCCACGCTCAACGCGATTCGGAGTTCGTCAGCGTACGAACAGAAGACCGGGAAGACCACGAGGTCAGGGATACGCTGGCTGATAATCGCCAACGCCTCGTCGCACGAGGAGGCAAACACGATCTCGTGCGCGGCCAAGTCGTCGGCCAGTCGCTGGAGCGCATCGTGATGCTTGAACGCGGGAGCGATTGCCAGGACGAGCGCCACAGAGGTCCTTGAGTGCGAGGGCACACCCGTCCCCCGCCAACAGATTCTTCCGAAGGCAAGGCTGCCGCCACTGCGGCTTCCCAAGCAGTAACCGCATCAAGCTATTGCGCAGGAAAGACTTAGAGGGCATAGAGACGCGGGGCACCAGCTGGACCAGAGGTTCGGAAGGTGCGCTTTTTCGCTCAAGCCAGGCAAAACCGGCATCGGCCGCACCGTTCCGTGCCTGCTTCCCAGCCCGCGTCACCTGCTCAGGAATTAGGATTGGGAGTCAAGAACTGGAAGGCTGGCGTTTCGTTTCCCTACTTCCGTACGCTCGTCGACACAGTTGATGTCGGTCATTCGCCTCTTGTCGGAGCCAACTTATTTCATCCGTGCGCGCCGCGTTCTTCGTTCTTAGATCGTAATTCCTAATTCCCCCGAAAGGGGGTCTAGTCAGCTGAGGGCCGGCCGGAGTATCCTTCCCGCCTATGAAACCATTCCCCCTCATCCGTCGATCTATATTTGCCCTTTCGTTGTCACTGGGCGCATCCGGCGCCTTCGGGCAGGCGCAGCCGGCCACTAAGCCGTTTGAGCCGCAGGTTGGTCAGGCCGGCAAGGATGTTGTCTGGGTGCCGACGCCGCAGGCACTGGTCGACCGCATGCTCGACATGGCGAAATTGACGCCGCAGGACATTCACATGGACCTCGGGTCGGGAGACGGCCGGACGGTTATCACGGCCGCGAAGCGCGGCGCGACGGCCACCGGCATCGAATACAACCCGAGCATGGTGGAGCTGTCGAGGCGCAATGCCGCCGCTGCCGGGGTGCCCGCTGGCAAGGCGACATTTACGAACGCCGACCTGTTCGAGACCGACCTCTCGAAGGCGACAGTGATCACGATGTTCCTGCTGCCGCAAATCAACATGAAGCTGCGGCCGAAGATCCTCGACCTCAAACCCGGCACTCGCATCGTCTCCAACACGTTCACCATGGAAGACTGGGATCCGGACGAGACTTCGACGGTCGGCGACGGCTGCGAGAGCTGGTGTACCTCCTTGCTCTGGATTGTACCGGCCAAGGTCCAGGGCACCTGGACGCTGCCGCAGGGTGAGCTGACGCTGACGCAGACCTTTCAGAAGGTTGCAGGGACGCTTAAATCGGGAACGACCTCCACCCCGATCGCGAACGGCCGGCTGCGCGGAGACGAGATCACCTTCGTCGCCGGCGGCTCGACGTATACCGGACGCGTAAACGGTAACGCCATTCAGGGCACGATCGCAGGCGCTGGCGCCGGCAAGTGGACCGCGTCGAAAGTCAAATAACCAAATAGCTCGAGGGCGGCCCGCGTCCGCGTTCGCGGGCTCGTCCGTTGGCTTTCGCGGGCACTTGCAGGCCGGGAACCGACGATGCTCCGCCAGCAGGTCGGTAAACGCGGCGTACGGGACGTGCGCCATATCCTTCAGCATCGCCCGGCGGGCAAGAGCAGCCGCTGGCGAGCGGCTCTATCCGAGGGCGATTGCCACGACGACAATTGTGCCGGCGACGCCGATAACCTGCCACCAGAGTTCGGCGCCGCTCTTGAGGGCGACGGTGGCCAGACAGAGGACGAGCGCCGCGGCGAACAACAGGTACCAGTAAAGCTCCTCGTAACCTTCGTCGACGTGAAGGACGGGAGCCTGACGTTTGATGCCGGTCAGAATGCTTCGCGCGATGTCGCGATCGGACTCCCGTCCCATCTCGAAATAGTCGCCGCCGCCTGCGCGGGCGATCGCCTGAAGCGATCCTCGGTCCAGCACGGCCCGGATGTGGTCGGCGGACTGGGTGACGCCCTCCCGGGAAGGCGGCTCCGGGATAAGGCCTCCGGCCGGAGTGCCCACGCCCACGACGTAAACAGCGACGCCGCGCGCGCGCGCGGCCTTGAGCGCACCGGCCACGACGCCGCTCCACGCCTGGCCGTCGGAAATCACGACGAACGCCTTCGGATTCTTCGTCTTCCCGAACAGCTCCTCGTCCCTGTTCAGCAGCTGCAGTCCCCAGTACACGCCTTCTTCGATGTTGGTGTCCCAGGTCGGATCGTTCGCCAGGAGAAACGGCGAGTGCTCGCCGAGGTGGTCCAGGAAAAAGAAGAAGGCGTTCGGATCCTTGCTCAGGCGCAGTTGCGGCGCCGCGATATGGGCGAACAGCGCCAGCGCGACACGGTCGCCGTTCTTCCACGCCAGCGCATCGGCAAACGTCCGCAGAAACTGGACGGATCGACGCCAGCGGTCCGGCTTGACGTCGTTGACATACATCGACGCGGATCCGTCCTGCAGGACGACGATGTCGGCACCTGTTCTGACAAGCGCGGTCACCAGCGCCTGCGGACGGGCGAGCGCGGCAATGCAAAGACTGGCGGCCACCAGCGGGCACAGCCAGAATGCCAGCTCTCCGAGGAGCGAATAGTGTTCGCGGGCCGGCAGTACCTGCTCGTGCCGGTAGCGGCGGACATCCACGCGCCTGCGGAACACCCGCCAGACCCAGAGGACCGTCAGGATTCCCGGCACGACGAGCAGCCAGAGGTAGAAGGGCTGGGCGAAGGCGAGCGTGCTCGGATCGATTCCGGTCGGCATCCCCTCAGCCCTTGCGTTTGATCGGCTGGCCCTTGCCGGAATCGGCCTTGTCCAGTTCGCCGGGAGTCAAGGGGACATACGTCTTGAAGTTCTTCATGTCGCCGGCGGCTTTTTCAGGGGTGGCCGCGCTCCCGAGCGGGCTCTCCAATTTGCCGCCGCCAGGATCTTGCTTGCGGCGTCCCTTCTCGATCTCCTCGCGCAGTCTCAGGAGATATTCGTAGTTGAACGCGGCATCTTCTCGCCGGGTCGAATTTTTCAGGACGACGAGATAGCTGTTGATGCCCGCGTTCAGCGCTTCGATCAGGGTGGCGCGGTCCTTCGCCTGAGACTGGTGCGCGCGATACACGGCGTTGGCCACGATGAACTGCAGGTCGACGTTGTCGCTCGGAATGGCGCTCGTGGGATCCCCCTGGTCGGGGACAAATGCTCCATACTGGCGTTGCCAGTAGTGCGATGCCGCGCGGCGGGCGCGCACCTCGTTCAACCGGCGGTGGCCCACTCCGGGGATGCGGCTGGCATACTCGAAATAGCGCTCGGCCCTTTCGAACGTGACGTCCGCCTCCGCGTATTTCTGCAACGCGACCTCCTGCTGCGCGTGCGCGATGTCACGTTGCAGGAAGCCGCTCGCGAGACACACACCGCCGAGCACCGCCGCAACCACCGCCGCCAAAAGGTACCGGATCGCACTCTTCATCGCGACGCTCCTTCAGTCCATTGCCGCCAGGGACAGGTCACGGAAAGCTGCGGAAGGACCGGAACCCCAGCTTCAGCACCGCCGCGGTCAGCCACAACGCGATGGCGATCAGCACGTATCCGCCAAACCGGGGACGCTGCACGGTGTATTCGACCGTCTCGATCCGCCCTGCCGCAAGCTTGTCGATCTCCGCGACGACGCTCAGCAGCGTCTGCTCGTTGGCCGCCGGATAGAACCGGCCACCGGTGCTTTCGACCGCCGGTTTCCAGATCCTGTCCTCCTTCACATCGCCAAGTTTCATGTTGAATGCGGTCCGAATCATGTAGAGCGGAATTCTGGCCCTGCGCGCGTCGGCCACGATCTCGTCCATCCGCCGGTCGCCGAGCATCGTCTCGTCGTCGCGCCCGTCGGTGAAGATCACCATCAAATTGCCGGACGCCTGCAGGAAGTCGAACGACTTGAACAATTGGGTGCCCTGGTCGATTCCCCGCAGGATCGTCGTGCCTGAATCGTCGAACCGGCCCCAGTTCTTGGGATCGCCGACGAGGCGGATGCTCAGCAGCACGTTCTCGTAGTCGGTCGTGAACGGCGTGACGACGTACGCCTGGTTGCCGAACTCGATCAGGGCCACGAGATCGCGGTACGGACCGGTCATGCGCAGCTTCATGAACCGCTCGGCGGCTGCGATGTTCGTGTAGTACGCCCGGGTATCCTGGGGACGAAGCGTCTTGGTCTCGAATTTCGTGGTCATGCTGGATGACCCGTCGATCAGGATCGCGATCCGCCGCCCGGGATAGGTGACCTCCTCGCGCGTGAACGAGGTATGAGGATCGGCCAGGGCCACGGCGAAGAATGGTATCCCGAGCAGAAACAGCAGGAAGGCGAGATGACGCAGCGCCGGCAAGTACGATCGCCGCATGGCCGGCAGGATCGCCGGCAGCCCGATGTGGGTGCGTCCCGCGTTTCGCGACCGCAGGCCGCGCGCGAGGAGCATCAGCAACGAGATCGCCAGCAGGACGGCGAACACGAGCAACGTCGTCCGGGCTTGGGTGAAGTGGAGATCGTTCCATCGGAGGCGGACCCATTCGGTCAGCGTGCCGCGAATGCCGACGAGCAGATCTCTCAGCGTGATCATCCTGCCGCTCCCCGTCTGCCGACCGACTTGACCAGCGCGTCCGCCGTGCGGACGGGCCATCGCGTCGTGAATCGCATGTGTCGCAATGCCGTTTCGCCGCGAGCCAGGGCGGTGTCGAGCGCGGTGTTATCGAGCTGGCCGTTCCGCCTGTAGTGAGCGGCGTTGAAGACGAGCAGCGATTCACGGATCTCACCGAGCGCGACTCGGAGGCGTGGGCCAGGAGCCGTGCCGTTGGCCAGCTGCCTGGCGATGGCGTCAGCGGTGGTCGGCGCCGACACGAGCGTACGTTTGCGAGAGAGCAGGCTCTTGCGGACCTTGAGCTGCCCGGTCCGGCCTTCAACGTCCCGATCGACCGTCGTCTGCGCCACGCGCCGTCCGAGGGCAACCGCTCCGGCGATGCGAAGGAGCGCCAGAGCGCGGCCCACCATCTCGTCGGTCCATCCTTCGCGCGCCACGTCAGACTTCAGCAGGTCGAGGCTCTGAACGCAGCCGCGCAGCACGGCCGCCGCCGGCAATGGGCGCCTTTTCGTGGGTGCGCGCTCCATGTACCGGCCCACCATCTTGCGGGCCGACAGCCCGAGCAACACGACGGCAAATGCGAAAAACACGCCGGCGGCCGCGAGCGCAGTTCTCGCCTGCGAAAGCCGGATCTCGATATCGCCGAATGTCTCGGTCGATCCGTCGCGGATGTTGCTGGCGTTCTTCGAGACGAGCGACTGAACCCGCATCGGCAACGCGGGGAGCACAATCGTCTGATCGCGGCCGTCGGCTTCGCCGGTGGTCGCCGACCGCAGCCCGTAGGTGATCTTCAGCGCGGGGATGTCGACGTCCTGACCGAAGAAGGTCTCGCCGAGCAGCCGCAACCGGTATTCACGCTGGAAGTAGCGCCAGGGCGGGTCCTGGATGTCTTCGTGAGAGGTGCCGGAGAGCACTTCGAACGGCGCGAGCGCCAGCGCCGTCGGCTCGAATTGTTTGGCATCGGCCGCGACTTTGGTCCGGTTGTTTTCGGCCACCCCGCACGTCAGCGTGAGCGCGAACTGCTCGCCGATGAGGACGGCGTCCTTGTCGGTGTGCCACCAGCATTTGATCGACTCGGCAACCGCGTTCGCCGAGGCCGGGGTCTGCTGGGCGTCCAGCCGCGCGAGCCATGCGCCGCACATCAAAATGGTCAGGAGGACCCGTCGACGGCCAAGACAACACCTGCTGCTCATGATCCCTCACGACACCTTCCGGAGCCGCCGCTCAGCCACGAACTCAACGAGGATCGTCTCCATCTCCCAGCGGTCCAATCCCACGCGCACGATGTCGAGTCCCGCATCGCGCGCCAGGCGGCAGATCTCGGCCTGCCACTCTTCCACTCTGGCGCCGAGGCGCTGAAACTCCCGGCGGGACACGACCCGCGTGCGGCCGGTTTCGATGTCGAGAACGTCGATCCACCCGGCCGATCCCGGCGCAGGGAGCTGATATGCGAAGCGCCCGTCGACCATTATCAGGAACACGTCGTGCGTGGCGTTCAGGAGGGACACCTCCTTGATGAATCGGGAGGCGTCGGCGAACAGAAAATCCGAGATGATCGGGACGAGCGAGGTCTTGCGGAGATGCCCCGCGATCGTGGCCGTAACCGAAAGCGCATGGGCCGGTTCGACGACCGGCTGCCGATTTTGGTACAAATCGAGGCAATACGAGACGTGTGTCTTTCCGATCCCTGGCCGCGCGGCCGCGACCTGGTGGCCGTGCTCGTCGAAGGTGAGGAGGCCGAACAGGTCTTGGAACAGGACGGCCGACATGCCCACCGTCGCCACGGATCGCGCAATCGCGACGGCGATCGACGAGCCGTGGGCGCCGCAGCGCGTCGACAGGGACGCATCGGCGACAGCCATGATCGTGGCGTTGCTGTTCTGCTCGAACTCCCGCGTGATCATGGGGCTGAAGTTGGTCAGCGACGATTGCGCCCAGTCGATTGACGAGAGCCTGTCGCCCGGCTCCCAGTCGCGGAGGCCGACGAAATTGAACCCCGGCCCCTTGAACGCGCTCGCGTGACCGCCCAGCGTGAACTCCCGCATGCGCTTCAAGATGAACAGCTCGATCTCGGCGATGTCCGCCAGGCTGACCAGCGGTTCGGCCGACTGCGCGTACATCATGGAACCGGCACCTGTTCGATGACCTCGTTGATCACCATGTCGACCGTGACGCCGTGGCTGGCGGCATGGGGTCCCAGCCAGATGCGATGGCTGAGCACGTACTTTGCCAGATCCTGGATGTCCTCGGGGTAGACTTCCGCGCGCCGGTGCTGGACGAGCGCCCATACTCGGGCCAGCCGTCCCCAGCAAATCGTCGCCCGCGGTGACGCCCCCAGATCCACGCACTTTTCGACCAGCTCGGACGGCGAGTCTTGCTCCCACTCGGTCTCCGCATTTCGCGGCCTGGTTGCGCCGACCAGGCGCTGGATGTAGGTGGCCAGGTTCTTGTGGAGGAACACCTCGCGCGAAATCGCCGCGCGCAACTCGATAATCCGCTCCTTGGACATCAGCGGGTTGAGGTGGACCTGCTTGAAGTCGAAGTTCACGAGCTTCTCTTCCTCCTCGGGACGCAGGTACGGAATGTTCACCATGATCGCGAACCGATCGGTGGCCGCTTCCGACAGCGGAAATGTACCCTGTCCAAGCTCGACCGGATTCATGGTCGCGATGGCGAAGCTGAACGCCGGCAATTGATAGGTGGTCTTGCCGACGGTGACGGTCCGATCCTGCAGTCCCTCGAGAAACGCGCTCTGCGATTTCAGCGGGATGCGGTTGATCTCGTCGAGCAAGATCACTTCGGCCGAGGCCAGCGGCCCGAACTCCGTGACGAGCTCACCCGTCGCCGGATTGATCATCTGGAAACCAACCACCTCGTTCGGCTGCAGATCGGCGCGTCCCTGCAGCCGGGCGAACTTTGCGTTGCTGATCGCCGCCAGAATGACGCCGAAGAAGGTCTTGCCGACACCGGGCACGCCTCGCAGCAGCAGATTGCCGGCGTTGACCTGCCGTTTCTGATCCTTGTCGTAGGTAGTCGGGATTTCCGACAGCAGGACGACATTGGCCAGGGCCTTTTCGGTCTCGTAGCCGACCAGCGCCTTGCTGCCTTCGGCGACGATCGCCTGGTGGAAGTCGATCGCATCGAGGAGGTCCGGATGCATCACCGTCGGCGAAGGGGAAACAAGCACCATAAATTAAGCGCCGGAAAAAGCGGTTTGATCGGTGCAACGAGCGCGGAGTGATCGTCCTGGCCCAGATGGCGGGGCGCTGCCGATCCGCAGAGACGGACGAGGGGTCCGCTGCGCCGGAAAATACTACCATGCGGGGTAGCCGGAGCTTCGCGGACTCGGTATGCTCTGGCGGGCGGACGAAACGCCTCGCAGCCGGTGTGAAGGTCTGGCGGGCACGAGGCCGGCGATGCGCTCGACTGGCAAGGCGAGACCCGCCTCCGCCAAGGCTTCGGCGTGGCCTCGCCGAAGTTCGGGTGAACGCTGGCGAACGAAGTCGGGCGAGCGAGAATACCGGCCGTATTTTGAACGAGGAGCAACGCAGCCAGACGGGGATGGAGCGCCGGCCGAAGGCAGCCGGGGTTTCACCCCAGGCTGCAAGGAAGGCTCTGGGCTGTGGGTTTCAGGCTTCGGGTGTTGGTCTTCAGACCGTGGATTCCCGTCGTATTTGGCGCAATCGGCTGCGTGATGATCGGGGCGCCTCGCGCCGCCACCCCGGCGCAACTGGCGGCCCCGCCGATCGACGTCGACGCCATCGCGAAGGCCGCCGGCGATCTTCCGCGGCTGCACAGCCTCCTCGTGAGCTGGCGAGGCTCCGTGATCGTCGAGCGCTATTTCAATGGTGCGCGGCCCACCCGGCTCGCCAACATCAAGTCCGCATCCAAGAGCCTCATTTCGGCCCTGGTCGGCATCGCCATCGAGCGTGGCCTGATTGCCGGTGTGCACCAGCCGATCGCGCCGTTCTTCAGCGATCCGCTCCGCCACGAGCCCGATTCGCGCAAGTCGAAGATTACGATCGAGAACCTGTTAACGATGCAGTCCGGTCTCGAGCCGACGAGCAACCGCAATTACGGCGCGTGGGTGCAGAGTCCACATTGGGTCCGCCACATCCTGCGCCGGCCGATCGAGAGCGAGCCCGGTACGACCATGCGGTACAGCACCGGCAACACGCACCTGTTGTCCGCCATCCTGACCACGGTCAGCGGGAAGAGCACGTGGCAGTTCGCACAAGAGAGCCTGGCACGCCCGCTGGGCTTTTCGCTGGCCGAGTGGCCGCGCGATCCTCAGGGCGTGTACTTCGGCGGCAACGACATGCTGCTCACGCCGCGTCAAATGCTGGCCTTCGGTGAGCTGTATCTGCGTCGCGGACGTGGAGGCGATCGACAAATCGTGCCGGCCGCATGGGTGGAGGCCTCGCTGATCCCGCGCACCCGATCGAACATCAGCGGACAGGATTACGGGTACGGCTGGTGGAGTCGCGAGATGGCCGGTGTGCGCGCGTATTTCGCCTGGGGCTTCGGCGGCCAGTTCATCTTCGTCGTGCCGGCGCTGGATCTGACGATTGCGTCGACCTCCTCCGCCACGGCGAGCGACGATCGTCGCGCTCACCGCCTGACCGTCGATGCGCTCATCGAGAGGCTCGTCATTGAGCCGATCAGCGCACTGCCGCGCTGAAGGTTGCGCCCTCCAGAGCGGAGAGCACGGGAACGGGTCGGACCTGCGTCCTCTCGGTTCGTGGCCGGCTCACAGTCCGCATCGTCCATTGACAACCCGGTGATTTCAAGGGAGTATTTTCTGCGCGGGGGCCGCGCTTCCGCAAAAGAATCAGAAGGTTGTCGAGAAGGAGTCGATCCGATGCGGAACCGGTGTGCTCGTGTGATGATGGTCACGGCCGGCCTGTGGCTGGCGGTGGCGACGGTCAGTGGCCAGGCGCCGTATCGGGCCCCGCGGACGGGGGACGGGAAAGCCAATCTCAACGGCATCTGGCAGGCGCTCAACACCGCCAACTGGGACATCGAGACGCATTCCGCGGCACCCGGGCTGATCAGCGCGCTCGGCGCCAGTAACGCGGTGCCGGGTGGACTCGGCGTCGTCGACGGCGAGATTCCCTACCGACCCGAGGCGCTCGCGAAGAAGAAAGAGAACTACGCGAACCGGTTGAAGCTGGACCCGGAGATCATGTGTTATCTGCCGGGCGTGCCCCGCGCCACCTACATGCCCTATCCCTTTCAGATCCTGCAGGGTCCGCGGCACGTCATGATCGTGCATGAATTCGCCAGCGCCGTGCGCACGATTTACATGGACAAGAAGGACCAGATTGAAGCGCCTGCCGACAGCTGGATGGGATGGTCGCATGGGCGGTGGGAAGGCGACACCCTCGTCGTCGACACGAAGGGATTCCTGGATTCCACCTGGTTCGACCGCGCGGGCAACTATCACAGCGACGCGCTGCACACGATCGAGCGCTTCACACCGCGGAGCCCCGAGACGCTGATGTACGAAGTCACGATCGAAGACCCGAAGGTGTTCACGCGGCCGTGGAAGATGAGCATGCCGCTCTATCGGCGTGTGGAACGCAACGCCCAGCTGTTTGAATATCTCTGTGTGCCGTTTGCGGAAGATGCGATCTGGGGCCACCTCCGCAGGCCGGCCAGCAACTGACGCGGCGGAGTCGCTCAGCTTTCGGTTGGTGCCAGCGGGCGGGTGATTAGCCGATCGCTGAATGTCAGGAGAGCAAACCGATCAGCCGCGCGCCCACGGTCACGGTCGTCCAGAGTGTGATGGAAACGAGGCCCACCACCTTACGCCAGACTGGTCCGACGCGCCTTTCGTCCGCCTGGGTGACCCAGCGGCGAAGGGTGAACGTGAAGATCAAAGCCACGGCCAGGATTTCCATTTTCCCCCAGAAGAACTCGCTGTAGTACTGCTTCGTGCCGGTCGAGAGCAGCTGAGGGATCCCAGTGAGGGTTAACGCGATGAACCCGCCGATCAGCCACGGCTGCGCGGCGCGCGCCAGCGACCCCACCGGTTGTCGAGTCAATCCCGTTCCCAACAGCCGCAAATCGACCATCAGGAGCGCGCCGGCGAACACCGTCAACGCCAGCAGGTGCAGGATGTTGATCCCGGGGCCGAGCCACGGGGAGTTTCGGAGGACGCCGCTGATCTCGAGGTCCTGCATCCACTGAAAGAAGGGCAGCAGCATAAGGCCTGGACTCCCTAATCCGACAAAGTCATGTAGTCGTAGGCGACCAATCGCCCGAAGACGATGACGCCCGTCCACAGCGCGATCGACAGGGCACCGGCGAGCCTGGCCCCGAACGGCCCCTTGGCGTCAGAGTCCCACGACGCCACGGAGCGATAGGTGCTGTAATGGAACGCCAGGGCATTGGCGCCGGCCAGGCCCATCAGGACCATCTTCACCCAGAAGAAAATCTTGAAGTAGAACCGCATCGGCTGGCCGTAAAAAAGCAGGAGCCCCGTGAGAGAGCTCAGCGCCATCCCGAGCATCTGCCAGGGAAACAGGCGCTTCTGGACCTGCGACACCGGCGTGTCGGTATAGGCGACTCCGACCAGACGCAGGTCCATCATGACGATCAGCCCTGCGAACAGGCACATCGTCACCACATGCGCGGTCAACAGGAGGGGATAACCATAGAGCGACTCGCGGAGTGCGACGCTGCTAGGGAACTCGTTTACCCACTCGAACCAACTCCGCAAGATGACCAAGCGACCCTCCAGACGCCAAACTCGAACAGCCTCCCAGGAGTTAGGGAATACAGCGGTTCTTCAGGTCTGGCTTGTCGCGATAGACCGCATGGCAGTTCTCGCACGCCTCGGACACCGTGCCCGACACCTCGACCATGCTGTCCATGTTCTTCGACTGAGCGGCCTTGAGCGCCGCCTGCCCTGCTGCCCGAAGTCCCTGAGCGAACTTCCTGAAGTCGGCCCGGTCCACGGGAACGGGTCGGCCGTTCGAACAGAGGCGTCCAGGCTTCAGGATGATATCTGCGGACTCGGCGAGCGCGACGGCGGCGCTTTCGACAACCGGCCAGCCCGTATACACCTTCGCATACGTGCCGAAGGAGGCGTCCAGAGGTTTCTTGGGGTCGGCGGGATCATCGCTTTGAGTGGCGAAGATGAGGTTCGAGCTGTGAAACAGCACGCCGCGCATCACCTGGGCAAGGTTCCCGACCGGCGCCCCGGCCGCCGGCCTGGCGGCAGGTCCCTGAGCCGCTGGCTTGGCAGTAGGCGCGGGTGTCGCAGGTTTGGCCCCAGGTGCCTGCGCGGCGACCGCCGCGACCCAGAGCAGGAATGCGAAACATACGCCGAGGACTCGCATGATGGCCCCTCCGTTAGAAAGCAACGTACGCTTTTGTCCAATCCGGTGATCGAGGTGGTCTCGGTCTGCCGCAACACCTGACGTCCGCACTCTAACCGAGACATCCTTGATCCGGCAACTGAAGATTGCCTGACTCCAACCTGACTCAATCGTAGTACTCGCGTCCAAGGTGGGTGATGAGCTCTTCGCCTTTCAGATAGCGCAGCGTGTTCTTCAGCTTCATCAGTTGGATGAAAAGGTCGTGCTCCGGATACAGCCCCGGAGCGTGCACGGGACTCTTGAAATAGAACGAGAGCCACTCCTGGATGCCGTGCATGCCCGCGCGCTTGGCGAGATCCAGAAAGAGCGCCACGTCGAGCACGATCGGCGCCGCCAAGATGCTGTCGCGGCAGAGAAAATTGATTTTGAGCTGCATCGGGTACCCGAGCCAGCCCACGAGATCGATGTTGTCCCAGCCCTCTTTGTTGTCGCCGCGCGGCGGGTAGTAGTTGATCCGGACCACGTGACACAGATTGCCGTACAGGTCGGGATACAGCTGCGGCTGCAGGATATAGTCGAGCACCGACTTCTTGCTTTCCTCTTTGGTCTTGAACGACTCGGGGTCGTCGAGCACCTCACCGTCGCGGTTTCCCAGGATGTTCGTCGAGTACCAGCCGTCCACGCCGAGCAGCCGCGCCTTCAGCCCGGGGGCGACAATCGTCTTGATCAGCGTCTGCCCCGTCTTGAGGTCCTTTCCGGCAAGCGGTGAGCCGGTGCGGGCCGCGAGGTCCACGAGCGCGGGGATGTCGGCCGTCAGGTTGGGTGCCGCGTTGGCGTACGGTATCCCTTCCCGGATTGCGGCGTAGGCGTAGATCATGCTTGAGGGAATGGCCGGGTCGTTCTGCTCGAGCGCGTGCTCGAAGCTGTCGAGCGAGCCGTGGGCCGGCGTCTGGGTCATGAAGATCTCTGTGCTTCCGCACCAGACCATCACGAGACGTTCGAGTTTGTGATCGGCTTTGAATTTCCGGATGTCGGCGATGACCTGTTCCGCGAGGTCGCGCTTGTTCTTGCCCTTCTTGACGTTCGGGCCGTCGAGCCGCTTGACGTACCGCTGGTCGAAGACGGCCGGCCAGGGGCGGATCTTCTCGAGCTCCGGCCGCACCCGATCGAGCAGCGAGGGCTCGATCACTCCTGCCGTGCGCGCCGCGGCGTAGCAGTCGTCCTCGAAAATGTCCCAGCCCCCGAAGACGAGATCGTCGAGGCCCGACAGCGGCACGACATCGCTGATCTTGGGCGAACGTCCTTCTGTTCGCTTGCCGAGGCGAACCGTGCCCATCTGCGTCAGCGAGCCGATCGGCTTGGCGTAGCCCTTTCGGATCGCGAGTACCCCGGCAATCGTGGTCGTGCTGACAGCGCCGAGGCCGACCAGCAGTATGCCTAATTTTCCTTGCGCGGGAGCAATATCAACGGGAGTGGGCACGAGCGAAGACTATACAACAGACACTCTGGAGTTCACAGTTGACAGATCGCTCCTGATGATGACCGAGGTGCACCGAGTTCATGGCTCACACGCGGTTCCGGCTTTGGAGTTCGCAGATTGGCCGTCAACTGACTGTCAACTGTCAACGATGAACCCGTTGACAGTAAACTACGCGCGGAACGATGGCGATCCTCCGCCGCGACGACCCGTATCGGCTGATAGTCGGCATGACCGGTGTGCAGATGGGCGACCGCATCGCGCAGATAGGATGTCCGGAGGGCGGACGTCTGGCTGCCATCGCCGGCAAGGTCGGCCTATCGGGTCGTGCCGTCGCGATCGTGCCCGAGGAGGTGTCGGCCGCGCGCGCCCGGAAAGCCGCCGCGCGCGAGGGCGTCCTGCTTGAGCTCGAAATTGCGCCGCCGACAACGCTGCCCTTCGAAGACGCCGCGTTCGATCTCGTCGTCGTCGACGATACGGGCGGACTGCTCGGGGGGATGGGTGCCGCCGATCGCGATTCAGCGGTCCGCGAGGCGCTTCGCCTCCTGCGGCCGGGCGGCCGCGTGATGGTAATCGGTTCGGCGCCCCGGCCCGGCCTTGCGGCGCTCTTTACGCGGGCCGAGCGCGCCCCGCGCTTCGATCCGACTCCCGTGCTGCAGGCGGGCGGGTGCAAAGCGGTTCGCGTGCTGGCGGAACGTGAAGGGCTCGTCTTTGTCGAGGGTATGAAGCCTGGGGCCTGACAGCCGGTAGTGCCACTCCATCTGCATTCGAGCGGCGCCGCATCCCGTCTGGCTGTGTTGCTCCTTCCTCAAATGTTCCCGATGATTCGATATTCGGTCGCCCACCTTCGTTCGCCACCCCCCGCGAACTTCGGCGCGCCGTAGCCTTGGCGGAGGCGGGTCGCGCCTTGCCGGACGGGCGCATCTCCGCTCTTGGGGCGATGGAGTTGCACCAAGGGCTGTTAACGGCATTAAAATGGGCGGCGCGTTTCACCGACGCCGATCCGGGGGACGAGGACTGACGTGCCGAAATTCGCTGCCAACTTGACGATGATGTTCAACGAAGTCGGTTTTCTGGACCGATTTGCCGCGGCCGCCGCCGCGGGCTTTGCCGGGGTCGAATATCTGTTTCCTTACGAGTACGACCGGGAGCAGCTGCGGCAGCTCCTCGACCAGCACCGGCTCGTGCAGGTGCTCCACAACCTCCCGGCAGGCAACTGGGCCGCCGGTGAACGAGGTATCGCATGCCATCCGGAGCGGACCGCCGAGTTCGCGGCGGGGGTGAATCAGGCGATCGAGTACGCGACGGCGCTCGGCTGCACGCAGGTGAACTGCCTGGCCGGGATCGTCCCCGCCGGCGTGGATGCCGCCGAAGCGCGCGCGACATTCGTATCGAATCTGCGGCTGGCCGCGAGGCGTCTCGAGTCGGCGAGCATCAAATTGCTGATCGAGCCGATCAACACGCGCGACATTCCCGGTTTCTTCCTGTGCCGCACCCAGCAGGCAGTGGAGATTCTCAAGGCGGTGGCGTCGGACAATCTGTTCATTCAGTACCGACGTGTATCACATGCAGATCATGGAAGGCGATCTGGCGGCGACCTTCGAGCGCCATCGGCCGCTCATCGCTCACGTGCAGATTGCCGATCCTCCGGCGCGGAACGAGCCCGGTACCGGCGAAATCAATTTTCCTTTTCTGCTCGGCCGGATGGATTCGCTTGGATACTCTGGCTGGGTCGGATGCGAGTACAAGCCCGCGGGCCGAACCACCGAAGGCCTCGGCTGGATGCGCCAATACGTCGAATCCTCGTCGGTCCGGTAATTTCACCGGGACTGCCGCAGCGATCGCCGATTCCACTCAGCAGGTTGAACATGGCAAACATCGGCTTCATCGGTCTCGGCATCATGGGCAAGCCCATGGCCAAGAATCTTCTGAAGGCCGGCCACAAGCTGGTCGTGTACGACATCGTTCCCGCAGGCGCCGACGAAGTGGTCGCGGCAGGTGCGGCCAGAGGCTCCTCTCCGAAAGACGCGGCGGCCCAGGCGGAAATCGTCATCACGATGGTGCCCGACGGTCCGGAAGTCGAACAGGCGGTGCTCGGACCGGGCGGCGTGCTCGAAGGCGCGAGGAAGGGCACGATCGTCGTGGACATGAGCTCGATCAGCCCGATGGTGGCGCAGAAGGTGGGCGCGAGCTGCGAAGCGCAGGGCGTTGATTTTCTCGACGCGCCGGTGAGCGGCGGTGAACCGAAAGCCATCGACGGCACGCTGGCCATCATGGTTGGCGGCAAGCAGGAAGTCTTCGACAAGGTCGAACCCATCCTCAAGACCATGGGGTCGACCGTCGTGCTGACCGGCAAGGTGGGCGCTGGCAACGTCACCAAGCTCGCCAATCAGATCATGGTGGCATGCAACATCGCGGCGATGGGCGAGGCGCTCGTCCTGGCAACGAAGGCCGGCCTCGATCCCGAAGTCGTGTTCAACGCCGTCAAGGCGGGCCTGGCGGGCAGCACGGTCCTCAATGTCAAGGCGCCAATGGTCTACTCGCGCAACTTCAAGCCTGGTTTCCGCATCCGCCTTCATCAGAAGGACCTGCGCAACGCGCTGCTCGCCGCGGAATCGCTGAAGGTTTCGCTCCCACTGACCAGCTCCGTGCACAACATCCTGGTGTCGCTGATGAACAACGGCAAGGGTGACCTGGACCACTCGGCGATTGTCCAATTCATCGAGGGGATGGCGGCGGTCGAAGTGAAGAAACCAAGCTAGCGATGGCGACGGGCTGGACTTGCGGCCCGGTCGAGGCCTTGCGCCCGTCGGACCTCTGAACGGGACACCGCGAGAGGGGACACTGACTGTCTTGAGGCGAGCACAGCTCGGCGTGGGGATCGCGTCCGCCTGGAGGCTGATTCAGCCCGGAACGGCCGAAAATCAGCCGTAGACGCTCCCACCTGCTGTAGTGGCAAACGGCAAGCCTTTTGCCCTGCCATATCCTGCCAAATGTCCATTTCCAGGTCGACCCAGGCGTACTCCCCGCGGGAGATCGCGCAGGCGGCAGGCGTTCCTGTCGATCAGGTCATCGCCGCGCTCGGCCGCGGGCCGCGTGCGGGCATCTTCGTGCCGCATGCAGACGCCGTCCGTATCGGCCGCGCGCTCCTGGCAGGTCCCGACACCGGCGCGTCGGCGCAGCCGTTCGGGGCCGCGTCGCCGCGCGATCCGAAGGCTCTTTTCTCAATCGTCGAGATGGGGCGGACGTCCCATCAATCCAAAGGTGTACCGCTCGCAGTGTCGGGCACGCTCCACGCGGGCCTCATCGCCGCCGTCGTGTTCATCACGACCTTCGGGCTGGCGCCTGCCGCGACGACGGTGGCGACCGCCAGCCGTGCGGACGATCTGCACATGGTGTTTATCGCTACGCCGGGGCCGGGAGGCGGAGGCGGGGGAGGGGGACTCCGTCAGCCTGCGCCGCCGCCGAAGGCTTTGCGGGAGGGCCATCGCTCCCTGAGCAGCCCGCTGCCCGTACGCCGGCCGCCACCACCCGTCGAACCGGCAGTCGCCCCGCCCGAGCCGCCGCCGCAGCCGCTCGAATCCGAGCCGCTGCCCGCGATCGTGGCACCGATCATCTCCGCGCCCGCTGACAACCGCGATCGCGTCGGCGTGCTCCAGCAGGCCAAGACCGAGGCAGACAGCCGTGGTCCGGGCCAAGGAGGCGGCGTCGGGACAGGCAAGGGAACAGGGATCGGGGAGGGCGATGGTTCTGGAGTGGGAGAAGGATCCGGCGGAGGAACCGGCGGGGGGCCTTATCGGCCGGGCTCCGGCATCGAGCCGCCGCGGCTGCTGCGGGAAGTCAAGGCGGATTACACCGACGAAGCGCGGCGTCAGGGCCTCAAAGGCGAGGTCGTCCTGGAACTTGTGGTCCGCCGTGACGGAACCGTCGGCGACGTGAAGGTGTTGCGAAGGCTCGGCGCGGGTCTCGACGATCGCGCGGTCCAGGCAGTGCGGCAGTGGCGGTTCGCTCCGGCTACGCGGCGTGGAACGCCGGTAGATGTCATCGTGGAAGTCGCGGTGGAGTTCAATCTTCGCTGATCGTCTAGCTCGGCGTTCAGCCGGCAGTCAGGGTTTCACCGGATGCCGGGGGTGAGGACTGAAAGCTGGCAGCTGATCGCTGATAGGGCAAAAGGTACTAGAGATGGAGATCATCCTGATCGTCGTGACGGCGCTGTCCCTGGCCATCGCGGGAGCAATGAGCATCGTCGCCTGGCGTGTCGCTGGTGAAGAGCGGCGCCGATCCGCGGCCCGCGTCGCGGCCCTCGCCGCGGACATCCGATCGTCCGACGTCGATGTCGATCCGCCGCTGGTGACTGCCGACCCCGACGTCGCCGACACCCCGACCTCGGGCAACATGTTCACCTTCATCCAGCCAGTGACGGCTCTTCCGCGGCTGGCCACGGTGATACTTGCCGGCGTGCTGGTGGTTGGCGCCGGCGCGGCTCTCCTCGTTGCGCTGGGCAGGAGCGGCGATGTGGCTGCCAATTCGGTGGCGAAGCCCGCCGCCGGTGGGGCCGAGCCGCAGGCGGCTGTCTCTCCAACAACGGCACGCGCGCTCGAGCTCGTCGCACTGGGTCATGAACGCGACCGCGATCGGTTGACCGTGCGGGGCATCGTTCGAAACCCGGTGAGTGGTTCACCGCTGAATCAGCTTACAGTCGTCGTTCTCGTCTACGATCGCGCTGGCGGGTTTCTGACGACCGGACGCGCCCTGGTGCAGGCGCCCAGTCTGGGGCCCGGTGGCGAGAGTACATTTCTGGTGACCATTCCCGGCGCCGCCAATGTCGGACGTTATCGCGTGAGCTTCAGAAGCGAAGATCGGGTGATCCCTCATGTCGACACTAGAAGTTAAGAAACTGAGTGCGGCGCTCGCCGCCATTCTTCTGGCCGTCGCCACGTTGCGCGGGCAGCAGCCGCCCACCTCGAGCGCCGATCAGGGTGGCGATTCGTTCCGGTTCAAGAGCGGAGTCGAGCTGATCAACGTGACGGCGACGGTGACCGACGCGAGCGGCCGATTCGTGTCCGATCTCAAGAAGGAAGATTTTCTGGTCTACGAAGACGATCAGCTCCAGACGGTGACGCATTTCAACGCCGAGCGCGTTCCGGTCAGTCTCGGGATCGTCCTCGACACGAGCGGCAGCATGGCAGGCGACAAGATTCGGGCCGCCCAGAGCGCGCTCAACCGGTTCCTGTACGATCTCCTCAACCGCGACGACGAACTATTCCTGTACCGGTTCAGCAACGATCCGCTCCTGCTTCAGAGCTGGACGACCGACCGCGCGCTCCTGTCGCGCGCGCTCGGGCGCATCGTGCCGAACGGCGGCACGGCGATGTACGACGCTGTGGCAGAAGCCATTCCGCTGGCGGAAGAGGGCAAGAACCGCAAGAAGGCCCTCCTCATCATCTCGGACGGCAACGACACGTCGAGCCGGGTTGATGTTCGGGAGGTGAAGCAACTGGTCCGCGAAAGCGAAGCGCTGGTATATGCGATAGGTATCGACGGAGACGCGGAGCCGGCGTCCCGGCGCCAGCCTCGCGCGCCGACGCGCATTCCCTTGCCACTGCCTTTTCCGCCCGGACGCGGCCGGCCCGGCTGGCCGACACGGCAGCCGCCGATGAGCGGAGGCGGCGGCATCTGGGGGGCGAGCGACGATCGCGTGAACGTTGTCGCGCTCCGCGATATGACCGACGACAGCGGTGGGCGCACCGAGATCGTTCGCGACACGGGAGACCTCAATCCGGCAACGGCGAGCATTGCCAACGAGCTGAACCAGCAGTACTACCTGGGATATGCGTCGAGCGGAAAGAAGGACGGCCGCTGGCATACCATCCGCCTCGAAGTGCGCAAGGGCACCTACCGCGTGCGCGCGCGGCGGGGATACATGGCGAGCTAGTAGAATGTCTGCGTGCCGTTACTCGCGACCGCCCTTGGGCTGAGCCTCCTCGGCAGCCTGGGCGGTCTACTCGTGGCCTCTTCGCTGCTGCTGTTCAACGACAACATCCGCACCCGCATTGTGCCGTGGCTCGTCAGTTACGCCGTCGGCGCGATGCTCGGCGTGGCGCTGCTGGCCCTGCTCCCCGAGGCGCTGGAGACGCTGTCGCCCACCAACGTGTTCGGCACGCTGCTCGCCGGCATCCTGACTTTCTTCGTGCTCGAGAGGTTGGTGCTGCTCCGCCACTGCCATACCGATGAGTGCCATGTCCATGGCGCGACCGCTCCGCTCGTGCTGGTTGGCGACGCCTTCCATAATTTCATCGACGGCGCGATCGTGTGCACCGCGGTGCTGACCTCCGTTCCGCTCGGAATCAACACCGCCATAGCGGTGGCGGCGCACGAGATCCCCCAGGAAGTCGGCGACATCGCCGTGCTGCTTGCTGCCGGGTACAGCAGGCGGCGCGCGCTGATCTTGAATGTCGTTTCGGGCTCCTCGGGACTCCTCGGCGCCCTGGTGGCCTATACCGGCGTCAGCGTCCTTCCGAACGCGCGCCCCTTCGTGCTCGCGTTCTCCTCAGCGAGCCTGCTGTACATCGCCATGTCCGATCTGATCCCGGATCTCCACCGCGGCCAGATCGAGCGCGGTTCCGCTCGCCAGGTCCTGCTGATCGCGGCAGGCATTGGAACAGTCGTGCTGTTCGGACGGCTGACCGGCTAGCTTCCGCCAACATGATCGACAAAAGCAGCCTGGCAACGATCGAGAAAATGTGGCGCCGGGAAATCGAGGCTGCGACCACGTACCGTCATCTCGCCGATCGGGAGCCCGACCCGAAACGAAAAGCCATCCTCATGCGGCTGGTCGCTCAGGAGGAACACCACGCTGCGCGCTGGGCCGAGCGGATCGCGGCCGCCACCGGGCATCCTCCCGATCGCGCGAAAGTCGAGCGCGGATTGTCGTGGTTCGACCGAATTTCGGATCAACGCGTCGTGCTCAATCGTCTGGAACAGGAGGAAAACCAGGCCGAAGCGGATTACGAGCGGCTCATCGAGCGCTTGAGCGATCCAGACGACCGTCGCATTGCGGAAGAAGCGAAGCTTGATGAGCGCAGCCATGCGGTGATCCTGAGGACCCTGGCCGGCGGCGTGCTGCCGACGCCGCGCTCCACGCTCGACACGATTCTCCGCAGGGAGCGCTGGCACGTTCGCGGTACCGGTTGGATAGGAGATGCGATTTACGGCGTGAACGACGGCCTGGGCGCCGTATTCGGTATCGTCTCCGGCATGGCCGGATACACCGGCGGCAGCGACGTCGTGCTGGCCGCCGGGCTCGCCGGCACGCTCGCCAGCGCCTTGTCGATGGGCGCGGGCGCTTATCTCGCGTCGAAGTCCGAGCGAGAGGTCTATGAGTCTGAGGTGTCGCGTGAACGCGCCGAGATCGACGAGGATCCCAACGAGGAACTGCTCGAGCTGGAGCTCTTCTATCAGCTCAAGGGGTTTTCCGCCGACGAAGCGCGGTCGATGGCGGAACGGATCCAGAAGGAGCCGACACAGTTTCTCCGCACGCTGGTTTCCGAAGAGCTCGGTCTCTCCGAGGAGAACTTTCCGAACCCCTGGCGATCGACGCTCTCCGCGACGGTCTCGACCGCAATCGGCGGATTCATTCCGATCATCCCCTTTTTCTTCACGGTTGGCATGCCGGCCGTCGTCGCTTCATTCGTGGTGAGCACGCTGGCGCACTTTGCGGTCGGTGCGGCAAAGGCGCTGGTGACGACGCGTTCGTGGTGGGCCAGTGGGTCCGAGATGACCATCGTCGGCATTATCGAAGCGGCGATTACCTATGGCCTCGGCCGGGCATTCGCAGGGCAGTGAGAACGCCATCCAAGGTGTCCGCCCCAGGTGACGCCTCCTTTGACAAAGGTGACGCTTCGAAAGTCTTAACTCGTTCATTTACAGATATTTGTGTGCCCTCATGCTGGCATCATCTTTGCCACTCAAGCTGATCAGAAATGCCGGGAAATGGCGGAGGTGGAGTATGAGCAGAGGGTTGCGGGCGATGGTCGCCTCCTTGGTCTTGCTGGCGCCGGTCGGCGCCGCGCAGGCCAGGACAGCGCAGGCCACTCCAAGCAGGGATTTTCGAATCGCACACGAGGTGATGGCGTCGGTCAACGACTACACACAGTTCACGGTATTTGACGACGTGAGCGTGGGCGTTGAGAACGGCATCGTCACGCTGAACGGACGGGTGACCATGCCCTATAAGCGGAGTGAAATCGAGAAGCGGGCCGCCGCGGTCGACGGCGTCCGAGAGATTAGCAACAAGATCGGCGTGCTGCCGGTCTCCCTGCTGGATGACGAGCTCCGGAACCGAATCGCCAGATCGATTTACGGCAACTCGAACTTCTGGGACTACGCGATCATGCGGAACCCGCCGATTCACATCGTCGTCGAGCGGGGCCACGTGACGCTCACGGGCGTGGTTCGCAGCAACGTCGACAGGATGCTGGCTCGATCGCTGGCGAATCAGTTCAGTGCGTTTTCGGTGACGAGCAAGCTGAAGACCGATGCCGAAGTGAATTACGGGCGTGCAGACTCCGACTGAACTGCTCGTGCCGCTCGAGTCGGGCGGCGCGGTGACCGCCCTTGTGTACGGTGCGGCCGAAGGGCGAGCCAGCGCGGCGCTCGTGCTCGCCCACGGCGCGGGCGCCGGGCAGCACAGCCCGTTCATGGCGGGTTTCGCGACGGCGCTCGCCTCGCTCGGCGTGGACGCGATTACATTCAACTTTCCATATACCGAACAGCGGCGGCGGCTTCCGGATCGCCGTCCTGTGCTCCATGCGTGTTACCGAAGCGCCGTGCACACCGTCAGGCGTCACGTGGAGAGCGCCGGAAGGTTTCTCTTCATCGGTGGCAAGTCGATGGGTGGCCGCGTGGCGACCGAGGTCGCGGCGGTCGACGAAGATCTGGCTGTCAGCGGGCTCGTCCTGCTCGGGTATCCGCTTCATCCCTCTGGGCGTCCGGCCGACTTGCGCGCCGCACACCTGCCCGGAATCAACCGTCCAATGCTCTTCGTGCAGGGTGCCCGCGACAGCTTCGGTACGCCCGCCGAGCTCGGTCCGATATTGACGTTGCTCTCCCCCCCGGCGACGCTTCACGTCGTCGCCGGCGGCGATCATTCTTTCAAGGTGGCGCGCGCAAGCGTGGAGGAGCAGACGGTAGTGTTCGACGATGTGCAGCGAACGATCGTCGAGTGGATTGAACGAGTCATCGCGCCTGCCGCTTCAGGAACGCACCGGCCTTCGAGGTGAACTCCGGCGTCCACTCGTGCCCTCCGTCGAGGACGACCGTCGCCACATCCACTCCGGCGTCGCGGAGCCGCACTGCATCTGTTGCAAACAATTCGGCTGAATACCACTCGTCGCGCTGGCCGCGGCCGAGCAGAGCCGTTCGCGTTCGCGCAAGCGCCGCGCCATCGAGCTCGGGGGGCACGTCGCCGCCGAGCGCGATGATGCCGCTGACTGGCCGCGGAGACGAACAGGCCGCGCGAAAGGCCATCGCGACACCCTGGGAGAATCCGGCAAAGATCAGGGAGTCGGCGACGTGCCAGTGCTGCGCCACTTCGTCGATGACCGCGGCGATGAACGCTTGGTTGTCGGCGATCGCCTGTTCACGATCCTGTCGCGTCATCCAGCCCGCGACGACGTCGCCAGAACGCCGCCGGTAGAACCGGTGCAGGCCTTGCACCGAGACGAGGAGCCAGCCCTGCGAACCGTGAATCGCGCGCAGGCGCTCGAGCTGCGTTTCCGCGGCCTCGGCGTATCCGTGGAAACCCACGAGCAGGGGAGCCGGGTCTGCAGTATCTGCCGGCTCGACGAGATACCGGCCGTGCGTCGAGCAGGGGATGATCCGCTCGATCACCAGATCACCGACGGCCCGGTTTCGGTCTCAGCTCATGCTGTTCGATCAGATATTTCTGGACGATCCGTCCGCCGATCAGGTGCTCCTGGATGATCCGTTCGAGCGCCGGCGGATCACACTCGCCATACCAGGTACCTTCGGGATAGACCAAGGCGATCGGACCGCCTTCGCAGATGCGCAGGCAATTTGCTTTGGTGCGCAGAATACCGCCCTGCTCCGAGAGGCCAAGCTCCTTGAGACGCTTCTTGAGGAACTTCCACGCGGCTAGTCCCCGCTCCTTGTCACAGCATTTGGGCTTGGTTTGGTCGCAGCACAGAAAAATGTGCCGCCCGGCGACGTGCACGCCGATGCTGTCGGCGATCTTCTCTTGGGACTTGGACATGCTCTTCTCTTCGTCGCGGCCGACGTTCAAGCCGAGGCCATTGGTTGGACCGCAATACACCGCCGGTCCCTCATTATCATCGTCTGCTACGACCTGCCGAACGACCTCGGGCGGGGCGAGCGTGTTGGAGACGCGCGATACACCGTGTTGAGGACGAGCGCGATACAATAGCTTCATGGCTGACATTCAACTCGACGATCGCGGGATCGTCGTGGCCTGTCCGTCCTGTGGAAAGAAAAATCGCATTCCGTACGAGCGCCTCGGGGATCCCGTGCGATGCGGAAGCTGCCAGCAGGCGCTGGCGCCGCCGGCCGCACCAATTGAAGTCGGCGCGGCGGCCGATTTCGATCGGCTCGTGTCGCGAGCGTCGATTCCCGTCGTCGTCGATTTCTGGGCGCCCTGGTGCGGACCCTGCCGGATGGTGGCGCCAGAGCTCGTCAAAGTCGCGGCTCGTGCGGCGGGACGTTTCCTCGTCGTCAAGGTGAACACGGACGCCGTGCCCGAGCTCGGTCAGCGTTTTGGTATCCGCTCGATTCCAACCATGGCTGTCTTCGCCGGTGGGCGCGAGGCCGCTCGGACCACCGGAGCACGTCCCGCGGCCGACATCGAAGCCTTCGTCGCCCAGGCGGCTGATGCGCTTCACGTACGACCGAAGGGTTGAGGGTCATACTCCGAATTCTTCAGCGTTCCAGGTCAGGCCGAGCTCGTCTGGCGGCGCCATGTAGCCGATGAGCGCCGAGGCGGCCACGACAGCGGGGCTCGCGAGATAGCCCTCGCCGCCGACGCCCATCCGGTTCTGCCAGTTGCGGTTGAACGAGGTGATCGCCCGCTGGCCCTTCTCGAGCGCGTCGGGTCCCTGGCCGAAGCAGGGCCCGCACCACGATTGGCGGATCTGACCGCCGATCGAGCGGAACACCTCGGCAATCGACTCGCCTCCAAGCCGCGCGTCCGGCCGCTCGATCTGCCGGGCCACGCCGCCAGAACCCGGAAACACCACGAACTCCGTCGCCGCTTGCGAGATGCCGCGCGCGCGCGCCGCACGCACGACCAGCGCGGCGGACAGCAGATCGTCGTAGCTCCCGTTGGTGCAGGATCCGATGAGCGCCTTGTCGAACGTCATGCGCTCCCGCGCCACTTCTTCGGCGGCGAACGCATTGCCGGGGCTGAAGGGCTTCGCAATCATCGGCACGACCTCCGTCAGCGCGATCGTCTCGTCGATCTCGTACACCGCATCGGACCCCGGCGAAAAGTGGTGGTACGGCAGATCGGTGATGCCCTTGGCCCGGTACCAGGCGTAGGTCATCTCGTCTGGCGCGAAGATGCCGTTGAGGGATTCGGCTTCCGCCATCATGTTGGCGATCGTGTTGCGATACGCTACCGGCAACTGACGGTTTGCGTCCACGAGCTCCACCGACATCCCCTGTGACTGCTGGGCGCCCCAGCGCCGCAGCAGCTCCAGCACGATGTCCTTGCCGCTCACCCACGGCTGCAGGGCGCCCGCGAACACGACGCGTCTCGCCCTCGGCAGCGTGAAGTAGATGTACCCCGTCGCCCACCCGAACCCCAGCGTTGTCGATCCGACGCCCATTCCGACGGCGCCGTACGCGCCGTAGGCCCGGCTGTGCGAGTCGGCGCCTGGAATGAACTGTCCCGGCATCACCAGACCCTGCTCGGGAAAATAGAAATGGAAGATACCGTCCCCCGGCGTCGCGTAGTACGGCTTCTCGAGACCATGGAGGCGCGCGAATGCGCGTCCGATGTTCGTCTGGCGTTCGTCGTCTTCCCGCCCCGTGAAGACGAAGTGGTCGTTCGCGATCGCCGCCTGGCGGGGAAGGATCGTCCGGCCGCCCGTTATCTGGTTGAACGTGTGGATGGCAAACGGCGCGGTTCCGTCGGAGGCAGGCAGGAGATCGGCGTAGACCCGCAGGGTCGCGCCTGGCTTCACCCCTGCGTCCTTGTCGACGCGGTGCGCCCAGACGATCTGTTCGGTGGTGGTCATCGTCCTGGCACGATCCGGGTCGGGCCACTCGATCGACGGCGGGCGGGCGACCGACGACCTGAACTCGCGGTGGCCGAGCCCGATGATGCCGCCGGTGCGGCGGATCTCGTCCTCCTTCGGCGGCAGCGGCAGCGGATCGTATGTTTCACCACGCGTGGTGTTTCTGAGCTGCCTCGACGCGGGATCGAAGCTGAACTCGTCTCCGTCGCGCGCATTCGCGACCGCGTCGGGACTCTGCACGACATGAAGCCCGAGGTTGATCGCGTTGCGACGGAAGATGTCGCCCATGCTGTTGCCGCAGACGATCACCAGTTGGAGGCCGACTTCTTCGGCCACGCCTTTGAGTCCGGCCGGGCTCATCTCGCGCGACGAGCCGATCGCAAAGCGATCGCCGGCAACGAGAAATGTTTCCCCGCGGTGGACGCGCGCCCGGAAGTCGGGCATCAGATAGCGGAACGACCCGGCCTTCCACCTCTCATCCAGCGTTTCGAGGCTCTCCGACACGCAGTCGGAGGCGGGCGTGATCTGGTCCGTGTCGATGGCGTCGAGCTTCTTCTTCTTGCCTGGTATCTTTAAGTCCCAGAAGATGAGAGCCTTGCCCCGGATAAGCGCCCCGGCCTCGGCGTCGGCGGTCGGCCGGGCATCGGCGGCCGGCACCGCAGGGACGACCGATTCCAGCGACATGCCGGGCTTGAGCGTCGCGGGTTCGATCCGGTGCATGTTTGTAGTGTAGCGTGAGCGTCCGCCGCGGTCATGAGCCGGGCCGCATCCTGATTGACGGCGGGATCCCGGTCGCCAAACGCTGCTATCATTGTGGGGATGCAGGAGTCCAAAGCCCAACCGCTACGCGCGTCCACGTCGGAAGCCGTCACGAACAATGTTCGCGTCGAGGTCGAATCGCAATACGCGCCGGAGCACTCGCATCCGTTCCAGAACGAGTGGTTTTTTCACTACACGGTGCGCATCACGAACGAGGGCGACAGCAAGGTGCAGCTTCTCAGCCGTCACTGGATCATCACCGACGCGACCGACGCCATCGAAGAAGTCAAAGGGCCGGGCGTTGTTGGCGAACAGCCGGTGCTCGGGCCTGGCGAGACGTTTCAATATACCTCGCGCTGTCGTCTGAAGACGCCGCACGGGGTCATGCGCGGCACCTACCAGATGGTCGCGGACGACGGGGTGTACTTCGACGTCGAGATCGCGCCGTTCGCGCTTCACGAACCCTATACCGTCCACTGATCTCAACAAGAGAGGACGCGCAGGCGGGGTCCCCCTGAGGCTCCGGCATGCGCGGGATGGCAGTCGATCGCCATCAGGCGGACGCACCGAACGAACGGATAGCTTCGAGAAACTGCCCGCCGAAGTCGGCCGCTTTCCTGACGCCGACGCCGTAAATATCGTGCAGATCGTCGATTGTCGACGGACGCCGCTCGGCCATCTCCCGAAGCGTCGTGTCGTGAAAAATGACGTACGGCGGCACGCCGCGCTGGCGAGCCAGGCGCAATCGCACCGCGCGCAACACATCGAACAACTCTGGATCGGCGGCGGATGCCGCCACGTCACGGCGCCGGCCGCGTGCGCTTTTCTTCGGCTTGGTCGGGCAGAACCTCGCGATAGAGCGCACACGCCCCTTGACCTTTGAGCAGCAGCGCCCCGGCAGCCGTCAACCGCAGGACCGGATACGGCTCCCCGTCCCTCAGCAACAGCTGTTCAGCGACGAGTTGTTCGATGTAGCCGCGCACCGCTGCGGCGGACTCCTCTCGCAGCAGGCCGAAGGTCGATAGCGCGTCGTGGCGGCTGGCGACCACTTTGTCGGACGCGCGCCCTGTCAGCACGTCGGTCACGTGGCCGATTCCCCACGCTTGCTTCACGCGAGCCACGCACGAGAGGATCTTTCGCGCGACGACCGTCGCATCGGCGACCGCATCGAGCTCTTTGAGACACCAGTCGCACGCGCCGCACTCGGCGCGCGTGTACGGCTCGCCGAAGTATTCAACGAGCGAACGGTGCCGGCAGTGCGTGCCGGCGGCGTACCGTTCCATGTCGCGCAGGAGAGCCCGCGCGCTGTCGGTCAGCTCGCCGTTCGCTTCGAGCATCTGCCGCCACCGCACGAAATCGGCGCCCGAGTAGATGAGCACGCACTCGGCCTGCAGCCCGTCACGTCCGGCGCGTCCCGATTCCTGCTGGTAGTGCTCCGGCGACCTCGGCGCACCCGCGTGGATGACGAACCGCACGTTGGACCGATCGATGCCCATGCCGAAGGCCACGGTTGCCACGACGATATCCGCGCGCTCGTCGAGAAATGCCTCTTGATGCCGCGCGCGCACGTCGTCGGACAGGCCGGCATGATAGGGCACCGCGCGGTAGCCCTCCTCGCGGAGCCACGTGGCGAGCGACTCCACTTCGCGGCGCGACGGACAATAGAGGATCCCAGCCTCGTCCTCGTGTCGTCCGAGAATCTGCAGGAGCTGACCGCGCAGGTTCGCGCGACGGAGTACCCGGTACAGAAGGTTCGGATCGATCGAACGAGCCCACAAGAACGACCGGATCGCGTAGGGCAAGCTCCCTCGCGATGTCGTCTCTCACGCGCCCGGTCGCAGTCGCCGTGAACGCATGCAGCGAAACCTGCGGAAAATCCTCGCGAAGCCGCCCGAGTTGCCGGTATTCCGGCCGGAAGTCGTGGCCCCACTGGCTGATGCAGTGCGCCTCGTCGACGGCAATATAGCGGACGCCGAACTGTTGGAGGAGACGGCGGAAACCCTGGCTGCCTTCACCGACGAGACGCTCCGGTGAAACGTACAGCAGCCGGCAGCGGTCTTCGCGAAGGCTCGCAAGAACGCGGTCGCGTTCATCGCCGCTGAGCGAGCTATTCAAATAGGCGGCGGCGACACCGTCCACGCGCAGCCCGTCGACCTGATCTTTCATCAGGGAGATGAGCGGCGAGACGATCAGCGCGAAGCCGCGGCGGTCGGCGCCGTCTTGACGGCCCGAAGCGCGATCGACGAGAGCAGGCGCCTGGAAACAGAGAGACTTGCCACCGCCGGTTGGCAGGACGGTGAGGCTGTCGCGTCCGTCGAGGATTGAATGCATGGCCTCGCGCTGGAGCGGTCGAAAGTCCGAAAAGCCCCAGACGCGATGCAGCACCTCCCTCAGGACGGAGTCAGGCATTGGGAACTCTCGTAATGGGGTACTCGCGGTCATCCCATGGGCTCAAGCGTCGGTTCGCTCCTTCCTATTGCGGCCAAGTAGCGGATCTTCGACCACCGAGTCGGCACTGAGGATTATCCGTCGAATCTGGGGTGCCAAAGGACGGCGATGAACAATCCGCGGTTCTGACGCAGAAGGGTCTCGGCCTCACCGGTTCACCAAACGCGGGGGAATGGCGAGAGCTGCCAGCGCGCCGATGACGAGTGCGGCCGATACCGCGAACATGCCGGCCTCGGTGCTGCGGGTGACATCCTTCAGCCATCCGACCGCATACGGACTGGCAAAGCCTGCAAGATTGCCAATCGAGTTGATAGCGGCGATGCCCGCGGCGGCGGCGGCGCCGCCCAGAAACGCGGTCGGCAGGCCCCAAAACACGGGTCCGGCGCTGAACACGCCCGAGGCCGCGAGAATCAGGCAAGCGATCGCGATTGTCGTATGTCCGCCAGCCGCGGCGCCCAGCGTCAGGCCGAGGGCGCCGACGATCATCGGCACTGCGGTGTGCCAGCGCCGCTCACGCCGTTTGTCGGCGCTCCGGCCGACCAGGATCATGGCGACGACGGCGACGAGATAGGGCACGGCGGTCACGAGGCCAATCTTGACGGTGCCCTCGACTCCCGCCGTCTGGATCAAGACCGGCAACCAGAACGTGAGCCCGTAGTGCCCCATCGCATAACAGAAATAGATCCCACACAGGAGCCAGACGCGCCGGTCGGCCAACAGCGACGATAGCGACTGATGCACAGCTACCGCCGCGCGTTCGCTGACCAGATTGCGCTCGAGGAGGTTCTTCTCTTCCTCCGTCAGCCAGGACGCCGATCGAATCCCATTGTCGAGATAGGCCGCGACCGCCAACCCCAGCGCGATGGCAGGCACCGCTTCGAGCAGGAACAGCCACTGCCAACCGGCCCAGCCGAGCACGCCAGCAAAGGATTCCATGATCCAGCCCGAGAGCGGGCTCCCGACCACGCCCGCGATCGGAACCGCGGTCATGAAGAGAGCGATGATGCGCACGCGCCGCTCGGCCGGATACCAATACGTCAGGTACAGGATGATGCCGGGGAAGAATCCGGCCTCCGACACGCCCAGGAGAAAGCGCAGCGAATAGAACACGGCGGGCGTCGTGGTGAACATGAAGAGGGCGGAGACCAGACCCCAGGTGATCATGATCCGCCCGATCCAGAGGCGCGCCCCGATTCGGTGCAGGATCAGGTTGCTCGGCACTTCGAAAAGAAAGTAGCCGATGAAAAACATCCCGGCGCCCAACCCGTAGACCGTTTCGCTGAACCCAAGGTCGTCCAGCATCTGGAGCCTCGCAAACCCGATGTTCACGCGGTCGAGATACGCGACGACGTAACACAGCACGAGGAACGGCAGCAGGCGCGACGTGACCTTGCGGTAAGCTCTCGATTCGAGCGTCATCGCGGTGGCAGAGAGCATTGGGGTCTTATAACCCATATGAAAGTCGTGATCACAGGCGGTGCGGGGTTCCTGGGCAGCCGCCTCGCCGCGGCGCTGTTACATCGGGGCACCCTGCGCGGCCCCGAGGGCCGCGACGAGACCATTGACCAGATCATGCTGGTCGATATCGTGCCGCCGCCGGCCTCCTCAGACCCTCGCGTCATCTCGTCGCACGGCGACATCGCCGACCCGGAATTGCTGCAAGAGGCAGTCGCGGGCGCGGACTCCATCTTTCATCTGGCTGCGGTTGTCAGCGGCATGGCGGAGGCGGATTTCGACCTGGGTATGCGGATCAATGTCGACGCCACGCGACTGGTGCTCGACCTGTGTCGCGGCCATGCCGACGCGGACCTGGCTCCTTTGGGGCATCCCCGTCACCGTCCGCGCCTGATCTTCGCGAGTTCGGTCGCGGTGTATGGCGGCGACCTACCCGGCATTGTGGCCGAGACGACCGCGCTCAATCCGCAGTCCTCTTACGGGACACAAAAAGCGGTGGCCGAGCTGTTGATCAACGACTACACGCGAAGAGGTTTCGTCGATGGGCGGGTGCTCCGGCTGCCGACCATCAGCGTTCGACCCGGCCGGCCGAACGCGGCGGCCTCCTCGTTCGCCAGTGGAATCATCCGGGAGCCGCTCAATGGTGAGGACGCCGTGTGCCCGGTGGATCCGGAGACGCGACTCTGGCTGTCGTCGCCGTCGGCGGCCGTCGACGGCCTGATTGCCGTCCATGACGTCGCGCTTGGATCGCACCGGATCGTGAACGCCCCGGGGATTTCGCTTACCGCTCGAGAGATGGTCGCGTCGCTCGAGCGCGTCGCCGGTGCAGAGGTCGCGAGACGGGTGCGGTGGGAGCGCGACGTCCGCATCGCTCGAATCGTCGCCACCTGGCCCGGGGCGCTGGATACCGGGCGCGCCCAAGCGCTCGGGTTTCGCGGCGACGAGACGTTCGACGCGGTGATTCGCAGCTACATGGACGAGAGGGGGGCTGGTCCGGTGGCCGTATGAACCCGGTTCTTCAGCGGGCGGATGAATCGTCGACGAGCGACCCGGACTACCCGCCTCTTCGAGCGTACTTGCTGGCAACGTAAGCCTCGACCAGCCGCTGAAATTCAGCGGCGATCTCTTCATACGTGCCGCGAAACGTCGTCGCGTGCTCGCCATCGATGAAGATCGGGCAGTTGGGCTCCTCGCCTGTGCCTGGCAGACTGATCCCGATGTTCGCGGCCTTCGATTCGCCCGGCCCGTTGACCACGCAGCCCATCACCGCGAGGGTCAAGGCCTCGGCCCCTTCGTACTGGGTCTTCCAGTCGGGCATCCGCTCGCGGACATAGCTCTGAATGCGCTCGGCAAGTTGCTGGAACGTGGTGCTCGTCGTCCGGCCGCAGCCCGGACACGCCGTGACGCTGGGCGAAAACGTTCGCAGCCCCAGGGCCTGGAGCAGCTCGCAAGCGGCGTATACCTCTTCTCGCCGATCGCCGCCGGGGCGCGGTGTGAGCGAGACGCGAACGGTGTCGCCGATCCCTTCGGCGAGCAGGACGGCCATCGCTGCCGACGACCACACCAGCCCTTTGACGCCCATGCCGGCTTCGGTGAGCCCGAGGTGCAGCGGTTGATCGGTCGCGCGCGCGAGCGTGCGGTAGACAGCGATGAGATCGCGCGGACGGGATGTCTTGCACGAGATGATGATCTGATCGCGGCGTAGACCGCTGTCGATGGCCAGCGCCGTGGATTCGACCGCGGAGAGAACCATGCAGTCGTTGATGATCTCCTCCGACGACTTGCCGAGATCGCGGTCGGTGTTCTCCTGCATCCTTGCGACGACGAGCTCCTGATTGAGCGATCCGCCGTTGACGCCGATCCGCACCGGCTTTCCACGATCGACGGCTACTTTGCAGATGGTGGCGAACTGCTCATCGCGCCGCCTGCCGGTGCCGACGTTGCCCGGGTTGATACGATACTTGTCGAGCGCGCTGGCGCACGCCGGATACCTGGTGAGCAGCAAGTGCCCGTTGTAGTGGAAATCGCCGATCAGCGGCGCGGTGCAGCCGGCATCGAGCATCCGCTGTTTGATCTCGGGCACCGCAACCGCCGCCTCCGGGACGTTGACCGTTACCCGGACCATCTCCGACCCGGCTTCCGACAGTGCGATGCACTGCGCCGCCGTCGCCTGGGCGTCGGCGGTGTCGGTCATCGTCATCGACTGGACGATGACGGGCGCACCGCCGCCGACCTGGACGGAACCGACCTTCACGCCCACGGTTTTGTGAAGCCTGGCGAGTGCCATGGATCCCTCTCATGATAGCATCCGCGCCATGCGCGCCATTCTTGTTCGAGAGTTCGGTGGTCCCGATGTCATGCGTCTCGAAAACGTCCCGACGCCGAAGCCCGGCCCGTCGGACGTGCTCGTCAAAGTGCGTGCGGCGGGCGTGAATCCGGTTGAGGTGTACATCCGCGCCGGCACCTACGCGCGAAAACCGACGCCGCCGTTCATTCCAGGCGCCGACGGCGCTGGCGAGGTCGAAGCGATCGGTCCCGAAGTCGCCGACTTCAAGCGCGGCGATCGTGTCTACATCGCCGGCGACAATGTGTCGGTCGCCGGGGCCGGAACCTACGCCGAATATGCGCTCTGCAGCCGCGCGCAGCTCCATCGGCTTCCACCACAGGTCTCGTTTGGCCAAGGAGCGGCGATCGGCGTCCCGTACGCGACGGCGTTTCGCGCCTTGTTCATTCGCGCAGCCGCCCGGCCGGCCGAAACCGTGTTCGTTCATGGCGCGACCGGCGGCGTGGGCATCGCGGCCGTGCAGATCGCCCGCGCGCACGGCATGAGGGTCATCGGAAGCGGTGGCACCGAACGTGGACTGGAGCTCGTGCGTGAGCAGGGTGCCGAAGTCGTGGTCAATCATCGCGAGCCCGACTATCTGGACGAGGTCATGCGCGCCACCAGCGGCCGCGGTGTCGATGTGGTCCTCGAGATGGCCGCGCACATCAACCTCGACAGGGATCTCACCGTGCTCGCGCCGCGGGGGCGGGTCGTCGTGATCGGCAACCGTGGTCGCGTCGAGATTGATCCGCGGCAGACGATGGGCCGCGACGCCGCGATTCTCGGGATGACCCTCTTCAACGCCGACCCTTCGGAGCTGGCATCTATTCACGCCGCCCTCGTCGCGGGTCTCGCCAACCGATCGTTGGCACCCGTCGTGGGTCGTGAGATGCCGCTCGCGGATGCCCCCCTCGCTCATGAAGCCGTCATGGAACCTGGCGCGCTCGGCAAGATTGTTCTGGTCGTCTGAAGGGTCGGAGCACGCGCCGTGCGGTCAGCGTCGTGACTGATGCAACGGAGACCCAGGGGGTTGCCCGTCGTCCTCAGCTTGAAGGGCGGGGTCCGGTGCGGCGAGAACAATCGGCCGCCGGGTGCTGACGGACTGCTAGGATGACGGAGTGCGCGTTCGCTTCTGGGGCGTCCGTGGATCCGTTCCCTGGGCCACCTCGAGCTCAATCGGATACGGGTGCAACACACCGTGCGTCGAGATCCGGAACGAGCGCACCGGCGCCGTCCTCGTTCTCGATGCCGGGTCGGGCATCGTCGGTCTCAGCGAGGCGCTTGGTCCGAAGCCCCGGGCGGTTCCCATCCTTCTGAGTCACTATCACTGGGACCATGTACAGGGGCTGCCGTTTTTCTGGCAGTTCTATCAGAGTGGCTGGACAGCGACCATCTGGGCGCCAATCCTGGAACATGTCGACGTGGCCTGGCTGGACGCCATCTTTCAGCGGCCGTTTTTCCCGGTATCGATCGACGCCCTTCCTTCGCGTCCGGGAATGGCCGCTGGTGCCGGCAGGCGAGATCGTGATTGGCGGGTTCCGAATTCAAACCCAGTCGCTCACTCACCCGGGGGGCGCGATCGCTTACCGCATTCAGGGAGATGCCGGCGACGTCGTGTACGCGACCGATCACGAGTTCGGCGGCGATCAGACGGCGGACGAGCGACTCGCCGAGTTCTGCACGGACGCGGCGGCGGTCATTCTCGACGCCCACTACACACCTGAAGAGCTGCGCTCGCACAGGGGCCGGGGCCACGGGAGCTGGAAGCAATGTGCCGAATTTGCGGCCGCGACCGGCGCGCGTCAACTCTGGCTCTTTCATCATAAGCCGGGCAGGACGGATGCGGAACTGGCGGCGATTGAGGGACAAGCACGCGTGCTGTTTCCGGCGACGAAGGCAGCCGGCGAAGGCGACAGTTTCGAGGTCTGAATGGGGAAAGTCCAGGCGAAATTGCTGGCCGGGGTATTGGTTGGTCCGCTGGCAGCGGCGCTTGTGCTGACTGTCGACCAGATCTTCACGACTCTCCAGGGAGGAGCGGGTGTCAATCCGCTCGAGACCGTCGAGCTGAAAACCTACGATTGGCGTCTCTCGACGACCGCACGGCCGGAAACGGCCCGGAAAGATATCGCGCTCATCGAGATCGACGAGTTCTCGCTCAGGAATCTCGAGCCGTACTTCGGTCGATGGCCCTGGCCGCGCGCCGCTCACGCGATCCTGATCGACTATTTGGCACGCGGTCGACCGAAGATGATCCTCTACGACGTGAATTTTGCCGGGCCCGATACCCGAACTGGGGTTCAGTACGGAGAATCCACGAAGTCCGGCGCAGAATCCGACCAGGAGCTGGTCGAAGCGGTCAAGAGAGCGGGCAACGTGATCATGCTTGCCGACGCGACATATGAAATCATGTCGGAGCAGGCGACAAACAAGCTGACACTACCCTCCGACGGTTACCGTCTGGACGCCAAGGAGATTATCGAACGCAAGGTGATCTTTGCGCCCTACGCACAGCTCGCCGAAGCCGCTGACGGGTTCGGGCATAACCTGTTCGTGCTCGATTCAGATGGACCGTTGCGCCATATGAATCCGTTCGTTCGGACCGATGACCGTGCGATTCCATCGCTTGGCGTAGCGGGAGCGCTTCGGGCCGCCGGCATCAGACCGGCGCAGGTTCGTTTCGAAGGTGACTCCCTCGTGCTCGGCGACAGGCGGATGCCGTTGACAGAGCGAACCGTGAGATCGCCGAACGGCATCACCACTTACAAATGGTCTCCGATAAATTTCCGTGGTCCCGCGCTCCTGGAGGATCTTCAGAGCCGGCCGTATTCCAGCTACTCGTTCTGGAATCTGTTTCTTTCGGAGGATCAGATCCTCCGCGACGAGAAGCCGCAGGTCGCCCCGTCTGAATTTCACGACAAGATCGTCTTTGTCGGCGCTACCGCGTCCGCCCTGTACGACGTGTTCGAAACGCCGTTCTCAGGTGCCAGAATGCCCGGTATTCAGGTTCACGCCGCCGTCGCGGATGACATTCTGTCGAACCGGTTCATGAGGCCCTCCGGCAACGGTGTGCGCATTGCGACCGTGGCGGCGTCTGGGCTCCTCGTCGGCCTCGTCTCCACGCTGCTGCCTGCGTGGTGGGCGACCGGCGGCACGATCGTCTTCATCGCCGCGTTCGGCTGGCTGACCACGCAGCTGTTTGCCGGCGGATACTGGCTGAATCTCTCGCAACCGGTACTGGCGTCAACGGCTGCGCTATTTGGGGGTGTGGCTTATCAATATTTCGTGGAAGGTCGGGAGAAGCGCAAGATGGAGCGGTTGTTCGGACAGTACGTCTCAAAAGACGTGTACGAGCAACTGGTTGCCAATCCCGAGCTGGCGCGTCTCGGGGGGCAGCGTCGCGAGATGACGGTCCTGTTTTCCGACATCCGAGGGTTCACGACCTTGTCGGAAAAGGGGCAGCCTGAAGATGTCGTCCACACCCTGAACGAGTATTTCACCAGGATGGTCCACCTGGTATTCCTGCACAAGGGAACGCTCGATAAGTTCGTCGGCGATATGGTGATGGCGCTGTTCGGGGCGCCACTGTCCGATCCCCGGCATGCGGACCATGCCGTGGAAGCAGCACTGGACATGGTGGCCGAGCTCGAGAAGTTGAATCACAGGTGGCGGGCGGAAGGGCGTCCCGAGCTCGATATCGGCATCGGCATCAATACCGGACCGATGATCGCCGGCAACATCGGATCCGATGCGATCATGAGCTACACGGTGATCGGTGACGCCGTGAACCTCGGCTCGCGGCTCGAATCGCTGAACAAGGAGTATGGCACACGGATCATCATCAGCGACGCCACCCGCCAGGAGCTGACCGGCCACTACCTGCTCCGGTCGCTCGGTGACGTGGTGGTCAAGGGCAGGACCAAGCCGGTCGCGATCTTCGAGGTGGTTGGCCGTGCCGACGCGGCGGAGGCATCATCCCGGGACGTGACTCATCAGTTTTCTCATTCTTGATAAGAGGCTCGCGTATGAAGCAATCGATCATCGTCGTGGTGCTGCTGGTCCTGGCGACTCCCGCCCATGCGCAGCTTGGCGGCGTTGGCGGCGCCTTGAAGAAGGCCCAGCAGGCGCAGGAGATGAAACAGAAGATCGACGACCTGACGTTCTCGGAGGAGGAGGAGCGGAAGCTCGGCGAAGACGTCAGCGTCAAGATTCGCATGCGGTTCGGCGTCGTGCAGGATGCCGACGTTCACAAGTATGTCGTGCTGGCCGGTACGGTCATGGCTCAGCAGTCTGACCGGCCCAATCTGCCGTGGACGTTCATCGTGCTCGATACCGACGGCGTCAACGCGTTCGCGTCGCCAGGCGGTTTCGTCCACGTCACGCGGGGTGCGCTCGGCCTGATCGCCAACGAAGCCGAGCTCGCCGCGGTGTTGGGCCACGAGATCGCGCACGTCACCCGCAAGCACACCATCAACGCGATCCGGAAGAACAATGCGGTCAAGCTGGGAAGCGAGCAGGCAGGCGGCCGTGCGGCGCTGATCGCGGCCGCGGCCAGCGCAGTCTACGACAACATCATCGAGAACGCTTACGATCGCGGCGACGAGCTCGATGCCGACAAAGTCTCCATCGAGCTCGCCCAGAAGGCCGGCTACAAGCCGTCGACGCTCGCCGACTTCCTGAAAAGGCTTGCCGAGCGGAACAACAGCCAGAAGGAGCGCAACGGCCTGTTCGCGTCGCACCCCGAAACCCAGGAGCGTATCGCCAAGATCGGTCAGCTGGCGGCATCCGCGAAGACCACGGCCCTCGTCGAGCCGCGCTATCGAACCAACATCAAGTACCGCCCGACCGAGATCACGTCGATTGCGGTGGCGACCGAAGGCTCCGCGGGCCTGACCGGATCGGGCGGCAAGGAGCCGGAGAAGAAGGAAGAGCCCAAGAAGGGCCTCGGCCTGGGCGCCTTGAAGAAGACGGTCGCGCCGGAACAACAGACCGCGCAGGTGTCCGCTTCCGGAGGCGCCAGAGGTATTGGTGCCGATCGTGCCGCGAAGGGCGGGAGCAACCCGAACCCGGTGAAGGTCTCGGTGTCCGCGTCGGAAATCAACGCCTTCAAGAAGGGAATCGTCTAGCGAGACTTGAAATTTCAGATTGCAATGTCAGAGTTCAGGTTTCGGGTCACTTGAGGGATGTCACCTATACGGCCGCCCAATGTCCCTCCACGATCTCGCGCAGGGACGCTTCGCGGTTGATCGAGGCCGGGTCGAGTGTAATGCGGTGCTTGGGTGCATCGGGATCGGGCACCGGAATCGCCGACAGCAGCGCCTGGGTGTACGGATGCTGCGGCGCCGAGAACAACGACCGAGACGGTCCCATCTCGACGATCTTTCCTAGATACATCACCGCCACCCGGCTGCAGATGTACTCCACGAGCCGTAAATCGTGCGCGATGAACAGGTACGTGAGCTTCAGAGTCTTCTGAAGATCCATCAGCAGGTTGATGACTTGTGCCTGCACCGACACGTCGAGCGCTGACACCGGTTCATCGAGGATCAGAAACGACGGGTTCAGCGCCAGGGCGCGGGCCAGGCCGATCCTTTGGCGCTGCCCGCCGCTGAACTGGTGCGGGTACCGCTCGAGGTGCGCGGGATCAAGGCCGACCAGGTGAAACAGTTCCGCGACCCGATCGCGCCGCGCCCGGCGATCGCCGAGGCGATGGATGATGAGCGGTTCCTCGACGATTTGCCGCGCCCGCATTCGCGGGTTCAATGAACTGTACGGATCCTGAAACATGATTTGCATGTCACGGCGAGCTTCGCGCAGGCGCCGGCGCGGGAACGCCAGCACGTCCTCGCCGCGGAAACGCACCGATCCGGAGGTCGGTTCGATCAATCGGAGGAGGCACCGTCCCGTGGTCGTCTTGCCGCTGCCGGACTCGCCGACCAGCCCGAACGTCTCCCCTTCCTCGATGCTGAAGCTCACATCGTCCACGGCCTTCACCACGATGCCGCGACCGAACAGACCTTTGCCGCGAACGAAATGCTTCACCAGGTGCGACACGTCAACGAATGACATCAGTCGACCTGCCGCAGCACGTCGAGTGTGCCTAATCCGTCAGCGAGGCCGGCCCGGCTCACTGGAGGAGCGTGCAGGTAGCACTTCGCCGTGTGCTCCGGTCCCGTCACGTAGTCGGGGGGAGGCGCGGACAGGCAGCGGTCGAAGTGATCGGGACAGCGCGGATGGAAGGCACACCCGGCAGGCAGCGATCCGAGCATCGGGACCGAGCCCTCAATCGCCTGCAGCCGCCCGCCACGCGTGCCGCCCGGGATCGAGGCGAGCAAGCCCCGCGTGTACGGGTGCTGCGGTTCCCGGAAGATGGCACGTACCGGACCCTGCTCGACAATTCGGCCGGCATACATCACCGCGACGCGGTCGGCTGTTTCAGCGATGACGCCCAGATCGTGGGTGATGAGGAGCAGCGACAGGCTGAATGCCGACTTCATGTCCCGAAGCAGGTCGAGGATCTGCGCCTGTATGGTGACGTCGAGCGCCGTGGTCGGCTCGTCGGCGATGACCAGTGAAGGACTGCAGGCGATGGCCATCGCGATGAGCACCCGTTGCCGCATCCCCCCGGACAGCTGGTGTGGGTAGTCACGCACCCGTGCGCCGGCATCGGGGATTCGGACCGCCTCGAGCAGCGCGACGGCCCGGGCCTTGGCGTCCCGGCGGGTTGCACGCTTGTGCACGAGGAGCGTTTCAGCGATCTGATCGCCAACGGTGAACACCGGGTTCAGGGCGGTCATCGGCTCCTGAAAAATCAGGGAGATGTCGGCTCCGCGCACGGCCTGCATCTCGCCTTCGTGAAGCTCGAGGAGCTCGCGGTCCTTGAAGCGGATGCTGCCGCCGGCAATCCGCCCCGGCGATTGGACCAGCCGCATGATCGAGAGCGCGGTCACCGACTTGCCGCTGCCCGACTCGCCGACGAGCCCGAGGGTCTCCCCCGCGCGGACCTCGAAGCTCACCTCGTCGACGGCCTTCACCAGACCGCCGGGCACGTCGAAGACGGTTGTCAGACCTTCGACGATCAGCAAGGGAACGTTGGTGGTCAAATTGTCTGATTGCAATCTGGAAATCTGGAATCTGCGATCTGATCTGCCAGTTCAGGCATCAGAAACGTGCTCGCCGAACACTGAACGCATCACATCCGAGATTTCGCCGACCGTCGCCTTCGCTTCCACGGCGGCGATGATCGGCGGCATCAGGTTCGCGCCGCTGACTGCCGCCTCGGCCACGGCGGCCAATGCCCGGCCGCACGCCCCGGCGTCTCTGCCGGCCCTAATTGCGCGCAGACGGTCGATCTGGCGGCTCTCGAGCTCCGGATCGACCCGGAAAACCGCCAGGCCGGCCGGTCCCTCTTCGGCCGCGTTCGCAAACTGGTTCACGCCGACGACGACGGCCTCACCGCTGTCGATCGCGAGTTGCGCGCGATAGGCCGATTCCTGAATCTGCCGCTGAATGAAACCGGTCTCGATCGCGGTAAGCGTGCCGCCGGCGCGCTCAATCTGGGCGAGGAGGTCCTCGGCGCCCTGCTCGATGTCGTCGGTGAGTTTCTCGATCGCGTACGAGCCCCCAACCGGATCGACCGTGTTCGCGACGCCGGTTTCCGCAGCGATGATCTGCTGCGTTCGCAGCGCCGTCCGCGCAGCGTCCTCGGTCGGAAGCGCGAGCGCTTCGTCACGACCGTTGCAGTGAAGTGACTGCGTGCCGCCGAGCACGGCCGCAAGTGCCTGGAGGGCGACGCGCACGATGTTGTTGTTCGGCTGTTGTGCGGTCAGCGTGCTCCCGGCGGTCTGAGTGTGGAATCGGAGCTGTTGCGCCCGTGGACTGGTCGCGTTGAACCGGTCGCGCATGATGCGCGTCCACAGCCGGCGGGCCGCCCGGAATTTCGCAATCTCCTCGAGAAAGTTATTGTGGGCGTTGAAGAAAAACGAGATCCGCTGGCCGAACTGATTGACGTCGAGTCCCACGTCGATCGCCGCCTGGACATACGCGGACGCGTGCGCGAGCGTGAAGGCCACCTCCTGCACAGCCGTCGATCCGGCCTCTCGAATGTGATAGCCGCTGATCGAAATGGTGTTCCAATGCGGGACCTCACGCTCACAGAACGCAAAGATGTCCGTGACGATGCGGAGGGAGGCGCGGGGCGGATAGATATAGGTGCCGCGCGCGACGTACTCCTTGAGAATATCGTTCTGAATGGTTCCGGCCAGCTTCGCGGCTGGAACCTGCTGGCGCCGGGCGACCGCGATGTACAGGGCCAGCAGAATGGCGGCGGTCGCGTTGATGGTCATCGATGTGGACACGCGATCGAGCGGGATGCCGTCGAACAGGACGGCCATATCCTCGATCGAATCGATGGCTACGCCGACTTTCCCGACTTCCCCCTGCGCCATCGGGTGGTCGGAGTCGTAGCCCATTTGAGTCGGCAGATCGAAGGCGACGCTCAGCCCGTTGACCCCCTGAGCGAGCAGGTATCGGAAGCGCTCATTCGACTCGGCGGCCGTGCCAAACCCGGCGTACTGGCGCATCGTCCACAACCGGCCGCGAAACATCGTCGGCTGGATGCCACGCGTGAACGGAAATTCGCCGGGGAAGCCGAGCTCGCCCATTGGGTGTCTGATCGAGGTCTTTCTTCGGGTGTGGCGTTATGGCCTAGCCCGCATTGTAGCGCCGGAAGGATGAAACCGTCGCCGGTAGTGTCTCAGTTTCAAATAGTTAGCGCGGGGGCTCCATCGCTCTTTACAGCTTCATCGCGAAGGGCTCACAACACAGCCGCCGCGCCCTCCGCGATGGAAGCCCAATTTCGGATCGGCGTTTGGTTGATTGCGGAAATGGGGGCTTCACTTGCGGCGAAGGCTGTCATTCAAACCATGATAAGGGATGGCGTTCAAATGGACACCACCACCGTCGCCGTAAGTGCTTGACGGACAGGCTATTTGAGCTTATACTCGAGTTACCTTCTAGGCTAATCCGATGTATATGATCGACAGGTGCCCGATCCCTGTTCATCGCCCTGGTGTAGGCAGCTTCGGATCGGGAAGCGCTCCGGTTCCCGGGCCGGCGGCGTAGGGAGGAAACAGGATGGACGACGTCGTCAACCGGTTCGCGCGCGAGCTGGCGGATGCCATTGCCGCTGCCGTCGCGGAAAATGCACAAGTCGAAGCCTGCCGTGAAAAAGCGCGCGCGGCGGGGTTTGAAATGAAAGTGACGCTCGAAGCGGTGGTGGGGTTCGTGAGCCGTTCGCAGACCGCTGCCCTGACAAAAGTGGCCGCCTCTACGCAGCCGCGTCCGGTCCGCGATGTTCAGCCACGACGGACCTTCGAAGTGACCGCCAACGACCGGCGGTTCCTGCGGTCGCTCCGGATCGCGGCGGACGAAACCGCAGAACCGGTTGAATAGAGGTCGACAGGATAAACGAATCCGGCAGTTTCACGCGGCCGTGCGGGCCGGTTCGCCTCGAGCGAGCCGGCCCTTTTTTTATGCTTTCCCCTGCGAGGCGACACGCGCGGCGGCAGCCGCGGCTCTCTCAGGATCGCCCAGGTAGTAGTGTCGCAAGGGCCGGAGCTCGTCGTCGAGTTCGTACATGAGCGGGACCCCGGTCGGAATATTCAACTCGAGGATGTCGGATTCGGAGACGTGATCCAGGTACATCACCAGCGCGCGCAGGCTGTTGCCGTGCGCGACGATCGACACCTGTTTGCCCGAGCGAATCGTCGGTGCGATCGTGTCGTGCCAATACGGAAGGAATCGCGCCACCGTGTCTTTCAACGATTCGGCGGCCGGCAAGTCGCCCGGCTCGAGCGAGGCGTAGCGCGGGTCGCGCGACGGATGCCGCTCGTCGTCGAGTGCGAGCGGCGGGGGCGGAATATCGAAGCTGCGGCGCCAGATCTTGACCTGGGCTTCGCCGTGCTTTGCGGCGGTCTCGGCCTTGTTGAGGCCCTGCAGCGCTCCGTAGTGCCGCTCATTGAGTCGCCAGCTCTCGACGATCGGAATTCCTTTCCGGCCAAGGACTTCGAGCACGATCTGGAGCGTTTCGATTGCGCGCTTCAGCACCGACGCAAAAGCGATGTCGGGAGCGTACCCGCCCTCTTTGAGAAGACGTCCCGCCTCGCGGGCTTCGGCGCGCCCGCGTTCCGAGAGCTCTACGTCTGTCCAGCCCGTGAATCGATTCTCCTGGTTCCAGGTGCTCTCGCCGTGTCGCAGCAGGATGAGTTTGTGCATGGTCTTGAGTGGCTCCCGCGCGTTCAGCCGAGCCCCCAGACCGCCGCGCGGCCGGCGAACACGGCATCCGTGCCGAGCTCCTCCTCGATACGCAGCAGCTGGTTGTACTTGCAGGTGCGGTCGGTCCGGCTGGCCGAGCCGGTCTTGATCTGGCCGGCTGCGGTACCGACTGCCAGATCCGCGATCGTGGCATCCTCGGTTTCACCGGATCGGTGCGAAATGATTGTCGCGTACCCGGCTTTCCTGGCAAGCGCAACGGCGTCCAGCGTTTCGGTCACGGTCCCGATCTGATTGAGCTTGACCAGCAACGCGTTCGCCACGCCGTCGGCGATGCCGCGCCGCAGAATGTCCGGGTTGGTCACGAAGACATCGTCGCCGACGAGCTGCACCCGTGAACCGAGCGTGGACGTCAACATCTTCCAGCCCTCCCAGTCGCCTTCTGCCAGGCCGTCTTCGATCGACGCAATCGGGTACTGCCGCAGCCAGTCCTCAAAGAGGCGTACCATCTCCTCGGACGTGCGGTCGGCTTCGCGCGACTTCTTGAAGGTGTAGCGGCCGCTCCCCGCCCAAAGCTCGCTTGAGGCGACGTCGAGAGCGAGGTAGACGTCGCTGCCGGCCTTCAGTCCGGTTTTTGCGATCGCTTCGAGGACGACCTCGACCGCCTCGCGATTGGATTTGAGGTTTGGGGCGAAGCCCCCTTCGTCGCCGACGCCGGTCGATTGACCGCGGGCCTTCAGGATGCCGCGGAGGGCATGAAAAATCTCGACGCCGATGCGCAACGCCTCGCTGAACGAGGCGGCGCCGACGGGCATGACCATGAACTCCTGGAAATCGACGCTCGAATCGGCGTGTGCACCGCCGTTCAGGATGTTCATCATCGGAACGGGAAGCGTGAACCGTTCGTTGCCGTAGAGCTCCCCGATGTGCCGGTAGAGCGGGATGCCGCCGGAAGCGGCATCGGCCCGTACCGCCGCCATCGACACGCCGAGCAAGGCGTTGGCCCCGAGCCGGCTCTTGGTCGGTGTGGCGTCGAGGGTGATCATCGCCTCGTCGAGGCCGCGCTGATCGAAGTGCCGGTTGAGGATCGCTGTGGCGAGCTCGCCGTTCACGTTCGCCACCGCCTTACGGACGCCTCTTCCGCCGTATCGTCCCTTGTCCGCGTCGCGCAGCTCGAGCGCCTCGCGCTCGCCCGTGGACGCTCCCGAAGGCACCGCGGCGCGACCGAAGGCACCGTCGGCCATCGTGACATCGACCTCAACTGTCGGGTTGCCTCGCGAGTCGAGGATCTCGCGTGCGTGCACGTTCGTGATCTTCACAACCGCTCCTGGACGTAAGACTCCAAATCTATTTCAAATTTCAGATTTCAGATCAGTTTTTGAGGTGTGCTCGCCCCGCCTCCCCGCCGGTCGGCCTCCGCCTCGAAGCGCAGCGCCTCTTCATCGAGCGGCCCGACGAGCGGCTCATCGTCGGTGGTGACGACGACGACGCCAGAATCGGTCACCGTGTGACGCTTGCGATCTTCCTCGGTGTTGAAACCGATCAACGCCCCCCGTGGAATCAGCACGTCGCGGTCGATGATCGCGCGCCGGATGCGAGCGTGACGTCCCACGCGGACGCCCGGCATCAGGATGCATTGTTCGATGTGACAAAAGCTGTGCACCCGCACGTTCGGGCAGAGGACGCTGCCGAAGATGTTGCTACCCGAAACGATGCAACCCGGGGAAATCACCGAGTCGAGCGCCTGTCCGCACCGGCGTCCGGTCTCGGCGAACACGAACTTCGCGGGTGGCGCCTGTGGCTGGTAGGTCCGCAGCGGCCATTCCGGGTCGTAGAGGTTGAACTCGGGGTTCACGTGGCATAAATCCATGTTGGCTTCGAAGTACGCATCGAGCGTGCCGACGTCCCGCCAGTACTTCGATGCCTTCTTGTTCTCATCATAAAACCGGTAGGCATATACCGGCTCCTCCTGAATCAGGCCGGGGATGATGTCGCGGCCGAAATCGTGGGTCGTCGGCTGATTGGCGTCGGCCTCCAGCGCGCGAATCAGCACCTCGGTGTCGAAGATGTACACGCCCATCGACGCCAGAGCAAGGTCCGGCGATCCGGGAATCGGCCTCGGAACGGCCGGTTTTTCCTCGAAGCCGATAATCCGCTCCTGTTCGTCAATCGCGACCACCCCGCATCGCCGTCCGTCCTCGCACGGCACCTCGATGGCGGCCAGCGTGGCAGCCGCGCGGCGCTCCTGGTGGAATCTCAGCATGCGCGAGTAATCCATCTTGTAAACGTGGTCGCCCGACAGGACGATGAGGTAGCGTGGCCGTTCCCGCATGATCGAGTAGAGGTTCTGGTACACGGCGTCCGCCGTGCCCTGATACCAGTGCTCGCCGACGCGCTTCTGCGGCGGGAGGATCTCGACGAACTCGCCCAGCTCTTCCGAGACAATGCCCCATCCCATCCTGATATGGCGGTTGAGGGACAACGACTTGTACTGTGTCGCGATGAAGATCTTCCGCAGGCCCGAGTTGATGCAGTTGCTGAGGACGAAGTCGATGATGCGGTAGGGGCCCCCGAAATAGACGGCCGGCTTGGCGCGGTCCTTCGTGAGCGGGTAGAGCCGCTCCCCGGCACCTCCGGCGAGCACGATGACGAGGCTGTCGTCGAGCAGCGCCGACATGCGATCAACTCCTACGCAGCACGACCCGCGCCGGTGCCCCGTCCGAGCCGACGACGCGCAATGGCAGGCAAAACATCTCGTAGGTGCCCGGCTCAACCTCGCTCAAGTCGAGTCCCTCGATCACAATTGTGCCGCCGCCGAGCAGGACGCGGTGCGCCGGCGCGCCCGGCTTTTTGAACTCTTCCACCGACAGGTAGTCCACGCCAAGGACTTTCACGCCGCGCCCCACGAGAAACCGCGCCCCCTCTTCCGTCACGCCGACGTAATCTGTATGAAACCGGGCCGATCGCCACAATCGTGAGTTCTGCGTCTTGATCAACACCCGGATGTCCTCGGTCGCGATGCCGGACAACTCGCTGGGTCCGATTCCGCTGTGGGACGTCACTTCGAGAACGCGCGCCCGGCCAATCAGCAATTCGAGGGGCAGTCCGTCGACGCCAGCCGTTCCGTCGAAGAAGTGATTCGGGGCGTCGACATGGGTGCCCGCATGAGCGCTCATGTGGAGTGTCGAGACGTTCGAACCGTCCCCGTCCGCGATCCGTTTGATCGGTTCCAGGGTGAACGGCGTGTTGCCTGGATAGACGGGAAGATTCGAGTCGAGCGGGACCGTGACGTCGATGAGTTTCATGACCGGCGGGGGGCCGATAATAGCACAGCGGCGGCAGGCGACGGTCAAGCTGAAGTGCTGACAGCAGAGCAGTTTGACTTGGCGAACCGGCCTGCCTATGATTAGCTGTTGTTCATCAAACTCTGATGATATTTGGGGAGAGTAGTCCTATGGCGATTGGGCGACGTGTGGTCGCAATGTGCTCGGCGGCGGCCTTGGTCTGCTCCGGGACGCTTCTTGCGCAGCAGGTCAAGAAGCTCAGCGACGCGCAAAAGCGCGAGGTTCAGGAGATCGTAAAGCTTATCGACAGCACCGCCGCAGCATCCACTGCGCCGAACGACCTGTCGTTGACGTGGACGCGCGAGGACTTCCTGAAAGCCCAGGGCAATCAGGAGTACGTGCCGTTCACCGTCACGATCGATCCTTCCAAGGTGTCTGGCAACAACGTCACCATTTACTGGCGGGTGGTGGCGAAGACAGCGGCGGCGCCGCCGGCGGCGGCGGCTGCCCCCGCGGCGCCCGCGCGAGCCGACGAGGACCGCAAGGCGCCTCCCAAGCCCGACTATGCGTACGAGGACATCAGTACGGCGGCTCTCTCCTCGAAGAACGCTCCGGTCTCGATCAGCCGTTCATTTGCGGTGGCGGCCGGGACCTACGAGGTGACCGTTGTCGTCAAGGAACCGACGCCTCAGAAGCAGCAGAAGAACGCGCCGCCGCTGAAGCTGTCGGTGCTCCGGCAGAATGTCGATGTCCCGGACCTGTGGAACGGCGAGCTCAACACGAGCACGGTGTTCCTGGCGCAACGCATCGATCCGCTGCCGGCGCCGTTGACGCCGCAGCAGCAGGTCGAACGGCCTTACGCGCTGGGCACGATGGAAATCGTGCCGGTCGCCGACACGAAATTCACGAAAAAATCCGAGCTCTCTACGCTGGTCCTGATTTACAACGTGAAGACCGATGGGACCAACAAGCCGGATGTCACCGTCGAATACAACTTCTATACGAAGCAGGGAACGGGTGAGAAGTTTTTCAACAAGACGAACCCGCAGAGCCTGAACGCCCAGACCCTGCCGCCGCAGTTCGATTTCGCCGCGGGACACCAGCTCCAGAGCGGCCAGGCCGTGCCGCTTGCCTCGTTCCCGGAAGGTGACTATCGCCTCGAGATCAAGATCACCGACAAGCTTGCGGCCAAGTCGGTGACGCGCAACGTGAATTTCACCGTCGTCGCCGGATAGAACGATATCCTCCTCGTTCGTCGGTTCGCGCCTGACGGAGCAGACGACAAAATGACGTCCAGATTGATGGCGTCGGCGGCAGTCGGCGGCCTGATAATGCTGGGCTTTCCGGCGATCTCGAGCGCACAACGCGCTTCGGGATCGCCGCCACAGCCCGTCAGCCGGATCGCGTCTGCCACTCCGGGCTCCATTCGCGGCGTCGTACGTGACGAGAGGGAATCGCCGGTGGCCGGCGCGGTCGTCACGGCCCTCGGCAGCACGGCCATCCTGGCGTTGACCGACCGCGATGGCAGGTTCGAGTTGCTTGGCCTCACGACCGGCTCCTATGTCGTGACCGCTCACCTCAAAGGCTATGTCGCGCCGCCCGCGCAACGGGTGGAGGTTGGTTCCAACGCGCGACGCATTTCCACGCTGGTGCTGCGGCGCGCTCGCACATCGGTGCCTGTGCTGGCGGCAGGGATTGGCGCCAGCGAGCTGGAGCCGCCGCCGGTGGCAGCCGATCCGGCGTCCGGCGAATCGAGCGTCGATCGGCCTGCCGGCGACGACGCCCCGGAGACCGACGACGACCACGGCGAAACAGCGTGGCGTCTGCGCCACGCGCGGCGGAGCGTTCTCAAGGATGTCACCCTTCCCGACGAGCTGCTGACCGACGCCCCCCCGGCGAGCAGCTGGCCGGGCGAAGCCTTCAACCGCGCCGCTGGATCGCCGGCCCGTTTCGCCACCAGTTTCTTTGCCGACACGCCCTTCTCCGGCCAGGTGAATTTCCTGACGAGCGGATCGTTCGAAACACCGAAGGAGCTGTTCTCGTCAGACAGCCTCGCTCACGGTACCGCGTACGTGCGCCTCGGAGCACCGGTCGGCTCGAACGGCGATTGGGCACTGCGCGGCGCGCTCACCCAGGCCGACATCTCGTCCTGGATCCTGGCCGGTTCGTATGCCACGCGAGACCCCGCGCAACACAAGTACGACGTAGGGTGGTCATACAGCACACAACGCTACGACGGCGGTAATGTGCTGACACGACGCGATCTCGCCGATGGAAGCCGGAATGTCGGCACCATGTACGGTTTCGACACGTTCACGGTCAGTCCGGCGCTGACCGTTTTCTACGGCAGCCGCTATGCGCGGTACGACTTTCTCGAGGACCGAAACCTGGTCAGCCCCCGTGTCGAGGTGACCATGACGCCGGCTGAGCGCACGCGCATCAGCGCCGGCGTCTCTCGCACGGCTCAGGCACCCGGTGCCCAGGAATTCCTCCCACCCGGTGACACCGGCATATGGCTTCCGCCCCAGCGCACCTTCTCGTCGATCGAGCCAGGGCGTCCGCTGCGGGCCGAGCACACGACCCATCTTTCGGTCGCGCTCGAACGCGACATCGCTGGATCAACGGTTTCCCTGCGGGCGTTCCGCCAGGAGGTCGACGACCAGTTGATCACGCTTTTCGGCGCCGACTTACCCTCCCAGCCGAATGCAAAGGTCGGCCACTACGTCGTGGGCAACGCCGGAGATGTGTCGGCCATCGGCTGCACGGCCTCGGTTCGAACGCTCGTGGCGAGTCGGGTCCAGGGTTCCATCGCGTACTCGCTTACGAAGGCTCAGATGAGGCCTGCCGACGATCAGCAGTACCTCGTCCTTCTCGCGCCCTCCGCGCTGTTTCGCGGTACTGAGCGTATCCACGACGTGGCCACGTCCATCGAGACCAACGTGCCGGAAACGTCGACCCGGGTGCTGGTTCTATACCGCATAAGCAATGGCTTCGTGCGTCCCTCTCCAGGCCCGGACCGTCAAGGGCTCGGTTCGCGTTTCGATGTCCAGGTCCGGCAGTCGCTCCCCTTTTTGAATTTCACCAGCGCCCGATGGGAGATGCTGATCGCGGTCCGTGATTTCTTCAGTGAAACCGCTGTGGATCAGTCCGTCTATGACGAATTGCTCGTTGTCCGGCCGCCCAAACGCATCGTGGGCGGCGTGACAATGCACTTCTAAGCAGCAGGGCGCGTTCGTCAGAACGTCCGTTTGATCCATAATATTGAAGATAGCCTACGGCTATCTGGAGTTTCAGGGACGCTGGCTTCGGTTCATGTGTCCAAAAGCGCCTATTTTCAATTATTTAGCGAGACTTCTCGACATGGAGCCCGGGAACGGGCCTTGCTAAAGCGACGAACGCACTCGTGTCTCCGCTGGATGCGCTCTCAATGACGAAAGGCGGCACAGCGATCGACGTCAAAAGCCGGGCCCCGGTGAGCCCGGATCGCGCGACGCTTATCGAGGGCCGTCCTTCGACGGATGCAGGACGTGCGGGTGGTGCCGAAGGGCGCTGGCTTTCGTGGGGCCGGTCCTTGTTTGCCGTCGCCGTTGTCCTCGTGCTCGTTGCGCTCGGTATTGCGAACATCGCGATGCGAGCCCGGTGGCACGACGTCGAAGACGGCGTTCTGTGGGGCGCGCGCCCGGAAGGGGTGACGGCGCTCGAGGTCGGCACAGGTTCGGTGGCGGCTCTTGCCGGAGTGGCGCAGGGCGACATCCTGCTTACGGTCAACGGAGCACCGGTCCACACGCCCGCCGAGGTCGTCGAGTACCAGCACCAGAAACCGCAGGGGACGCGGCTCTCGTACACCCTGCTTCGTCTGGGCGAGCAACGGGCCCTGGATGTGTCGCTCGCATCGATCTCTCCGCGGGGCTCGATGTATTTCGTACTCGCAGGCGTCGGGCTCTTTACCCTGTTGGTCGGCGCTTCGGTGCGGCTGCGGCGTCCGCGCGATCAGGCGACGCTTCATTTCTTCTGGCTCTGTGTCGCCTTTTTTGGCGCATTCACCTTTTCGTTCAACGGTCCCTTCGACCGTCTGGACTGGATCTTCTACTGGGGTGATGCCATCGCGATGGCGGTGCTTCCGCCCCTGCTGCTGCACTTCACGTTGGTGTTTCCTGAGCGACCGCACGGGCGCGCCCGCCTGCGAACCGACGTCGTCCTGCCGCTCGTGTATGTTTCGGCGCTGGCCCTGAGCGCCGGGCGAATCATCGCCGTCGCCCGCGGCGCTGCAGACGGTCCGGCGCTTTCCCGTGCGCTCGATGTGCTCGATCGCGCCGAACCGATGTTTCTCTTCCTGTGCTCGCTCGGCGCCGTGGCCATGCTGGCGCGCGCCTTTCGCGAGATCACGTCGTTGACCGCACAACGGCAGCTGCGATGGCTTGCCTGGGGCACTGTCCTCGGTGTCGGCCCCTTCGCCCTCGGGTACGCCTTGCCGTGGGCCCTTGGGGCCGATCCGCCCCTCGCGTTGCAGCTCACCGCAGTGCCGCTCGGCCTCGTCCCGCTCACCTTCGCATCGGCGATCGTCCGGTACCGGCTGCGGGATGTCGAAGTGATTATCAAGCGCGGCCTCGCGTATACCGCGTTTTTGGCGGCCAGCGGAGTGCTGTATCTCGCGATTCGCCGGTTCACGGGGTTCATGTTCGCCAACGACGCGGACCCCCGCAACTGGATCATGGCCCTGCTGGCGACGGTGATACTCGTACTCCTGGCGCAACCGGTGAAAGAGGCGGTGCAGAATGCGCTCGACCGCGTGTTCTATCGCGATCGATACGACTACCGGCGGGCGCTGGTGGGCTTCGCGCGCGATTTGAACAGTGATCTCGACGTCGTGCGGTTGAGCCAGCGGCTGGTCACGCGCATCGTGGAAACGCTCCTCGTGGATCGCATGTCCCTGATGCTCGCCGATGAGCGTGCCGGCGACTTCCGGACGATCGGCGACTTTGGATTCACCGACCCGGTGCCGCGGCTGCCGCGTTTCTCGTCGTTCGTCGCCCGGCTCGATGCTGGTCACACTGTGGCCCTCGACGATCCCATCGCGGCCGCCCGCTTCCTCGCCGAGGAGGTGGAGTCGTGGCGCGATCAGGGTATCTATTACTTCGTGCCGTGCATCTTCGAGGGCTCGGCGATTGCCGTCCTGGCGCTCGGACGCAAGGATTTCGACGAAGCGTTCAACAGCGAAGATCTCGCGCTCCTGACGGCCGTGGCGGGTCAGGTTGCCACGGCGATTGAAAACGGCCGGTTGTACCGCCAACTCCACCTCAAAGCGGAGGAACTGGGCCGCATGCGGGAGTTCAACGAGAACATTCTCGAATCGCTCGACGATGGACTCGTTGTGTTCGACGTGGACGAGCGCATCGTCCGGTGGAACCACGCCCTCGAGAGCTTTTACGGGGTCCGGCGCGCGGACGCCATCGACCGGCCGATGGAAGAGGTGTTCGATACGCCCTTTGTCGAAGCTTTGCGGGCGGCCCGCCGGGAAGATCCTCACGGCGCGACGCTCTTCAAGGTCCCGCTGATCGGTCGCCGCGCCAACGCCGAAGGCGACCTCCTGCCGGATCGCGACTGTTGATCAACGCGACCGCCGTCCCGCTCCAGAATCCGGCGGGCCCCGACGGGGCGGCCGGGACCATTCTGTTGATCGAGAACATCACCGAGCGGGTTCGGCTGGAGGAACAGCTGCAGATTTCGGAGAAGATGGCGTCCATCGGGCTGCTGGCGGCGGGGGTGGCGCACGAGGTCAATACGCCGCTCACCGGTATCTCCAGTTTTGCGCAGATGCTGCTCGAGGGCGCCGACCCGAACGATCCCAAGACCCTGCTGCTCGAGAAGATCGAGAGCCAGACGTTCCGGGCCGCGAAGATCGTCAACGGCCTGCTCACGTTGTCGCGGCCGGGTACCGCCGACGGCGAGCGCACTCGAATGGACCTGAATACGGTGGTGACCGACGTGATGTCGCTGCTCGAGCACCAGTTCGGGATCAGCAGCATCAAGATCCGCCGCGAGTTGTGGGCGGCGCCCGTTCCCGTGTCGGGCATCGAGCATCAGCTTCAGCAGGTGTTCCTCAACCTGTTCCTCAACGCGCGCGACGCGATGCCGAGCGGCGGCTGGCTGACGGCGTCCACGCGGATCGAGGATGGCCAGGCCATCGCGGAGGTGGCGGATACCGGCTCGGGGATCCCGCCGGAGCACCTGGCGCGGATCTACGACCCGTTCTTCACGACGAAGGCGATCGGAAGGGGGACGGGCCTGGGCCTGTCGATCACATACGGCATCGTTCACGAGCACGACGGGTCGATTCGCTGCGACAGCGCGGTTGGCCAGGGTACGCGGTTCACGCTCACCCTGCCGTTGAGCGCGCGGCTCGCGGCGCGGCGCGCCGCCCAGTAAGAGGGATGGCTCCGGCTCACCCCGGACCGATCGGATATGGCTGGAACACGTAAGGGCGCGATCCTCGTCGTCGACGACGAAGAGATCATGCGCGACATTCTCGAGACGCTGCTGGTGCGCGAGGGCTACGACGTGAGCGTCGCCGCCTCGGGCGCCGAAGGGCTGGAGCTTGCCCGCGCGCTGCCGTTCGACGCGGCTCTCGTCGACATCATGATGCCGGGACTCGACGGCATCGCCACGCTTGACGAGATGAAGCGGATCGACGAGGACCTGGCAGTCATCATCATCACCGCGTATGCGTCGGTCGAGAGCGCGCTCGCCGCGATGAAGGGCGGCGCGTTCGATTACGTCACGAAGCCCTTCAAGAACGAAGAGGTTCTCGTCGTCCTCCGCAATGCCATGGAGCGGCGGCGGCTGGTCAGCGAGAATCGTGAGCTGTTAAAGGAGCGACACGGCCGGTACCACAACTTTGCCAACATCATCGGCAAGAGCCCGCAGATGCGCCAGGTGTTCGATCTGATCATCCAGGCGGCGCCGAGCCGGTCGACGATACTGATTCAGGGCGAGAGCGGGACCGGCAAGGAGCTCGTCGCGCGCGCCATTCACTCCAACTCGTCCCGATCCGAGCGCTCGTTCGTCACCGTCAATTCCGGCAACCTGCCGACTGACTTGCTGGAGTCAACGCTCTTCGGTCACGTCAAGGGCGCGTTCACGGGCGCCGTCTACCCGAAAAAGGGATTGTTCGACCTGGCGGATCGGGGCAGCATTTTTTTCGACGAGATCGGCAACGTTCCACTCGAGACCCAGGCCAAGCTGCTCCGCGTGATTCAGGAGCGCGATTTCATGCGCCTGGGGGGCATGGAAACGATCAAGGTGGACGTCCGGATTATTGCCGCCACCAACGCCGATTTGCGGCATCTGATGGAGCAAGGCCGCTTCCGCGAGGATCTCTTCTACCGTCTGCATGTCATCTCGATCCAGCTCCCTCCCCTCAGGGACCGGAAGGACGACATCCCGCTGCTGGCGCAGCACTTCCTCGTGAAGTACGGCGAGGAGAATCTCAAGACCAATCTCGAGCTCACGCCGGACGCGCTGGACTTGATGACCGAGTACGACTGGCCGGGCAACGTGCGCGAGCTCGAGAATGTAATCGAGCGCGCCGCGGTGCTGACCTCGGGGAGCCACATCGGTGTCGAGGCGATTCCGGAGCACGTCCGCAAGGCACCGAACTTCAGCATGCCGCACTTCGTCGTCCCTCCGGAAGGGATTTCCTTCAGGGATGTGATTACCGACTTCGAGAAGAGGCTGATCGAGTCGACGCTCGAGGCCGCCGGCGGCGTTCAGAAGCGCGCGGCAGAGCTGCTGCACATCAAGCCGACGACGCTGAACGAGATGATCAAGCGGTACGACATCCGGCCGAAGCGGAAGCGGCAGGGCGACGGGGCCAACGAGCACGAGCCGGCCCCCGCCGTGCCGCGTCGAGCGGCAGTGCCCGGTGTGGCGCCCATGGCGCCGGCCTTCGAAGAAAAATAAAGTCGCCTACCGCGCGTTCCGGACCGCCGAGAAAATTCGGTCGTACTTGCCCAGCACCACGTCCCACCGATAGTGGCGGCGAACATAGTCACGCCCGCTGCGCCCCAGCGCCGCGCGCAGATGAGCATCGCCGACGAGCAGCTTCAGGCACTCCACGAACTCGTCGCGGTCGGCGTAATACAGCCCGCCGTTGCCGTTGATGCAGTGCTCCACAAGCACGGTACTGCGTGCATTTGCGAGGACGGGAGTGCCGACGGCCATCGCTTCGAGGGCAACGAGTGACAGGCTCTCGTAAGGCGAGGGACAGACGACCACCGTGGCCGCTTCGAGGGCCTGCACCCGCTCTCGATCGGAGAGCAGACCCGCGAACCGGATGGACGGCTCCTCAGGCAGCGACATCAGCTTGACGCCCATCAGAGCCAATGTCGCCTCGCCGCCCTCCTTCACGTAGCTGCCGAAATACTCGATCAGTTCCTCGCAGCCTTTGCCGGGATCGATCCGGCCGCCGAACAGGACGATCGGTCCGTACAGGCGGTGGCGCCGTCGGAACACCGCACCGCGGGCAGCAAGGTGGGAGGGGACCTCATCCGGGGTGTCCTCTTCCTCCGGCGATGATTGATCGCGCCCGCCTTCGCCGGGCTCGACGACCTCCTCCTCGAGCGCCGCCGGCGTCCGCCGATCCGGCGGCTGCGGCGGAATGTCGATTCCGACCCCGACAACCTCTTCGATGAGCGGCCGGTCGAGGAACAGGGCCCGGACGAATCGCCGTTCGCTGTCCGTCAGGTAGCAGAGGGCCGCCGGGCGGCTGAAGACTTCCTTGAAGATTTCGAGTCTGATCGCCGGTTCATCGTGAGCCGTGGGGATGACCACGCTCTTCGCCGGGTTCACTTCGAGGCCGAGTACCGTCGGCGCATAGAGATAGGTGAAGAACACCAGCACGTCGTATTGCTGTTGATGACGCCGGAGGTAATCGACCAGCGGGGGACACCAGGGGCCCTGCTGCTTGAGCCATTCCATCTCGTCGGCGCGGGTGTGGGGGTTGTTGTAGATCCACTCGGAGTAGCGGTTGAACGAGTCGAGATCGCGCGTGCGCGCGTTCGCGAAGCGGCGCACGGTGACGCCGCGGATCCGATCGGCTCCCTCCGGATACTCGTTCTCCCACGTCACGTAGTCGCGGGCGCAGGTGGTGAGAACGTCGACTTCGTGCAGCGCCGCGAGACGTTCGGCAATCAGCCGGCAGAGGTGCTCGGCGCCGCCGAGCACTTCGGTCCCGTACCGCTGGATGATCAGCGCGATGTTCATGTGGACTCCGGGGGGGCGGGATCCCGCCGCTCGACGGGTCGCGCTGGCCGCCCTCCGTCTGTGGTCGGACCAGTCCGGATTGGCGAAGGTCCGGTATCCCACCTCGCACAATCGCGCCAAGTTGCTGGATGATGTGCTCGTCGCCGAAGTCGGCCAGCCGGCGCCGCTGGCCGGCGATGATCCGTGATCGCAGGTCATCGTCGAATGCCAACGCCCCGGCAAGCTCCGCCGCGTGCTCGAGGTCCTTCGGCGCGAATTGGAGGCCCGCTCCGCCGAGCGTCTCCGGCACCGCCGCCGCCGCGTAGGCGAGGATCGGCACGCCGGCCGCCATCGCTTCGATCAGCGGCGCGCAGAAGCCTTCATGCTCGCTGAGGGAGATGTAGACCGCCGCGTGCCTGTAGTAGATGGCGAGATCCTCATCCGGCACCGGACCGGTGAACACGAAGCGCTCGTTCAGCATCCGGTACTCGGACATCAGTGCCCGGATCGTCGAATAATACCGCGGCACTGCGTCGTAGCGGCCGACGAAGATGAACCGGTAGTGAGAGTCGACGTAGCGCTTGTAATGCTCCGCGAGGCGGATGTGGTCCTCGATCGCCTTGTTCGGCGCGATCCGGCCGACGAAGAGGAAGTTCACGAGGTCGTCATCGAGAACCCGGTCGAGCGCCGGACGCGTGACCGCTCTGGTAACGCGCGACGTATCGACGGCCAGCGGGAAAACCCCCGTCGGCGCGAATCCGAGCGCATCGAGCTCCCGCCGGTTGTACTCCGACACGCCGAGCGCCAGATCGACGCGGCCAGCCAGGGTGGCCAGATCCTGCCGCGCCAGCGTGGCCAGGCGGAAGAGCACCGGATCGTAGGGAGCGAAGAACCGGGCCGGCGTGACGTTGTGATACTGCAGGATCCGGCCGTCGCGAAGACGTCCGAAGGCGTCGGTCATCGGCGACGGCAGCGCGTAGTGGAAGAGCGTGATGTCGCCGCCATGGGACGCCGGGTCGCTGAACGGCCGAACCTCCTCCTCGAGTGCCTCGTCGATGGTCAGCGCGTAGAGCTCCGAGCGATGACCCATGCGGCGCAGCAAATCCCGGATGTGACGAGCGCTGCCACCAATTGCGTCGCCCTGGTGGGCGGCCGGGACCCACTGGTTGACGATCACGGCAGCGCCTTGTACAACGACGGCCGCACCTGCCGCAGTTCTTCGAGCGCCTGCGCGGCGTCGAATTGGGGCCAGAAGTCGTCGGCCACCTTCGGCCCGTCCGCGCGCGGCGACGCGAGAATCCGTTCGACGAACCCAAGAAGGGTCCCGCTGAAATCCTTCGCTTGGAGCCGGTCAACCGCCGCCCTCTGTCCCTGCACGATCGCCTCTTCGAGAGCGGGGTCGGAGAGGATGGCATCCATCAGCGCCGCGACGTGGCGGGGATTCTTGTCGGCGTACAGAATGCCGGCGCCGTCCATGGTCTGCGGCACCGCGGTGGCGGCATAGGCGAGCACCGGCACCTGCTTATAGAACGCCTCGACCAGCGGTACACAGAATCCTTCGTGTTCGCTGGCACACAGGAAGAGATCGGCGATTTCGTAGAACGCCACCAGCTCTTCATCGGACACGTGCCCGGTGAAGTGAACGTTCGAAAGATGCAGGGCCGCGGCCAGTTCATTCAGCGAGGCCAGATAGCGCTCGAAGAGGCTGAACACGCCGACGATCAGCAGTCGCGAGCGCGGGTTGAAGAGCGTCTGGTAGGCATGAAACATCCGGATCAGGTCTTCGATCTTCTTGTTCGCGATGACCCGGCCCACGAAGAGGATGTTGGTCCACTCGTCGTCGAACTGGTCGGCGACGAAACGATTGGGGACCTGGTCGAGATGCGAGAAGTCAGGAACGACCGGCAGCACCGCGGTGTGTGGAAATCCCAGCGCCTCGAGGTCCTGGCGGTTGAACTCCGAGTCGCCGAGAGCGAGATCGCAGCGACCGACGTATGCCTGAAGCTCGCGGCGGCCCCGAAAACACTGTCTGGCGAGCGTGCGGTGGACGCCGACGAAGTACTCCGGGGGGTGATGTTGTGGTAGATCAACGCCATCCGATCCGGCAGCGCGTAGGCGGTGCGCGACGCCCTGCTGCCAATGGAAAAATGATGCAGCAACAGGTTGTCCGGATGACTGGCATCGACCAGCTCGCGATAGTCGCGCGTCAGAGGCTCGAGCCGGCGGTCGGCCGTTTCGACGAATATCTCCGAGTCGTAGCCCGCGAGCCGTAAGGCGCGTTGGATACCCAGCACTTCGTGACCGATCGCGTCGCCATACCCGAGTGTCGCGAGCACCTGGTGAACCGCCGGCCGGCGCCGCGAAACCATTTACGCCCCGCCCACTCGCGAACCGCCTCGCGGGCGGGCACGCTGGTATCGGCCGTGATGCTCGACCCGGGACCGGCGATCCCGATGCTCCGCCGGCGGCTCTGCGGGCGCCGCGGCGACACCGGATGGCGCCGCGACGGCCGTGTCCTGGACCAGCACGGGTCCTGTCGGGAGCGCGGCGACGACTTGAGCGCCGGGAACACAGACCTGCTTTCGTCGATCGAACCACCCCGGCAGCGGATCGATGCGGGGTACCGCCGCCGTCTCCTTCGAGAGTCCCGCGAGCATGTCGAGGTATTTCCGCTCGATCACGCTCCAGTCGTAGTGTTCGCGAAAGAACGCGCGTCCGTTCCGTCCGAGGGTCGCACTCAGCCAGCGGTTCTGTTCTATCGCGCGCAGCGATTCGACGAATTCGGAGGCGTCGCCATAGTAAAGGCCCGCGTTGCTGCGGATGCACTGAGCCTTCAGCACGTCGCACTTCGCATTCGCGAGCACCGGCCGTCCGAGTGCCCACGCTTCGAGCGCCACCATCGAAAGACTCTCGAAGTACGACGGCATGACGAGCAGCTCGGCTGCGGCCATTGCATCGAACTTGTCCGGATCGCTGAGGAATCCAAGGTGTCGGATCCGCGGGTGTTTCGGGATGGGGAGCAGCGAGTTCCCGACCAGGACCAGCGACAGCCGGCCCGCCCCCGCGTTGATGTATGCGTCGAAGAACTCGAACAGCTCCTTGCAGCCCTTGTTTTCGTCGATGCGGCCCACGTAGACAGCGAACGGGCCGCGGACATCGAACGTGCTGCGGAACCGCGCCGGCTGGGGATTCGAGGGCACATCCGAACCGATTCCCACGACGACCGACGGCACGGCCTCATTGCCCGAGACCGCCTGAATCATCGCGCGCTCCTCGGGCGAGTTGTACATCAAGGCGCGGACGCCACGGAAAATCGGCTTGAAGATCGACAGACCCACCGCCGCGTCGCGCTCAGCCGTGGGGACCAGGATGGCGCGCGACGCAGCCGCGCGTACGCCGTGATAGGCGTGATAGTACCGATAGCTGAAAAACAGCAGGTAGTCGAATGCCGACGCATGTTTCGCGATGTGAGCGACCAGCGTCGGGCTGGCAGGTCCTTCGGCGTCCAGCCATTCGAGCTCGTCGGCGAGCGAATGCTCACGGTCGAAGACGCGTTGCGACCAGTGCGCGAACGCCGAGGGGTTCCGTTCGCGTTTAACGGGGAACCGGCGCACCGGCACGCCGTTGACACGATCGAGGCCGGCGGGCAGCTCGTTCCGCCACGAGACATAATCGGTTGAGCATGTGGTGAGTACCTCGACATCCGCGTGGCGCGCGAGGTGTTCGGCCACATAGCGTGCGTGCAGTTCCGCACCGCCGTTGATTCCCGCGCCGTACCGCTGAACGACGACCGCGAGCTTCACTGCTCGCCGTCTGGCTCGCCGGCGCTCCGTCCGGAGTCGGCGGGCCCGGCGCCTGCCAGCGGTGTACCCTGCTCGAAGGATTCTGTGCGACCAGCTTCCCCTGCCGACGGAGGTGGAGCCGGTTCAGGCAGCTCTGGTGAACCTGGCGCAAGGTCGGATCGAACGGCCGTGGCCTGTCCGGTCGGAATCTCGTCCGGCCCCGGCCCGGCACCCATGATCGAGACAGCTGATCCGCCTCCGCGCCGCCCACGGCGGCGGCGGCGGCGACGGCTGCGCTGTCCTGGGCCTTCGGCTGGCACTTCCGCCTGCTGCTGTGCGGGCGGCAGTGGCCTCTCGGCGGGGGCTGCCACCGGCGACGGCTGCGGCGGGGGAATTTCGGCGATGCGCTCGCGGGGGGGCACCGGTTCATACGCGACGACGCTTTCGAGCGCCCGGGCACGCCGCTCATTGAACTCCAGGCGGCTGGTCAGCGACTCGATGCGCATCTTGAGGTTCTTGACCTCGATGCCCATCCGTGTGATTTCGATCACCAGATTGTGCATCACTTCGTAGTGCAGCTGGTCGAACTGATCCCGGCCCGCCGCCCGTTTGGCGTTTGAGGTGTTGAGCTCCGACTGGATGTGGAGGGCTTGAATAAGAGGGTTCGGGTTGAAGAACAACTTCAAGACTGGCCCCAGCAAGCGGCGGATCCACCTCAAGGGCGCCCGATGGGTCTCAAAGAGCGTCTGTTCTCCAAAGGCGTAGTTGCCGGGCTCCGGCGGCGGGAACATCGGTTGAGCGCGCCGAAACTGCTCGAGGAGGTCCGACCGCACCCCCTTCGGATCGAGGAACTTCTCGAGCTTGACCGCCGCCAGCTCTCGGATTTGCTGCTCGGTGTAGTCGACGCCGCGTTTTTCGCGGATGCGCGTGCGAATCTGCTCCATGATCTGCTCGACCTTGACCGAGTCGGAGCGCACGTTGAAGTCAGGCATAAAGTTCGTCAGCTTGAAGCTGTCGGCTGTCAGCTATCGGCGATTGCGCTGATAGCTGGCGGCTGAGAGGTGAACGACAACCGCCGCAGGCGAACCACGGCGTGATCAACTCCACGGCCTATAGATTATCAATACGACCGCGATGACCCACAGCATCACGCACGCGAGCAATGGGCGATCGCTGAGCAGCAAATCGGCGGGATTTCCGCCTCCCTCGCGCCGATGCACAAGATACAGATATCGGAAGATGCCGTACAACGGGAACGGAATCGTGAGGCCGAGCCAGTCGGTGCCGAACTTTGCCGACGTCTCGGGACTGATCGTGTAGAAGATGTACGCGATCATCGTCGACGCGGTGACCACGGCGATCATTTGATCCAGCAGGTACAGGCTGTACTCGCCGAGTATCGGCCGATGGCTGGCCGCGCTATCGGCCAGGAGCACCAGCTCGTGCCGGCGCTTGGCAAGGGCGATGAACAGTGCCAGCAGGATGGTGCACACCGACAGCCAATGGCTGATGACGACGTTGACCGCAACCGCACCGGCGACGGCGCGCAGGACGAATCCGATCGCGACCGTCAGCACGTCCACGATGACGATATGTTTCAGCGCTCCCGAGTACAGCCCCTGCAGCGCCAGATAGATCGCGGCCACCACACCAAAGCGCCAGCTCATGAGGAACGCGGCGGCGAGAGCGGCCGCGGCAATCACCACAGCGCCGCCGATCGCCACCGGCAACGGCAGGGTCCCCGCGGCGATCGGCCGCCGTCTCTTCAACGGATGCTGTCGATCGGAATCGCGATCGGCCACGTCGTTGACCAGATAGACAACACCGGACAGCGCGCAGAAGATCGCAAAGCCGAGCACCGCCGCGAGCACCGCCGCCGGGTCGAACAGCCGCCGCCCGAACACCAGCCCGGCGAACAGGAGCAGATTTTTCGTCCACTGATGGGGCCGCAGCGCGATGAACAGGTGGTAGGCAGTCGGACGACTCGATACTTCGGTGAACGAAGGATCCGGGACCGCCAGATCGGGAGAAGTGCTGCGCGCCATCTAGCGCAGACGGGGGGGCTGCTTCAGACCTTGGCCGAAGCGGAAAAACTCCGGACTGCCTCGTCCTCCGACTCGAAGGTTTCGAAGACGGTCAAGAGCTTCGTGATGGCCAGCAAGTCCGTGATCTTTTTCGTCAGGTTCAGCAGCTTCAGGCTGCCGCCCTGCCGGCTCACGGTGGTGTAGGAACCGACGATTTCACCGAGGCCGGCGCTGTCGATGTACGGCACGCCGGCGAGATTCAACACTATCCGCTTGTGTCCCTGATTGACGAGGCTGTTCACCTTGTCCTTCAGGAGCTGATCGCCTTCGCCCAGCGTGATTCGGCCCGTCAGGTCGAGCACGACGACGTCGCCAACCGACCGTTCCTCGATCTGCATGGATGTGCTCCAGAGTGTATTCGCGTGAGCTTAGCACACGCCCACGGCGGTATTGATCGTGAACCGTACGAAACGAGGACGGTGGAACTCAGACGCCCCCAGCCCCGGCAAATTTCCGGGACTGGAAGCATTCCTTGCAGAAGACAGGACGTCCCTGCGTCGGCTTGAACGGCACGGTCGTTTCCTTGCCGCACGCCGAGCAGGTCGTGATGGTTTCGACCCTTTCCCGGCCCATCGAGCCACCGGCGGGTCGCGATGCCCGCTTGGTCTTGCAGGCCTTGCACCGCTTGGGCTCGTTCTTGAAGTTCTTATCGGCGAAAAACTGCTGCTCTCCCGCCGTCCATACGAACTCCGCGCTGCAATCCACGCAACTGAGGATCCGGTCTTGGAACTCCATGGGTCGCTACCTCGTCGGGTCGGCTTTATTCCACTTCGCGCCGCAGCTTCTTTCGGTTGCGCTTGCGCGCGAGCGCCTGCTTCGCCCGGCGTTTGTCGCCGGGTTTCAGATAGAACGAATGCTTCTTGATGTCCTTGATGATGTCTTCCTGCTGGACCTTTCGCTTGAAGCGACGCAGCGCGCTCTCAATCGATTCGCCCTCCTGGATCTTGACTTCAGCCACGAAAATCACACCCCTTTCGCGGGTGGCTCGCATCAAATGGTAAATACAAGTGTGTTAGGCTAGCACAGGTAGACGCGAATTCTAGGCGCAAACACTCGTCAAGGTCAACGAGATAGTCCCCGCTGCTTTCGCACCCGTGCAGCATCAGCGCACCCATAAACCGTTCCATACATGAGAGTTCTGGTGATTGGCGGCGGTGCGCGCGAACATGCGCTTGTCGCTCGCCTTGCCGGAGAGCGAGACGTGGCCGAGCTCGTCTGCGCCCCTGGGAATCCCGGTATGGCGGCGATTGCCAGGATCGCGCCCGTCGACCTCTCACGGCCCGAGCGATCGCCGCGCTCGCCGAGCGTGAGCAGATTGATATGACGGTCGTCGGACCCGAGCTGCCGCTCAGCGTCGGCCTCGTCGACTGCTTTGCCGAGGAGAACCGGCTCATTTTCGGGCCCACCGCTCGAGCCGCGCGGCTCGAGGCAAGCAAAGCCTTCGCGAAAGCCTTCATGGCGCGGCATGGTGTGCCGACGGCACGTTTTCGAACCTGTGACGCGGCTGACGAGGCGCTGCGTGCGTGCGCTCGGGCGAATTCGGCTTTCCGGTGGTGCTGAAGGCGGATGGGCTGGCTGCCGGCAAGGGCGTCGTGATTGCCGACAATCGCGCCGAAGCCGAAGCCGCCGTCGTGGCTGCGATGACGGCGCACCGCTTCGGGGAAGCCGGCGATCGGCTCGTGGTGGAGGAATGTCTAGCCGGGCCGGAGGTGTCATTCTTCGTCGTCAGTGACGGCGAGCGGGCACTGCCGATTGGCTCAGCACAGGATCACAAGCGGATCTTCGACGACGATCGAGGACCGAACACCGGCGGGATGGGCGCGTTCGCTCCGAGCCCGCTCATCGACGGCCCCCTGCAGACGCGGGTCATGCGCGAAATCGTGGAGCCCGTGGTGGGCGGAATGGCCGCCGAGGGTCATCCGTTTCGTGGGTTCCTCTACGTTGGACTGATGTTGACGGCCGCCGGTCCAAAGGTGATCGAGTTCAACGTGCGGTTAGGCGATCCCGAGGCGCAGGTGATCCTGCCGCGGATCGCGGAGCCGCTGTTGCCGATGCTCGTGGCAGCGGCGACGGGCAACCTTCAGCAACGTACCTGTCAGCTCTCGTCCGAAAAGATCGTCGGCATCGTGCTGGCATCCCGAGGCTACCCGGAGTCCGTCCGAATCGGGCCGCCCGATTTCCGGAATCGACGAAGCTGAGCGGTTGCCCGGGGTGACGGTCTACCACGGGGGCACGGCGCGTCGCGATGACCAGCTCGTGACCGCAGGCGGCCGGGTTCTGACGGTTGTGGGGCGCGGCGGCGAGTTCGCTGAAGCGATCGCGCGAGCTTACGCGCGGCGTGACGCATATTTCGTTCGAGGGGATGCAATACCGGCGGGATATCGGGCGCAAGGCCCTCATCGAGGATGGACCATTAGGCGATCGCCAATCTACAGACGATCGTGGGTAGCTGGACGATCACACGACGGTGCTCGTCGATGAAGTATTCCATCGTCACGTTCGGCTGCCGTGTCAACCAGGCGGACTCCCTCGGCTTCGAGGAAGCGCTGCTGGCGAACGGCGCGTCACCTGCGTCACCCGATCAAGCAGACCTCGTCGTGGTGAACACCTGCTCGGTGACGGCCTCGGCCGACCAAGGTGCACGGCAGACCATCCGCCGCATTGCGCGCGACAACCCCGAGCGCTCGCATCGTCGTCACGGGCTGCTACGCCACGCGACGCCCCGGCGAGGTCGGCGCGTTGCCGAATGTCGCCGAGGTGGTGCCCAATGACGACAAGCCGCGGTTGATTCAGGTGCTGCGATCCTTCGTCCGCCTTCACGACCACCGCCGAACGCTTCGGCGACGGGGACGGAGCCTGCGGCGCCGCGGATCGAGCCGGGAATGGCCGGTCGCACCGCGTTTACCTTGCGCGTCCAAACGGGATGCGCCGAGCCATGTACCTACTGCATCATTCCTTCCACGCGCGGGCGGCCGCGCAGCGTCCCGGTCGAAGAGGTTTTGGGCGAGGTCCGGCGGGTGGCTGCGGCCGGCTTCAGGGAGATCGCACTGACCGGCGTTCACCTGGGTTCGTACGGCCGCGACTTGACACCGGCTTCATCGCTCTCCAGCCTGCTCCGGGCGCTGGCGGCTTGGTCAAACGCCGATGTTGGCGGAGCCAGGGTGCGCTTTCGGATCAGCTCGTTGGAGCCGATGGACTGTTCGCACGAGGTCGTGGCGCTCGTCGCCGACCACGCGTGCTTTGCGTCTCATTTCCACCTGCCGCTGCAGCATGCGAGCAACCGCATGCTCGACGCGATGCGGCGGCCCTATACGCTCGCACAGTACGCCGGGCTCGTCGACGGCATCAGAACACGGATTCCCGACGCTTCGATCGGGTCCGACATCATCGTCGGATTTCCGGGTGAGACCGATGACGACTTCAGGCAACTCGCGTGCTATCTGGAGGGCTCGCCGCTGACGCACGTGCATGTGTTTCCGTACTCGGATAGATCGGGGACGGCGGCGTCAGCCATGTCGGGCAAGGTGCCGGGGACGACCGTTCGAGAGCGTTCGAGCCGCCTTCGACGGATCTCGGAACAGTTGGCCGAGCGATTCCGCGCCTCCCAGATTGGCACCGTGCAGCAGGGCCTGACCCTCGAGGACGGATTGCTGGCCGTCACGTCGAATTATCTGAAGGTCAGGATTGCATCCGGACGAGCCCGCAACGAATGGGTGGCTGTCAGGATCGCCGCGGCGGAGAACGGGTGCCTCCTCGGCGAGGTCATCATCGAGTAGCCGGCTCGTCTGCCCCCGTGGGAACTCAAACGAGGCGATTTACCGCATCACTGCCCGAAGGCCAGGGTCGCGAGTTGCTGGCCGGGGGATCGTTTCTGGCCTTCCACGATCAATTGGCCGCATGCGGCTCGGATGTCGCGGCCGCGGCTCTTCCGAACCGAAACCGTCAGTCCTCGTTCGGATAGAGTGCGCGCGAAGCGATCGATGGCGGCGTCCGACGGCCGCTCGAAAGCAATCCCGGGAGCCGCATTGAGCGGGATGAGATTCACTTTCGATTTCACGCCGGCCAGCAGCCTGGACAGCAGGCGCGCATCCGCCGGCGAATCGTTCACACCGGCAAGCAGCACGTACTCGAACGTGATTCGGCTCCTGCGCTTCAACGGAAACCGCTTGCAGGCCTCGATGATGTCGGTCACGCCGTATTTCGTGTTGATCGGAACCAGGCGGCCGCGCTGCAGATCGGTAGGAGCGTGCAGAGAAATCGCCAGGTTGGGCATGATCGGCTCGCTGCGCCAGACGCTCGAGAGCCGGCAGCAGTCCGACAGTCGAGAGCGTGATCCGGCGCGGTGGCAGCGCAAGACCGTGTTCGTCGGCCAGTATCCGGATCGCCTTCATCGTCTCGTCGTAGTTGTGCAGCGGTTCTCCCATGCCCATGAGGACGATGTTGAACGGCTTGTCCCGGAGCGCGAGGGCGTTGGCGAGGAGCCGCACCTGCCCGACAATTTCGCCCGCCGTGAGGTTGCGGACCAGACCCATCTTGCCAGTCAAGCAGAACGCGCACGCCATGGCGCATCCGACCTGCGTCGAGATACAGAAGGTCATCGCCGGTGTATCCGGGATGAACACGGACTCAATCTGGCGGCCATCGCTCAGACGAAGGAGAAACTTCTCGGTCCCGTCCGTCGATCGCTCGCGCGCGACGAACCACCGGCGTGGCGAGTGTGAACTCCGAGGCGAGGGCCGCGCGCAGCCCTCGCGGCAAATCGGACATCGCGTCGAGGTCGGTCACCCCACGGCGGTAGATCCAACGGAAGATCTGTCGTGCGCGGAACTGTTCGTGTCCCCGGTCGGCGAGAGCCGCCTCGAGCGCGGGGCGCTCCAGCCCGCCGATGTCCAACGCTTGGCGTTCTGTGGGAACGGTATCTGCCATGATTCCAACGACTTGGTCGACGATCCCGATTACGATCCTGATCCTACTGCCAAACGGCGCGCCCCATGGCTGAGCGCACCTGTGCTTGCCCCGGGTGCTGGGCGCATGTTATAGTTGGGTGCGAGCTTGTAATTCCTTACTGGTCAATGCTTTGCGGCGTGTAACTGGATGCTGTGAAGCCGCCGGCACGCCCGGCACTCCCTGCTGCGAGCCGTTCACCTTGTCGAATTCACCAATCGTCAGAGACGTTCTCGATAACGGCCTCCGTATTCTCACCGAGCGGATGACTCAGGTCCGCTCGATCAGCATCGGAGTCTGGCTCACGCGGGGCTCGCGCCACGAAACTGCCGAGCGCGGCGGAATCGCGCATTTCGTCGAGCACATGCTCTTCAAGGGCACCGCCAAGCGGTCGGCGGAAGACATCGCGCAGGCCATCGATTCGATCGGCGGGCAGCTCGACGCGTTTACGGCCAAAGAATACGCGAGCTACTACATCAAGGTGCTCGACGAGCACCTGCCGCTTGCGATCGACATCCTTTCCGACATCGTGCTCAACCCGGCATTCAGCCCGGCCGACATCGAGCGCGAGAAGAAGGTCGTGGTCGAAGAGATCAAGATGGTCGAGGACACCCCTGACGATCTTGTGCACGAGCTCTTCACCCAGGGATTCTGGGAGAATCATCCGCTGGGCCGGCCCATTCTGGGGATCCGCGAGACGGTCGAATCGTTCGGCGCCGACCTGCTGCGCGACTATTTCGTCAACGTCTACACGCCGCGCAACCTGATCGTCTCCGCGGTGGGAAATCTCGAGCATGGACGGGTACGGGAGCTGGTCGAGGAGAAGTTTGGATCGCAGAACTCGGGGGGCGTGACGCTCGGCGAGGAAGCGCCGACGGTTGTCCCGAAAGTGCTGATTCGGAACAAGGAGCTGGAGCAAAGCCATCTCTGCCTCGGCGCAAGCAGCTACCCGCAGAACCACGACGATCGTTATTCGAGCTACGTGCTGAACACGCTGCTGGGGGGCTCGATGAGCTCACGCCTGTTTCAGAACGTTCGGGAGAAGCGGGGACTGGCCTATGCGGTGTTCAGCGGGCTCAGTGCGTATCGTGATGCAGGCTCGTTCACCGTTTACGCCGGCTGCGCGAATGAGGCGGTTGGCGAAGTGATCGATCTGGTCGTGGAAGAGCTCCGCACGATCAAGCAGGCGCCGGTGCCCGACGCCGAGCTGCAGCGCGCGAAGGATCACCTGAAGGGCAGTCTCATGCTGAGCCTCGAGAACACGGCCAGCCGCATGTCGCACCTGGCGCGCCAGGAGATCTACTTCGATCGCCAGTTCGGCCTCGACGAAACGCTGCTCGGCATCGAACGGGTGACCGCTGAGGAAGTGCAGCGGGTCGCGGTGGACCTCTTCAGGAACGATTCGTTGGCGGCGACGGTCCTGGGAAACGTGAACGGGCTGCAGATTCCGCGGGAGCGGCTCAACCTGGAATGAACCCTGCCGCCTTGCGCGTTCGGCCCGTGAGACCTCAGACGTGAGACTTCAGATTTGATCGAACGCTACACGCACCCGGAGATGGGCCGGATTTGGAGCGATCAGCGCCGGTACGAAACCTGGCTGCTGGTCGAGACGGCGGCGGCCGATGCGATGGCGGCCGCCGGCATCGTGCCCGCCGAGGCCGCCCGGGACATCCGCGAGCGCGGCGCGTTCGACATCGCAAGAATCGCGGAGATCGAGCAGCTCACCCAGCACGACGTCATTGCGTTCACGACAGCGGTTGCGGAAAAAGTCGGGCCGTCGGCTCGCTGGCTGCACTTCGGCATGACCTCGTCGGACGTGGTCGACACGGCGCAGGCGCTGCAGATGCGGGAAGCGTGCGACCTCATTCTGCACGACCTCGAAGCGCTGGCTGCGGCCATCCGGGCCCGGGCGTTCGAGCATCGCCGAACGCCGATGGTCGGCCGCACGCACGGGGTCCATGCCGAGCCGATGACGTTCGGGCTCAAGCTCGCGCTGTGGTACGCCGAAACCGACCGTGCCATCCAGCGGGTGGACCGCGCGCGGACGACGATCAGCGTCGGGAAGCTGTCGGGCGCTGTCGGGACTTTCGCGCACCTTCCCCCCTCGATCGAGGCCGACGTGTGCCGGCGGCTGGGACTCCGGCCTGCTCCGGCGGCCTCGCAGGTGATTCAGCGCGATCGACACGCGGAGCTGGTGGCGGCGCTGGCGATCACGGCGGCCTCGCTCGAGAAGTTCGCGCTCGAAGTCCGCGGGCTGCAAAAGACCGAAATCGGCGAGGTGGAGGAACCCTTCGCCAGGGGCCAGAAGGGCTCGTCGGCGATGCCGCACAAGCGCAATCCGATCGGGTGCGAGCAGATCGTCGGCCTCGCGCGCCTGATCCGCGGGAACTGCCAGGCAGCCTTCGAGAACGTCGCGCTGTGGCACGAGCGCGACATCTCGCACTCGTCGGTCGAGCGGATCATCCTGCCCGACAGCTTCATCGCGCTCGATCACATGCTGCGGCGATTCACGCGCATCGTGGCAGGCCTGGTCGTCCACCAGGGCCGGATGCGCGACAACCTGGAGCGCTCGCGCGGCGTGATCTTCTCGGGGTCGGTGCTGCTCGAGCTGGCGAAGCAGGGCGTGTCGCGCGAACAGGCCTACGAATGGGTCCAGCGCAACGCCCTCAGAGCCGTCGACGAGCGGCTCGACTTCAAGGCGCTCCTGCTCGCCGATGCCGACGTGTCCCGGGTGTTGCCGCGCGCCGATCTCGAGCGCGCGTTCGATCTCGACGAGCAGTTCAAGCACGTTGACGACATCTTCGAACGCGTGTTTGCTGTTGCGTCAGACGCCGACGATTCGGGGGACGCCGGGGCGGTGGCTTCGGTACGGGCGTCGCGGGCTCTTACATAGTCGCTCGGTCAGGAGGAAGATGCGCGCACGCGTATTCGTCACGCTCAAGCCATCCGTGTTCGATCCGCAGGGTCGTACCATCGCCGAGGCGCTGCATTCCCTCGGCTACGGCGGCGTCCAGGATGTGCGTCAGGGCAAGTACTTCGAGCTGGATCTGGCGACCACCGAGGCGGCGCAGGCCAGCGCGCTGGCATCGGAAGTGGCCGACAAGCTGCTCGCGAATCCGGTCATCGAGAGCTACCGGGTGGAGATCGACTAGGTCGAGTTCGAGTCCCTTCCAGCTGCCAGCTTTCAGCTATCAGAGCTGACGGCTGAGAGCTGAGCTGAGAGCTTTGTATGAAATTTGCCGTTATCACCTTTCCCGGCTCGAACTGCGATCAGGACGCGTACCATGCGATCAGGGACGTCCTCGGCGAACAGGCCGAGTGCATCTGGCACAAGGAGGTCGATCTCAAAGGCGCGGACGCGGTCGTTCTGCCCGGCGGCTTCGCGCACGGCGACTATCTGCGGTGCGGCGCGATGGCGCGGTTCTCGCCGATCATGCGGGAAGTGCAGGCCTTCGCGGCCCGCGGCGGGCCGGTGCTCGGCATCTGTAACGGGTTTCAGGTGCTCCTCGAGGCTGGACTTCTGCCGGGCGCCATGCTGAGAAATCGCGGCCTGAAGTTTCGATGCGAGCACGTTCATGTCCGCGTCGAGCAGACCGATACCCCGTTCACGTCTGCCTGCCGGAAGGGCCAGGTGCTGAGGATCCCGATTGCGCACGGCGAAGGCAACTACTTCGCGGAGCCGGATGTGATCGAACGCCTCGAGAGGAACCGGCAGGTGGTGTTTCGCTACGTCACGCGGGAGGGCGAGGCCACCGATGCCGCGAATCCGAACGGCTCGGCGGCAGCTATTGCGGGCCTGTGCAACGAAAGGCGGAACGTGGTCGGTCTCATGCCGCATCCAGAGCGGGCCTGCGAATCGGTCCTCGGCAGTACCGACGGCTTGATCATTCTTGAATCCGTGGTTCAGTCGTTGAAATCGGGTGCGCTGGTCGCGCAGGCATGATCGATCCGCAGGTTCTGCAACGTCATGGCCTCAAGGCCGACGAGTACGAGCGCATCGTCACAGCCCTCGGCCGTGAGCCGAACCTGACCGAGCTGGGGATTTTCTCGGTGATGTGGTCCGAGCACTGCAGCTACAAGAGCTCACGGGTCCATCTGCGGACGCTGCCAACCGAGGGACCTCAGGTGCTGCAGGGCCCCGGTGAAAATGCCGGCGCCATCGACATCGGCGAAGGGCTCGCGGCCGTCTTCAAGATCGAGTCGCATAATCATCCCTCGTTCATCGAGCCGTATCAGGGCGCTGCGACCGGCGTTGGTGGGATTATCCGGGACATTTTCACCATGGGCGCACGGCCGATCGCTCTGATGAACTCGCTGCGGTTCGGCCCTCTCGACGGCGCGGCCACGCCGCGTCTGCTGGAAGGGGTTGTCGCCGGCATCGCCGGATACGGCAACAGCATCGGCATTCCGACCGTCGGCGGGGAAATCGCGTTCGAACCTTCGTACGCCGGCAATCCCCTGGTGAACGTGTTCTGCCTCGGGATTGCGAGAGCCGCGGACCTCATCAAGGGTGTCGCATCAGGTGCCGGGAATGCGGTGTACTACGTCGGCGCGAAGACCGGACGGGACGGGATTCACGGCGCCACCATGGCCTCTGCTGAATTCGACGACACGTCCGCCGAAAAGCGGCCGGCCGTTCAGGTCGGCGACCCCTTCATGGAAAAGCTGCTGCTCGAAGCCTGTCTCGAGGTGATGAAGACCGACACGCTCGTTGGCATTCAGGACATGGGGGCGGCCGGGCTGACCTGTTCGACCACGGAAATGGGATCGCGCGGCGGCGCCGGCGTCGAAATCGACGTGTCGCTCGTGCCACAGCGCGAGAGCGGCATGACGCCGTACGAAATCATGCTGTCGGAGTCGCAGGAACGGATGCTGCTCGTCGTCAAGAGGGGACGTGAGGCCGAGGTGGAGCGGATCTTCGACAAATGGGATCTGCACGCGGTGCGCATCGGCGAGGTCACCGGCGACGGCCTGCTTCGGGTGAAGGATCGCGGCCGGATCGTCGCCGAGATCCCCAACGGCGCGTTGACCGACGAGGCGCCGGTGTATCGCCGTCCGATGGAGCCCCCTTCGTACCTGAAGAGCGTTCAGTCGCTCGATCTCAACGCTCTCGAGAAGGTGCCTTCCGGCAACGACGCACTGCTGATGCTGGTCGGCTCGCCGACGATCGCGAGCAAGGAGTGGGCATACCGGCAGTACGATCACATGGTGCAGACCAATACCGTGAAGCTGCCTGGACTCGGCGCCGGCGTGGTCCGCCTCAAGGGAACCGATCGGGCGTTGGCGCTTTCGGTCGACGGCAACGGCCGCTACTGCTATCTGGATCCGTACCGCGGCGCGATGCTGGCCGTGGCCGAGGCGGCCAGGAATGTCGCGTGCGCCGGGGCGCGCCCGCTCGGGGCCACCAACTGCCTCAACTTCGGGAATCCCGAGCGGCCGTCGATCATGTGGCAGTTTGCGAAGGCCGTCGAGGGGGTCGGCGAGGCGTGTCGCGCCCTCGGTGTCCCGATCACCGGCGGAAACGTCAGTTTGTACAACGAGACCGATGGGCGCGCGATCGACCCGACGCCGGTCATCGGCGTGGTTGGCCTCCTCGAACACGCCGATCGCGCTCTGGCCGGTCGTTTTCAGGGCGCCGGCCACATCATCGTGCTGTTGGGCGACGGGGCGGGGTGAACTGGGCGGCACCGAGTATCTGAAGGTGGTCCACAGCCTGGTGCGAGGCGCACCGCCAGAGCTCGACTTGAAGGCCGAGCGCGCGCTTCAGGATCTCCTCGTGACGCTGGCTGACGCCCGATTGATTCGTTCAGCTCACGACTGTTCCGACGGCGGCCTCGCAGTCGCGCTCGCCGAGTGCTGTTTCGGCGGAGCTGGCATCGGCGCGGAGGTATCCATTGAAGGAGTGAGCGTTTCGAGCGACCCGAGGATCAACGAGGTGGCGGCGCTGTTCGGTGAAACAGCCTCTCGCGTGATCGTGTCGCTGTCGTCCGATCAGGTCACCGAGGTGCTTCAACGGGCGGCGGCGGCGCGCGTGCCGGCGCGGGTCGTTGGAGAAACAGGCGGTAACCTGCTCCGCATCGCCGTCGACGGCCGGGTGGTTGTCGACATGCCGGTGACCGACGCCGAGCGTGTGTGGTCGAGTACGATCGGGCGGTATTTCGCGAAGCGCGTCGCCTGAGTCGCGGCGCGTGACGAAGTGACCATGGACAAATTCAAAGATGAATGCGGCGTCTTCGGCATATTCGGCCATCCCGAAGCGGCCAACATGACCTATCTTGGTCTCTACGCGCTGCAGCACCGCGGCCAGGAGAGCGCCGGCATCGCCGCTTCCGATAGCCGTCAGATCCGCGTTTCCAAGGCAATGGGCTACGTGGCCGAGACGTTCGACAGCGACGAACTCTCCCGCCTGCCCGGCTCCCTCGCGATCGGGCACGTGCGCTACTCGACCGCGGGGGAGAGCAAGCTGTCGAACGCGCAGCCGATCCTGATTGATTGTGCCCACGGCCAGATTGCGATTTGCCACAACGGCAACCTGGTCAACGCGGGCGAGCTGCGGGACGAGCTCGTGCACCAGGGCTCGATCTTCCAATCGAGCAGCGATACCGAGGTGGTGCTGCATCTCTACGCGCGGTCGAAAGCAGGCAGCATCGAGGATGCCATCGTCGAGTCCGTGTCGCAGGTTCAGGGCGCGTTCTCGTTCCTCATGCTCTCGAAGGACCGCCTGATTGCCGTGCGGGACCCGCACGGGTTCAGGCCCCTCGCGCTCGGCCGGCTGGACAGTGCATACGTGGTCTGTTCGGAGACGTGCGCGATGGACCTCATCGGCGCCACGTATATCCGTGACGTCGAACCGGGCGAAGTCCTCGTGGTGAGCGCCGATGGCCTCAGGTCCTTCAAGCCGTTTCCCTTTGCGCCGCTGGCTCACTGCGTGTTCGAGCACGTCTACTTCGCGCGCCCGGACAGCTACGTCTACGGAAAAAGCGTCAACGAAGTGCGCACGAATCTCGGACGTATCCTTGCCCGGGAGCAACCGGTCGACGCGGATGTGGTGGTGCCGGTGCCCGACTCCGGCGTGTGCGCCGCGATGGGCTTCGCGGAGGAGTCGGGAATCCCGCTCCGCATGGGCCTCATCCGCAACCACTACGTCGGCCGCACGTTCATCCAGCCGCAATCGTCGATCCGGCACTTCGGTGTCAAAGTGAAGCTCAATCCGGTCCGCAGCATCCTCGACGGGAGGCGCGTCATCCTCGTGGACGATTCTATCGTGCGGGGGACGACGAGCCGGAAGATCGTCCGGATGGTGCGGGCGGCGGGGGCGAAGGAAGTGCACGTTCGAATCAGTTGTCCGCCGACGATTTCCCCCTGCTTTTACGGTGTCGATACCCCGAGCCGGTCAGAGCTGATCGCAGCCACCCACACAATCGACGAGATCACCGCGTTTCTCGAAGCCGACACCGTCGCGTATCTGAGCCTGGAAGGACTCCTCAGCGCAGTGGGCGACGAGCGTCACAACTACTGCAGTTCGTGTTACACGGGGCAGTACCCGGTCGAGTTCCCGCGCGACCAGAAGTCGTATCTGCAACTGGCACTGAAGCTCGACAAAGAGCCGGTCACTAGCTGAGTCATGCCTAGCGCCGCGGATTTACGGCAACCGATGCCGAGTACATCAAAGGTCGGACGCACTGCACCGCTCGTCACAATCCTGTGCGCCGTGAGCTTGCTCGTCGGCCTGTTCGAGCGCCCGGCACGCGGGCAGGAACCCTCCGCGCCGCAGGCCACGTCTCCGGCGCAGCTTCAAGCCGCCATCGACAAGCTCGGCGATCTCGACTACCCGTCACGCACGGCAGCTTCGCGCACCGTCCGCCGGACTGCGGGATCGCAGGCCGTGCCGGCGTTGCTGCGTGCGGTGGCCGAGCACGCCGACGGTTATGTGCGGTATCGCGCGCTGGTCCTGCTGACAGGGTTCAACGATCCCCGGACCGTCGACGCGATGCGCGAGTCGCTGACCAGCCCCAACGACCGCCTGCGCACGGTTGCCTACCTTTTCTTCGAGCACAATTCCGATCCGCGCATGGTACCCACTCTGCTGACCGCAATGGAGAAGGAGCAGGGGGAGTTTGTCCGGCCCGCGTTGGTGCGCGCGCTCGCCGCCCTCGGCGCCGACGCCCGCGTTCAACCGGTGCTGGCGCGGGAGGCCGGGCGCGGCGAGGATTTCTTCCGCAGCGCGGTGATCGAGGCGCTCGGCGATTACAAGGCTCAATACGCGTTCGACGCTCTTACGGCCATCGCGAAGCTGGATGGGCCCCTTCAAGATGATGCCGCCGTTGCGCTCGGCAAGATTGGCGACAAGCGCGCGCTCGAGACGCTGGCCGCGCTTCAGCGCAGCGCGCCGCAAGCCCGACAGCCGTCGGTGGCTGCCGGCATCTGTCTTCTCGGGGTCAACTGCGCATCGCACGAGCCGTATCTGGTCGAGACGCTGAAATTCGGCGACCGCAATCCCGGGTTTCAGGAGCTGCTGCGTGCCGCGGCGGCCGGCCTCGGTGCGCTGGGGCTGTGGGGTCGCACGACGGCCGTCGAGGCGCTGTTCGAGGTGGGCATTCCCGCGCGCGATCCCGCCCGCTCCCCCATCGCACTTGCGCTGGCGATGATCGCCATGCGCAACACCGCGCTGATGGTGCCGCTGCTCGAGAAGCATCAGGCCCGCGACGAGGCGATTACGCTCCTGGCGGAAGGCTTTGACATGCTCGAGGAGGATTTTGAGAAGGAGCGGTTCTTTTCCTTCGCGCGACGCACCTATTGGGCGGCGCCCGAGGCGGCGCCGGCACGCGATCTGATGCAGACCTTGATCGGCAGACTGGACTTCTGATGGACTATCGGCAGTCTGGCGTGGACATCGACGCGGGCAACGAGGCCGTCCGCCGGATCAGATCGCTGGCCCGTGCCACGTTTACGCCGGGCGTGCTCTCCGATATCGGGTCGTTTGGCGGCCTGTTCCGGCTGGACTCCCATATGTTCGGCGAGCCGGTGCTCGTGTCGAGCGCCGACGGCGTCGGCACGAAGCTCAGGGTCGCGTTCATGACCGGCCGTCACGACACGGTCGGCGCCGACCTGGTGAACCACTGCGTCAACGACATCCTGGTGCAGGGTGCGCGGCCGCTGTTCTTCCTCGATTATCTGGCGACCGGCCGGCTGTCGCCCGACATCGCCGAGCAGGTGATTGCAGGGGTCGCCCGCGGCTGTCGCGAGAACGGGTGTGCGCTCATCGGGGGTGAAACCGCCGAGATGCCCGGTTTCTATCGCGACGGCGAGTACGACATCGCGGGCTTCGTGGTCGGGATCGTCGAACAGGCGCGCATCGTGGATGGGCGCACCATCGGGCCGGGCGACGTACTGATTGGTCTTCCATCGACGGGGCTGCACACCAACGGGTATTCGCTCGCGCGCCGCGTGCTGTTCGAGCACACCGGCTTCACGCCGGGCGACTTTGTCCCCGAACTGGGAACAACCATCGGCGAAGCGTTGCTTGCGCCCCATCGCTCGTACCTGCGGCTCCTGGCCCCGCTTCTCGATTCGGGGATGATCAAGGGCATGGCGCACATCACCGGCGGCGGGATTACCGACAACCTGCCGCGCATTCTTCCCGAAGGCTGCGACGCGGTGATTGATGCAGGCGCGTGGGACGTGCCGCCCATCTTCACGCTGCTGCGATCGCGCGGTGACATCGGGATCACCGAGATGTTCCGGGCGTTCAACATGGGCATCGGATTGATTGCGGTCTGTGCCGCGGCGGACCGACGCGAACTGTTGCGCCGTCTGGCGCAGGCGGGGGAGTCCGACGCCGCTGTGATCGGGACAGTCACGCCGGGTCGTCGCACCGTGCAGTACCAGTGAAAAGGCGAGGCACGTCTAACCGCCAAACTTCCAGCGCGAGACGGGATATCGCCAGTCTCGCCGGGCGGACCTGGGCATGAGGCCTTTTCCGTCAGGTCGGGGTGGCACACTCAGTGCCTGAAGAATCTCCCCGTCCCCATTTGACGCACCGACTCGCCGTTCTCGTCTCCGGGCGCGGCAGCAACCTCCAGTCGATCATCGACGCGTCTGCCCGCGCGGAACTCGACGCGACGGTCGCGATTGTGATCTCGAATCGGGCCGAAGCCCACGCGCTGTCGCGCGCGCGAGCCGCGAAGATCGAAGCCATGTATCTTCGGCCGGGTGATTGCTCCGGCCCCGACGATTACGATCGCCTGATCGTCAGGCTCCTGAAGGATCGCGATGTCGGGCTCGTCTGTCTCGCTGGTTTCATGCGGCGGATCCGCGCGCCGTTGCTCGAGGCGTTCCCGAATCGCATTCTCAACATGCACCCGTCGCTTCTGCCCGCGTTTCCGGGCCTCGACGCGCAGCGGCAGGCTCTCGAGCACGGCGTGCGCGTGAGCGGCGCGACGGTGCATCTCGTGGCGCCGGAGCTCGATACTGGCCCAATCGTGCTTCAGGCCGCCGTCCCGGTGCTCGATGCCGATACGGTGGAAACCTTGTCGGCACGAATCCTCGTCGAGGAACATCGGATCTACCCTGAAGCGATACGGCTCGTGCTCGAGGGAGGCTGGGAGCTGCAGGGCCGGCGGTTCATTCGGCCGCCGGATGGAGCGTCAACAAGGCGACTTCAGGCGGGCAGTTGATTCGCACCGGTACGTATACCGTGCCGATGCCGCGGCTCACGAATATCGTCGTGCGTTCCTGGCGCGCGACGCCCGCCACGACCGGAAATTTCCTGGCTGCCACAGCGCCCACCACCGGGAGGACCACCTGTCCCCCGTGGGTATGCCCTGAGAGGACGAGCGGCACGCCGAGAGCCGCGGCTTCCGTCAACCGGCGGGGGTCGTGCGCCAGCAGCACCAGCGGCCCCTTTGCCCCCCGTAACACCGCGGCGACATCGACTGCGCGCCTGGTCCAGTAGCGGATTCCGGCAAGCTCGAGGGTGTCGCGGCCGATGGTCAGACGGGTTCTGGCATCCTTCAGCATCTCGACACCGCGCGCGATGAGCGCCGCCGGCATGTCATGGTCGTCGTCGTGGTTGCCCAGGATGCCAAACACGCCGTGCGGCGCGTGAAGGGCGCCGAGCGCGTCGGCGGACGCACCGACGTATTGCCGGTCCCCCCACGTAACGTAATCGCCCCCGATCACGATGAGATCCGGCGCTTCCGCCATCAAGAGGCGGACGGCTTTCGAGACATCCTCGGCCGAGACCCAACGGCTTCGATGGATGTCGGTCATCAGGCCGATTCGAAAGCCGGCCAGGCCAGGCGGCAGATGATCGACCGGAAGGGTCGCGCGCGTGAGCTCGAGGGCGCCACGCCCGTACAGATAGCCGTACGCGCCGGCGCCCGTCGCAGCCCCAATACCGCTGGCCGCGAAGCCCTTCAGCAGGGTGCGTCGGCTGATCGCCATCGACTGATATAGTAATCGTTCTCCGTTCGCCGTTCTTCGTTCGCCGTTCTGCGTTCGACGTTCGACGTTCTGACGTTCGACGTTCTGCGTTCGACGTTCTAAACACAGCGACATGGAGCGCGGCACGGGGCACGTAGCGCGTAGAACGTGGCACGCGGAACGTGGCACGCGGAACGTCGCACGTAACGTAGAACGTCGCACGCAGAACGTAACGTACGAGCAGCGTAGAACGGTTGATGGACAATCTCTTTGACGAGCTGACGTGGCGCGGGATGGTGTTCGATGCGACCGAGGGGCTGTCGGAGTTGCTCGCGGACAAGCCCGTCACCGCGTATATCGGCTTCGATCCGACGGCGCCAAGCCTTCACGTCGGATCGCTGCTCACCGTCATGGGCCTTGCGCGCCTGCAGCGATTCGGGCATTCCCCGATCGCCATCGTGGGCGGCGGTACCGGGATGATCGGCGACCCGAGCGGTAAGTCGCAGGAGCGCGTGCTGCTCTCGCCCGAGCGGATCGTTGAGAACGTGGCCGGCGTGCGCGCGCAGTTGGAGCATTTTCTCGACTTCACCCCCCGGCCGGGCGGTCCGCCAGCGGCGCGGATCGTCAACAACGCGGACTGGCTCGCCACGATTGATCTGATCTCGTTTCTGCGGGACGCCGGCAAATATTTCACCGTCAATTACATGCTGCAGAAGGAGTCGGTGAACCGCCGACTCGAGAGCGAAGAGGGTATTTCGTTCACCGAATTCAGTTATCTGGTCCTTCAGGCCTACGACTTCCTGCAAATGTTCGATCGCTTCGGCTGCGCCGTTCAGATGGGCGGCAGCGATCAGTGGGGCAACATCACGGCCGGCATCGACTTGATCCGCAAGCTGCGCGGCAAGAAGGCGCACGGTCTGGTGTGGCCGCTGATGAAGACAGCGTCGGGCACGAAGTTCGGCAAGACCGAAGCAGGCACCGTGTGGCTGGATGCGGCGCGCACCTCGCCCTTCCGCTTCTACCAGTTCTGGCTGAACGTCGAGGACCGCGACGTCGTGTCCTATCTGAAGTGCTTCACGTTCCTCGATCGGCGTGAGATTGAGGCGCTCGAGGCGGCGACCGGCGAGTTCCCCGAGCGCCGCGAGGCGCAGCGCGTGCTGGCGCATGAGGTGACCAGCCTCGTGCACGGCGCCACGCAGGTGGTGCGGGTCGAGCAAGCCTCGAGCCTGTTGTTCGGAGAACGGATCGCGGAGCTTGCGGTTGAGGACGTGCTGGCCGTCTTCGAGGATGTGCCGTCGACGGAATTGCCGACCACGGATGTCGATCCGCCTGGGATTGGGCTGGTCGATCTCCTTGCGCGCGTGCAGCTCGCTCCGTCGAAGAGCGAAGCGCGGCGCCTGGTGCTGTCGGGTGGTGTGTACGTGAATAACCGGCGGGCGTCGGATCCGCAGGCGCGGCTGACGCGCGAGCAGGCGATCGGCGGGCGGCTGTTCGTGTTGCGGAAGGGGCAAAAGCAGAATCATCTCGTGCGGCTTACGTAGTCAGCTTTCAGCCACTGCGCTCAGCGATCCGCTTTCAGCAGAAACGCTCACGTTGGCTCAGTCACGATCGCGGCGTGAGCGTCGCGCGACGCGGTGTATCTCAGTTCCATGCGATTGCACGCACCGCTGAACTTGACA